>CAVXSA010000001.1:0-421216 GCA_963764285.1 uncultured Flavobacteriaceae bacterium
ATTACTCCGATTTGGCCATTGCGTATCATGGGGATAAAAGACAGGATATGGCCGAATCCCTTCTTAGAAAAATGGAGACCAATAGAAGCAACTACGACTACGGTCAGGTAGATTATTCCATAGCCAGGTACTACGCTGCGATCGATGAAGGCACTATGGCCATTGAATATCTTTATAAGGCTGTAGCCGCTGGAAAAAGATATGGGCCCGATTCATATCAAAACGATGTTTTCCTTCAGCGAATCAAAGGAACATCCGATTTTGAAGAAATTTTAAATTTTTGGAGGTAGTAGCCACACTCGATTACGGGGTCTCCGAGATATTTTTTTTGGTTTCGACTTGGTCTATACCTGACCGGCATGCTTGTAACCCTAACAATATAATAGTGAAAGAAAGAAAGAACATGTTTGCCCTCATTATTGGTGTGGGTGATGATTTGCCCTACACTGTCGAGGATGCCACACAAATCTATCGAACACTTATTGATGAAAACCTGATAGGATACCCCGAGGAAAACGTCATTCTGCTCACTGACGATAAGGCTACCAGAAAGGGTATATTGAAAGCCTTTGATCAGCTAAAAAGGATGACGGATAAAAATTCATCCGTCTTACTGTACTATTCAGGGCACGGAGGTAAATATCAATCAAAGCATAAGTTTTTTCTTCAGCCTTACGGGATGACCGCCGAAAATTACAAGACCACTTGGGTGAAAGCGGAAGAGCTCGCCGAAAAGATAAATGCCCTAGCGTCTAACAGATTGGTCTTTTTGCTCGATTGCTGCCATGCGGAAGGTATGACCCAAGAGGGCTTGAACAATATGCAGGGCCTGGCGCAGAGATTGAACGATCAAGGCGGTATGTGGGTACTATCCTCTTGTCAGGATGACCAAAAATCTTGGAGGCTTCCGAACGATAAAAACAGCTTGTTCACGGAATGTGTTCTAGAGGTATTGGCCGGCAAACATAAATTCCCTTTCACGGATCCGAACGTTACGATTATGGACGTTGTGGAACATGTTTTTGAAGAAGTGCCCAAAAGGGCCGCTGCCGCTGGCAAGGAAACGGGTGTGACTATCGTTCAGACTCCCTTTGCAAAATTTCAAATGTCCGAAAATGTGGTTCTGAGCAGTTTCCCACAAAATTTACAGACCTATGAAGCCACCCTAATGGATCTGGAGCCCAATATAGAAAAGTTGGACGAACGCCATCTGCTTAAATTAATCTATGCCATGGAAGCGGTCGGACGTACCGACGATGCCATTGCCATTCTCGAAAACCATGAACGTACCCAGAATGACGCCGATTTGCTCAACGCCCTGGGAGATCTGTACAAGGTAAAATATCTAGGGCAAAATACTGAGGAATATGGGAAGATGGCACTAAAATATCACGAAAAAGCCCTAAACCTGGCCATCCAAGATGAAGATGAAGAACAAATTTATTTGAACGCCATTAATCTGGCCTTTCTTTTTCTCATGCTAGATTTAAACAAAAAGCAAATGCGCCAGTATGCACAGCAGGCGTTCGACACAGCTGAAGCCTATTTTTATCCCAGTGTCGAAAGATGGGGTACTATGGGAGAAGCCCTCATTTATCTAAACCAATTGGAGAAAGCAAAAGAATACTACTTAAAAGTGGCGGACGAGGGAGGAATTGGAGTCAAAATGAAAATATACAATGATGCACAAAAGGTATTCTCCATATTATATAATGACAATCCGAAAGATAAGTTTATGATGTTTTTGGGGGAAAAATTATTGGCTTAATCAAATATCTAGGGTAGGGCTCCATATTTGTAAGAGTATTCGTTCCATAAATCCGCTTCTCTACTTACGAATATAAAAATCTCATTTCGAACATACTAGATTGAAAAAAAAAGACTAATTTAATTGCTTATTGCGACCCGTACCAAAGTTCCCCCCGTTAATAGTTATCCCTTGAATTCGAAAATGGCAGGTTAATAATATATTCCATTTAGGAATTATTTCATTATTCCCGCCCAACTCTATAAATACCGATTTATGGAAAATGCTGCATTGACCGACAAACAGTTGATTCTCTTGAAGGATATTAAAGAGGACATGCAACTGTACAAAAAGGAGATGGAATCCCAGATCAGGGCCGCCAAAATAAATATGGGTATCGGTATTGGCATAGCTGCCGTCCTAGCTTTTTTTCTAATGGTCAAACCGGAATTCATGGGCGGTATGATGGAAAAACTCGATACGATTACTGCAAAAATGGGGATGATGGGCTCTGTCGTTGGCGAAGGACTACCCATGATATTCGGTCTAAAATCCTTCAACAGCTCCAAAGAGCAGAAGAAACGGTTAAAAGGCGTAAGGGTTTTCGAAAAGGACCTCTCCCGAATGGAAGAGGGCATTATTGCGAACAGCCAAGAAGATATACTCGCACTTGAAAAGGAATTTAGCCGATACATCAATACCTAAGATACTGCTATGAGCGAAATTCGGGAGAAAATCAATGAAATAAATAGAGCGGCCAAAAAAAGCAGGCGAATCAATAACATCCTCTGGCTTTGTGTGGTCGGTTTGGTGGGCCTTTCGTTTTATTTTGCCTATTCGGCCAGTAAATCAGAGGCGAGAGCCGTGGTAGAAAAGGAAAAGGCGTTGAGGTTGGCCCATGTCAACGATTCGCTGATGCTGGAAGCTCAACAATCGAGACAGAAAATTGTGGATGTCATCAAAGAAGCCGACCTCGAATTGTGGGATCAGGCAAAAGCGGCGAATTCCATCGATTCCTATGCTTTTTATCTTAAGGTAACCGAGGGCAAACAGCGCAAGCGACGAAATTAAAACGGCGATCGAAACCCTTTTCAAAGAGGAAGGCTATGTGCAGCTCATTGATTCCGATGGAAGTACCGAGTATTTTAAGGAGAAGCTAAATTCGGATTTGGGACATTTTTTTATAGCCTCAGCGGACAGGAATGTAAACACTGGGGTTATCGGCAACGCGGATTTTCCCAGGGCCGGCGACAAAAGAGGCCACAGTATAAAAAAGGGCCAAGTGGTTAAGGTATTGGAGGAATTTCAAAGTGGAAATGCCCTATGGGCAAAAATTGGATACAAGACGAGATAGCTAATGCCCGAGGTGGTATCATTTTGGGAGAGTAACACCTTGCCTTCGAATGAAAACGTGCGATATGGTGAACTTTTCTGGATCTCTTGGTGAAAGGCAGCCAACTTTCGCAGTCGGAGGGTCTTAATTTTCTGAACAGCAATCTATCGGTTTCCTCGCTTTCGAACAAAAAATCCATGGCGGGCTATTGTTTCTCGTACGATATACTATCCCCGACTTGTAATCCCCATTTTTCGACCATGCCTGCATTGACCTCCAGCACGTATTGAACGGGTACTCTTCGAGGATAGGCTGGTTTCATTGAAGGGTTTGGCATTTTCCTGAATACTGGCTACGTGCATGTCGTTTTTAATAAAAAGGAGATCCAACGGAAATTCGGTGTTCTTCATGTAAAAGGAATGCATGGCCTGAGCGGGGAACACGAAAAGCATCCCCTGATCGTTCTCCATGCCCTTACGGTACATGAGTCCCGTTTCGGTCTCGTACGGGTTATCGGCAATTTCAATGTTCAATTGCCCCAAAATGGAATCGGACTCGACCTTGAACAGGGTCAGCTCTCCTTCTTTCTGAAAGGCGATCGGTTCTGTTTTGATGATCTTATGGGGTTTCATCTTTGCAGGACTGAAGGAGAACGAAAACCAAAAAGAAGACAAAATACCAATTTGAAATTTCTCATATGCTGGAATTTGATTGGAAAAAATTTAACCGCAAAGGCGCAATTCGGGCAAAAAGTTCTCCATAATTTTACTGACCACTGACCACTGGCCAGTGGCTACTGTTTACTGCTTACCAAACTCCGTTTAAACATAAAATAAAAGCCGATCAGGATAAATGGAATGCTCAGCCATTGCCCGGTGGAGAGAAGGCCCAGTGATTCCTCGAAACCGCCTTGGCTTTTCTTTACGAATTCGACAAAGAAACGGATGGTCCAGAGCAAGACTAGGAAAAGGCCGAACAAAAAGCCACGATTATCCTTTTTGTCGGTTTTCCAATAGAGAAAGTACAGTATCAAGAAGACGAAAATATAAGCGACTCCCTCATATAATTGCGCTGGATGGCGATAAGGGATTTCAGCCAAATATTGTGAAAACTGCGGATTGTTCTCCAGAGCATCATAAGCGGCATTGACCGTTTTTTCTTTGGTAATGGCCAAAGCCTTGGCGGGATGCATATCATCGGAATCGCGGATAAACTTAGTGGCAAAAATGAAGGATTCATCGGTGACCTTCCCGTTGATCTCGGAGTTGAAAAAATTACCCAACCGCACGCAAAAGGCACCGATTGCAAAGGGAATCACCATACGGTCCAACAACCAGAGCATCGTAAACCCTTGATGCTTTCTCGTGTAAAGATACACTCCAATAATGACCCCAATAATCGCCCCGTGGCTGGCGAGACCGGTAAATCCCGTAAATTCATAACCGTTAATAAACCCAAATAGCGTGCCGTCGGCACTTTCGCGAATGGGCAATAGTATTTCCAATAAATGGTTCTGATAATACGGCCAATCGTAAAAAATTACATGGCCCAGACGCGCACCCAACATGGTGGCAAGCACCGTATAAATAAAAAGGGAATCGAGCTGTTCAACGGTCTTTTTCTCGTTGAGAAAAATCCGTTTCATGATAAACCAGCCCAACGCAAAAGCGACGATCCATAGCAGGTTGTAATATTTGATTTGTAAGGGGCCGAGCGTAAAAAGTGTCTCGTTCGGATTCCAGATAATACCCAAGAAATACATGTAGTTCAGTTTTGAAGGGGCTAAGATACGAAAATGGGTTTGGGGTTACGGGTTTTTCCGTTTGTTGTTTTGGTGCGCTCGCAAGGTCGGGTGTTGGATGCACTAATATCTAGTACCCACGTATGGGTTTGAACTTAGTGGTAAATTTGGAACTTGCACCTAAACTTACACTTTAATGGTGTTTGAAAATTAGGAATTTTGGAGATGGATTTTGCTCTTAGGGAACCGGGTCATACCCCTCACCTCCCCAAGGATTACAGCTAAGAATCCGCTTTAACGCCAACCAGCCACCCTTAAACAGTCCGTGTTTCTTTAAGGCTTCCAAGGTGTATTGCGAACAGGTAGGAGAGTAGCGGCAGGTAGCGGGGGTGTAGGGAGAAATGGCGACTTGATAGAACCGAACCAGAAAAACGAAAGGGGCTATCAGGAATTTTTTCACGGTCGCGGCCCTAAATTAATGAAGGTTAAAAGTAGTCCCTTCTTTTCCGTCCTTCAATTGAATGCCCAAATCCGCCAATTGGTCGCGGATTTTATCGGAAGTGGCGAAATCCTTATTTTCCCGGGCTTCCTTACGGAGTTGGATCAGCATCTCGACCACTCCGGAAAGCTTTTCCGTATCGGCGGCATTTCCAGTTTTTTGTTCGAGGCCGAGAACATCAAAGACCAAGGCATTGATGGTCTTTTGCAAGGCCTCTTTATCCGTTGGCGTAATTCTTTCCTTGCCTTCCTTGATCAGATTGATGTGGCGTACCGCCTCAAATAATGAGGCGATCAAGATGGGGGTGTTGAAATCGTCGTTCATGGCATCGTAGCACTGTTGCTCCCACGCCTTTATATCAAAATCGCTGTTACTGCCGGTTTTCAGATGGCCCAGCAAATCGAGGGCTTCCATCAATTTGTTGAATCCTTTTTCGGAGGCCAACAGCGCATCGTTGCTCAGGTCCAAAATGCTGGCGTAATGGGCCTGCATCATAAAGAACCGCACTACCGATGGCGAGAACGGCTTACTGAGCAATTTGTTTTCACCCGTAAAAATCTGCCCGGGCAAAATATTGTTACCGGTAGATTTGGCCATCTTTTTCCCGTTCATGGTCAGCATGTTGGCGTGCATCCAATAATTGACGGGGGACTTGCCATAACTGGCTTCCGCTTGGGCAATTTCGCATTCGTGATGCGGGAATTTCAGATCCATTCCCCCGCCATGAATATCGAAGGTTTCCCCTAAATATTTGGTGCTCATTACGGTACATTCCAAATGCCATCCCGGAAACCCGTCGCCCCAAGGGGAAGGCCAGCGCATGATGTGCTGCGGTTCGGCTTTTTTCCATAGGGCAAAGTCCTGCGGACTTTTCTTGTCGTCCTGAGCGGTAAGTTCGCGGGTATTGGCAATCATATCCTCCAGCTTTCTTCCGCTTAACTGTCCGTATTCATAGTCCTTATTGAATTTAGCCACGTCGAAATACACCGAACCATTGGCCTCATAGGCATATCCCTTTTTAAAAATATCCTTGATAATTTCTATCTGTTCGATAATATGTCCAGTGGCGGTAGGTTCGATGCTCGGGGGCAACAGATTGAATTTTTCAAGGGTATTATGAAAGTCGAGGGTATACCGCTGTACCACTTCCATAGGCTCTAGCTGTTCCAAGCGTGCTTTCTTGGCAATTTTATCCTCCCCATCTTCAGCATCGTCGACCATGTGGCCGGCATCGGTAATATTGCGTACGTATCGGACTTTATAGCCCAAATGCTTAAAATACCGAAAGATCATGTCAAAAGACATAAAGGTACGGCAATTACCCAAGTGCACATTGCTATAGACCGTGGGTCCACAGACGTACATCCCAATATGGCCTTCGTTCAGGGGTTCAAAAACTTCTTTTTTGCCGGTAAGGGAATTATGGATTTTGATCGTTTGGCTTTGGTAGGCTTGCATACATGCTGTACTTAATAATGGGTATCCATATTTATATAATCCAAAAACTCCCGTCGAATGGCCTCATTTTTAAACTTTCCGCCGTATTCTGCGGTTACGGTACTGCTTTCGTTATCGCGAATGCCCCTAGAATTGACACACAAGTGCTTGGCATCGATAACACAGGCCACATCGTCGGTACCCAATACTTCTTGCAGCTCCCGTACAATCTGTATGTTCAGACGTTCCTGTACCTGCGGCCGTTTGGCGAAATAATCGACGATGCGGTTCATTTTTGACAGTCCCACTACGGTGCCGCCCGAAATATAGGCAATGTGCGCCTTACCTACGATAGGCAGCAGATGGTGTTCGCAGGTGGAGTAGAGGATAATGTTCTTTTCGACCAACATTTCCCCATATTTGTATTTATTGGCAAAGGTGGACGATTTGGGTTTTTTATCGGGATGCAATCCCCCGAAAACTTCTTTTACATACATTTTGGCCACCCGGTCGGGCGTCCCTTTTAGGCTATCATCTTCGAGATCAAGGCCCAACGTCAGCATAATTTCCCGGACGTTTTGGCGAATGCGCTTAATTTTTGCCGCATCGTCCAGCTCAAAAGCATCATTGCGCAGCGGGGTTTCTTCCGATGCCGAAGCATGGTCGTTGCCCAACTCCTCATACTGCTTTTCTAATGTGTTGTCTATTTTCATACGCCTCCCTTAATAAAACGGATGCAAAGATATACATAATATAGCACTTTATGCCTTCCATCTGCCGTTACACAACATAAATTGGTGTTAAGTACGGCTATGGGCTATTTTTACGCCACCCAAAGTAAAACCTACCTATGCCCCGTTTCATCGGTATCTTTTTTTTACTATTGTTATCAGGGTCGGCCGCCTACGCCCAAGTTGCCTCCGATTGTGGCAACGCCATAGCCATCTGCAATAATACCCCGGTGAACGGGGCCATCAACGGTTTCGGCAAAGACGATTTCAACGGGGCGGCCGTAAGCGGATGTCTGGAGCAGACCCTTGACGGCAGTATCGAATCCAATTCCGCCTGGTACCGTTTCCGAACGGGTGCTTCGGGGCAATTGGGATTTAATATCGGGATATCTATGGATGAGGATTGGGATTTCGCCCTCTACAAAACCGACGATTGCCACAAGTTGGGGGAGCCGGTACGCTGTAACTTTTTCGATAATCAGGAGGCCAACAGCTTTGTCGGGGTGGGAAAAGACCCGACCGGCAGGATGGATAACGTACAGTATGAAGATTGGCTACAGGTCGAAGCTGGTGAGAACTATTACCTGTTCATAAATAATTTTAGCAATAGCAATTCAGGATTTTCGGTGCAGTTTTCTGGAAATATTTTTGTTTCCCACCCCAATGATGCGCTCGATTGTTCCCTTATCGACAACCTGCTCGGTCCGCCGGTATCGGCTTGTGAGGGCAATCCGGTCTTACTGGATGCCACCACCTCCTATGCCACCAACTATAATTGGTTTACGGATACGGGAAGCGGTTTTATTCCCATTACCGGAGAAAACGATGCGACCTTGAACGTAAATGCCTCTGCCCAGTACCGGGTGGAAGTCCTGCGACCCTCCGGCAGTATCATCAGTGAAGTGCAGGTGGCGTTTTCCGAGGTGCCCGTAGCGCATCCTATCGGCGATAAGGCCTCATGTTCAGGCTTCGATGTGGTCGAACTTTCCCAAATAGATGCCGAAGTACTGGGAAACCAAAGATTCCCAAAAGTTCGTTGTGAGCTATCACGCTTCCTTGGCCGATGCAACGAACGGAATACATGCATTGGCCAATCCCCATCCAACGCAATCAGGAACAGAGACCATTTACGTGCGGGTCGGCCCTATAGACAATCCAAATGTTTTGATGTATCCCAAAGTTTTCGATTGATCAATCTCAAAACCCCTGTACTTGATTTTCCCCAAATTGCCTATCTCTGTGAAATCGATTCTGGGATATTTTTGGGTCCGGAGCATCCGCATTCTGATTACACATATAATGGGATTCAGGGGAAACCACGCCGAACATCGAGGTGACACAGGCAGGTCAATATACCCTAACCGTGACCAACACACAATCGGGACTGAGCTGTAGCGATTCGCGAACGGTTACGGTCATAGCCTCCGAACCGCCGACGATAACCGATATCGAAATCGAAGATTTGAGTAACCATAATACCATAACCGTTTTGGCCGCTGGCCCCAACCCCCTTGAATACCGTCTGGACGATGGGCCCTACCAAGAGGCTAACCAATTTTATAACGTACTGCCCGGTAGGCACAGCATCACCGTAAACGATCCGCAGGGTTGTGGTGCCCTTACCGAAGAGGTCGTGGTAATCGGTTTCCCCAAATTTTTTACACCCAACAGCGACGGATCGAACGATTCATGGCACATTTCGGGATTGGACCTTTTGAAGGATCCATCGGTCTCCGTCTTCGATCGTTACGGAAAGCTAATGGTTAAACTCGACGGTACTGCCTTTCATTGGGCAGGTACCTATCGTGGGAGGCTCCTCCCCGAAGCCGATTACTGGTTCAGACTATCGTATAAGGATGGCAACGGCCATACCGTGGAGGCCAAATATATCGACAATCACTTTTCGCTGAAGCGGTAGGGATTGCATTGATTAACTGCCGATTTTCTCCCGTTGAAACATACTAAACAGGTCTTGAAGTAGTTATACATAAAAGCATTTTTAGTTTAGCCTTTATGCGACCTAACCTATGTGCCCTTTGTGCCCTGTTCCTATTATGCTGGGAAATGAACGCACAGAACTCACCGGATTGCCGAACGGCAATTCCCGTATGTGCCGATGCGCCTATTATGGGTCATGCCGACGGTAGCGGTGATATTGATGATTTTGATCCCGAGGTCATCCGTTTATATGATTGTCTCGAAAAGGGAAGTGTCAGCTCCGCCAATATCGAAAACAATGCTTCGTGGTTTGTCTTTCGAGCCGGAACTGCCGGACAAGTCGGTTTTGATATCGAAGCCCTGCCTGTGGGCGGTTCGGGAACACCTACGGCGGAATGGGATTTTATCGTTTTCGGACCCGACCCCGACTGTGCCGCTATCAGTAACGGTACCGCACCAGTGGCAGCGTGTAATTACGAGGTGAACAATACCAACTTTACCGGAATTGGGGTGAATCCCGTAAGCGGACAGCAGGGCGGCATTTTTGTCGATGATGTTACAGAAGGAAACGGAAATACATATGCCCCATGGTTGGATGTGTTGCCGGGCGAGATGTACTATATCCTCATCAATAACTACAACACCAATTTTGACGAAGAAGCCGAATATTTTATGCTTACGTTTACCGGAAGTTCCGTTGATGCCGATCAGAACTCTGCGTTGGACTGTACCCTTAGGGACGAATTTTTAGGATTGGATATCGTTGCCTGTGAAGGCGACCCCGATATTCCATTGATTGCCTTGAATTCCCCCGCCGGTCACGATATTCAAAACGTTGCCTGGTCGGTGGATTATGACGACGATGGCATTATTGATGCATCCTTGGGTTCGGGTCCCTCAGCTACTGAGATACGTGTTGTAAGTCCCAATTCCGGACGTTATTTTGTCGATATTACTACCAGTTTTGGCCATGTTACCGATGATATCGTAATTTCCTATTACGGCATTCCCGTTTTGGACCGGGTCGAACTCTTGAATACGAATCTTTCGCTAGACCCGGATAGGAATGACATCGAGATTTTTGTGGAGGGGAACGGAAGTTACGAATATGCCGTCAATGGCGGCGAATTTCAGGATAATCCCGATTTTTAAGGATGTGCCGCCGGGAATCAACACGGTCATCATCAATGATAAAAATGGATGCGGTACTACGAATCCGCTGGAATTTTTGGTGGTCGGCTATCCGAAGTTCTTCACCCCGAACAACGATGGCACCAACGATTCTTGGAATATCCGGGGTATTGAAACGTTGACCGATCCTTCCGTTTTCGTTTTTGATCGGTACGGAAAGTTACTGGCTCAGTTGGGAATCCATTCCGAATGGGACGGCACCTTTAACGGAACCCCGCTACCTTCTTCGGATTATTGGTTTCGACTGGAATATGGCGGATTGGAGGATGGGATGCTGGTGGCAAAATCCACTAGAACCCATTTTACGTTGAAGCGATAAAAAAGTGCCGTAAAGCCCAGAATTATAAGATTGTCTATCCTCTTATTCTAGAAATTTAAGGTATAACCCAGAGAAAAATTCATGTTGATGCGGTTCACTACGGCCGGTGTGTCAATTCCCGAAAAGAAATATTGAAGTACATCTTGGTCGGTACGGTTAACGGCAAAATCAAGCCTACTCCCTCCAAAACTATAACCGATACCTCCCGAGATACCGTACAGATCGCCCACAATATTGCCATTTCATAGGGACTCTCCCTGTAGCGATACCCCGCTCTAAGGCTAACGCGATCAATACGGTATTCGCCGCCGATCCTTATCGAGGAAACTCCGGTCAAAGCCTCTGAAATAAACCGGTTCTCGGAGGCGAAAAAAGAATCGCTGGTCGGCCGTAATTCGGCATTCGAATAATCTTGATAGCCATAATCGAAACTTAGCAAGCCGTTCTTACCGAATACCGCAGCAATACTTCCCGTTAATTTTCCAGGCGTCTTGATCTGGTAGTCGAAAATATTGACCCCACCAAAATCTAAATTGGCGATATCGGGATTTCCGTTGCGAATAGGTGGAATTGATCGCCTGTGAAAAATTATCGGTCAACCGATACCAGGTCGGTGATTGGTAGCTTGCACCCAAACGTAAAAATTCGGTCGGTTTCGCTATGGCGCCCACGCTAAACGAAAAACCGCTGCCTTCGGTCTGTAATAAATTATCGAAAGAAACCGAGCGTAGCTCCGAATTGGTGTCGGTATAGCTCTCATCGTATTGGTTCAGCCGATCGTAAAGAATGTTGTGAAAATTCATGGAAGCCCCTAAATAGAGGATATCTTGAAATTGGGTCGCTGCGTTTACGGTAAATTTGCTATTGTATCCCGAGACACTTTGACGGAAATCCTGGGTCAACTCGCTATAATCCGCATTCGAAAAATAGGTGGTATTGTCTGGCTCGTCCACATCAGGTTCGATTATACCCGCTTGAAAGCCTAAAAAAGCCTGTTGTGCGGCGAAACCTAGGCCATCTGTTGCGCCGATATCCAAGTAGGCATCCCTAACGGATTCTCCGTCCTGTGTTTTGAGGGGGTTCAATCGAATACCATCCGCAAAGTCTAGAAAATAGGTGTCAATTCCCTGATTGCTATTTCCCGAAATATATCTACGGTCGTCAAAATTCTGGGCCAAATCATAATTAAAGGCAAGTGAAATTTTCTTCCAGTTGGCATCTTGATCATGAGTTTTGAAGACCAAAGCACCCCCCACTTGATTGATGTCCAGATTATTTGAACGGGTATTGATTTGAAGCCCCTGATAGGCCGCGTCTGATTTACGGTCAAAATAGGTGCCCGTAAATGTGAACAGACTATTGTTGAAGACGGCACTCCCTGCGGGGTTGACGTTCAATGCGGACAAATCGCCGCCCAAGGCCCCGAACGCACCACCCATACCCTGAAATCGGGCCGTACCCTGCAGGTCCTCGGTACTATACCGGATTACATCGTCGATATCTTGGGCACTAGCGATGGCGCATACCGATAATGCGATGAAAGTCAAAAATCTTTTCATAGTATAAGCAAGTTTTAATCTATTTTGGATATAGTTTCCGGAACAGGTCTAGGCGGGGATCATCTCATACTTTAGGAAATCGATTCTCGCCCAATTTACTGAATTTAGACCTAATTTCTCCGACCACCGCTGGAACGCGACGAACTGCTACCTGTACTCCGGGAGGCACCACCTGAACTCCTTACGCTGCCCGAACTTCCCGAACTTCCCGAACTGCTTCTGTAGCTGCTGCTAGGGCTCACACTGCGGCTAGGGGAAGACCTATAGCTGTTGTTGCTCCGCGGTGCAGTACTTCTATAAGACTGATTGCTTCTGGAGGTCGAGCTTCTATAGGCAGGGCTACTACTTCTAGTTCGCGTACCCGAACTTCGGTACGAAGAATTCTTGGAAGTCGAAGACCTGGCACTGCTACTTTGCGGCGAAGAGCTTCTATACGACCGATTATAGTTCGGGGTAGCGCGGGTGCTGCGGCTTTCTCGGTACGACCTATTGCGGTCTACACTCACCGTTCTTCGGGAAGCGTCGGAGTTACTGCGGGTGCCGCTATAGCTTCGAGAACTCCTGGTGGCCGAACTCCTATTGGTATTAGATCTTGAACTGTTCGAGGCATATGTCGGAACGGAACGCGTCCTGTTATAATTGGAGCGTATGGCATTTCTTGAACTATTTCCGGCAATGGCGTTGGTTCTGTTGGTGTACCCGCGCCTTGTACTGCTATAGGCATAGTTCCTATTTCCGTAGGCATGATTATTATAACCATGGTAATAACCAAAGGGAGGGCACCAGGTGCCATATCCCCCATATCCATAATAACCGGCATAGCCATAGCCACCATAAAAGCCGCCCCAAGGTCTGTAACCATAGCCGTATCCCCCATAACCCCATGGGCTATATCGGTATCTCCAGGGGTTATAGTAGCCCCAACCGAAGCCATAACCGCCATAGCCCCAAGAATTGTACAACCAGGGCGAGCCGAAACCAAAGCCTCCCCAACCCCAGCTGTTGTCGTATAGGTTAATATTAACGCTAGTGGCGTTGTCGCCCCACGCGGCATAACCGGCATAGTCATTGCCGTTGTCATAATAATCGGTCAATTGGCCTTGGGGAAGACTGTCGTTCTCCATGTCACTGGTACTGCTATACGAGTCGATATCGGTAAATATTTCGCCTTCCAGCGCCTCTTCGTATTGATCGGCCTGCTGTCGGAAATACTGCGTGTAGGTATCGTCTCCTTTATCTTGCCGTTGCTTGTCAGCACGCTGTCTTCTTTCGGTAGTAACTTGGGTATCACCTGAGTAAATGCCGTCGTTATCGTAATAGGAAGCGGACTGATATGATCCGCAAGAGGCCAATACGATACCTGAGAGGGCCAACAGGGCCGCAATACGGATTTTGGGTAAGGGTATTAAATATATCATGGTGGTGAAATTTTATTGTTGAAACTAGTAAAAATAAGTAGTTTTACCCAATTATTTTAGTTAATAAGAGCAAGTTTTATGCCAAACTACAGAGCATGGGTAAAAGATTAACGACGCGTAGCGAGGATTATTCCAAATGGTACAATGAATTGGTAATCGGGGCCAATCTGGCCGAAAATTCGGGGGTCAGGGGCTGTATGGTCATCAAACCCTATGGATTTGCCATTTGGGAAAAAATGCAGGCGGAACTGGACAGGATGTTCAAGGAAACAGGACACGAGAACGCCTATTTTCCCCTGTTCATTCCCAAATCCTATTTAAGCAGGGAGGCGAGCCACGTCGAGGGTTTTGCCAAGGAGTGTGCGGTGGTTACCCATTATCGCCTAAAAAATGCGGAGGATGGTAGCGGGATAATCGTTGACCCCGAAGCCAAGCTCGAGGAAGAATTGATCGTACGGCCCACTTCCGAAACTATTATCTGGGATACCTATAGAAGATGGATACAATCTTACCGCGACCTGCCCTTGTTGATCAACCAATGGGCCAACGTGGTACGCTGGGAAATGCGTACCCGCCTTTTTCTGCGGACCGCTGAATTCCTCTGGCAAGAAGGTCACACGGCCCACGCCACGGAGCAAGAGGCGATTGAAGAGGCGGAAAAGATCATGCATCTCTACGCCGATTTTGCCGAGAACCATATGGCCATGCCGGTTATCAAAGGCACCAAAACGGAAAGCGAACGTTTTGCCGGGGCCATCGATACCTATTGTATCGAGGCCCTAATGCAAGATGGAAAAGCCTTACAGGCCGGTACGTCCCATTTTCTGGGCCAGAACTTTGCGAAGGCTTTCGATGTAAAATTTGCGACCAAAGAAGGGAAACAGGAATTTGTTTGGGCCACCTCCTGGGGCGTTTCCACCCGCCTGATGGGCGGGTTGGTTATGACCCATAGCGATGACAACGGCCTGGTACTGCCCCCCAAGTTGGCGCCCATTCAAGTGGTGATCGTTCCTATTTATAAGGGGATGGACCAATTGGATGCCATTTCAGAAAAGATAGCTCCCCTGGTGAAGGAATTACGATCTAAAGGCATTTCGGTAAAATTCGATGATCGCGATACCCATAAACCGGGATTTAAGTTCAACGAATATGAAATGAAAGGCGTACCCGTTCGCTTGGCCGTCGGGCAGCGTGATCTTGAAAATCGTACCTACGAAGTGGCCCGCCGGGATACCTTGGAGAAAGAAACCGTGCCTATGGACGAGGTTATCTCCAAAATTGAATTTTTACTGGAGGATATCCAAAGAAATATTTATCAAAAAGCAGCCGATTATAGGGACGCCCATATTACGAGGGTGGACACCTACGAGGATTTCAAACAGCTGCTCGAAGAAAAAGGCGGATTCATTTCTGCCCATTGGGACGGCTCCCTAGACACCGAGAACCGGATTAAGGAAGAGACCAAGGCCACTATCCGATGTATTCCGATAGATGCCACTGGGGATCCTGGGATTTGTATGGTGACCGGAAAGCCTTCGGAAAGGCGTGTTTTGTTTGCGAAGGCGTACTGATTATCAGGGCCGACAACAGTTCCAAAAAATTAGGGGCAGGTCTTGCGATAGTTAAAAATAATCGTATTTTTGCATCCGCATTTCCAAGTACGGAGGTAGAGGTACGAAATACAAGGTTTAATTTATTATTTCGCACTTCGTCCCTTTTATCCCGTACCTCGAGAAGGCCCGTTCGTCTAGGGGTTAGGACGCCAGGTTTTCATCCTGGTAACAGGGGTTCGATTCCCCTACGGGCTACTGTTTAAAGTTAAGGGTTATGGGCGCGGAATTGCTAAAACCCATAATTGGCAAAAGGCCCGTTCGTCTAGGGGTTAGGACGCCAGGTTTTCATCCTGGTAACAGGGGTTCGATTCCCCTACGGGCTACTACAAACCAAGTTAAGGGTCATGGTTAAGGATTGAGAGGTTTTAATGCCCATAATTCATAACTAATAACAGAATAACATATAATTAGAAAAAATGGCAAATCATAAGTCGGCGTTAAAGCGAATCAGAAGAAACGAGGCGGTACGCCTACGCAACCGTTACCAGCATAAGACAATGCGGAACGCGATTAAAAAATTGCGCGGCGAGGAGAAAAAGAAAGATGCCGAGGCCCTGTTGCCCAGTGTGTACAGCATGATCGATCGTTTGGCCAAACGCAACATCATACATGACAATAAAGCGGCCAATTTAAAGAGTAAATTGGCCAAGCACGTCGCGGCCCTGTAGTCAAGACAATAGCTGATTAGTAATAGAAAAGCCCCAGCGGATACCATTCCGTTGGGGCTTTTTCCGTTGGGTAGGTCCAATTTTAGACCCTAACCTGCCCATCTCCGTAAACATAATACTTATTGGTGACCAATTGTTCCAGACCGAGCGGACCGCGATGGTGCAGCTTGTCGGTACTTATGGCGAGTTCGGCACCGACACCCATGGCTCCCCCATCGGTAAAGCGGGTAGAGGCATTGTGGTACACGGCGGCGGCATCGATCTGTTCCATAAATTTTACGGCCGCCTCTTTGTCCGTGGTCATGATGGTCGTCGAATGGCCCCCGGAATAAGTGTTTATTTTTTCAATGGCATCCTCTAAGCCGTCCACGGTACCGATGCAGCATTTCATGGCCAGGAATTCTTCTTTCCAAACGGACTCATCCTGTATTACGGGTCGCTCATTTAATACGGTGCCTGTTTGTTCATCCACTAAAATAGAAACGCCATTTTCCGTTAAAAGCGCATCCAGTTCCTTCAGTTTTTTACCATAATCGGGCACGGCACTATCGACTAAGATCTTGTCCAGGGCGTTACAGGCTGAAATTTTTTGGGTTTTTGCATTGAGTATTACGTCAAGGCTTTTCTTCCACTCCGCATTTTTATCGACATACAGAAAATTGTTCCCCCGGCCGCTGACCAATACGGCGCATTGTGCATGTTCTTTCACAAAGGCAATCAAGCGTTCCCCACCACGAGGAACGATTAGATCTAGTTTTTCGGGAGGATTTTTTAAGAAAGCTTGCGTTTCCTGACGATTCAAAGTGAGCAGTCGGATCCAATCCGTCTCGAGTCCGTTTTCCTTTAATGCCCGGTGCCAGCAGGCTTCCAGGACTTGGTTACTGTGGTAGGCTTCTTTACCACCCTTTAAAAGGATTTTGTTGTTCGCTTTGAAAGCCAACACGGCCGCCTCGATGGTTACATCGGGACGCGATTCATAAATGATCATGATGGTGCCGAACGGGGCGGTCTTGTTCTTGATTTCAAGGCCGTTGTCCAGTTTCCGCTCGGATTTAAGTTTGCCTACCGGATCCTCTTGACCCATAACTTCCTTGACCGATGCGATCATTCCGTCTATTTTTTTGTCGTTGACGACCAGCCGGTCATAGAGTGCCTGATCGTCCTTTTCAAAAAGCTCACAATCCTTTTTATTGGCCTCCAGTATTTTATTTCTATCCTCGTCCAAAATCGAGATCATCGACTTCAGTACTTTGTTCTTTATTTCTGTATCCAGTATCTTCATATCTATTGATGTTTTTTAAATATTTTGCTTTTTGTCATTCGTCATCTATCTTCCGTCACTCAAGCCATGATGCGCGTTCCCACTTGTTTGCCTTCTACGATATCGATAATAATGTTGTCACGTTTTCCATTGGCAATATAAGTGGGAATGTTCTTGGCGGCAGTCTGCTTGGCAATACTCAGCTTTGAGCCCATTCCGCCACGGCCTTCGGCTTCCCCTTTCTGGACCGTTTTCACATATTTTTCCACATTTTCGTCCACCCCTACATTCTCGATCACTTTGGTGTGTTCGTCATCGGGATGACCGGTATAGAGGCCATCGATATCCGTTAGAATTATGAATTTATCCGCTTTGATCAGTTCGGCGACCAAACTAGCTAGTTCATCGTTATCGGAAAACATAGATGTGGTCACCGATACCGCATCGTCTTCGTTGGCGATCGGTATGACCCCTTCCGACATAAGTCCTTCGTAACAATTTATCATATTCTCACGATGTACCCCGGGATTAAAATCCCGTTTTGTAGCCAATACTTGGGCACATTTCATCCCGTAGTCACGGAAAATGTTGTAGTACAGCCGCATCATACGCGGCTGGCCAATGGCCGAATACACCTGTCTGCGAATGGTTTTATCCGTAATTTTTGAATCACCCATTACCTCAATGCCGGCGATGACCGAACCAGAGGATACGAGTACCACCATAATGTCGTTTTCGTATAGCTCGGCAATTTGCTTTACCAATCTTTTTAAAATGGGACGTACAATCCTATTGTCCTTATTGGTCATAACGTTCGTACCGACCTTAATCACTACTCGTTGTTTATACATACTATTTCTCTTTTCCAAGTTCGATGGCCCTATTGAATGCAGCATACGCTGCTTCTTCGATGAGGTCCTTAACATTATTGTCGTCCATAGAATCCAGTGCCGCTCGCGTGGTACCGCCTTTCGATGCTACTTTGTCCATCCACGAATTAGGGGAGAGATCGGATTGGTTGAACAGTTCCACCGCACCTTCAAACGTCTGACTGACCAGTACTTTGGAGTCGTTTTTTGAAAAGCCCATTTTCAATGCGGCTTCCATCATGCTGTGCATAAAATAAAAAACATACGCCGGGCCGCTTCCCGAGATTCCGGTAGAAGCATCGATATAGTTTTCGGATTGTACACGAATCGATTTCCCGGTGGTATCCAGTAGATTTTCGACCGTCAGAATTTCGATACGGCTTATCTCGTCGGAGGCCATATAGGAGGTAATTCCTTTACCGACCTGGGCGGGTAGATTAGGCATGGCCCGTACTATTTTATTGATTCCCAAAGCCTCTTTCATGGCACCTATCGTTATGCCCGCCATTATGGAGATGATAATTTGGCCCGGATTGAGCAAGGGCTTCATCTTGGCAAAGAGATCGGCGCTATGGTAAGGCTTAACGGCCAAAAAAACCAGATCCGCCTGTGGAAGGCAATCCTCCATCTTATCAAATACATCGAAATGGGAAATTTTTTTAAGGGATAGGATTTTTTCGGGGGAATTGTCCAAAATCATAACATTCTTTTTCTTAAGCAGTTTTGATCGTGACATCGCCTCCGCATAGGTCAACCCCATATTGCCCGCTCCTATTACAAGTACTTTCATTTTAAGTTTTTAGGTTATTATTAATTTACGCATTAATTAAGCGCAACAACCATGCGGAAGCCCGGAAAAGGAATGTAAATTTTGGTTTTTTTCGGCCAAGTCCCCCCATCATAATGAAAATCCGCTGTCAACTCCTATCCTAAGGCGGGTAAGAAGGAATGTCTTTGTTTGGAAAGCTTGAAGCGAAAATTCGTTGACCACGTCTTTTATGGCAAAACTCTGAAATATTGTCGATTTCAGACTGTAATACTGTCAGTTAAGGCCAAATTATAACTGTTCTTTACTTTGAATTTCCCATCTTTTTTTCATTCGTAAAAACCCGATGATGAAGCAGATGTACATAATCAATATCAAGGATAAGTGAATATACTTGAAGAAGGGTTCCTCCGTAGCACCTTTCAACTCATTTTGGTAACGCTGCAATTTTATCGGTATGTACCCTATATGGTAAAGAAGTAATCCAAGGGCAATCCAAAACAGGACGTTGTTTTTCAGTTCGCCGGTGCTATTTTTTATTTGCTCTTTAAGATACATGATGACGCAGAGCATCAAGATCAATGCCCCGGAAAAAAAAATTAAATACTGGTACTCATTAAAAATATTTTGAAAAAAGGGATTGATCAAACATACCGCTATAAACAGAAAGCTACTGAATTTGATAATAGCCCTATATCCTGAATTTTTAAGGTACGTCCTAAACAAATAAAAGAAATATAAGAAAAATCCGATGTTATAGATGGTGTAGATGATGGTGTAGTTGTTCGAATATAAATTGTTGAACGCTAGGCTGAAGGTGTCGTACTTGTATATGAGTATTCCGAGACACTCGTTAAGCAAGGTGTACAAAATAACTATCGGAAAATACTTTAAGGAGGTGTCAAAATATTTCGGATAACGGATCATTGACACTATAAAGGTTATACCGTAAATAAGCACAAAAGAATTTTCTAAAAAGTCGTCAACCCATTTTAGATCCATCTTTTGATTTTAAATAGTGGTTATGAGGTGAGTCGTTATTGTGGAGGCCTTAAGCCCCATTCGTTTCCAGACAGACTTTGTTTGTTTGTGATCGGTAGCGGAGCTTCGGTCGAATTGGATAAATTGGCAGTGGGAAGCATCGAGGCTTCCTCCTTACCTTTTCCTCCGTACGACTGACCGTTTTCGGCCAATTCCTCGGATAATAAAAATGCCTTCCTAGTTCCATCCTCGTCATCGGCTGTAAAAAAAGCGTATTCTCCTTTTCCCGTATTAACCGTAGGTACGAACACCAAGGTATTACGTCGGGGCTCTTTGACCGGATTTCCATTGTTAAACTTGTCCTTATCGGGATAATTGGCAAAATAAAAACGAAGCGTAGAAATATCTACTTGTGCCCTCTCGGCCTCTTGTTCGATAAAGGTCATATATTTTTTTAAGGATTGGAAATCAGAAAAGCCATAACGGACCACCTGAAATCCAGTACCATTTTGTGGGCCATTGTTTTGTTGTACAGCCTTTTGTGATCCGTCTTCTTCATTCTGTCCTTTTTGGTCCTGATCGTCCGAGGCACCTTGGTTATCCAAACTATCCTGGGCATTCTCAAAATCCCGGATCAATCCTTCCCGACGGATGGTGTACGTATCGTATAGTTCTTTGGCCTGATCATTGGGAATAATAATAGTATCGACTTCTTCCACTTTCACATTCGAATCGGTGTCTTGATCCCTACAACTGGAGAAGCCCAGTAGAAGGGCGGAGACCATACCGATTTTTACCATAAATTTCAGAACATTTTTCATGACATAGGTTTTCTAAGGTTAAATTATTCAATTTAAAAATTGCCTGCAGGGGGAATCGCAGGATTGTGGAATAAATTCGGGGGAAGAAATTATTTTAGGTTATAAAGATATCTGAAAATACTGATACTTCCTCATAAATAATAAAGAATCCAGTTACAATCAACTGTATAAAACCGTCATTTTTAATAAAATATCCTAATTCTATGATTCCTTCGATTATATACCAAAGAAGGTAAAATCATGATTTCAGGCAAGAGTAGAACCTATCATTTGGCTTATCCTCCCCTCGAATCCTTCCCTAGAACGGGGTATACGCTTATCTGCATTAAAAAATCCCAAACTCCAAAATAGATGTTTTTGGAATTTGGGATTTTATTTTACCCTTACCACCGGGTCTAAAAATTACCGCGTCGGGGGTCTATTGGTTCATCGTCAACAAGAACTCCTCATTGTTCTTGGTCTGTTTAATGCGTTGTTCTATGAACTCCATTGCCTCTACCGGGTTCATGTCCGCCAGGTATTTGCGCAAGATCCACATCCGTTGTATGGTATTATCATCCAGCAAAATATCGTCTTTACGCGTACTTGAAGAAGTAAGGTCGATAGCGGGCCATACCCTTCGGTTCGCAATTTTACGGTCTAGTTGCAATTCCATGTTACCGGTTCCCTTGAACTCCTCAAAGATAACTTCGTCCATTTTGGAGCCGGTATCGGTCAATGCCGTAGCGATGATGGAAAGCGAACCTCCATTCTCGATGTTTCTTGCCGCCCCAAAGAAACGTTTGGGCTTGTGAAGGGCATTAGCGTCCACCCCACCACTCAAAACCTTGCCCGAAGGGGGCTGAACTGTGTTATAGGCGCGGGCCAAACGGGTGATGGAATCCAACAGAATGACCACATCATGCCCGCATTCTACCAATCGCTTTGCCTTTTCGAGAACGATGTTGGCCACGCGCACGTGCTCCGTAGCTTCTTTGTCGAACGTAGAGGCGACCACTTCCCCCCGAACATTGCGCTGCATATCGGTAACCTCCTCGGGGCGTTCATCGATCAAAAGAATAATCTGGAATACTTCGGGGTGGTTGGCCGCAATGGCGTTGGCAATTGCTTTCAACAACATCGTCTTACCGGTTTTGGGTTGGGAGACAATCATGCCCCTTTGTCCTTTCCCGATAGGGGAGAATAGGTCCATTATCCGTGTCGAAATATTGCTTTGGCGATCGGCTATATTGAATTTTTCCTGAGGGAAAAGGGGAGTTAAATGCTCGAAGGCTACCCGATCGCGCACGACCTGTGGATCGATACCGTTAATTTTATTGACCTTGATCAGCGGAAAATATTTTTCACCTTCTTTCGGCGGGCGTACGTTACCCAATACGGTGTCACCGGTCTTCAGGCCGAACAGTCGGATTTGCGACTGTGACACGTAAATATCATCGGGAGAGGAGAGGTAATTATAGTCGGAAGAACGCAGAAAGCCGTAACCGTCTTGCATAATATCAAGCACCCCCTCACTTTCGATAATGCTGTCGAACTCGAATTCCGGTGCCTTATAGCGGTTCTTCAGATCTTTATCATAATTGCTCTTGTCATAATTGCTTTTCTGATGGCGCGGATTTTTGGCGTTGTTACTGTTTTTATGGTTCGAGCTGTTTTTGGTGTCTTTTTTCGAAGAACCGGATTTCGAACTTTGCGGACGGGGCCGCGGCCTTTTAGTCTCCTTGGACGACGCATCGGAATCTTGGGAAGACGCATCGGAATCTTGGGAAGAACCTGACTTGGTTTTATCCTTCTTTTCCTTGGTGTCCTTTGACTTTGCCGTCCTTGGCTTGGGTTTAGGCTTGGGTTTGGACTTGGTTTCGGGCTTGGTTTCGGGCTTGTCATCCGTTTGGGCGGAGGCTACCTCGGCGACCGATTTTGGATCCGAGGCCTGCACGTCCAAAATTTTATAGACCAGATCCAATTTTTTCTGGGTTCGGTACTTGGGCACGCTAAGGCCTTTGGCAATTTCCTGAAGCTCAGGCAGCTTTTTTGCTTTTAAATCTGAAATTTCAAACATTAAGTATAATATAAAGTTGTATAAAGAAAGAAGTATATTTCCTGTAGGATTATTTGTCGGGAAAGATTTCCCTTCGGGTATACTCGTGACAATTGAAAAGCCGAAAATTTTGGGATATTTATTTTTTTCTTTGCCTAGGCAAAATTCTCGAACATAGCCTTAGCTACAATTGATAATTTTAACGCCGGCAAGGGGAAAAAGAAAAACACAAAAATTTGGGTTTTCAAGTGGCAGGAGTATGAGTGCTACGCTAAGTAACGGGACAATATTACAAATTATTTTCAATACATCCTCGTTTTTTTTTTAAAAGCCTGTATTTTTGTCTTCTGAAACTCGCTTTTAATCATGATCCAAAGAATACAGACCCTTTATTTGTTTTTTGTTATGCTCGTTTCCGGTATATTGCCGTTTTGGGTCAACCTATGGTCCAATGCCGATGGAGACGCTGTTTTTGCCCAGCAAGATATTACGGTCTCCCTTGTATTTTATGCCTCGGCTCTTTTGGCGCTCATTGCCATCGTGTTTTACAAAAGAAGAAAAAATCAATTCATACTCAACCGGTTGAACCTGTTGTTGAACCTTTTTTTATTGGGATTTTTCGTTTACCGATCGCTAAATTTATCCGGAGAGACCCCAGTCTCGGAGAAGGGTATTGGGATGCTGATTCCTGTAATTTCTATCGTTTTACTGGTCCTCGCCAATAGGGCCATCAAAAAGGATGAAGATCTTGTAAAATCTGTCGATCGTTTGCGATAAGACCAACATCTTAGTAGTATTAGTGTGTACCGCCCCGATGGAAACATCGGGGCTTTTTTTAAACTACACCGAAACGATGGATTTATTCTATATTTTAGGGAATTAAAACAAAGGAGGATGCAAAGACCGAACCACCGCTTAAAAAATCAGACCTGTATTGTTACCGGTGCCAGCTCTGGTATTGGCAGGGCGATAGCCAAGGCAATGGGAAAAGAAGGCGGTAACATCGTCGTCAATTATCACAGCGGAAAGAAGGAAGCCGAAGAGGTCGCCCATTGGGTATCAAAAAGTTCCGATTGTGGCGAGGCTATCGTATTCCAATGCGACGTCAGCAAGGAAGATGAGGTGAAGGCCATGTTCGCAAAGACGGTTTCGCATTTCGGTACTGTCGATGTCTGTGTAGCCAATGCCGGCATACAGATGGATTACCCGTTGCATGAAATGCCGCTGGATGCCTGGCAAAGGGTATTGGACGTAAACTTAACGGGGCAGTTCCTGTGCGCCCGTGAGGCCATCAAAGAATTTCTGAAACGGGGCATGCGCAAAGAGGTATCGAAATCCCTCGGCAAGATCATACACATGAGTTCGGTGCACGAGGTGATTCCCTGGGCAGGCCATGCCAACTACGCAGCGACCAAAGGGGCGCTGACCATGTTGATGCAAAGCATCTGCCAGGAATACGGACCGCAAAAAATACGCTGCAACAGTATTGCCCCGGGAGCAGTGAAAACGGAAATCAATAAGGAGGTGTGGAACGTCAAGGAAGGCGCCGAGGGCATGTTGAAACTCATTCCCTATAAACGCATCGGCATTCCTGAAGATATCGGTAGTGTGGCCAGTTGGCTGGCTTCCGACGAATCGGAATACATCAATGGCACTACCATTTTTGTGGATGGGGGAATGACCTGCTACCCCGGTTTTACCACCAATGGGTAGTGAATAGGATGTAAAACGGTAACGGTAACCTGAAATTTTAGAAAATGAAAAATATATTACGGGCCTTATTGGCCGGTTGGGGCGCCAAAAAATTAAGCGGTGGAAAATGCGGATGTTTTGCTATAATCGCATTCATAGTCCTGTTTTGGTTGTTGGGCTATGTATTCAATTGACCGGCGGGAGTGACAGTAGTTGGGCCATCAGAATGCATAACTAAACCGGGGGAAGGTCGTGGGGTCGTTCTCCTTTTTTTTCTTTAGCCGCCCCGCTTCCCACCCAACTCCACAACCTCTAAATCCCTGATATCCTCTCCGTCGATGACGAAACGCAACATCGTGCGCACTTGGTGAAAACCTTGTTTGCCGCAGGCCCCAGGGTTCATGTGCAACACCCCTCTTTTTTTGTCCCACATTACCTTTAAGATATGCGAATGTCCGCAAATAAAAAGTTTGGGCGGGTTTTGGGAAATCAATTCTTTTGTGCGCGGAGTGTATTTAGGGGGATACCCACCAATATGGGTCATCAGCACGTCCACATCCTCGCATGTGAAGCGGTCGTTCAGCGGAAATTCCTTTTGAATGATGTGGTCGTCGATATTCCCATAAACGGCCCGTACCGGTCTAATTTTTCGAAGGGCATCCGTGACGGCCAAACTTCCTATATCCCCTGCGTGCCATATCTCATCGGCCTGGGGCACGTATTTTAGAATGCTCTCGTCAATATAGGAATGTGTATCGGAGAGGAGGAGGATTTTGGTCATAACAGGTTATCTTTGCACCACCACAAAACTAAAGAATCAAGTTGAGATACTTCATTCAGTTCTCCTACTTCGGAAAGCCCTATCACGGTTGGCAGAAACAGCCGAATGCGCTCACGGTACAACAGGTGCTGGAAGAGGCCCTGTCCACACTTCTAAGGCGGGGCCTTGAACTGGTGGGGGCGGGCCGAACCGATGCGGGGGTGCATGCGAGGCAGATGTTCGCCCATTTTGAGGTTGATAATATTGAAAACGCTAACGAGCTGGTTTATCGATTGAACGCCTTTTTGCCGAAAGCCATTGCGGTACAGAAGATCTTTCCGGTATCCGGTGATGCCCACGCCCGTTTCGATGCCATTGAACGCATCTACGAATACTTGATCGTTCAGGAAAAAAATCCTTTTTATTCCGATTTGGCACATTATGTAAAACATCCTTTAAATACGATGGCGATGAACGAGGCCGCGACGCTGTTGTTGGATCAAGAAGACTTCGAATGCTTCTCAAAATCCAACACCGATGTAAAAACATACCGATGTACAGTTAAAAAGGCCATTTGGGAGCAGCAAGGCCACAAGCTCGTCTTTACGATTTCCGCCGATCGTTTTTTACGGAATATGGTGCGCGCGATCGTGGGAACTTTGCTGGAAGTCGGGATGGAAAAATGGAAAGTCGCCGATGTTAAAAGGATTATAAATAATAGGGACCGATCCCAAGCGGGCCCATCGGTACCCGCAAAAGGTTTATATTTGACCACCGTGCTATACCCTGATACTATTTTAGAAAAATATGGATAAGGATACTGGAAAAGCATTTGACTTGCGCTTGTTCAACCGTTTGATGAAGCGCACCCGACCGTATCGGTTGACCTTCTACAGTGTGGCCTTCTCCGCCGTTCTCCTTTCGGGCTTTGCGGTGATGACCCCTATTATCGTGCAACAGATCGTTGACGATGCGATCAAACAGAGCAACGCCGATAGATTGCTGTTTTTGATCTTGGCCATGCTCGGCGTGCTAGTGGGCCAAGTGGTCAGTCAATTGGGTTTCAATTATTATTCGAACTGGCTGGGCGAATCGGTCATCAAGGATATCCGCGTCGATCTTTTCCGGCATATGCTGGCCTTTCGCATGAAGTATTTTGACACGTCTTCGTTGGGCGTTCTGGTGACCCGTGCCGTGGCCGATATGCAGCGGATCGGCGAGATATTCAGCCAGGGATTTTTTCAGATCGTGGCCGACCTGCTCAAAATGTTCGTTGCGGCCGGGGTGATGTTGTACATGAACTGGAAGTTGGCGTTGATCGTATTCGCGCTGCTTCCCATCATCGCATATGCGACCCGGCTGTTCCAGAAGGCGATGAAGGTCGCTTTTACCGAGGTGAGGGCGCAGGTGGCCAACCTGAATTCCTTTGTCCAGGAACGTATTACCGGTATGAAGATCGTGCACCTGTTCACCCGTGAAAGAATCGAGAGCGACAAGTTCAGGGATATCAACGAAAAGCACCAGAATGCCTGGTTGAAAACCGTCTGGTACAACTCCATCTTCTTTCCCATTGCCGAAATCGTTACTTCCCTCGCAGTGGGACTTATAGTATGGTACGGCGGACTGCTCAACGTTTCCAATTTGGCGCGGGAAGAATTCGGAACCATCTTCGCCTTCATCTTATTGATCGATATGCTGTTCCGCCCGTTGCGGCAGATCGCCGATAAGTTTAATACCTTGCAAATGGGCATGGTGGCCGCCAACCGGGTGTTCCGCATTTTGGATACCGATAGCAATATACAGGATGTCGGGACCATTGAAAAAGACGATGTACGTGGCCACATTAAGTTTACCGATGTGCGTTTCGGTTATTTGGAGGATGAGGAAGTGCTGCATGGTATATCCCTAGAGGTGAAGGCCGGGGAGACCGTAGCCATTGTGGGTGCCACTGGGGCCGGAAAATCCACCATCATCAACCTGCTGAGCCGATTCTACGAAATCAATTCCGGATGCATTGAAGTTGACGGGGTCGATATTAAGGATTTTAAACTGTCCTCCTTACGGTCGCATATCGCCGTGGTCTTGCAGGATGTTTTTCTTTTTGCCGATACCATTGCCAACAACATTTCCTTAAAAGATCCGTCCATCAGTCTGGAAACCATAGAGGAGGCCGCCAAACAAATCCTCGTCGATGAATTCATCACGAGCCTGCCGGGCGGGTATCAATATAATGTCAAGGAAAGGGGCAGCATGCTTTCAAGCGGACAGCGGCAGTTAATTGCCTTTCTACGGGCCTATGTCAGCAATCCCAGTATATTGGTGCTAGACGAGGCGACCTCTTCGGTAGATACTTACACCGAACAATTGATTCAGCGGGCTACGGAGAAAATCACCGAAGGACGCACCAGCATCATCATCGCCCACCGCTTGGCCACCATAAAAAAAGCGGATCGAATCATCGTCATGGACGCCGGTCAGATCGTAGAGATCGGTACGCACCAAGAACTGCTCAAACAAGACGGTTATTATCGAAATCTTTACGAAGCACAGTTTTTGGCGGAGGAGGTGGCTTGATCAAATCAAATCTTCCTTCACCATGGCGGCCAGTTCTTCTGTACCCTCATAATCCACAAACTCCCCGTTTTTTATGTAGGAAATATTACCGGTCTCCTCGCTGACCACGAGCGTAAGGGCATCGGTCTTTTCAGTGATTCCGACCGCGGCCCGATGACGGAGACCGAAGCGCAGTGGGATATTTCGTTCGTTCGAAACGGGCAAAATGGCCCGCGTAGCGACGATATAATTGTTTTCGATAACGACCGCCCCATCGTGCAAGGTGCTGTTCTTGTAGAAAATGCTTTCAATGATCGGTTGGTTGACCTTGATGTACATTTGATCGCCAGTAGATTTTACAAAGTCCAGCGAATTGTTGCGTTCTATTACTATAATGGCACCGGTTCGGGTGACGCTCATTTTTTCGCAGGCGGCTATAATCGCATCAACATCGACGTTGGTACCGATACCTTCGTTCTGCAAAAATTTAAAATGTTTGACAAAGTTTTTTTTATTGGCAAAGTTGGTGGAACCGACCATCAAAAGAAACTTGCGGATCTCTTGCTGGAACACGATGATCAGGGCGATAAGTCCCACTTGCATAAAGCCGCCGACCATACTGCTGATCATTTCCATCTCGAGCAGTTCGGTAAGCTTCCAAAAGGCCCAGATGATGACGATGCCGATAAAAATATTGATGGCTACGGAACCGCGCACCAGTTTATAGATGTAGTATAAAAGGGTGGCTACCAAAATGATGTCAAGGACATCGGTAATCTTAAAATCCAAAAAACTGAGAAAATCCAATCCGGAAGGGTTTTTGTAAAATTAGGAAAAAGTTTATGAGTTTATGGGTTTATAGGTTTAGAAGGGAATAAGTACCAATGCCTCTAAGATGGAACCAATTCGAAAAGCCTAACACACTCCATTGCTTCCTTAACGTCGTGTACCCGCAATATATTGGCTCCCTTCATAAGGGCAACCATGTTTAGGGCGGTCGTGCCGTTCAAAGCATTTTCGGAATCCGTATCCAAAGCCTTATAAATCATCGATTTTCTGCTCAGTCCCACTAAAATAGGAAGATTCAAGTTTTTGAACAGGTCCAATTTCGATAAAAGCTCATAGTTCTGTTCCAGCTTTTTGGCAAATCCGAAGCCCGGGTCCACGATTATGTCGATAATGCCGAGAGACCGGGCCCGGGCGACGCGTTCTGAAAAATATCTTAAAATGTCGATCACGAGGTCGCTGTATTCGGTCTGATGCTGCATGGTCCTTGGCGTCCCTCGGAGGTGCATCATAATATACGGAATTTTATACTCGGCGATGGTGGGTAGCATTTCTTCATCCAGTTGCCCCGCCGAAATATCGTTGATCAGGGCCGCACCCGCTTGAAGGCTTTTTTCGGCCACTGTACTTCTAAAGGTGTCGATGGATAGAATGATTTCTGGAAATTCCCTCACTAGCATTTCGACTATGGGCAACATCCTATTCAATTCTTCATCTTCCGAAACGGGATTCGCTCCCGGTCTTGAACTGTAGGCCCCGACATCGATAAAAGTGGCGCCCTCGTTCAGCATCTTCTCGGTCTGAAGTACTACGGATTTATTATCCTTGTATTTCCCTCCGTCGTAGAAGGAATCCGGCGAGATATTCAGAATGCCCATGACTTTAGGAGGAAACAGTTCGATGAGATGGCCTTTGCAATTGAGGGTCATAAATGATTTCTGTGTAGCTTGATTAACCAACATTAAAACACGAACTTTGGACATTTCGCGATAAAGTGCGAAATTTACGCAATCCACAACCAATTATGCCAAATACTTCCGACCAATACGATGAGGTGTTAAAAAGTTGTCGGGAACTATTCCGAAAAAAGATGGGAGACTATGGTAGCGCTTGGCGTATTATGAGGCTCCCGTCGTTGACCGACCAGATTTTTATCAAGGCACAGCGCACCCGCAGTCTGCAGGAAAACGAGCTGCGCAAGGTGGACGAGGACGAGCATTCTGAATTTACCGGTATCATCAACTATTCCATCATGGCCCTTATACAAATCGAAAAGGGCATCGCTGAACAGCCCGATCTTTCGACAAAAGAAGCCCTCGAACTATATGATAAGCACGCCAAAGACATCAAGACATTGATGGAAAAAAAGAACCACGATTATGGTGAGGCATGGCGCGAGATGCGGGTAAGCTCCTTGACCGATTTGATACTGCAAAAACTATTGCGCGTGAAACAGATAGAGAACAATCACGGAAAGACGAATGTCAGCGAAGGGGTCGATGCCAATTATCAGGATATGGTGAATTATGCGATTTTTGCGTTGATTCATCTTAATGAAAGCTCCAAATCCCATATTAAAAATCCCAAATAATCCGATTATGGAAAAATCATATAATATGGCACCAACTACTTTTGAATCGGGAATCTTATTGGAATTTGGTGCTGGTAATTTGGAATTTTAAAACCATGAAGTACCTCGTAAACATCAGCAGAATTGTAGTCGGCATTCTCTTTATTATCAGTGGATTAATTAAGCTGAACGATCCGGTCGGCTTTTCGTTCAAGCTGGAGGAATACTTTAGCCAAGGCGTTCTCGACCTTCCCGTTTTTGTGCCCTACGCCCTGGCCATTTCCATTTTCGTCGTGATTTTTGAAGTCCTGCTCGGGGTCATCCTATTATTGGGCTTCCGGGTAAAGTTTACCGTATGGAGCCTTCTCATCATGATTCTCGGTTTTACCTTCCTCACCTTTTATTCCGCCTATTTCAATAAAGTGACGGATTGTGGCTGTTTTGGTGATGCCATCAAATTGACGCCATGGGAATCGTTTACCAAGGATGTCATCCTATTACTATTGATCCTTATTCTGTTCTTTGGGAAAAAATACATCACTCCGTTGTTCCGGTCGAATACGGTGCGGGCCATCACTTTAATAGCGGTTATATGCTGTATCGTGTATGGTATTTTTGTGCTCAACCACTTGCCTGTCATTGATTTTAGGCCCTATAAGATCGGAGCCAACATTGAGGATGGGATGTCAGTACCTGAGGATGCCCCAAAACCGATCTACGATTATGCGTGGAAATTTAAGGTCGATGGCGAGGAAAAAATCATCGTGACCCAGGGCGATTATCCGTCGGTGGACGGGGAATTTATCGATGTGGAAACTACCGAAGTGCAGGAAGGTTACCGACCGCCTATACACGATTTTACCATCGAACGCAACGGCAAGGATTTTGCCGATTCTTTACTCCAAGAACCGAAATTGGTCATGGTCATCGCCTATGATCTGAGAAAGACCAATGAAGATGTCTATTCAGAGGTGAAAAAGGTAACGGACGCTGCTTTGAAAAAGGGATATACGGTTATCGGAATGTCCGCTTCTAACGACCAACAGACCTCACAATTGGTAAAAGATCATAGGTTGGACTTTCAATTCTATTTTACCGATGAGACTACCCTGAAAACGATAGTGCGTTCCAACCCTGGGGTGTTGGTGTTGGAGAAAGGAACCATACAACAGAAAGTACATTACAACGACTTAGATGATTTGGAATTGGAATAAACACCTTAGTAAATATCTATAAATGCTCAGAGATCCTGAGGGCCGCAAAGATTAAAACTTAAATACTGTAAGAAAATGAGAAGCAAAATTGTAGCAGGAAACTGGAAAATGAACAAGAATTCGACCGAGACGGAGGCATTGCTTACCGAGCTGGCCGCCAAGTTGCCCGATACCCAGGCCGAGGTGATGGTTGCCCCGACATTCGTAAACCTGGCGGCAGCCGTTCGCCATTTGGAATCCTCGGTCATCGAGGTCATAGCCCAGAACATGCATTTTGCCGAAAGCGGTGCGTACACCGGGGAGATTTCCGCAGATATGTTATTGGACATCGATGTCGAGACCGTAATCATAGGGCACTCCGAAAGAAGGGCGTATTTCGGGGAAACGGATGAAATTCTGTCCCAAAAAGTAAAATCGGCATTGAAAAAGAACATGCGGGTGATGTTCTGCTTCGGGGAGGAACTGAACGACCGAAAATCGGACAATCATTTTAAGGTCGTAGAAAACCAATTGAAAAATGCTCTGTTCTCATTGGAGGCATCCGCATGGACCAACCTAGTGCTAGCCTACGAACCCGTATGGGCCATCGGTACAGGAGAGACTGCATCCCCCGAACAGGCGCAGGAAATGCACGCTTTTATCCGCAAAACGATTACCGAGGCCTATGACCCTTCTGTGGCGAACAACGTGTCCATTTTGTATGGTGGCAGCGTAAAGCCCGCCAATGCCGAAGAGATTTTCTCGAAACCGGATGTCGATGGCGGACTCATCGGCGGGGCCTCTTTGGTTGCGGATGATTTTGTGGAGATTATCAAGGCCATTTGATGGGTATCGCGATCATCTTGGAAATCCGCAGTAAAAACATAGGTGGTAATCTGCTAGTATGGGTTATGGATCAAAATTAAGATTTCCTTGAACTTTGAACAGCTGTGAAGTTGTGATGAAACGTTAATTTTTATGCCTCTTATATTCAATCTGGAACCTTGTCAGCTTACATAGAATATAGTTTTAGAATATCCCCCTTGCAGCCAGCCTCAGAAATTCTGACCGCTGAGCTGGGCGAGGTGGGGTTTGAGAGTTTTTTGGAAAATGATGAAGGCGTCCTGGCCTACATCCCAAAACGGGATTGGCATGAGGGTATTTTAAAAAGCATACCCATATTGAAAAACGATTTATTCGATATTGAATATAGTCTAAAGGAAATCCCCCAGCAAAACTGGAATGCAAATTGGGAAAGGAATTTCAATCCCATCCAAATAGACCGACGCTGTGTGGTTCGTGCCCCTTTTCATGAAAAGCCCGATGTGGCATACGATATCGTCATCGAACCTAAAATGAGTTTCGGTACCGGCCATCACGAAACCACTCACATGATGCTACAGTTCATTTTGGAACATAGGTTTGAGGACCGATCTGTTTTGGACATGGGTAGTGGCACCGGCGTATTGGCCATTCTGGCTGCTATGAGGGGGGCGGCCCATATCGACGCCATCGATATCGATAACTGGTGCTATCTCAACGCGCAGGAAAATGTGGAACGGAACAATTGCCCCCAGATCAATGTTCATGAAGGTGATTCGGACTTGTTGGGCCCAAGAAAATACGATGTTATTCTAGCCAATATCAATCGAAATATATTATTAGCCGATATTCCCAAATACTCCCAAAACCTGACCGAGAACGGAATTCTTTTTGTTAGTGGATTTTATCGGGACGACCTAGCTTATATCTCTGAAAAATGCTCGGAAAATGGTATGAGAGTCGAAAAAAGTATCGAAAGGAACCAATGGGTTGCGGTAAAATATGTATTTTAGAAGGTGTTATAAGAAATACTGGATATTAAAAACTCGCTATGAGCACGAAAGAAAAAGTATGGGAAGATGTTCTTCTAAAGGAAGAAACGGTAAAACAGAATGAAATAATACTCTTTAATGATGAGGTGAACACCTTCGACCATGTTATCGAAACGCTCATGGATGTTTGTGAGCACACCCCTGAACAGGCCGAACAATGTTCCCTCATTGTGCACTATAAAGGTAAATGTACGGTGAAAACGGGGGAGTACGTCGATCTGGAACCGCAGTGCAGTGGACTTCTGCAGGCTGGTTTGAGCGCGGAAATTGTTTGAGCGATGAAATTTTTGGTGATCGGTCCGTGAGATGCATCTCTTGATGCCGGCATCCGAAAATGATGAAAACGCTAAGTTGCTGCCGGATTGTAGGAGTCCGGTGGCCTCAAAGATTGATTACCTATTCCCAGCCCTAGAAAATAGCAATTTTTCGACAGGTATCGATATCCAAGTCCCTACTAACCAGGGAAGGGAATTGGGCTTTGCCAAGAACTAAATAGGGCCAAATTGGAAATTATCTTTTGCAAGTAGGGTTTTGCCTCCATTTTTTTGCAAACTTTTTTTGAAAATGCTCCAACTGTGAGGAGCTGAAAAAATCCACCATTAACTTTATATTAGGTTACCCTGACAAGATTACCTTCGGTTTTCTTTTTGGCCTCAATGTTGCAAATGGGAAACCACCGGCTATCGCCCCCGGTTCTTCGCTTTGTTCCAACGCTCAAGCTGTCGCTTGGCGTTTCCACAAACCAAAGAACCACGTCCAAAAAAAGGACGTGGTTTCCCGAGTGTCGTGACCCTGACAAGATTACCTTCGGTTTTCTTTTTGGCCTCAATGTTGCAAATGGGAAACCACCGGCTATCGCCCCCGGTTCTTCGCTTTGTTCCAACGCTCAAGCTGTCGCTTGGCGTTTCCACAAACCAAAGAACCACGTCCAAAAAAAGGACGTGGTTTCCCGAGTGTCGTGACCCTGACAAGATTCGAACTTGTAACCTTCTGATTCGTAGTCAGATGCGCTATCCAGTTGCGCCACAGGGCCAGTATGGGCCTTTGTGCAAAGGGGTGCAAATATATTTCTTTTTAAATTTAACGGCAAACTAAGCTTGATCAAAATACATGAACCTGAAATCTTACATTCGCGATATTGACGACTTTCCTTCTAAAGGAATCGTGTTCAAGGATATAACACCTCTTTTAAAGGACTCAATGGCAATGGGGCACGCAACCGAATCGCTGTTGAATCTTATTGGAAACCACAAAATAGATAAAGTAGTAGGCATGGAGAGCCGTGGGTTTTTCTTTGCTCCAATTTTGGCCTCACGACTGCATGCCGGGTTCGTGCCGGTTCGTAAACCTGGTAAACTGCCTGCTGAAACTATTAGTCTTACCTATAATTTGGAGTACGCTACGGATACCTTGGAAATACATAAGGACAGTATTCAACAGGGTGATAAAGTCTTGGTGCACGACGATGTTCTCGCTACCGGTGGCACGGCCAAAGCCACCTGTGAACTGGTTGAGCGCCTGGGGGGCGAAATTATAATGTGCCAATTTTTGATTGAACTCGGTTTTCTAGAAGGTAGGGAAAAATTAGGAAATCGTGAAGTAATTTCCTTACTGCGATACTAGCCCAAGGCACGCAAGGTAACATAATACCTCCAACCGATAATGGCCATCTGCAGTTTGGATGCACTCGAAAGGTCCAACTGTTTTTTAGAGTAGGAGGGGAGGATTATCTTGTTTACCTTCGCTAAAAATTTAAAAAGAGCCTTTTTCATACCATAGTATATAGTGAAATCACTTCGGTTACAAATATATGAACTACGGGAAAGTTTGTTTGTTTTAGCGGATAAAATCGACATAACGGGATAGAAGCCCCAAATTTATATTCTTCCATATATTTGTGGAAGTTCCCTTGAAACCGATTCATGCAAAACCTTCTTTTCCTAATTCTTGGCCTAATATTATTAATAGCGGGTGGAAACTGGTTATTGAAATCCGCCGTGGCCCTTTCCCTTCGATTGAACATCCCAAAGATAGTCATCGGTATGACGGTAGTCTCCTTTGCCACCTCGGCTCCGGAACTGATCGTAAGTATCAAATCGGCCTTGGAAGGTTTTCCAGATCTCGCCCTGGGTAATGTGGTCGGGTCCAACATCGCCAATCTGGGCCTCGTACTGGGAATAACGACCCTTTTGGGAAGCATTGACGTACAGCGGAGTTTCTATACGACCGATTGGCCGGTAATGATGCTGGCTTCGGCATTATTTTTTGCGTTTATCTATTTTGACGGGGAACTGCAGCAATACGAGGGCATTATTATGGTGGTCGCCCTATTCTTGTTCTTGGTCTATTTGCTCCGATTCCAAAAACCGGCGGTCGTCGATGAAATGCCCGAAGACGATGTGCCCCTTCCGCTGTATAAAACGTTTTTGTTTTTGGGGATAGGAGGCACGGCACTCTGGGGCGGTTCGGAACTGCTTATCGACGGTGCGGTAAGCCTGGCGAGCGCCTATGGGGTCAGTGAGCGTATCATAGGGGTAACCGTGGTATCCGTGGGTACCAGTATCCCAGAATTGGCAGCATCGATAATAGCAGTCATTAAAAAGGAAAAGGCGATTTCTTTGGGCAACCTTATCGGTTCGAATATTTTCAACCTTTTGGCCGTTTTAGGGATTACCTCAATTATAACACCTATCGCTGTGGTAGACCCGGGCCTGTTGAACAACGATATCTTTTGGATGTTGGGCATTTCGTTCTTGATACTTCCCTTGGTATTTATCCCAAAGGGACTACGATTGGGATGGCGGGATGGATTGGTTCTGGTGACGGTCTATGCCATTTTCGTGTATTTGATGATCAGGTAGGTCGGTTCTAGGTTGAAGGTTACTGACTGCTGATTGCGTGAGACTTCGATCGACAGTTCAATAAAAAAACCGCCCTCGGCAATCTGCCAAAGACGGTTCATATTACTAATTGAATTAATTTTAGGGAACTAAAGTACTTAAAAAAGCGTTCGACTAGCTAGCAGTTTCATTCACCTTTGCAGACTTTACCGTTTCCACGATCCTACCTGCAATTTTGTACGGGTCGCCATTTGAAGCCGGCCTTCTATCCTCCAACCAGCCTTTCCAACCCCGTTCCACGGTAATGATCGGAATTCGTATCGAAGCGCCCCGGTCGGAAACCCCATAACTAAAGTCGTTTATGGAAGCCGTCTCATGCTTGCCGGTCAAACGCTCGTCGTTAAACTCGCCGTACACCTCGATATGCTCTTTGGTAACGGGTCGGAAAGCCTCGCAAATCTGTTCGTAGATTTCTTTGGATCCGCAAGTCCTCAACGTAGTATTCGAGAAATTCGCATGCATACCGGAACCGTTCCAATCACCTTTAATGGGTTTCGGGTGGTACTCGATGTAATAGCCATAGCTTTCCGTCAAGCGGTCCAAAAGATAACGGGCGACCCAAACTTCGTCACCTGCTTTTTGGGCGCCTTTGGCGAACAGCTGAAATTCCCACTGGCCACTGGCCACTTCTTGGTTGATGCCTTCGAAATTGAGCCCCGCTGCGATACACAGATCGGCATGTTCTTCCACAAACGCCCGACCGTGAGTGTTTTTACCGCCGACGGAGCAGTAGTACATGCCCTGGGGGCCTGGATAGCCGCCAACAGGGAAACCCAACGGCAATTGAGTCTCTTTGCTCATGATAAAATATTCCTGTTCAAATCCGAACCAAAAATCGTTGTCGGGGTCGTTTATCGCGCCCCTCGAATTCGAGACGTGTGGGGTTCCATCGGCATTCATTACCTCGGTCATAACCAAAAATCCATTTTTTCTCGCAGGATCGGGATATATGGCCACGGGCTTTAAAAGACAGTCCGACGAACCGCCCACAGCTTGCTTGGTCGAACTTCCATCAAAAGACCATAAAGGGCAATCTTCCAGTTTTCCGCTAAAATCGTCCTCCACTTTTGTCTTACTTCTTAGATTGGCCGTGGGTTCATAACCGTCCAACCAAATGTACTCTAACTTTGATTTGCTCATAATAGGTAGTTAAATTTTACTTTATAACTTAAACAAAAATATCTTTTTTGATGGATTTACCTAATATTTTGGGGGTAAAAATTTAAAAAAATAGTTATTTTTTAAGATGCCCCCGATAAGCACAGGGTATTTTGACGGAAACTAATTTTTCTGCGGATATATTATTAATTCCCTAATCCCTATTTTTGCCAATCACCCTTACAAAAAGTATAAGAGGTATGTCAAGACAACGATTTGACGCTATTGCGGAAAGCCAGAAAAGGAAGCCTATCGTCGTGAAAGAGAACGGAAGACGTTCGGACCTTTTCGCGACCAACGTGTTCAATGAGGGGCGTATGCTACAATTCCTGACCAAGGATGCCCTTGAAAGTGTAAATAATGCCATTAGTCTCGGGTTCGAAGATCGATCGAAAAATAGCCGATCAGGTGGCCGAGGCCATGAAGACCTGGGCCATATCCATGGGTGCAACGCACTATACCCACTGGTTTCAGCCCTTGACCGGCACCACGGCCGAAAAGCACGATGCCTTTTTTGACCTTTTGCCCGATGGCAAGGCCTTGGAAAAATTCGGGGGCGGACAATTAGTGCAGCAAGAGCCCGATGCCTCCAGTTTTCCGAGCGGGGGCATTCGAAATACCTTCGAAGCCCGGGGTTATACGGCGTGGGATCCTACCAGTCCCGCATTCGTTTACGATACTACACTTTGCATACCTACTATTTTCGTCTCCTACACGGGCGAGGCACTTGACAACAAGGCCCCCTTGTTAAGGGCGCTGAACGCTATCGATGAGGCGGCGACCGCAGTGGCGAAATACTTTGATAAAAATGTGTCCAAAGTCAATGCGACGTTGGGGTGGGAGCAGGAATATTTTTTGCTGGACAAGGCCCTGGCCCAGTCACGGATCGATATCGGGCTTACCGGGAGGACCTTGCTCGGGCGTTCCGCCGCAAAAGGGCAGCAACTGGGCGACCATTACTTTGGGGTCATCCCCTTGCGTGCCATTCGGTTTATGCGAGACTTGGAGCAAGAATGTACGAAACTGGGTATTCCCGTAAAAACGAGACATAACGAAGTGGCTCCCAACCAGTTCGAACTGGCCCCCGTTTTTGAAGAGGCCAATCTTGCCGTTGATCATAACCAATTGCTGATGGATGTTATGGACAAGATCGCCGACCAACATCATTTCAAGGTGCTCTTTCATGAAAAGCCGTTTGCGGGCATCAATGGTTCCGGAAAGCACAACAACTGGTCCCTGGCGACGGATACGGGCGTCAACCTGCTCAGTCCCGGTTCGACCCCGATGAAAAATTTACAGTTCCTGACTTTTTTTATCAATACCATCAAGGCCGTCGATACCTATGAGGAACTGCTGGGTGCGTCTATCGCTTCGGCAAGTAATGACTTGAGATTGGGCGAAAAGGAGGCCCCCCCGTCTATTTTCTCCATTTTTATCGGCACCCAGTTGGGCAATGTGCTGGATGAATTGGAAGGGGTATCCAAAGGAAAACTATCCCCCGAGGAAAAAACCGAACTAAAACTGAACGTGGTCGGTAAAATCCCCGAGATTTTATTGGATAATACCGACCGTAACCGCACTTCGCCCTTTGCCTTTACCGGAAACAAATTCGAGATGCGAGGCGTCGGGGCTAAAACCAATTGTGCCAAACCGATGACCGTGCTGAATACCATCGTCGCCAAGCAATTGCAAGATTTTAAAAAGGAGGTCGATGCGCTGATCGATAAGAAAAACTTAAAAAAAGATGAGGCAATCTTCAATATATTGCGGGAATACATCAAGACTTCGAAAAAGATCCGTTTCGACGGAGACGGGTATAGCGAAGTCTGGAAAAAAGAGGCCGAAAGAAGAAAGCTGAGCCATAACCGCAGTACACCTAGTGCCCTTAGTGTCATGACCTCAAAAGAAAGTATAGAACTTTTTCAGGGTATGGGGGTCATGAGCGAAACCGAAATCAAGGCACGTCATGAGGTGGAACTTGAAGCCTATATCCTTCATCTACAGATCGAGGGGAGGGTCTTCGACGAACTGGTGTACAATCAGATTGTGCCCGCTGCTATCGGATATCAGAATATTTTGATAAAGAACGTTCTGGGCCTAAAGGAGATTTACGGAGCGGCGCACACGAAACTTTCCGATGGACAATCCGGAATCATAGAAAAGATTGCGGAGCATATTGTGGAATTAAAGAAAAAAACAGATGCCATGACCGATACCCGAAGGAGGGCCAACAAAATAGCGGATACCCGTAAAAAAGCCTCTGCTTACTGTGAGAACGTCAAGCCTTATTTTGATGAAATTCGCCGTCACTGCGATCAATTGGAACAGTTGATAGATGACCAATCTTGGCCATTGACCAAATACCGGGAGCTGTTGTTCATCAAATGATAGTGCCAGTTCAAAAAAAGTTTAGAAGCTTAGGAGTTTAAAAAAAGTAGTTTTTACCGGGCACCGAACACCGAACACCGAACACCGAACATCGAACACCGAACTCTGAGCACTGGAAACCGAATACCAAGCCCTGAACACCGAGCACTGAACACCGAGCAAATAGCACTTAACACCGCACTCTGAAGCACCGAGCACTGAACATGAACTCCGAGCACTGAAAACTGAACACTGAGCACTGAGCACCGAACACTGAGCACTGAACACTGAACACCGACACTGAAAACTCAACACTGCCTACTTTTTAACTATTTTTACCAAAATTGTTCTCCATGAGTTCCCAAACCAGCAAAAGATATAGCCAAAGAGGGGTTTCCGCCTCCAAGGAAGACGTTCACAAAGCCATTAAAAATATTGAAAAAGGGCTTTTTCCCAAAGGCGTTCTGCAAAATCGTGCCCGATTATTTAACGAACGATGAAGAGTATTGCCTCGTTATGCATGCCGACGGGGCCGGCACCAAATCTTCCTTAGCCTATATCTATTGGAAGGAGACCGGAGATATTTCCGTTTGGAAGGGTATAGCCCAAGATGCGTTGATCATGAACATCGACGACCTGATCTGTGTGGGCGCTACGGATAATATCATGCTTTCTTCCACCATTGGACGCAATAAAAATTTGATTCCCGGGGAAGTGATTTCCGCAATTATCAATGGTACCGAAGCGCTGATTTCCGATTTGGCGGAACATGGAATTAACTATCCGCTCCACCGGCGGCGAAACGGCCGATGTGGGCGATTTGGTGCGAACGATTATTGTGGATTCTACGGTAACGGCACGCTTAAAGCGGGCCGATGTCATTGATAACGCCAATATTCGTGCCGGTGACGTTATCGTAGGCCTGGCCTCCTTTGGGCAGGCCACTTATGAAAAGGAATACAATGGTGGAATGGGCAGTAACGGACTCACATCGGCCCGGCACGATGTTTTTTCGAAGCATCTGGCCTCTACCTATCCCGAAAGCTACGATGCATCCGTTCCCGAAGAATTGGTGTATTCCGGAAAAACAAAATTGACGGATGAGATCGAAGGATCGCCCCTGGATGCGGGGAAGCTGGTTCTGTCTCCCACCCGTACCTATGCGCCCATAGTAAAGAAAATCCTGGAAAAATATACATCCAAAGACATTCATGGTATGGTACACTGCAGCGGGGGAGCGCAAACCAAGATTTTGCATTTTATCGACCGGCTTCATGTGGTAAAGGATAACCTGTTTCCCGTTCCCCCTTTGTTCCGGTTGATCCAAGAACAATCGGGTACCCATTGGAGCGAAATGTATCAGGTGTTCAACTGTGGGCACCGTCTGGAACTTTATGTCGATCCCTCTCTTGCCGACGATCTAATTTCCCTATCAAAAAGTTTTAACGTAGATGCTAGAATTGTGGGTAGGGTCGAACCCAGTGATGTTAAAAAATTGTCCATCAAAAGCGAGTTCGGCAGCTTTACTTACTGATACATACTTTTCCTATTTATTTTACGTTTGAGTTACTAGACCGTTTGGCCATGAAAAGAAAACAGTTTCTCAAAAGTCTGGGGGCGGGCGCGGCATTTGCCATAGCCCTCCCCTGTTTGCACGCCTGTTCCCAAGAGGTATTGGAAGACGGGGCAAATAACCCGGTACCGACCGGGGTGGATTTTAGCGTAGATCTTGAATCTTCCGAAGCTGAAAAACTGGCTACCATTGGTGGTTTCATCCTTAAAAATTCCGTAATTATTGTAAAAAATATGGAAGGTAATTTCGTTGCGGCAAGCCAGGTATGCAGCCACCAAGGCTATGCGGAAGTGCGCTTTGCCGACCGGGATGGCGGTATTTTTTATTGCGGGGTGCACGGTTCGCGTTTTGAACAGAACGGAACGCCGCTGAACCAAGTGGATAGCCAAGCGGCGAAGTCCCTCAAAATATTTAAGACAGAGCTATCGGGATCCATACTCCGAATTTTCGAATAGCGGACACCTTTTTTGCCTTGCAAGTCGTTATGAAGAAATATATCTGCGTGTTCTGCCTGTTTTTTGCGTCCACATTGGTTGCCCAAGAGTGGCAAGGTAGTTTTGCGGAAGCTCTTTCCGGGGCCCAAGTGCAAGACAAGCCTATCCTTCTGGTCTTCGCAGGCTCCGATTGGTGTGCACCTTGTATAAAACTGGACAAAGAGGTCTGGCAGTCCGACGTCTTTCGCCTTCATGCCGACGAAAATTATATGCTTTATAAAGCGGATTTCCCCAGAAAAAAAGCGAACCAATTGCCGGAGGGCGTTGCCGTCCAAAACGCCGCCTTGGCCGAAAAATACAATCCGAAAGGATACTTCCCCCTCGTGCTGCTCTTGAGTAAGGACGGGTCCATTTTGGGTGAGACCGGATTTCTGAAAGGCTCTCCGGAGGCGTATATAGAACATCTAAATTCCTTTATAAAGTGAGGTTTTTGACGCTTTTATTTTTTTGCTTTTTAACCGGGATCGATTTCGCCCAGGAAAAGGAGCTCGTTACCGTTCACAAGACCCTAAAACTAATGGGTACCCGATTCGATCTTACGGTGGTGGCCGAAAACGAAGATATGGGTCAGATAAATATTGACGAGGCGACTGCGGAAATCAGACGGATTGAAAACTTGATATCCGCTTGGAGTCCAAATTCGGAGACCACGCTGATTAATAAAAATGCGGGAATACGACCTGTAAAAGTGAGCCTTGAGCTCTTCACTGTTGATAGAACGGGCCAAACAGATTTCGGAACTCACCGATGGGGCCTTTGATATTTCCTATTCCTCTATGGATGAAATCTGGAAATTCGACGGCTCGATGCAGCGAAAACCTACGGAGGACGAACTAAAAAAATCGGTGGCCAAGGTCGGCTATCATAAGATTATTTTAAACGAAAGGGACCAGACCGTTTTTTTAAGGGATGAAGGAATGAAGATTTCCTTTGGGGCCATCGGAAAGGGCTATGCCGCCGACAAGGCCAAGGAACTTTTGATTTCAAAACAGGTCATCGGCGGAATCATCAACGCGGCGGGTGATTTGACTACTTGGGGTACCAAGGCCAATGGTGAAAAATGGCTGATCGGTATCGCCAACCCTTTGAGCAAGGAGAAAATATTTTCTTGGCTGCCCGTTGTAGAATCCTCGGTAGCGACCTCGGGCAACTATGAAAAGTTCGTCGTTTTCGACGGGGTAAAATATGCACATATTATCGATCCCAGAACCGGGTATCCGGCGACGGGAGTGAACAGCGTTTCCATCTTTGCCAAGAGCGCCGAACTCTGCGACGCCCTCGCCACAGCAGTATTCATCATGGGCAAGGAAGCCGGACTTTCATTGATCAACCAACTGGGCGGTACCGAGGTCATATTGGTAGATGATGATAACCTAGTCCATAAGAGTAGCGGGATTTTGTTTGAGAGTGAACCCAAACCTTAAGCTATGAAAAAATTAATGGTGTTTTGTGGTCTCGGAATCCTTTTCACATCCTGCGTAGCAGTAAAACCATACGAAAAAGTATATCTCAACGACGAGGAAATGCAGCTTTCGGCGAAAGATACGGAGCGTTTCGAGACCAATTTTCAAGTGTATCGCGAGGCCGCTGCCGGTGCCAATGGTGGTAAGAGCGGGGGAGGCTGCGGCTGTAATTGATTGCTCCCCGGGAAACTGACTGATTTGGTGATTACGGCCATAAAAAATACTATTCCATATTCCGAGCACCAAAGCGCTAATTAAATCTGGGTGCAATAACCCGATAACTCCCATCTTGACTAAAATATACATACCCATTTTTCTTCTGTTTTCCTTTCTTGGGATTTCCCAAGAGACGGATACCACATACAAAAAGAGGGTCTTGGAGGCCGCTGAAATCGATTTGCTGTTCAGTTATTATGGGCAGGATGGTCAAAACGCCGCGGTAACCGGGGGCGAGGGTAGCGAAGACTTGACCGATGCCTCTTCGGTTCTCGTGGTAAGCATTCCCCTGAACGACGATGATGTGCTGACTGCCGATGTGGGCATTTCGGCCTATACCTCGGCCTCTTCAAGCAATGTCAACCCGTTGGATGGTGATGTAAATCTACGGGTAAGTCCCTTCAGCGCTTCTTCGGGGGCCTCGCGACAAGATGTGCTGGTGCATTTTAATCCATCGTACCGGCATAGTTCCGATGACCGGAATTCGATGTCCAGCGCCAACTTTTATATTTCTTCCGAATATGACTATTTTTCCGTGGGCTTCGGTGGAGGCCATACCCGGTGGTTCAACCAAAAAAATACGGAACTGTCGCTCAGCGGGAAGCTGTACTTCGATAAGTGGAACCCCCAATATCCCATAGAACTGAGGGAGGGTTTTTTTGATTCCCGTACGACGGGAAATGGTAGCTACACTCCCAGTTTTACCGCCTTCGATAATAGAAAAACGCAATACGTATGCCCTTTCTTTGGGCCTGTCCCAAATCTTGGGCAGAAAGCTGCAGGGAGCCGTTTTTATGGATGCTGTTTTACAAAAGGGACTGCTCAGCACCCCTTTCCAAAGGGTCTATTTCGGCGATACGAACCCTTTTTTCATTGAGGATTTTCAATTGGCGGACGATGTGGAGCGATTGCCGGATAGCCGTTTTAAACTCCCCATCGGCGGGCGCTTGAACTATTATCTGAACGATACCTTTGTGTTAAGAAGCTACTACCGTTTCTATTATGACGATTGGGGCATTACTTCGCATACCGCCAGCCTCGAAATACCCCTAAAGTTGAACGATGCTTTTACCCTGTATCCCAACTATCGGTTCTATTCACAATCCGCTGCCGATTATTTTTTTGAAAAGGAAGAGGCCTTGTCGAGTTACGATTTCTACACCTCCGATCATGACCTTTCGAAATACCATGCCCATCAATATGGAATGGGTATTCGTTATAGGGATATTTTTACCAGAACCAAGGTCCTTAGCTTCGGATTGAAGACCGTAAATCTTCGAATAAACCGATATGGCCGAAGTGATGGGCTAAATGCTTTTATTGTTTCATTGGGTACTACTTTTGTAGGAGATTAAGAAGAGACGTGAGATTTTAGATTTTATCGTAAATTCGCAGACATAGCCGAAGGCGATATGATAGATAAATTGAACATAGTAAAGCAGCGTTTTGATGAGGTTTCCGACCTGATCATCCAGCCCGATATCATCTCGGACCAAAAGCGCTATGTGGAGCTCACCAAGGAGTATTCCGACCTGAAAGAACTGGTGGGGAAGCGGGATGAGTACATTGAATTGACCGATAATATCAAGGAGGCGGAGGAAATCATCTCCGAGGGCAGCGATACCGAAATGCTCGAAATGGCCAAGATGCAGTTGGAAGAGGCCAAGGCCGAGCTACCACAACTCGAAGAGGAAATCAAAATGATGCTTATTCCCAAAGACCCCGAGGATGCCAAGGACGTGGTCGTAGAGATACGAGCGGGAACGGGCGGTGACGAGGCCAGTATCTTTGCCGGTGACCTCTTTCGTATGTACACCAAATATTGCGAAAGCAAAGGATGGAAGACCAACGTCATCGACTTGAGCGAAGGCACGAGCGGCGGCTATAAGGAAATCCAGTTCGAGGTGAACGGAAAGGATGTGTACGGCACCCTGAAATTCGAGGCAGGCGTACACCGGGTGCAACGCGTACCTCAAACCGAAACCCAGGGCAGGGTGCATACGAGTGCCGCCACGGTCATGGTACTTCCCGAGGCCGAGGATTTTGATGTGCAGATCGACCCCAAGGACGTCCGTATCGACTATTTCTGTTCCTCCGGTCCTGGCGGGCAGTCGGTAAACACGACCTATTCCGCCGTGCGGCTGACGCACCTTCCAACGGGACTCGTCGCCCAGTGCCAAGATCAAAAATCACAGCATAAGAACAAGGAAAAGGCGTTTCGGGTGTTGCGTTCACGCCTGTACGATATGGAACTGGCCAAAAAACAGGAAGAGGATGCCGCCAAACGGAACTCCCAAGTTAGCAGTGGCGACCGCTCCGCCAAGATCCGTACTTACAATTATCCGCAAGGGCGGGTAACCGACCATCGGATCGGACTGACACTTTACGACCTGCAAAACATTGTCGATGGCGATATTCAAAAAATAATCGACGAACTGAGCTTGGTGGAGAATACGGAGAAGTTGAGGGAAGCCTCGGAAATATTCTAGGGATATATGGGCACTTTGGGTTAGTAACGAAGCATACTCAATGGTAGGCATGAGACATCATACTAATCTTAGGGCGGAGTACACTATTTAAATTTCCCCGGGGCCCGAAAATGAAAGTTAAATAGGACATGCTGCACTGCGTATCCATTCCCCAACTACTAACCATACGGTACACCTAATGAACACGTCGCAACTTATTGAGCAGATAAATGAAAAACAGTCCTTTCTCTGCATCGGTCTTGATACTGATCTGGAGAAGATTCCTGATCATCTGTTAAGCGAAGAAGATCCGATTTTTGCCTTTAACAAGACAATTATCGACGCCACCCATCATCTATGCGTGGCCTACAAGCCTAATACTGCATTTTATGAGGCCCATGGGATCCTAGGCTGGAAAGCTCTGGAAAAGACCATAACCTATCTCAATAAAAACCATCCGGATATCTTTACCATTGCCGATGCCAAACGCGGGGATATAGGTAATACATCGAGCCGGTATGCCAAGGCATTTTTTGAAGACCTGCAATTCGATTCCATCACCGTTGCCCCCTACATGGGGAAGGATTCCGTGGAACCTTTTCTGGCCTTTACCGACCATCATACCATTTTGCTGGCCTTGACCTCCAACGAAGGAGCGTTCGATTATCAAACGAAGCGGGTCGATGGCAAGGAACTGTACAAACAGGTGTTGGAAATTTCAAGGACCTATAAGAATTCCGAAAATTTAATGTACGTAATCGGGGCTACCAAGGCGGAATACCTTCGGGAGGTACGAAAAATAGTTCCGAACAGTTTTTTGCTGGTCCCGGGTGTGGGTGCCCAGGGAGGCAGCCTCAAAGAGGTATGCGAAAACGGAATGAACGAAAATGTTGGTCTGCTAATCAATTCCTCCAGGGGAATCATCTATGCCTCCCAAGGAAAGGATTTTGCGGAAGCCGCGGCATCAAAAGCGAGGGTCCTACAAAAGCAAATGGCCGAAGAGCTCGATAGAGCTAAAGTGAAGTAAAGCAAGCTTTACTTCATCATATTTTCCAATATTTTCTGGATTTTTAGTGCTTTCTGCTCAAAGAATTCCACCAATTTGGCATCGGTGTATTCCAAATTGCTCGCCTTATCCATAAAATTTTGGTATTGGTACTCCAATAATGAGATAATATTTCTGTTCGCGGTCATGGGGGTAACGCTTCCTACTTTACAATACTGCTTTTCCATAGTTCAATTAATAAGTCCCTAATATACGGTGAATTTTTGCTCCTGGATGTCCATTTTCGCCATATATCCTTAAAAATTCGTCGAATTAATGATTTCTTAACGTAGGGATAGCGCTAATCTTTTAAGACTAATTCAGCCTACTAAGGATTTCATAATTCCAATCACCGGGATTTTGTTCCAAATTCGGATTGGAATCGGTTTCCCGCTGTGGTACGGGCATCACCAGTTTGGGGTCATCGTAGCTTAGGGTGCCCACATTGCCTCCCAGTATCTTTATGTCGTGGAGGGCAAAGCCTTTGAAGGGAGTTCCCTTTTCCGTTCGTCGATATTATCCTGTACGGTAATATCGGTCAAAGGCGCTGCCCCCGAACGCGCTCTGAGGGCATTGATGTCGTCTTCGGGGGCAAGACCTACCGATCTACCTTCGCGGAAATTGGATTCGGCGCGGATCAAGTGCATTTCGGCCTACCTGATAAAGGGAATTTTGGAGGACTCCCCCTGCCATTTAGTCGTTGCGATGCCGTCGCCCGTTTCGGAGAAAAATGCGCCTCTTTGATCGTCGGGATCATCATATCAGATTTACAAACTCAAAGATTACGAAATCAAATAGGCGTTGTTTCCCTTACTTCTAAAGGATCAATTCGATATTGTTGTGGGTAAGGTGTTAATCCTGTAATTTAAACACTTTCCTTAAAAGGTCGGTCGTTCGCGACGATACCTTAGTGCGAATTTCTTTTTCCTCGACCGCGATCATGGTATAAACACCTTTCAAAGCCTCTTGGGTAACATAATCGGTTAAATCGGGGTTTACCTTGTTGGTCAATGGAATACTGTTGTATTTATTGATAAGATTGCTCCATATTCGATCTGCGCCCACTTTTTGGAGGGAGTTTTTAATAACGGGACTGAACTTGTTGTAAAGGTCATTTTCCGTTTTCCCTGTCAAATATTGGGTGGCCGCATTATCATTACCTAGCAGAATGTTCTTGGCATCATCGAAAGTGATGTCTTTTACGGCATTGACAAAGATCGGCGTGGCTTCTTCAACGGCATCTTCGGCCGCTCGGTTCAGAACCTTAAGACCCTCATCGGCCAAACTTCCCAATCCGATATCCCGTAGGGTTTGGTCCACTTTTTGAAGTTCTGCGGGCAATGTGATCTTTACCAGTTCGTTTTTAAAAAAACCATCTTCTCGGGTAAGTTTACTGACCTGTTTTTCGATTCCCTTATCGAGGGCCTGCCGAAGTCCTTCCGCAATTTGGGCATTCCCGATACCCGGTTGTTCTTGCGGCAATTGATCCACTATTTGTTGCAGTTCGCCACAGGAAACAGTTTGTATAATAATAATAAATGAAAGAACTTTTTTTATCACGATGTTTTCAGTGTTAATCCACCCTCAAGCTTTTCCTTTTATTTCACCCCTAACTTATTATACCACTAACCACTAACCACTGACCACTGACCCCTGACCATTGACACTGACCCCTGACCCACTATTCAAACGTAAAGTTTACAAAAAGTCCGCGGGTTCGCATGGCTTCGATATTGCCGGTCCACGGGCTGTTGGGATCGTTGTCGGGCACCAGTTCGTCGTTGATGCCGAAGACGCCGCGGATCGAGGGCGTAAACTTGAAATATTCCAGATAAAAATCGATTCCGAAGCCGACCTCGTAGTTGTACGTCCATTTTTTTAAGCGGAAGGTACCGCTACTATTGTCGTCCAAACTTTTCTCGTTGCTTCCCAGGTTTAAGGAAGCCGATGGCCCTGCGACTAAGGAATGGTTTCCAATTGCCGAAGCGTCGGGTTCCAATTTTCAATAAAAGCGGAAAATTGATGTAGGTGGATTTGATTTCCCTAAAGGCGTTTCTCCTGCCTTCCTCGGTATCCATAAAACCCGGAAAGCCAAGGGTTCTAGCGTTGTAGTAGAGTCCCGGTTCGAGACGGAGGTCCAAAAACTCGTTGAGTCGCATTTCACCGATCAGGCCGACATTGAACCCTGTTGATTCGAGTACCTGTACATCGGTATTGCGATTTCCCATATCATTTTTGTAGTCGAATTTGAACCCGTACCGGTTAAATCCCAAAAAATAGCCGTAGTTCAAGAAATCTTTGTCCTTATTTTCAAGGTTGAGAATAGGATCGGCATTAAACTGGGCGTTGAGGCCCCCGAAAACGAGCGTCAGAAGAAGAAACGCCACCATGTGCTTCATACATTGAGGGACTAATTTGACATGAAACAATTGCTTTTTCGTCCCTCTTTTTGCGCGGCCGACGCGCCAATTGGCACCTCTATCGAAAGCCAAATTCTTGCCTTTCTCCCTCGGCCTCCTTAAAATTTGAAATCTTAGCGCTGCTATGTCTATAAATTTTGCCCCGTTAGGTATCAAAAAAAGCCTATAAAAATTCCAATCTTTCATGTCGAAATAGTCTCTTACTTTGTGGCCACATAAATCGATGCGACCCCGAACGTCTGGGGGCTGTTCTCTACCTCTATAAACCCGATTTTGCGCAAAATATTGTTGAAGGCCTCTCCATGGGGAAAAACGGAAGCCGATTCGCTCAGATAGGCATAGGCCGACCGGTCTTTTGAAAATAGTTTTCCTATGGCCGGTAGTATATATTTTGTATATATTTTATATCCTTGTTTATAGGGCGTTTTTATGGGAACGGAGGTTTCCAAAACTACAAAGGTTCCCCGAGGGGCCAGAACACGATGTATTTCCCGTAGGCCTTTTTCCAAATCCTCGAAATTGCGTACTCCGAAGGCCACGGTGACGGCATCGAAGCTGTCGTCGGAAAAGGGAAGTTCTTCACTATCGCCCACCACCATTTCTATGGTATCGTCCAGCTTTTTATCGGCAATCTTCTTTTTGCCAACTTCCAACATCCCGGGGGAAATATCAAGTCCCACAATGGTATCCGCACCGGTCTTCACCAAATTGATGGCCAGGTCGCCGGTACCAGTGGCAATATCCAAAATGGTCTTAGGATGTTTTATGGCGAGTATTTCAACGACCCGTTTGCGCCATTTGACATCTGTTCCGAAAGAAATCACCCGGTTCAGCCCATCGTAATTTTTCGAAATGGTGTCGAACATATGGGTTACCTGTTCCTTTTTTCCCCATTCGGAATCTTTATACGGAGTGACCTTTTTCGGCATGGCGGGCAATTTTGGCGCAAAGATATTCGTTTTTTGAAACGGAGTGGGGGCGGGGGGATAGGATTGTGGGATTTTGTCCCAAATTGGCGCGACGAAATACAACTGCGCTGACCCCATTCCATCGTGATGTGGGGATTCAGTATTCGGTCGAAATTTTCGATTAGGATGTGGAAATGCAGATAAGAAGTACGGTATTTCCTTTTTGACCTCCGGGATTTTGAAATTGAAATGACTTAAACTTTTTGTTTGGCACCGAGAATTTCGACTTTTATGACCGAATGAACCCATTTTTGAGTAGCATAGCAGTAGCTACGGTACTCAAAAGATGACAAAATTAGGGAGTCACATGTGAAATTCGCAGGTAAAAGAACAAGTATAAATCACTCCATTACACCAAAATTATATGTAATTTCGCAGCGCGAATTTCAAAAGCTAAAGCCTGTTAAGGTTTTCAGAAACCAGATCGGCCCGCTCGATCGCACACCACACAAAGTTGCCAACAGATGAAAATTATTATAGCAGGTGCCGGTGAAGTTGGTTTTCACCTGGCCAAACTGCTTTCTTACGAATCTCAGGACATCACCTTGATCGATACCAATAAGGAAAGCTTGGCCTATGCCGATTCCCATTTAGATATTCGGGTCTTGCGCGGTGATGCCACCTCAATAGCGGTATTGAAAGATGCGCAAGTGAAGGATTCCAATCTGGTGATTGGGGTAACCTCTTCCGAAACGACCAATATCACCCTCTGCATGCTGGCCAAACAATTGGGCTGTCAGCGTACCATCGCCCGAATTTCAAACACGGAATTTACCGAGTGCAAGGACACCATAAAATTTTCGGAACTGGGTATCGATGAATTGATTTCCCCAGAAGAGCTGGCCGCCAAGGAAATCGAACTCCTATTAGGCAAATCCGCATTTAACGATACCTTTGAGTTCGATGATGGCAAACTGATCATGGTCGGGGTTTCTTTGCCTTCTACCGCACCTTTCGTGGGCAAAATGGTGAAAGAGGCCGCCGAAATATTCCCCGAACTCCATTTTATGCCCATCGCACTACAGCGAACCGGCACACAGTTCACCCTTGTGCCTAGGGGAGATACCGTTTTTAAGGATGGCGACCAGGTCTATTTTATCACCACTAAAAAGGGGGTTGACGAGCTTTATAAATTGACGGGCAAGAAAAAAGAGGAAATTAAGAACGTCATGATCCTGGGAGGAAGTAAGATTGGCTTCAAGGCGGCACGGGACCTTTGCCTCAAAAAATTCAATGTAAAATTAATCGAAAAGAATAAGGAAAAGGCTTTTGACCTGGCCGATGATCTGCCCCATGCCCTTGTCATAAACGGTGACGGTAGAAACGTGGAACTTTTGCAAGAGGAAAGCCTCGAGTCGATGGATGCATTTATCGCCGTAACGGGCAATTCGGAGACCAACATCATGTCATGCCTCGTGGCGAAATCCAAATTCATCAAAAAGACCATAGCCATGGTGGAGAATATGGATTATTTTCAGCTATCGCATTCCATCGGTATCGATACTTTGATCAATAAAAAGCTATTGGCCGCCAATAATATCTTTAGGCACATACGCAAAGGCGAGGTCGTTGCCCTGATGCGCCTGAACAACCTGAACGCAGAAATACTGGAGTTTTTGGTCAAGCCCAATTCCAAGGTCACGGGCAACGTGATAAGGGAGCTCGATTTTCCGAGAACGGCCACCATCGGGGGCGTAATCCGTAACGGGGAGGGCATCATCGCCTTAGGCGGATTTGAGATTCAGGCCGGCGATAGGGTGGTGGTCTGTTGTTTGCCCGAAGCCATCGCCAAGATAGAGCGGCTGTTTTTGTAAGAATAATCCTAATACATGCGTCTCAACTCCCAAATAATATTCCATATCATGGGGCTGCTTATGCTCTGCAACGGCGGCTTTATGCTGCTGGCGGCGTTAGTAAGCGGAATTTATGACGATGGAGCTACGTTAAGTATTTCACTGGCTGCCATTGTTACCATGTTCACGGGTATTTCTGCCATGTTCACTACCCGAGGCCACAAAAAGGAGGTAAAACGCAAAGAGGGATATATCATCGTGACCTTCGGCTGGCTGGCCCTGACCGTTTCGGGTATGTTGCCTTATCTGTTTTCGGGGGCCATCCCCAGTGTTACCAACGCCTTTTTTGAGACCATGTCCGGCTACACTACCACCGGTGCCTCCATTTTAGACGATATCGAAGTACTGCCGAAGGGCATATTGTTGTGGCGCAGCCTTACCCATTGGATCGGGGGGATGGGCATTATTGTGCTGGCCATTGCCATCCTACCCTTGTTGGGCATCGGGGGCATGCAACTGTTCGCGGCCGAATCGCCGGGGCCGAGCGCCGATAAGCTGCACCCGAGAATTACCGACACCGCCAAGAGCCTTTGGCTGATCTATTTGGGATATACCCTGGCGGAAACCATATTGCTGAAACTGGCAGGTATGAGTTTTTTCGACGCCATCAACCATTCGATGGCCACCTTGTCCACTGGCGGATTTTCAACCAAAAACCTCAGTGTGGCCTACTGGAACGACCGGCCATTGATAGAATATATTATTACCTTGTTCATGTTTTTGGCGGGTTCGAATTTCGTACTCAGTTATTTTGCGCTCAAGGGTCGGGTGCAACGTATTTTAAGGGATGAGGAGTTTCGTTTCTACACGATATTCGTCCTGTCATTTACCGTGATAGCGGCCTTGGTCGTTTATTTTAGGGCCGATGTGCCCGTTACCGATTACCATCCCCAAGTTTTCGGGGCTGCGGAAAGCGCTTTTCGGCATGCTCTCTTTCAGGTCGCTTCCGTGATTACCACCACCGGTTTTGTCACTGCAGATTTTACGGGATGGACGCCCTTTTTGACCGTTTTCTTTTTCGGATTGATGTTTCTCGGGGGCTCCGCAGGATCCACCGCCGGGGGAATTAAGGTGATGCGCCATGTTATCATCATCAAAAACGGACTGTTGGAATTTAGGCGTACCCTACACCCCAATGCGATACTTCCGGTACGCTATAACGACAAATCGGTGAAGGAGAATATCGTCTATAACGTCATTGGGTTTTTTGTGCTGTACATGCTCCTGTTCATAATCGGTGCCCTGATCTTGGGATCCATGGGTATCGACTTCGTAACCGCCATCGGCGGTTCGGCTTCTTCGTTGGGCAACATTGGCCCGGCTTTCGGAAACCTCTATCCCCTGAGCAACTTTAACGGTTTGCCCGATGCCGGAAAATGGTGGTGCGGCTTTTTGATGCTTGCCGGTAGGTTAGAGCTGTTTACGGTACTGATTCTACTTACTCCTTATTTTTGGAAGCGTACTTGAGGTAATTCCAAGGTTCTATCTGTGAACGGAATCAACTTCTCTACCCGTGACTTGGTTTAATCCCCCTCCTGTTTATCGGTTGCCGAATCAAGCTCGCGTAAAATTTGGTTCACATTCTCCTCCGTGGTAGTGAGTTTCTTTTTGCAGATGGTAATGAGCATGGAGGCCCTTTTCACTTTTTCAGAAAGTGAGTCCACTGATATTTCGCCCCGCTCGATCTCGGTAACGATTTCTTGTAGCTCTTTAAAAGCTTCTTTATAGTTCGGGTTATCGCTCTCGCTCATTTTTCAGGAATTTTTATGGAATTTACGGTACTGTAAACGCTGCCTTCATAAAGTAAGGTGGTAAGTGAATCGTCTTTTTTTACGTGCTCTGAAGAGCGTATCGATTTTCCGTTAAGTTGTGTTATGCTGTAGCCTCTTTTAAGAACGTTTTTTGGGCTAAGGTTGTTCAGGTTTCGTTCCGAATTGTTCAATAGGATAGCCGATTGTTCGAGCTTTCTCGGTACTTCCCTTTTGAGGTTCGCCGTGAGCTGTAGAATATTTTGCTTTTCGGCCGCACAGAATTGATAGGTTCCCTTCTTTATTTCCTCGCCGGCAGAGGTCAAGATGCCTTTTTCATTATTTAGCCGGAAACGGGATTGCTGAAACAGGGAGTGAATCAGTTGTTGGACCCCATTTCGATTTTGATCAAGGACGTTACGGATCACCGAACGCATCAGCTTGACCTCGGAAGCGAACCGGGTTTGCTCTTCCTGAAGCAGTCTTTTGCTCCTATCCACTATTTTTTCTTCTGCCTTTTGAACGGGTACGGAGAAATCATGGAACTTTTGGATGATGAACTCCGCCAATTTTGTCGGGGTAATAGCGTTTTCATAGGCTATCATCTCCGCGACCGTCTCATTGGTCGAATGGCCGATACCGGTAATTACGGGTATGGGAAATTGCGCGATTTCTTGGGCTAGGTCATAGTTGTTATAGCAAGATAATCCGATATCGCCGCCCCCGCCCCTGACAATGGCTACCACGTCAAAATGATGTATGACCTTTTTGATTCTTCTCAGCTGTTCGATAAGAGTACGTACCGCATTGTCGCCCTGTAACAGGGAGGGAAACAGTAGCTGGAAAAATTGGTAGTTCCAGGTTTTGGTAGCCGATTCGAATACGTTGGTGAAATCGGCGTATCCTTTACTGCTCTCCACTGAAATCACCGCAATGCGTTGGGGGAGTACAGGGAGTTCAAGCTGCTTGTTCCTGTTGAAAATTCCCTCATTTTGCAGTTTTTTGAGCGTTTCCTGTTTCTCTTTTTCGAGGTCGCCCAGAGTGAAACTGGGGTCGATATCGCTGATCTGAAGGGTGAGACCATATTTGGGGTCGAAATGTATGGTAGCCAAAAACAAAATCTTGATTCCGTCTTTAAGCGGTTCTTTGAGCACCCGTTGAAAATGGGCGTTGACCCTTTTATAGTCGCCTTTCCACAAAATGCCGCTGATCTGGGCAATTACCTTTCCGTCTTTTTTCTCTACCAGTTCGGGATAGCAGTGCCCAGAGTGTTGGTAATGGTTCAGTTTGTTCATCTCCGCCTTTACCCAAAAAGCGCTCCCATACCGATTTGCAATCGTTTTTTGGATACTTTTCGTAACCTCAAGTAAGGAGAATATTTTTATGTTGTTGGGTTCTTGTGACATGTATTGTTTTCCAGGATTTTATCTTTAAGTCTATTCTAAGGGGTCAATATCCTTGGCCTAGGCCGGTTATTCTTCCCATTTAGGATCGTTCCGATCATTCTTACTCAGGTTGTTTTTAAATCTTGGTTTTCAGTGCCAAGCCTAAATTCTGTACTAAAGGATGGGTGGTAGGTTGCCTGGTGACCCTTTTAATTTTTAGCGTATCCGTTGGTATGAACATTGATTAAAACGTTGCCTGTTTTTTCTCCCGTCATCACGTATTCGTAGGCTTCGGATATATCTTCTAAGGAATATTCCCGATCTATTACGGGCTTGAACTTGCCCTCTTTCAAAACATTACTAATATAAGGTATCGTTTTCTGCTTACTATAGGGGATGGGAAAGATGACTTTTTTACTTGACCTTGCAGTACATAGGGAATAAAAGATATTTTGGGAATAAGGCCCTAATTCAGATGATATATATATTCCTTTTTCCTTTAATAGGGCTTACACTTTGCAAAGGTACTTTTGCCTACTGCATCGAATATAAAGTCGAATGTATCAGGGAAATCCGTAAAGTCCACTTGGGTATAATCATAAATTTTGTCAGCACCTAAAGATTGTATCAGCCCAATGTTCTTAGTATTACAGGTTGCCGTTATTTGGACATCATATTGTCTTGCCAATTGAAGGAGAGCGGAACCGATCGCACCGGTTGCCCCATTGATCAGTATTTTTTGACCGGGTTGAATTTGTACTTTATGTATGAAAGTGTACGCATAATTAGCCCCTTCCAAGCTGGCAGCTGCTTGTTTAAAATCTATATTTTCTGGAATAGGGAATACGTTTTCCACAGTGGTCGTTGTATATTCCGCATGCGATTCAGAACCTGTGTCATTAAAACCAAAGACCTTATCACCCATCCTGAAGGACTTAACATTTTTTCCAACCATACGAACTTCACCCGAAAAATCGGTTCCTAATATTATTTTTCTAGGTTTAAATAAGCCTAGGACAAACCTCATGATAAAAGGTTTCGCAGTCAGGTTGGCGCAGTCCGTTCTATTGACTGTAGTAGCATATACCTTAATTAATAGCTCATTGTCTTTGGGAACCGGTGTTTCGATATCCTCAATTTTTATCTGATCTGGCGAACAATATCTTTTACGAATTGAGGCTTTCATGATATGCATTCTTTATTTTTCACCTTTCAGGACTTTTGACATCTGTCGGTTATTTTATGTCCCTTTTTTCTCGCTACCCATCCCCCGGTTGCCTTTGAAAACATCCAATGCTTGTCCTTGATCATCGGTTCCGTTAAAATGCTATAGCGTAGCTGCGGCTCGTATCAGGCTGGAAAATTCAGCCCCCAAGGGCATAAAAATGAGCTAGTAAAAATTCTACCTACGAATATAACAGGGTCTGTTACCCTTCTCATCGACTTGCCGTTCTATGAAGCTGACAAGAAATTTATGACAGCTTCTGCGAAATTCTCTTGTTTATAGGTACTATTATGGTCGCCCTTTACTATGATCAATTTGCAATGGGGCAGTTCTTTTTGTAATTCTTCGGGATTACCATTGTCCCTGTCTTGGTCCCCGCAAACCACTAAGGTCTCAATTTTGATCTTCTGTAGTTCAGGGATTGAGGTAACGGGTTGGTAATCCTGAAGAAACCCTAATGCTTTCAAATCGGCATTAATGGATTTTGCATAGGTAATAGCGCCTTCTGTCATTTCATTGGGTTCCGTTCGACCGGAAAAAGCGTCAGCGAAAGCGATTCTCCTGTCCCAATCGGGGTTCGTGAAGTCAAGTCCCATTCCCCCAAAAACGGCTTTGGAAATCCGTTTCTCCTTAGTGAGTAATTTTGCAAGGACGATAGATCCCCGGGAGTATCCGATGGCCATATATTCCTGCAATCCTAAATGATCCGCAAGCGCAAGAAGGTCTTTTATTTCTGCATCGTTTTCATAAGCCTCTGGATTTTGGGGCTTATCGGAGTTTCCATTCCCTCTAAGGTCCGGAACGATTACTCGATATCCTTTCTCCAACAAACCTTCTTTTACTACCGTTTTATTCCAACTACTTCCATTCGAAATAAATCCGTGAATCAGCATTATGGGCTCCCCGTTACCTTCGTCCGTAAATGCGATTTTTGTATGGTCAAATGAATAAAATTCCGATTCGGAAGTCTTTTTTTCGCGTGTAATACACTGATGTTAGGGCGAGGAATAAGATGGGGAGGAGGACTATATTTTTGCGGTTCATAGTGGAGTTCGTTGGTATTTACTTTCAGATGCGAAAGGTTTTTCGTAAAAAACGTCTCACGTTTATGCTAAAAGCAAAAAATTTAGATCGGTTCAATTGCGGCTAACAAAATCTGATAAGCAATTACGTGAAAATTCCGGCAACTAGCAAACGAATCCCATGCGGCACCTCTGAAAGAAAAGGTCAGCGTTTCCCCGTATTTAAAACGGTCCCTTAAAACAAAGAAACCCATTGCCAACGCAATGGGTTCCCGGGAAGATATTTTTTTTGTTAGCTCAACACCTTTTTCATCCGCTTCACCGCCTCCCTCAGTTCCTCCTCGGAAGCAGCGTAGGATATCCGAATACAGTTCGGGTTTCCGAAGGCTTCGCCAGTTACCGTGGCGACATTGGCATGCTCCAACAGAAACAACGCAAAGTCGGAAGCATTGTGGATAGGGGTGCCCCGTAACGTTTTTCCGAAGAAATGTGAAATATCGGGAAAGACGTAAAAGGCGCCCTCGGGCACGTTGAGGTTGAAGCCTTCGATCTCGCCCAAAAGTTCCAAGATCAAGTCGCGGCGTTCATGGAACTTATCGATCATAAACTGGATCTTGCTGACAGGTGCTTCCAATGCAGTGATGGTGGCGCGCTGTGCGATGGCATTGGCCCCGCTGGTCATTTGGCCCTGAAATTTGGTACAGGCCTTGGCGATCCATTCCGCTGCGCCGATGTAGCCGATACGCCATCCGGTCATGGCAAAGGCTTTCGATACCCCATTTACGGTAATGGTACGGTCATACATGCCCTCGATACCGGCGATGCTGACATGGCCGCTGCGAAAGTTGATGTGTTCGTAGATTTCATCGGAAACGATAAAGATATCCGGATGTTTTTTTAGTACCTCCGCTAAACCTTCCAGTTCCGCCAAGCTGTACACAGAGCCGCTGGGGTTACAGGGCGAACTGAACCAGATCATTTTAGTATGGGGGGTGATGGCCGCCTCGAGTTGCGCAGGTGTCATTTTAAAGTCGGTATCGATGCTGGTCGGCACTTCGACGGGAACGCCTTCGGCCAATTTAACGATATCGCTATAGCTGACCCAGTAGGGGGCGGGAAGGATTACCTCGTCGCCCTTGTTCAGCATACACATGGCCACATTGGCCAGGGATTGCTTCGCCCCGGTGGAAACCACAATCTGGTTGAGTCCGTATTCGAGGTTATTGTCCCGTTTGAATTTATTGGCGATCGCTTTTTTGAGATCAGCGTACCCATCTACGGGGGAGTAACCACTATAGTTGTCGTCGATGGCCTGTTTGGCCGCATCCTTTATGAAATCGGGAATGTTAAAATCGGGTTCCCCGAGGCTGAGGCCGATAATATCCTTGCCCTCGTTACGCAGTTCCCTTGCCTTGGCCGCCATGGCCAAAGTGGCGGAAGTGGACATGTTGTTGATTCTGTCGGAAAGATGTTGGTTCATGAAGTGGAATAATTTATATTTCTAATAAAATCGGGTCTTTGACCGCCGAGGGGAAGACCATCGTTCGCTGTAAATTAATTTGTAATGGATTAAAAGACTGTTTTGAAATTTTCGACTATGGCTTGTGCCGCGACACCCCACCTAAAAATATCCACCCAGACAGCCCAATTACTCTAATGGCCACCTAGTTACAATATGGTAAGTGCCTAACTTTAGAGGAAGATTACATCTGCAAAGCGGGCCTCTTCCCCAATTCCCTCAAATGTTGGAAGTGCGAAATTATGGCTTTTCGGGTAGTTTTGTACTCGTGGTAGGGCAAATTAAACTCCTGGGCCGTTTCTTTCACAATTTTGGAAATTTTTGTGTAATGTACATGGCTGATGTTGGGAAAGATATGGTGCTCTACCTGATGGTTCAACCCACCGGTAAACCAGTTCACCACACGGTTGTTAGTCCCAAAATTAACGGTGGTGAACAACTGGTGGATGGCCCAAGTATTTTTCATGGTCCCGCTTTCGTCAGGCAATGGCGTATCGGCCTCGTCCACGATATGGGCCAATTGAAAAACGACGCTCAAGATGACACCCGCCACATAATGCATTATAAAGAAGCCCAAAAGAACCTTCCACCAAGCGATATCGACAAAAATCAGGGGCAGTACGATCCAAATGGTGATATAAAGTATTTTGGTTACCACCAAGGTGCTCCAGTTCACTACTGGATTGGGCAATTTCCCGAAGCTCAATTTTCGCTTCATGTAGCGGTACATCTGCAGAAAATCGGTGGTGATGGCCCAATTAAAAGTAAGCAATCCGTAGAGAAGAACGGAATATAGATGCTGGAATTTATGGTGTTTCTTCCACTCGGTGTGTTTCGAAAACCTCAGGATGCGACCGGCTTCCATATCCTCGTCATGCTCGTGGATGTTGGTGTAGGTGTGGTGAAGTACATTGTGCTGTACCTGCCAATTATAAACATTTCCGGCTAAAATATAAATGCTGCTACCCATCAGTTTGTTGACCCATTTTTTGTTGGAGTAGGCCCCGTGGTTGCCGTCGTGCATCACGTTCATGCCGACACCGGCCATTCCCACGCCCATCACAATGGTCAAAAGCAGGTTGGCCCAGTTGGGAAGGCCCAGGGTCAAGATCAGGAAATAGGGCGTCAGAAAAAGGGCGAACATAATGACTGTCTTTAGGTGCAGTCGCCAGTTACCGGTTTTTTTAATCTTGTTTTCCTTGAAATAGTCGTTGACACGCCGGTTCAATGTCCTGAAAAAATTGGCGGAATCTTTTCGTGAAAATCGAATGGTTTTGTGGTCCATGGATTGCAAACTTTTGGTAAATATCGGTAAAAAAAGGGAAAACCTGGGCTGCGAAAAAGCGTTTTTTGCCCGTCAATGTGGTAATTTTGCCGCGAACGCCCCCTAGGCTCCTCTATGCAAATATACGTATGAACGCAAATTTAGTATTCAAATATTTTCCCAATTTATCCGAAATTCAGCAAAACCAGTTCTTACTTCTTGAAGATCTGTATAAGGACTGGAACCAAAAAATCAATGTCGTTTCCCGAAAGGACATCGACGAACTCTATTTGCGCCATGTGCTGCATTCTTTGGGAATAGCCAAAGTGCAAGCTTTTAAATCAGGTGCCTCGGTGATGGATGTAGGAACCGGTGGCGGCTTTCCGGGCGTTCCGTTGGCCATACTTTTTCCCGAGGTCCGATTTACCTTGGTCGATTCCATAGGAAAAAAAATCAAGGTGGTCGATGAGGTCGTCGCCGGGCTGGGGCTAGAAAATATAACCACCATAAATGATAGGGTAGAGGCGATTAGGGGTCAATTCGATTTTATTGTCAGTAGGGCCGTGGCCGCTATGCCCACTTTTGTACACTGGGTCAAGGGAAAGATAAAAAAGGATTCCCACCACGAGAAAAAGAACGGTATTCTTTATCTTAAAGGAGGTGATCTCGAAGAGGAATTAAAAGCGTACCGAACGGTCGAGGTGGTCGCTTTGGCCGATTATTTCGAAGAGGATTTCTTCGGCACCAAAAAGTTGGTTTATCTACCCATGAAATACAAGGGATGAACTCAGGGCTATCTAGATATTCAACATTCTATTGAACGAATACCTGCAATTGTTAGCATACTTCTTTAAAAACGATTGGAGGCCGGTCACCAGCGATTTTTCTTTCGTTTTTGGAGTATAATGTACTTTATCCGTTTTCATAGCGCTATTTTTTAGTAAATATTCCTATCCTAAAGTTATTGAAAATACACAAAGTTTACAATAACTTAACGTTAAATTTACATTGATTACGTGCTAATTTTCCGAATGAATCGAAATGGCGAATAGAAACAATAAGTATTAAAAAAAAGTCCTTGCCGATTTTTCGGTAAGGACTTTAGGCGATTTAATAATAAGACGATTAGGTTTTATTTACTCCAAGGAGGAGTAACCCCGTTTGACCGGGCGTAGGCGATCAACTGCCCTTTGTGCTCCCCGTTGTGTTCCATAATGGACAAAAGACCGGCGAGCGTATTCATTTTGGCAAAACCAAAATCGATTTCCTGTTCCAATTGGCCGTTTTCGACCATCCCTATTTTTTCAAGAACGAAAGCATTCGATTTTTTCAAGGCGTCTATGATGTTTTCTTTTCCGGTAATTTTATCCATACTGGTCATATCGACATCCTCAGGCGGGGCAAAGCCCATTTTCGAGGCGAAGTAATAATTGCCTCCTGCAATGTGCAAGAGCGATTCGCCAACGGAGCGGATCCCTTCGGCGGGACGCCAATCGTACTGTTCTTCCGAAAAGGCTTCCGCCAACTGTACTACTTGGTCCTGATTGTAGGTAAGTACTCTTTGAAGCGTGTTTTGGGTCAGATTATCCTGGGCATAACCGGTGACCGCTGCCATAAATAGCCAGGTAAAAAGTAGTTTTTTCATTTTCTAAATGTTTTATTGTTCGGTATTAATTGTTGTGGGGCAATGCCGTTCTCACTGCATTGCCCCACAAGATATTAAAAACTAGTGAATTAATGTTGAAATTAGAGACTTTTTCTTTTGCCTATGGATACCTCTAATTGCACCCCTATTTCGCCATTTTTCAAAAGCCTAGCCCTACTATGCTGTTAAAAATGGCTTTCCCTGTTTATAAAGGCGGATATTTTCGGGTACGAGTAGAGGGTCTCAACGGGTTCATCCCCATTATTTGAAATCTATACTCCCATAGCCCAACCTTAATTGGGGTGTGTGATCTCCGCGTCACTTGTTCGGCCGAGTCATTCAGGCGGCGCTCTATATTACCACTTTGAAATGTGTTGTCGATGGTCTTGCACCGGCCTTATCCCAAAAACGGATACCGATAATCCTCCGGGGTCACAAAGGTCTCCTTGATCAACCGTGGCGAACACCATCTCAGAAGGTTCTGCATGGATCCGGCCTTGTCGTTCGTACCGGATGCCCGTGCGCCACCAAAAGGCTGCTGCCCGACTACCGCACCGGTGGGCTTGTCGTTGATATAGAAGTTGCCGGCGCAGTTTTGCAGCGCCTTGGTAGCCTCATCGATAGCATACCGGTCCGCTGCAAGCACGGCGCCGGTCAAAGCGTAGGGGGAGGTTTCGTCAACCAGTTTCAAAGTTTTCGACCAATCTTTGTCCTCATACACGTACACCGTAACTACCGGGCCGAAAAGCTCGGTCTCCATAGTGGTATAGTGCGGGTCGGTAGTCACAATGACAGTGGGCTCGATGAAGTATCCTTTGGATTTATCGTATCCGCCCCCGGCGACAATTTCCGCATTATTATCCTTCTGGGCCTGGTCGATGTATTTCGCCAATTTGTCAAAAGAAGCCTCGTGGATGACCGCCGTGATGAAGTTGGACATATCTTCGGGCGACCCGGGTTTATTAAAGGATTTCAGGTCTTTTTTTACGGCTTCCAATATTTCCTGCGAGCTTGATTTGGGAAGGTACACCCGGGAGGCCGCACTGCACTTTTGGCCTTGGAACTCAAAAGCACCACGGGAAATGGCTGTAGCCACTTGCTGGGGCTTTGCCGAAGGATGTGCTATGATAAAGTCCTTTCCGCCGGTCTCGCCTACGATCCGCGGATAGCTTTTGTATTTGTCGATGTTGTTCCCGATCTGCTTCCACAAACTTTTAAAGACCGTAGTAGATCCGGTGTAATGGATGCCGGCAAAATCGGGACTCTCCAAAACGGTTTCGGTAATCATTGCGGGATCCCCATAGACTACGTTGATTACACCATCGGGCACCCCGGCCTCCTTAAAGACATCTACAATGACCTTGGCGGAGAAAATCTGGTGATCACTGGGTTTCCAAAGTACCACATTGCCCATCAGGGCCGCACTGGCGGGAAGGTTTCCTGCAATGGCGGTAAAGTTAAAGGGGGTGATGGCGTAAACAAAGCCTTCCAAAGGACGATGCTCCACGCGGTTCCAGACGCCCTCGGAAGAATCGGGCTGCTCCGCATAAATCTGGGACATATATTCCACGTTGAACCTCAAAAAGTCGATAATCTCACAAGCGGAATCGATTTCCGCCTGATGGATGGTCTTGGACTGCCCGATCATGGTGGCGGCGTTCATTTTATCGCGATAAGGCCCCGCAATCAGGTCCGCTGCTTTTAGAAAAACGGCGGCACGTTGTTCCCAGGTCAGGTCGGCCCAAGCCGCGCGCGCTTCCAGTCCGTTTTCGATGGCCTGCTCCACATGTTTTTTATCGGCCGTATGGTACTGGCCTACAATGTGTTGGTGGTCGTGCGGCGGGGAAAGGGGCTTGGTATTGCCCGTCTTGATTTCTTGACCGCCTATGTACAACGGAACTTCAACCTTTCCCTTGAAATAGGTGTGGTATTGTTTGAGTACGTCTTCCCGCTCTGCCGAGCCGGGGGCGTACGTTTTTATAGGTTCGTTAATCGCTATCGGTACTTGAAAAAATCCTTTGCCCATGTGGGAGTGTTTTTTATCGTTAAAATTGACAGCAAAGGTATGAAAGCAAGTACGGTTTAGAAAAGAATGCGGGAAGGAAAAGGCTTATTCCACGCCTATCAGTTCAATGCAAACGGGGCAGAGAACTTAAAAGTGGGAATATAGACCCTGAATTTTTCGGCCGAACTAAAGTTGACCATATTATAATGGCCCCTCATGGCGCCGATGGGTGATCTCAAAAGGCAGCCGGAGTTGTAGGTGTGCGTTTCGCCAGGTTTGATAACCGGTTTTTTGCCGATGACCCCTTCACCGTCGAGCACTTCAAGTTCGTTGAGCGAATCGTAAATTTTCCAGTGGCGAGAGGTAAGCTGAACGGAATCCTTCCCTTGATTTTCTATGCTAATGGTATAACCAAAGGCAAAATGCATTTTGTAGTTCTTGAAGAACGTACCCTCAAAAGTGGTCTTTACGGAAACCTTTATGCCTTTGGTTACTTGTGTTGTCATGTGTTCTGTGAAATTTTGGTCTAAAAGGTGAATATGTTCCCTGTAAACAGGATAAGTATGGCAAACAATGCCAATATAAAGAAAATAGCGTTCAAAAAGAGATATTTAACAATTGTTTTAAATACCCCCTGACCATAGAATTTTCGCATGGCCGCAAACAGATATATCGAAAAAATCGTCAGAAGGACCCAATTGCTGTTTATATCGAAAATACTATCGATCAGATAGCTAATTATGAGCAAGATAAACAACAAGGCCGTGTTGTGAAAACTAAAGATCAAATGATCGGTATAATTGTATTTTTTTCTGATATATACTAACCAAATAAAGAGCGCGAATACCGGTAAAAAGAAAAAAACGGCGAAAGGTAATTTTGAAATCAGGGCACTGATAAACCTGCCGGGTTGCGTTTTGATCTTTAATAAGTTTTTCGCTAAAGTGAATGAAGCCCTGTTTTCGGTTCTATCGGGAATCTTATATTTTTCTATCCCTTGTTGAAAATTCAACATTTGCCTTTTGCTGATCAAAGTGATGAAGAACTCACTTTTATGATAAAACCTCACTAAGAAAGAACTGTCGTTGATGGAAAAGAAATATTTTTGGGGATCGGCCAAGATAATAGAATCTTTTTGCTGCATCTCCACATTTATCCTGTCCCGTATTTCCATAGAATCCAATGCCTGCATCACCTGTTCACGCTCTGCTCCATTCTTGAACAGGAAATTGGTAGTGTTCCAATTGAAATCACTGGTATCGCTTTCATTCGCGGTAGCTACGTCGTCCCAGGTAGAAAAACCACCCCCCAGGTTAAGCATCAAAAAATAGATGATAGCCAAGCTGAGCAAAAACCGGAAAGGATTGGTATAGGAAACCCGTTTTCCGTTGATGTATTCCTTTGTAATTTTCCCAGGCCGTAAAAGCAGGGATCCCAGGGTATTGAGCAATTTGGAATCATAGGATATCACGCTCGCGAAAAACTCGTCAAAAAAATCCTTTATCGACAGTTTTTTGGTGCTGTTCGCTTGGGAACAATTCGGGCAATACCGGTCGCTGATATCCAAGGGATGCCCACAATTCAGGCATTTCGTTCCTCGATATTTCAACCGGTGCCTTACTTTTCCCGATGTATCAGGTAAATTTTCCATTGATCCTCAAAAGAATAATCCTAATTTCATTCCCATCGAACAATTTTGGTGCCGCTGCCGGAGAGGCAGGCTCGTAATTTGATTTTCAGTTACTGATATTCCGGGAATTGGCCGATCCCACCCCAATAAGACTATCGTACAAATCCCCGAATTTACGATAATAGACCAAAATCAGGTAGCTGTTTTCGGTAAAATGGAAATTGCCGCAGATGGTGTTGAGCTCGACCACGGCATCTTCGCGCTTGATGACATATTTATAATTGTAAAAGCCCTGCTTTAACAGGAGAGTGCCTTCCATCAGACCGTTATTTTCATTGTAGGTCATTCTATTCCCGTCGGTCAGGGCGTAGTTGTTGAACTTCCCGAAAATATAGACCTCGTCGAGTCCGAGAAGTTCCTCGAACGGCAAGGGAAAAATGTACCTGCGTGTACTCGGCCTCCCGCGAGTTATCGTCTCCTTGCAGGGTGCGCACCACAAAATCGCCGTTGATATCGGGGTAATAGGTGTAGGGTTTATCATAGCGATAATCGTCGGTGAACAGGTAGTGCCCGTACAGATCGGCCACCTCTATACGCGATATCTGCGAGGTGGGCGCCCGTAAATCACTGGTATCGAAGTTCAGGTATTCGTTGCCGCCGAAAAAACTGGTCTCTTTGTCATATTTATAGACCAGCTCCCCGCCCAAGGTATATTGTGGGGGAATGTCGTAGAGGGCGGTTTCCCACTGATAGTTTTGAAGGATGGCGATCTTTTACTTCCTTTTTCGGATTGACCAGTTGAAAATTGCCTTGGTTGATGCTGAACTGTACTACCTGTTTCTCGTTCAGAAAATTGAAGTCACGCGAACGTTTGATGGTGGCCGCTACCTTGACCGCATCGGTGTAAACCACGAAGCGTCTCGAAAATTGCAGCTCGTAGCTGTCATTGTAAATCTGCAGCACATAATTACCGCTGACCCTGAGGCTCACATTTTGGTTCGGGATAGTAAGTTTGTAATTGGAATAGGGCTGCAAGGTATTGTAGCTGTTTTCGTAATCGGTGATGCGCTGGTTATCGATTCCATCGAGGTACTGCGATTTTAGAAGTTGCGAGGGTGTCCAGTCGTAATTACAATGCACGATTTTGTAATAATAATCCTGTTCGTTGGCCAGAATATCGTCGAATTCGAGACGAATGGTCTCCCCGAGCATGACCACGGGAAATTGAGCTTCGGTAGGCCCGCCGAAAATAACGGTTTTGATGTTTTTTGGGGGATTTACCTCTTGCTGAACCTGCGAAAACAAGGAGGAAGCAAAGAGTAAAAATAGGATCTGTGGAAGGCTGGGGCGCATTAGTCCGCTATTGTTTGGGTAAAGGTAAACAAAAAGTGTACCCATCAAATTGGGATCGACAAACTACCTAAATTTCTAGGCAACTAATGAACCCGCCCAAACCTTTTCTTTTACCTACAAATATTCCATTTTACACCCATATTTCACCTTCTTATACCACCGTAGCCCAGCTATGCTGGTAAAAAATGGCTTCATCTGGGTATAAAAGCGAACATTTTCGGTTCCAAACAAAAAGTTTAAGCGGGTTCATTATGAAAACTTTCTTTCTTGTCGTATTTTTGTAGCGCATTTTACGGAACCCCTCTTAGGGTTCTTCATTTTAAGGTCGACAGTTTTGTGTTAAGCCCGTTGTGTTCGGTAAGTCGCCGTAACATTTGTCAAAACAAGGCAAAATATTCTGGCAGAACCGTAGTTACGGAGTCATTTCCTGCCCGTCCGGCAGGCGGGTTTAACGCAGTATTGGTCAAATAGAACAAAGCTAGGGCCGGCTAAAACAGGCCTTACACAATACTACCCTATGTCAAAAGACATTAAGATCAAAAAAGGTCTGGACATCCATCTTTTCGGGGACCCGGAGCCAACCACTTCAAAAGCCGTTTCAAGTAACGTTTACGCCATAAACCTGGACGACTTTCACGGGATTACCCCCAAAATGCTTCTTAAGGCAGGCGGCGAAATCAAGGCCGGAGAAGCCCTTTTTTACAATAAGAATAAAGAGGATATGCTCTTTGTTTCGCCGGTAAGCGGCGAGCTCGTTGAAATCGAGCGCGGGGCCAGAAGACGCATTCTCAGCCTAAAGATCTTGGCGGACAAGGAACAAAAAACCGTGGCCAACGTTATTCTGGACGTCGCAAAGGCATCTGCGGAAGATATTAAGGCGTATCTGCTCAAAACAGGATGCTGGCCCTTTATGATACAGCGGCCTTACTCCATTATAGCGGATCCGGATGTGAACCCAAAGGCGATATTCGTTTCCGCTTATGCCACCGCTCCTCTGGCGGCCGATTACGATTATGTGCTGAAGGGCAAGGAAAAAGAACTTCAGGCTGCCATTTCGGCTTTGGCGAAATTGGTTCCGAACAACAAGGTGCATGTCTCCGTCGGAAAATCTTCCAGTTCGCCTTTAGCGGGATTATCGGAGATAGAACTGCATAAAATATCCGGTCCGCATCCCGCCGGTCTGGTCGGTACCCAGATCAACAAGATCGACCCGATCAATAAGGGAGAAACGGTGTGGACAGTTTCCCCCCAAGACCTGGTCATTATCGGCGAAATGCTACTGACCGGGAAGTTCAATGCCCAGCGAACGATTGCATTGGTAGGGTCTTCCGTCAAAAAACCGCAGTACTACACCACGAAGATCGGTGCCGAAATATCGACCTTTTTATATGCCAGCGGGGTGAAGGAAGAGCGTTTCAGGGTCATTAACGGGGATGTGCTTACCGGTAGAAAATCAAGACAGGACGGCCATCTTGGCTTTTACAATAATACGGTCACCTGTATTCCAGAAGGCGACGATTACGAGTTCTTTGGATGGAACAAGCCGGTCTTTAACAAAATTTCGGCTACCAGGGCCCTGACATTTTCCTGGATGCATCCCGGTAAGAAGTACGACTTGAACACCAATACGAACGGCGAACACCGGGCGTTCGTGCTCACGGGCATGTACGAAAAGGTTTTTCCGATGGATATCTATCCCTTACAGCTCTTAAAAGCTTGTATGGTCGAGGATATCGACGCAATGGAGCAACTGGGCCTCTACGAAGTGGCGCCCGAAGACTTTTCGCTGACCGAATTTATTTGTGTTTCCAAGCAACCGCACCAGCAGATCATCAGAGAAGGATTGGATTTATTACATAAAGAAATAGGATAAAAAGATGAGTGATAAAAGACTTACTTTTAAAAAAAGGCTGCACATTTTAAAGCATCATTACCGTGATAAAAAAATGGCACCGGCCTTCAACGCCTTGCATACCTTTTTGTTTACCCCCGATGAAACGACCCATACAGGAGCGCACGTTCGGGCGGCCGATGACCTGAAGCGCACCATGAACACGGTGATCCTGGCCCTGATTCCCGTATTGCTGTTCTCCATGTTCAATGCGGGCTATCAATACTATGCGGCCATCGACGCCGCGAACGGGGTGGCCAGGGAACTTTCGGTTTTTGGTAATTTTCTTACTTGGGAGAACTTTTGGATCGGCATCACCCAAGTGCTGCCGTTGGTCATAGTCTCTTATGGGGTGGGACTTTTAGTCGAATTTATCTTTGCCGTTATCAAGGGCCACGAAGTGGAAGAGGGCTATCTGGTAACAGGTATGTTGGTGCCGCTTATCGTACCCATCGACACCCCACTTTGGATGCTGGCCGTGGCCGTCGTATTCGGGGTCATTATCGGAAAAGAGGTTTTTGGAGGTACGGGCATGAATATCCTGAATCCCGCCCTGACCATCCGTGCCTTTTTGTTCTTCGCCTACCCTACCTGGATGAGCGGTGACAAAGTCTGGGTGCACAATGCGGTTGACCTCGCAGGGGGCCCCGATGCGATTTCAGGGGAGACCATATTGGGCTCTCTGGCGCAAGGCGATGCATATAGCTATTCGATATCCGATATGTTCTTTGGCTTTATTCCCGGTTCCGTTGGTGAGACCTCGACCTTTTTGATACTGCTCGGAGGCCTCTTTCTAATCTATAGTAAAATCGCCAGTTGGCGTATCATGGTGAGTGCCGTCATCGGTTCCTTGGTCATGGGCTTGATATTCAACGGTATCGTCGATCAGGGATGGATTACAGATACCAGTAAGTTTTATGGTCTGATGAGCTTCCCGTTTTGGGAACATCTGCTCGTCGGGTGGCCTGGCCTTCGGTATCGTCTATATGGCGACCGATCCGGTGACCGGATCCCAGACTTTTCGGGGTAAATGGATCTATGGCTTCTTTATCGGATTTATGTCCGTTATGATCCGGGTGTTCAATCCCGCTTATCCTGAAGGTGTATTTCTAGCCATCCTCTTGATGAATGTCTTTGCACCTACCATCGACCACTACGTCATCCGTGGTAACGTGAAACGAAGATTGAAACGACTTAAGAACGCCACCGTACTTCCTACCGATTCGGAGGAGAAGGAAAAGGAACTACAAGTAGAAACTGCATAAGTTATGGCAATGAACACTGATAAAAATGTTTATACCGTGGTCTTCTCGGCCATAATGGTCATCGTGGTGGGATCAACCCTTGCCTTTATGGCCTCCGGCCTAAATGGAAAGATCAAGGAAAACGAAAGGTTTGAAAAGCAACAGAATATACTGTATGCCATGGGCGTCAACGAAAATGTGGACGAGGGCAGCGTCAACTTTGTGCCTGCCGATGAGGTCGAGGAAGAGTTTTCGAAGTATATCAAGAAACAGTTGGTCATTAAGGGAGACAGCCTCATCACCGATAACGAAGCCTACCTTATCGATATGAAAAGGCAATTAGACCGCTATAAAAAGGGAGAAACCCCTGAATTGCCCCTTTTTATCGGGGAGAAAGACGGTAAGACTTATTATATCATTCCCATGTATGGAAAAGGCCTATGGGACGCCATTTGGGGCTTTATATCTTTGGACAAAAATATGGTGGTTCAAGGGGTATTCTTTGATCACAAAGGGGAGACGCCAGGCTTGGGCGCCAACATTAACCAACGCTACTTCATGGACGATTTTACCGGAGAGACCATCATGCAGGATACCCGGTATTCAGGTATTCAGGTGGCCAAGGGCAATAACGACCCCTTGAACGAAAGAAAGGAAGATAACAAGGTAGATGCCCTGGCCGGGGCGACCATCACCGGTAACGGCGTATCGGCCATGATCAAGGAAACCGTTAACCTCTACAAAGATTATTTGAAAACCGTTAAAGCAAACTAATATGGGGTTACGTCTATGGGGGTGGGGATGATTAACCCGCCGTAGCTACTTCATCGTATCCTGCGATTCCGGCAGGCAGGTTTAACTCAGGATTGGAAGTAAAAAAAAAGGCTTGGGCCGGCTAAGATAGGCTTGATAAAACAATACATTATGGCATTATTGACAAAAAAGGATGCAAACCTAATAAAGGATCCGTTGGCGGACAACAACCCGATTACCATTCAGGTATTGGGCATTTGTTCGGCCCTTGCGATCACCGCGGAACTTAAGGCCTCGATTGTTATGGCCGTTGCGGTCATGTTCGTACTGGGGCTGGGCAACGTGGTCATCTCGCTAATGAGAAATATCATACCCGGTAAAATACGTATCATCGTGCAATTGGTGGTGGTGGCCGCCCTGGTCATTATCGTGGATCAGATACTCAAGGCCTTTGCCTATGAACTCAGCAAGACCCTATCCGTTTTCGTAGGCTTGATCATCACGAACTGCATTATTATGGGCCGTTTCGAGGCCTTCGCCCTAGGCAACGGCCCGTGGCGCTCTTTTCTTGATGGAATCGGAAATGCCCTAGGCTACGGTGCCATTCTGGTCATCGTAGGTTTCTTTAGGGAACTTCTTGGATCGGGAACCCTGCTTGGTTTTCACGTCTTGGGAGATCCAATCGCAAAAACGGGACTGTATGCTACAGGTTATGAAAACAACGGATTTATGATCATTCCCCCGGCGGCGCTGATTGTGATCGGCATCATTATTTGGGTGCAGCGCTCCCGAAATACGGCCCTGGTCGAAGAAAGTTAATTTTGATTTTAAGACAAGAGTATGTTAGAACATGTAGAATTATTTTTTAGGTCGATTTTCATCGATAACATGATCTTCGCCACCTTTTTGGGGATGTGTTCCTATTTGGCGGTATCGAAGAAAGTGACCACTGCCGTCGGCTTAGGTGCTGCGGTAATTTTCGTACTGGGCGTTACCGTACCCCTGAACTGGCTGTTAGACCAATATCTTCTGCGTGACGGTGCCTTGTCCTGGTTGGGTCCAGAGTATGCGGACTACAACTTGAGCTTTCTGTCATTTATCCTATTTATTGCGACCATTGCCACCATGGTGCAGCTCGTGGAAATCGTGGTGGAGAAATTCTCCCCGGCGCTGTACAATTCCTTGGGGATTTTTCTTCCCCTGATCGCCGTTAACTGTGCCATTCTTGGAGGTTCGCTGTTTATGCAGTCTCGGGATATCCAGAGCTTCGGTCTGGCGTTCAACTACGGGGTAAGCTCGGGTATCGGCTGGTTTTTGGCGAATCTTGGCCATTGCCGCCATCCGCGAAAAGATCAGGTACTCCAACGTGCCGGCTCCTTTAAGGGGACTCGGCATTACATTTATCATCACCGGTTTGATGGGCATCGGCTTCCAGAGTTTCGGGGGCATGCTCACCGGCGGCGACGATGCCGTGCCGGCGGAAGAGACTACGGCCGAAGTACCGCATGACCGGAGAGGATGCTACGGCGGAAACCAAGGTTTTCTTGACCAGGGACGATGATAATGTCACCATGGAAGGCGTGGAAAGTGGGAGTGCCACAGCAGCCCAACAAGACCGAGTGTCTTCGGCCGGGGAAGAAAAGAAAATCGAAAAACAACTTGCGGATAAAGAAAAGGAAGTCTCCTATTACGACGCTGTTAAGCCCAAGTCGAAATGACGCATAAGGCTATCGTTATTTTGACATTGCCTTTACATTAAAATGAAATAGATTATGTTGTTAGCTACAAGCACCGGTGGAACGATATTGATTACCGTCGTCGCCTTTTTGATACTTTTGATGGTCTTGGTCGCCCTGCTTGCTGTTTACCAAGGAAAAACTGTCGCCTTCCGGGCCGGTTACCATTACGATCAATGGGGAGAAAAAAATGGAAGTGGAATCGGGCAGCTCGCTACTTTCCACTTTGGGAAGTAAAAAAGTCTTTTTGCCATCGGCCTGCGGCGGTGGCGGTACCTGCATTCAGTGCGAGTGCCATGTGCTTTCCGGTGGGGGCGAGGCCTTACCGACCGAAACGCCACATTTTTCGAAAAGGGAACTGAACGAAGGGGCTCGCCTCGCCTGTCAGGTCAAGGTAAAACAGGATATGGAAATCACCATTCCCGAAGAAGTATTCGGTATCAAAAAATGGCCCGCCAAAGTGATCAGCAACTATAATGTGGCCTCATTTATCAAAGAATTCGTGGTCGAGATAGAAGAAGATATGGGCTATAGGGCCGGTGGTTATATTCAAATCGAAATCCCTCCCTGTGAAATAAACTTCAAGGATATCGATATCACCGCACACCCCGAAGAGCACGAAAAGCCGGATAAGTTTCAGGAAGAATGGGACAAGTTCAATCTCTGGCCCCTGACGATGAAAAATCCCGAGCTGGAAGAACGGGCCTATTCCATGGCATCCTACCCTGCCGAAGGTAAAGAAATTATGCTGAACGTGCGGATCGCGACCCCGCCTTGGGACCGTTCGAAAAATGGTTGGATGGACGTGAACCCCGGTATCGCATCCTCCTATATATTTTCCCTGAAGAAAGGCGACGATGTGACCATCTCCGGCCCTTATGGCGAATTCTTTATCAACGAGTCCGATGCAGAAATGCTTTACGTGGGCGGTGGCGCCGGTATGGCACCCATGCGGTCGCACTTGTACCATTTGTTCGAGACCCTAAAGACCGATAGAAAAGTGTCATATTGGTACGGGGGACGTTCGAAGCGGGAGCTGTTCTATATCGACCATTTTAAAAAATTGGAAAAGGACTTCCCGAACTTTAAGTTCTATATGGCCCTCTCCGAGCCTGCAGAAGAGGACGATTGGAAGGTCAAGGAAGATATCGATTCCCCCGGTGACGGTTTTGTCGGTTTTATCCACAACTGCGTTATCGATAATTATCTCAGCAAGCACGAAGCCCCCGAGGATATCGAACTTTATTTTTGCGGACCGCCCTTGATGAACAAGGCGGTGCAAAAAATGGGAGAGGATTTCGGAATTCCCGATGAACACATCCGATTCGATGACTTCGGTGGGTAGAATCCTTCGAGAATATACTGCTATTTATGGGCAAGCCCCTCACGGATCAAGAACTGCACAACTTGGCGATGAACATTGTTGGCAAGCAATTGGAAGCGGGTGGTTACGAATTTATGGGAGTGAACAGCAAACCCAAAAAGAACCCCCAATTTGTCTGCCTAAAGGAAAAAAAACTCCACTTTATTGTGGTGCGCTGGGTACCCTATCCCGAAGACCCTACGGAGTATGATGCCAAGCTGATGGATAAAGTTAAAAAGCACGCCAAAAGTTTTGAGGCCACGACCTATTATGCCGGCGTTGGTCTTTCGAACGCCCAAGACAGGGAACTTCCAGTTTATCTGGACGAAGACTATTTCGTGGAGTACGACGGTCTGATAGAAGTATAAAAATTAGTGGGGCTTACCCAGAAATGAAACACACCTATCTTTTTGTAATGGCCCTGGTTCTTTTTTCCTGCTCGCCCGGGCCGGAGATTATTAAAAACCAGAATTGGGGCGCTGCCTTGGGCACCTCCTACAGTCTTACCTACCTGTCGGATACCCACTTGGATTTCCAAAAGGAAATCGATTCCGTTTTTGCTGCGGTCAACCAATCCTTATCCACCTATATTCCCTCTTCCGATATTTCAAAAATCAATAGGGGCGATTCTACTTTGGTGGTGGATGCCATGTTTCGCGATATTTTTCAGCTTTCCAAAGAAGTATATGAAAAAACGAACGGCTATTTCGATCCGACCGTAGGGGTATGTGGTCGATGCCTGGGGTTTCGGGCCTGGAAAACAAATGGACCTGGATAGTACCCGGGTAGACAGCTTGTTGGATTATGTGGGCTTCGATAAGGTACGACTGACGGAAGAAAATACCGTTAAAAAAGCGGATGTGGATATCCATTTCGATTTTAATGCCATCGCCAAGGGATATTCCATCGACCGATTGGCCCACCTTATGGATTCCAAGAATATACAGGATTATCTCCTAGAAGTAGGGGGGGAGGTGGTCGCCAAAGGAACGAACCGTATGAAGCAAAAGGAGTGGGTAATCGGTATCGACGACCCCCAAATGGGCGAAACCCGTAAACTTAAGGTGTTGATCCATCTAAAGAATAGGGCCCTTGCCTCTTCGGGCAACTATCGAAAGTTCAGGATAGATCCGCTCACCGGTAAAAAATATGTGCATACCGTCGATCCCAAAACGGGATATACGAAAAATGCGAATACCTTGGGCGTTACGGTCTTGGCCGACACCTGTGCGAAGGCTGATGCCTACGCCACCGCTTTTATGGCCATGGATCTAGACAATGCCGTCAAACTATTGACGGCCCAGCGTGAACTCGACGCCTATATCGTCTATATCGATGATCGCGGGGAAACTCAGGAATTTATGACCACCGGCTTTAAGCAGTTGGTGGTAAAATAGCTCCGATACCCAGGTTGTGGGTTCATTTTTTTACCACGGGAATCACCTCTCCCTGCGCAAGACGGTATTTATCGATATCCGATGCCGGTAAATAGGCAGTATAGTCCACTTCTTCCACGGTAAAACCGACACTTCTCAATTTGTCGAAATAATCCCTTCCATAAATACGTACATGATCATACTGTCCGAAAATTCGAGTGCGTTCTTTTTGGTCGGTGATGGAGTCGTCTTCAAAGGTCTTTTCCCTTTTCAGGTCTTGGGGAATCTGTAAGATGCCCCAACCTCCTTTTTTGAGGATGCGGTACAGTTCCTGCATGGCCTTGGTGTCATGGGGTATATGTTCGAGCACATGGTTGCAGAGAACCACGTCGAATGTTCGATCTTCGAAAGGGAGCTTCACAAATATCCGCCTTAATATCCGCTAGGGGCGAGTTAAGGTCGGTGGTGGTATAGTCCAGATTTTTCAGTTTCCGAAACCGCTTATAAAAGGCTTGTTCGGGGGCGAAGTGGAGTACTTTCAATGGGGCCGTAAAGAAATCGGTTTCCCTTTTAAGATAAAGCCACAACAGCCGGTGGCGTTCGAGCGATAGGGTAGAGGGGGAGAGTACGTTCTCACGCTGACTTTCATAGCCGTACGGTAAAAAGCTCTTAAAGCGTCTGCCGTCGATAGGGTCTTCATAGCGGTCGCCGCGCATCCAGAATGCCAATAGAGGGCGGGCGAGGTAGCTGAGTTGTATCAGTAAGGGCCTCGGAACAGCGTTCAGAAAAAATTTGAAAATACGTTTCATAGAGGCAATTGAAAAGTATTTTCAGGGAACCAACTTAGACTGCCTGAATTCATCCTCCTCATCACTTTCGATACCCAAAGCCTCGTAAATGTACTGAAACGTCGATAGAAGTTCGGGTTTGCCGTCAACGATGGCCACATCGTGCTCGAAGTGGGCACTGGGCTCACCGTCGGCCGTAAGGATCGTCCACCCGTCCGATAATTGTTTGATGCGGCGGGTACCGCGGTTGATCATGGGCTCTATGGCGACTACCATTCCTTCCCTGAATTTTTTTCCCCGGCCCCGTTTTCCGTAGTTGGGCATTTCTGGGGCCTCATGCAATTTTTTCCCCAGGCCATGGCCGACCAGTTCGCGAACGACCCCATATCCGTGACCTTCACAATAGTTTTGAATGGCGTAGGCCACATCGCCCACGCGGTTACCCACCTTGAATTGTTGGATACCGATATAGAGCGATTCTTTGGTGATCTGTAACAGTTTTTCTGTTTCCGGGTCGATTTCCCCGATGGCGAACGTATAGGCATGATCGCCATAAAAACCATTTTTAACGGCACCGCAATCCACAGAAAGAATATCGCCTTCCTTAAGCGGTTCGTTATTGGGAATGCCGTGAACCACTTGGGCATTGGGACTCATATTCAAGGTATTCGGAAAGTCGTACATCCCTAAGAATCCGGGTTCTGCCCCTTGCTCGCGGATGAAATCCTCCGCCAATTTGTCCAAATACAGGGTGTTTACGCCGGCCTTGATTTCCGCTGCCAGCATCCCTAAGGTCTTGGAAACGACCAAGGCGCTTTCGCGCATCAATTCGATTTCTTCGGGTGTCTTGATTTTTACCATAGGGGCAAAGGTAAAATTTTTTTATACCAAAGCCTCACGATCCATCAATTCCGGTTTTTCGATTCCCATCAGCTTTAAAATGGTCGGGGCGATATCGCCCAAGACCCCGTCCTTGATTTGCTTGATGTCGTCATCCACCAAAATTAAGGGTACAGGGTTGGTGGTATGTGCGGTATTGGGACTGCCGTCGGGGTTCACCATGGTATCGCAATTGCCGTGATCGGCAATAACAATCGTCGTGTAACCATTTTCCTGGGCGGCTTCGATGACGGCCTTGGCACATTCGTCCACCGTTTCGCAGGCCTTGATGGCCGCCTGCATGTCTCCGGTATGACCGACCATATCGGGATTGGCAAAGTTAAGGCACACGAAGTCCACCTCCCCCTTCTGCAGCTCAGGAATAATGGAATCCCGAATTTCGTAGGCACTCATTTCCGGTTGTAGATCATAGGTCGCTACCTTGGGAGAGGGACATAACAAGCGTTGCTCGCCTTCAAAAGGGACTTCCCTGCCGCCATTAAAAAAGAAGGTAACGTGCGGGTATTTTTCGGTTTCCGCAATACGGATCTGTTTTTTTCCGGCCTTTTCAAGAACTTCACCCAAGGTTTCCTTGATATTTTCCTTATCGTAAACCACATGAATGCCCTCAAAAGCATCATCATAATTGGTCATCGTCACATAGTACAGATCTAGGGTATGCATGTTCTTTTCGTGCATATCCAATTGAGTCAGTACTTGGGTCAGCTGCCTACCACGGTCCGTCCGGAAATTGAAGAAGATCACCACATCGCCATCCTTGATCTGGGCTACCGGATGGCCCTCGGCATCGGTCATCACGATGGGCTTGATAAACTCGTCGGTAATGCCTTCGTCATAAGATTTTTGCATGGTTTCGGCAATATCGGTGGATTTTTCGCCCTCCCCATTGACCAGGGCATCGTAGGCCTCTTTAACCCGTTCCCAGCGTTTATCGCGATCCATGGCATAATACCGGCCGACCACGGTGGCGAGCTCGGTATTTTTATCGGAACAGAAAACGTTCAGGTCCACTAAAAAGCCTTTCCCGCTTTTGGGATCCACGTCGCGCCCATCGGTAAAGGCGTGCACGAACATTTTCGACAGTCCGTAATCGTTCCCCGCTTTGATTAGTCCCTTGACATGGGAGATATGGCTGTGTACGCCCCCGTCGCTTAGCAGACCCAAAAAGTGTACGGCCTTATCGTTCTTTTTGGCATACTCAAAAGCATCCTTTAAGTACCTTTTCGTCTTTCAGGGTATTTTCCTTGACCGCCAAATTGATCTTGGCCAGGTCTTGGTAAACGATGCGTCCGGCGCCCAGGTTCATGTGGCCCACTTCACTATTGCCCATTTGCCCTTCGGGAAGGCCTACGTTCATCCCATCGGTCAAGAGATTGGCGTTGGGATAGTTTTTATAAAGCGAATCGACAAAGGGTGTATTCGCATTATCTATGGCGGAAACTTTGGGGTCTGGGGATTTGCCCCATCCATCCAAAATCATTAGGATTACTTTTTTATTCATTTCTCATTTTTACAAGAATATCAAAAGTAAGATGATTTCGCTAGTATTACGAGGATTTTAGTCATGAATTCCACCTATAAAATTGAATTTCCCTTTTTGGGGTGGGGATATTTGGTAAAAGATAAAGTTTAAACCCGCTTTTTAAAAGGGAGTCTCGCAATGCAACGCCCCGAAAATGTTAAAGTAATGTTATATCTTAAGAAAATACTGAAACAAAATGACGGGAAGCTCGTCTATTCTAATAGAACCGCAAGGTTCGAAGCATTACATTATTCATCAATCTAAATCATTCATCATGAGAAAAACAGTCTTAACTGTAGCCGCCATCTTTGCGGTTGCCGTTACCGGCCTTAGCGCCAAGGAAATTTCAAATCGAACTTATGAACCCAGCATTACGGCCATCGAGGATGTCGATATCAGTTCGTTCTGTATGGCCATTGTGAAAGGGGACTATGACACCGTAGAACGCTTGATCGATCTCGGGGAGGACATCAACCAAAAGTCATTGGGCATGACGCCCGCCATGTTCGCCGCCCGGTATAACAAGGCCGAAATATTGGAATTGCTGATAGAGAAGGGTGCCGACCTAAAAATCAGGAGCAATCAGGGATTCTCGGTAATGAAGTATGCCGAGCTCTCCAACGCTACCGATGCCCTGGCCATTTTGGAGGCGACCAAGGGAAGTTAAAGGCCTTGAAACAAGTTCTGAAGTTATAGAACAGTGGAAAAATGAACCCGATTATCCGTCAGCGTGCGGATGGTCGGGTTCTTTTTTTTAGTCCACATCCCTTCATGGCGAAAAAGAACGGCGAACATCTAAAATTCAAACCCGTTCAGCGCCCGGTACATAAAGGCATAAACCGCCATAAAAAGCATCAGGGCGCAAAAAACCGAATATACTTTCAGGAGTATAACCAGTATTTCAGGCTTACAACCTTCGAAAGCTTCTAGATAGATGTTCTTGTAATGTGATAAGGTTCCCATATAGTTTTTTTTACATAACTATAGAGGTTAGGTCTATGGGGTAAGACTGCTTTTGGGGCGTAACAAATGTAATGAAATGGCGGCGAATTGCCCGAGCGGCACAACGAGTTTTGGGGTAGTACGACGGAAAAACAAAATAATGAGGTCGCAGAAAAAGGCACCCCCCACAAACTGAGCGATTATTGAACCTCAATGCTCAACTCTCCTTCTTGGTTCCGGTATTTCTCGATCGACTCCCGAATCCTTTCCATACGGTGCTCCGGATCGGGGTGGGTACTTTGAAATTCCGGCACCTGGCCCGAACCTCCCGAGGCGGACTTCAATATATTCATGACCTCGATCATTTCCTCGGGGTCGTAACCGGACTGCATCATAAAAAGCACACCCAGATCGTCGCTTTCCAGCTCATCGCCGCGACCATTTTTCAAAAGGGTATTTTGCCCGATACTGCCGACTACCCTGCCCATATCGGCCCCTACCGAGGCTCCGGTGGATAGGGTCTGCCAAAATTCGCTGTCCGCTATCCGTTCGGCGGAGTGCCGCCCGATGACATGGCCGATTTCATGGCCCAGAACGCCCGCCAATTGGGGCTCGTTCAGTTGTTTGAATAGGGCATAGGTGATAAAGACCGGCCCGCCGGGCAGGGCGAAGGCGTTGACCGTTTGGTCGTCGGCCAATAGGTGAAAGTCATATTCATAGGGGGTTTCTCTGGCGATGCTATTCTGAACCAGACTATTACCGATTTTGTCAACGTAGGCCTGTAATTTTTCATCGGGATAAAGTCCGCCGTACTGCTGGGCGATTTCCGGGGTGCTTTGCAATCCGATGGCGATTTCCTGCTCCGTACTCATCCCTATGGTCTGCGACCTTCCGGTATAGGGGTTTTCCTCTTTATCGCTGCAGCGTTTTATAAAGGCGAAGGCTACGATGGCCAGCCCTATGAATATCCGTATCTTCCAACTTCTTCTCATACTATTCGTATTCTTGTGCCGATCAAGATACGAAAAACTTCCTCTCGGATTTTTACAACAGGTCTGTATTAATATCCAAAATATTGTCCTCGATATAGTGGGTCAGAAAACCTTCGGTAAAGTGGTCGCTTCCATAGAAATCTTCGTTCTCCAGGAGTTGCATGATATTTTTTCGACGGAATTCGGATAGCATAGGAATGGATAACGGGGCATAGCTATAATGCCAAGGTTCATATTCAAAGCCCCGGCGCCCGGGGGTATCGGTGTAAACCAGATAAAAGTCGTAGGTTTTGGAGTTTTCGTCCATCCATTTTTTGAAGTCCGCATAAGGTTCGCCCTCGGCAAATTTCGAGGGCACCAAGCACATCGCCCTCGACCTTGCGATAGCCATCGACGATATCGACATCGGTGCCCCAATGGTGCCGGCTCGTACCGGGAATGGTGGAATATTCGATGATCTTATCGATGAGCCGCAATCGGTTTCATTCCATCCTCATCGGTATAGCGCAGGTATTTCCGCTCAAAAATGGAGCGTTGGTGCTCGAAGCTGCGGTAGCTCGACACCGCCTTCAGGTCGATGCCGTCGCCATAGGCCGCTTTTTTCATCGTCCATAAGGCGTCGTGGGCCTTTTTTCTCAGTTGGAATCCCTCGCCGTACAGTTCGATATCGGCCTTGCCCATCAGCTCAAAATGGAGTATTCGAAGTCCTTTGAAAAAGCGAGTTGCGGCAGTGCGGTCAATCGCCAGGCCGGTCAGACTTGTTTTTTGGAGAAAAGATCGTCGTTGCATGTCGTTGGTTTACTAGGTTAACGGAGAAAAGAGAAATTTTATTTTTAATATGGAATTTGGAATTTGGAATATGGAATACTGGAATTTGGAATCAGGAATCTGGAATCTGGAATCTGGAATTTGGGATTTTTTCAATCATTGGCAAGATACAAAAAGCCCTGAAAATCAAGATCGAGGTCATCGAAGGAGACGATATAGAAATATACGCCGGAGGGAAGCCCTTTGTCCCGGGCAATTACCAGGTTGTTGCCGGTAGCGTAGCCGTTGAATTCGTTTGTATAATTGATCTTATCGAAGACCTTGGCGCCGTCTCGGTCATAGATTTGCATGTGGTTGTTGGGGGACTGTGCCAATTCGGGAATCTCCAAAAAATCGTTGATACCATCGCCGTTGGGGGTGACCAGGTAATTGTCAAGGTCGAGAAATTCTCGCGGTACGCTCGAAGCCGCAAAAGTGATGGCCGCATAGTTATCGGGGATAAAGGAATCCGAAATGGCGACGCCTTCGGTCAAATTCCCACCGAAGCGGGGCCACCGAGGTTTTCCCATTGGCGGGACGCCTTGTTCCAGCCTACGAGTACGATTTCGGAGACGTCATTGGTCAGGTTGCCGATGTCACTACGTTCGTTCCAGCTAAGCTGTACGGTCGAGGGTACGGAACCTTCCAGGTGCCAGAACTCCACATTGCCGATTCGGCTGATATCGCTCGGCCTTGCACCCGTGCTAAAGGAAGTGGCGAAGGTACTGGGCCTATTCGGACTTTCGAAAAAATAGGCGCAGTTGCTGAATGTATTTACCCCTTGGGAGTTTAATATCAAGGGTCTCAATTGCGCCCTGTCGCCGACGGGAAAAGCAAAGTTCTGCTGCCCGGTCATACTGGCGTATCCATCGACCTTGCTGATATCGGTTTCCCCGGTGGAAAAGGCATTGTCGAGAAAATTTAGGGTGGTGCCGGGATCGGTGCGGGGCGTAATCACATTGCCGGTCACAAAGTTGGCGTTGTTCAAGATGTTGACCGTGGTATTCAGCGCCACTCCGTTTTGCGTAAGGAACTCCGCATCGAAAAAGGAAGGGGAGAGCGCCCCGGAAACGGAGACGTACCGAATCGCCATAAAAGCCTACTAGGCCTTGGTTTTCGTCAAAAAGCCCGTCATTGACCAAATCGGTATGGAAGCCCATTTGTCCGTTTTCGTGAATGCGGAGGTTGCCCGTGTTGTGGAGGGCGGTTTGCGCGTGGGCCGCGAATACCGAAAGGATGCCGATAAGGAGCGATTGCTTTTTCATTTTCGGCTATTTCGATTTTTTTAGTAGGGCTTTGATCTCGTCCAAATCTTTTCGCATGGCCTTTACTTCTTCTGAGAGGGCCTCCTTTTCGGATTGCAATTGATCGATCTTTTTCTCTTGTTCGATGGTATGCAGGTAGAGTTCCTCAATTTTTTCGAGGTTGATTTCAGTCGCCCTGTTGATTATCACACCACCTCTTTTTTCTACCTCTCTTGCGGAAGGTACACCTGGTAAGTGCTTGTTGTTCCTTACAAACTCTTCTACTTCACTCAATGGGATCAATTTATATTCTGGTTTAAGTGGGCTTTTACCATCAAAATATTTTTGAAAAACATAATCTGGAGTTATACTTTCTGAAGCTAAAATGTCTTCCAATTACATGTAGTTTTTCAGTTGGTGCAGCAACACCAATTCCAATATCTTGTCCAGAGGTTATAGTCATTGCCGGAATACTTCCGGTTATGAAAGATAATTCATTGGTGGCCGATCTGTTCATACCTGTATCCGAATCATCATCGAAACTATATGCTACACTAGAAGGTAATGTGCCAAAAGTATTTCTGATACCTTCTGCTCTGATGGTACCTTCAACATGTAACTTATTATTCAAGGCAGCCGTACTTGGTCCAATTCTAACACTTCCTCCACCAATAATCCTCAAATCACCTCCAGCCAAATCATAAGTTCTTTCAGAAACAGTTTGTACCAGATTTGAATTGGAGAGATTTGCCCCTGTTACAGGAGCCCATTCAACGGCACCGGTCGTGGTGGTAACCAGCATCTGGTTCGTTGCGGGTGCGGGTGAGAGTGGCTGTATTTTGGCCAATGTGATATTGGCGTCCGCGAGGTCGTCGGTTTGGACTTCGCCATTCAGAATCTTTGAGGAGTTCACCGCATCGTCGGCCAAGTTGCAAGGTGTTGATGCCTCCGTCGGCGACCTGGAGCTCGGTTCCTGGTTGTCCATCGCCTGTTATCGTGGTCTGGTCCGCCACTTCGGTCGTCCCGCCGCCCGCGGGTACCGGAGCCCATTCCACTGCGCCCGCCGTGGTGGTCACCAACATCTGGTCGGTGGCGGGGGCCGGGGTAAGGGGCTGTATTTTGGCCAATGTGATATTGGCGTCCGCGAGGTCGTCGGTTTGGACTTCGCCATTCAGAATCTTTGAGGAGTTCACCGCATCGTCGGCCAGTTGCAAGGTGTTGATGCCTCCGTCGGCGACCTGGAGCTCGGTTCCTGGTTGTCCATCGCCTGTTATCGTGGTCTGGTCCGCCACTTCGGTCGTCCCGCCGCCCGCGGGTACCGGAGCCCATTCCACTGAGCCCGCCGTGGTGGTCACCAACATCTGGTCGGTGGCGGGGGCCGGGGTCAGGGGCTGTATTTTGGACAAGGTAATATTGGCGTCCGCGATGTCGTCGGTTTGGACTTCGCCATTCAGAATCTTTGAGGAGTTCACTGCATCGTCGGCCAGTTGCAAGGTGTTGATGCCTCCGTCGGCGACCTGGAGCTCGGTTCCGGGTTGTCCATCGCCTGTTATCGTGGTTTGGTCCGCCACTTCGGTCGTCCCGCCGCCCGCGGATACCGGAGCCCATTCCACGGCGCCCGCCGATGTTGTTACCAGCATCTGGCTGGTTGCGGGTGCGGGTGAGAGTGGCTGTATCTTCGCCAAGGTGATATTGGCGTCGGCCAAGTCAGCTGTCTGAACTTCACCATCTAAAATTCTACCTGTAGTTATAGCATCCTCCGCAATACTTAAAGCAAAGGCTTCACTACTGCCATCCCCAGACAAGGATTCATCGGTAAAAATTGCACCACCACCTTCACCTCCAGCACTAGGAGGAAGACCTGACCATATCACCTCACCAGCTGTATTGGTCGCTAAAAATTGGCCTTCCGTACCAGGTTCAATTTTAAAGGGGTCAGCTGAAGTGCCTATTCCGGTCAAAGTGGTTCCATCGACTACTTCGGTAGTTCCTCCACCGCCACCAACAGTGGTAAGCTCATAAGGGGTCTCAGATGATCCGTCACCGACCACAGTCACGGTAGATGTGGAGTTTATTACTGCGGTACTTCCGCCACCGGCACCCAAACCGTCTAAGCCTGCCAAAGGTATATCAAAGGTATTTCCACCTTCCGTAATAGTCAAGGTGGTGCCATTAACTTCCGAATCCGTAATCAGTCCGTTGGTACCTCCACCACCACCACTACCACCGGGTGCCCAAACAGTCCTGCTTCCGTAGAGGTCAATACTTGTCCAGCTGTACCCAATGCTGCCGTTTTAGCTTCCAAACCACCATATAAAACGACATCTCCATTATCTTCTAATCGTAAACGAGGCATCCGTCAAACTTGGAATCTCCGTATTGGTGGCCGTATTCTGTAAAAAGTGAAAATCCCCAACCCCATTGGGTCCTGTCCTTTCATAGACCAGATCCCCCTTTTCCAAAACCACCGGTATCTTCGACCGCAAACAAAATCCCGGCCGTGGCACCCCCAGAATTCTCACCGTTTTCGTTCTGTAGTTGTAAGGGATAGGCCAGCCCCGAACCACTTGCCCCAGTCGATAAAACACGTTCGGCAATGACGACTTTGGAATGATTGCCCGACCGGGCTATCGGCGCCTTCGCTGGTTACACCGGTTTTAAGACCGACATATAAAGCCCCGGTGTTGTATCTTTTGGTGGGATCCCAATAAAGTCCCCCATTATCTAATATATATTCATTGCCAAAGGTGTCCGTCGGTTTCCCGTCCGTTCCCGCAAAAAAAATGGAATTGGGCGTCCCGGTATGTGCCAGGGAGTTGAGGTCAATGGGATCTTCACTACTCAGGGAAAGGCTCAGTTCGTTGGTGGCGGGGTCGAGTACCAGATCCTGTATTTCATTCGTGGCATCCTGATCATTGTCTCCGGCATTGTTCGCCGAAATGGAATCCAGGGCCATCTGCAAGTCCGAATCATCATAAAAGGCACCTCCATCACTTCCGGCCACAATGACATTGTTGGCATCACCACTTACGACATCCGCACCCGTTATAAATCCCGCATCGTTTTCAAAAAAGCTGAGGGGCAGACTGTCGCGGTCAAGGGCGAAGGGGCCTACGGAGTTTTCGCTAAGCTTATCACGGGTGATGGAATTCGGTACCAAAGCCCCGCCGTCGAGCGCCCCCAGATTAAGGTCTTCCGCAAAAATGCTGCCGTTGGTGATCTGGTCCGAAGAAATACTATTGGGCGCCACCTCAAAATTATTCCCGGTGGCCGTAGGGGTAATAACGATGGTAGGGATCCCCCCGACATTGGCAATGGGCTCCGTCGTAAAGTTGCCGCTTGTCGCCCCGGTACAAAGATTGATCCAAGCCGTTCCGTTGTAGTAAAAGACACAGTCCGCCGAAGTATTGTAAACCAAGGCGCCGCGGCTGGGGACTATCCCGGCCATCTGTAGGGAGTCAACCCGGGTGATGACCAGCACCCTTTCGGTACTTTCCAGCTCAAGCACCGAGGCGGGATCGATGGTCTGCGGATTATTGCCGATCTTGACCTGGGCCGAGGTATATCCATAGAAAAGAAGGCCGATAAACAATAAGGGTAGGGCGATTTGCTTTCGCATAAGATTCAGATTTTAGCGGGTAAACAAAAATAAAGTTATCCATCCATATATGTAATTTATAAGGATGAAATACGTAATACCCCGGCTAAAAGGGGCGGTAAAATCAGTGATGGCAGGGCCTGGTTCGGTAGTTGGTAGGGGCGCAAATTAACAAAAGTTTATTCACTGCCGTTTTTTTTAGTTCTAAACTTGTATTTTCTTTATGAACTAGAACTTGTTTAGAAAAGCTCTAATGGAGTTCTTTGCTCACATCCGTTGCTGGAATTCGTTTACGCTACCTACATAAAACAACCCGATGAAGAATATCCCTACCCTTATTTGCTTTCTTTTTATGACCGCTGCCCTCTTCGCACAAAATGATGGGCGAAGCATCCTTCGGGGTACGGTACTGTACCGCAATATCCCGGTACCCAATGAGAACGTGATCAACATCGATACCGAGACTGCCGTTATTTCGAATGATGCGGGGGAATTTGCAATTTCCGCCAAGGTGGGCGATCAGCTGGCTTTTTCGGCGGTCAACTACCAGTTGGAGGTGGTGGAGGTCACCGAGGCCATACTTGAAAAGGGACGCTTGGTGGTAGAGGTCAACGAAAAGGTTACGGAGCTCGATGAGGTGGTTGTATCCCCCGAAAATCAGGAAAAGTTTCTCGAGGCGCAGAACGAACGGTTTAGAAGGGTCGAATACGAGACCGATCGCTCCACCGAAGTGGAGAACATCGCCCTGAGCCAACAGGAGAGGGGCCTTAAAAACGGTATCAATTTCGTCAATATTTTTAAGGCCCTGGCCAAAGCGGGCCAGAACGATGATGAAGAAACCCGCCCCCGTCTCAAAATGAGCGAGGTGCTGCGACAGGTGTACGATGACGAGTTTTTTGTGGTCGATCTCAAACTGCCGCAGGACAAAATCGAGGATTTTCTATATTATGTGGACGATAGCCATCCGCAGTACTCCCTCTTATTAAAGGACAACGAATTTCAACTACTCGACTTTTTGGTGAACGAGAGCAAGGCCTACCGAGACCAAATGGAAGATAATTAAGGGTCGAAATGTAGGAGCCCACCTGCCAAGGGCAGGTTTATGAATCCAAGAGTTATGCCTTATCTTGCCGATACCACATATTCTGCTGCCCTGCTGCCTCCTGTTCGGGGTTACGGTGCAGGCGCAGGATTTCTTTACGCAAAAGGTCGAAGGCCGGGTGTACAGCGACGATGGCGATGTTGCCGGCACGCACGTGCTCAATACTACTACCGATCGGGCAACGATTACCGATGTCGGCGGCTATTTCGCCATTTCCGCCAAACTGAACGATACGCTGGTCTTTTCCGCCGTGCAGTACCAACGCAAGGAAATCGTGGTCAGCTTGGATGTGTTGGAGAGCAAGCTATTGTTGATCCCCCTAGAAGAGGCGCTTACCGAACTGGATGAGGTCGTTGTCACCCCCTACAATCTATCCGGCGATATGTCGCGGGACCTGAACCGGATGGATATCGAACCTGTGGTTACCTCCTCGACCCTGGGGCTGCCCAATGCGTATGTAAAACCGATCAGCAAGGCGGAACGGGAACTGTACACGGCTACGTCAGGAGGTGGAATTGTTCCCTTGTTCCCGGTAATCAATGCGATTACCGGCCGCACCAAGATGTTGAAGAACCGCATCAAAAGAAACGAAACCTACGCCCGAACGGAACGGGTACGGGAGTTTTACGTCGATTCCCTCTACACCACCGAACTGAATATCCCGAAGGAAAAAGTCGACGACTTTCTGTATTTCTGCGAAGTGGATTCCACTTTTCAGTCCACCGTCGATACCCATGACCGCTTGGCAATCTGGGAATTTTTGCGGAAAAAGAGTGTGGTGTACCTTGAAAATAATGGTCGATGAAATAGGATAATGGTCTATTTCGTACGTTTCCATCCCACCCCCTAATAAAAGATTACCGTCTTATTATCGTACACCATCGTCTTTCTCTGCACGTGTAATTTTACGGCACGGGCGAGTACGATTTTTTCTAGGTCGCGGCCTTTGGCTATAAAATCGCCTATGCGATGGGCGTGGGTGACCGTGGTAACGTCCTGTTCGATGATGGGGCCCTCGTCCAAGGTCTCGGTGACGTAGTGGCTGGTAGCGCCGATGATCTTTACGCCCCTTTTAAAAGCGGCATGGTACGGCTTGGCGCCGGCAAAGGCCGGTAAAAAGGAATGGTGGATGTTGATGATCTTATTCGGATATCGATCGATAATTTTAGCACTAACAATCTGCATGTAGCGCGCCAAAACGATAAAATCGACCCCTTCTGCCTCCAGTAGTCCGAGCTGTTGGTTTTCCGCCTCACTCTTGGTGGCCTTGGTGACCGGGATATGGTGGAAGGCCACGTCGAACTGCTCGGCGATCGTGCGCAGCTCGTCGTGATTGCTGATGATAAAGGGAATCTCAACGGGCAACTCCCCCGAACGGTAACGGCTTAAAAGATCGTATAGGCAATGATTGTACTTTGAGACGAAAATGGCCATTTTCGGCCGGGTTTCTGCTCGGTGCAGGCTCCATTGCATCGCAGTACGGTTGGGCCAGCTCTTTCTCGAACCCTGTGTGAAACGAAGCCTCAGAAAATGGGGAGTCTTCAAAATCGCTTTCCAGACGCATAAAAAACGCATTGGCCTCCTTATCGACATGCTGGTCTAGATACACGATATTGCCGCCTTTGGAATGAATAAACCCGGTTACGGCACTGATGATGCCGGATCGATCGGGACAATGGATGAGAATGGTGGTTTTCAAGGTATAGTCTGCTTTTATCATCCAAAGTTAGGACAATAATTCAGAATGTGGAATTTCCCTCGCTGCCCGAAAAGGAGCGTCGCCATATTTTAAAGGATTTGCGAAAGCTTTTAATCTCCTGGCGCAACAGGTTCAGATACTCTTTTTCCTTGACGCCATCTTTCTCGAGACCGTAACAATACGAATTGATGTTGCGTATCATAATATTGATGTAGGTTGCAATTTTCATCCGTTCGTCGGGGCAGGAGGTGTTTTCTGCCAGCGCAATTTTTTTGGGGATGAGAATGGCATCGGTCAATAGCGAATCGGCAATATGATCCCTATGGCTGTTCGACCGCGACAGCAACAGCAAATTTTTGTTGAAGGATACGTATGACGCAATGGCCCGACTCATATGGCAGAGTTCGAGGGCCTTTCGGTACACAGGCAGGGATCGGAAATTGTTGTAAGTCATTTCTGAACGGCAAAAAATTAAAGAACCATAAAGTTACGTCAGGGAAATCGTTCTTTGTCTTTATAATCAATAGCAATTATGTATTTTTGCTTTCAAACTAATTTTTTAAAGCACTTTTACCTTTGGTTTCGAACATCGACGATTTGAATTGGAAAATCTTGGAATGCCTCCAGACCAACGCCCGGGAATCCTTTGCCAGTATCGGCCGAAAAGTGGGCCTGACACCGCCTGCCGTAGCGGAGCGGGTCAAAAAGATGGAGGATCTGGGCATCATCGAGGGCTATAAGGCCAAGGTGTCGCATGCCAAAACAGGGCATCAGCTCAAGGCGATTATCACCCTACGGGCTTTTATGGGGAAATTGAAGCCCTTTTTGGCTACGGTGCCCTCCTTTAAAGAAGTGGTCAATTGTTACCGGATCACCGGCAACGAGAATATCGTTATGGAAGTCGTGTTCCGCGACCAGTTTCACCTTGAGGAATTCATCGACCAATTGATCCAATACGGCGAGACCCGTACCCACATCATCCTGTCGAACGTGGTATCTAACGCGGCGATCGGAAAGAAGGTGCCTACCGCAATCTAGCTCCGCATACGGCCGAGCGACCCATGACATCGATATACCAAGGGGACGATTAAACCTGTTTTCGATATCGGCGTTTCCCTGAGTTCACTATATTTATCATTCCTTCATCGGGAACACTATGAAATGGAATGCCTTTATTTGCTGTATGCTTTGTACGGGCGGGTATGCCTTGTTCGGCCAAATCAATGTTGACGACTCGGGCTATTCCGTGGAGGAGCTGGTCCGCGGTGTGCTGGTCAACAGTAACTGCGCCGAGACATCGAACTATTCTTCTTTTACCGGAACCGCCCAGAACGTAAACGGCATTGGCTATTTCAATGCCAACGGTACTGATTTTCCTTACAAAGAGGGAATTATCCTGTCCACCGGAAGGGCGCGCGACGCCAAGGGTCCCAACTTGGGCATCAACGATTCGGGCACGGAAACCTGGTCGGGAGACAATGAACTGATAGCCATCACCCACACCGGATAATCTTTTCAACGCCACCTACATCCAGTTCGATTTCGTGCCCCTCACCAACAACATCAGTTTTAATTTTTTGTTCGCCTCCGAAGAATACCAAGAAAATTACCAGTGTATCTACTCCGACGTGTTCGCGTTCATTTTGACAGATTCCCAAGGGGTCTCGAGGAACCTCGCCATCGTTCCCCGTACGAACCAACCGGTAAGTGCGACCACTATCCGGCCCGGCGTAAAGGGACAGTGTGGTGCCCAAAACCTCGATTTTTTCGATAAAATAAACGGTGCGCGGGATGCCATTTCCTTTCACGGGCAGACCAAAAGCTTGAAAGCGGAATCCCCGGTAAATCCCGGGGAGGCGTACACCATAAAATTGGTGATTTCCGATAATCAGGATTCCCAGGTAGATTCCGCCGTTTTTTTGGAGGCGGGTAGTTTCTCCTTGGGATTCGATCTGGGGGAAGACCGAACGGTGGCCAACGGCAATCCCGCCTGTATCGGTGAAAGCATCGTCTTGGATGCCACGATAGCGGGGGTTCAGGATTATCGGTGGTACAAAAATGATATCGAAGTGACGGCATGGGCCGGTCGTTCCCAGGTAAACCTTACGGAAAATGGACAGTACCGGGTCGATCTGGTATTTTCGGCTACCTGTATTTCTAATGGCGCTCTCGTCGCGGAGTTCATCGAGCCCCCGAAAATAATACCGAAATGCCTGGCGACCTGGCCGCATGCGATGTGGATAGGAACGGCACCGAAATTTTCAATCTATCCGCCAGCGGAAACCTTATGATGGGCGGGCAGGATGCGGCGGTCTATGCCGTCACCTATTTTACTTCGGAGGCCGATGCCATGGCTTTCGTAAATCCTCTTGAAAATCCCGAGGCCTATGAAACGACGGGTACCGAAACCCTCTATGCCCGTATTTCATCGGGCCAAAGCTGCTATGAGATAGCGCCTTTTCAGGTGAGCGTAGAGGGGCTTGATTTCGAATCCACTCTGGAAGCCTCTTATGTGCTGTGTTTCGATGATGAGGGCGCGATATTAGAGCCACTACCGGTGATGGACACGGGCTTGTCTCCCTCCGAGTACACATTTTCCTGGTATTCGGAAAGTATTACTGAGGAAAATAGGATTGCAGAAGCCACCGGGCCTTCACTAGCGGTGTCTGCCTTGGGCATGTATCACGTAGTGCTGCATAACCTGCAGTTCGGATGCGAGTTTTCGATCGCTTCCGAAGTCGTACCCTCAAGACAGCCGGATGTTTTTGAAGTGGAATTTGTTTCGGATCTTTTTACGGACAACAATACCATTGAGATTACGGCAGAGGGGGGCAGCAACTATCTTTTTGCCGTCGATGACGGCGAATTCGGCGCTTCGAACCGGTTCGAACACCTCGAAGCGGGCGAGCATATGGCCTATGTTACCGATAGTAACCGCTGTAGCATACTTTCGGAAGAATTTTTGGTAGTGGATTTCCCCCGTTTTTTCACGCCCAACGGTGACGGCGTCAACGATCTATGGCAAATTGTCGGTTTTGAAGGTATTAAAGAAGCGGAAATCGGTATTTTCGATAGATATGGCACCTTGGTCCTCCAAATTAATAGCGATGTAGGTTGGGACGGTAGCGCAAACGGTCAGAAAATGCCTGCCAACGACTATTGGTTCAAAATTGCCTATGTCAAAGATAATAGGCAAAAAGAATTTAAAAGTCACTTTACCTTGAAGCGATAAAATTCTAAATGAGGTAATTTAAACTTTCTGTTTGGAACCTAAAATTTCGGCTTTTGCGCCCTAATGAAGGCATTTTTGAGCAGCATAGCCGTCGCTACGGTGGGAAAAAATGACAAAAGTAGGGTGCAAAATGGGAAATTTGCAGTTAAAAGAGAAAATTTAAATCACTTCAATGAGTTCATTGTAACTTGCAGCCTTCTAAACGCAACTGAATCCCCTGAATGAAATCCCTTCGCCTTATCCTTTCCACGGCCGTTATTTTGGTCCCGCCTGGGTCTTTGCCAGTATCAACATCCTCTTTGGAACCTGGGCCATCTATATTCCTACGGTCAAGGAAAATTTGGATATCGATAAATCACAATTGGGGATCGCCATTTTTTTTCTGTCCTTGGGGGTGTTCGTAATTTTTCCCGTTGCTTCGACGATAATCAATAGGGTAGGGGTGGGCAGATCCACTTGGTACGGGGTAATCCTCAGCTGTATCACCGCCCTGTTGCCGCTTTTGGCGCCCAATTATTATATGCTTATGGCCGCCCTATTCCTCTTTGGCGCCTCGAACGGCATTACCGATATCTCGATGAATACCCTGGTCACCGAACTGGAAAAGGAGGATAAAAAAAAATTCATGTCCGCCTCCCACGGCTTTTTCAGTCTGGGCGGAGTCTTGGCGGGGCTCGGTAGTTTTTTAATCGGTCCCTTGAACAACCCGCCCTTACATATGGGGATTGCCGTAGCTTTGGTACTTGTGGTCAATATAATCTTTCATCGGAAGTACAAAAAAGTGGTCGCTGCCAAAGTAGAAAAGGAGCCTTTCAGCCTAAAACTCTTCAAGCCCTTGTTGCTTCTTGGCTTGATTTCGTTTGTCTCTATGGGCAGCGAAGGGGCGATTGTCGATTGGAGTGGACTTTATCTTCAGGAAATCAGTAGGGCCCCTGAAGCGCTCTGGGGCGCAGGTTTTTTGGGGTTTCAAGTGACGATGACACTGGGCCGGTTTTTGGGCGATGGCATCAGTTCAAAAATCGGGTCGATAAAGCTGGTCGCTTTTGCTTCTATCCTGGTCATGTCAGGGTATGGTCTCGTGCTGACCACGGATACTATTTGGGCCATTTCAGGCTTCGCCCTAAGCGGACTCGGATTTTCGGTGATGGTTCCCGAAGTGTTCCGCATCGGTGGTAACGTCAAAGGGGTAGAATCTTCTAAAGGGGTCTCCTTCATTGCCGGGGCGGGATACACCGGCTTTTTGTGCGCCCCGCCCATCTTGGGCTTTATTGCCGACCATGCTTCTTTGGTAACCTGCTTTGTGGTGCTGTTCTGCTGCGCGTTCTTGATTATGGGCGCTACCTATGTTTTACAGCGAAGAAGGGCGGGATAGATGCAAGCAAACAGGTACATGAAATTTAATCCGTGGTTACTTCAACATCCGTGAAGTACAACTTAAAGTTGCCCTCTTGGTTTTGGTGCATTTGTGCGATTTTTAATCCGCCGGCATCTTTGTAATCCTCCCAAGTAGTGGTCATTGAGGGCTCTATCTTGATTCCCCTTACGGTACACCCATTCCCTGACCATGAAATCATCATCGATATACAGATCATAAGCATCCCCCGGCGTGTAGCCTCCTTCATTGCCATAGGTAACGGTCAGTTTTTGCATCTGCTTTTTGCTGATAGGGGCCTCGGCGTTCTGGGTACGCTCGGTGGTAGTATTATCTTCGTCCCACATGATATTAATGGGGGCCAGTAACCAGAACTTATCGTTGGTGAATTTGCCGTTGGCCTCATACGCAGTGCTGTCGGAACTCTTTATTTCATTCCTATTATAGGTCACAGTGTCTTCGGCCGACATCATGGTTATTTCATGGGTCTTGGGTTTCCAGATCCACGAGCGTTCGAAATGGGGATTGCCCTCACGGTCAACGTTGAAGGTGAATTTCAGTTCTTCGACATCCTTCCAGTCCTTATAGCCGTTGGCATAGGCAATTTTATCCGTTAGTGTCAATGCTTTTTTGGGTTCCTCATTGGCACTCATTTCGCTAGAATCGACATTACTACCATCTTCTTTTTTAGCATCGGTTTTACAGCCGGTAATAAGTACTAAATGTGAACAGGAACATCGTAGATAGATATTTCATTTTCTTGTGTTTTATCCAAAGATATGCCTTTTGTCCGTTACTTCTTGAATCCGGAGATATTATGGTATCGGATTTACCGATTATTTCAGTATTTTTGACCCCAATAAAAATAGTCTCTAAGGAATGGGTTCAAAAAAAGGAAAAGTCCACGAAGCGATACAGGAAAAACTGCTCAAGGAAAGAAAGGTGTTTTTATGGGGCATGGTAGATGACGAGTCGGCCAAGCATGTCATCGATCGCCTGATGTATCTGGATTTACAGGATGATAAGGAAATACAGTTGATCATCAATAGTCCCGGTGGGTATGTTACTTCCGGGTTTGCGATTTACGACACGATAAAACAAATCAAGAGTCCCGTTTCTACCGTATGCTCCGGCCTTGCCGCCTCTATGGGGTCGATTCTTTTGTCCGTTGGCGATAAAGGGAGGCGTTTCATACAGCCCCACGCCCGGGTTATGATACATCAGCCTAGCGGCGGGGCACGCGGCCAGGCATCAAACATCGAGATACAGGCCAAGGAAATTATCAAGACCAAGGAACTGGGCGCCAAAATACTCTCCGAAAACTGTGGACAGCCGTTCGAAAAGGTCATGAAGGATTTCGACCGCGATTACTGGATGGGCGCCGAAGAGTCCGTCGAATATGGTATTGTGGACGGGGTCTTGGAATAAAAGACACTATCAAAATTGAAAAAGTCCTTCACAATCAATCGGATTGGGAAGGACTTTTTGGATATGAACCCATTACGAGTTCTATATATAGGCGCCGAAGCGGAATGTTCGTATTATACGCGTACTTATTATATACGAGTCCGTTTTGAGGTTTGGATGTACCCTGAAGGTTAAGGAAGTATTAAAATTCAAGTTCAGAACCTATCGGGATGGTCAATAACCTCTTTCGCCCTTTTCTTTAAATCGGCCAGTTCTTTCCCGCCCTTTTTTTTCAACAGGCCCATCATCATGTTCATACGGCGATTGTCTTTGAAGTGCCCTTTTTTTTCATCGAGAAAGTTCCAGTAGAGGGCGTTGAACGGACAGGCATTTTCACCCAATTTTTTGCTAGGGCTATAGTGGCAATCGCCACAATAATTGCTCATCTTGTTGATATAGTTCGCGTTGCTAACGTAAGGTTTGGTCGCGAGCCGGCCGCCGTCGGCGAACTGGCTCATGCCGCGGGTATTGGTAATCTCTACCCATTCGATGGCATCGATATAGATGCCGAGATACCACGCATCGACTTCGTCGGGGTGTACTTGGGTCAATAGGGCATAATTGCCCGTTATCATCAAACGCTGGATGTGGTGGGCATAGGCCTCATCTAGGCTTTGGTTGATAGCATGTTTTAGGCAATTCATTTTCGTCTCGCCGGTCCAGTAGAAATCGGGGAGTTGGTTCTGGTTGTCCAATGTATTGCAACTGCGATAGCCGGGCATTTCCTGCCAATACATGCCGCGCATATATTCACGCCACCCCAGAATCTGGCGGACGAAGCCTTCCACCTGTGAAATATGGATGTCTCCCAGAGGGTCGTAATAATGCCCAAGTACCTTGTCCACGACTTCTTTCGGGGACAACATCTTGCTGTTCATGGCAAAGGATAATCGGGAGTGGAACAAGAATTTTTGCCCGGTATGTAGGGCATCCTGATAATCACCAAAATGCACCAATAGGTTTTTACAGAAATAATCGAGTACCGAAAGGCAGTCTGCCCGCGACGTGGGCCAGCTAAAGTGGGTGGCGTCGATATTTCCGAAGGTGGCAACGCCCGCCTTTTCGATTTCGCCCAGCAGGTCGCGCACATTTTTTCGAAAGCCCCTTTCGTGGGGAATCTCCGGCTTCCCCGACCACTTCTTGCGGTTGCTGGGGTCGAAGTTCCATTTACCGCCGTCGGGCTGGCCGTTGACCATCATGATGTCGTGCTTTTTGCGCATCATTCGGTAAAAGCTTTCCATGACGTACTGTTTCTTATGGGCGAAGAAATTCTTCAGTTCATAGCGGGTGGTGTAAAAATGTTCGGTGTCCACAGCTTCGGTCTCGATGGATAGATTTTGGCAAATCGATTTAAGCTGCCCGTCCAAGCGATATTCGTCGGGCATCAGGTATTCGAACTTTTCGGCCTTGGTTTCGACCACGTATTTCCCGATGATTTTTTTCAGTTGCTGCGGATTTTCCGCATCCCCGATTTTGAGATAGATAAAACCGTGACCCTTTTCAGAAAGTTCTTGATGAAAATTGCGCATGGAGAGAAAAAAAGCGACGCACTTTCTGAACGTGGTGCTTTACGTAATCGGTCTCCTGACGCATTTCGGCCATTAGGTAGATAACCTCATCATCCGGTTCATCGAACCAAGAGTGTTTCTGGTTGAGTGGGTCGCCCAGAATGAGCCGTAGTTTTTTCATGCCATCCGTTTCATGCAAAAGGGGACTTATCTCCTTATTTTGTCTAAATTTAGCGTTTTATCGTTTTTTCAGACGGCCAAACACAAAAAGAATGACACAAACCCCGAAGAACATCGCCATTATCGGATCCGGCTTGGTAGGATCGTTACTATCAGTCTACCTTCAACAACTGGGACACCAAATTACCGTTTTCGATCGACGGCCGGATATTCGGAATACGGAGTTTTCGGGCCGCTCCATCAACTTGGCGATGAGCGATCGCGGCTGGAAGGCTCTGGCGGAAGTCGGTATGGAGAATGAAATCAAAAAAATAGCCATTCCTTTAGATAAAAGGGCCATGCACGTTATCGACCAGCCCGTTTATTTTCAGAAATATGGAAAGGACGGCGAGGCTATCTGGTCGCTTTCAAGGGGAATCCTGAACCGGCGTATGATCGATCTGGCCGAGGATTCGGGAGTGCGTTTTCGCTTTGAAGAAAAGGTCTGGGACGTCAACCTACCCGAAACCAAACTGTACACGGGGGAGTCGGAGAAAAGCGAATGGAAAGAGTACGACTGCGATATTATATTCGGATGCGACGGGGCTTTTTCCCGAGTACGCCATAAAATGCAACGCAGGAGCCGTTTCGACTACTCCCAAGATTTTTTAGATGTCGGCTACAAGGAACTCTCCATTCTTCCCAATGCCGATGGCTCGTATAAATTGGACAAAAACTCCTTCCACATCTGGCCGCGAGGTAATTTCATGTTCATTGCCATGCCCAATTTAGACGGAAGTTTTACCTGTACGTTATTTATGCCCTTCGAGGGCGAAATTTCCTTTGAAAGCATCAAGACCAAGGCTGACGCCAAGACTTTTTTCAAAACCCATTTTCCTACGGTGCAGAACGATATCGACAATTTGGCCGAGGACTTTTTCAAGAACCCGACCAGTGCCATGGTCACCATGAAATGCTATCCGTGGACGTATTGGGACAAGGTCGCCTTGGTCGGGGATTCGGCCCATGCCGTGGTACCCTTTTACGGGCAGGGCATGAACGCCGGTTTTGAGGATATTTTCGTCCTGAACCGCATAATCGCGAAATACGGCGATGATTGGGAACGTATTTTTCAGGAATACCAAAAGGAAAGAAAGCCCAATGCCGATGCCATTGCCGAACTCAGTTACCGTAATTTTATTGAAATGAGCAGCAAAACGGCCGACCCCAGGTTTATGCTACAAAAGAAAATTGAAAAACGCTTCGCCGCCCAACATCCCGATAAATGGATACCGGTCTACAGCCGGGTCACTTTTTCCGATAGACCGTACGCCGAGGCCCTTGCCGAAGGCGATGCCCAGGAAGAAATTATGCGAAAGGTGATGAAGATGCCGAAAATTGAGGATAAATGGGATAGTGGTGAGGTGGAGAAACGGATACTGGGCTTACTAAAGGCTAAAGTTTAATTTTTCCTTTCTTCTTTCCGCATTTCTGCCCTCCGCATGGGCATCCCATCGATGAGGGCAAAAATGGTTTGGGCGGAAACTTCGAAGGGTTTTTCAAGTTTTGAACCGCCATCCTTCCCGATAAGTATCGTGCCCGTGAACCCGGAATCCAGATTCAAATTTCTAAATATCATTTCCGCACTTAAAGACGACCTGCTTCCATCCCAGGCAAATACGGCCTCTGGCGTTAACCGAAAAATAATCAGGTCCCTATCTTCCAAAGCTTTTTTATCGGAGGTCAGTTCATCGAGCTGTGATTGCAGGGCATCGGTATCGGGGGATTCATCCACCAAAAGCAGTATCCTGTTTTTCCACTGGTAGTCCTTCAGTTCTTGTGCTTCCGAGCTTTTGGGAATGGCCATTGTTACCAAGATTAAAATGAGGGTAGAAAATCGCATAGCTTCTCTTTTCCCCTGAATATAATAAAAAAAAGCCATCCGTTTACGTCGGATGACTTTTAGCTTATTCTATTTTATACGGATTAAAGCTTAGCGAACTTCTTCTCCATTTTTTCCTGTTCCTCTTCGGCAAGCGCGGGGTCAACCAGGATCCGACCGCTATGCTCGTCGGTGATAATTTTCTTGCGGGAAGCGATCTCCACTTGTACCTGGGGGGGAATGGTAAAGAAAGAACCGCCGGAAGCGCCCCTTTCGATGGGCACTACGGCGAGGCCGTTCTTGACGTTGGTGCGAATTCGTATGTAAGCCTTTACCAAGCGTTCGTCAATTTCGTTCTGAAATTTTTCGGACTCCTCCAAAAGGGCTTTTTCTTCTTTTTCGGTCTCTTTTAATATGGCGTCCAGCTCACTTTTCTTATGCTTCAAATGCGATTCGCGCTCGCTTAAACGCTCTTTGGTCTCGGCGATGACTTCTTTTTTCTGTTCGATCCGCGCCTTGAATTCCTTGATGTTCTTCTCGGCTAGCTGAATTTCGAGTTCCTGAAATTCGAGCTCCTTGCTGATGGAGTTGAATTCCCTGCTGTTGCGCACATTTTTCTGTTGTTCGGCATATTTTTTGATCAATCCTTTTGCCTCTTCGATCAGATTCTTTTTGGCCCCGATCTCAAAATTGATCGTCTCTACATCGGTCTTCAGTTTGTCCATTCGCGTTTTGAGTCCCGCTACCTCGTCTTCCAAATCCTCCACTTCCAATGGCAGTTCCCCGCGTACGTTGCGTATCTCATCGACCCTCGAATCGATCAATTGCAGGTCGTACAACGCCCTTAATTTTTCCTCTACCGTTACTTCTGTCTTTTTTGCCATATATTTTATAAATACTTGATGGGATTGGTTTTAGTTTCCGCTAAACGGATTGCAAAATTAGGGATTTTTTTTCTAAGATAATCGACTAATAGGTTTTTTGTAAACTGCTCGGTTTCATAGTGTCCGATATCGGCGATGACGATTTTGTCCTCCGCTTTGTAGAACTCGTGGTATTTGATATCGGCGGTGATAAAAATCTGCGCTCCGGAGGCCTTGGCGGCTTCAATGGCATAGGCCCCGCTACCGCCCAAAACCGCAATCTTCGTGACCTTGCGGTCCATCAGCCGGGAATGGCGAATAACCGATACCTCCATCTTTTGCTTGACCTGCCGTAGAAATTGCATTTCTTCCATCGGCTCTTCCAGCTCGCCCACCATGCCCATCCCAAGATTTTGGTCCGTATTCTGCAAACTAAATATTTCGTAGGCCACTTCTTCATAGGGATGGTTTTCGAACAGGGCATTTAAAATTCCGTCCCGATGGAATTGGGAGTAAATAATATTGATCTGGGCCTCGTCTTCGTAATGAGTCTTTCCGATTTCGCCCTTAACGGGATGAGCCCCTTCGCCTGCTTGGTAGCTTCCTGTACCCTCAACATTGAAACTACAATGGGAATAATTTCCTATACTGCCTGCTCCCGCCGCAAAAAGAGCGGTACGCAACGCCTCGGCATCCTTCAGGGGCACATAGGTGATCAGTTTTTCGATGCTTCCCTTTTTGGGAATAAGCATTTTCGGGTTTTTTATCCCCAGTACCTCGCATATTTTGCCGTTTACCCCTTCTTGAACGTTGTCCAATGCCGTATGCATGCTGTAAATAGCGATATTATTTTTGATGGCCTTGATTACGGTCCGCTCCACATAGGTTCTTCCTGTCAATTTTTTCAATCCCCCGAAAATAATAGGATGGAAGCTCACGACCAAGTTACAATCGGTAGCGATGGCCTCGTCGATGACAGTTTCGAGGGTATCCAAAGTGACCAAAACCCCAGTAACTTCCGCCCGGTCGTTTCCTACCAATAATCCCACATTGTCGAAATCCTCGGCATGGGCCAAAGGGGCGAGTTCTTCGAGGATGTCGGTAACTTGTTTAACTATCATGTATCGAATTTAAGAGACTGTTTTGAAATATGTGATTAGAATTTTTATAGGTCATTTTTGATGCCATTTTAGGCAAAATTTTCCAGTCTGGTACGAGCCGTAGCTACGGTATTAAATTTTAACAGGGCCGATAGAGAAAGCCAATGGTTTGGCTTTCGAAAGAGGGGCCAGTTGGCGAGTCGGCCGCGCAAAAAGGAGCATAAAAAAATAATCGACATATTTCAAAACAGTCTCTAAGGCATCCAAAGATAAAATATTATATTTTCGTCCTCGTGGGACTTCTCAGAAAACTTTTATTTCCCGTGTCTTTGCTATACGCCTTGGGGGTGTACATCCGCAATTACCTCTATGATATCGGATGGTTCAAATCGACATCCTTCGAAACCCCGACCATCTGTATCGGCAATCTAAGCACCGGTGGCACCGGAAAGACCCCGATGGCGGAATTCCTGATTTCCCTGTTACGGAAAGAGTATAAAGTGGCCTTGTTGAGCAGGGGATATCGCAGGAAGTCCAGCGGATTTCTATTGGCGAACGTTCAAAGCACGGTGGAGGACCTCGGCGACGAACCCTATCAGATCCATTTAAAATATCCTGGGATTACCGTTGCCGTCGAGGCCGACAGGCGGAACGGAATTAGCATTTTGCAGGATACCATATCCCCGGATGTTATTCTTCTCGATGATGCTTTTCAGCACCGCAGGGTACACTATGGACTTTCGATTTTGCTGACGACCTATGGCCATTTGTACTGCGATGACCGGTATCTGCCCACCGGAAATTTAAGGGACAGTAAACGCGAAGCGCAAAGGGCAGATGTTATCGTCGTTACCAAATGTCCTACTGATCTTGACGCATCGAAGCGTCAGGGGATAGCCCATACATTGAACCCTAGGCCGCACCAGAAACTTTTGTTCAGCACTCTGGAATATGATCGGCAGTTAAAGGGAAATTCGGAGGTTCTTTTCTTGGACCAGCTCAGGGATAAAAACTTCACCTTGATTACCGGTATCGCCAATCCCCGGCCGTTAGTTGCCTATCTAAAAGCAAGGGGGACTTAGCTTCGAACATCTGCGATTTAGCGACCACCACCCGTTTACGGAAAAGGAGTTGGTGCAACTGGGGAAACGGAATCTCTTGCTGACCACTGAAAAGGATTATGTGCGGCTAAAAGGAAAGGTGGAAAACCTCTATTACCTGCCGATACGGCACCGGTTTTTAACTGATGGGCAACAAGTGTTGGAAGAATTGCTCGAAAATTTTATGAAATCGAACTCCTAGGACATGAACATATTTAGCCTTTTCGTTAGGAACCGAACCTACCGGCCGGCAAGGCAGGGTTCTAAAAATAAGAGGTTTCAGGAAGCAGGATTTTGAGACATGCTCCTCAGCGGATTTTTATCAAAAATATTCTCCCCGATTTTTTTGTAGAAAACTTCCGGTTTGAAGGGTTTGGTAATTACATCATTACAGCCGGCGGCGTGAAAGCTCTCCAAACTGTCGTCCAATGAAATGGCCGTCAATGCGATGATCGGGGTGAAGGTATCGAATTTTCGGATTTCGATGGTCGCTTCCTCACCCCCGATGCCGGGCATGTGTATGTCCATCAGAATCGCATCGTAGTCATTATTGCGGGCCATTTCGATGGCCTCGCCGCCGTGGTTGGCAATATCACTGGTAATTTCTTTTTTGGTCAGCATTTTTTTGGTGATGACCTGATTGATCTTGTTGTCTTCCACGATCAGTATGTGCAGCCCTTTGAAGTCATACTCCCTTTCGGTAATTTGGAAGGGTACGTCATCCACCAGGCTGTCCTTGCTTTTGACCTTAAGTTCAAAAAAGAAGGAACTGCCCTCTCCCAGCTCGCTTTCCAACTGTATCTTACTGTCGAAGAGGCCCAATAGGCTCTTAACGATGGTCAGACCGAGTCCCGAACCGCCATACTCCCTATTGATTTCTATGGAACCTTGCTCGAAGCCATCGAAAATACTTTCCTGTTGTTCTTTCGAGATGCCGATACCGGTATCACGTACTTCAAAATACAGGGTGACATCTTCCTCCATTTTTTTCATCAACTTGGCAATAACGGTAACTTTCCCGTTTCTCGTAAATTTCAGGGCGTTGCCGACGAGGTTCATGAATATTTGTGACAGCTTTAAAGGGTCGCTCATCAAATGGGAGGGAATGTTCTCATCGTATTCCAGAACCAGTTCCGTATTGTTATTTTTGGCGCTTTGCTGAAGGGAATCGATAGTTTCCCGAAGTACTTTTTTTAGTTCAAAGTCGATGTTGAGAGCCTCGAGCTTGTCCGCATCGATTTTATTGATCTGTAGGATGTCGTTGATGAAGTTCAACAGATAGTCCCCCGAGAATTTTAAGGACTTTAGATGATCTTTTTGGTTTTCACTGGGGTTTTCTTCCAAAAGAAGATGCGTCAGTCCCGTAACGGCATACAGCGGGGTACGGAGCTCATGGCTAACGGTAGAAAGAAAATTGGTCTTCGCTTTCATGGCGCTAACGGCGGAATCCCTAGCCGCTTTAAGCTCGTTGTTCTTAGTCTGCAACAGGTCGTTGGTTTTCAGCTTGATCTGGTTATTACGAAAAAGGGAAATGGCCAGAAGCGTGATAATCAATAGCAGGGCAGAGGTCAATATGGCTGCGATATCCGATTGGTTTTTCGAGGCGTTCAGTTCCTCGATCATTTGTTCTTGCCGCTTTATTTCATCGCCCATAAAGTCGAACTGTATCTTTTCCGCAGTCTTGGCTTCGGTCTGCACCTTGGCAATGTTAAAGATGGAATCACGGATACCCAGCAGGTTTTGGCTGTTCTGCAAGGCCAGACTAAAACGTCCCAAAGTACTATAAACGTCCGTCAACAGGGTGTTGGCTTCGATAATTTCCCGGAAAAAATCATTCTCCTTGGCCAATTTTAGGGCATTTTCTGCATTCACGGCACTTTCCTCGAGCTCATCGGTCTCGCACCTTTAACCTTGCCAGGCCCAGATAAGCTTTAGTAGCCAAATAGTCACTTTCGTAAATGTCGGTGTTTATGATAAGGGAATTAAAATTTTTAGAGGCTTCCTCATACTTTCCCAGTTTGAGGTAGGTATTACCTTCCGCAAGCAGGATGTTGTTGAAGAAATTGCGATCGTTGTTCAGTTGCCGGGCCTCGTTGAGCAGAAAGATGGCCTGAAAATTCCGTCCACTCCTGAACGCCAGACGGGCCTCGATGAACTTGTCCATGGCATCGCCATACGGATATTCCGTGGCTTTCAACAAAGCTTTGGCACGGTCTGAAAATAAAAGAGTGGATTCTTCCTTGTCGAGCTTGAGGTAGAGCAGGGCGATTTTTTGGTAGCTGTCAACCAAAGATTTCACATCGGCGTTGCCTTCCGCTACTTTCGCCGCTTTTTCAAGGGCTTCAAGGGCCTTGTCGGTCTGGTCCCTATTACTGAAAATGCGTGCCTCATCGAAATAGGTCTGTACTTCTTTGGGGGGCAGTAGGGAATCTTGGGGCGTGTCTTGCGCATGACCCACAAGCATAGTAAAGCATAATGCCACAATAAGCCATAGAGGGCCTGATTCGATATGTGCCAATTTGAAGCGCAAACGTATTATTTTCGTCGGGGGGAAGGACGGAAGGAGTTGAAATTCATGCCGATTCCCCATATTCTTATCCATAAATGAAACGCTAAAGAACACTAACTATTGCTTTGGCATCTAGTAAATATGCTTATGTGCTTTGTACGATGATCGTACCAAGGCGCCGCTTTCCACATGGCGGAAACCCATATCGAGACCAATCGCCTCATATTTTTTAAACTGTTCGGGAACGATGAATTCCTTTACCGGCAAATGTTTTTTCGAGGGTTGAAGGTATTGGCCGATCGTTACCACATCGACGTGGGCATCGCGTAAATCCCGTAGGGTCTCCAAAACTTCCTCCTCCCGTTCGCCCAGCCCCAGCATAATTCCGGATTTCGTCCGGTTTACGCCCTGGTCGTGCAAATAGCGCAGTACGCCAAGGCTACGTTCGTATTTGGCCTGTATGCGTACCTCGCGGGTCAACCTTTTTACGGTTTCCATATTGTGGGAAACGACTTCGGGAGCGACATCGATAATCCGGTCGAGGTGCCTTTCGATACCCTGAAAATCGGGAATTAAGGTTTCCAAAGTAGTTTCATTATTCATTCTTCGAATGGCCTTCACGGTCTCCGCCCAGATAATGGATCCCATATCTTTAAGATCGTCACGATCTACCGAGGTAACCACGGCATGTTTGATACCCATAATCTTGATAGACCGGGCCACTTTTTCGGGTTCCGCCCAGTCAACGCTCGACGGCCGGCCGGTCTGAACGCCACAGAATCCACAGGAACGCGTACAGACATTACCCAAAATCATGAACGTGGCGGTACCTTCTCCCCAACATTCGCCCATATTCGGGCAACTGCCTGAAGTACAGATGGTATGTAGGTCGTACTTATCGACCAGGCTACGGAGTTGGGTGTACTTTTTGCCGGTCGGAAGCTTGACGCGAAGCCATTTGGGCTTTCCGTTTACGGGTGCCGATCTTTCTAGGGTTTCCGTGCTCATATACCATTGGGAATTTATACAAATATACAGTTTCGCAAGCAGGAGGAAAAAAGTAGTCAGTAATCGTAACAGTTGGCCGTATAAAAAATTGTTAATTGAGGAGTTTATCTTTCAGGGAAAACATTTTTTTGTTCACCGATTTACTGCCCGCTGCCCACTGTTTACTGATTACTGTTCACTACTCACTGCCCCCTGCCCCCTGCTGCCTTCTCACTTTTTACTCATTACTCATCACTACTCGACTACTCACTGCCTGCCCACTGCCAACTGCCTACTGTTTACTGTTCACTGTTTACTGCCCTTGCCCCCTGCTGCCTTCTCACTTTTTACTCATTACTCATCACTACCAACTGCTCACTGCCCACTGCCCACTGTCCACTGCCAATGCCTACTGTCACTGCCCACTGTCCACTGCTCACTGCCTACTGTCCACTGTTCACTGCCCACTCCCTTCAATAATCTCCGCCAACAACTTCTTGGCCCTTAGCAATTTTACTTTGACGTTATTGACAGGTTCGTTTAGCTCCTTGGCGATGGCGGCATAGCTCAGCTCCTTAAAATAGCGGAGATTAATGACTTCTTGGTAATGGGGCTTGAGTTTTTTGATATGCTGTAGAAGGTTGGCGAGATTTTGTTCGTTGATCAGTTGGTCTTCTACGGAAGGCGTTTCGTCCAACACCTTTTTTATGGCCTCTTGGTTGCCGACGGATTCCAAATTTTTCTTCCGTTTTCGGATAATATCGACATGAATGTTCTTGGATATGGCGATCAACCAGGTCTTGAATCCGTAGGAGGGGTCGTAGGTACCTAGTTTGTCAAAAGCTTTTGAGAAGGTCTGGATGGTAATGTCCTCGGCATCGTTTTCGTTTTCGGTATGTTTAAGCTGAAACCCATAGACGCCATTCCAAAAGGTATGCAATAGGCTACTAAAGGCCATTTGGTTTCCCGCCAGGGCCTTTTGTATTACAGCTTGGGTATCATCGGTTTTTCCCAAAGGAAACAAAATTTACGCCGTTTTCCGATTGTTCTATAGTTCGGAAATCCTCATTGGCCCCGAATTAATTATAGGAGGACAGTTCGGGCTCGGCCTCTTTTCTACATTCCTGTTCGTCGGGCAGTTTTCCGCACATGCCACAGGCCTCCCCTTCTTGGTTCAAGAAAGGACTTTGGCTGGCACAGGTACCGGCGAATTTACCGTCTTTTTTAGCCCATATTTTAATGGCGATACCGGCAAATGCAACGGCCAACAGGGCTATAGTCAATAGTATCAGTTTCATCTTCCAATTTTGAACAAAGATACGAAATAAAGCCCCAAAACCGAAGTTTAGGGGCTTGAAGTTCTCGATGCCGCTTGCCTGGTGGGGCAAGATCTAACGGATATCCAGATTAATTTTTGGCCATCCTGGGGGAAGAGGATACGGTATTTATTCCTATTTAATAAGCGATATTCGCCACGATATTTTCCACCGTGGGGCTGGCGTTCCCACCCTCGGGTTCTATGGTAATATAGCCCAAGGAGTTGTCGTCAAAGTAGGGTAGGGCCAGAAGTTTTTTGTCCGCTTCCCGAATAATGCCAAGATTGACCATTTCACCGTTGACCTCCGCCCACATCTGGTAGCACTGGTTTTCGGGAAGGTGGGGCAATTTACTTACGTTCAGGTAGGAGAGCTTTTTAACGGGATTCACGTAAGCCACGGCCTTGAGCTCTTTCGCTTTTTTGTTTCCCGTGACCTTGTACTGCTTGGTTTCGGGATTCTGTAATACGATGAACTGGTTTCTAACATCTTCCAATTGCTCACGCAAATCCTCTTGTAGATAGTCTGTTTTCTCGTTGACGACCGCATTTTTTTTCTGCAGGTCCTGATTTTGGTCCCAAACAAAATAGGAGGCACCGGCCGAGAGCAGTATCGCAAAGCTGGCGGCGACGGCAAACTTCCAGTATCTCCCCGCTCCCTTTTTTTCCTTACGGATTCGGAGAAGGATTTTCTCCTTGAGTGCATCGGGGGGCGTGATAGCGTGCAATTTGGCGAAGGCTTCCAGATTATCCTGCAGGTCCTCATAGGCCTTGCTAACTTCCGGATACATGGCAATGTAGCTTTCGGCCAGCAGGGTTTCCTCCTCGTCGGTAACCCCCATGAGGTAGTTTTCCAACGTATCGGAATCCAGGAATTTTTGTACTTTTTCTTTCATCACGGCAATAGGTGTGTCAGGTTTAATGATAGGGTCACTAGTAGGAAGGGCCGTAAATTTTCTTTAGCTCCCTAAGTCCGATTTTTAACCTTGATTTGATAGTGCCCAAGGGAATATCGAGCTCATCGCTGGCTTCCTGTTGTGTCATCCCTTGGAAAAAAAGGGCATCCAACACAATTTGGTATTTGGACTCTATCTTTTCGAGATTGTCACGGAGGTCCATAAACTCCGGTCTGGTACTGTTGACGCCTAGATTATATACGTCTGAAACATCGATTTGGATTTCTTTTCCGGTTTTTGTTTTTACGGTCCTAAGCTTGTCTATGGCCGTGTTGCGGGTGATACGAAAGAGCCAAGTGAAAAGCTTGGCCTTCGAGGCATCGTAGGAATCGGATTTTTTCCAGATTTTAACAAAACTTTCCTGTAGTGCGTCCTGGGCCAGTTCTTCGTCGTGGAGCACTTTGTTGGCAACGCCCAAAAGCGTACCGCCGTAGTGTTCATAAAGCAATGAAATCGCTTCTTCGTTGCGTTCTTGAAGTAACTCAACGATATGTTTTTCAAGCAACGTGCTCATTTTCGGTGTAGGTCTCTGTACGAGTTCATAAAAAAATGACGATCGGGGGCATCCGATATAATCTTTTACTTCGTATATGTACAAACGCTAATTTATATAATTGATTGTTAGCGTGGGCACATTCAAAATGTAATGGTCTAAATGTGCAACTGGTAACTGCGCATTTTGTTTTTGGTTAGTTTGGTTTGGTATGACCCCTGTCGCCTTTGGTAACGGGGGTCATTTTTTGCCGGAAGGTCCGAGTCACTTGATAATATTGACCTCTGGCTCGATCCGTATGTTGAATTTTTGTCCGACCACATCGATGATTTTCCGCGCGAGATCTACAATTTCCTTTCCGGTGGCGTCTCCATGGTTGACCAGCACCAAAGCTTGATTCTCGTGTATGCCTGCATCCCCGAAACGTTTTCCCTTATAGCCACATTGTTCGATCAGCCATCCTGCGGGGATTTTATAGGCATCTTCCGCGATTTTATAAAAGGGCGCGGAGGGATGTTTTTCCGTAAATATATGGAATTCGGATGCGGATATAACGGGATTTTTAAAAAAACTGCCACTGTTGCCCAGGACTTTGGGGTCGGGGAGTTTGCTTTGTCGGATAGCGATTACGGCTTTGGAAATATCCTGTATTGTAGGGTCGGAAATACCTTTCTTTTGCAGTTCGGTCTCTATGGCACCGTACGAGGTATTGAGCCTATGGTTGCGTTTGGTCAGTTTCAGGGTGACCGAGGTAATGATAAATTTGCCTTTGCCCTGATTCTTAAAAAAGGAATCGCGATAACCGAACCTACAGTCTTCCTTAGTAAATGTTTTGAGTTTCCGGTCGTCAATCTTCATGGCCTCACAGCTCACAAAAATATCCTTCAGCTCCGTTCCGTAGGCCCCGATATTCTGTATCGGCGCCGTGCCGATATTGCCGGGGATGAGGGACATGTTCTCGAGTCCCCCATAATTTCTATCCAAGGTCCACAGCACCAAGTTGTGCCAATTTTCACCGGCCATTACCTGTAGGATGACCTCATCGTCATCTTCCTCGACCCTCTTGATTCCCTTGATATTGATATATAGGACCAGCCTGTTTAAATCCCCGGTGATAAGCATGTTACTGCCCCCGCTGAGAATCATTTTTTCGGGATAATTTTCCAGTTGCAAGGCTTGCCGCAGGTCTTCGACGGTTTTGATGTCGATAAAATATCGGGCTTTGGCGGCAATGCCGAAAGTGTTGTAGGGTTTTAGGGATATATCTTGCTGAATCTCCATCAGCCTATATAACTCTGCAAGGCCTCTTTTAGTATATGCACCGCCTTTTTTAGGCTTTCGCTGTCCAAGACGTAGGCGATACGGATCTGGTTTTTTCCGAGTCCCTCCGTGGCATAGAATCCCGCTGCGGGGGCGACCATCACGGTTTCGCCATTCATCCGGTAATCTTCCAACAGCCATTGCGCAAAGTGGTCGGCATCCTTGATCGGCAGCTCTGCGATACAATAGAACGCACCTTGGGGCCTTCCGATCTTTATGCCCTCAATTTTTTCCAGTTCGGCGATCAGTAGGTTTCTGCGCTGGGTGTATTCGTTCTTTACCTCGTCAAAATAACTTTGGGGAGTCGCCAAGGCGGCCTCGCTGGCGATCTGTGCGAAGGTGGGCGGGGATAAGCGGGCCTGCGCAAATTTCAGGGCGGTTTTGATAATCTCCCGATTCTTGGTCACCAGACAGCCGATTCGGGCCCCGCACATACTGTATCTTTTGGATACGGAATCGACCATGATCGCGTTTTCCTCAAGGCCCTCTTCCTGCAGAACGGAATAGTGTTGTCGCCCGTCATAGGCGAATTCGCGGTACACCTCGTCGGCCACCAAAAAAAGGTCGTGCTTTTTGACGAGGGCGGCCAGTTTTTTAACTTCTTCCTTGGTGTACAGATAGCCCGTCGGATTCCCGGGATTGCAAATTAAGATGGCTTTCGTCTTTGGGGTGATCGCTTTTTCGAATTCCTCGATAGGGGGCAGCGCAAAATTGGTCTCGATATGGGAGGTCACGGGTACCACCTGGACTCCCGACGCCGTGGCAAATCCATTATAATTGGCGTAGAAGGGTTCGGGGATGATGATTTCGTCGTCGGCATCCATAATGCTGCCCATGGTAAAGGATAGGGCCTCGGAACCACCGGTAGTTATAATGATGTCTTCGGCATCAACATTAATGTTGTGCTGGGCATAGTATCCCGCCAATTTGGTGCGGTAGGTTTCGGAACCTTCCGAGCGGCTGTACTCCAGCACTTCAAGATCGTTGTTTTTTACCGCGTCCAAGGCGACCTGAGGTGTCTTGATGTCCGGTTGGCCGATGTTGAGGTGTATGACGTGAGTCCCGTTTTTCTTCGCCTCTTCGGCAAAGGGCACTAATTTGCGGATAGGTGACTGGGGCATAGTCCGCCCTTTTTGCGATATTGATGGCATAATGGGTTCGATTTGTTGCAAAAATCGGAAAAGCAAACGGGGGAAAAAAGGAGTTTATGAGTTTATTGCTTTAGAAGACGAGTTGTGGGGGCAGGCTTTTCATAGCGCGATTCGATATGTTAAAAACTCCTTTTGCAACCAAAAAAGTCGTAACTTAATCATGGAATTCATATAGACTTTTTCTTTTATCTACAGATAGCACATTTTGAGGCTTTATTTCCTCATTTTTCAATCGCATAGCCCTACTATGCTGTTAAAAAATGTCTTCATCTAGCCTCAAAAGCCGATATTCCCCTTACCAACCATACCACTACAGGAGTTCACGGTTAACCGCTTTAAAACAAGAAAGTTGAACCGGATTTTACGACATATCGTCCCTTCTGTTACTGCTGCTTCCTGTTTTGGGATCGGCACAAGCCTTTCATTTGCCGGAAGGACAAAAATTCGAAAAGCTAAAATTCCGCCTGATCAACAATCTTATTATCATTCCCGTGGAAGTGAACGGTACCGAACTGTCCTTTATACTGGATTCCGGTGTCGATAAGCCGATACTCTTCAACCTTTCCGACCAAGATTCGGTGCAGATAAACAACGCCTCCGAAATTACGATCAAGGGCCTTGGCGGCGAGAATCCCCTTAAAGCCTTGCGTTCTCATGGCAATACCTTTAGATTAAAGCATCTTGCAAATGACGACCAACAGTTGTATGTGGTGTTGGACAAGGGCATGAATTTTTCACCCACCTTGGGTATCCCCGTCCATGGAATTATCGGTTATGACCTGTTCCGGGACTTTGTAGTGGAAATCAACTACGCCAACAAGACCCTGAAGTTCCACGATCCCGAATTATACACCTATAAAAAAAGCAGACGGCAGGAAACCCTTCCGCTATCCATTATCCGAAAAAAAGCCTATATCGAGGGACGTTTATCCCTAAAAAACGAATTGCCGGTCAGGTTGTTGGTCGATACGGGAAGTAGCGATGCCATTTGGCTTTTTGAAAACGAGGCGATTAATGTCCCGGAGGCCCACTACGAAGATTTTTTGGGAAAAGGTTTAAACGGAGATATCTTTGGGAAACGCACCAAAGCTCAATACCATTGAGATAGGACGTTTTGTCCTGAAGGATGCGAAGGCAGCTTTTCCGGACATAAACGCTTTCAGCGCTATTAAAAATTTCGGCAGTCGCAATGGCAGCGTAGGGGGGGAGGTACTGAAACGCTTCAATATCGTTTTTGATTATCCCCAAAATAGGATAACACTTCGAAAAAATAAAAATTTCAACGCTCCCTTTCGTTATAATTTAAGCGGACTGGACCTACAGCACAACGGGATGCGCTATATCGCCCAGAGCATTTCCGATTCAAGGGGCGTGGTCCATAAAGAAGAAAAAGACTTCGGTGACGTCCAAATTCTTTTTGAGACCCGCACCAGGCTCAGTTTGGTCCCCGAAATCGTGGTCTCGGGCATTCGTGCCGGAAGTCCCGCCTACGAAGCCGGCCTTAAACAGGGAGATGTCATCCTGGCCGTAAACGGAAAACGCATCTATAGGTATAAGCTACAGGAGGTGCTTGAAATGCTCAATGAAAAAGAGGGCAAACGGGTAAAGGTACTGATAGAACGCCTCGACCAAGATTTGATGTTCAGCTTTGTACTAAAGGATCTGTTCAAGGATTAGCCTTGATGTCGATGGCGGCCCGCACTCGGATGCTTCACCGACTTCAGGCAGGGCTATCCAGTCTCTTCACGACATTTCGCCTTCCCGGGAGAGAAATAAAAAAACCCCGACTTTTACATCGGGGTCAAATTTGAATTACCTGGTTTGGTTCTTTGAATTATTCCGTTTTATTTTCCATCAGCCGCCTTCACTTCGCCCTTTATTTTTAGGACTTTCGTGGGGGTATCGGCATTGGAGATGACGGTAATCGCCTTTCGGATGGGGCCGACACGGTTGGTATCGTACTTCACCTGAATTTCTCCCGTTTTGCCCGGTAAAATAGGGTCTTCAGGCTTTTTGGGGATGGTACATCCACAGCTGGAGCTGACCTTGCTGATAATCAGCGGGGCATCACCCGTATTGGTGAATTCGAACGCACGTACGCCATTGGCGCCTTTGGTTACTTCACCGTAATCAACGGTTTCAGACTTAAACTCAATCTTGGCGGCCTTTTCCTGCGCGGTTAGGGTAAATCCCATGAGGCCAACAAATAATACAAGTACTATTTTTTTCATGATTTTGGTTTTAAGGGAAGTCCAAAACTAAATCTTTTTGCAAGGACCTCCAAAATTCTTTATTTTGAACTCGAGTCAAGCTAATATTTTACCTGCAAATTTCACATTTTGCACCCTAAGTTCATCTTTTTTGTATTCCGTAGCTAAGGCTATGCAATTAAAAAAAGCTTTCCTTAGGCCACAAAAGCCGAAATTTTCGGTTCTAAATAATAACTCGACACGAGTTTATTATCTGTTAACGTTGCTTATTTTTGTTTCGTATTTAAAATCGGGCAAAATTACCCATTTTTATCAACAATTAACATTCAGTACCACCTGTTCTCTTCAGGCCATCTGGTAATAGAACAAAAACCGTTCCGAATTATGAACATTCCTTCGAAATACGATGCTAAACAAGCTGAAAACCACTGGTACGACTACTGGATGGAGCATAGATATTTTGATTCCGCACCGAACGAGCGTGAGCCCTTTACCATGGTAATCCCGCCGCCGAACGTTACGGGGGTTCTTCACATGGGCCACATGCTGAACAATACCTTACAAGACGTTTTGATCCGTCGGGCACGCCTGATGGGTAAAAATGCCTGTTGGGTGCCGGGAACGGATCATGCCTCTATTGCCACCGAGGCCAAGGTCGTTGCCAAACTGAAGGCCGAGGGCATCGACAAATCCGATATAGGCCGGGAAGAATTCCTTAAACATGCTTGGGAATGGAAGGATGAATTTGGCGGAGTAATTTTAGAACAGCTCAAAAAGCTGGGTTGTTCGTGCGATTGGCAGCGGACCAAGTTTACGATGGACGATACTATGTACCAATCCGTCATCAAAGTATTTGTCGATCTTTTTAACAAGGGGTTGATTTATAGGGGCCATCGCATGGTACATTGGGACCCCGAGGCACAGACGACCCTATCGGACGAAGAGGTTATCTACGAGGAAAAACAGGGCTTGCTGTATTATCTTTCCTATCCTATCGAAGGCTCCGACGAGAAAGTGACCATTGCCACTACCCGGCCGGAAACCATTTTGGGCGATACCGCGATCTGTATCAATCCCAATGATGAGCGTTTTCGGCATTTAAAAGGAAAAAAGGCCATTGTTCCCATCTGCAATCGGGTCGTTCCTATCATTGAGGACGAGTATGTGGACATGGAATTCGGTACCGGATGCCTAAAGATCACTCCCGCCCACGATGTGAACGATAAGGCGTTGGGCGAAAAGCACGGGCTGGAGACTATCGATATCTTTAATGCGGATGCCACCTTGAATTCCTTCGGTTTGCATTACCAAGGAAAGGATAGGTTCGTGGTGCGAAAGGAAATTAGCAAGGAACTGGATGAAAAGGGCTTTTTGGTTAAAACGGAAAACTATGTCAACAAGGTAGGAACTTCCGAGCGTACCAAGGCGGTCATCGAACCTCGGTTGAGCGACCAGTGGTTCCTGAAAATGGAAGAATTGGCGAAACCGGCCTTGAAGGCGGTGTTGGAAACCCAAGAGATTAAGTTCTTCCCCAAAAAATTCGAGAATACCTATCGCCATTGGATGGAGAACATCCGCGATTGGAACATCTCACGCCAACTCTGGTGGGGCCAACGGATCCCCGCTTACTACTATGGCGATGGACAGGATGATTTCGTTGTTGCGGAAACCAAGGAAAAGGCATTGGGTTTGGCCAAAGAAAAGTCTAAGGACTACCAACTGACGGCCACCGACTTACGACAAGACGAAGACGTCCTCGACACCTGGTTCTCCTCTTGGCTTTGGCCCATCAGCGTTTTTAATGGCATTTTAGAGCCCGATAATAAAGACATCAACTATTATTATCCTACCAGCGATTTGGTTACCGGTCCCGATATCATCTTTTTCTGGGTGGCCCGTATGATCATCTCCGGATACGAATTCCGTGATGAGCGTCCTTTTAAAAATGTCTATTTTACGGGATTGGTTCGGGACAAGCAGCGGCGAAAAATGTCGAAATCCCTCGGTAATTCCCCCGATGCGCTGAACCTGATCGAGACCTACGGTGCCGACGGGGTTCGGGTCGGCCTCCTGTTGAGCTCCGCTGCCGGCAACGACCTGATGTTCGATGAGGACCTTTGCCAGCAGGGCAAGAACTTTGCCAATAAAATCTGGAATGGATTCCGATTGCTTAAGGGCTGGGAAGTGGGCGACCTGCCCCAGCCTGAAGCCTCCAAACTGGGCATCGAATGGTATAGCGCCAAGTTCGACCAAACCTTGGCCGAAATCGAGGACCATTTCAGTAAGTACCGTATTTCCGATGCCCTCATGGCCATATACAAACTGGTGTGGGACGATTACAGCTCCTGGCTGCTCGAGATCATAAAGCCTGATTACCAAAAACCCATCGATCGAACTACCTACGCGGCAGTCATTTCCCTTTTCGAAAAAAACCTGAAATTGCTGCATCCGTTTATGCCGTTTTTGACCGAGGAGGTTTGGCAGCATATCAGCGAGCGATCGCCTAAGGAAGCCCTGGTGGTGTCGGAATGGCCCAAGATGCGCAAAGCGGACGACCATCTTATCTCAGAATTTGAATTTGCCGCCGAGGTCGTTTCAGGAGTCCGGAATATCCGAAAGGAAAAGAACATCCCTGTGAAAGAGGAGCTGAAACTTTCCGTCCTGAACGAGGAAAACACTTCCCGAAAGTGGGATGGGGTCATCAAAAAACTGACGAACCTATCCCAAATCTCCTATGTCGATGCCTCGGTCGAAGGGGCGCTATCCTTCCGGGTAAAGAGTAACGAGTATTTTGTTCCCATAGTCGGCACTATCGATGTGGAGGCCGAAATCCAAAAAATCGAGGAGGAATTGAAATATACCCAAGGCTTTTTGAAGTCCGTTCAAAAAAAACTTTCCAATGAGCGTTTTGTTAACAATGCCCCCGAAAATGTAATTGGGCTAGAGCGTAAAAAAAAGGCCGATGCCGAGGCGAAAATCGAGACGCTGGAGAAGAGTTTGCAGAGCTTGGGCTAAGGGTACGGACAGGCTATGACGCACAAGTTACATGGTGAATTTGCGGCACGTAGGGGCGACAAGGCGCCGTTCGCCAGTTATGGTAAATTAACTGGTAAAGACATTCGATACAGCATAGAAGTAAGATAAAAATTCTTTAACTTCATCCCAAATAGAACATTATGAAAAACGTACTATCCGTATTACTGATATTTGCCTTTCTTCCCATGGCCTGTCAAGAGAAAAATCCGAACATACTTCCCACCGATATCCAGATCAAGACCGCTACGCTTCCGGCACCGGAAGCGGACAAGGAAGGCGCTATGGTCTATGGCTATGACGAAAATGGTGAAATCACCGTATTGCGGGAAGGCAATAACAATTTGGTCTGTTTGGCCGATGATCCGAATAAGAAAGGTATCAGTGTGGCCTGTTATTCCAAAAAATTGGAACCCTTTATGAAAAGGGGCCGAGAACTGGCCGCAGAAGGTAAAAATGCCGAGGAAAAAGAGGAAATTAGAGGGGCGGAAGTGGAATCCGGCGAACTGCAAATGCCCAAGGAACCCAGTATGCTGTATGTATATTATGGTACTGATGAAGCCTATAATAAAACAACGGGAGAGCTGGGGGATGCCAAATACCGTTATGTCATCTACACGCCCTTTGCCACTACCGAGTCCACCGGACTCCCCGATAAGCCGCATGCCGAGGGTATGCCGTGGTTAATGGATCCCGGCACCTTCAGGGCCCATATTATGGTGGGGCCTTGATTCATTTCTGCGCCCGGGCAAGCCCGATTTCTTACCATACGGTTGCCCGTTATGAACTGAAGTAAAAAATCATCGCATCGCAGCTGCGTTATGCAATTATTCGTAGCATGGGATGAACAACTGGAATCGTCTTCTTATGTTTGTGGTTCAAACGCCATCTATGAGACCCTATATTCTTGCCGAAACCAATTGGAACGCCCTAAAGGATGCCGTGATCGACCTCGCCGTACTCCCTTGGGGCGCCACCGAGGCCCACAATTACCATCTGCCCTATGCCACGGATAATTTCGAAGCAGACGCCCTAGCTGCGGAATCGGCCCGTATAGCTTGGGAAAAAAAAGGGAAAGTCATGGTTTTGCCGACGGTCCCCTTCGGGGTGAACACCGGGCAGTCCGATATCTATTTGGATATCAATCTCAGCCCCAGTACGCAATTCGCGGTTCTATGCGACATTGTGGAGGTTTTAAACCGACAGGGCATCTACAAGTTATTGATTTTTAATAGCCACGGCGGAAATAATTTTAAACCCTTGGTTCGGGAGCTGGGACTGAAATTCCCAAAAATGTTTATCAGTTTCTGCTTTTGGGCACAAGCCTTGGATAAAAGGAGACTATTTTGAGGAAAAGGGCGATCATGCCGACGAGATGGAAACCAGTTTAATGCTGCATCTACATCCCGAACTGGTGCTTCCGAAAGACCAGTGGGGCAATGGGGCATCGAAAAGCTTTAAAATTAAATCCTTTTCCGAAGGATGGGTATGGGCCGAGCGTCAATGGTCAAAAATCAGCGAGGATACCGGAGTAGGAAATCCCCATAAATCCACTCCAAAAAAAGGGGAACGATTCTTTACGGATGTTACCCAAAAAATGGGCGATTTTATGCTCGAGCTCTGCCAAGCGGATCTTGATGACCTGTTCGAGTGAAGCAAAGCTTTTACCCTGCCAAAGTTTTTACTAATTTGACGTACGCCTTCATCGCGTCTTCCCGACTCATTTTTTTTGCCTGGATCAAGGCATTGGCCTTAAAGGCATTGATCAAGGGCGTGTCGCTACCGGGGTCATCGTAATTTTTATTGGCGATTTTGTAATAGGCGTAGAGTTTTAAAAGAAAATCGGCGGGCATAGGTTCGGTGTAGTTATTGACGAATACCACCGCCTTCTCAAAATCAGTATGTAATTTCTTCCTCTTCATCTTTTTTCACGGCAACGGCTGCAATACAGGTTTTCGCACCGATTACTTTTTGGTTGAGCTTTACGGTAATGGCACAATCCAAGGGGAGCAATAAATCTACGCGGGAGCCGAATTTAATGAATCCGGCATCCTCACCCTGCTGCACGTTATCGCCTTCTTCCGCATAATTTACGATTCGGCGTGCCATGGCCCCGGCAATCTGTCGATATAATATGTCGCCAAATCTGGGGGTTTTTATGACCACCGTGGTCCTCTCGTTATCGGTGCTTGATTTGGGATGCCATGCGACCAAATATTTTCCGGGATGGTATTTGGAATATTTTATGCTTCCACTGGCCGGGTAACGGGTTACATGTACGTTGACCGGGGACATGAAGATAGATACCTGTTTGCGTCGATCGTTGAAATATTCGGTCTCCTCGACCTCTTCGATAACTACCACCTTACCATCGACGGGCGCCAATATCTCCTCGAAGTTCTTGACCGTTTTTCGGGTAGGGTTGCGAAAGAATTGTAGAATCAATATAAGCAATATCACGGCGGCAATCTGGAGTGCCCAACGCAGCCAGGTAACATCCACATAAAACTGGGAGACCAGGATAATCGCGGATACGATAAAAAAGGTAATCAATATTATTTTTTGACCTTCCCTATGAAACATAATCAAAAATATTTAAGGTTAAGTAGGCGAAAGGGGCGGCGAACACCAGACTGTCCAACCGATCGAGCATCCCTCCGTGGCCCGGTAGAATCGCACCACTGTCTTTTACCCCCGCGGCCCTTTTCATCTTTGATTCCACCAAATCCCCCATACTGCCTGCAACGACAATTATGGCAGCAAGAAGCACCCAATGGGTAGGGGTTACTATCGGTTCGTATTTGGCCAAAAGATAAGCAGTCACCAAGGCAAATATCAAGCCCCCTAATGCCCCCTCAACAGTTTTTTTGGGAGATACCCTCGCAAATAACTTGTGGCGACCGAATAGGCTCCCGGTGATGTATGCGAACGAATCGCTTACCCATATCAGTATAAAAATACCGATGATAAGAAATTTGACAAAGTCATCGTTGGTATAGGGAATCATTGTCAAAAATATGCAGCCGCCACCGATATAGAAAAGTCCGATAAGAAATTTTTGAAACGTGTTGAACAGCTTTTCTTTTTTTGAAAATAAATAATAAAGGAGTAAACAATTAATGGTCAAGGTGCAGAGTAGTAAGACGTAAACCAGCAAAATATCGGTCACAAAATAGATAAAGGCCCACCAAAGCGCTAAATAGGCCATATAAATATATCGCCCTTCAAGCCCTACCAATTTTTTATATTCGTTGAGACAAGCGAGTCCGAAGACCATAAACAAAAAGTCGAAGGCATCCGGGCTAAGAAAAACTACGGAAAGTAGAAGTATCATATACACCACCCCGGTAAGCGAACGTCTTAAAATTTCCCTCATGCCACAAATATACTACTGAAGTGTTATAAACTTTTTCCCTTCGCTCAAAAGTTGCCCATTTTTAAACCTTTATCACCTTTTATTCCTCTAAAGCCATGTTATGGAACTTTAAAAGCCTTCAAATGACAAAAAAAATGGACAGTTTTCGCTAGAAAGAAAAAATTTTAACTCCGATCATTATCCATATCAGAACTCCTATTGAGATTTTCCTTGACCCACGGATTTCACTATGTGAACCGAATGAGGGAGTTTTATACGGATGATGGCCCAACAAATAAGTTCATTAAGCGAAGTCATTCTCGGTTCCAAACAAAAACTCACAACGAGTTCTCCTATTACCACCCCATTCATGGGTGGAAAAAGGACTACAAAGATAGTAGGTGTCAATTGTACTACAAATCTTCCAGAAGTAAAAGATACAAATTTTTGGAACTACTGCCGTAGGTCAGAAAATCATCGGAGTCTTTTTCGTTCGGCCGAAAGTGTTTCAAGGTTGTAATATTAGCGGGTATATTCCGGCCATATTTCCTTTTAATGGTCTTTAAACCCTCGCCGATGGACTCGACCAGTTGACTGGTAGTGGCAAACACGATGACGTGGTATGGCAATTCGTTCAATTTCTTATCCATAAGTTGGTTGGAACTTACCAAAATGGAACCGTTTTGGGCAATAAGATGTTCGCAAGGGGTAAAAAAAACCTCGCTCTGCTGGCTTTTATCGGTGAACTTGATATTCTGTTCTGAAAATTTTTCCCGCAGTTTTGCGTCGAGCGCATAAAAAGGATGGTCTTGCCATCCATTCTCCCCAATAATATTTTTCAGGGCCTGTGAAATCTCGGATAGCGAATCGCAATAAAGAAATTTGCCGCCGTTTTTCTTGAAGTGGATGGTAAACTTTTCGTCAATGGGGATGTGGAGATCGGGCATATGGGCACCACGGGTCTCCGTCGTGTCCTTGGAGACTTTTTTCTGTTTGCCGCCACCGAATAATTTATCAAATAGCCCCATTTACCCGTATAAAGTTCTAAATATGCATTCTTTATGTTAAAAGAACGTTTGTTTTTGAAATTTATTTTCCTTTTACTTCTTTCTCTATGGCCGTTTCTTCTTGAGGCTCGGCGGCATCTTCTTCATGTATATTTTCTTGTCCTAATTTATCGAAGTCTTTATCAAAAGGCCTTTTGCCGAAAATTTTCTCAAGATCTTCTTTAAAGATTACTTCTTTATCAAGCAGTCTTTCGGCCAAAATCGTCAGCTTATCCTTGTGTTCAGTCAGAACCTCGATGGCCCTTCGGTATTGTTCTTCAATGATTTTGGATATTTCGGCATCGATTTTTCGTGCCGTATCCTCACTGTATGGTTTAGAGAATCCATAATTATCCTGTCCGGAGGAGTCGTAATAGGTCAAATTGCCTATTTCTTCGTTTAGACCGTAGATGGTTACCATCGCACGGGCCTGTTTGGTCACTTTTTCAAGATCGCTCAAAGCACCGGTTGAAATCTTATTAAAAATGACTTTTTCGGCGGCCCGTCCGCCCATGGTGGCACACATTTCGTCCAACATCTGTTCGGGGCGTACAATCAACCGCTCTTCGGGCAGGTACCAAGCCGATCCTAGTGATTGTCCCCTTGGCACAATAGTTACCTTGACCAGGGGTGCGGCATGTTCGAGCATCCAACTTACGGTAGCGTGTCCGGATTCATGATAGGCGATGGTTTCTTTCTCGCCCGAGGTAATGATCTTGTTCTTTTTCTCCAGTCCCCCGACGATGCGGTCCACCGCGTCCAGGAAATCCTGTTTTGTCACGGCTTTACGTTCCTTTCGCGCCGCGATCAGAGCGGCCTCGTTACAGACGTTGGCGATGTCGGCTCCGGAGAAGCCAGGGGTCTGTCTCGCCAAGAACTGCATATCCAAGGTCTCCGCTGTTTTTATGGGCCGGAGATGGACCTCGAAAATTTCTTTTCGTTCCCTTACGTCGGGAAGGTCAACGTAGATTTGCCTATCGAACCGCCCGGCGCGCATCAAGGCTTTATCCAAAACGTCCGCCCGGTTCGTGGCAGCCAATACGATAACATTGGTATTGGTGCCGAAACCGTCCATCTCGGTCAGAAGTTGGTTCAGTGTATTTTCGCGCTCGTCGTTCGACCCCGTGAAATTATTTTTCCCCCGGGCACGGCCGATAGCGTCGATCTCATCAATAAAGATAATGGCCGGCGATTTGTCCTTGGCCTGCTTGAAGAGGTCGCGTACCCTTGAGGCACCTACCCCAACGAACATTTCTACGAAGTCGGAACCTGAAAGGGAGAAGAACGGAACTTTCGCCTCTCCCGCCACGGCTTTCGCCAGCAAGGTCTTACCCGTTCCCGGAGGTCCTACCAAGAGGGCCCCTTTGGGGATTTTGCCGCCGAGGGAGGTATATTTATCCGGATTCTTTAAAAACTCCACGATTTCCTCAACTTCTTCCTTGGCGCCTTCCAATCCGGCGACATCCTTAAAAGAGGTACGGGTATCGGTTTTTTCGTCGAATAGTTTGGCCTTCGATTTGCCGATATTGAAAATTTGACCTCCGGCACCGCCTCCGCCGCCTCCCGACATCCTGCGCATCAAATAGATCCAGATACCGATAATCAGTACGAAAGGTAAAATACCCAGCAACAGATCCATCAGATAGTTATTGTCGGTATCGTAGTCAACAATGGTATCGAGGTTGTTCTCTTTTTTGATGTTCTTGATCTCGTTCTCGAAATTTTGAAGATCACCATAGTCCAGTATATACTGGGGCACCGCGCCCGTAGAGGGCAGAATCGAATGGTCCGTTACATCTTGGTGCACGTCTTTGGCAAGGGCTTCGTCGGTCAAAAAAACCTTGGCCTGTCGCGTGTTGGTGATAATCATTATTTTCTTGACATCGCCGTTCCTTAAATACTCCTGAAGTTCCGACGTGGTTGTTTTTTTGGTACTGGCAAAATTACCACTACCAAAGAATTGAAAACCGATCAGCAGCACCGCTATCAATCCATAGACCCACCACGAGCTGAACTTGGGCTTTTTTGGGTTCGAACTACTTGTATCTTTCTTAGCCATTCTTTTTTTTTACTGGTTCAAACTACTGGCCACCTCGGTCACTTTGGCATCTCCCCAAAGGCCTTCGATGTCGTAATATTCCCTGATATGTTTTTGAAAAACATGTACAACGACGTTCACATAGTCCATCAAGATCCACTCAGCGTTGTCTTCTCCTTCTACGTGCCAAGGTTTGTCTCCGATAGCCTTGCTAACGGTTTTTCTTATTGAGCCGACTATGGCGTTTACATGTGTGTTTGAAGTACCATTACATATAATAAAGTAGTCGCAAACAGTATTTTCAATGTCTCCGAGGTCCAACAAATTAATGTCCTGCCCCTTGACTTCTTCTATTCCTTCTAAAATCAATGCAATCAAATCATCTGCACCGGCTTTGTTTTTCTGCATTCAATAGTTTTAAAGAATCCGAACGGATTCAATTTCTGCAAAGTTATTATTTTTTTGTTCTTTAGAGGCCGTTTTAGTTAATGAACTCAAGAAACCCGTTTTTTACCCGCAAATTTCGCATCTGCCTGCCAGGAGGCAAGTTATGTATCCCTATCTACCCAGCCGGTAGGCGGGTTTTGTCCTTTGTCGAAAACCCTGGCCCTGTTATGCTGTTAAAAAATAACCTCATCTGGACATAAATGCGGATATTTTCGGTTCCAAATAAAAAATCCACAAACTTCAATAGATTCAACCTCATCGAACATGCAATTAATCAAACTTGATGCCACGGACTCTACCAATGATTATTTGCGTCGTTTATTGGGGTCGAACGTGCTTGAGGATTATACTGCGGTAATGGCCAATACGCAAAAGCGGGGCAGGGGACAAATGGGTTCGATATGGCAGTCGGAGGCCGGTAAAAACCTAACCTTTAGCGTTTTAAAAAAGGATTTGAACTGGCCAGTCGATGAGGGTTTTGTTTTGAATCTGTGTGTTTCCCTGGCCCTTTATTCCGTTTTGAAAGAAATGAAAGTGCCTGAACTAAGCATTAAATGGCCCAACGACATTCTGTCAGGTAGTTCGAAAATTTGTGGGGTTCTTATCGAAAATAAGATTTCGGGAAACATCATACATTCCTCAATCATTGGTATAGGACTGAACGTGAACCAGTTGACTTTCGATAATCTAACCCATGTATCCTCCTTAAGTTTGTTATTGGACGAAACCTTTGATTTGGATGAGTTGTTGCGCAACATAGTAAAAAAGTTAAAATATATTTTTACCCGACGGCAGGTCATCGGCACGGAGCCGTTATGGGATGATTATGAAAAGCTGTTGTTTAGAAAAGGGAAGCCCTCTACCTTTGAAAATAAGGATGGGGGATTCTTTATGGGATGTATCGAAGGGGTATCCAAGGCTGGTAAGCTTAGGGTCGCCCTAGGGGAGGATGTGAAAAAGGAATTTGCCATGAAAGAGATCAAGCTTCTTTATTGAATCCTCGATTGGACCGAAAAAAATAGTGTGAGATGAATTGGATTTTGTTAATTGTAGCGGGATTGTTCGAGGTGGCCTTTGCAACCTGTTTGGGAAAGGCAAGACAGGCCACTGGGCCGGATACGACCTATTGGTATATCGCATTTTTGATGTGTTTGGCAATAAGTATGTACCTATTGGTCCGGGTAACCCAAGTGTTGCCGATAGGTACCGCCTATGCGGTATGGACCGGAATCGGCGCGGTCGGAACCGTGGTGGTGGGCATTCTGCTGTTCAAGGAGCCTGCTACTTTTTGGAGAATTTTTTTTATAACCACCTTAATCGCTTCGATTATCGGATTGAAGCTGGTTTCTAAATAATATCCTGATCTGACCTCTTTCCTTTTGCTAAAACGGACCTTTTTCATCTCGGTTTTTGACTTTTTTCATCCATAGCTCTGCTTTGCAACTAAAAAGGCCATCACACGGTCAAAAAACATCTAATTTTCCCTAGAAAGTAGGAATTTTACATCACATAACCTAGCTCCTAGATATTTCCCAAATTCTCCGATAATGTGCCCATAAAATTCGTGATGGGTTTTTTGACCATCATCCCCATCATGGCGTTGAACTTGCCCTCGAAACTCAGAGACACTTGGCTGGCATTCTCGCCTGCGTCTGCAATATCCGCTGTAAGGGTAAAAGGGAGTTTTTCACTGGCCGCGCCCAAGACTATCTGGCTGAACGGGGTCTGACTTTTCCGCTCCAGCACGATTTCGGGCATTCCTTTTAATGAAAAAAGAAAACGATTTTCGTTGATAAGCTCGAACTTATCGATATTTTCGGGCATCAGTTTTTCGAAATTCCTAAGGTCCGTCAAGAACTTGAATACTTCTTCATTGCCTTTGGGAACGGTCTTGTTGGGGGTTTCGATGTACATGTTTTCTTATTGATTCCATTCCGAAGGCCTCTTTCGCCAGTCTAGAAGGGTATTCATTTGTTCTTCGTTGATATAGCGGGTTTCTAGCGCCTGTTCCATCAAGTATTCGTAGTCGCTCAAGGTATGTAGGGTCACTTTCTTTTCCTCGAAATTTTGGTCCGCTATATGAAAACCGTAGGTAAAAATGGCGAGCATGCCCTTTACCTTGGCACCTTCCGCCGTGAGCGCATCGATAGCGTTGAGACTGCTCTTGCCTGTGCTGATAAGGTCTTCGATGACCACTACAGATTGGTTGTTTTCCAAGTGGCCCTCAATTTGGTTCTTTCTTCCGTGCGATTTGGGCTCGGGTCGCACATAAATAAACGGTAGTCCGAGAACATCGGCCACCAAGACACCGATTCCGATAGCGCCCGTGGCCACCCCGGCAATGATATCCGGTAGGCCGTAGAGCGTTTCCACCTGTTTGGCCATTTCTTCCCGAATATAATTGCGAATTGTCGGGTACGATAGTAAGATCCTATTGTCGCAATAGATGGGAGATTTCCACCCCGAAGCCCAGGTAAACGGATTTTCAGGTCTCAACTTTATTGCATTAATTTGCAGGAGAACCTCAGCTGTTTTTTTGGCGGTGTCCTTATCTAAAACCATAGCGCAAATGTATAAAGTTTTTGTGAACGAACTGCCATTGATCTTGACAAATAAACTCTCGGAGACGGCTAATGGGGAGTATTTTTTGCTCAACCAGAATTCCATCAAGGAGGCCATCAAGGCGCTTAAGAAGAAAAAGCTGTCCGAAGCTTATATCTACCATCCCAATTCGGAGGAAATCCTTAAAAAATTCACGAAAAGAATTCCACTGACCGTAGCTGCAGGTGGCGTGGTCACCAATGCCAAAGGCAAAGTACTGTTCATTTATAGGAACGATAAATGGGACCTGCCCAAAGGCAAACTGGAAAAGGGCGAATCGATAGAGGACTGTGCCGTTCGTGAGGTGATGGAAGAGACCGGGGTAAAAGACCTTCGTATTGAAAATTTTTTGAGAACTACCTATCATATCTATAAAAACAGCGGTACCTATACCCTGAAGGAAGTTCATTGGTACGCCATGAGAACGGAATATACCGGAAAGCTAAAACCGGAAAAGAAGGAAGGTATCGTAAAGGTAAAATGGAAAGGGCCGAAAAAAATTCAGAAGGCACTTCAGAACTCGTACACCAATATCAAGATTCTTTTTGAGTGATGGCCTGAAAACCTGCTCCCATATCCTTTTGGGCATTAGAAATTTGAACCTACCCGCTTGCAAGGAGAAGATACTTACCTTCGCTTGGTAAAAAATTTATGGAAAAACGATGATGCCGCAATAAAGCCTCGATCAATTTGTTCAAAGCCTTTTTACGCTTCCTTCATAATCGCTTCGATTTGGGATTTGCGTATCGGTTTATTGATATAGGTAAGGGTATGGCCGGTTTTTTTCTTGTATCGCTCGTAATTCTGCCAGTCGAACGGATCGATCGATGAGGTAACGATGTTTATCCGTACCTTTTTATCCAGGGGCAGGGCGATGAACTCTTCCAAAAATTGCCATCCGTCCATAATGGGCATGTTGATGTCTAAAAAAATGACATCGGGTAGCTTTCGGGTTTTTTGATGGATTTCCTTGATCTCTTCTAATGCCAATTTACCGTTTCCGTAGGAGTTTACCTCCTCACAAGTCACCACAGAACCCAACATTTTTCGAATGCCGAATACCGTAATAGGGTCGTCGTCGATAATGCAGATGCTATCCATTTTTTTCATTGAAATATATATTGAACGTGGTGCCGGTACCCACTTTGCTTTCTACGCTTATCTTGCCGTTCATGGCCTCTATCTGGTTTTTGGTGATATACAGGCCCATTCCCCGGGAATCGGAGTGGTTGTGGAAGGTCTTGTACATACCAAACAATTTATCGCCATATTTCTCGAGATTCATGCCCAAGCCATTATCGGTGATGGAAAGCACAGTGTAGCCCTCCTCCCGCTTGGCGCTCAACGTTATTAGGGGATTGCGTCCGGGGTCTTTGTATTTGACGGCATTGGTGATAAAGTTCATTAGGATGCTGTCGATATAGGCCGGTATAATTTGTATTTCGGTGGACTCGAGAACCGTGTTTATTACCTTGGCTTTGTGAGTACCGAGGTAGGCCGAGAGGTTATGTACCACCGTATCTATCTTGTTTTTCAGGGGGATGGACTTTTTGTTGAGATTGACGTTGGTATTGATGGCGACCACCTCGTTCAGATTTTCTAAGGTCTCCAATAGGTTGTCGGAAGCATCCGTTAGCATGTTCAGGATATTTTCTTTCTCGGATTCATTCTTCTCGTGTATCAAAAAATCCAACAGCATGGAGAAATTGGCCGTGTGAGATCTCAGATTATGGGATACGATATGGGCGAAATTGACCAATTTCTTGTTCTGTAGGGAGGCCACGTTGACCAGGTCGCGCAGCTCCTCTTCTTTCTGCTTCATGTCGGATATATCCAGACTGATACCGATTAATCCGCTAACCTTTCCAGAGTCGCCCATAAGCGGAATTTTCGAGGTCAGGAAGGTGGTAGATTTTCCATCTTTGGTGCGGATAACGTTCTCTTTTCTCAATAGAGGTTTCAGGGTTTCCATGACCTTGAGGTCCTCGTGTCTTGACATCTGTGCCATCTCTTTATCGTAGAGGTCGAAATCGGTCTTTCCGAGCAGTTCATCTGGACCATGGCCAAGAAATTCACATTCTGCTTTGTTGACCAGAATTTTACGGGATTCGGTATCCTTGATAAACACGTTGAGCGGCAGGTTGTCGATGAGCGTCCGGAGCAGATGCTCGCTTTTTTTGGTCTTGGTCTCCGAAATGACCTGCTCGTTGATGTTTTGTATAGTTCCAGTAAACCCGACTACTTTTCCCTCAATAAGAATAGGCCTTCCTGCGGCCTGAACCCATGCCTCTTTTCCGTTGGCGGTCACGATTTGCAGCCTTTCGCTCCAAGGGGTGCCATTTTCGGTTGCTTCGTGAATGATCATTGAAATAGTATTCCTGCTGTGGCCATCCTTATAGAAGTTAATGGCATTTTCGATTGTCGGGATAAAATCGTCGGAAACTTCATGGATTTTCCGGGTCATCCCGCACCAAGTAAGCGTATCTTCCTTGAAACAATACTCCCAACTTCCAATTTTTCCGATTTCGGCGGTGGCGGTTAAATGCCTTTGCAACTTTTTGTTTTCCTCTTCATAGCGTTTGCGCCGGGTGATATCTTTGGTCTGGATGATCAGTCCAATGATATTCCCTTGGAGGTCGTACCAGGGATTGCAGGTCCATTCCGACCAAGCCTCTCCCATCGGGGTATCAAGATTCAAATGTACAGTGGTCTTGATAGTAGTTTCATCGGTATCGCCCGACAGACAAGCATGTAAAGCCTGTTCCCAATGGTGGCTGGTACGGGTCAAAAGTTCGCCGATGGGTTTTCCGAAAACCCCCTCGGGATCGAGTTCGAAATCGGTGATCCATTGATCGGAAGCGTGTACGACTTCAAATCGCTCATTGACAAAAACCATAGCGGTCGGCAGTTGTTTTATCAAATAGCTATGGGTGGAGGCTGGGGAACCTTTCAACATATTAGTCGTAATTTCTGACTAAGGTAGTATGGTTTATCGATATCGCTAAAGGTTTGTTGTGAATGTGGTCAAAGACGTGGTGTAGGCTTCTATTTATTAATAAAATGATCTTTATTGTTATAAAAATTATTTTATTCTTAGAAAAACTTAAACCTATTCGGTACTGTTTTGAGCCAGATTTTAAAAACGTACAAATGGTATATGAAGGGCGTAGTCAAGGTAGTGGACTTACGACGTCCGCACGCTAGAGGGTACGAGTCCCGTATAATCCCCCCCGTGCCGAATAACGTCGCGCACTATCGAAGAACTGATATAAGATTTCCCGGAAGACGTTAGCAGAAAGACCGTCTCGATTTCGGAGAGTTTCCGGTTGGTATGCGCAATGGCCTTCTCGAACTCAAAGTCCGCGGGGTTGCGCAATCCCCTTAAAATAAAATCCGCCTTCATCTTTTTGCAGAAATCAACGGTAAGTCCCTCGTAGGTGAGCACTTTAATCTTCGGTTCGTCCGCAAAGGCTTCCGTGAGGAATTGCATCCGCTGTTCGACCGTGAACATATACTTTTTTTCTGCATTGGTGCCCATGGCGATTATGAGTTCGTCAAAAAGCGTAATTCCCCTTTGAATAATATCGGAATGCCCTAGGGTCAAGGGGTCGAAGGAGCCGGGAAAGATAGCGCGTCTCATGTTGAAAGTTTCGGATTGTAGCTTAGAATCAACTAATTTAGACTTTTTATTTTACCTGCAAGTATCCCACCTCCCTGCCGGAAAGCCTGTTTTTTACCCCTCAGTTGGTGCATTTGACCACTGTAGTCCGTCTCGGACGTTAAAAAATCACTCCATCCGTTACAAAAGTGGATATTTTTTGGCTGCAGGCTGGCAGGTTCGGTTCCGGACAAAAAGTCGGGAAGGGTTTAATATATAGGTTTGATTACCTGCAACCAAAAGTTCCTCAATTTACCTCATTATTCCGTAAGGCTTCGTCGATAGAACTCCCGAACAGCTCCCGCAACGAAATTCCGGCGGCCTTGGCCTGTTTCGGCAGGATGCTTTCGGTAGTCAGGCCGGGGGTGGTATTCATCTCTAACATGTAGGGCTCGTCGCCCATAAAGATGAATTCGCTACGGGAAAAGCCCTTCATTTTAAGGGTTTCGTAGGCAAGTTGCGCCATCTCGGAGACTTTTTCTTCTTGAATTCTTGAGATACGCGCGGGTGTGATTTCTTGGGATTTGCCCTCATATTTGGCCTCGTAATCAAAAAAATCGTTGTCGGTCACGATTTCCGTGATCGGCAGCACCTTGGTTTTCCCTTGATAGGTAATCACACCCACGGAGACTTCGGTGCCGTCCAAAAAGCTTTCTATGATGATTTCCTCATCCTCCTGATAGGCCTTTTCGATGGCGGCGCGTAGGTTCTCTTGTTTATAAACTTTAGAGATGCCATAACTGCTGCCGGCCTTGTTGGCCTTAACGAAACAGGGCAGCCCAATCTTTGAGATGATGGCTTCTTCATCGATTTCATCGCCTAGGTTCAGGTAGTACGAGAGCGCCGATTTGATACCGTAGGGTTTTAGCACGCTGAGCAGATCCCTTTTATTGAAGGTGAGCGCGGCCTGATAGTACCCGCACGAGGTTTGGGGCATCCCCAGGAGCTTGAAGTAGGATTGCAAGAGTCCGTCTTCACCGGGAGTACCGTGAATGGCATTGAACACGCAGTCGAAGTGTAATGAACCCTCCTTTAAATCGACGGAAAAATCGTGTCGGTTTACAGGATGCTCCCATCCCTTGTCATCCAGATATACCCATTTATCCTTTTGTATATGGATGCGAAAACGATTGAACCTGTCCTTATCCAAATAATCGTACACCACGGCCCCGCTTTTTAAGGAAATTTGAAACTCGCTGGAATAGCCGCCCATGACGATGGCAATATTTTTCTTCATACACTCGTTTAGTTGATAGGGGGTTAAACGAATCCGAAATTAATCAAAAAAAAGTAATCCCTTCCACGAACTGGCCTTCGCTTTTTGTTGGTAGGTAAAAGAAAAAGTCAGGACGAGTTCACTATATTTGTCCCGTCAAACAAACCTGAATGCGCAATTTTTTCCGATTTTTAACGAGTAAGGTATTTCTTATACAACTTGGCTTGGCAGTTTTGGTGTCCGTACTGCTGATCTTTTTGGCTCTGCAGTGGCTCAAGGGCACTACGAACCATGGGGAGTTCGTAGAAGTTCCCGATTTTGGTAAAATGTCGGTGCCCGATATGCGCAAAGCGGTGGAAGAGGCCCATTTACGGTTTGAAGTATTGGATTCCGCCAATTTCAATCCCGACTACCCCCGATTTTCGATTATCGAACAGGATCCCCCCGCGGGCAATGAGGTCAAGGAAAACCGCAAAATCTACTTTACCGTAAATCCCTCCGGATATAAAAAAGTGACCGTTCCCAACATCATACAGGTGACCCAGCGCAATGCAACCTCGATGTTGAGGGCCGTGGGTCTTGACGTACAGCGCACGACCTACATCGACCAATTGGGAAAAGACATGGTGTATTATATCAAATACAAGGGAAAGCAGATCAAACCGGGCGATAAACTTCCCAAAACCTCCAAGATCGAGCTGGTCTGTGGTAATGGTACTATCCCCGATCAGGCCCGGGTACAATCCGAATCCGAGTAGCCCATGCAGGAACCCGAGGATACCCATGATGACGAGGAACTGTACGAGCATCATCGGTTCGTCGCGGCGAAAGGGCAGGAACCCTTACGCGTCGATAAATTTTTGATGAACTTCATCGAATATGCCACACGTAATAAAATCCAACAGGCCGCCAAGGAGGGCCATGTATGGGTGAACGGCGCTGCGGTAAAACAGAACTACCGGGTAAAGCCCGATGATGAGGTGAAGGTACTTTTCGAACATCCGCCGCACGAGTTTCTTTTGGTGGCGGAGGATATTCCCTTGGATATCGTGTATGAGGATGATGCGCTTCTGGTGGTCAACAAGCCGGCGGGAATGGTCGTACATCCCGGTCATGGTAATTATTCCGGTACCTTGATCAATGCTTTGTTGCACCATATCAAAGACTTGCCCCAAAACAGCAACGAACGCCCCGGCCTGGTCCATCGCATCGATAAGGATACATCGGGCCTCCTCGTCGTCGCCAAGACTGAAGTGGCCATGACCCATTTGGCCCAACAGTTTTTCGACAAGACCTCCGAAAGGGAATATGTGGCCTTGGTCTGGGGCGATGTAAAGAATGATAGCGGAACCGTGGAAGGCAATATCGCCCGCAACCCCAAAAACAGGTTGCAGATGCAAGTTTTTCCCGAAGGTGACGAGGGCAAGGAGGCCGTCACCCACTACAGCGTTTTGGAACGCTTGGGCTACGTGACTTTGGTTTCGTGCCGATTGGAGACCGGCCGAACCCATCAGATCCGGGTACATATGAAATATATCGGCCACACCCTTTTTAACGACGAACGCTACGGCGGCGATAAAATTTTAAAGGGCACTACCTTTACCAAATACAAGCAGTTCGTCGATAACGCTTTTAAGATTCTCCCCCGGCAGGCACTGCATGCCAAGACTTTAGGGTTCGTACATCCTGAAACCGGCCGATACATGCGCTTCGATTCCGAAATTCCCCAAGATATGGCCGGCTGTATCGAGAAGTGGCGGCATTACGCGAAGCATCGGTAATAGGCCAGTCATCAAACATTCCCCATATTAAAATTTCTTAAGCTAAAAAGTAAAACTTTTTAAGGAGAACTATAATAAATAACCTTGGGAGAGAATTCTATGGGCTGTCGTACGCTAGGTTTCAAAACAGGCGCTTTGTCATTATCGATTCCATCGATGCCGAAATAAGGATCCGGTTGGCGGCCGTTGAGGTTAGACGGAAAATCCTTTTTATTTTTACCGACCGTTTACCTTTACATTTTAAAATCACAAAACATGAAAATCGTCCTTTCCCCTGCCAAATCCCTAGAATATGAAAGGGAGTACCCCCAGGTTAAGCCCACACAGCCTCAGTTTTTGGATGAGGCCGTAAAGCTGAACAAGCTATTGGCAAAAAAAAAGCCAAAAAGCCTAATGAGCCTCATGGGAATCTCCGATTCTTTGGCCCAGCTCAATTGGGGGCGGAATCAGGATTTCGAAACGCCGTTCACCCTTAACAATGCCAGACCGGCCCTATATGCCTTTGATGGGGATGTCTATAAGGGATTGGATGCCTATAGCCTGTCGTCTAAAAAAGTGGAGCGACTACAAGAGGTCTTACGAATTTTATCGGGACTTTACGGGGTACTTCGCCCCCTTGATCTCATGCAGCCCTACCGGTTGGAAATGGGTACAAAATTAAAGGTTGGCCGAAAAAAAGACCTATACGAATTCTGGACAAAAACGATTACCGACCAACTGAACTCGGAATTAAAGGAAGAGGAACTTTTTATCAACTTGGCCAGTCAGGAATATTTCGGCGCAGTGGACGAAAACGCATTGAAAGTCCCCATTATCACCCCCGTATTTAAAGATTGGAGCAACGACAAACTAAAAGTCATCAGCTTTTACGCTAAAAGGGCCCGTGGGGCCATGGTACGGTATGTTATCGATAAGAAAGTAAAAACCCTAGAAGACCTAAAGGGCTTTGATTACGAAGATTATATCTACAGCGAATCGCATACCTCCAAAAAGAATGAGCCTGTTTTTGTGCGGTGAATGGAAATGTCGAATGGAGTCAACTGACGTCAACCACCCATGGTTACTGCCATTCGCAACAGGCATTCCGAAGGCCAACCGCTAGGCTCAACTTCCAAGGCTAGACGCCCGTGGTCACCTTATTTCTTCTTCCGTATGCTGATTTTCTCTTCCACGGTAGGCCTTTTTTTGATTTTACGTGGCCGCCTTGCCCCATAGGATTGGTTGGCGATTTTGCCCCTTCTCGATTTTTTGTCTCCTTTTCCCATCGATGGTTTGTATTTTTATGGAAAGTACGCTTTTAAAACTTAAAATCAAAAAGCATATCAATTAGGGAAGGCTAAGTATTTTGGCTAGATTTTTGATAATTTCAACCCCATGAAGCGATTAATTACAATATTGGCCCTCGGCATGGCTATCTCGTGCCCGGCACAGCAGATGACCTTAAAAAAGGGCATGGTCATCGACTCCCTCCCCGTTTCCGTTAGCGATACTATCTCCGAGACATTCTCATTGTACCTCCCTAACACCTTCGAGGTTTCCAAGGCCTGGCCCGTACTTTTCGTTTTCGATATGAAGGGCCACGGCAAACAGGCCTTGAACGTGATGTCACAGGCGGCGGAACAGCAGGGATACATTCTGGCGGCTTCCAACAATGTTCGGGATACCTTGCCCATAGCCGAAAATATCATCATTGCGAACCGAATGCTCAATGCGGTGGTCAGCTTTTTGCCCATCCATAAGAATAGAATCTATTGCGGGGGATTTGCCGGCGGAGGAAGGTTCTCTTCCCTGATTCCGACCTTTATAAAAGGTATTCAGGGCGTAGTCACCTGCGGGGCGTCCGTGGCCAATACCCAGGTGTTGACCTCCAAAAATCCATTTCATTATATCGGGATTGTGGGAAATGAAGACTACAATTATCCCGAGATGCTGGGGGTCGAAGAGATATTGAATCGGATGAAGTTCCCCAACCAGCTTTTGGTGTTCGAGGGCGGCCATCAATGGCCCGATTCCGATCAGTTGGCCCATGCGCTCGAAATCTTTAGCCTGTCCGCCATGGCGAAAGGTAGAATTCCGACGGATCAAGCCTTCGTGGATGCCCAATACGACGAGGACCTGACGCAGGTCAACATCTTCTTCACCGGGCAAAAGCCCTTATTGGCTAACAACCTGCTCGATGAAATGCTGGAAATCTACCGCCCATTTCGCAATACCGATTCCATCAAGGACAGCCAAAAGACCTTGAAAAGGAGTAGGCTATTTAAGACCCGCAACCGGGAGCAGACCGAAGTCTTCTATAAGGAAGGGCTTATTAAAGAAGATTATGTCTATTACCTGGAGGAAGACATTCTGACCTACAACTACCAAAATCTGGGATGGTGGAAGTACCAGATGGAAGAGCTCCAAAAGTTTTTGAAAAGTCCCGATGAGCTGCAACAACAAATGGGAAAGCGACTAAAGGGTTATATCAATGCCCTGGTCGCCGACAATATCGATATTGTGCAAGGGGGCGACCCAGTCGATGAAGAAGCCTTGAATTTTCTGTGGATGCTTAAGACTTTGATTGATCCCAAGGATTATGACAGCTATCTAAACATTATCTCCTATAACGCCAAAATCAACGATACCGGTACCTCCCTTTTTTACCTGGAAGAGCTATTAAAAAATGGTTACACTGATAAGAACAAACTCTATAACCTCGAGGATACCGCCTTTTTACGAATTACTCCGGAATTCAATGAAATCGTGGAAAAGTACCTGAAGGACGCCCGATACAGTTTGGACTAATGGGCCGCCTTCATCTGTGATAGGATGCGGGAATAGTAGGGATGTTTTCACTGAATTTCTTGGTCGGCAGATTGTTCCGTAGTATCGTAGGAAAGCACTGAAATTGCAAGGATCGTAACACACTTCAAGATGAGGATATTTATGTATGGGTTGATGGCAAGCATGCTAATTACCACCGCCTGCCAACAGAAAAAAAAGTATCATGACACCGCCAAACGCCAAGTGGCAAAGGCTCCGACCGATGCCCTGGCCGAAATCGCCGAATTTCAAAAAAAACTGAACGCCGAATACCGTGACCCCGAAACTTCGCCCTTGCCCGACCGGTATCGAATGGACTTTGAGGGACTGGACTTTTTCGATCCCGATACCACCTATATCGTCGAGGCCCGGTTGGTGCGAACCCCGGAATCCCTTCCCTTTTTGATGCCCACGACCACCGATAGAACGTCAAGGAATGTGGTATATGGCATTGCCCATTTCACTCTGAACGGAAAAAAGCGGCAACTCGAAGTCTATCAAGACGAAGAGTTGATGCAACAGTCAAAATATCGCGATTATCTCTTTTTGCCCTTTACCGATACGACGAACGGTGAAGAAACCTATACCGGAGGCCGATATATCGACCTTCGGATTCCCGATGGGGATTCAATAAAAATCGATTTTAACAAGGCCTACAACCCCTATTGCGCCTATAACAAAAAATATTCATGCCCAATAGTACCGGGGGTGAATGCATTAGACACCGGGGTTAGGGCAGGGGTAAAGGCGTTTGAGCCCGAGCGAAAATAAAAATCCCCGTTCTACTTTCGAAGTGAACGGGGATTTTGTGGTGTAAACACTCAACCTCACTTTATTTTAGAAGGAGTAGATGGCGGCCAATAAGAAAGACGAAAGGCTCTTTTGGGGCATCAAATCACTATCCAAAAAGTTTAACGAGTCATCGGAAGCACTATCCAGACGCAATTCTGGCTTGATGATTAAATTGCCGATGGTTGCGCTGCCCGTCAAAGTGACGGCGAATACACTGTCATCATTCTCAGCCGTACCAATAGCCCCGAATCCATCTGTTTCTGAAAAATATTCACCCCGTAAGCCGATCGTGAAATTTTCCGAGGTGGTATATTGAGGGTATAATGCCGCACCGGCAAAGCTGCCGACACCTTCGGCCCCATCAAAATAGGCAGCATTAATTCCTAAGAAAAAAGAATCGGAAAGATCAAATCCTCCGGTATAGTCTAATTCATACGATCCGTTATCGATCAATAAATTCAGGTATTGCCCGCTATAGCCTAATTGTGCACCGTAGGCGTATTTACCTGTCAGATTGAGTTCCGTAATGTCGGTTTGGTTCATTACCGCCAACATCATACTGAAATCTTCGGATAGGCTAAAGTCTGCCTTTAGGCCGGTATGGCTAAAAGGACCGTAGGAAAATAAATAGGACGTACTGTAGTTAAAATTCGCTACCGGTGAAATGACCTCGTAACCTAGAAAAGTATTGAAATTCCCCAAGGTCAGCTTGACATTATCGGAAACGTTCCAGTATGCATAGAGTTGATTGACGATATTGCCCGTTGCGGAATAAATGGGAGAAGCAAAAATGGCGTCCGTACCTCTGGGGCCAAAAACCAAATCAGCTACAAAACCACTTTTTTCGCCCTCATATCCTAAAACTACATTCGCCATTCCAAGAGCAAATCCCGGTAAATTAGCAAATGATGATCCCGGAGCTGCATTGGGCACCCCGTCGGGCGCGGAGTTATCGCCGTTAATATTCGTACGGTAATAGGCGTCTATAGAACCGCTTATAGTAAACTTCGGCTTCGTATCTTCGTCTTCTACCACTAGGACATCAACATCTTGCGCAAGCATTTTTACGGTCGTACCAAGTAAACATGCCAGTAGAAAAAGATTTTTTATGTATTTTGTGAATATATTCGCTTTCATAATTTTAGATTTAAGTTATCCGCAGGGCGGATGATTGTTTTTGATCGATATGCCTGCCGATAGGCAGGTAAAATTTTGAAGTGATTATAGAACGGAGCGTTTGGCAGAACGCTCCGTTTGCTAATTGTTGCTATACTTATTCGTTGGTAAAATCCGGATAGGCATCCATACCGTGTTCGTGGATGTCCAGCCCTTCGATTTCCTCTTCCCGAGATACCCGCAATCCCATAATGGCTTTTAGGGCACCCAGAATAATCAAGGAAGATATCACGCAGAATGCACCAATGATCAATACGCCGTACAGCTGGGTCAGAAATTGATCGCCCCCGGCCTTGGATCCGAAAATACCTACGGCTAGCGTTCCCCAGATGCCACATATCAAGTGAACTGTAACGGCACCGACGGGATCGTCCAGTTTCAACCGGTCTATAAATGACACCCCTATAACGATGATGATACCGGCCAAAAAGCCGATGACGACGGCTTCGTTGGGCGACATCAGGTCAGCGCCCGCGGTAATACCTACAAGGCCACCCAAAATTCCGTTCAGGAACATGGTCAAATCCAGATTTTTATAGAGTATGGTGTTCAAGATTACGGCACCGAACCCACCAGCGGCCGCAGCCAAACTGGTGTTTACCAAGACCAATGAGGTCAATTCAGGGTCTGCGGAAAGTACGGATCCACCGTTAAAGCCAAACCAACCCAACCACAGGATCAACACCCCTGCCGTAGCCATGGGGATGCTGTGGCCGGGAATGGCCTTGGGTTTTCCGTCTTCATCGAACTTTCCTATTCGAGATCCCAATAGGGCTATGGCGACCAATGCGGCCCATCCGCCTACGGAGTGCACCAATGTAGAACCCGCAAAATCATAGAACCCCCAGGAATCCAAGAAGCCGCCGCCCCATTTCCAGGCCCCTACGATGGGGTACACGAACCCCACATAAAATATGGTAAATATCATAAAGGAACCGATTTTGACCCGTTCGGCCACCGCGCCCGACACTATGGTAGCGGCCGTTGCAGCGAACATGCCCTGAAAAAGAAAGTCCGTCCACCAAGTATATCCGCCATCGGCGTATTCGGCAGTCATTCCACCTTCAGGGGCTGCGATTCCAAAACCTGCAAAACCGAAAATTCCCGAAGAACCTTCCTCAAAACCGGGGTACATCATATTAAATCCCCATGCGTAGTAGAGGAGTAGTCCTCCAGTGATGATAAAAATGTTCTTGAATAAAATGTTGATTGTATTTTTTTCTCGGGTCAATCCAATTTCCAAGAGAGAGAACCCGGTATGCATGAAGAATACCAAAGCGGTAGCCACCATCATCCATACGTTATTTGCTGTAAATAATCCTGCATCCATTTTTTTGAAATTTAAGTTTAGTTGAAAACGGACAAGGGGCCCGTCCATAAGTTGTTTTTTAGTTGATTCCTGCGTGTCCGCTTTCCTTGGTGCGAATTCTATACGCCTCGATGACCTCGGAAACGAATATCTTACCATCCCCTACATTGCCAGTAGAAGCCACATCCAAAAGGGTGTCCACCGTTTTTTGCATAAAATCGTCCGATACTACAATGGATAAGTACCTTCTTTGGATATCACTTGTGCTATAGGATATCCCCCGATACACGTGTCCCTGCTTTTCATTCCCCACTCCCGTTACGTCCCAATACGTAAAGAAGTTGACCTCGATTTGATGCAAGGCCTTCTTAACCTCGTCAAACTTGGATTTTCTGATAATTGCCTCGATTTTTTTCATAGTAGATATATTATTTAAGTTGCCAAATATATGTTAATCCAAAATGAACCCCCAAAAAATAGGGGTATAGTTGTCAATTTTTATTGTTATAATAAATTAGACCTATATAATTTTAGGGTATGATATAATATAATAGATAAATTTCGTAATTCAGGTCGCGCCTAAAAGGGGGTAAGGGGAAGTGCGCAGTAGAATTGTAAGATTGGAGGTGATATAAAGTAGGAAAATGTGAAGAAATATGCAGTAATTAGCTTATCAACCAGGTATAACCCAGCTTTTGGACAAAGATGGATAGTCGGACCGTGGACGATGTTTATCTCGAGAACTCAAGAGACACCACAGCAGGGAAATTCTTAATAACTTCAACATAAATGCACCGAAGTGGGCATTCAGAGGATTTTAGCCAGCCAGAGTCCGAATGCAACGGCGGCTATGCCCATGACAACGCTAGCAATCAAATAAAATGAAAAATGGAACAGCTCACCAGCAGTTAATAGGAAGTGTTTTTCGAAGGCAAAGCTAGAAAAAGTGGTAAAGCCCCCGCAGAAACCGGTGGCCAGTATTAAGGTTTGGTTTTCGGAAAGGTAGTTGCCTTTCATCGATAAGCCCAGTATAAAACCTATCAGCAAACAGCCCAGAATGTTGACCAAAAAGGTCCCCAGAAAAAAGTGTGCGAAATAGTTATTGAAAGCTTTGGATATTAGATATCGCAGAAGACTTCCAATGCCACCCCCGACAAAGACGAGCAACCATTGTTTCATCGGTGCAAGTTAAGAAAAAACTTAGACGGACTTTTTGAATTTGGAAGTCCAGATCTTCGGTGGATACACCTTTGAAGAAATCGGTTTAGCCGTGGCCTGTGGTGATTTTTTGCCTCTTTGGGATACCCCAGCCAGACTGAATACCATGAAAATGGCGTTAGCCGCGACCAAGATTAGAAGTATAGTAAAAAAACTCAACATGTGTTTGCCCCTTTAGATAATGAGCGCAAAATTACGCTATCTGGTACGATATACGGGAAAATCTTTTGGCTTGTCGTCGCCGAATGCGTTTTTTACCTAGAAAGCGAAATTTTACTCAATCCTTAAGAAGATATTTAATATAGAAGAGAATTATAATAAAAATGATAAAGCCGACGGCGACCCACTCCACGCCCTTGTAGTTTTTTGAATGCAGGTTTTTGTCCTTTTTATAGGAAAAAACGATAATGGTGATGAAGCCAATGACGAATAATAGGGCAAAGACAATCTGTCCGGTGCTGAACATGGGGATGGTTTTGGGGCGAAATTAGCTAGGGAGTGTTGAAAGGACAGCCATTACAGCCCGTATCGCCATCCAAAGGGATCGGCCGCCCGGTTGTACTGAATATCAATAATCCGTTTCTTGAGTCTGGAGGCATAAGTATTTTCGAGTTCTGGCAGATCGTAGTCCTTATCGCGGTACCCGAAAGTAGCGATGGGGGAGATTACTGCAGCGGTCCCGGCACCGAACATTTCTTTTAAACTCCCGTTTTGGGCCGCCTCGACCACTTCTCCGACCTTTAGTTTTCGGACTTCGGTGGGTACACCCTCTTCTTCGGCGATCTCCAGAATGCTTTTTCGCGTGATGCCATCCAATATTCTATCGCTGACCGGCGCGGTAATGAGGGTGTCGCCTATCCGTACAAAAATGTTCATGGCCCCGGCCTCTTCGATAAACTCGTGATGGTGATCGTCGGTCCATATTACCTGGTGATAGCCTTTTTCAGCGGCCAGTTCGGTAGGGTAGAACTGTCCAGCATAGTTGCCGCCCGCCTTGGCAAATCCTGTGCCGCCATCGGCCGAGCGAGCGTATTTTTCCTCGATAAGAACCTTAACCTTTCCTGAAAAATAGGGACCAGAGGGAGCAAGGCAGATCAAGAATTTATATTCGTCGGCTGGCGAGGCGTGGAACCCTTTTCCCGAAGCGAACATAAATGGGCGGACATAGAGGGCACTACCCTCTTTTTGGGGAATCCATTGTTCGTCCAATTGGATAAGGGTTTTGAGGCCGTCCATAAAATATTCTTCCGGTAGTTCGGGCATCGCCATCCGACGTGCGGAAACGTTCAGACGTTTGTAGTTTTCGAGCGGCCGGAAGAGCCAGATTTTTTCATCCGAATCCTTATAGGCTTTCATCCCCTCGAAAATGGACTGTCCGTAATGAAAAATCTTGGCCGATGGTTCCAAACTAAGTGCTTGATAGGGAATGATCTTGGGAGTTTCCCAAGTTCCGTCCTTATAATCGCAGACCAGCATGTGGTCGGTAAAAACGCTACCGAAAGACAGATTTTCGAAATCGACCTGAGGGAGTTTCGAAGTTTTGATTTTTTCGATAGGAATAGTGGAAGTGGTCGTAGCCATAGTTTCTCTTTAAAAAGATTAAAAATAAGCATTCTTTGGCATCCGCTCTTCTTTTTTCGGCCAAAAAAGTCCAGTTTTGCAGTAACGATAAAAGTTTTATGGGATATGAATATATTTAACAATTTAGCTACGCTTTTGATGGTTATCTCGAAAGGTGCCTAGGCCTTTTGAAACGCAGGATAATTACAACCGCCGATGGCTCCAAGACCATACATATCGAGGATTGGAACGAGCAGTACCACTCCAGACACGGTGCGGTTCAAGAAGCTTATCATGTCTTTATCCAGCCGGGTTTATCCCTTTTTTCCAACCGCGAAATCCATATTTTAGAAATCGGGTTCGGCACCGGACTCAACGCCTTCATCACGCTTTTGGAAGCCAAAAAACGGGATATTTCAGTGCATTATACCGGCGTAGAAGCCTATCCCATATCCGAATCGGAGCTTCAACAGCTGAACTATGTGGCCGAATTGAAGGCAGAGGCACAGGCTTCCCATTTCCGCAGGATGCATGAGGGACCTTGGGAAAGGGATATTGAAATTTCAAAGGACTTCATTCTCCTGAAGCAAAAAAAGGATTTTTTAAGCATAGACGATAAACAGCAATATGATCTGGTCTATTTCGATGCCTTTGGTGCCCGGGTGCAACCCGAACTGTGGACGGAAGCGATTTTCTCCCAAATGTACCGAGCCCTTAGAAAAGGCGGAGTTCTTACTACCTATGCGGCAAAAGGCAGCGTTCGCCGCGCCATGCAGTCGGTCGGTCTTAGCGTAGAGCGATTGCCGGGCCCACCTGGAAAGCGCGAAATGCTGCGCGCCAGAAAATAAGGGTCGATCCGCTTTACGGCGAATCCCTCACACGGGGTACGATGGACTTTTCAAAGGAGTCTTTATTTTATGACCTTGAATTTGGCGTGTCATTTGAAATTTTCCGTTTAACATAAGGTTGGGCATTACTGTTAAATCCAAATTAAATCCCTCAAAGGAGGGGTCGGGATGCCCTATCTTTGGAATATGAGAATTTTGATTACAGGTGCAACGGGTCTGGTCGGAAGCGAAATCGTAAGGCAATGCCAAGACCGGAAGATACCCATTAGTTATTTGACCACGAGCAAAAGGAAAATCGCTACCCAGCCAGACTATCATGGATTTTATTGGAATCCGCGATCGGGCGAAATCGATGAAAAATGCTTTGAGGACGTAACTGCCATTATCAATTTGGCGGGGGCGAGCCTCTCTAAAAGATGGACGAAAATTTATAAAAAGAAAATATTGGCTAGCAGGGTCAATACCCTTAAAACCCTCTATAAGGCCCTGAAAAAACACAAGACGCTGAACCGTGCGGAGTTCGATCGGATTACTTCTTTCGTTTCCGCTTCCGCAATTGGGATTTATCCCAATTCGTTGTCCAATTATTACACGGAGGATGTGTCGGAAATCGACAAGAGTTTCCTGGGCGAAATCGTGGAAATGTGGGAAGGGCAGGCCGACCGGTTCAAGACTTTCCATTTCGGCGTCGCCAAGATCAGAATAGGTCTGGTCATGTCGCTTAAAGGGGGAGCATTGCCCCAAATGGCAAAACCTATTAAAAATTATGTCGGGGCCGCTTTTGGAAGCGGGAGCCAATGGCAATCCTGGATCCACATAGAAGATCTGGCCCGTATTTTCCTCTTTGCCGTAGAAAACGAGTTGACCGGGGTCTTCAACGGCGTAGCGCCGAATCCTGTAACGAACAGCAAATTGGTAAAGGAAATCGCCAAGGCCGTGAACAAGCCGTTAATTTTGCCCAACATACCTGAATTGGTAATGAGGGCCCTTTTGGGCGAAATGGCCTACCTGCTCTTCGCCAGCCAAAGGGTAAGCTGTAAAAAAATAGAGGAGGCGGGTTTTCATTTCCTCTATCCCAATGTCTGTGTCGCCCTAAAGGAAATCTATGGTGATGGACAAAAGGAAACCTCTTCTGATATGGTGTACAACAGGGAGTATAGTTCCTAAAATTAAGGAAAAGGATATAAAAACAGATAAATGCGTTCCGAATTTCGGAACGTTTTTTTTTAGGTACCACCTACTGCCCACTTCTTTACGTGACATTTTGACATTTTTCGAGAATTGGCAGCACTTTTGCCAACCCTTGTTAGAGAATTTAAAACGAATGTACGCATGAGCGAAAAAGATACTACAGGCGAAAAGGATAGGATGGAGGAATTTGACGGGACGATGGATGAAAATATTGCCGAGACTGAAATGGAGCGCGATACGCAACCGTCCGAAAACGGTCGCGAAGACTTTAACGACCAAGAAGAGCAGACCGAAGAAGAACAACTTCGAAATGATCTGGCCAAGGAAAAGGATAAGTTCTTGCGCCTCTTTGCGGAGTTCGAAAATTTCAAGAGAAGAACTTCGAAGGAACGTATGGATATGTTCAAGACCGCGGGGCAGGAAATCATGACCTCCCTCTTGCCGGTCTTGGATGATTTCGACCGGGCGCTTAAAGAATTGGCCAAGTCTGATGATAAGGAGATGTTCAAGGGCGTAGAACTTATTCGCGTCAAGTTGCGCGAAATCCTAAAGTCCAAAGGTTTGGAAGAGGTAGGTGTAGAGGTGGGCGACACCTTTGATGCCGAGGTACACGATGCGATTACCCAGATACCGGCACCTGATAAAAAAATGAAAGGAAAGATCGTTGATTTGGTCGAAAGGGGCTTTAAGCTGGGAGAAAGAATTATTCGACACCCGAAAGTTGTGGTCGGAAAGTAAACAGTGCTTTCGACCCTTATTTAATCCACAGAGCAGGCAGCTAAACAAAAGAAATGAAGCAAGATTATTACGACATATTGGGCGTTACCAAAAATGCCTCGGCACCGGAAATCAAAAAGGCTTATCGAAAAAAAGCCCTGAAGTACCACCCGGATAAAAATCCCGGGGATGCCGAAGCGGAAGAAATGTTCCGGAAGTCCGCGGAAGCCTATGAGGTGCTGAGCAATGCGGACAAGAAAGCACGGTACGACCAGTTCGGCCATGCGGCCTTCGAAGGGGCCGGCGGCTTTGGTGGGGGCGGTATGAACATGGACGATATTTTCAGCCAGTTCGGCGATATATTCGGTAGCGCTTTCGGCGGCGGCGGTGGCTTCAGTGGTTTTGGCGGCTTCGGTGGGGGCCAGCGCAGGGTCAAAGGAAGCAATATGCGGATCCGTGTTAAGTTGTCCTTGAAAGAAGTGGCCAACGGGGTCGAGAAGAAAGTAAAGGTTAGAAGAAAGGTACAGGCCGAAGGCGTGACCTATAAAACCTGTGGCACCTGTAACGGTCGCGGACAGGTAACGAAAGTTACGAATACTATACTGGGTCGTATGCAGACCGCAGCCACCTGCAGTACCTGTGGCGGAAGCGGTCAAATCTTAGATCGAAAACCCGACGATGCCGATGCCCAAGGCCTAAAAATGTCCGAAGAAACAGTTTCCATCAAGATACCGGCGGGGGTCGAAGAAGGTATGCAGCTCAAAGTACCGGGGAAAGGCCACGACGCCCCCGGCAATGGCGTGCCCGGTGACCTGTTGGTGGCTATCGAAACCGAAGTCCACGATACCTTGAAACGAGAGGGCGACAATCTTCACTACGATCTTTACGTAAGTATTTCGGATGCCGTACTGGGTACTTCCAAAGAAATTGATGCGGTGGAGGGAAAAGTTCGCATAAAGCTCGAACCAGGCCTGCAATCCGGTAAAATATTGCGCCTGAGGGGCAAGGGAATTTCGAGTATCAATGGCTATGGCACCGGCGATCTTTTGGTGCACGTTAATGTATGGACCCCCAAGGAACTGAACAAAGAACAGAAAGAGTTTTTCGAACGTATGCAGGGTAATGATAATTTCGAGCCCAAGCCTGAAAAATCGGATAAATCTTTCTTTGAAAAAGTCAAGGACATGTTCTCTTAAGGGCTACTCCAATTTGCCTTTTTCGTAGAATTTGCCTGAAATCCTTTTATTTTTAAATAAAAACCGTATATTTGATTTTGATATCGGGAGACCCTGGTATTAATTTTCTTTTTCATAGCAATTTTTTTCCCATCCTTGAATCTAATTTAGGGGTGGGTTTTTGTTTTCTGCCAACTGCTACTGCGTACTGCCAACTCTTTTTGCATATCTTTGAAAAAATTGCCTGCATGAACGACATTCTGGTCACCGAGGAGGTTACCAAGCGGTATGGCCGACATACTGCCCTTGACAAGGTTTCATTAAGCATCCCCAAAAATAGTATCTATGGCCTACTGGGACCGAACGGTGCCGGTAAGACCACTTTGATCCGTATTATTAACCAGATTCTATATCCCGACCATGGCGAGGTATATTTCGATGGTGAACGATTAAAGCCGCGACATATCGCCATGATCGGTTACTTGCCCGAAGAAAGGGGATTGTACAAATCGATGAAGGTAGGGGACCAGGCCCTGTACCTGGCCCAATTGAAAGGACTCTCGAAGGCGGAAGCTAAACAAAGGTTGAAATTCTGGTTCGAACGTTTGGACATTGGTGACTGGTGGAACAAAAAAGTCCAAGAGCTCTCTAAGGGCATGGCCCAAAAGATACAGTTTATCGTCACCGTGCTGCACGAACCCAAGCTGCTTATATTTGACGAGCCCTTCAGCGGGTTCGACCCCATCAACGCCAATCTTATCAAGGACGAAATCCTGAAGTTGAAGGAAAACGGTACCTCGATCATCTTTTCGACCCACCGAATGGAATCGGTGGAGGAACTATGCGAATACATCGCCCTGATCCATAGCTCGGAAAAAATTCTCGACGGAAAGCTTTCGGAAATTAAAAAAGCCTATAAGAACAATGTTTTCAAAGTGGGACTCGAAACCGAGAATGCCGACATGATTTTAAAGGAACTGGCCGAAAAGTTTAACATCAGTTCGTCGAGATACGACGAATCCGAGAGACAGTTGGACTTCACCTTACAGCTTCCCACCAATGATTCCGGATCAGTTCTCAACTATTTAAGCTCGAAGGCGAATATCAATCATTTTGTGGAGACCATACCCTCGGCCAACGAAATATTTATCCAAACGGTACAAAGCAAAGCCTACCATGAATAAACTGCCGCTGATCATCAAAAGGGAATATTTGGCCAAGGTGCGCAACAAATCCTTCGTTATCATGACCTTTTTGAGTCCCATCCTAATGGTCGGTATGGTGGTGCTCATTGCCTATCTGACCAAGATAAACGATAACGAAAAGCGCATTATCGGTCTTTTGAACGAGAGCGATTATTTTACCCATGAATTTTTGACCACCGAGGCAACTTCTTTCGTGTATTTTGACGATATCTCACTTGAAGCCGCAAAGGATTCCACCTTGAATAGGGGCTACGATGGGTTGCTTTATATTCCCGATGGCGGCGACCTGGAAAAGGTTGCCGAGGGTGCCTTCCTATATACCCAAGAGACGCCCAGCACTTCTATTCTCGATAAACTGGACCGTGTTTTTCAGGATAGGTTGCGTCAACAGCGGTTGCAGGAATTAGGAGTTTCGGCCAGTGATTTCGCAGAAATAGATAATGGCTTTGAGGTTCATACGGCCACTTTTGACGGTAATCTCAACCTAAAGGGAATCAATGAGATAAAAGCCTTTATCGGTGGCGGGTTCGGATACCTGATTATGATGTTCATAATCATTTATGGCGGTTTCGTCATGCGGAGCGTCATTGAAGAAAAGACCAGCCGTATCATCGAGGTGATCATTTCCTCGGTAAAGCCCTTCGAACTCATGTTAGGCAAGATTATCGGTACCTCATTGGCGGGGGTCACCCAGTTTGCGATCTGGATAGTTTCTGCTTCCCTGTTGTTGGTCGTGGCCTTTGCACTATTCGATATCGATCCCTCTTCCCTGGGCAATGGGGCGGCCGTAGGTGCCAATATGGCGCCGCCGATTCCTACGACCGATCAGACCCTACAGGTATATGCGCAGGAACTTTTGGCGATACCGTGGGTGATGTTGATCAGTTTTTTTCTGTTGTATTTCGTTTTGGGCTATCTGATATACAGCTCGATATATGCGGCCATTGGTGCGGCAGTGGATAATGAGACCGATACGCAACAATTCATTTTCCCCATCATCCTGCCCCTGATGTTGGGTATTTATGTGGGGTTCTTTTCGGTTTTCAGCAATCCTCACGGCCCAATAGCCGTCGCATTTTCCCTGTTCCCCTTAACCTCGCCTATAGTTATGCTCATGCGTTTGCCAAGTGGTATCGGAGATGGGGGAGTGCCCGTTTGGGAGCTGGTGGCTTCCATCCTATTACTTATACTTACCTTTATCGGTATCGTATGGCTGGCGGCCAAGATTTACCGGGTAGGTATCCTGATGTACGGCAAAAAACCATCCTATAAAGAATTGTTCAAGTGGTTAAAGTATTAATGGGTTCATATGCTGCAAGGCGATAAAAGTAAGGTAGAGGAAATCATCGAGGAAGATATCTGGGGCTCCATCAAGGAGTTTCTTGAATGGGGACCCAAATTCGGCGTGGGAGACAATCAGATCCACATTACCGTAGGTCTTTTATTGTTATTGGTCGCCGCTTTTGTCCTAACCAGTTTTCTGCTGAAATGGTTACGCCATTTGCTGACCCGAAAAATGGAGGGCGAGGATAGGCTCAAGTTCATCAGCGTTTTCAAGTTCATCAGGTATGTGATCTATTTGATCGTCATCTTTATTACCATGAGCGCCGCTGGAATCGATATCACGCTCTTACTGACCGCTTCGGCCGCACTATTTGTGGGTCTGGGGCTGGCATTACAAGATCTTTTTAAGGATATTATCGGCGGTATTTTTATCATAACGGATAAGTCGTTGCACGTGGGCGATATCGTTGAGGTGGACGGCAAGGTCGGCAAGGTTTTCGAAATCAAGTTGAGAACGACCCGGGCCATTACCCGCGACGATAAGGTAATCATTATTCCCAACCATCATTTTATTACCGATATCATTTATAACTATACCCAGAACCATAAGACTACTCGCGAAAAGATAATCATAGGCGTCGCCTACGGGAGCAATGTAAAATTGGTCACTAAGATTTTAGAGGATAGCGCAAAAAACCAAACCGGAGTTTTAAAAAATCCGAAACCCTTTGTACAGTTCGACGATTTTGGGGATTCCGCGCTTATGTTTTCCCTTAATTTTTACATTAATGACAGCTTTAGCGACCCTAAGATAAAAAGTGCGATGCGATATAGGATAGATGCTAATTTTAGGGAAAACGGCGTAACCATTCCTTTTCCGCAAAGGGATGTACATTTGTTTCAATCCGGCCCGTTCGAACATCGGGCGGCCTTAGATAATACTGATACGAAATGGCACTTGGACTAAGATTAAGGAAAATCAGCTTTTATATAATTATTTTCTCCACGGCATTCTGTTTTGCCCAGACCCCTGATATTTTTAGGGCGGAATACATGATGATGCCCAAAAACGGGCAGGGAGCCAAACTATCACGAATAAAATTGGTGGCGAACATCCCCATAGCCATGAAGGATTCTAGCAGAATTATCATAGGCGCCGAATATAACCGTCTTTCCCATGGGCTGAAACGGGATGGTTTGCCCGGTGACATCGAGGGGACCCGCAATCTCCACGTGCTCGATCTGAACTTGGCCTATGCCTATAGATATAACCAATATTGGCAGTTCATCGGTCTTATAACCCCCAGAGTATCATCGACTTGGGGCGATCCTCTGGAAAAAGGAGATATCTCCCTCAATGTTACGATAGGCGCTTTAAAGCAAAAAAAGGAAATCGAAAAACCTTTCCGGCTGGTATTGGGTATCGCCTATAATTCCACGGTGGCCCTGAGGATTCCCTTGCCCATAATATATTACGAAAAGCGTTTTCACGAGCATTGGTCCTACGTGGTGGGGGCCCCAAAAACGGCCATAAAGTACCATTTCGGCGAAAAACATCAATTACAGTCCGAATTTATATTGGATGGATATTACGTAAACCTTCAAAATTCGATCCTTGTCCCCGGTGGGGGAGCCGCGACATCGATTTCTTCATCGGCTGCGCTAGGTACCCTAGGATACCAGTACGAAATCAAGAAATCGGCTTTCGTCTATATATATGGAGGCCATACGCTGTTTCAAAAAGGAGTTTTAAGAAATTCGGATAGAGACGATATTTTTACCCTGAACGACGGTCCCAGTTTTTATTTCAGAGCCGGATTTCGGATAGGACTGTAGGGAGTAGATAAGGTAAAAAACCCTGGAATAGCGAGGGAGTCTGGAACAAAGCATAAAAAGAGGGAATATGTCAAAAATATTGATAATAGAAGACGAATCGGCCATCCGCAGGGTATTGGTGAAAATTCTTTCCGAAGAAAACGAGACGTATCAGTTGGAAGAGGCAGAAGACGGATTAAAGGGAATGGAGGCCGTAAAGAATAATGATTACGATTTGGTGCTCTGCGATATAAAAATGCCTAAGATGGATGGGGTGGAAGTGCTGGAAGCCGCCGGAAAAATAAAGCCGGAAATACCCTTTATTATGATTTCTGGGCACGGCGACCTTGATACGGCGGTGAACACCATGCGACTCGGCGCCTTTGATTACATTTCTAAACCGCCCGACCTGAACCGCCTTCTGACCACGGTCCGAAATGCCTTGGATCGCCAGGAACTGGTGGTGGAGAACAAAAAACTACGAAAGAAGGTGAGCAAGAATTACGAAATGGTAGGGGAAAGCGATGCCATTTCGGTCATCAAGGAGATGATAGAGAAAGTGGCCCCGACAGAGGCCCGGGTATTGATTACGGGAGCCAATGGTACCGGAAAGGAGCTGGTAGCCCATTGGTTGCACGAAAAAAGTGAACGCAGCGGCGGGCCGTTCATAGAGGTCAATTGCGCCGCGATTCCCTCCGAACTCATAGAGAGTGAACTCTTCGGCCATGTAAAAGGGGCGTTTACCTCCGCAGTTCGTGACCGGGCCGGCAAGTTCGAAGCCGCCAACAAGGGTACTATTTTCTTGGATGAAATCGGCGACATGAGCCTCTCCGCGCAGGCAAAAGTATTGCGTGCCCTACAGGAAAACAAAATTTCAAGGGTGGGAACGGATAAGGATATTAAAGTCGATGTTAGGGTAGTTGCCGCCACCAACAAAGATCTCAAAAAGGAAATCGAGGAAAACAGATTCCGTGAAGATCTATACCACCGGCTCGCCGTAATTCTGATACCGGTGCCCGCCCTAAACGAAAGGCGCGACGATATACCGATCCTGATCGAGCATTTTACCAAAAAGATAGCTTCCGAACAGGGGGTATCCCCCAAAACCTTTTCCGACAAGGCGGTGAATTTGCTAAAGAGCTATGACTGGACCGGAAATATCCGCGAGCTCCGAAATGTCGTCGAACGCCTCATAATTCTGGGAAGCAAGGAGGTATCGGAAGAAGATGTGAAACTTTTTGCGAGCAAGTAGGAGTAGGAAGTTAAGAACAGCCATTTGGAATTTGGAATTTTATTTTTCACAGTCTCCCAACTTCGTAAGCGCCTCCACGGTAATCTCCTTGGTTCGAAGATTGTAATACTTTTTCCCCTCAGAGAGATCGATTTTTAATAGCTCCTGCTGGCAATTTTCATAGATGCGATTGGCAAAAGCTTGGGCCTCCCGGCAATTTACGCTAGTTATCACCTTGTTCAACGAGGCGCGGTATATTGCCAAGGCAGAATCTATTTTACGTTCAAGTATTTTTTCGCTGGGCGGTACGGCTATGGTGTCTTTCCTTTCGTTACTGTGTGGCATGTTGAGCAGGTCCGTATTGCCGGCACTGTTATGTTGCTCATGATCGTCAAGAGCCGTAACCGCGTTTTCCGTAAGATGCAAAGCTTTATCGAGCAGATTGCCCGCACCGGTTACCGAACTGGCTTTCGTAGCATATTTCAACAACTCCTTAACTTCGGCGACGATTTCCGAGGCCGGTCCGCAATCGCATTTTTCCAGTTTTTCCTTGGTTTTGGAGATGGCGTCCAACGCCCGGTAAATATGAACTCGGGTAAGCTGTAAATTTTTCTCCCCAAGTGCCTTTTTAATTTCTTTCCCGACATAATCAATGTTCGATCCTGCGTATTCGCAGGCCTGCGTAGGTCCAAAAGAGGAAAAAAGGCCAAAAAGGAAAGCGCCAAGTACAAGATACTGTAGCTTCATAATGTAGGTTTGGTCGTAAAATTTGGGCATTTTACACCGCAAAGGTATCGCTACCAAGGAGTTGACGCCTAATTTTTTCGATACACAACCCTCGATGCCTATTATTTTGGACTAACTGGTGGATTTCGGAGCCGAACGGTTATTTTTTTGGCATGGGATTACCATTCAACGAATGGATTTTTTATCTTCAACCCATGGATATACTTAATACTTCGTCCTACAAAGTGGATGGGCCGATCAAACTCAGCGAGTATCCAACCCGTGAAGACTGCAATTCCTCAAAGGAGGAGCTTAAAAAAGGGCTAAAAAAAATCAGGAAAGATCTTGGGGATTTTCAAGATACCATCTATGCCCATGGAAAATACAGCGTACTCATCTGTCTGCAAGGCATGGATACCGCTGGCAAGGATAGTCTGATCCGGGAGGTTTTTAAAGATTTCAACGTTAGGGGAGTGGTGGTGCACAGTTTTAAGGTGCCTACCGAGCTTGAACTGAAGCACGACTATCTATGGAGGCACTATATTGCACTGCCGGCAAAAGGTAAGTTCGGGGTCTTCAACCGTACCCAATATGAAAATGTATTGGTTACCCGGGTGCATCCAGAGTATATAATGAACGAAAATATTCCCGGTATCGACTCCGTTGCCGACATCGATGAAAAATTTTGGGACCAACGTTTCGAACAGATCAACAATTTTGAGCGGCATATATGCGAAAAACGGAACGATCATCTTTAAATTTTTTCTGAACCTATCCAAGGAGGAACAACGTTTCCGTTTATTGAGAAGACTAAGACTCCAAAGAAAGAATTGGAAGTTTTCGCCGGGCGACCTCAAGGAACGCGAGTTATGGCCCAAGTATCGCAAGTGCTATGAAGAGGCTATAAGTAGGACCTCGAAAGACCATGCCCCCTGGTACGTGATTCCGGCGGACAACAAAAAGGCGGCCCGGGTAATCGTAGCTTCCATTTTATGGGAAGAGCTAAAAAAATATCACGATATCAAGAATCCGGAACTTGATCCTGAAATCCAAGTGAAACTGGAAACGTATAAAGATCAATTACAGAGTTCGTCTTGAATTTTTTTTTTGGAACCGAGAAAAAAGGCTTTGGTAATCCATAGAAGTCATTTTTTGGTGCATTGTCAAAGCTGAATGCTAGAAATAGGGTGCAAAATGCGAAATTCGCAGGCAGAATAATTCAATACAATCTCATTATAGAGGAAAAGGAATGAAAAAGTGCTTAATAGCAGTACTGTTGATAGGATATCAGGTCTATGCGCAAAACGATGATGCCCATCAAATAAAAAATATATATGATACCGCCCTAACCGAAGGCCAGGCCTATGATTGGCTAAATTATCTGTCTAATCAGATCGGTGGCCGGCTTTCAGGCTCAGTTCAGGCGCAGCGGGCGGTAGAATACACCAAAGAGCAGTTAGATTCTTTGGGTCTCGACAAGGTCTGGCTGCAACCGGTCATGGTGCCAAAATGGGTACGCGGCACTCCCGAATTTGCCTATATCGAGACCGCGCCGGGACTCACCACCAATGTTCCCATTTGTGCTTTGGGCGGTTCCGTGGCGACCCCTTTGGGCGGTACCAAGGCCAATGTAGTCGAGGTTAAAGGTCTTGATGAACTAAAGGCCCTGGGGGAAGCGAAGATAAAGGGTAAAATAGTCTTCTACAACCGTCCGATGGATCCGACACTGATCAGCACTTTCGACGCATATTCCGGGTGTGTCGATCAACGCTATTCGGGTGCCGAAGAGGCTGCCAAATATGGGGCCGTGGGCGTCATCGTGCGGTCGATGAACCTGCGTTTGGACGATTTTCCGCATACGGGCTCGATGAGCTATGGTGATACCCCCCTAGATAAAAGAATTCCCGCTGCGGCCATAAGTACCCAGGGTGCTGAGATGCTAAGTACCACACTAAAGCTCAATCCCGATACCCAATTTTACTTTAAGCAGCGATGCGAACAGATGGAGGAGGTGAAATCGTTCAACGTCATAGGGGAGATCAAGGGAAGCACCCATCCCGAAGAAATTATGGTCGTCGGGGGCCACCTTGATTCCTGGGACCTAGGCGACGGCTCTCATGACGACGGCGCCGGATGTGTACAAAGCATGGAGGTGCTGCGCCTACTGAAGCGTACGGGCTACCAACCGCAGCGTACCCTAAGAGTGGTATTATTTATGAACGAGGAAAACGGATTGCGCGGCGGAACGGAGTATGCCGAAAAGGCAAAAAAAAATAACGAAAACCATGTGTTTGCGCTCGAGAGCGATTCAGGCGGTTTTACGCCCCGCGGATTCTCGTTCGATTGCTCTGATGCACATCTGCAACAGGTGCAAAGCTGGTCCCCACTTTTTGAACCTTACTTGCTTCACCTTTTCGAAAAAGGCTATAGCGGCGCGGATATAGCACCCCTAAAAAAAGAGGGGATGGTCTTGGCCGGCCTGCGCCCCGATTCCCAGCGCTATTTTGTCCATCACCACGCCGCAAACGACACCTTTGAACATGTCAACCGACGCGAGCTTGAACTTGGTGCCGCCAGTATGGCGAGCTTGATATATCTTTTTGATAAGTACGGCGTGGGTTCAGAGCCAAAATAAAGGTTTTAACACAACCGGTAGTGGGGTAGGGAAAGGCGGTAGCGGGAGGCAGAAAACCCTAGTTGTACCGAACTTTGAACAACTACGAAGTGCGTTCGGTTCTTGCACCCAAACCCTAAACATTTTTCCTAACTTTGTCCTTCACCAAAAACGAGTACCATGCAAGACGGAATCTATGCCAAGTTCAATACTTCGAAAGGAGAAATACTAGTAAAACTTACCCATGATAAAACCCCGGGTACGGTAGGCAATTTTGTAGCCCTCGCCGAGGGAACCCATGAAAATAACGTCCGCCCGAAAGACGAGCCTTACTATGACGGGCTTACGTTCCACCGGGTCATCCCCAATTTTATGATACAGGGTGGATGCCCTCAAGGTACGGGAACGGGCGATCCCGGTTATAAGTTCGACGATGAGTTCCATCCCGAACTCGACCATTCCGAGTCCGGTACACTTTCCATGGCCAATTCCGGGCCGGGCACCAATGGCAGCCAGTTTTTTATTACCCATGTACCGACCCCTTGGTTGGACAATAAGCATACGGTCTTCGGCTCTGTGGAATCAGGCCAAGATGTTGTCGATGACATCGAGCAGGGAGATACCATTGAAAAACTGGAAATCGTCCGTGTCGGTGAAGAAGCCAAAAAATGGGATGCCGTAAAAGCGTTCGAAACCTTCAAAGGTTCCAAGGAAAAACGCTTAGCCGAACAAAAAAGGTTGCAGGAAGCGGAACTTGAAAAAATTTCAAAGGGATTCGATAGTACAGAAAGTGGACTGCGATACAAAATGTTACAGGAAGGCAACGGAAAAAAAGCGCAAAAAGGCCAGACTGTATCGGTACACTACGAAGGATCTTTGTTGAACGGCCAAGTCTTCGATTCTTCCTACAAACGCAAAAAGCCGATTGATTTTTCATTAGGTACCGGGCAGGTAATCGCCGGTTGGGACGAGGGGATTGCGTTACTAAAAGTAGGAGACAAGGCACGTTTTGTCATTCCGCCCGCTTTAGGATATGGTAATGCAGGCGCGGGAGGGGTTATTCCGCCAAACGCTACCTTATTGTTCGATGTCGAGTTGATGGACGTGAAATAGAAAAGAAAGCTCTGAATAGAAGGGAAGCCTTGGCAATCAGCCGGGGCTAGAAGTTAAATAACCAATTGATTATCAGATAAATAATACGTTCTTAGATAAACAAAACCCCGAAAATGAGTCTCTAGCTCGAAAAACGGGGTTTTTTATCTAAGAATCTATGTCCAAGATACGAAGAATACAGGATTTCCAGCACAGTTTTTCATTTTCATAGCAGCAGGAACAGTTCGGGGCCTTTTTCGAGAGGTTCCTTGAATCCGACCTGGCAGATTTACCGGGCGGTCCCCTGGGACGGATATGGTCACGGCCCTCGGCCTGAAGGATGCGAAAAAAGGCCCGAGGGCCATCTTCTCCCCACGGGGCAAGATCGCCCTTATGTTCCTCAAGCACTACGCGGACTGTTCGGCCAGGAAACTGTATCGAGGGTCTGAACGGCAACCTGGACTGGCAGTTCTTCTGCGGTATCTACATCGGTACCGACCTCCTGCACAACTTCAAGATAGTGAGCGAATCCGCTCGGAACTGCCGGGAAATCTCGACATCGACGAGATGCAGAAAACCCTCTACGGCTACTGGTCGCCACATATGTGGGACAAGAACGCCGTTACCATGGACGCGACCTGCTACGAGAGACATATGCGATACCCCACCAACGTGAAACTACTCTGGGAATGTACCGACTGGCTGCACCGTCTGCTCAAAAAGCTATGCACTGAAAAGAAGGTCGACATGCCACGCAGCAGGTACCTGAAATGGAAAAGGAAATATGTTTCCTACAGCAAGATCAGAAGGAAGACCAAAAAGAAGCGTCGGGCATTGCAAGGGCCCTCTCCTGCTGACCGAAAAGTTCTCCGCTCGAACTGGACCGTATGTAGAAAGCGCACGGGCTCTTTCACCGTGGACCATACGTACGCAGGGCCGCGGCCACGAAAGCACGGGAACAACAGACGCCCTGTTCCACCACGGCGTACGGCCCAAGGGCCGTATCGTCAGCCTGGACAGGCCCTACGTCAGGCCGATCGTGAGCGGAAAGCACAAAAGCTCGTGGAGTTCGGCGCCAAGGTGCACAAGTTCCAACTGGACGCCATCGGCTTTATCGACCACCTTTCCTTCGACGCCTTCCACGAGGGTATACGGTTCAGAAAGACTGTCCTCGATATCCAGGGACTCACCAGGGCCAAGTTCAACCTCGCCGGGGCCGAGCCATCTACGCCACCACAATAACAGCACTTTCACCACCGGAAACGGCATCAGTACCGACTTCAAGCGGAAGGGAAGGGCCGGCAAACACAGAAGCAAAGGAAAAAACTGGCCGCCGCCATCACTAAGAAAGGGCCACCCGCCTGGAGGGCAGCTTCGGAAACGACAAGGAACACACGGGCTCGAAGAATAAGAGCCCGCACCAAGGCCACCTATACACTGTGGATATTCTTCGGTATACACACCGCCAACGCTCTTCAATCGGCAGGCTTATGGCGCGGGAACGCCTGCTAAAAGCGGCCTCCTGTATACCTGTTAAAGTGCTTCCTAGGGATACTTACTCTCAGTCTGCACCTTAAGCATCCCGAAATCCCCTTGCATCTAAAAAATGCCCGGAAAGACCCATCTCCCACTACACTCCGTCCGATCCCTTAAGATCGAACGCCTTTGTCCTAAGATTTTAAAAGATTTTTATGCTCAAAATCCGCTTATTAATGATTATTCTTTTTGTTTTTGACTCAGGCTGAAAACAAGAAGCACCACGTTAAGGGCGATAAGTACAAGGAGGATTGAAAAAAAAGTTAGCATACCATTTATTGATCGAAAAGGGGGCTGTCTATAAAACTAGTAATCAATTTAAATCATTAAAACCTTACCATTTAACGATTGTTTACCGTAATAATTGTAGCGAATGTATGAAAAATATTACTAGCACTACAAACCCGGCTAAAAAAAGCCCCGACAATATTGCCGGGGCTTGGTATAAAAAAAGTTTATGCGTTCTAGTCTATTACTTTCACATTTACCGCGTTCAATCCTTTTTTACCTTGTTGTAGTTCAAATTCTACAACATCACCTTCACGAATTTCGTCGATTAAACCAGAAATGTGTACAAAGTGATCTTCGCTTGAACCGTCTTCAGTGATAAACCCGTATCCTTTGGAATCATTGAAGAATTTTACTGTTCCTTTACTCATAATACTAAAAAATTAAAAATTAAATTAAAGCGCAAATATAGCGTTTAATTTTTAATCGAGTGGTTTTTTGGAAGTTATATTTAGAAATTTTGATTTCAGGTTGCTGGGGACAGTAAATTTTTAATCGAAGAGGTGATGCCCTTGGCATCCAGTCCGATGACTGCACTTGCCAAGGTCAATACCGAGGTCGCCCGATCCAGGACCTTTTGTACGTTTTTCAGATTTTTATAAAGCGCTTGGGTTTCCGCGGTAATGGTCTCTATTTGTTGTAGTGAGGTTTCAACATCCTCCATGACCAGTATGGCCGATTGGGTGTAGAGTTCCGTAGTCACTTGCAGCTGTTTGCGGTATAGGTCTTTTAATAGTAAATTCTCTTCCTCTGTCAATCGATCGGAATTTTCGTAACGGTAATTTCCGAGGGCGTTGGTCATCCTAAGAAGGTGGTCGGCTAGCTCCTTTACCTGTTCCGATGATAATTTTTCCATGGTTTCAATTCATTTTACGCAATGAGGATATCGTCGTTTTGAGTTGACTTCCATATCCGGCCAGCTCCTTACGCACATCATTATCTGTCATGCTACTTAAATTGTTATATAATGTGGTGTGGCCTTCGGCTATTTCCTTCAAGATTTTAGCATAAAGGTCAAGTTCTTTTTGTCGATCGGTTATTTCCGAAATCCTTCGAAAATAATCCTCTGCGAATTTGACCCGTTCATAGTCCGAATTTTTTGTATCGTTAATAAAATCAAAATAGAAATTTTTAAGTCCGCTTTTTTGTACTTCCAATTTTCCCCGCAGGTTACCCGCCAGATTAAGCTCCAGAAAATGGAGTAATTTTAATAGGGGTTCATGGGCTTCGGCGACATATTCCTTTATCTTTTTTCTGCGGAAGCCATCGGTGAAGGCGAGAAGCAGAAGCGACGAAATATTCGAGTAGGCCTTAACCTCGGTCTCGTTCAATTTTAAGGGGCCGAAATCCCCTGTGGAGAGGGCTTCCGAAAAGTCGTCTGTTCGGTAATGGGTAAGGTCGTTTTGGCTGAGGTCCGACAATCCATAAAAATAATCCCTCGTGGCGTTATACATCATTTGGGTAATGCTATCCGCCTTTTGATTTGGTGCGCAATCACAGTCCGTATTATGAATGTTTAGTTGGCGGATGTTCTCCTGTTGGCAATCTTGCCGGCAAATGGTCGAAAATCCGGTGGCGAGCTTCTCATACCCTTCGATGCCCTCGATGGAAGTTTTGGAGAAGTCTGCGACGTGCTTAAGGTTGACACAGCTGCCCAATAAGATGGCCAAAGTGGGCAAAAGAAATACTACTTTAAGTAAGGAGGATGACATTGTTACGAAATTTCATCCACAAGTTAGAAATAAAATGGGAATGGCTTGATAAACACCTTGAAAAAACGTACTTATTAAAACGTGTTGTTTGGAACGGGGAATATCGGCTTTTGAGGCTAGAGGGAGCCCTTTTAAAAACATAGTAGGGCTACGAAATTAATCATAAGGATAAAGCCTCAAGATGTGATATTCGCAGGTAAAAGAAAAGTCGTAAGGAGTTCCATAGCTAGGACATAAAAAAGGCCATCAAATGGTGTAGATTTTGATAGCCTTTTACTAGTATGGATGAACTCTTTTAAAGGAATTCGATATCCCATTTAAGATGAGGGATCTGGTGTCATGCGCAAATAGGGCTTAACTTCCCTAACGCCTTTTTTGAACATATCGACGGCATCTTTGGTGGATATGGCGGGACTCACCACCACATCTTGGCCGCTTTCCCAATTGGCGGGAGTCGCTACTTTGTGATATGCGGTAAGTTGTAAGGAATCGATTACCCGCAATAGTTCGTAAAAATTTCGCCCCGTGGATGCTGGATAGGTCAGCATCAGCTTCACCGTTTTATCAGGTGCGATGATAAAGACCGACCGTACCGTAAGGGTATCGTCGGCTTTGGGATGAATCATATCATAAAGATCGGAAACCTTTCGGTCGGTATCCGCAATGATTGGAAAATTGACCGTGGTATCGTTTACTTCGTTAATATCCTTTATCCACTCCTTATGGGAGGCGGCATTGTCCACGCTCAGCGCCAACATTTTTACGTTGCGCTTATCGAATTCGTCCTTGAACTTGGCCGTTGTGCCCAATTCTGTGGTGCACACGGGTGTAAAATCCGCCGGATGGGAGAATAAAATACCCCAGCTGTCGCCGAGATAATCGTAGAGATTGATTTCTCCTTCGGAGCTGTCTGCCGTAAAATCAGGGGCTTTGTCACCCAATCGTATTGTTGCCATTTTGGTTGTTTTTAGGATTAAATTTAAATTCCTTTAAAACTAGTAGATTAAGTAGGAACTTCCATAGGCTTATGGTTAAAAATGTATTAAAGTTTACCGGGCGTATTTCACATGAATTTTTTAAGGGACTAAACCAACCCGAATTTTCCAACGGCAACCCATCTTGAGCAGGTTTTAGATCAAGAGGTAAAGTTCGGCCAGTTATATGAGACGATAGATTTACATAGGCAAGCAGGTCTGGCAAGTTTGTTTAAGCGCCAGTTCTCCGACACTTTCAACCCTGCTAAATTCAGGTGGCCGGAACATTTATTCATTCCCTCGGGGGCGGATTCTCATGATTATTGGATAACCTCCCCGCCGGACAACCATAGATACGCCCTTGCATGGAAAACACCGATCGATGGCCCCAACACGGCATCTGTCGAAACCGGCAATTTATTCGTGTTCAGCCAGCTTCATAATGAAGCACCGGCCGATACCCAATCCTCCACCGCTGCCATAGGGGTGTTTTATGAACCTTCGATTACTTTAGGAGTGGTCGACTTTCAACCGGCAGTCCATTTTAAGGCTGAATTCCGTACCGCTCTTGAGTACTTCCGGGCACTATCCGCAGGGGGCGTACAAATTTATGCGGAACTGTTGCTTGCCTGCTGGCAAAAGATACCCGGGCCCCAGGAATTTGATCTCATCGGTTCAAAGCATTTCGATATTGCTACATCGGGGCGGCGCGACCATACTTTTGGCCGGGAATTGCAACAATTTGAAAATTCATTGGACGGACCGGCGCTTTCGGCGCCTTTTGTGGTCGAGCAGGGCCGTAAGTATTTATTTGCCGTAACGGTAAGAGTCACTATAGCATCGAACTTAATTTCATCCGATGGGAAGCCGTTACCGGTCTTTAGCAGCTCACAGCTCAAGACATGGGGCTCGTGGGGATAAACTGTGAAGTCTGGGAAAATTCCATTCCCGATGAATATACAAAACAAGAAGCGGAATTTTATTGAACGAATTCAAATGGGAACAGGGGCAATCCATTCTTGACCTCCCTTGGGGCCATGGGCGGAGGGGTCGTAATATTGCAGGCAGCAGAAACATTAGGTAGTGAAAAAGGGGACAAATTGGTTTATCTAGATGCCTTTTTTCCTCAGAACGGGCTGCAGATCTGGATAATTTAAATGAGCTTTTCGGATGCCATAAAAGCGTTACTTTACGTATATTTTATCCATGGAAAACAAAGAGCTGGAAAAGCTAAAATACCCCATCGGGAAATACGAAGTACCGGAAGAGATTACCGATGCGCAAATTACGGAATGGATTGTCACCTTGGAGCATTTGCCCAGGCGGTTAAGGACGTTGGTCGAAAACCTTACTCGGGAACAACTGGACACCCCTTACCGGCCGGGGGGATGGACCGTTCGCCAGACCATTCATCACATCGCGGATAGTCACCACCACAGTTACATCCGTTTCAAATGGGCCTTGACGGAAGACAAACCCCTTATAAAACCCTACGATGAAAAGGCCTGGTCGGAGCTTTTCGATGCCAAGTCCGCTCCCATCATTCTTTCGCTGGATCACCTAAGTGCTGTACATGCCAAGTTGGTGTATCTCTTAAAGGGACTTTCAAGGTATCACTTGCAACGGAAATTTATTCATCCCGATGGCAACGCAGAAACCCCGCTCGATGAGAACATCGGCCGATATGCCTGGCACGGGAGCCATCATTATGCGCATATTGAGGGGTTGGTGAAACGGGAAGGGTGGTTGATTGAAGGAACAGTACGCAGTAGGCAGTAAACAGTATGAAGTAGGCAGTACACAGTGTTTACCGCCAATTAAGTACTGCCCACTGAACACTGCCAACTGAAAGCTAAACACTGTTTCACTCTTTCCATTTAATATTACAGCCTATACTCGGTTTTTGGTCTTGGTCAATTTCTTTGCCTTTAAGCAGGTTATCCAAGGCATTTCGTAAATCATGGCCCGTCAGGGGAATTTCGTTTCCGGGGCGGGAACTATCCAACTGGCCGCGATAGACCAACTTGAGGTTCGCATCGAAAAGATAGAAATCGGGGGTGCAGGCTGCGTGGTAGGCTAAGGCCGTTTCTTGGGTCTCGTCATAGAGATAGGGAAAGGGGTAGCCCATTTCTTTTGCATTTTCTTTCATCAAATCGGGCGCATCTTGGGGATACTTCTCCACGTCATTGCTTGAGATGGCGATAAAGGCGATACCCTTGTCCTGATATTCCTGGGCTATTTTTACAATTTCGGGATTGACGTGCTTTACAAAAGGACAGTGGTTGCAAATGAACATAATGACCGTGCCTTTGTCGCCCTGAAGAACATGAAGGTGTACGGATGTGTCCGTTACCGTGTCGGTCAGGCTGAATTCCGGGGCTTTAGCTGCCCAAGGGTAGCATATTACTGGGTGTTCTTGACATGAGGATTGTATTATTGGATTAAGGATTTATCTCTTACCGGTTTTTGATGGGGGTGGTCCTGCCATCTTGTGTGAAGAATAAAGTTAGCGGTTTTTTCCGTATTCTTTGGTATATTGAACCTTGAACCTTGAACCTTGAACCTTGAACACTGCTCAGCTTTAGGCGAGATAGCTTTTTAAGCTTTTATCAAAAATTTCATACCATGACCGAGACCATTACCTGGCCCGATTTCGCCAAAGTCGAGATGCGGGTCGGAACCATCATCCAGGTAGATGACTTTCCCGAAGCCCGAACCCCGGCCTACCAAATCATAGTGGATTTTGGGGAGGAAACCGGAATTAAAAAAACATCCGCTCAGATTACCCATCGTTATGAGCAAAGAAGAACTTTTGGAAAGGCAGGTGGTGGCCGTCCTCAACTTTCCTAAAAAACAGATAGCAAACTTTATGAGCGAATGTCTTATCTTAGGGGCTGTCGATGGCAAGGACGTTATTCTCCTACAACCGGAAGCCTCCGTTGCCAACGGGCTCAAAATATCTTGACCTACATGCACCAACTGCCAATCACCCTTTACATCAACCTCTATAACATCTTTTGGGAAATCTAGGGTACCGTACTTCTGAAATTCTGGATCAAATCCGGATTATATTTTTATTACGGAAGAATAAAAATTTCGGGCCTCGAAAATGTACCTCAAAACGAACCGGTACTTTTTCTGCCCAACCATCAGGCCGCCCTGATGGATGTACTATTGATCGTAACGAATTGCCAACGGAAACCTTACTTCTTGACCCGCTCGGATGTTTTTAGGCATCCGACCCTAAAAAAATTCTTCACCTATTTGCGTATGCTTCCCATTTACCGTCTTCGCGACGGGCGGGAATCCCTGAAAAAAAATAGCATGGTTTTCGACCGATGCGCGCTGCTGTTCCAAAAAAATCATGCTATTGTTCTGTTTCCTGAAGCGAACCACAACCTGAAACGCCGCGTTCGGCCTTTGAGCAAAGGATTTACGCGTATCCTGTTCAAGGCTTTGGAAAAAAGTCCGCAACAGGACATCCATGTGGTACCTGTGGGTATGAACTATGTAAAGAACGCTGGCTTTCCCGATCAGGTGGCCCTTTATTACGATAAAAGTATCAAGATCAATGACCTCTACGACCCTAATGATCTAAGAAGCTCGGTCAACAAGGTCAAAAAAGCGGTTTCGGATCGATTAAAAGTTTTGACTACCCATATAGAGGACGAGGAGAACTACGGGGCGATTGTCCAAAGACTGGATGCATTGCCCGTAGATTATCTCAATCCCTGCGAAACCAACGAGGCTATAAAGAATTGGGGGAGCTGGGACGCCAAGGTTGCCGATTTTCCGCGCCGCGGGGCACTGCAAGGCTTATTGAAGGGGCTTTTTACCTTTTTCAATTTCCCGCTACTCGCCGTATGGCGAATTGGGGTCAGGCCCAGGGTGTGGGAACCGGAATTTACGGCCACCCTGCGGTTCGGGTGGGCGTTGCTGACATATCCTCTATATTATCTGGTTCTTTTTGCCGTTATCGCCGCCGTCTGGAACAGCCTTTTGGGCCTTGCGATAATTGTGGGACTATTCCTATTCAATTGGGGCTATGTGAAATTCAGTGGTCTCTTCAAATATCCTCAAAGCTGACATCGGTAAAACTGTCCGTCGGTTTGGGTTCCCCGTTTTCGCCAGATTCTTCCTCCTCTTTTTTGAAATCCTTTTGATGGCGTTCGGAGATGACCTCAGTTCCTTTTTCGCCGATAATAAAATCCATCATTTCTTCAAAACTTTCCTTAAACCCCTCGAAATCTTCCTTATAAAGGTATATTTTATGTTTTTTGTAATGAAAAGATCCGTCGTCGTTGGTGAACTTTTTACTTTCGGTGATTGTCAGGTAATAGTCCCCCGCTTTGGTGCTCCGTACATCGAAAAAATACGTTCTTCTGCCCGCACGCAATACTTTGGATTGAATTTCCTCTTGCTCCATTGAATTTTTTTCGCCCATCTGTTGAGTGTCTTGGTTATGAACTTTTTTAAAAGTCCATTAGGTTGTAAGAGATTGTTTTAAGATCTATCCCTTAATCTTTCAAAAATGTGAAAAAAAAGCCAATGCCACAACAATTTTGCCATTTTCTTTCCCCTTTACCTTCGAACTCAAGCCTCGTTCTCCGACAATTGGGTTACATAGAGCTCCCGATAAAAGCCCTCTTTATTGTTGAGTTGGTCGTGCGTACCCTCCTGCAATAGTTCGCCGTCTTGTAGCACTAATACCTTATCGGCGTTCTTGGCCGAAGATACCCTATGGCTGACGATAAGCGTGGTCTTGTCCTGTGATGCCTGTTTAAGGTTGTTCAGAATTTCCTCCTCGGTTTCCGTGTCCACCGCGGATAGGCAATCGTCGAAAAGATAGATTTGGGGGTTTTTCAGAAGGGCCCGCGCAATGGAAACCCTCTGCTTTTGGCCCCCGCTAAGGGTGATGCCCCTTTCGCCCAACACGGTTTCATACGATTTTGAGAATCCCACGATGTTCTGGTGTACCGCCGCATCCTTGGCGGCCTGGACCACTTCTTCGTCCGTAGCGTCTTTCTTACCGAATTTGATGTTGTTTTTAATGGAATCGGAGAACAAAAAGGCATCCTGGGGAACCGCCCCGATGGCTTGTCGCAAACTATCGATGTTCAACTGCTTGAGGGGGATATCGTCAATCAAGATTTCACCCGACGTCACATCGTAGAGCCGGGCCACTAAATCCAAAATGGTCGATTTTCCCGAACCGGTCTTTCCCAAAATGGCCACCGTCTCGCCTTTTTCGATGGTAAAGGATATATTCTTCAAGGCCGTAATCTCGGTATCATCATATGTAAAGGTGACATTCTTAAATTCGATTTTACCCTGAACCGGCGTGCTTTCGTGGACGGTATTGATAATATCCGGCGTTTCGTTCAGGAATTCGTTGATCCGTTTTTGGGATGCTTCCGCCCTTTGTACGATGGAAGTCAGCCATCCGATGATCGCCACGGGCCAGGTAAGCATATTAACATAGAGTATGAATTCCGCGATGACCCCTACCGATTCGATTTCCCCATCGATATATTGTTTGCCACCTATGTAGATGACAAAAATATTGCTGACCCCGATCAACAGTACCATCAGCGGAAAGAACCAGGCGTTCACCTTGGCCAGATTCATACTTTTATCCTTTCCTTCCACGGCCAAAGTCCCTAATTCGGTGTTGATCTGGGGTTCCAACGCGTAAGCCTTAATGACCGAAACCCCCGAAAACACTTCTTGGGTAAAGGTGCTGAGGGTAGAAAGAAATTGCTGTACGATCGTACTTCGTTGATGTATGACCCTGCTGATCAGGTAGATCAAAACCGATAAGATAGGCAAAGGTATCAGTGCGTAGGCGGCGAGCGTAGGGGCGGTGATGAACATGATGGGAATGATGCAGGCAAAGAGCGTTACCGTATTGATGCCGTACATCAGTGCCGGCCCCGCATAGAGGCGTACCTGGTTGACATCTTCACTGATACGGTTCATCAGGTCGCCGGTGCGGTTTTTTTTGTAAAAGTTCAGGCTCAGTAACTGGTAATGATCGAAGACCTCGTTTTTCAGGTCATATTCTATATAACGGGATACGTTGATGATGGTCTGGCGCATTAAAAAGGTAAAAAAGCCCGATAATAAGGCGGCCCCGATAATGATAAGTATGAATTTTAGAAGGAGGGCCTTGGCTTCAGGTTCGGCAATTTCAGAATCCATAAACTGCTCGACCACGTTGATGGATCTTTTGACATAGGAGGGCATGACCAACTGCAACATCCTGGCGATAATGGTAATAAGGATACCAAATCCCAGTTTCTTCCAGTATTTTTTAAAGTATTTGTTGAGGTGTTGCAGTTCTTTCATCGTGTAGCCGAGAATTCAATTCGGCAAAGATAAGGAACTCGTCTTGAGATTTTGTTTGGAACTCCAATTTTCGCCTTTTGTGCCCTAAGGATGGCTTTTATCGGGCAGACATAGCACAAGCTACGCTGCGAGAAAAAGGCGAAACTAGGGTACCAAAATTAAAAATCGCAGGTAAAAGAAAAGCTCAAGACGAGTTTATGCTTTTACGAAATGGAAAATATAAAGTGCGAAATAAACAGTACAAGCTATAGGCCCCCCTGAACTGATGGGTGAAGAGTCATCGGTTCGGACATTTTGAATCTAGCATCGAAACTCAATTTAAATTTGAACCCGAACTTCTTTTGTCTATTTTTGCCGCTGGAAAATCGAATGTTATCCCATCCTAAAAGTTCTTTTACATGCTCACTAGACGGCACATCAGAATAAAGGTTATGCAATGTATTTATGCCTTGACCCTTTCCAAGGACGATTCTTTGGAAAAGCAGGAAAAATTTCTGAAGTACAGTATCGAGAGCATGTATCATTTATATTTGCTGATGCTCAGTCTGATGGTAGAAATTCGGCAACGGGCTTCCGACCAGGTGAAATTATCTTCCAATAAATATTTGGCCACTGCATCGGACGAATATCCGGATCAGGAAAAATTCATGAACAATCGGGTATTGCTCCAATTGGCCAATAATGAGCCTTTAAAAGCGGAACTCAAGAAGCGAAAGCTTAAGAATTGGTCCCTGAACGACGAGTACGTTAAAATTTTATATAAGGATATCCTCGACCATCCACTCTACCCTGAATATATGGCTTCGAACTCCAGTTCTTATGAACAGGATAGGGATTTTTTGATTTCCCTTTTCAAGGAAGTCATCGCGCCGAACGATAAGATCTATGATTATTTTGAGGATGATAAATTGACTTGGGTGGATGATATCCCCATAGTAAACACTTTTATTGTCAAGTTGTTTAAAAAAGCGAACGAAAACCGTCCGGCAACCTTCTTTTTACCGCGATTGTTAAAGGATAAGGCCGATATGGATTTTGCCAACGAACTCTTGACCAAAACTTTGCTCAACGATGCGAAATGGACGAAGGAAATCGAAGGAAAAACTCCCAATTGGGATAAAGACCGCATCGCCGATATGGATTCCATCCTCTTGAAAATGGCGATATGCGAACTTTTGAACTTTCCGACCATTCCCGAGAAAGTGACCATCAACGAATTTTTGGAAATTGCCAAAGAGTACTCCACCCCTAAAAGCAGTATCTTTATCAACGGTATCCTCGATAATCTGGTCAAGGAATACAAGGCCGAAGGAAAATTGAACAAAATCGGTAGGGGGCTTATCTGACCGGCCAATAAAATTTAGGTAAACTGCGTTATGGAGTTATGCGTTCATTTGACTATCAGTTATAAATAATTCATTAATTTTGCAATCAAAATAAATAGTAGTACCGATGAAAAAAGCAATTTTAGTTCTAAGTGCCATTTCTTTAATGGCGTTCGGATCTTGTAAGGACAGTGCCTCCAACAAAATAAAATCCGACAATGTGGCCGAGGCCGCCCAACGCGATGAGGCCGGTAAAAAGGTTCCCGTGATGGAATTCGAAAAGGAAGAGCACGATTTTGGAACGATAGAACAAGGTACGCCCCAAGAAACGGCGTTCAAGTTCACCAATACGGGTAACGCCCCCTTGATCATTACCAACGCGACCAGTTCCTGCGGCTGTACGGTACCAGATCCACCGAAAGATCCCATTGCCCCAGGTGAAACCGGGGAGTTGGTGGTAAAATTCAACGGATCGGGACAAAATCAGGTGACCAAAACCATCACGGTGAACGCGAACACTGAAAAAGGATCGGAAATATTGCGCATCAAGGCTTTCGTAAATCCTAAAAACGCAGGTCCCACATCCAAATAAAGGATTCATTGGGAAGCGAAGTTATAAACCTGAAGCAATATCAAGTTGAGGTTTTCAACATACTTGCAGGAAATTAGGGTTTCCCTTATAACAGGCTTTATTCTCCTGACAATAACCTTAATGCATTTTCAAATATAATTACATATAATGGGTGATATAGGACAGTTTCTTCCGATGATCTTAATTTTTGTTGTGGCGTATTTTTTTATGATACGCCCTCAAATGAAGCGTTCAAAAGACGAAAAAAAGTTTGCGGCCGAACTGAAAAGGGGCGACCGTGTCATTACCAAAAGTGGACTTCATGGCAAGGTCCTCGATCTTCATGATAAGGATGCTTCTTGCATTTTGGAGACCATGGCCGGAAAGTTAAAATTCGATCGCTCCGCCATTTCGATGGAAATGAGCAAAAAATTGAACGCGCCCGATAAGAAAAACGTTCCCGAAAAGAAATAAATGAATAGCTCTAAATAGTTTAATGCACCGGTTTTTGAAATCGGTGCTTTTTTTATGGCCCATTTTATTTCACAAATTAGTACCTTGGCCATCCAAGTCCATTCACATTAAAGAAAAAGCACATGTATCAACAAAGAAGAAACTTCATCAAAAAAAGTTCATTGGCCCTGGCAGGTTCCGGCGCAGCATTTCTTTTCCCTATGGAACTTTTGGCCGCAATGCGCAGGCCGGTCGGGCCGAACGATCGTATCAATATCGGGCTTATCGGATGCAACGGGATGGGTTTTAGCGACCTCAGTTCCATGTTAAAGAATAACGAGACGAACGTTATCGCCCTTTGCGACGTCGATGAAAATGTGCTGAAGAAGCGTACCGCCGATCTTGAAAAGGCGGGTATCAAAAAACCGATTTGGTATAGGGACTATCGAAAATTGTTGGAGAACAAAGATGTCGATGTGGTCATTATCGGCACCCCCGACCACTGGCATTGCCTCATCTTAACCGATGCCCTTCAGGCCGGTAAGGACGCTTATTGCGAAAAACCCATTGCCAATTCTATTCAGGAAGCCAATATTATGTTGAACTATGTAGGCTCCAGTGACCGAATGGTGCAAATCGGGCAATGGCAGCGCAGCCAGCCCCATTTTGTCGATGCCATCGATTTCGTCCATTCAGGCCAACTTGGGAACATACGCTTGACAAAAGCTTGGGCCTATCAAGGTTGGATGAAGCCCGTACCCGTGCTGCCCGATGGCGAGGCACCCGAAGGGGTGGACTATAAGATGTGGCTCGGACCTGCACCGGAAAGGCCTTTCAATCCCAACCGTTTCCACTTTAATTTCCGATGGTTTTGGGACTACGCCGGAGGGACTGATGACCGATTGGGGCGTACATATGTTGGATTATGCCTTATATGGTATGAAGGCCAATACACCCAAATCCGTCATGGCCCTGGGCGGTAAGTTCGCTTACCCCGATGACGCTTCCGAAACTCCCGATACGCTGCAGACGGTTTATGAGTATGATGGATTTTCTATTTTATGGGAGCATGCCACGGGCATCGATAATGGTAATTACGGAAGAAACCACGGGGTTGCCTTTATTGGCAACAACGGTACTTTGGTCGTGGACCGAAACGGATGGGAAGTGATTCCCGAAACGGAGTTTCAGGGATGGGGTAAAGAAGGTATCCCGAAAATGGAAGCCATTTCAAAGGGTACCGGAGGTGCGAGCGGACTCGATTTGCACACCACCAACTTTATCGAGGCCGTAAAAAGCAGGGACGGCGCCAAGTTGCACGCTCCCATCAAAGTAGGCTATGACGCCGCTTTGGTGGCCCATATGGGCAATGTGGCCTTTAAAACGGGCAATCGAATTTACTGGGATGAAACCGCCGGGAAATTTAAGGAAGAGGAAGCCAATAAATATTTAAAGGCCAATTATCAAAATGGCTGGAAATTACCGATGGTCTGACCTGCTGAAAATTCTTTTCGACGCCTCGGAAACAAAAACCTAGTGCCCACACTTTTGGTGGGTGAGGGTTCCTGGAATGCTTGTTTAAATCGATTTTCATTGGTTTTTGACCGCTTCGTTCATATACCTTAGCACTGCTTGTGTATCGATGTCGTCACCGGATCTGAACTTCCAATGCCGCATTGCTTTTGTATTGCCGGGTTGGGCATTTTCCAAAGTCCCTTTTAAATCTTTAAGAAATCGAATCCATTAAAGAAACCAAGTGAAAAATGGTTTTTAAACCTTGAAATCCAAAAGACGTTCTTGCCATCTACGGTATAGACCGGAGCGTTCCATTTAAAGGTTTCTGTTGCTGGGGTTTTGCGCGCCAAATCACGAAGCAAGGCAACACCCTTTTTGAAAGGGTGCTCCGCGGCGTAATAGGCTTCTACATTTTCGGATTTTTCCATTAACTATTGACTTTTTTCACCTACAAGCTCACATATCTTTACAATAACCTCCACGGCCCTTTGCATGCTCTCCACGGGCACATATTCATATTTCCCATGAAAGTTATGACCGCCCGCGAAGATGTTGGGGCAGGGAAGGCCCTTATAGCTTAATTGTGACCCATCGGTGCCGCCGCGTATCGGTTTAATGATCGGCACTACACCCACGGCTTCCATGGCTTTTTTGGCGATATCCACGATATGGATGACGGGTTCTACCATTTTACGCATGTTAAAGTACTGATCTTCGATAATCAGGTCGATGCAATCGCCATATATGCTGTTGAGTTTTCTATTAATATCCAGAAGGAGTTGTTTGCGTTGGTTAAATCGTTCTTCGTCGTGATCCCTAATGATCATTTCGAATTCCGCATGTTCGATTTCGCCCTTGATTCGATGTACGTGAAAAAAACCTTCCCGTCCTTCGGTATGCTGGGGCGTTTCCTCGGGGGGCAAAATGCCCAGAAATTCCGTAGCGATACTGATGGCGTTTACCATCTTGTTTTTGGCATAACCGGGGTGTACGCTTTTTCCTGAAATACGAACCTTGGCTTTGGCTGCATTGAAATTCTCGTATTCCAGCTCCCCGATCTGGCTACCGTCCAACGTATAGGCCCAATCGGCCCCGAATGTATCTACATCGAAAAGATGGGCACCGCGTCCTATTTCCTCGTCGGGGGTAAAACCGATCCGGATTTTTCCATGTTTAATTTCCGGATGGTCTATAAGGTATTCCATAGCCGTCACGATTTCGGTGATGCCTGCCTTGTCGTCGGCACCGAGAAGGGTGGTGCCGTCCGTAGTTATAAGGGTCTGTCCCTTGTATTGCAATAAATCCTCAAAATAATCCGGCGATAGCAAGATATGGTCCAGGGCGTTGAGGACGATATCCTTACCATCGTAGTTTTCGATGATCTGCGGATTCACGTCCGTGCCCGTAAAATCGGGACTGGTATCAAAATGGGAAATAAAGCCGATAACCGGCACATCCTCCTCGATATTGCTGGGTAAAGTGGCCATGATGTAGGCATTGTCGTCGATGGTCACCTGCTCTAGGCCGATTTCCTCAAGTTCTTCGACCAGTTCTTCCGCAAAAAGCCATTGTTTTTCCGTGCTGGGAGTGGTTTTGGAATTCGGGTCGCTTTGGGTGTCGATTTTCACATATTTCAGAAAGCGGTCTATGATGTGCTGCATGGGGTACATTTTTCACCTAGGGGGTGTATAAATGTACAAAATCGAAACCGTCTCCTTACGTTGCGAATCCGACTCCTTCACCATTTTTACGCATTTTCTTACCATTCGACTTAATATTTCCTTAACTTTCACGATATAATTTAATTTTAGATCACTTCATTAACACTAACGAAAACACATTATGAAAACAAAGTACTTAATAGTTGTGGCTCTCTTATTTGGTGTGGTCGGCTTGGCCGGCGCACAGATCACGGGAACCGTTTTGGACGAAGATGGAGCGCCCTTGCCGGGCGCTTCGGTAGTAGTCAAGGGCACTACCACGGGCTCTACGACCGATTTTGACGGTAAATTTTCCATCAACGCCGAGGTAGGAGACACCTTGGTGGTTTCCTACATTGGTTTCGAGACCAAGGAAGTCACCGCCGAATCTGGCGAAATGAGCATACAACTGTCTTCCGGAGTTGCCTTGTCGGAAGTGGTCATCGTAGGCTCCCGGGCCCCGAACCGCACAGCAATTGAAAGTGCCGTACCGGTCGATGTTATCGATATGAAAGAACTGAACAGTGTAGGCCCGCAGGTGAACCTGAACCAGATTCTGAACTACGTAGCTCCCTCGTTTACTTCCAACACCCAAACGATTTCCGATGGTACCGACCATGTTGATCCCGCTTCGCTGAGGGGTCTGGGTCCTGATCAGGTGCTTGTGTTGGTCAATGGAAAAAGACGGCATACCTCCTCCTTGATCAATGTAAACGGTACTTTTGGCCGGGGAAGCGTCGGTACGGATCTGAATGCGATTCCCGCCGCCGCCATCCAGCGTATTGAAGTATTACGTGATGGTGCGGCCGCCCAGTACGGATCGGATGCGATTGCAGGGGTGATCAATATTGTACTGAACAAATCTGTCAACGAACTGGACGCCTCTGTCACCACGGGGGCCAATTTTACCAAAAATGCCAACGACCAGACAGGGGGCGTAGATGGCGAGTCTACCAATGTGGCAGCAAGCTATGGGATTTCCTTGGGAGATAACGGGGGATTTCTTAATATTTCCGGGGATTTCGATGTACGTCAAGATTATAGCCGAATGAAGGAATGGGAAGGAACGATATTCAATCAATACAATGTGGTCGAGCGTGTTGCCAACAATGATGGGTATGATATTTCCAATCTGTTGGATGATGATGTGACCGATGTGATACAGTACGCCAATCAGGCCGGTATCAACCTGAACGGGGCTACCACCAAAGAAGAATTGCAGCCGATTCTCGCGATGGATGCCACCGAGTCGGAACTAGCGGCACGGGGCCAGCAGCGTAGCGACTACAATATGCGTGTGGGTCAATCGGCCCTGCGCGGTGGCCGTATCTTCGCCAATTTTTCGCTGCCTTTGGACGATAACGGAACTCAGGTGTACTCCTTTGCCGGCCTCAGTTCACGTACCGGTAATTCCGCAGGTTTTTATCGACTTCCGAACCAAAGCCGGACTTACACCCCCGCTTATTTGAACGGATTTTTGCCCGAAATCAATTCCAATATCAAAGACCAATCCCTTTCCGTTGGTATTAAAGGGAAAGTAGGCGATTGGGACGTTGATTTGAGCAATACCTATGGGCGGAACGCCTTTCTGTACACGATAGGAAATACCTTCAATGCTTCCTTGCAGAATGCATCCCCCACCTTGTTCGATGCCGGCGGATTTTCTTTTGCCCAAAATACGGCCAATCTTGATGTTACCCAATATTTGGACGATGTCATGGCCGGTCTGAACATTGCTTTCGGTGCGGAATACCGAACGGAAAAATATGAGATCGATGCCGGTGAAGAAGCGTCTTACGCCCAATATACGGCAAATGGACAACGGATTACCCTGGCTTCGCAGACACCTGCCCAGGATTTCTTCGGAAATGCCCGGCCCGGGGGGTCGCAGGTTTTTCCGGGTTTCGCCCCCAGCAACGAGTTGTCGAGGCAGCGTAGTAGTATAGCTGGATATCTGGATCTTGAAGCGGATTTTTCGGAAAGATTTTTGGCCAGTTTTGCGACCCGCTTTGAAAACTATAGCGATTTTGGATCTACCATCAACTTTAAAGTGGCCGCACGTTACAAAGTTTCCGATAATTTAAACCTGCGGGGCGCTGCCAATACCGGTTTCCGTGCCCCGTCTTTGCACCAGATCAATTTCAATTCTACCTCCACTATTTTCGACAATCAGGGGAATCCTCAGGAAGTGGGCACCTTTGCCAACGATAGTAGGGCCGCACAGCTATTGGGAATTCCGAAACTCAAAGAAGAGACCTCGAAAAGTGTCAGTTTAGGGCTTACCGCGAAAATACCCGATGCGAATCTCGCCATCACTCTCGATGCCTACTATGTTGGAATAAATGATCGGGTTGTCTATACCGGCCAGTTTCAAGGCCCAGGCACTGGTACCGAACTTGATAACCTGTTACGTCAAGCCAATGCCACAGCAGCATCCTTTTTTGCCAACGCTATCGATACCGAGTCCCGAGGCTTGGATCTCGTAATTACACATAATGCCAACCTGGGCACGAATTGGAGGTTGAAATCGGATTTAGCGGGTACATTTTCCAGAACCAACCAAGTAGGCGATATCAATGCTTCACAGGTATTAACCAATGCGGGCTTGGTGGACACCTATTTTCCCGAAGACAGTCGCGTGTACTTGGAAGAGGCCGTGCCGCGAACCAAGATCAATCTCTCAAACAGTTTGACTTCGGATAAATTTGTATTCTTTTTACGGAATGTCTATTTCGGACAGGTTACCGAAGCTTCTACCATCCCCGAGAACCAACAGGTATTCGATCCAAGAGTGGTCACCGACCTTTCCGTCGGCTATAAGTTTACCGATGCGCTTACCCTTACCGTGGGTGCTAATAATTTGTTCGATATTTATCCCGAGCGCGCAGCGGAGGAATTTGGCAACCGCAGTGAGGGACGTTTCGATTGGTCGCGAAGGGCCCAGCAGTTCGGTATCGGTGGACGATATCTATTCGCCAGGCTGAACCTTGTTCTAAAATAATTTCGATATTTTGGTTAATGGAATTGAACCGTCCTAAATGGACGGTTTTTTTGGACGGTTTAAAAACGGTGTTCAAAAATGTAATTTTTCAACAAGAGTTGTGTTTATATTTGTATTCATCCCATTAAAAGACTCCAATGGCACTTAGGGTTATTTTCCTACTGTTTTTCGGGCTGCTTTTATTTACGTCAAACGCCCAGAACTGTATCCTCGGCATCGGAGGAAAACACACCGAGACCATCATAAGGGTTTTTCAACTGAACCGAGCTCAGATAGCGACGATGGAAACCTTACGCGACGAACTAGCGGTCGAGACAAAAAATATAGAAAACCAAATCGAGAAGCTTTTGGCGGAACAACCGCAAAGTACCGAGGAAGAGCTGATCACCCTTGCAGAGAAATACAAGGTATTGCAGCAAACATTGGTGACCGCCTCCTACAAAAGTGATAAAAAACTCCTGTCACAATTCAATGCTAAACAATACGAACGCTATCTTCAACTTTGTAAGGCCGCCACCCGAAGCCCGATTACGGTTGTCCCGAAAGTTTATAATGACTCCCTTGGCCCCGAATAATCAGTGGTCGGTTCGCAGTAGCGATAGCATTTCGTAGCGATAACAAAATTTGTATGCCCATGCTTACAAGGCGCGGTCGTTGAACAACTTCATAAATCCGCTTTGCCGGCGGACGGATTTTTTTTCTAAAGTTCGTATTTTTGACGAAACCGGTAGTCCATGTACAAAAGCCTTGTTCGTCCCTTTCTTTTTCTTATGGATGCCGAGCGGGCGCATTATTTCACCTTCTCATTAGTTCACCTTCTCTCCAAAATAGGTTTTTCCAAAGTTTTCAAAACCCTGTATTCGGTGGATGATAAACGTCTGGAAAGGGAGGTTTTCGGCATCCGTTTCAAAAATCCGGTGGGGTTGGCCGCGGGCTTCGATAAGGACGCCAAACTCTATAATGAACTTTCGGATTTCGGATTCGGTTTTATCGAAATCGGAACATTGACCCCCAAGCCACAAAAAGGGAACCCCAAAAAACGCTTGTTCCGCTTAAAACCCGATCAGGCCATTATCAACCGCATGGGCTTCAACAACGAGGGCGTTTTCGATGCCGTTGAACGCTTGAAAAAAAACCACCGTGTTCTGGTGGGCGGCAATATTGGTAAGAATAAGCTTACGTCCAATGCCGATGCCACCAAAGACTATCTGATCTGTTTCGATGCGCTTTTCGACCATGTCGATTATTTTGTGGTCAACGTCAGCTCTCCCAACACGCCGGGACTTCGTGAGTTGCAGGACAAAGCGCCCCTGACCTTCCTGCTACGCCACCTGAAAGAGCGTAACACTGACCTATCCCGACAGAAATCCGTCAAAAAAAAGCCCATCCTTTTAAAGATTGCCCCCGATTTGACCGACGACCAACTGTCCGATATCATTGAAATCATTGAAAACACCAAAATCGATGGCGTAATCGCCACCAATACCACGATTGCCCGCAACAACTTAAAATCCGAACAGGGGCTTATAGAGGAAAACGGCGGATTAAGCGGTAAACCCTTAACAAAACGCAGCACAGAGGTCATCCGATTTTTGGCGGAGAAAAGCAATAAGGCCTTTCCTATCATCGGGGTGGGGGGCATACATACCCCCAAAGATGCCCTCGAAAAACTGGATGCCGGAGCGGATTTGATCCAACTCTACACCGGTTTTATATATGAGGGGCCGAGCCTGGTGAAACGGATTAATTTGGAAATTTTGAAGAGGATGGAGTTGAAGGGGCGATGAGTTAGTATCAAAGTGGGAAACATGATGAAAAGAGGGTAAAATACAATACGGCCCTTCCTAAGGGATGGTGGGGAAATGGGACGGATTATTCGCGATATGCAGGCGGCTACTAAGGACGATAACACATCCTTAAGACTTTCGCAGGACCGGGATTTCCATAAAATTACGGTGACGGATATCGGAATTGGTATTCCACAGCAAATGGAGGAGAAAATCTTCGAGGTATTCCATCGACTGCACGAGGCACGGGAATATGAGGGTACCGGTATCGGTCTTTCCATCCTCAAAAAAATCATTACCACCCACGGCGCGGCTATTACAGCTACCGGAAAAGAAGGCTTGGGCACTACGTTCAATATCTATCTGCCGGTATCTAACTCCATAGAGTAGATACCAGTCAAGATGGGGCCGACTACCTGCCGTGGTTCGACTTATACGATAAGTGACGTTATAAACTCTACTTCAAGATTTTAAGGGCTAGTTCCTCTAAAGGATCGATTTCACAACAAGGTCTTGATCCCCCAAACTTGATATATCCTGAGATTAATAAAACACCAATGAATTCCATCTATCCACATCGGCATCACAGAAGGATATTCGGAACGCCTAGGAGTACGGTGTCCCTAAAAATGGCCGACTACTTGTCTTGCGACCAATAATCCATCACCATAACATCATCCAAATACGGACCTAGAAGTTCGCCGAACGCTTTGTGGGCGGGGTGGGGCAGATAAACAGCTCGGTCTTCCTCACTGTTGAAGGTCAGGAAAAAAATATGCGTAAAGCCTTTGTTGAGTCCCTCGGGGCTATTGTTGGTTCCCCATTCGTAATCGACAATCTGGGGAATCTTCGAAGGTAATGCACTAAACGCTTCCCGGACTTTGCGGATATCGTCCTTCGAAGCATCCTCCTTAAACTTGAACATCACTACATGGCGCAAAACACTATCTTGCTGCATACTTCTTTCCGGTTGTGCCGATTTTAAATCCTCCCTATTGAAGGAAACCAAAGTTAAGGATAGAAAGAGAATAAAAAGGGCCGATGCGTTATAAATGGGTTTCATGTTTTGTAATTTTTTGACAAGATATAAAAAAAGGACGTTACTTGCGCTGGATAACAGAACTTGGCTACTGAGCTTGTCGAAATATGAACTACGAGACCCTATACGCTTTTACGCTCGCTACGGCCGCACTCGCCATTTCCCCCGGGCCGGACAACCTCTATGTCCTGACCCAGAGCTTGGCGAACGGTAAAAAATACGGATGGGCGACCACAGCGGGACTCATGTCGGGCTGTCTGGTGCATACCACCTTGTTGGCCCTTGGCGTTTCCCTTATTATCCGGGAAAGCGAGCCACTGTTCTGGGGTATCAAAATACTAGGGGCCGTTTATTTGCTCTATTTGGCGTATCGGGTTTACCTTAGTGACGCCACCTTGCCCATTTCGGAAGATACCCTACCCAAAAAAGGGATAGGGCAGCTGTTCAGGCAAGGCTTTTTTATGAACGTGCTCAACCCAAAGGTTACCATCTTCTTTTTGGCTTTTTTTCCAGGCTTTTTGTTTAGCGAATCGATCAGTACCGTAATACAGTTTTATGTGCTCGGACTCTTGTTCATGTTGGTATCGGGATTGATTTTTAGCGGGATAGCCCTTCTTTCGGGATCCATCTCGAAGTTTCTCGTCCGTAACAAAAACATCGGCCCGGTGCTGAAGTGGTTGCAGATTATGGTGTTTATCGGTATTGCTGCCTATCTTCTGCTTTCGGATAAATAGTAGTAATTTTGAGGATATCCCTAGGATGAGCATGTCCGAAAAAGTAAAACTGATCGAATGTCCCCGAGATGCCATGCAAGGCATTAAGGCATTTATTCCTACGCATAAAAAGGCACAATACATTCAGTCGTTGTTGGGTTGCGGTTTCGACACCATCGACTTTGGCAGTTTCGTATCGCCCAGGGCCATTCCGCAAATGGTCGATACGGCAGAGGTGTTGGCGCGCCTTGACCTTTCAAAAACACAAAGCAAATTATTGGCCATTGTTGCCAATGTACGAGGTGCACAGGATGCATCCGAACATCCGGAAATCCGGTATTTAGGCTATCCCTTTTCCATTTCCGAGAACTTTCAGATGCGAAACACCCATAAAACGATTGCGGAATCGGTGGATATCCTTCGGAAAATATTGGAAATTGCCCATGCATCGAATCAAGAAGTGGTGACCTATATTTCCATGGGATTCGGCAATCCCTACGGCGACCCCTGGGATGTGGATATCGTAGGGGAGTGGACCGAAAAATTGGCCGGGATGGGAGTGAAAATACTTTCGCTATCCGATACCGTGGGCACGTCAACTTCCAAAAACATCGATTATCTTTTTTCCCATTTGATTCCCGAATATCCGAAAATCGAATTCGGGGCACATCTGCATACGACGCCAGCCAGGTGGCACGAAAAAGTGGATGCCGCCTATAAAGCCGGATGCCGAAGGTTCGACGGGGCCGTACAGGGTTTCGGCGGCTGTCCCATGGCCAAGGACGAGCTGACCGGCAATATGCCGACCGAAAAAATGCTATCTTATTTTACTAGCAAGAAAGCGGATACGGGCGTAAACTGGATGGTATTCGAGGCCGCCCATAATAAGGCAACGGATTTGTTTTCGAACTATCGCTAGGGGAGAGGTTATCGGGAATATTAAGATATTTCACAGGCTTCAGGCCCTATATTTCCTACAGATTCCACCCATTGTTGATAACCCTGTGGAAAAACTTCGCTACAGGGAAATCAAAATCAGCGAATAAATTTTGACCTTTATACTTCGCTTTTCAACTCATTTTAACCTGGCACATACTATGGAGATCACCCACGTTATCAAACGCGATTTTACGACCAAGTCCTTTCAATTTAACAAGATTACAAATGCCATCCTGAAGGCCATGACCGCAGTGGAGCACGGTAATCTCCAAGATGCAGAACGCATTTCGAACGACGTCTATACCGCCCTTTTGGAGCGGAAACAGTTCGATGAAAATTATGTGCCTACCGTGGAGGAGGTACAGGACATCGTGGAGAACAAATTGATGGAGGCCGGCTTTTTTGACGTGGCCAAAGGCTATATCCTTTACCGGAACGAGCAGGCGAAAAAACGCAAGACCAATATTTTTGAAAAGCGTATCAACCTGAAACCCTATGAGTATCCGGCCCTTTACGAATATGTGCCCGCCATCCGCCATTCGTACTGGATCCACACCGAATTCAACTTTACCAGTGACGTGCAGGATTTTAAGACCCTGCTTTCCGAAGCGGAGAGCAGTGCCTTAAAAAATACCATGTTGGCCATTTCGCAAATCGAGGTGGCGGTCAAGAATTTTTGGGGCGATATCTACCAAAAAATGCCCAAACCCGAAATAGGATCGGTAGGGGCTACCTTTGCCGAAAGCGAGGTGCGCCATGCCGATGCCTATTCACACCTGCTCGAAATACTGGGACTGAACGAAGAGTTCAAGAACCTAAAGAAGAAACCGGTGATTATGCAGCGGGTACACTATTTGGAAACCGCGCTCAAGAACTCCAAAAGCGAGGATAATAGGGAGTATGCGGAGTCCATTTTACTTTTCTCCCTCTTTATCGAGCACGTTTCCCTGTTCTCGCAGTTTTTGATCATCATGGCTTTCAACAAGCATAAAAACATGTTGAAAGGAATTTCCAACGTAGTGGAGGCCACCTCGAAGGAAGAACAGATCCACGGCGATTTCGGAATCGATGTTATCAAGATCATTAAGAATGAAAATCCCGATTGGTTCGATGCCGACTACCACGCCCTGATCCAGGAAATGTGCCGCGAGGCTTTTACGGCCGAGAGCCGCATAATAGATTGGATATTTGAAGAGGGCGAACTCGATTTTCTTCCTAAGGATGTAATCAACGAATTTATAAAGAACCGTTTCAATCGCTCGCTGAACAGTATCGGAATCGAGCCCATATTCGACATAGAAGAAAGCCTATTGGCGGATACGGAGTGGTTCGATGACGAAATCATCGGTACCAAGCATGGCGATTTTTTCGTAAAGCGCTCCATCAATTATAGCAAAAGAACCCAAAGTATAACCAGTGACGACCTTTTTTAAACTATGAATGAACCCCAAACTACCTCAGCAACCAACATGCAAGAAGAAACTACAACCGTAAAGGATACCGACCGATTGGTCAATGCCCGAAAGGAAGCCTTGAGCCAGCTCGGTAACAGTTCCGGAAACCATTTTGAATGGCTTACCGAGCACAGCCGCAACTTTTTGGCGTCAGGCTACTTGGCCAAGGGCGTAACCGCTGAGCAACGTATCCGCGAAATAGGAAATAGGGCCGAACAGCTATTGCAGATGCCCGGATTTTCCGATAAGTTCTACGGCTATATGTCCGAAGGCTTCTTCTCGCTGGCCTCGCCCGTATGGTCGAATTTTGGGAAGGAGCGGGGACTGCCCATCAGTTGCTTTGGTTCGCATATCGACGATGATATGGGCAACATTCTATACACCCAGTCGGAAGTGGGCATGATGTCAAAGCTCGGCGGAGGTACTTCGGGTTATTTTGGGAAAATACGGCCCCGTGGCGCCGCGGTCAAGAACAATGGTAAAGCCTCGGGATCGGTACATATCATGCAGCTTTTCGAATCGATGGTCGATGTGGTAAGCCAAGGATCGGTGCGCCGCGGACGTTTTTCTCCCTATTTGCCAATCGAACATCCCGATATTTTGGAGTTCCTGGAAATCGGTACCGAAGGCAATCCTATTCAGGAACTGACCCATGGTGTCACCGTAACCGATGCCTGGATGCAGGAAATGATCGATGGCGATGTCGCCAAACGGGCCATTTGGGCCAAGGTATTGCAACGTCGGGGCGAAATGGGCTATCCTTATATATTCTTTAAGGACCATGCCAACAACGGTGCTGCCGATGTGTATCGGGACAAGAACCACACCGTTTACGCCAGCAACCTGTGTACCGAAATTATGTTGCCCTCCAATGACAAATGGTCCTTCGTCTGCGTACTGTCCTCCGTCAACCTGTTGCATTATGATAAATGGAAGGATACCGATGCAGTGGAGACCATGGTGTACTTTTTGGATGCGGTGATTACGGAATTCATCCAAAAATTGGAGAGATATCGCGATTCCGAAAGCCGCGAGGATCGACAGACTTTCCTATTTATGGAACGCGCCTATAATTTTGCCAAAGAGAACCGCGCTTTGGGCCTAGGGGTGTTGGGATGGCATTCGTTGCTGCAGTCCAAAATGCTGCCGTTCAATAGCCAGAAGGCCTATGACCTTAACAATGAGATTTTTAGGCAGATCAAGGCGAAATCCTATAAAGCCAGCGAAGAACTCGCCCAAAAATTCGGCGAACCGGAAGTGCTCAAAGGCTATGGCCGGCGAAACGCTACCCTGAATGCCATTGCACCGACCACCTCATCGGCTTTTATTTTGGGCCAGGTCTCCCAAGGTATCGAACCCATTTGGTCGAATATTTACGTAAAGGACATCGCCAAGATAAAGACCACTATCAAAAATCCCTTTTTGGAGGAGCTTTTAGAGGAAAAAGGACAGAACGACCCCGAAATCTGGCGTAGCATCCGGGATAGGGACGGTTCGGTACAGCACCTTGATTTCCTGACCCAACAAGAAAAGGATGTATTCAAGACCTATTCCGAAATCGATCAGATCGATATTATCTATCAGGCGGCCAACCGACAGAACCATATCGATCAGGGGCAATCCATCAATATCATCGTCCATCCCGATATGCCGGTCAAGGAAATCAATAAAATCCATGTAACCGCTTGGAAATTAGGTATAAAATCCCTCTATTATCAGCATAGTATGAACGCTGCCCAAAAATTCAAGCAGAAAAAGGAGTGTTTGAGCTGCGAGGCGTAGAGGTTGGGTGTTTGTGTACATTACGAAACAAGTGACTGTGTCAATCCGCAAAAAGTGCTCCGGGAATGCTGTGTTCCCACTGGGTAGCGCAGAATGTGAGCGCTTGGATATACATTAAGAATTATGTTGAAATTCGACTTTCTGAAAGGGGAGTCGATTTTTTTTGTGCTATAACCTGCATTTTTCACTGCAGCCGCAGCTAAATGTTAAAATTTAGCCTTTTATTTAGATTTGATACAAATAAGCTTGCTCAGAAGAAATCCGTGCTTTAGATTTTGCGCCTCTATTTAAAACAAGTCTAAATAAAAATATCATACCATGAGAAAGTTTCTTTACTTCCTTACGATAATGGCGGGCTTAACGCTTGAATCCTGTAGTTCCGATGATGACGGTATCGACGAACATGCCGTAACACCCACCTGTACTGATGGTCTCCAGAACGGGCAGGAGACCGGCATCGACTGTGGCGGTAGCTGTACCCCATGTGAGACCGGTACCGAAAACCCCGAAGAAATTGAAAATCCCGACACATATGTTTTCGAGAGGGAGGGGGAGAGCACTGTGGACTTCAACGGGCAGACGACTCGGTTGAAAATGGGCAGTGAGTTTATTTCGGCCTTGGGTGACAATACCAATACCGTCGGAGCAGTTGCTGGCGATGTTCGCCCATGAAGAAGGAAATGCCGATTTTTCGGAAACAGAATTGAACGTCTCCGATAAAAGCATACGGAGTAAAACCGCGGCTTCGGCCGATCTGTTCGCTACCAATGCGACCGACCAGAACGATATACGCGCCGATTTTGAGCGTTGGATTTCCGGCCAGGTGGAAGAGGTGTTCGTAAACTGGGAAACAGCAGCAGAGCCAGGGGTTGCCGGGCAGATCGCCCAAGGGGAGCGGGTGCGATATATTAACGCAAACGGCTTGGAGTATAATCAGATGATCAACAAGGGTTTGATCGGGGCCATGGTGCTCGATCAAATCGTAAACAACTATTTGAGTTCCGCTGTATTGGACGAAGGCGAGAACAGGGCCAACAACAATGCCGGTATCCTCGAGGAAGGAAAATCCTATACCAGCATGGAGCATAAATGGGACGAGGCCTACGGCTATCTCTTCGCCTTGAGCGCCGACCCATCGAATCCCGTCGAAGCCGAAAATGATGGAGATCGATTCTTGGGCAGTTACATTCGACAAGTAGCCGCGGACCCCGATTTTAGCGACCTCATAACCGCTTCTTTCAATGCCTTTAAATTGGGAAGGGCTGCCATTGTGGCCAAAGATTATGAGCTGCGTGACGAACAGGCGGCCATCATCAAAAGCAAGTTGGCCCTGGTTCCTTCCGTCAGGTGCGTTTTTTACCTACAGGCTGGCAAGAATGCTTTATCCGAGGAAGTGCCCAACTACGGTGGGGGCTTCCATGCCCTGTCCGAAGCTTTCGGTTTCGTCTATAGCCTTCAGTTTGCCCAAAATCCCGCTTCCGGGGAAACTTATTTTGCCAAGGCGGAAGTCGATGCCCTTTTGGAGCAACTTTTGGGAGATGGTGAAAACGGAGTCTGGGACGTTACCCCCCAAACCTTGGACTCGCTATCGGAAACCATTGCGACCCGATTTGGGTTTACGGTAGAGCAGGCGGCACCTGAAAACGAGTCCTGATATTAAATGAGGAAATCATAGGATAATTCCATGCTGATGTGGGAGTTATCCTATTTAATCAAATTGATTTAGAATAACAAAAATAAGTAGGTTATGCGAAGAATTTGGGGAGCCTTTATACTATTGACCTTTATTTGGGCCTGTTCATCCGATAATAGTAACGGTCCAGGAATGTCGGACGATGTTGGTCCCGGCCCCGATGCGGTAACTTTTGATAGGGGCGCTATGTTGGCCAATTGGGCAGATAACATTATTATTCCCGCTTACATCGACTTTTCCCAAAAACTTACGGTTTTAATGGCCAGTTTCGAGACATTTAAAACGGAAGCCAACGAGGCCCATCTTGTGGCACTTCGATCCGCTTGGTTAAACGCATATAAATCATGGCAGCATGTCGATATGTTTGAAATAGGCCCTGCGGAAACGGCGGGACTGCGATTGAACCTCAATTCCTATCCTGCCGATACCGAGCTTATCGAAATCAATGCGGCGAGCAGAAACTATGATTTGGCACTTCCCTCGAATCGGACGGGCAAGGGTTTTCCCGCTTTAGATTACCTTATCAATGGCTTGGGGGAAACCGATGCTGACATCTTGGTATCGTTGGGCGAGCCTTCGGAGAAAGGCACTTATATCCCCTATATGGAGGCGGTGGTGAAGAACATGCAACAACTGACAGACCAAGTGCTTTCGGAATGGCAACAGGGCTATCGCGATACATTTGTCCATAACGACGGGGCCTCGGCTACCGCCTCGGTCGATCGCTTTGTAAACGACTATATCTTCTATTACGAGAAATTTCTTCGGGCCGGTAAAATGGGTATTCCCCTTGGGGTTTTTTCGGAAAATACCCTTCCGGGAAATTTGGAGGGGTATTATGGTGCCGACGTATCGAAAATATTGTGTTTGGAAGCCCTAAACGCTTCCCGGGAATTTTTTCAACGGAAAACACTTCGGGACCGACCAAACGGGCGAGAGTTTGGCCTCCTATCTTGATGCGCTCCATGCCATCAAAGGGGGGTGAAGACTTGAAAAGGATTATTAACGACCAGTTCGATACCGCCCGACGAAAAGGTAACTATGCTTGGGCACCTTCCGGGAGGAAATAGAGAACCACAACCCACCGTCCGACATGCTTTTGGCCTATGATGAGGTGCAACGTATCGTTCCTTTATTAAAGGTAGATATGGTGTCTGCCATGAGTATCAGTATTGCCTACGTTGATTCGGATGGGGACTAGATAATGGCATCGTTCCCCAAAAAATATATTCTAAAAAGCGTAGAGGCGGCCCCCTTGGCGGTCTTCCGTATTATGTTCGGGGCGATGATGTTGTTCGGGCTGCTACGGTTCGCCAGTTACGGCTGGATCGATAAACTTTACGTTCGACCCCAATTTTTCTTTTCGTATTACGGGTTCGAGTGGATCAAGCCCCTAGGTAACTATACCTATCTGATTTTTCTCCTTTGTGCCATAGCTTCTGTTATGGTAGCCCTTGGTTATCAATACCGCATGGCCATCATCGTCTTTTTCCTCAGTTTCACCTATATCGAGTTGATGGACAAGACGACCTATCTCAACCATTATTATTTTATCAGCATCCTCGCATTTTTGATGATTTTCTTGCCGGCCAATGCGTATTATTCGGTCGATGCCTTTAGAAATCCCCAAAAATCCTTTCAAAAAATCCCCGCTTGGACCATCAACGGTATCAAACTGCTACTCTGCATCGTCTATTTCTATGCGGGCCTGGCCAAGCTGAATTCCGACTGGCTGTTGAATGCCATGCCCTTAAAAATTTGGTTGCCGTCGAAATTCGATACGCCGTTATTGGGCGATTTTTTGCATCTCGAAGCGGTGCAATATGCCTTTAGTTGGGGAGGGGCGGCTATACGACCTGTCCATTCCCTTTTTTTTGCTGTACCCTAAGACACGGTCTGTTGCTTTCGTAGCGGTGGTCGTTTTCCACATGATGACCTGGGTACTGTTCCCTATCGGGATGTTCCCCTATATCATGATTGTGTCCACCCTGATATTTTTTGATGCCGGGGTACATCATAGGCTTTTAAAATATATGGATCGACTTTTTCGGTTGGGGAAACGACAGTTTGATACCGGTAAAATCCTAGAGTACCGATTGACGGTCGGCCAAGGTATCAAATATATGATCCTTCTGGTCTTTTTTGGCATCCAGTTGCTATGGCCATGGCGCTATTTGGCTTATCCTGGCGAACTTTTTTGGACCGAGGAAGGCTACCGGTTCTCTTGGCGGGTTATGCTAATGGAAAAATCCGGTTATGCCCAATTCAAGATCGTTGACGCTAAGACCGGTAGCTATTTTTATGTGGACAATACCGATTTTTTAACGCCATTTCAAGAAAAACAGATGGCTTTTCAGCCCGATTTCATGCTGGAATACGCCCATTTTTTAAAGGATCATTTTAAAAAGGATGGGCATAAGAACATTCAGGTATTCGTAGAGAGCTACGTCAGCCTGAACGGGCGTTTGAGCACCCCCATGGTGGACCCGCAGGTGGACCTGGCCCAACAGCAGGAATCTTGGGAACATAAACAATGGATAATCCCCTTCAACGATGACATTAAAGGAATTTAATTTTTCGTTTTTATTTTTGGTCCTGTTGCAAATGGGCCATGCACAATTCGGACCTCTCGGGTACGGTGTCCGATCCCGAGGGTAGAGCAGTACCCGATGCCGAGGTGTACTTAAAGGCCCTGGATCTTTTTGCCAGTACGAATTCCCAAGGGGAATATAGGTTACAGAACATTCCCCAAGGCCATTATGAGCTTATCGTATTTGCCTACGGATATCGGATCAACAAAATCGATTTTTTCATAGAGGCCAATAGGGAAGTCAATGCGGTATTGGAGCCCCTGGGCGAACAGCTTTCGGAAGTGATCGTCACGCAACAGCGGAAAGAGGTTTTCGCCCTGAAACAACTGAGAAAGGTAGAAGGTACCGCCATCTATGCGGGTAAAAAAAGTGAAGTGGTATTATTATCGGGCCTTACGGGGAACATGGCCGCGAACAATGCCCGACAGATCTATAGCCAGGTCGTCGGTCTGAACATCTATGATGGCGGCGATGCGGGGCTGCAACTGAATATCGGGGGCCGCGGGCTAGATCCCAGACGGACTTCCAACTTCAACACCCGCCAAAACGGCTATGACATCAGCGCCGATGTGCTGGGCTATCCCGAAAGCTATTACACGCCCCCGGCAGAGGCCTTGGAGGAAATCCAGGTAATCCGTGGTGCAGCCTCCCTGCAATATGGTACCCAGTTCGGGGGACTGGTCAATTTTAAGTTCAAACCTCCGAATCCCGATAAAAAAATCGAGCTGGTGACACGGCAGACCTTGGGGTCCTACAACCTGTTCACCAGTTTTAACAGCCTCGGTGGAACGGCTGGCAAGCTAGGCTATTACACCTATTTCAATTACAAGAACGGCAATGGGTTCCGTCCGAATTCCCATTACGACAGTAAAAATTTCTACGCACATATCGACTATCGCTTTTCGGACCGGACCCAACTTACTTTGGAGACGACCTTTATGGATTATCTGGCCAAACAGGCAGGTGGCCTGACCGATGCCCAGTTTTACGAAGACCCTAACTTTAGCAACCGTAGTCGGAACTGGTTCGGAGTCGATTGGAAGCTCTATTCGCTGCGGTTGGACCATCAATTTTCATCCAAGACGGATTTCAGTTTGAACCTTTTCGGACTCGATGCCACCCGTAAGGCCTTGGGCTTTCGGACCAACCGGGTCTCCCAACCCGACGATTTGACCGAGCCGCGCGAACTCTTGGTCACCGATTTTAGGAACTGGGGCGCCGAGGCGCGGATATTGACGCGATATTCGCTCGGAAGTAAAGATGCCGTACTGCTCTTGGGCACCAAATACTATCAATCGCGCAACAAGCAAAAACAAGGTTCGGGTACCGTCGCGTCGGATGCCGATTTCAGTTTTACCGATGCGCAGTATCCCAACTACGAACCCCAGTCCCAATTTGAATACCCAACCTGAACCTTGCCCTTTTCGGGGAGAATATATTTAATTTGGCCCCCCAATTAACGCTTACCCCAGGGTTTCGACTAGAGCATATCAAAACCAAGAGTGAAGGCAGTTATAAGAATATCGCGGAGGATCTGGCGGGCAATGTGATCTTAAACGAAGAAATCGATGAAGAGCGCACTTTTGACCGCACTTTTTTACTATTGGGTATCGGGGCCACTTATAAATTGGTTCCGGGTATGGAACTGTACGCCAATTTCTCACAAAATTATCGATCCGTGACCTTCAACGATATTCAGGTGGTCAATCCCTCTTTTGAGGTGGACCCCAACATCTCCGATGAGGATGGTTTTACGGCCGATATAGGTGCTAGGGGCCGCTTTAAGGATTTCTTATCCTATGACGCCAGCATTTTCGGTTTGTTGTACGATGACCGGTTGGGGGAGGTTTTGAAGAATCAGACCCGCACAGGTGCCGATGGGGAGGAAATCGAAACGGGCAACCTTATCCGGTTCCGGGGCAACGTCGGTACTGCCTTTATCTATGGTCTGGAGAGTTTCGGGGATTGGAATATCAAAGGAAACCTTCTTTCCGATCGGCGAGAAATGGAAACTCAATTATTTTATAAATTTGGCCTTGACAAAGTCGAAATACACAACATCCGAAGAAAACAACGTGCAAGGCAACCAAGTAGAATTCATTCCCGACCTAAACCTAAAGACCGGAGTTAATTTTGGTTACGATAACTTTTTGGGAAGCCTCCAATATACCTATCTCTCCCAACAATTCACCGATGCCACCAATGCGCTCCAAGACATCAATGACAACCAACGCGGTATCGAGGGTAGCATTCCCGCCTATGACATTCTAGACCTAAGCCTATCCTATTCCTATAAAAAATGGAAACTCGAAGCGGGAATCAACAATTTATTGAACAACAGCTATTTCACCCAAAGGGCCACCGGTTATCCCGGTCCCGGTATCATCCCCGCACAGCCTCGAACGTTTTATACTACCTTGCAGTTGAAGCTGTAAGGTTCAATTACGAAGCCCCGTGGAAAGGGAGCGAACTGGAAATCCGAAGATGGGAGAATGGAAAATTAATCCATCTGAAACTGGATTAGTAGTATAGTTTTCCATATTTGTTAACGAAAAATGAAAAACGAACAACAAACGAAGTCAAACATTCATATATTTACAACATGAAAATCGTATAAAAAAGTACTGGTCGCATTATTGATTATCTTGATCGCCCTCCAATTCTACCGTCCCGAAAGGAACGATGCGGAAGTGCGCGATGTGGCCTCATTTGAAAAGGAAACCCAGCCGGCCCCTTTGGTAGCGGGTGTACTGCAGAACCAATGTTATGATTGCCACAGCAACAAAACGGTTTATCCCTGGTATGCCGAGGTCGCACCGATTTCCATATGGTTGAACAATCATATCGAAGAGGGTAACGAACATTTTAACGTATCGGTATGGGACAGCTACACAAACAAGAAGAAAGACCATAAACTGGAAGAGCTGGTCGAAGAGGTCGAGGAAGGTAAGATGCCCTTGAACGAATACACATGGCTGCACGGAGGTGCCTTGTCCGAAACCGAGAAAGAGGCGGTTATCCAATGGGCCAAGCGGGCGCGCACCAAATACCATATTAAGGAATCGGCGAAATAGTACGGGCGTCTCGCTAATATATTGCCAGGGTGGAAATAAATGGAGCGGAATTCACTACATTTGCACGCAATTAAATCCTTAATTGCCATGCAAGCCCACCACAATAAAATTTTAGGCGAAGGTCTCACATACGATGACGTACTGTTGGTGCCCGCCTATTCCGAAGTACTTCCCCGAGAAGTCAACATCCAATCCAAATTCACACGCAACATTTCCATCAACGTGCCCATTGTTTCGGCGGCCATGGATACCGTAACCGAATCCCGAATGGCCATCGCCATTGCCCAGGAAGGTGGTATCGGCGTCCTGCACAAAAACATGAGCATCCACCAACAGGCCGTAAAGGTCCGTAAGGTAAAACGGGCGGAAAGCGGAATGATTATGGATCCGGTAACCCTGCCTTTAGATTCCAAGGTCAAGGATGCGAAGGCCAACATGAAGGAATTTAGTATCGGTGGTATTCCCATTGTCGATAAGCCAGGGAAAGTTACTCGGCATTGTAACGAACCGGGACCTTCGTTTTGAAAAGAACAACGACCGACCGATTTCCGAGGTCATGACATCCGAGAATCTGGTGACAGTGGGGGAGGGGACATCCCTTGAGCAGGCCGAGGACATCCTTCAGGAAAACAAGATCGAAAAACTGCCCGTGGTCGATAAAAACTACAAGCTGGTGGGCCTTATTACCTTTCGGGATATTACCAAATTGACCCAAAAGCCGATTGCGAACAAAGATACCTACGGGCGATTGCGGGTGGCCGCTGCCATCGGTGTCACGCCCGATGCGGTCGCTAGGGCCGAGGCCTTGGTCGATGCTGGGGTCGATGCAGTGGTTATCGATACGGCACATGGGCATACCAAAGGGGTGGTCGCCGTTTTAAAGGAAGTCAAGAAGAAATTTTCGAATCTCGAAGTAATTGTCGGCAATATCGCTACCGGCGAAGCCGCCCAATATTTGGTCGATGCAGGGGCGGATGCCGTTAAGGTAGGTATAGGACCCGGATCGATCTGTACCACAAGGGTCGTGGCGGGGGTCGGGTTCCCACAATTTTCCGCTGTATTGGAAGTGGCCGCAGCCATCAAGGGAAGCGGTGTGCCGGTAATCGCCGATGGCGGAATCCGCTATACAGGCGATATTCCCAAGGCAATAGCGGCGGGAGCGGACACCGTAATGCTGGGCTCTTTGCTCGCCGGCACCAAGGAATCCCCTGGGGAAACGATCATATATGAGGGGCGAAAATTCAAGTCCTACCGAGGTATGGGCTCCGTCGAAGCGATGAAGGAAGGGAGCAAAGACCGTTATTTTCAGGATGTCGAGGACGATATTAAAAAATTGGTACCCGAAGGTATCGTAGGCCGCGTACCCTATAAGGGAGAACTCTACGAGAGTATTCACCAGTTTATCGGAGGATTGCGGGCCGGTATGGGATACTGCGGTGCCAAGGATATCGCCGATTTAAAGGAAAAGGGACGCTTCGTAAAAATAACTTCCAGCGGGGTGCACGAAAGCCATCCGCATGATGTAACTATTACCAAGGAGTCTCCGAATTATAGCAGGTAGTGAATCGAAAACCAAAGCGCTAAGCAACTGCCAAAGTTTATTGCGAAACAGATTTCCTAATAGATGTATAAAGGGACCAACAACGGCATTTAAACCGAAATATCGGCCGGACTTTCCACATCCAAAATCCCACTATACTGCTTTAGAAGTAATCTAAACTTTCTCTTTTACCTGCAAAGTTCACATTTTGCCCCCAATTTTGTCATTTATTCCCACCTAGCGACGACTATGCTGCTCAAAAATACCTTCATTAGAGCCCAAAAGCCGAAATTTTTTCTTCCAAACAGAAAGTTGTAAACACTTCATTATTTCGCACAAGGCTATAATATAATTTTTATAAAAACGTTCTCCTAAACGCGAAAGTCCCAACCAGATTATATCGGACAAATCCTTTCCTGTAATAAGGAAATTTGGAGATGATTTTGAATAGAGAAGCTAGTCCCGCCTCCGTGGGAATTTTACATGTCATTATTAGAAATGATTTCCCATAATCATTTTCGAAAAACATAAGGTGGGTATTGATCGCTACCAAATGAATTTTACGAATAACCGACCATATCATGAAAAACCCTTCTTTTTTAAAACTTATTGTTGCACCCCTTTTCCTGATTTTTTTCATAACTAGCTGTACCAACGACATTACCGAGGCTCCGACGGTGGATGCCAAAATCATTGCTTCCCCTGAACAACTTTCGTTGGAAAAAGCTAAGATTTCGAAAATCTCCCTATCGGTATGGCCAAGCGCTACCGTTGAATGGAGTATAGCATCCAAGCCTGAATGGGTAACGATTAGTCCGTCATCCGGCACCCTAGTGGATGGTTGAGCAGAAATTGAGGTGCAAGCCGATTTGACTGGACTTTACGAGGGAAATTATTCGGGAACCATCGAAATTACGACCAATGGGCCGGTAATGCCAACATTCCTATTGATTTAAACCTTGGCTCCGTTCCCGTTTCCATTTTAGATATTTCTACGCCCAATTTGGAATTTGATTATTTTGAGGATGAAAAGAATTTTTATATAAAAAACGATGGCAATTTTTCCTATGAATGGATAATCAGGAATGAAAATTCCCAATTGACTTTTGAGCCCTCTTCAGGAAACTTGGCCATGGGTGATTCCATTGCGGTTAATGCTGCCATCGATAGAAGCAACCTTGAGACTCAAATTTACGGGTATGGGGTTACTGTGGAATACGATGGCTCGCAAGTCGTTGAACTTCCTGTATCGATCAAAAATTATAAAGAAGACACATGGCAGTTAAGTGGGGATATTGTCGATGCGGAATTCGACAGGACGAATGATAGGCTTATCGCAGTTTCAATGTTTCCGGATCAAATCAGAAAATTCGATATTTCTTCGGAAACCGTGCAAACTATCGACCTCAATTTACCTCCTACCAGTGTTTCCGTTGTTCAAGATGGTAATTTTGCAGCCGTAGGCCATAATGGCCGTATTTCCTATATCGATTTGGATAAGATGGAATTGGTCAAAATGTACGACGTAACCACCGATGTTTTGGATATTGTCCTGGCCCCGAACAATTGGGTTTATGCCTTTCCTCGGGAAGATCAATGGGAACGAATTCGCTGTATCGATTTATCATCCGGTAATGAAATGCTGAATACCGGTGGTCAGATCTATGCCGGGACCATCGCAAAATTACACCCATCGGGCAATTTTATATATGCAACGGACAACGGAATTTCTCCTTCTGATATTGAAAAATATGATATAACTAATGGAACGGCAGACTACCTCTATGACTCCCCCTACCATGGTGATTTTGCTATTGATGGTAATCTATGGTTTTCAGAGAGCGGTGATCAACTCTTCACCAGAGGTAGAAATGTGTTCAATGCCACCACTGTTTCCACTGTGGATCTGACTTACGACGGTGCCTTGATCGGTGAAGATAGGATAACAACGATGGATTACCATAGCGATGCGAATCGGATATACGCAGTTCTTGAAGCTGGGGAAGTCTATGAGAAAGAGCCGAGCAGTATAGTTAAGAAAGTACAATGCCGATTACTTGACATTTCGGAATGAAGTAGAACTTCCGAAGGTTTTAGGCCAAAGTACAGATGGGTCTCCCAAAGTTTTTGATGCTCAGGGCCATTTCGGATTTTTTAATAAGGCAGGTACAAAGTTCTATATTTTACTGCGAGCTCCCGACGAAGCGAACATTCAGAACAAATGGTCTATTGCAACGGTAATAGTAGATTAAATATTGAGTTAGGTTTCAACGCCCTTCCGCCCCGGTATAGCTCTTCCAATCCTTTTCCTTATAGATATTGTCCCCAAAATACTTGGCGATATTTAGAAACGGCTCCGGTTTTTGATAGCCCGGTACCGGGGAGAGCATATTCATTTCCTCGTCCAAAAAAATGGTAGTGGGATAGCTCAATCGGCCTTGCATTAAGGTCGCGGCGAACTCGTGGTAACCATTTCTACCTTGGGGAACGAATTTATAGGTCTTTCCCTTGAACTCTATGGGTTCTTTGCCTTCCCCGTCCAACTTCACCATATAGAAATTCTCGGCCATATAAGCGGCAACTTCCGGATCTTGAAAAGTATCCTTGTCCATTTTCTTGCACCATCCACACCAATCTGTGTACACATCGATAAAGATTTTCTTTGGATTTTTTTCAGTGGATATCCGTTTCGCCGCCTCGTTCCACGAAAGCCATTCGACTTCTTGGGCTTGGGCATTGAACGCCATGCTTCCCATACATAGGAACAGAAAAATCTTTAAAATAGAGGAAGGGAATATTTTCATAGCTAAATTTTAGCGAATTAGTTCAACAACTATACCAAAGCTAACGAAAATATAGTTGCTTTATTTTGCCTCGATCTTTTCCTTTTTGGAGATGCCTTTAGATTCAAACAGATCTTTTACGTCCACCTGATGCTTGATCAAATCGTCGAAAGTTTCCCGTTCGCGGATCAAAATGGCTTTGCCCTCGTGCCATAGTACCTCGGGGGGGCGAAATCGGGAATTGTAATTACTCGCCATCGTAAAGCAGTAGGCTCCTGCATTATTGAAGCAAAGGACGTCTCCCTCCGAGATTTCGTTGATGCGTTTATTGCTGGCAAAGGTATCGGTCTCGCAGATATAGCCAACTACGGAATAATAGCGCTCCCTGCCCTCCGGGTTCGAAATATTTCGGATTTGATGCGTGGCCCCATAGAACATCGGCCGGATTAGATGGTTAAAACCGGAATCGATACTGGCGAACACCGTCGAGGTGGTCTGTTTTACTACGTTCACCCGGGCCAGAAAATGCCCGGCCTCGCTGACCAAATACTTGCCCGGCTCGAAGGCCAAGGTGAGTTCCTTGCCATAGGCCTTACAAAATTCGTTGAACCGGTCGGCCAGTTTTTTGCCAAGTTCCTCCACGTTCGTTTGAATATCGCCCTCTTTATAAGGTACTTTAAACCCGCTTCCAAAATCGATGAACTCCAGGTCCTTGAAATTTTGGGCGGTCTCGAACAGAATTTCCGAGGCGTACAGAAAGACATCGATGTCCAGAATATCACTGCCGGTGTGCATGTGTATGCCGTTCACCTTCATTTGGGTCAGTTCGACGATACGTAGCAAAAGTGGAATCTGATGGATGCTGATACCGAATTTCGAATCGATATGTCCCACCGAAATCTTGGAATTTCCGCCCGCCATCACATGGGGGTTGATACGTACGCAAACGGGAATATCGGGATGTTTGCTACCGAACTGTTCCAATATCGAAAGGTTGTCAATATTGATACGGACGCCCAACTGGGCCGCCTCTTCGATCTCTTCCAAAGATACCCCATTGGGAGTGAAGATAATATCCTCGGGCTTGAACCCTGCCAATAGACCGAGTTGCACCTCTTGAATGGAGACCGTATCAAGGCCACTGCCTAAACTGTTCATCAATTTAAGAATGGCCACGTTTGATAGCGCCTTGGCCGCATAATTGAGCTTCAGATTTTTAACGCCGCTGAAAGCTTTAGTCAGGCGTTGGAACTGCGAAATTATTTTGTCCGAATCATAGACATAAACGGGATCGCCATAGGTAGCGGCAATCTTTAGCAAATCGGCATTTTTCATTTCCTTCGTGTTTGATGCAAATTTAACCCGTTCATAGGATATGGACAAAGAATTAGGAGTAAATATAGAAAATACAACAAATTGTTATATTTATAACTTTCGACTCTTTTTTTAATGTTGTCGTTTATTCTTTTGAGTCGTATTTTTAACGCAAATTGAAAATTCTTTGAAAATGAGCCATATCACATTTTTGCTACCGACCGCAATGTGGATGGGCGCAAAGGAAGATTCATAAATACCTTAAAACCATAACTAACCAACTCTTTACATCCGATTCTTGTAAAAAAATACTACAGATGAGATTACCCTTGTTCCCTTTACCATCCATATTCTTTCCCGGCGAGACGGTACCGCTGCATATTTTTGAGGAGCGCTATAAAGAGCTGATCCGTGATTGCAGAAAGGAGGCCCTCACCTTTGGCATTCCCGTCTACATCAATAATAGTGTCGCCTATGGTACCGAGGTGCAACTGGTGGAAATCGTGAACACCTACGAGAACGGTGAAATGGATGTCACTTGCGTTGGCCGCCAAGTATTCAAGATTATCAGTTTTGAGGAAAAGATGAACGGAAAGCTTTACGCCGGTGGGGAGATTGAATTCCTTGATAACATGAATGATGCCAGCAAAGCCTTGAAAATGAATGGTACTCGATAAAATCCACGAACTCTATGAACTTATGGATGTGCCTTTTACACCCCTCTCCGTCGAAAAATTCAACAGCTATATTCTGGCCCATAAAATGGGACTTTCTTTTGAACAGGAGTACCAGTTGCTGCAATTGCCGAAAGAGAGCGAGCGCTTGGCCTTTATTAAATCCCACTTGATTTCCACAATTACGGTGCTGCAGGAAGTGGACCGCACTAAAAGAACTATAGAAATGAACGGCGATTTTCGGAATTTCGATCCCTTGGACTTCAAGGACTTTCGATTATAATATGCCGTGACAGTAGTAGTTCGCTGTTTTCTGTTTGCGGTTGTTTGCCGTGTATAGCTACTTTATTTTTGCCTTACTACTCGAGTTGGTACTATAAATACTGCTAATCGCGACCGCCTACTGAGACTTATTTTCCTATTTTTGCAACAGAACCTAAATACACCTTAATATATGAACCTTCACGAATATCAGGGAAAAGAAATATTGGAGAGCTTTGGGGTACGCATACAGCGTGGCATAGTGGCCCATAACGCCAAGGAAGCCGTCGAAGCTGCTAAGGAACTTACCGCCGAAACCGGCACGGGCTGGCATGTTATAAAGGCCCAGATACATGCAGGGGGCCGCGGAAAGGGCGGCGGCGTAAAGTTGGCTAAAAACCTAAAGGAAGTCGAAGAAATCGCAGGCGATATTATTGGTATGAACCTGGTTACGCCCCAGACTTCGGCCGAAGGTAAAAAGGTGAATCAGGTCTTGGTAGCGGAGGATGTGTATTATCCTGGAGATAACGAGACCAGTGAGTTCTACATGTCCGTTCTCCTGAACCGCGCGACCGGTAGAAATATGATCATGTATTCTACGGAAGGCGGCATGGACATAGAGGAAGTCGCCGATAAAACGCCCCATCTTATCTTTAATGAGGAAATCGATCCGGCTACGGGACTGATGCCGTTCCAGGCTCGAAAAATAGCGTTCAATCTAGGACTTTCGGGAACCGCCTTTAAGGAAATGACAAAATTTGTGACCGCTCTCTACAAAGCGTATTCCCAAAGTGATTCCAGCATGTTCGAAATCAATCCCGTATTGAAGACTTCCGATGACAAGATCATGGCGGTCGATGCCAAGGTGTCGATTGATGACAATGCTTTGTTCCGTCGTAAAAAATATGCCGAGATGCGTGATCTACGGGAAGAAAATCCGATTGAGGTAGAAGCCCGTGCGGTGGGACTCAATTATGTCGATCTTGAAGGAAATGTCGGTTGTATGGTCAACGGCGCTGGATTGGCGATGGCAACTATGGATTTGATAAAAATGGCCGGTGGCGAACCCGCCAACTTTTTGGACGTAGGTGGCACCGCAGATGCCAAAAGGGTAGAGGAGGCGTTTCGGATTATTTTGAAAGACGAAAATGTAAAAGCGATATTCATCAATATTTTTGGTGGCATCGTACGTTGCGACCGCGTGGCGCAGGGCGTGGTGGATGCGTATAAAAATATGGGCGATGCCATGAAAGTACCCATCATTGTCCGTTTGCAGGGCACGAATGCCCAGGAGGCGAAGGAGATAATCGACAATTCAGGTCTAGCCGTACATTCGGCCGTGCAGTTTAAGGAAGCTGCTGATAAGGTGAAGGAGGTATTGGGTTAAAAAAGTCCTCTGCCATTTGCAACTTATTAAATTTCCTGATAGAAGGGAATTATAATTTTTTTGGGATGTCCTGAAAAGGACATCCCTTTTTTGTGCTCAATAGTAATCCAGGTTGAAAATCATTGGGAAGCCTAAATGGGATTTCGTTTTTTAAACTTCGAAGAAAGCTGATGATTCGTTAGATTTTGTTCCATATTTCTGACATTCTCATTTTTGTATGTTAAAATTTATTGAATACGCAATATGTAATAGATATTTTGCATTATATTTATTGATGTTCAATCGATTACTAAACCACAAAATATATTCAAATGAAAAAAGTAATTTTTTTAATTATAAGCGTCCTCGTATTTAACTTAGGCTATGCGTCCGATGAAAGTGCAGTGGCCCACAAGCCGAAAGCTTCAAAAATTACGGAGCAGATTTACGATATGTTGGCCGAAAACCCTATACCTAATGAAATTCGGGGTGCCAAAGCCGAGGTGCGTGTTGCTGTAGATGACGGAAATTATTTGAGAATACTTTCAGTCGAAACCGATAACAAGGCTTTCGACAGTTACATTCGCACTACCATCGATTTTCGAAAACTGACCAGGGGTACCTACGAGAAAGGAATCGTTTACCGCATTCCCATCGAAGTAAAGGAATAGGGTGGTGCAAGTTTAAATCTATCCAAAGAAAAGCTCCCAAGAATTCCTAGGAGCTTTTTATTGTATAAACTTGTCCGGACCTTAATTTATTGAGCTGGACTGTTCCCACCCGAAGGTCTCGATAATCTCTGTATAAACCACTTCTCCCCTGATGATATTCAGTCCCTTTTGCAGGGATTTGTCCTGCTCGGTAGCTTTTTCCCATCCTAAGTTTGCCAGTTTCAGAATATAGGGCAGCGTCACGTTCGTCAGGGCCATCGTAGAGGTATGGGGTACCGCTCCCGGCATATTGGCTACGGAATAGTGTACGACGTCATCAATGATATATACCGGATTTTCATGGGTGGTAGGTCTGGTGGTCTCCACACAGCCTCCCTGATCCACGGCAACATCGACAATTACCGTACCGGGCCGCATTTGTTTCAACATATCGCGGCTAATCAGATTGGGTGCCTTGGCCCCTTTTAATAAAACCCCACCAATGATTAGGTCATGGGTCTTCACGTGTTTCCGGATATTGTATTCGTTGGAAAATTCGGTCACCACGTGCGGAGGCATAACATCGTTTACATAGCGCAGCCGTTTCATGTTGATATCCAAAATGGTGACATGGGCTCCTAGTCCCGCCGCCATCTTGGCGGCCTGGATACCTACGACCCCGGCCCCTAGCACCAAGACCCTGCCGGGGGCGACGCCGGGCACGCCTCCTAAAAGTACCCCCCTGCCTTTTACGGGTTTTTCCAGATATTTTGCTCCTTGTTGAATGGCCATTCGGCCGGCTACTTCCGACATCGGGGTCAAAAGTGGCAAGGTTCCCTCCTCGTCCTCGACCGTTTCGTAGGCGATACAGACCGACTTGCTTTCCACCATGGCCCGTGTCAAGGCTTCGCTGGATGCAAAATGGAAGTAGGTGAAGACAATCTGATTTTCTTGAACCAGACCGTATTCTTTCTGGATCGGCTCCTTTACTTTTATGATCATCTGTGCCATGCTATACACCTCTTCGATCGTATCCATAATGAAGCCCCCTACCTTTTTATAGTCCCTATCAAAAAAGCCGCTTCCCTCGCCTGCTCCGGTCTGTACATAGACGGTATGGCCGTTTTTTACCAATTCAAATACGCCGGCCGGGGTCATGCCTACACGGCTTTCGTTGTTCTTGATTTCTTTGGGTACGCCGATTATCATGATAAAGAAATTTGTATTACACTGTAAAATGGGAAAATGCTGTCAGGAATGGGGTTATTAACGGGTTACATACGGATTTAAACTTTTTCAAAATCCCATGTATTTTTGAAAACTTCCTTGTTCAAATCAAACCAATAGGTAAGATTTTACTTGTCGTCCGATGACTGCGAATTGGCATTTAAGCCTGCATAGGTTCCATAGTGCCCCGAAGTTTCAGCTTCCCGGCTACCTTTCAGCCTATGTACCAGGGTCGGTATAAATGACAAGCCTATACATACCGCTCCTGATGCCAGCAATACCCATGGATCTACGAACAGCTTGTTAAAAGAAAAGATACCGATTATCAAAACGGTGGAAAAAGGTAGGGAGAAGGCCAAAACATTGACCGCAAAATCCATAGCGAAGGTCGGTTCTTTCTGTTCGTCGGTCTCTTCCAAGGCACTTACGGCACTCATGTGGGCGAACGGCCAAAAACTGCAAGCACTTTGTGGAAAAACCACCAATAACAGGATAAGTGCGGGGCTTAAGGCCGGCCAGAGAAAAACAAAAATAGCTGAAAGAAAAAATGTTATTCCCGCACGCCGCGTCAATAGGGAAAGAATGAGTCCCAGTTCGCCGGACTTTATGCGTACCGCCATACCGATAAACAATAGTATTAAGGGGGTCATTATCATTTTTAGGTCCCCAATGGTGTTCTGTAGAAAACCTGGTAGCGATTCGAGGTTTAGGCCAAACGCCAACAATAGCAATCCGACGATAATTACCATATTGATGGGCTCGTTAAAAAGAGCCAAGGCCAGATCTTTTATTTTACTTTTTGAAGAGGCCTGTATGGTTTTCAGGGCGCGTGAGTGATACCAATGCATAGCGAGCATGTAGAGCAGCAGGAGAACGAAAATTTTATTGCCCACGTCCGCCAAAGCGGCCAAGGCCAACGAATCGTCCCCGAGATACACCACGATAAAGGGAAAGCAAGACAGGCCGGGGGCCAATGAGGGCAGGAGCATGATGGCAGTACGTTTTTTGGCCCCTTCATTTTTGGGAAACGAGACAGAGAGAAGATATTTGGAGGCCAAGAACATGATCACGTTGAAGGCAAGGGCCAATATGGGAAATATCAGCAAAGAGCTCTCCAGTTTTATTTTTAATAGGGCGACAAAAATAACGGCAGGTAACGCAATGCTGAGAATGATGGTCTTTACACCCTTTAAATCTTGTTTCGCTATTTTTTTCTGAAGAAGTAACCCCAGGCCGATGACCAATACAAGTTCAAGGGTATTTTGAAGGGCGAAGTTCATGGAATATGCAAATTTAAAGGTTAATACAACGAATTTTTGATAGGGATGAATAACCCAAAAGAGCCAGATGCTTTGCGTATCGAGGCAAATCGTTCGCTTCTATCCGACCCTTTGGGCCAACTCAACTTAAACTAGCACTTTCTGAAGGGCAGTGGCGAACATTTTCATCTCGTCCATGGTCCCCATGCTGACACGGCACCAGTTCTTGTCCATGATATCGAACGCACGGACGCCTACACCCTGATCCGTCATCTTTTCAAGAAACGGCTCCCCTTCCATTTCGATGGGAAACAGTATAAAGCTGGTGGACGAGGGTATGTAAGAGTATCCCATTTTCTTGAGCGTATCATAGACGAACTCCCTACACTCCGCGTTCATTGTTCTGGACTTATTCTGGAATTCGATATCGTCCATACTGGCGGAAGCGGCGTAAATGGAAGGGTAGGTTATGCCCATCCCCCCTCGGGTAACGGCCTGGATTTTATCCAAAGTGGCTTCTTGGGCTACAACATAGCCGACACGCAGCCCTGCCATACCGTGGATTTTGGAAAAGGTCCTTGCTATAATGACATCCTTGCCTTCGTTGACCAGCGATACCATACTTTTCTTGGCACCATCCTCCAAAAAGCCCATATAGGCCTCATCGATGAAAACAGGTACTTTTTCGGAAACCCGCGAGCAGAAATCGACCAATTCGTCATGATCGGTCATGCTACCAGTGGGGTTGTTCGGATTGCAGATGTAAATCAATTTGGTATCAGAGTCTATGGCCGCTTCCATAGCCTTGAGGTCGTGGGACCAATCCTTTTTCAGCGGAACGGGTTTCCAGGAAGCCCCCGTAGCCTCGGCCACACGGATCAAAGACATATAGGAAGGGTCTGCGGAAATCACATTCCCGCCGTTCAGCGAACATGACCATGGCCGTTTTTTCCAAAAGGTCGGAAGAACCCGGGCCCATCATGATGTTCTTGGCATTGACCTTCTCCAAGACGGCGATTTTATCCATGAGGTCAAAGAGTTCCTTCCAGGCATACCGGTTGCCCATGTGTGCCTTTTCTTTAAAGGCCTCGATCGCTTTTGCCGAGGGTCCATAGGGGTTTTCGTTGGCGTTTAGTTTGGCCACCAATTTGGTCTCGTCCGGGAAAACAGCGGCATTGTATTCCTTAAAAAACGGACTGTAGCATATTCTGCCCCGGTTGTCGAATTTTAGCTGTGCCCTTGGGGTTTCGCCAAAACTTAGGTGTGGCATTACCAATGCTCCTGCGGCTGTCAAAGCGCCTCGCTTCAACCATGCCCTTCTGTCTAATGTACTCATAGTGCTATATATATTTAAATTAAAAGTTCTAATTCGTTTCCACAGGTATTGCATTGATCCCGATATCCCCGGAGGCCACTATAGTGTCGTCGTCGGAACTTAAGTAAATGCTGACGTGGGCATCCAATGAGGCTGTTTCCCCCTCCAGGGAATCATAAAAAGCGGTATCCGTTATCACATAGAATTTACTGCTGACGAATTCACCGGTACTCCCATCGACACTGTCCAATGCCGTAATGGTCGCCGTTTCGGCTCCCGTTGGCCCTTCAAGTATAAGGGCGGGATGCATGATGCTCTCGAGAGTGTTGTAGAGGGAAACCTGCACCAAGGTCTGGTTGAGGGTAGTTTTGTAAAACACGATCCTCCCATTGACGTTCGAGCCCATGGGATCCGTAGATGCAAGTTCGTAGGCCACATACTTGTTCAAGGCGCCCCCACCCTCAGCGGTAGTCAATATAGGCTCCAATCTTTCCTGCTCACAGGATACAATTCCGATGATCGCGGCTAAGAGAAGGATACTTCGTACATATTTTTTCATCATTTTTTCTTTAAGGTTGTACCGAATTCATTAAAGCGTAAAGGTTACGCGTGCAAAGTAGTTGGCACCGGTGGATCCTTGTTGGTATTGTGAATAGAGATTGAAGGTTCTTAATTCATACCTAACGATTTCGGGATATTCATTAAAAATATTATTACCCCCCAAGGTGATGCTAACGGCATCGGACAGGTCGTAGGTTATGCCGAGGTCAACGGTAAATTCAGGGGTAAAAAACTGATCAGCATACCCAATGCTTCCGTTCAACAAAGGACGTTCCTGACTATCCCTGGTCTGTACGGATCCGTACCTTGTTCCCCTGAGCATGGTGGAAAATTTGCCTAGGGAGTAATTCACCGTACCAATAATCTTACTGCTAGGGGTGCCTGTCTCGAATTGCCCAATAAGGTCGCGACTGACATACAATTCCGTAAGTTCCTCATCGGTGAGGGCCGTGTTCAGGTCGGGTACGTTGGCTCCTTCGAACTTATTGTCCCTAAAGATTCCGGAGAGGTCAAATCCCAATCTTCCATCTCCCAGGTTGGTACCATAGCTAAGTACCGCTTCTATTCCCTTAGTGCTGATATCACCGCCGTTGATCCTGAAGTTTGCTAGTCCCGATCCGATGACCGGCTCTAGTACGGGGGCCTGGGTGGCATCAAATTCGCTGGTTTGGAATATCCTATCGAAAATATCGATTTTATAGGCGTCAACGGCCAGGTCGAATTTTCCTATTTCGGCGGTAAAGCCCACGCTGAGGTTTCTGGAGCGCTCTTCCTGCAATCGTCCGATGCCCAAGGCACGGGCCTGAGAGCTATTATTAGGATAAAGGGTACCATCAAAAGGCACTAGGCCTACGAAAAAGGTGAAACTGTGCGAGTATCCCAGTTCTTGAAGAGAAGGTGCCCTGAAACCGCTACTGTACGATCCCCTAAGGGCAAAATTGTCGCTGATGGAATACCTAGCGGCTACCTTGCCGGTCAAAACATTACCGAAATCGGAATAGTTTTCGAACCGAAGGGCCCCCGATACCAAAAAGTCTTCGGTTACGTCCAGTTCCAATTCCCCATAGGCCGCCATGACCGAGCGAAATCTATTGCCCTCGTTCTCCGGGGCGAACCCCCTGAAACATTGACAATTGAGCGCATAGTTCTTTACCAGCTGCTGGCTGACACCGGCATGGGGCAAAACCACTGGGGTTCCACTGTCATCTACGATGGGCGTCCCGTTGAGATCTTCCAAGGGAAAACCATCCGGGCCTACCAATAACTGATTATCCTCCGTCGCCGTGAACACACCGGCGGTGCCGGCCGTACAACTTTCTTCCTGTCCCGCGATAATCTGATAGTTCTCTACGCGCAACTCCCCTCCAAAGGCAACGCTCAATCCGGCCAGAACCTCCTCATAATAATCGGTAACGTCAAAATTCAGGGTGTTCTGCAAAAAACGATGGGTGCCAAGGTTCATTTCGGTAGGCGAGGATTCCCCTATGCTGGCGTTCCAGGTATTGAACATTCCGTATTGTGCCGAGTTGGTGCCGAAGGTATTGCTCAGGTCGAAGTCGAAATCTCCCAGTGCCCCGGTTATTCCAGTCCCCAATGAAAAATTGTATTGATCGGTAAAGATCTGCGGTCTAAAACCATTGGGATAAAGGGCATAGCTGGTCCTATCCGCTTGGGCCGCCCTTCTAAAAAAACAGCTGTAGGCATCCGTGTACTTATATCCAAAATCACCAAAGGCATAAAAATTGGTATTACTGTTGAGGGGGTTTTCCATATTAAAGGCAAGAATCATTTTGGTCTGGGCCGGAAGTCCCAGAATAGGTCGCTACCTCGTATTGCTCGACCCCACGTGCCGCCATTAATCCTTCTACCGTACTCAAATTGGCGATTGCTGCGGCATCTCCGCTAGCCTGAGCGGCAATAAGTTCGGGGTTGGTGATGATAGGGACCCCGTTGACGTTAGTGGTCTGGTTGTTCAGGTAGTCCCCGCTATACAAGGGCGCTCTATCGATTTCCAGGACCGTAGGTCGAATGGTACGTTCCGAGGATGCCACGACCGCGGATACATTAAAATAGCCACCGTTTTCGAAACCTATTCCATAATTGCCATCGAACTGAAAATTATTACCGTCCCAATCCCCGGAAGAGCGGTTCAAGGCTTTCTCCCCTTCCGTGAGGTCGGAATCACTGAAGTCCGGAGAGCTATTGATATACGCCCCGCCGGTAAGGGAACCCATAAATTCCCCCGTCCCTTTTTTCATGACCATATTGATAACACCGGCGATGGCATCCGATCCGTACTGCGCGGAAGCACCGTCCCTAAGTATTTCTATGCGTTCTACCCCCACATTGGGAATAAAGCTCATATCAACGGCAGGACCCGGTGTACCGGTCTGATTGCCGGCCAGGATAGCGGAGGTGTGCCTTCGTTTACCATTTACCAAGACCAACACCTGACTGGCGGCCAAGCCCCTTAGACTGGGTTGGCTAACAAAGGAGGAAAGATCACCGCCCCCACTTTGAAAGGCCGTAAAAGAAGGTGCCGAGGCCGCCAACATTTGTGAAAGGTCCTGCTGCGGCATATTGATGGCCTGTTCGGCAATATTGATGACATCTACGGGAACCGGTGTGTCCATTGCCGTTCGAGGCTTTCCCCTTGAACCGATTACGATGGTCTCCAAGAGCTGTTCCGCTGCCATTTCCAGGGTTACATCAATGGTATCCTGACCGCTAACGGGCACTTCTTTCTTACCGTAGCCTAAAGAGGAAAACACCAAAATAGCATCCGTCGGTGACATCGATCGTATATTCACCATCGAAATTGGTAGTTGCCCCTTTGGCGGTTCCCTTAATTACGACATTCGCCCCGGGCAACACGATTCCTTGATCGTCCAAGACCGTACCGGTAACCATAATATCCTGGGCCTGCAGCATACAGATAGATGGTATAAGAACAATTAAAAAAAGTATCGATTTCTTCATAAGTACAAAGGTTTTGGTTGAAATTAAAACAGTGTTCGTACAGACTCCTATTGATTTTGCCCAGCCTACTGGAATGGAGCAAAAATCAAAAAGGATAAAAGAAAAGCTCCGGATACTTTACGCGCTATCATTTTACTTTTAATGAAGCAAAACAACAGGACAATATTAGGGTGAGTTTTTGACAAATAAAAATCAGAACCAGCCGTTAATATCTGGTTTTTAGATATTTATAAAACAAAAATCTGTCATAATAATATTTTTAAGGGGGAATTTAATCAAATCGTCCATTTTTTTAATTTCCAACATATGGAATGCTATCGATATGTAAGAAATAGGCTAAAGTTCATTTTTATTACATCCAAAATCAAGGCTTTTATAAATTTTATTATTCCTAATTAAAATACGCTTTTTAATTTCGGTATTATAACCTAATTTTTATATAAGCTGAATTATCTTTACAGTTATCCGTATTATTTAAGTAAATAATGAGAATAAAGTAATGTTAATATTTACAGGTGCAAGGGGGCAAAGCCATGTTTTTTTCCTAAAATACCCATTGAACAACTATGAAAGACCGATTAGATTTAGTAGACCATCAAATATTGACCTTGTTGTCCGGAGATGCGCAAATGGCCTATACCGAAGTAGCAAAAAGAGCGGGAATATCACCGGGAACGGTGCATATGAGAACCCGTAAAATGAAAAATTTGGGAATTATCAAAGGCGCCACCCTGAACCTTGATTACAGTAAGATGGGATGGAAGATGACGGTATTCCTAGGTATTTTTCTGCGGGAAAGCGCGCTGTACCGAGCTAGTTATTGAGGAGCTTGTCAAAATTCCCGAGGTGGTCAAAATCCACCATAGTACAGGTAAATATGAAATTTTCATTAAACTACACGCCCGTGACAGCTTACATTATCGAAACCTTTACCAAGAATCCATTTTGACCATTGAGGGAATTCGAGGTGTAGAATCCTTTATGTCCGTTGAGGAAAATATGAGCCGACATATACGTTTTGACAGTCAAGACCTACTCTGAACAGGAAGTGAACCTTTCATAGCCGGCGCTCTCCGAGAAACCCTTGATACTCCTAAAACCCTGTTAAAAGGACCCCGCGTCCGTAACATCTGAAGTTCGCAGTCGTCTTTATAGTACATCATCAATCAGTATCAATCGATTCCTGAAAGAACCGACAATCATCGGTCAGGGATTTAAAACAAACAAGTCATGAGAAAAATGAGTCTAGTACTGGTAGCTGCAATGCTACTATCCGCCGGAAACTTAGTGGCCAAAGAAGTAAAACCCGTCAATCCCCACAAAAGCCTGTCCGCCCAAATATCGCTGCGGTTGAACGACCCCTCCTTCATCCAAAGCGATGTCGAGTTGACCGCACAGATAAGGTTTACGCTTAACAACGAAGGGCAGATTGTGGTGCTATCCGTCGATACCGAAAGCCCGGTCGTGGAACGCTTCGTTAAGCATCGATTGAACTACCATAAAGTAGAGTTGGACGTTTATAAGGAGGGGAAAATTTATACCATACCGGTACGAATAGTGGGCTAAATTTCTATGGAAGAATAAAATCCTGATACGAGTCCATCGAATCAGGATTTTTTCTTGTTCTTATATTTTACGTTGGTAATATCCGTATCCATTTTTTTGCGTTGTTGGGCTTTAAAACTTGGTGTTCTCTTCTCTTTGGGTTTTGCGTTTTTTTGGGAGAGGACATCCCCCGGGTGTTTAGGATTTTCTTTGGTTCCACGTAGATAAATTACCAGTCCATTTAGAAAATTACGTAAGACCTGATCTCCACATTCCATATAATTCGGATGATCTTCCTTTCTGAAAAAAGCGCCCAACTCGCTCTTGCCCATTTTAAAATCCACCAATTTTAAGACTTCTATGATTTCATCGTCCCGTAGCCTCAAGGCAACACGGAGTTTTTTAAAAATATCGTTATTGGTCATATTCGAATTTTTTGCAAGATAGAGTAAATATAGAGTTGTGGCATACTAAATGTTCATTTATGCGTCTCTAGGTAAAATTCAAAATCGTAAAGCTAAGCTACTTCTTTGCGATTATGATGTTCTGTAAGAACGCGGGCCGTAACAACAAATGACAAAATGACATATACACCCCACATAAATGCGTCAAAAAGACAGTTTAATCCGAATGGTACATCATTTGACTATATCCTTTTGAAATTGAAGTTTAACTATAAAAAGATATATCATGAGTGTCACAAGAAGAAATCATTTGGTTTTTCCATCATTGATGAACGAAATTTTCAAACCCGACTGGTTTGGAGGGATGGAAAATAATAACGGAAGTGTTCCCGGCTGTAAACATTAAGGAAGGCGAAAAGGACTTTGAACTGGAACTGGCAGTTCCCGGAAGGAAGAAATCGGATTTTAATATTGAAATAGACAAGGATGTTCTCACTATTTCATCTGAAATCGAGCAGGATAAAGAGGTGAAAGAGGAGAATTATACAAGAAGGGAATTTGGATTTTCCTCCTTTAAAAGGGCCTTTACCTTGCCGGAAACCATCGACAACGAAAAGATTAGGGCCCACTATGAAAATGGTCTTTTAAAATTCGTCCTTCCGAAAAAAGAGGAAGCCTTGCCCAAACCTAAAAGAATGATCGAATTGTCGTAAGGCAGTAAAAAATTATGTTGTCCCTATCCTTCAGATAGGGTTTTCATAATGGTTGGTTTAGTTGGTTAGTTAGGGAAAGCGTCTTGAGAAATCAGGGCGCTTTTCTTTTTTGGTGTTCTAGCGCCGCGCAGTTTTTTCGAGCCGGAATAAGAGGGCCTTTCGAATGCATAACAAGCTAAAAAAGTAGATTTAGATACGTCTAAAAATTCGTATTAAATAATTTAAATTCAGATTTTTATTAGCGTTTATTTCATGTGATAATATAAGAAGTAAAAATTTTCGAAAAATTTTGCTATAGGATAAGTTTTCTAATGGGATGCAAGGATTTTATTCCTGTTCCTGCAACAATTTGATTTCGTCCCGCAGCTGGGCGGCCTGCATAAAATCCAATTCTTTCGCGGCTTTCTCCATGGCCTTTCTTTTGGTACGGATCATCTTTTCGATTTGCTCCTTGGTCATGTATTCAATTTCCGGTTCGGCGGCACGCATTTCCTCTTTTTCAAAATGATAGGTAGAAACGGAGTTTTTTGCCAAGGCGCTGTCCAGATTTTTCTTCAGGGCCATGGGGGTAATATTGTGTTCCTGATTATAGGCCGTCTGTTTTTCGCGACGGTAGTCGGTCTCGTCAATGGTCTTTTGCATGCTCTCGGTAATCTTATCCGCATACATGACGGCTTTTCCATTGAGGTGCCGTGCCGCCCGCCCTACTGTTTGGGTGAGGGAACGGTTGCTGCGTAAAAATCCCTCTTTATCCGCATCCAAAATAGCGACCAGAGGAGACTTCTGGAAGATCGAGGCCTTCACGCAGTAGGTTAACGCCGATAAGTACATCAAAAATACCTTTTCGTAGATCTTGCATAATTTCCACCCGCTCCAAGGTATCGACATCGCTGTGGATATAGCGGCAGCGGATATTGATTCGGGCCAGATATTTGGCCAGCTCCTCCGCCATTCTTTTTGTAAGCGTAGTAACCAAGGTGCGTTCGTCCTTTTCCACCCTTTGCTGGATTTCCTCGACCAGGTCATCGATCTGGTTCAGGCTGGGTCGGACTTCAATCACCGGATCTAAAAGTCCCGTCGGCCGAATAATCTGTTCCACGTACACACCTTGGCTCAGTTGCAGTTCGTAGTCCGCCGGGGTGGCGCTGACGTAGATTACCTGATTTTGCAAAGCCTCGAACTCTTCGAACTTCAAGGGGCGGTTGTCCATAGCCGCCGGGAGCCTGAATCCGTAATCCACCAAGTTCACCTTTCTTGAACGGTCGCCTCCATACATGGCGTGTACCTGGGGAATGGTCACATGGCTCTCGTCCACCACCATCAGGTAATCATCAGGAAAATAATCCAAAAGGCAGAAGGGGCGGGTACCGGGTTGGCGACCGTCGAGATACCGCGAATAGTTCTCAATGCCGGAGCAGTAACCGAGTTCCCGGATCATTTCGAGGTCAAAATTGGTGCGCTCCTCCAAACGTTTGGCTTCCAAAGGTTTTCCAATTTCCTTGAAATAGTCGATTTGTTTTACGAGGTCGTCCTGAATTTGGTGAATGGCGTTTTGGAGCACGTCCTGCGAGGTGACGAACATATTCGCAGGATAGATATTCAAGGTTTCATACACCTCTACCACGTTATTGTTGAATGGGTCGAACGCCTCGATTTCTTCGATCTCGTCCCCAAAAAAATGGATTCGGAAGGCATGGTCCGCATAACTGGGAAAGACATCCACCACATCGCCCTTGACCCTGAAATTCCCGTTCTTGAAATCTGCCGTAGTCCGTGAATACAGACCTTGCACCAATTGATGCAGGAATTTGGTCCGGGCGATGACCTGATCTTTTTTTATGGAAATCACGTTTTTCCGGAATTCTATGGGATTTCCTATACCGTAAAGGCAAGAGACCGACGCGACCACAATAACGTCCCGCCGCCCGGAAAGCAACGAAGATGTGGTGCTTAGTCGTAGTTTCTCAATATCCTCATTGATGGAAAGGTCCTTCTCGATATAGAGTCCCGATGTGGGAATAAAAGCTTCCGGCTGGTAATAATCGTAATAGGATACAAAGTATTCCACCGCATTTTCCGGAAAGAACTGTTTGAACTCCGAATAGAGCTGTGCGGCCAGGGTTTTGTTGTGCGCCAAGACCAAAGTGGGCCGTTGCACGTTCTCGACCACATTCGCGACCGTAAAAGTCTTGCCCGAACCGGTAACCCCCAAAAGGGTCTGGTAGCGTTCGCCGGCTATCATGCCCTCGGTCAGTTGTCTAATCGCTTCGGGCTGGTCACCCGTCGGTTTAAATTCAGATACTACTTTGAATTTCATTCTCAAAAATACAAAACATGACGGGTTTAAAATGTATGCGGTCGGCGATAATTTGAACCTTAACGTTTTAGTGCAAAATGGCCCCTGACCTCTTGTCCGTTCAATGCTATTGCTTTGAACCAGTAATCGGAAGAGGGCAATCGACGGCCCACGTATGTACCGTCCCAGCCTCTCGATTGGGGATCGACGACGGCGAGCAGATTTCCATACCGATCGAAAATAAGGATGGCCGTCAAAACGATTTCGCCTTCAATCTCGGGAGTGATGTACTGCCAAAAATCGTTCACATCGTCTCCGTTGGGCGTAAAGAACTTGGGAAAATCGTCAAAACTCAATTTGCGTTGTACCGATGACTCCGTAGTGCCGCAACCATTTCTATCGCGGACATAAACATAGTGAAAATCACGGGAAATCGTTCTCGAAAACCGCGCTGTTCTGAAACGGGCCTTCGCGATTGTCTATTGCATATTCGTAGTTTCCATTACCCGTTACATTAATTTTTAACCTTCTGCCACTAGGGATTTCGTCATCCTCGATCGAAGAGATAACGGCAGTTTCGGAAAGATGTACGCTAAACGTCCTTGAGTTTGAGCATTCGACCGTGCTGGTCGATCTTGTGACTAAATTATAGGCTTCGTAACGGTAGTTTCCTACCTCCAAGAGCTCTATCGATCGGGTCGAGGATAAAAGGGTTTCAGTGCCATCCGGATGAACGGCAAACCATCGGTAACCCGCTGCGACATCCTTACTTTCTACTATGGTGGCCGACCGATTCTTACATAATCCGATTTGGTCAGGAAAATCCAGTTCGGGACGAAAGGATACCGATTGGCCTGTTTTATAGTCAAAAAAGGGTCCGCAGTCGATTACAACGGAGGTGGTGGTAAAGTGCTCTTCTGCACAAGATGTTGCTTTTCCAATGGTGTTGTAAGGGGTGAGGGCCACGTATATAGCTCCATCTGCCGGCAGTCCCTCCGGGGGATCAAAAGTAAGTACATTGCCTACGTCAAGATTGTCCACCACCTCCTTTCCGTGGGGTGTCGTTCCGATGGAAAGAAGATATCCTGTGGCCCCCGGGGCATAGTTCCATTCCAACTTGGTTTCAGCCGCTATGTTGACTGCCTGGTCAAAAGGCTCGACCAATGTAGTGCAACCGGGAGGTGATGTTACGGCTTCGGTCCGAAAAGTTTCTACCGAACAGGTCGTAAAATCCTGACCTGCCTTATAATAACCGATTGTGACGTAAATTTGGGTGTCGGCGGGCAGGCCCGTCTCGGGAACGTAAAAGTTGTTTAGGCCCGAAGATCTATTGTTGATGATGTCGCCGGCCCCAGGGTGTAGTGCCAAAGGAAACCACAAACCCGATAATATCCGGAATTGTCAGACCAGCTTATTTTGGTGTTGACCGCTACATTGACCTCTCCATCGCGAGGTTCGACCAACGACGAGCAGTTTTGACCTAAAATAAACGTACTTGGTAGCAGAAAGACGATAAGTATCCCTATTCGCCTCAGCCTGTCAAGGATTTTTTTCATCTGGCAATTGAATCAAACAAGGGAAGGTACTAAATCCATCCCAACTCTTCTAAACGCCATTTTAAAAATCTATGCGGGGGGCGTGTCCGCCTTTTTCTCTATCCGGCTACCAGTTTCGAAAGTGTCTTTGAGACCTAAGTTCCTGTGGAGATGTCTCTGTTAAAAAAAAGCCTGCGCCAGCAATATAAAAAGAGGTTTCGGAGAAGTCCAAAGTGGGTTTTTCCGAAGGTTTCTACAAATCCCTCTTCTTGAGCAGAATATAGGACAAATAAATGAAAATTGCCGTCCAGCAGATTACGATTATAATCTCGTACCAGTGTACTTGATAGTCCAGTTTGAACTGTTCACCGATTTCCTTGGCTACGGATTGAACGGCCTTTAACCTGGAAAAAGGTTCTTCGATCAGATTGGCCATTGACTGCAAAGGAAAAAATCCTTTGATACTCTTGGCGGTTTCCCAAGAAACGAATTTCCAGCCCAATAGTCCAAAAAGCAGCTGTTCTATAATTGACCACAATATGAGAAAGCCCAAGGCAAAGGCGGATCGTTTCACCAATATTCCAAGAAATAGGCAAAAGGAGAAAAAACCGACCAATTTGAGGAAAAAGGCCAGCAAAAACTCCAAATCGGAAAATATGATGGATATCTCGTTGAAATCGGAATAGATAAGACCTAGGACCAAGGATACCGTAAATACAAAAACTGTCGAAATGACCGCAAAGGAGATAACGGTCAAAAATTTGGATAGAACAAATTCCTTTTTCGAAAGCCCGTCGATTAAGTTCTGCTTGATGGTCTTATTGCTGTACTCGTTCGACATCATCGACACGATAACAATGGCCAAAAAAAGTTTGAAAAGTGCGGCAATATAGGTGTTAAAATGCCAGATATAGGGAAAGTTAAAGATGCCCTGATCGGCGAGATGGAACTTTACGGGCCCGATATCGAATTTTATGGCGGCCACCAGCGCAATAGAGGTCAATAGCACAAAATAGGAGATAATCAAGACTTTGCTGACCCTATTGTTCCATAATTTTATAAACTCGATCTGTAGCAGTCGTACCATGGGGCTGTAAATGTATGTCGGGGTTTTTAGTTGGCCTGATTTTTTGTCAATGTCAAAAACTGCTCTTCCAAACTCTCCTTTCGCTTGACCAAATGGGAGAGCACGATACCTTGGGCGAAAAGGTTTTTGTTGAGTTCAACGGCATCCATTTCTTCCTTCAAAATGGCGGTAACGAGTCCGTTTTCGACTTTTATAGTACCGAAACTAGCATTTTTTTCCAGATATTGGATTAACAATTCGGTCCTTGTAGTCCGCAGTTCGAAGAAGCCATGGCTGGCCAGCATACCATCGACCCGGCCGGAATATAATTTTTCGCCTTTTCGGAGGATGACCACGTGGCTACAGACTTTTTCCACCTCGTCCAACAAATGGGAAGCCAGTAGAATGGTCGTCCCTTCGGAAGCTATTTTTTTGATGATCTCCCGAATTTGATGTATGCCCTGCGGGTCGAGTCCGTTCGTGGGCTCGTCCAAAATCAATATTTCCGGGTCGTTGAGCAGCGCGGAAGCAATGGCCAGGCGCTGTTTCATACCCAAGGAATAGGTGCTAAACTTACTGTTCTTACGATCTAGAAGTCCCACTAACTCCAGTTTTTCCTCTATTTTATTTTTAGGAACCTCCTTGATTTTACAGACCAGCCCCAGATTTTGAAGTGCAGTCATGTAGGGATAAAAGTTGGGGCGCTCGATTATGGCTCCTACTTTTTTCAGGGCCTGATGGGTAGAGGTGGTACCATCGAACCAAGAAAAGGTACCAGCGGTTTGGTTAACGACGTTCAAAACGATACCCAAGGTGGTGGATTTTCCACTGCCATTAGGACCCAAAATCCCATAGACGTTTCCTTTTTCGATGATGAATGACAAATCTTTGACTGCGGTCAGGTACCCGAATTTTTTGGTAAGGTGGGTTAGGGTAAGTATTGTTTCCAATGTGTATGGTTCTTTTTGAAGGATCGCGACGATTTCTACTAACTTGACGACAAAGTTGTAGTTTTGTTACAAACTAAGTTAGGAATATGTCGGAAGAAAAATTGATGTCGAAGAAAAAACCCGCTTATCCGGTCAACGAAAAGTTGGATGCCTATCTCGACCACTACAACCGCAAGATAGAGATTCCCATTTTCTATGAGGATCTGCTCCGGTTTTCCGGATCGGTCGTTGTCTATGATTCCAAGAATGAGGATACGCTTTGGATCAGGGTGTACTATCCTGAATTCGAGCGAAAGGAAATCGATGACAGCCTTAAAAAGGTTTATTCCATATTGCATTCCGATGGAAGTGGCAATATCAACCAATACCTGAACGTTGACGCGGTAGATTTCTGTACTTTTGGTAATTCCAAACCTTTCCGTATCCGTATCAGGAATATCCTCAACGATAATTTCACCTATTTTTATGTCAAGAAAACGGATGCCTCCCGGATTTATGGGCTCGAATTGGAGCATATGTTATCTCCCTATAACCTGAACTTTTTGGTGTATAAGAATACTTTGATAGAAGAGCATATTGCCGGTATTCCAGGCGATGTTTTCATTAAAGATATGTTGCCTGACTGTACGGCATCCGAAAAAGCGCAATTGGCCAAGGAATTCGTAAAATTCAACGAGCGGTGCATGATCCGTTTGCTGGGCGACATGCGTTCCTACAATTACGTAATCGTACCTGTTCACGATTTCGATCATGTGGTTTACCGTATACGGGCTATCGATTTCGACCAGCAGTGTTATGAAGGGAAACTGAAAGTTTACCGTCCCCAGTTTTTTAAGGAAAACTTTCAGATGGTCGAACTGGTGCGCCATAAACTGTTGCGGGATTCCGTGGATCAATATAAACTGGAGGAACGATCAATTGTGGCCAAACGGATACTCAGTTCGGGCAACCGCATCAAAAGGTTACGTTCGATTGCAAAAAAGGATACCATCTCTACCCAAGAAAACATCAAAATGCTGGGAGATCAGATTTTTGAATTCACGTTGGATACCAATTTCAAGAAATGCAAGACCATGGGCGAGTTGCTGGATTTAGCACTTAATTTTGTACGCCGGAACTATCAAGATGTGAGTATGAAACAGATTATCGAGCAGAAAATAAAACTTTAGTGGGCAGTGGGCAGTGGGCAGTGGGCAGTGGGCAGTTGCCATTGAAAAGTAAAAAATAATAAGTAAAAAGTGAAAAGTGGCAATGTGGGCAGTGTTGGTAGTGAGCGGGGAAAAAGCAAAAGTAAAAAGTGAGGAGCGGTGAACGATATTCAGCAAAAGTTAGGTGTTTCGTAGGGTAGAAAAACTAACTTTCGGCTTGTGGGCTTCGGCTTGTGACTTTCAACAGGGTACCGGCGTCCGCCGCTAACTTTTTTCCTCCTTGTTAAAATAGACCAGATAATAGTACATCTGTCGCTCTTCGTCCCAACCTTTTTCAACGAATTTCTGGGCGGATTCGGGATTTATGAAGTCCATTTTTATCTGGATATTGGTATCCAGGTTGATGACGTTCTTTATCTTTTTTCGCGCATCCGATACGGCCTTATTGGCAATATTGAAGTTGGAAACATCTTCAACACTGTATTTCGGCCCCTTTTCTACTTTGTAGTGCTTGAATTCGGGAATAAGTTCGGGATTTTCCATCACCTCATTCAAGAAGTTGCTTTCCTCAAAGGCGTCGTTTTTGCCAAAATGGTTGACGGCGCGGTTCATGAAAAGAACTTCCTGCTGTTTATCTTCGGCCGGTAGCACCACATCTTTGGCAAAGTTCTGACAGAATTTCAGATAGTTTTTGGTATAGAAATTCTCGTCGGCAAGCGGGCTTACTCCCAAAAAGTTTTCAAGCCAATATTTCGTGTCATATCGGTTGCTGTCTACCGATAAAATCTTATACCCTTCTTCTTTGTTGCTATTGAAAATCAAGCATCCCTTATCAAGCTTGTTGATGTTGATACCCTGTTGGATGACGATGTCGAGACTATGGCCCTTTTCTTCGAACTGTAAAAAGTCGTGTTTCAGCTCGCTTTTGAAAATACCAATGGCATCGGTCTTTTCATTATCCAAAAGAACGCCGGTCAAGTAGGCCACATAAATCTCCCCGCTCTTGATATGCGGATGGTTGGACTGCTCGAACAGATGTGCGGCTATTTTTTTTGAATTGCCATGCGTGGTTTCGGGATGTTCAAAGATATTGGTGGCAATGGTAAAAAGTTCATTGAACTCAAGGTCCACCTCGTTGGAAAATTTGAAGTAATTCTCTTCCTTTTCACGGAAAGGCTTAAAGAAGTATTCCTTTAGTAATCCCGTGGTCTCGTCGTTCAGCTTGAACGGATCTTCAGATAAAAAGACACTCTCATTTTTATTTTTGTTGCCCACACGGTGCAGTGAAATGGACTCGATCTGGGTTGGGTACAGGTTTATCATTGAATAGTATTCCTTTTGTCATTTCCGTGGAGCGAAATATGTTTAATGCTATTCGTTAATTCCAGTTCTCATCAAAATCGAGATCGTCGTAGTTTTCAAAGGTCTCATCGAAATCGAAGGTGGTCTCGGATTTAAAGTTTTTTTCCGGTGGATTTTCGGGTAGTTCCCCAAAACTGAACAGCAGGTTGGGGTAGGAGGTTCCCGCTTCGGGTTCGACAATATCCGCCAGTTCGACCAGAAACGTCCACATAATTAAAAAGTCGTAAACATATATGAGTTTAGGACTGTTTTCGGTCATCACATCTTCTAAAAAAGTCTCGTTCATCAGACGCACACCTTCGCCACTGTCGCTCATGTCGAATAGTGCGATTTCCTCATCCTGGTTCCATTCCTCGTCACAGGTGTAGAACGAGGCCATTTCGTTGCCCAAAAAGCCGAAAGATTGGGAAATGGCGTTGTGAAACTCCTCCATCGTACTGCTGTCCTCGATTTCGATATCACGAAAGATATCCTCTTGTGCATCCAGGATTATCCGTATTTTGTAAACCATGGTGTTAACTTTTATGGAGGAGCAAAGTTACAAAGAATTCTAAGTATAGGCGCGGGGAAGTTCTGGAGTTTAGCCAATGAACCTCCAATTTTCCGTACTGCAGCGCTATTCCCTAAGCATCCTTTTTGTAGTCAACACTTCCAACCCCAGGTAAAACTGAACGCCAAATAAAATGGAGGCGATGATCAGGTGCAGCGGCTGGGTGGCGAACGGAAAGTTAAGATAATACATGCCTATGCCCGACATCACCTCTATGAACAGTAAAAATAGCACCCAGTTAATTTTCGAATACCCCAGTTTGTACTTGTAAATACGAAGGCCCAAGAATAGATTTAACAGTACCACTACAATTGAAAAGGAGCGGTGCACGTAGAATTCCCAATTGGCGTTGACCAACCAAAGCTGTTTTGCAGTTTCCCCGACCATATCGATTTGCGTGTCCACGAACTGGCGGACCTGGGTGCCCAAAACGATCTGAATCAGGGTAGCAGTCAAAATAAGGGTCAGAAAAGGAAGCAGACTTTTTTGGAACTTAAAAGTCTCGGATTTCTCTTTGGTGCTTGATATCAGGTACAATAAAAGCGCTACAATGACCAAGGCCATAATCATATGGATCGTTATTTTTGCGGGTTCCAAAACCGAATAGACAACGGTAGCGCCCAACCAGGCCTGGAAGCCCATGCCAAAAACCACTAGCCAGGAAAGTATCGGAATTTTCTTGTCCTTGCTCCAAAATCGTATTGAAAAAATCGCCAGAACCAAGGTAGCAAGTCCGGCCAGGGCCCCGAATAATCGGTTGATAAACTCGATCCAGGTATGCCACGGATTAAAAACGGCATAATCGTGTTTAGTGTAGGGCGCCCAGTTTTGCGGGCTGTATTTTGATGTCGGACCTGAAATCCGTTTGGGCGACCTGCAAGGTCTCGTCGAGAATAATGACCTGTCCCTTTCTGAATTCCCTATCGGGCTGCCATTGCAGTTGCGACGCTTCCGTGGGGGGGATATAATATCCAAAACATTTGGGCCAATCGGGACAGCCCATGCCGCTACCCGTCATTCTGACGATAGCCCCGGCGGCGATGACCAGATAAACGAATACTAAAGAAATTTTGGCGAGCTTACGGAAGCGTTGTTGCATTTTCTATGGGAAGTTTGCCGTACAAAATTACTGCTCTTTATCTAGAAAAAGGAAATTCATCTTGGCAACCTGCAGGTCTGAACGGAAAATTCCTAAAAAAATCTTGGAATCAGCCTATGTTGCAAGCGGGTCAGGAATTCGTACCTGAGCAGCACCTCAAAAGAGCCATCGTTAAAAGTGGACCCACCGAGTTCGGAAAGTTCGCGATCGTAGGCAAGGCCCAGCATTATTTGGTCATTGATCTGAAATCCAAAAATGGCACTAAGGGCCGCATCCCAGCGGTAAGCAGCTCCCATGGTAAATTTATCGTTGAAAAGAAAATTAGCGGAAACATCGACTTGTAAAGGGGATCCTTGTTGGGCCCTGAGCAATAGCGCGGGTTTGAACTGTATTATGGGGTGGATATCGAATACGTACCCGGCCATAAGGTAAAGATCAAGCCGCTCTTGGGCCAAAAAGGAATTGTTGGAATTCGAATCGTCAAAATGTTCCGTCCTTAAAAAATTAGGTACAGATATGCCGGCGTAAAACCGCTCATTATAATAATAGGCCCCTACCCCGAAACTAGGGGAAAACTTGTTGTCGATGTTCGGAAGTCCCGATACCGCCACCTCTTTTTCATAATTGGCCAGTTGGGTAAAATCAACATTTAGCAATTGGCCGCCGGCCTTGATACCGAAGGCCAACTTGTTCTCTCTTGAAAATGGAATGGTATAGGAGAACAGGCCATCAAAATAGGTTTCTTGATGGGTACCCTTACCAATGTCGTCGTTCACTATGGATAGACCTAGACCGACCCTTTCGGAAACCGGACTGTGCAAATTAAGGGTCTGCGTCTTCGGCGCCCCCTCTATCCCCAGCCATTGTGACCTGTGCATGCCCGTAATGCTGAAAGCATTCCTTGACCCTGCATAGGCCGGATTTATTACAATGGTGTTGTACATGTATTGAGTAAACTGAGGCTCTTGCTGAGCCATCATATATTGCGGTGCGCTAGCCAACAGTAGCATGATCAGGGCCAATTTCTTCATGTGAACCAATTTTCGCCTATAGACTTTTAGAGACTGTTTTGAAATCCTTATCACCCATTTCAAAGCAGTCTCATAACCCTATAAACGTACAGAACCGGATTTATGTATTTCTTTACAGAGGTAATTGCGCGTCAAAAATAAGCTTTTAAGATCAAGCTGTATTGAATGAGGATTACTCCGCAATGGTAACAAATTAAGATAGGCCTATTTCTTTTCCTTTTTTGAGCATGTATTGTCTGGCAGCCTCATATTCATTGGGAATTTCCCCTTCTAAAATGGCTTCTTTGATCGCATCCTTGATAATCCCAATTTCGCGGGAAGGTTTTATGCCGAAGGTTTCCATAATTTCTTCCCCACTGACCGGGGGTTGAAAATTACGGATGTGGTCGCGTTCTTCGACCTCCTCGATTTTTTGGCGTACGAGCTTGAAGTTGTTCTTATACTTCTTCTGTTTGCGGGAATTTTTTGTCGTGATATCCGCCTCGCACAAGGTCATCAGATCGTCCACATGCTCGCCGGCATCATGTACCAGTCGTCTCACCGCCGAATCTGTCACAAATTCTTCCGAAAGTATCTGGGGCCGAGAGCTCATCAGCACCATTTTCTGTACGAATTTCATCTTGTCGTTCAAGGGCATTCGAAGCCGTTTGAAGAGTTTGTAAACCATCTTGGAACCCACGAATTCGTGGGCATGGAATGTCCATCCGATTTTTTTATGGAATTTCTTGGTCGGTGCCTTGCCGATATCGTGCAGAAGGGCCGCCCAACGCAGCCATAGATTTTCGGTGGTTTCGGAAATGTTATCCACGACCTCCAACGTATGCCAGAAATTGTCTTTGTGGCGTTGACCCTCTTTCTCCTCGATGCCCTGTAAGGCGACTAATTCGGGAAGTATAAAGGGCAGCAACTCGGTTTTATGCAGCAGTGCAAGGCCTTTAGAGGGTTTTTCGCTGGCCAATATCTTATGTAGCTCATCGACGATACGTTCTTTGGAAACAATCTTGATGCGTTCCTTGTTTTCCGCAATGGCTTGTAGGGATTTCAATTCAATTTCGAATTCCAATTGAGTGGCGAAGCGTATGGCGCGCATCATCCGCAGTGGATCGTCGGAGTAGGTGACGCCCGGATCCAAAGGCGTTCGGATAATTTTTTTTTCCAGGTCCGCTACGCCGTCGAAGGGGTCTAGCAGTTCACCGTAGGAATCTTTGTCGAGGGAAATGGCTAGGGCATTAATGGTGAAGTCCCGCCGTTTTTGATCGTCTATCAAGGTGCCGTCTTCTACCGTCGGTTTGCGGCTGTTGCGGTCATAACTTTCCTTTCTGGCCCCTACGAATTCCAGTTCTACACCCTGGTGCCTTAGCATTGCGGTACCAAAATTTTTAAAGACAGAGACTTGGGGTTGCCCCGGCAGTTTCGAGGCTATGCTTTTTGCCAATTCGATACCGCTGCCCACCGCTACGATATCTATGTCTTCGGGGGTTCCCCGCTGTAATAGATAATCACGGACAAAACCGCCGATAACGTAAGCTTCCAGGCCAAGGTCGGAAGCGACTTCGGCTATTACATTGAAAACCGGATTTTTTAAAGCGTCTTTATGATTCAAGATTTTAGCAGTTTGCAGTAATGATGGGCAGTAATGGTTCTAGGCTCGAAGTCATGAATTCTTGAAAACTCAAAACAAAAGATTCATTTACCCCTAAACTTTCATTCACTCCCGAATCACCTTCACCGTCCCGTCATTCCCCAACTTAATAATGGCCGACGGAACCTCAGAGGAGTGTTCGGGCTGCAAATCTACCACATAGTCCACACCTTTTAAAATGCTTTCGGATATATCCTGAAAACCTTGGGGACTAGCTTGGCCTGAAACATTCGCGGAGGTAGATACAATCGGTTTTCGGAATTTGTTGATGAGATATTGGCAAAATTTGTCCGACGCTACCCGTATTGCCAAGGTGTTATCGGAAGCGATCAGGTTAGGGGCGACGTCTTTGGGGCGGTCGTAAATGATCGTCGTCGGTTTGGTGGACAGGTCCATAATATCATAGGCCAGTTCAGGCACGTTCTCCACATGCCTTTCCAGCATCGCGTCGTTGGCGACAAGGCATATCAAGGCCTTACTGTCGTCGCGCTTCTTCAGGGCGTAGATCTTTTGCACCGCCACCTCATTGGTGGCATCACAGCCAATGCCCCAAACCGTATCGGTAGGGTAGAGGATGAGCCCCCCCTGGTCGAGTATCTCGAGGCATTTGTTTATTTCCGTGGTTAGATGGTTCACAGTATTTTGTTATATCTCAACAATTTTCAAATTCCAGATCTCTTGTCTTACCTCTCACCTCTAACTTCACAGGTCTTTCCGCAACCGGGCCAATTCCTTATATCGGGCATGAACCCCCAAAGCATTTAAATAACAGATGATGATTCCTTTTTTGCCGTCCAGGATGCCCAAGCGAAATAAGTAATGGTTGATAAATTTATAGAAGGGCCGGAACCAGAAATGATACAGATTAGGCGTATAATCCTTGTCCAGTTCCTCGAAGGCTTTCATTTGGCCATATTTTATCATTTTGCATTTGTAATCCTCATAATTTTTATAGGAATAATGGATCAACCTGTTTTCAAGGGTGCCCGATTTTCCGTTAATGACCAAGGTTTCGTGAACGATCCGTTCCTCAGAGAAATAGGCCTTGCTTTTTCGGAACAGTCGGTAGTTTTTATCGCTTTGCCATCCGCTAAAGTGCAGCACCTTGTCCTTGAACATAAAAGTCCGCCGAAAATAATAGGCGTTCGCGGGCGGTTTATCGCGATTGATGGTATCGATGACCTCTTCTTTTAGCGGTTCGGTTAGCCTTTCGTCCGCATCCAAGAACAATACCCAATCGTGGGAGGCCTGTTCCAACGCAAAGGATTTTTGGTCGGTAAAGTTCTTAAAGGGCCGTTGTATCAATTTCACGTTTTGACGTTCACGTACTTTCTCTGCAGTACCATCGGTGCTCAGGGAATCCACCACTACAATTTCGTCGGCGAAAGATATATTTTCCAGCACCCCGTCAATATGGAAGATTTCGTTGTAGGTAATCAGCAGGGCCGTTATTTTTTTCTTGTCATCGCCCATGTACCAAGTAATTTAGAAGTTGCCCCTGAATGTTGTCGCTGTCGAAATTTTCCCTGGCGAATTCGAATCCCTTTTCCCCCATTTCCTTTCTTTTCTTCGGATGTTCGGCCAAATCTTGGACCTGGTCCGCAAAGGCGGTCACATCGTCAACGGGAACAAGAAATCCTGTACTTCCATCCACTACGACTTCGGGATTGCTACTACAATCGAAGGCAATGATCGGTTTTTTGCACAGCGCCGCCTCGGCCAGTACGTAACCGAAGCCTTCCCATAAGCTGGAGAGTACAAAAATATCGCCGCTAACCATGAGGTCCTTCGGGTTTTCCACGAAGCCGGTAAATGCTACCTGCTGCGTTACTTGAAGTTCCTCCGCTAAATTTTGAAGCTCTTCCCTCAACCTTCCTTCCCCGCCTATCAGGAGCTTAAATTTTATCCCGCGGCGTTTCAGTTCTTCCGCCAGATAAAATTAAAAACCTTTGATTTTTTTGGAATTCCAGCCGACCCAAATTGCTCAAAACGATTTCATCGGCATCCTTCTTTTGGTACAAAGGGTTTATGGGCTGTTCTAAAAACCCGCTCATATCGATGCCGTTATAGATCACTTTTATTTTATCCGCAGGAAAAAGATGGGGATTACGCGCTAAAACCGTCTCCTTGGTAGCTTGGGAATTCGCCAGGACTTCGGTCACCACGTTTCTAAAATAATAGCGGTTCAGAAATGAATTTTTAATGGGAATGGCACTTCCCCTTCTATAAATAATCCGTTCCAGACCGGCCCATTTAGAGGCCAGTCCCGCTAGTTTCAAATCCCTTGAAAGGTTCATTACAATGGTACCCACATTTCTTTTCCTCAGAATTTTTTCTATCCTTTTTATTTTAAAGGGATTCAAAAAACTAAGGTTGCCGACGTTGATGCCCAAGCATGGAATATCAGTATGCCCCAGTCTTTTATACAACTCGCTTTTGAGGTGGGCGATCACCAAAACCGGATAGCCCCTGCCGTGCAAATGGAGGCAGGCCTCGAAATGCCATTTTTCTCCCCCACCCCAGGCTTGGGTACTATTGAAAAAACATATCGTTTTCATACTAGCACCGATTTATAGACCTGATAGAGATTGTGGGCCACTGTCTCGTCGGAAAATTTTTGGACGAAGCTATAGCCTTTCTCCTCGATCTGTTTTCGCAAAGCGGGATTTTCAAATAGGCGACATATCTCTTTTCGCAGCGCATCGGCATCCAAAGCTTCCACATAAACGGAATCGGGGCCACCGGCTTCGGGAAAACAACCTCCTTTTGAGGTAATTACCGCAGTTTTGCTGAATAGCGACTCGATGATAGGGATGCCAAAACCCTCGCAAATGGAAGGATAACAGAATATCGTGGCCAGCTGATAGATGACGGCGAGGTCGGTGATACCCACATTTTTTAAAAAGATAATCTGTGATTCTAGCTGGTTTTCCCTGATGTAGGCATGTATTTTTTGCGCATATTTTTTTTCAGATCCCACCAAGATCAAATGATAGTCCGTACCGTGAACGGCCTTGACCAAGGTGAGTGCGTTTTTTCGTTCTTGAAGCGTGCCCACGTTCAGTACGAATTCTTGGGGAAGGCCGTATTTCTTGCGGACTTTAGTCCTTAACAATCGTCACTGTATTCGTGTTTGTAAACCTTGTTGCAACCTTGATAGACTACGGTAATTTTTTTTGGATCGGCATCAAGATATTGCACGGCATCCCTTTTCGTCTGTTCACTTATGGCGATGATCTTATCGGCATGGGCCGCGGCATATTTGAACTTTTGGGTGTAAATGATCCGGTCAAAAAAGGAATAAAAATGCGGATGGGTGAGAAAAATAAGGTCATGGATGGACACGACCGTTGCAATATTATTTTTTTCCAATCCTGTTGGAAGTTCGCCCGTCAGGCCGTGAAAAATATCCACTTTGTCCTTAACAATCTGTCGGGTGACCGCGCCCAGGCGCCAAAGAGACGAAAATTTTTTCCAAAACCATCCTTTGGGGTATTTGATATAAATTTTTTTTTGGATGTCCAATCGGTCCACATGGGACGTTGCGGTATTGTAGAGGACAAATTTTTCAATGGGCGTATATTGATGCAAAATACGGATGGCGTCCCTTCCGTAATTGCCCAGGCCCGTACTGTTATGGAATATGCGTTTGGCGTCAAAACCTATTTTCATCGCCTATCTTTTGGTATAGTGCCAAATATAAGGGAAATCCAGTCTTTTCGACTATTCATTCATAAAATCAATGTATCGCTGTTGTTGAAATCCATAGTTCCATTTGGGATCGGTATAGATTTCGGATGGTTGGGATATGCCAGAATCGAGGTCCATAAGTAAGCGGGCAAGCGAGTCTTTGTCATAAAATAGGGAATTCGCCGCCAGATCGGGAATTGCTTTGAAAAACGCGTTGCACAATAAGGGTTTTTTATAGGCGAAGGCCAAATTGAACGAACCTGAAATTTTGCTTTTTAAATATTCGTCATGGGGACGGAGCAAGGGCATGATATAATCGCAGGCCTCCACATAAGCATGGAATTCCCGGTTGGGAATAAAGGTATGGAAGAGTTTAAAACGCCTCGAACGTCCGGATTTTTCCAGCCCATCGTACAGCCGCTTGCCATCCCTGCTATCGCGATCGAGTTTGCCCAAGATGAGGAACTTCACCCGACTTAGATGGTCAATTTCCGATAGGGCATCTATCAAAAAATCATAGTCCCTTCTGTTATAGTCGATCCTTCCGGGGATGCCGATCCATATCTCGTTCTGCTTGTTGACGGGAACCCGTTCATAATTTGGAAAAAAAATGGGATAAAAGCTTTCTAATTGGATATCGCCTATGGCGCCGCCGGGGGGTAGCAAACTGTCGTTCAGCACGAAATATTTTTTTACCTTTTGGGATATGATTCGCTGTGTGGAACTGGTATGCAGTTTTTTGGCATCATGAAGTATTCCTACGCATTCGGTTCGGGCGAATCGGAGCAGTATGGTCAGGTTGCGCAAGACACTATAGGAATGTGCGGTGTTCAGTACCAATAAATCGAAGTTTTTAAAAATTCGGTACCATCGCCATTGGAGTTCAAGTTTTTTAAAGGAACCTTGATTTTCAAGATCAAAGTAGAGCACCTTGTCCGCTAGATGGGCATATCCCGAAATTTGGGGTGCAAGAACAGGGTGTAGTACCAATGTGACCCGATGTCCGGCATCCTTTAGAAAACGGAGTTGGGTATAGATGCACTCTTCGTGGGATTCCCTGAGTTCGACAATGGCCGTTTCCATAGTTGGATATTAGGCCGCAATATACCGCTTTTAAGAAAAAGACTAATCGCTGGCGGTGTTCAGCGACGCCTTCTGCATCTGCCGGTATTCGTGGGTCAGTCGCCGAAATTCCTTGAACCGCTCCATATCGCTCAAAGCGTTCAGGTAACAGATAACCAAGCCTTTTTTGCCGTCGAGGAAACCCAATCGGACGGTATAATTGTATAGAAATTTCCAAAAAGGGGCCGCAATTAATTTCAACGGGTGGGCCGGATTCCCGTTTTCATGGCACTGCTGGGCCTTGAGACGGCCATAATGCAGCATTTTCCCTTTGTAGTCTTCGTACTTTTTGTAGGAATAATGGAGCAATCGTTCGCCAAGGGTTCCCGAGGTACCCTCTATTTCCAAGCATTCGTGCACTTTTCTCTCTGGGCAGAACCTTACTTTACTCTTTCTGAACAGGCGATAATTTTTGTCCGTTTGCCATCCGCTGAACCGTAAACGCGAATTCTTGAACATGAATTTGCGGTAGAACCAATAGGCAACATGGGGAGAAGGTCTTTGTGTCACCGCGATTATTTCATGGCGAAGGGCAATCGGAACCACCTCGTCCGCGTCCAAAAAAAGAATCCAATCGTTCGATGCCTGGTTCATGGCAAAGGTTTTCTGTTGCGTAAAATCTTGAAACGGATGCCGTATAGCCTTTACTTTGGGATGCCGTGACAGATACTCGTACGTGCCGTCAGAACTGTACGAATCGACAATAATAATTTCGTCCGCAAATGAAACGGAATCAATACAGCGCTCTATATACCCCATTTCATTGTAGGTAATGATCACTGCCGATATTTTCTGATGTCGTCCTGTTTTCAAAACGTATGCGAATGGTGGGAAGCTTTCCGGATAATCTATAACTGCAAATAAGCTCCAAAATTGTACCGGTAAAAAAAAACCTGACTGGTCAAGCTCTCGATCATGGAACAGTTGACCCTTATTTATCCCTACTTTTATTTGTAATCAAGATGTAGAAATCGATAAAAGGTTGCGTTCTTTTTTTAGTTTTTTACGGTTGGGCTTCTCAAGGCGAAAACTGTATTTTTACCCGAACAATGAAGACATTAAAATATTACTTCCATAGCCTTTTTGTACCATCAAAGAATAGGGGCCTCGATACGATACGGACCAAGAATATCATGGATTCCTTCTATTTTCTGGTCGAAAAGCTGAAGCATCACCAACGCATTTTTTTCGTACGTTTCGGCGATGGGGAATTCGTGACCCTGATGCAGCAGGACCATCGGAACTATGTGTTCAACGAAAATCTGGAAAAGGAATTGGCCGCTTCATTTCGTATCCGACATGAGGAATACCTGATCGCCTGCCCCATCAACTATCCCTATGACGAATTTCACGCCAAGGGAATCTACCGCCAATTTTCATGGCAAAGCCGAAATGATAGAGGTCATGAAACAGCGTCAGTTTCCGCAGGACATGGTATTTGAAAATCCCTGCATCTTTCAATGTCTCGGTGTTTTTAAACCGAAGTTGCTCAAAGGCTTTTTAGACGATTTCGTCAGGAAGGAAAAGAAAATGTTCATCGGCTCAACGGACAAAAAAACCGCGGAAAAATTGTACGGTACTATTGCCTATTATGTGCAGATTCCAGAACGAAACGCTTACGAGACCATTCAGGAATGGTGGCCAGAAGTAGAGCGAAACATAGAGAAGGTCGATCTGGTGATTCCCTCTGCGGGCAGCACCTCCAATGTCATTTCGCTCCGATTGTGGAATAGTGGCGCACGCTGTAAACTAATCGACTTCGGATCCATCGTTGATGCCGTGGCCCTCAAAACCTCCAGAAGCTGGATACGGCTTCAAGGGCACCAAGTGCTAAAAACGCTTGAAAATCCCCCACAACTATCTATGGCCCAACGCTTAAAGTTCTTGCGCAAGGATATCAAGTTTTATTTCAGGAACCAGTTTATGTGATGGGTGAGACTTTCCCCACCGGTCCCGGGGGTAGAGAAAATGGTAGCCGATGGTGGTGATGATCATACCGCGACATCATACTCGCGAAGCGCATCGTTCAAAGATGTCTTTTTGTTCGTACTCTCTTTTCTAACGCCGATAATCAGCGCGCAGGGCACCTGAAATTCCCCTGCCGGGAATTTTTTGGTGTAACTGCCTGGAATTACCACCGATCGGGCCGGCACCCTGCCCTTGGTTTCCTTGGGAGTGTCTGTGGTGACATCGATAATTTTGGTAGAGGCGGTCAATACCACATTGGCCCCCAGTACCGCCTCTTTTTCGACACGAACGCCTTCTACTACTATACATCGGGATCCGATAAACGCATTATCCTCTATAATCACCGGGGCGGCCTGTAAGGGTTCGAGTACCCCACCAATGCCGACTCCGCCGCTCAAGTGCACATGTTTTCCAATCTGAGCACAACTACCCACCGTGGCCCAAGTATCGACCATCGTACCCTCGTCAACATAGGCACCAATATTAACATAACTGGGCATCAGAATGGTACCGGAAGCAATGTAGGCACCATGGCGGGCCACCGCATGCGGCACCACCCGAATGCCCTTTTCCTTATAACCCTTTTTCAGGGGAATTTTATCATGATATTCAAAAATACCGGCTTCCAAGGTTTCCATTTTCTGTATCGGAAAATAAAGGACGACCCCTTTCTTTACCCATTCGTTGATCTGCCACCCGTTTTCATTGGGTTCTGCGCAGCGTAATTCTCCGGCATCCAACCGCTCTATCACTTCACGAATGGCATCCTGTGTTGCTTTTTCCTTGAGAAGTTCCCGGTTGTCCCAGGCGTTTTCGATGGTTTGTCTTAAATCGATCATTTAAAAAGTTTATATGTTTATAAGTATATAGGTTTGGATGTTGATGACCATTCTTGTTCGACACTTACCATCCAAAATGTAATACATAGTAGTCCACTAATTCACTAGTCCACTAATTCCTAATTTCCTTTTCCCCCCTACAAATATAATCCCTCAAATAGGATTTCGGCACCAATTTTATACTTATAACAATTTATCGGTTATTTTTGCCAAAACGAATTCGGGCGTGGGCAGGATTTTAGCAATGGATTATGGGAGAAAACGAACGGGAATCGCCATTACCGATGAACTTCAAATGATCGCATCGGGCCTGACTACTGTCGCAACTCATGAGCTGCTGTCCTTCTTGGGAAAGTATACCCAAGAAGAAAAAGTGGTACGGTTTGTGGTAGGCGAACCCCGACAGATGAATAATGCACCCTCGGAATCCGAAGCATTTATCGCCCCGTTTTTGCTCAGGTTGAAGAAAGATTTTCCTGACATACCGATAGTGCGCCATGATGAACGCTTCACCTCGAAAATGGCCATGCAAAGCATGATAGAGGGCGGCATGAAAAAAAAGCAACGTAGGAACAAGGCCTTGGTCGACGAAATCAGTGCGACCCTCATTTTGCAGGCCCATTTAAGCAGTTTAAAATGATATTACCGATTGTAGCTTACGGAGATCCAATCTTGCGCAAGGTATGCAAAGACCTTCCTGAAGATTTTCCGAAGAAGAAAGAGTTGATCAGCAATATGTACGAGACCATGTACAATGCGTACGGTGTCGGTCTGGCAGCCCCTCAGGTTGGGCTTCCTATTCGTCTGTTTGTTATAGACACTACTCCCTTTGCGGATGATGAAGATCTGTCCGCGGAGGACCGGAACGCTCTAAAGGATTTTAAAAAGGTTTTTATCAATGCCCATGTCGAGGAGGAAACCGGTGACGAGTGGGCGTTCAATGAGGGATGCCTTAGCATCCCCGAAATCCGTGAGGACATAAAACGGAAGGATACGATTACCATTACTTATGATGATGATGATTTCAACACCCGAACGGAAACCTATGATGGACTGTTGGCCCGGGTGATTCAGCACGAGTATGACCATATCGAAGGCATCCTATTTACCGATAAGTTGTCCCCCTTAAAAAAGAGGATGCTTAAGGGCAAATTGAACGGTATTTCCAAGGGAAACATTGAGGTCGACTACCGAATGCGGTTCCCCAACCTAAAAAAAGCACGTTAAACCGCTGCCATAATCCACTGAAAAGTGTAATATTTGTTCTCCTAAATCGCAAAAAACTGATATGACCCTAGACAAGATTTTATCTATTGGTGGAAAACCCGGCCTGTACAGATTGATTACCCAGACCCGTGGTGGTTTCGTCGCAGAATCGCTGCTAGACAAAAAACGCATTACCGTAGGCGTACGCAGCAATGTCAGCGTGCTTTCCGAAATTGCCATCTATACGCTGGAGGAAGAACTGCCACTGCGGAAAGTATTCCGGAGGATACAGGAAAAGGAAGATGGAGAAAAGACCTCGATCGGACACAAAGAGGATAAACTCAAACTGGAGGAATATTTTTTCGAAGTGTTGCCAAATTACGACGAAGACCGGGTATATGCCAGCGATATCAAAAAGGTAATCCAGTGGTACAACATCTTGCACGATAATGGTGTAACCGATTTTTCCGATGAAAAAGAAGAGGATAACTCCGGCGAAAAGAATAAAAAGACCACTGAGAAAAAGCCTAAGGACAAGACTACCCCAGAGATGAAAACACCCGACCAAAAACAGGTAGTCAAAAAATCGGCTCTTCAAAAGACGTCAGGCAAAAAAACAACCCCCAAAAATCCCGCGGCGAAGAAGAAGTAAGAATTAAATCCGTGGGCTGGCGGCCGCTAATCCTTCTTAATTTCTTTATAGGTGTACTTGCTCTGTTTCCAATCGATCAAGGGGCGATGGATAATATTTAACCTCCATCTTATCTAGAAAGGGGGCTTGGTTCCCCAATCGCAGCTTGTAGTTCTCCCAATCCCTATTTTCCGGGATCGTCCACCCCAGTTCCGAAACCCCGATCGCCCTGGGGAAGGCCAGATATGCGAGTTCATCGAAAGTACCTATGGTCTCCGACCAGAGGGGAGCTTCGATACCCAGAATATTTTCAGCAGGAATATCCTCATAATTCTCGGGGGTCCAAATATACGCACTGTCCACCGGCACATAGGCCGCCCAGTGTAGGCCATATTGCGAAAGGCTATCGTACTGCATATCAAGATAGACCTTCTTGGCCGGGGACATGATTATTTTCATGTTTTTTTCGATGGCCCTATGGGCATTTTCCTTACTAGCCCAAAATTGGGGAATAGCGGTGGAATCGATATCAGCCGTCACGATTTCGTCCCAACCGATCATACGCTTGCCGTATTTTTGTACAATTTTTTGTACTTTCTCCACAAAATAGATGTAATCATCCTTTTTGGTGGCATGGCTTTCGTCGCCGCCGGCATGGAAATAGGGACCTGGCGTCATTTCCGAAATTTCGCGTACCACATCGTCGATAAAGGCATAAACGGTATCTTTTCGGGTGTCGAACGTACTGAAGCCCACATTGGTACCTTCGTAAGGTTCAACTTTTTTGCCATTACCGTTTAAGAACGGATAGGCCGACGATGCCGCGTTCGTATGGCCGGGCATATCGATTTCGGGTACGATGGTAATAAATTGTTGGGCCGCATAGGCCACGATTTCCTTATAGTCGGCTTGGGTGTAAAAGCCCGTGGGCCCGCCTCCTACTTCGGTACTGCCGCCCACCTCCGTTAATTTGGGCCATGATTTGATTTCGATACGCCAGCCCTGGTCGTCCGAAAGGTGCAGGTGCAACACGTTGTATTTGTAATAGGCCAACAGGTCGATATATCTTTTCACGTCGTCAACGCTGAAAAAATGTCGGGCAACATCGAGCATGGTACCTCGATACTCAAATGCAGGACGATCGGTGATTTTTCCCGTAGGGATGGTCCAGACTTTGTAATCTGCCAGGGTATCGTTACTGGTTTCCGGTATGATCTGCCGTAAAGTCTGAATGCCCCGAAAGGCTCCCTCGGCCGTGTTGGAATTCAGAATGATGGAATCGGGAGTGATATAAAGCTGATAGGCCTCCGGCTCATCCAGTTCGAGGCTATCCGACTGGTTGATATAGATGACACCCTCGCGACCCGGTACCTCTTCCACGTTTACGGGAATATCAAGATCGGTCTTGGCCTTTATTTTTTTCGCCAAAAATTGACCCACCTCCGGAAAATCCGATACATTTTCGGAGGTATATATTGCGGTAAACTCGTCCAAGGCGAACCCACCCTCCGTGGCAATGGTTTTCATCGGCTTCGGAATCATGTTTTCCAGCGCCAGATCGGTTTTAGGAAAATGGAGAACGCGTTTTTTCTTTTCGGTTTGGCAAGATAAAAATGCGACGAACGCGCAGCAGATGAGCAGACTTTTGATTACATTGGATTTCATTGTAAAATAGTAGTGTTTGTTTTCTTTTCTTTCTTTGTGATTCCTATTTTGATCGGTCAGTTCACATAAGGTTTCAGTACGTTGAACCAAATATCATATCCCTTATCGTTCATATGAAGACCATCTTCGATAAAAATGTCCTTTTTCACATGATTGTTGTCGAGCATCGGATTCCACACATCGGCATATTCCACTGACGGATTTTCCTGCGCAAGCCGTTCCAGTTTGCGGTTGAGCCTCTGATACTTTTCCTTGAGCTTCCATCGCGCAAGACTGGGTTTGGCGGCAATGATTACGATTTGCGTAGTAGAGTCGTTTCTTTGGATGCCATCGATTATCCGTTGTAGGTCTTGACGGATTTCATCGGGTTTTTTTTTGGCAAAGAGATCATTATCCCCTTCATAAATAAACACCTTTTGGGGATGGTAACGGAGTATCAGGTCGTATATATAATAGGATAAGTCGGAGGCCAGGGAACCGCCAAACCCGGTATTGACAATTTGTCTATCCGGAAACCGTTCTTGAACGTCATGCCACTTGCGGATGCTCGAGCTTCCTGTAAACACTATGGTTTCTTGGGAGTCATCAAAAACTGTATCATATTTTTTTTGGATGGCCTCGACCTCGCCCTCGAATCGTAATGGATTTTGGGCACTTGCTTACCGCAATCATCATGATGAGAACGGTAAGTATAGAATATTTCATGGATGCGATTTGGTGGCGTAAGTTAGTTTTTATTTTTGATCGTTCAAAGATTTCTTAGGGTATTGCTATAGGCATACGTATAGTAGGTAGGAGCTGGTGTTGTACATATTTTGTATATTCATCACGAAAAACCATCCCTAAAAATTCTGTTGTAAGATGTCAAAACTGCGTTTTTATTTGTCGGTTTTGCTAATAAGTTCCTTTTTTTTTGCCTCCGCCCAGCAAATTTCAAAAGAGGAAATGATTTTTTTAACCCCCGAGTGGAAGGGCGAACGTTTTGATGATGGTCGCCCGAAGGTGCCTGAAGATATTCTTGAACGTATGAAGGGGGTTACCCTAGAGGAGGCTTGGGCGGTTTTGAAAAGTGCAAACTTTAACTACGAATATTCAGAAAATTGGGAAACTATAAACCCAGACAGTGTTCTGGTCGGGCGGGCGGTGACTGCCGTCTTTGTCCCGGGTAGGCCCGATATCCATCGGGTCATCGACGAACGCGGGCATAAGCAGGATGGCCGGATAGGGTCGCAAAATGCCTGGGCCGTCGACCTGCTGGTCAAAGGAGATGTATATGTAGTGGACCAGTTCGGTGCGCATCTCGACGGCCCCACAATCGGAGATAATCTAGGCAATTCCATCTATGCCAAGACGGGAAACGGTATCGTGTACGACGGGGCGATACGCGATATCGACGGGCTAAAGGAAATCGGTGGCTTTACTTCCTTTTTCCGTAGTTACCATCCTTCGCACCATCTTAACGACCCCGATGGAAAACTGAATACAACCTTGATCGGTATCAATACTCCAACCCGGATAGGTATGGCCACGGTAATGCCCGGCGATGTCGTGCTCGGCCGCGATGGGGGCGTGATGTTCATACCGCCACAACTGGCGGAAAAAGTGGTCAAGACTTCCGAAATCGTAAGACTGCGCGATATGTTCGGCCACCAACGCCTTCAAGAGCAGAAATATACGCCGGGAGAAATCGATACCCGTTGGACCGCGGCCATCGAAAAGGATTTCTCGCAATGGCTGAACGACCATATCGACGAACTTCCGGTACCCAAGGCACAGATCCAGGAACTGTTGAAAACCAGAACATGGTAGATTTAAATACCAGTGTTCACATTCCCACTTTGTGAGAGAACTTGAATCAGTAGCATTATACAGGAGCTGTAGGTAGCAAATTGTAACAGGTTACCGATAAAAATTACTAAACCAAAACCGTTATCATAATGAAAAATTCAAGAAGGGACTTTTTGACCAAGGCGGCCGCAACCACGGCTTTAACTGCGCTACCATTCGCTAACTATGGCAAACAGTACGAAACGGCCATCGACCACACGCCCAAAATGTCCGCACCGGCCGATTTGAAGATTACGGAGATCAAGTGCGGCTATATTCGGGGAGGACATAGCCTTTTCGTAAAAATTTATAGCAACCAAGACATTGTGGGACACGGTGAAGGGGTCGATGCCACCCCGGGCACCTATCATTTGGTTAAGATGTTTGGGGAACGCCTAAAGGGTAAAAACCCGTTGAACGTGCACCGTCTGTTCGAAGACCTGAGGAAAAGGGGATTTTTTGAGGGGGCACAGGCCGGGATGTTCGTGGCGGTATTGACGGCCGTGGAAACCGCACTCTGGGATTTGGCGGGAAAGGCCTTGAATCTGCCGGTGTACCGACTACTGGGTGGGAAATTCAGGGACAAAATGAGGGTGTATATGGATACGGCACTCTACCAAAATGAATTGCCTGGCCCGCAAGAATTTGCCTCGGCCGCAAAGGAAGCAGTTGATATGGGCTTTACCGCGGTAAAGTTCGACCTCGACCAAGCCAACGACCCCAACAAATATGATTACTACAACTGGACAGCCAGTCCTGCCGAAGTCCAACGCATGTACGACCAAATGGCCGCGGCCCGTGAGGCGGTCGGGCCGAATATCGATATCTGTGCCGATATGCACGGGCGTTATGATGCCCCTACTGGGGAAAAGGTCGCCAAGGTGTTGGAGCCACTTAATTTGATGTGGCTGGAAGAGCCCATTCCCGCCGAAAATACCGATGCCTATAAAAAGATAACGGAATCTACCAGTACGCCGATATGTGCGGGTGAGAACCATTATCTGGCCTATGGTTTTAGGCCTTTACTGGAAACGGGCGCCGTGGATATTATTATGCCGGATCTGCAAAAGGCCGGTGGACTAGGGGAGGCCCAACGTATAGCCAATTTAGCCCATGTCTATTACGTTCCCTTTGCCCCGCATATGGTGGCTTCCTACCTCGGGGCCATGGCCTCGTGCCACGTCTGTGCCTCGGTACCCAATTTTATGATCTTGGAATGGCAAATCTACTTCCACAAAGACCCGATGTTCAAGGAAATCGTGACCTTTGACGGCCCGATGGTCGAAAACGGATTTATAACTTTGTCGGAAAAACCGGGAATCGGCGTTGAGATTAACGAAGAAGGCATGAAAAAGTACGCGGTAAAAGATGTTCCCTTTTTCGAATAAAGGGCCTATCGACGCCTGCTTTTCTGTTGCCGTCTAATGTTCACCGACCACCGAACTTCAATTTGGATCTGTTTTTCGGGTTTGCGCTCGAACTTGGTTCTTTAGACTCCTATCCACATGTAGAGCAATGCCGCCAAAATACCTCCTAACAAAGGGCCGATAACGGGTACCCAAGCGTAGCCCCAATCACTGCTTCCCTTTCCTTTTAAAGGCAGAATAGCGTGCATGATCCGGGGGCCAAGATCACGGGCCGGGTTGATGGCATAACCGGTAGGTCCCCCGAGTCCGAAACCGATGCCCACCACCAACAAAGCTACAGGCAAGGCGTCTAGAGCTCCCAGTTTGATAGGTTCGTCGGAAACCGTACCGCCCGCAATGTAAAACACACCAAAAACCAATGCGAAGGTTCCGATAAGTTCGGTAATAAAATTCCAGAAAGGACTACGAATTTCGGGGGCGGTCGAAAAAGTAGCCAATAAGGCATTGGGATCATCCGTAGCCTCGTATTGTTTTTTATAGGTCAGCCATACCAAAAGATTCCCCATCATGGCGCCCAAGACCTGCGCCAGCATATAGCCGGGAACAAGTTCCCAAGGGAATTTTCCGGCCGTGGCCAAACCAATGGTGACGGCCGGGTTAATATGTGCCCCGCTCACATCGGCGCTGATAAAAACCCCAATAAAAACGGCCATGCCCCAGGCTAAGGCAATACCCGTCCAACCGGAGTCCGCCCCCTTTGTACCTTTAAGCACAAGGTTCGCGACAATACCGTTGCCGATGAGTATCAGCATGGCAGTTCCAATAAATTCAAAAATATATACGGTCATGGTGTTGGTAGTTTAGATGGGTAAAAGGTAAAGAAAAATTTAAATACGCTATGTATCCATACCCTAGCCTTACACGCGTGTCTTTCAGAATCAAGAAGGGTAAAAAGAATAAGGCAAAACGGTTTTTACACTCCAAATTGCCGTAGGTGATGGTCGAGATGTTTGGAAAAGAGCGTATTCCATTCTTCACTGGTCAAGGCACCAAAGGCATAAGATTCTTTGTTATTGAAATGTTCACCGCCCAGCTTCTGGGTCTTTTCCACATGCGCTATTAAACGCTTTTTTTCTGTCTCAAAATCCTTTTTGTCGGTAACCAGAAAAACCGGTGCGGTTCGAAGGTTTTTTTTGTAAGGTTTTGGACCTACAACAATTTTTTTGGCAAATAGATTCGTCAGAAACTTTTGAAGGGCTTTAGGCTTGGGATGTTTGTCGGTATAGGTCATTTCGTAGGCCACATTGCAATGGGCCAACATTTGTGACACGTTCATTTTTCCCCATTTCGGTTGAGTTTCTGGCGTCAAGGTATTAATACGTTCAATGGCCCCTTCGGCCTCTTTTTCATCGAAAAGATTTTTCCAGGTCATGGTTATTTTGTTTGAGTATTATTGATTAGAACAGTTTAAATATTCTACCGCACCCCATGAACCGCCATCGCTAAAGTGTACACAGAATCCATCGCCGTTATAAAGAGCGTTTTCCGGTCCGGTCCGCCAAAAGTGACGTTGGCCGTCCATTTTTCGGGTACGTCGATGTGCTGTATCTGTTTTCCGGATTTGTCAAAAACGGTGACGCCATCTCCGGTGAGATACACATTGCCCCTATTATCGAGAGTCATTCCGTCGGAGCCCATATCGGCGAAAAGTCTTTTATGGGATAGGTTGCCCTCTTCGTCCATATCGTACACGTAGGTTTTTTTGGTTCCGTTATCCGATACGTATAGCGTTTTACCATCGGGCGAACCGATAATGCCGTTCGGCTGGTCAAAATTATCATCGGCTACGACGCGTGGTGAATCGGAGCCTTTGGCCAAATAATATACCCGCCGCGCTTCCTGTGGCGGTTCTTGATGGTCCCACCACGAACGCTGGTAATACGGATCGGTGAAGTAGATGCCTCCCTTGCCGTCGATCCAAAGGTCGTTGGGGCCATTCAGATTTTGACCCTCAAAATTGTCGACCATCACGGTTACGTCTTTGTCTGCATCTATTCGCCACAATTGGTTTTTTTCGTCCGCTGCCGACAACAAGTTGCCGTCATCATCGAAATAGAGTCCGTTGGAACGTCCGGAAGGTTTCATAAATTCGGAAACGGTATTGTCGGCCGCGTTCCACTTAAGGATGCGGTCGTTGGGCTGGTCGGTAAAATATACATCGCCGTTGCTGTCGGCGGCCGGACCCTCGGTGAACTTGTAGTCATCGGCGACCAGTTCCAGTTCCGCCCCCTTGGCGATTATTGCATTTTCTTGGGCTTTGCAAGAAGTGGCGCTAAGGGAAACGAATAGGAAAGCAATACCTACTGATCTGCAATTGTATTTCATTTTTCGGTTTTAATTGATCTATAGGCTTTAGCCGTTTATTTGTCTTTGTTCATAGCTTCCGCAAGAACTCCATATTCTCCTCCATACTCTCAAAGGGCGTACTGGCGTACTCTTCTTGTTCGAGAAAGATGTGTTCTACGCCCGATTCCTTTTCATGGGCCATCATAGCGGCAATGTCCAGGCCGCCTTTGCCAAATTCGGTGCTTTCCTTTTTATCCATATTCATATCTTTCAGGTGCCAGAGGGGAAAGCGGCCAGGGTACCGCTCAAAATAATCCAACGGATCTTCGCCGGCAGCTACGACCCATCCCAAATCAAGTTCCATGTGTACCAGATCCGGTTCGGTATTATCCATTAAGATATCGTATAAGATATCTCCCTTGTCCGTTTCAAATTCGTACCCATGATTATGGTATCCAAATTTGAGCCCCAGTTTCTTACAGTCTTCCCCGGCCTGGTTGAACCGATCGGCTACTTGCTTATAGTTATCGACCGTTTGGCCTTGGGTAGGCATTGAGGAGCAGATCACATATTCCTGTCCCGATGCCACTGCCTGGTCCATCGTATGTTGAAAATCGTCGTCCAGGGCCACGTGACCACTGATAATCTTCATGCCCAAATTTTGACAGACCGTTTTCATTTCTTCCGGAGAAAGCCCGTAATAAAGGCCCTTGTCGCTTCGTGCGGATTCGATTTCCTTAAAACCGATGCCGGCGATTTTTTCGAGGGTGCCCCTCGCATCCTTGGCCATAGCATCCCGAAAGGAATATAGTTGTACGCCGAGTTTAGGCATATCTGGGGCGGCAAAAGTGAAAGAGGGCAACAGGGTGGCCCCCACGGTAAAGGCGCCCGATTGAGCTAGAAATTTTCTACGTGATTTCATTAGGTGTTCTATTTAATGGATGAAGATACTAAAATTCGGCGAACCGAATGGCAAGTAAAATGAGGAATGTTAACGTAGGCATAGGTCAACAAAGCGTACTTTTGGCACATGAAAATATTCCGATGCCAAAAGTGTAAAAATCCGCTCTATTTCGAGAACACGAGATGCGAAATTTGTGGATCAAGACTGGGTTACATCGCGCAAACCACCACCCTGGCGACACTGGTCCCATCTACCAAACCTACTAAATTGAACCAAGGAAAGACCTATACCTTGCTGGAAGATGACGGGAAAGCTTACCGATACTGTAAAAATTTTGGGTACAAAGCCTGTAACTGGATGTTATCCGAGGATGAGGATACCGAATTTTGTACCGCTTGTGCGCTGAACCGGACCATCCCCAATCTCCAAAAGCGGAAAAATTGGCGGGAATGGCGCAAGATTGAACACGCCAAACACCGTTTGGTCTATGCGCTCTTGCGCTTCGGGCTTCCGGTCATAGATAAAATGGAATCTCCGGAAAAGGGACTCGCCTTCGATTTTCTATCGGATAAAGGGGCTTCCGATGGCGGACAGTCCATCCGAACGGGCCATCTTAACGGATTGATCACCATCAATGTAGCGGAAGCGGATAACGTGCACCGGGAGTATATGCGCAAGCAGATGGCCGAGCCATACCGTACACTAATCGGTCATTTTCGGCATGAAGTGGGCCATTATTATTGGGAGAGGCTTATCCGTGACCGCCCGGAAATCCTGAAAAAATTCCGAGAACATTTTGGCGACGAGCGGGCGGACTATGGCAAGGCCCTAAAAAGGCACTACCAAAACGGACCTCCGGCTACTTGGAGAAAGAGCTACATCAGCAAGTATGCCGCCTCCCATCCTTGGGAAGATTGGGCCGAAACCTGGGCACATTACCTGCACCTGGTCGATGTGCTGGAGACCGCTTTCTACTTCGGAATTACCACTGGAAAGGCATTCCGTGAAAATTCTCCCCTAAAGATGCAGGCCGATTTCGATCCGTATCAAGAAGAAAGTTTTGCCAAAATTTTGAAGGCCTTTGTCCCCTTGACCTTTGCCTTGAACAGTCTCAACCGCAGTATGGGGCAGCAGGATGCCTACCCGTTCGTCATTCCCAAAAAAACGGTGAAAAAACTAAGATTCGTCCATCGCCTGTTGCATTCGCGGTCGTAAGCCAAACCTTTGTGCCGAACAGGATCGATAAGCCCGTATAGATGCTTACTTTTGCGCCAAATTCTTGAGAAGATGAATTCCAGACCAGCACAGCTACAAGCTTTCGACCGCTTACTTACCATTATGGATGAGCTCCGCGCCCGATGCCCGTGGGACAAAAAACAGACCATGCAGAGCCTTCGTCACCTGACTATTGAGGAAACTTATGAACTGGGGGATGCCATTTTGGAGGATGACTTGAACGAGGTAAAAAAGGAACTAGGCGACGTACTCCTTCACATCGTTTTTTACGCCAAAATCGGTTCAGAGACCAACGATTTCGATATTGCCGACGTATGCAATGATATTTGCGAAAAATTGATTCACCGGCATCCCCATATCTATGGCGATGTTGAGGTCAACGATGAAGGCGATGTAAAGCGCAACTGGGAGGATATCAAGCTCAAAGAAGGAAAAAGGAGTGTCTTGGAAGGGGTACCGAAGGGCCTTCCTGCCCTGGTAAAGGCCAACCGCATACAGGATAAGGTCGTCGGCGTCGGCTTTGATTGGGAAAAGCCCGAACAGGTCTGGGAAAAAGTGCAGGAAGAACTGCAAGAATTTCGGAAAGAGATAGAAACCGGTACTCCCGATACCCGTGAAGCGGAGTTCGGCGATGTACTTTTCTCCCTGGTGAACTACGCCCGTTTTGTGGATATCAGCCCCGAAAACGCCTTGGAGCGCACGAATAAAAAATTCATAGCCCGGTTTCAGTATCTGGAACAAAAAGCAAAGGAACGGGGCCAACCGCTAAAGGATATGACCTTGGCGGAAATGGATGTATTTTGGGAAGAAGCTAAAAAAAGTGAAAAGTAAGAAGTGAAAAGTAGGAAGTAAACAGTGGGCAGTAGTGAAGTTTAAATTTCAAACCTCCCCGCCCGTCCGCCGGGTATGCCAAGGACAGGTTAAAATTTCGAATGGGAAATAAAATAACCTTATACCTTGAACCGCTAAGAAGAGCGATCGAACCATAGACCAATCCCACCAATAAACTCCCAACACGCAACGAATTTTCACTTGAAGACTTATACCCAAGAATTCCGCTACAACATCAAGCTTGCCCTGCCTGTAATTATGGGCATGTTGGGACATACTTTCGTGCAGTTGGCGGACAATATCATGGTGGGGCAATTGGGTACCGCGGAGTTGGCGGCCGTCTCCCTCGGCAACAGCTTTGTGTTTCTTGCCATGTCGTTGGGAATCGGTTTTTCCACCGCTATAACACCCTTGGTGGCCGAAGCCGATGGGGCCGGCGAAAAGGCAGATGGTAAAAGCGCCCTAAAACACGGCCTGGTGCTGTGCACCGTATTAGGTCTGGCGCTTTTTGCCATCATCCTAATGGCAAAACCCTTGATGTATCTGATGGAACAGCCGCCTCAAGTGGTCGAACTGGCCGTACCCTATCTCGATTTGGTCGCCTTTTCATTGGTGCCGCTGATCATCTTTCAGGCCTTTAAACAATTTTCCGAGGGCCTGTCGCAGACCAAATATCCCATGTATGCCACCATTTTGGCCAATGTGATCAACGTGGTATTGAACTATCTGCTGATTTTCGGTTCGTTCGGATTTCCTAAAATGGGTATCGTGGGTGCGGCCATCGGTACCTTGTCTTCCCGGTGGGTCATGGTCGCCTATCTCTGGTTTCTGCTAAAGCGTAGAGAAAAATTCCGATACTACGTAACGGGATTCAATTTTCGGAGAATAGAGCGAAGGGTAATGGATAAAATCATCGGTCTCGGATTCCCATCTGCCTTACAAATGTTTTTTGAGGTCGCCATTTTCACTTCAGCCATCTGGGTGAGTGGGGTGCTGGGGAAAAATGCACAGGCCGCCAATCAAATCGCACTGAACCTGAGCAGCATGACCTTTATGTTCGGTATGGGCCTCGGGGTCACCGCCATGATTCGGGTCGGCATCCAAAAGGGAGTACGGAATTTTAACGAACTGCGCCGCATTGCGAAGTCCATTTTCCTGTTGACCTTTTTGTTGGAAATTGCATTCGCGGCCATATTTTTGCTAGGCCGCCATTGGTTTCCGACCTTATATCTTGACGTAAACGACACAGCCAACATGGCGGATAATACCGAAGTGATCGCTTTGGCCGCGGAGTTGCTATTGGTGGCCGCTTTTTTCCAAATTTCCGACGGCATCCAAGTCGTCGTTTTGGGGGCGCTTCGGGGCTTACAGGATGTAAAAATTCCCACATTGATTACCTTTGTGGCCTATTGGGCGGTCGGTTTTCCGGTGATGTACTTCCTTGGCCTGCATAGCGACCTGGAAAATATCGGTATCTGGTTCGGACTGCTAGCAGGGCTCTCCGCTTCCGCGATTCTGTTGTATATTCGCTTTGAATATCTCACTAAGAGACTGATTTAAGTTATGTCGATTATTTTTTTATTTCCCTTTTTGCACGGCCGACGCGCCATCTGGCCCCCCTTTCGAAAGCCAAACCGTTGGCTTTCCCTATCGGCCCTGTTAAAATTTTATACCGTAGCTACTGCTCGTACCAGACTGGAAAATTTCGCCTAAAATGGCATCAAAAATGCACTATAAAAATTCTAATCACATAATTCAAAACAGTCTCAAAAAAATTCTTAAAGATGGAGTTCCCAAAATTTCTGTTAGGTGATAATACCGATTATCCGACGGCAATATTTGTTGTTCATACCGAATATCCCCGTTTTATCATAAACCTCGAAGACGATGAAGTGGAATGGCTGGAGGATTTTACCAAGGAGGATGAAAAGGAACTGGAATCAGAAGCCGAGGACCTTATCGACCAGGCGAATACTTTCTACGACCGGGAAGTTGCCCGCTATGGGGAGTAGTACTTTCCGGCTCACTTGTTCCATAATGTGCTAGTCCCATAACCGACTATCCCCACCCTGACGATACATACCATGTTGGATAAATTGATCCGCTACGACCAAGAACTCTTCCTCTTTCTCAATCATCTGGGCAACGGAGACTGGGACTCATTTTGGTTATTGATGTCCGACAAGCTGGGGTTTATCAACATCGCAATCTACGCAGGTTTATTAGTACTGTCCTATATTACGCTGGGATGGCGAAAGACCCTTTGGGCCATTATTGCCGTGGTCCTCATGATCGGTGTCACCGATCAGTTGGCCAATCTTTTTAAATATGGTGTACAGCGCTTAAGGCCTTGCTATAATCCCGAAATCAGGGATGCCATACGTTTGGTCAAAAGTTCTTGCGGGGGTCGATACGGATATTTTTCCGCGCATGCGGCCAATCATTTTGCAGTGGCCTTTTTCTTTACCTTGTTGTTGAAACCCAAGTTCCGATACCTAGGAATTTTCCTGATGGTCTGGGCGTTTGTGGTCGCTTACAGTAGAATATATATCGGGGTACATTTTCCTCTCGATGTGCTTACCGGAGCCTTGATCGGCCTGTTCGTAAGCGGGTTGTTCGTAAAGTTGTATATCTTTGCGATAGAAAGATTCTCCAAATGATTTCGAACCGCCGGTACTGGTTTTTACTGGTCTTGATCGTGTTGGTGTATATTGCCGGAATGTTCGTGACCCTGATGGAGAACGACTCAGCGCAGTTTGCCGTAATGGCCATGCGCATGTACCAAGAAAATGATTTTATCAATTTATTTAAGGGTACGGAGGAATATTTAGACAAGCCGCACATGCACTACTGGCTTGCGGCCTTTTCATTTAAATTGTTCGGGCTCCATGACTGGGCCTACCGCATTCCCGGAATACTAGTAACCCTATTAGGTGGCTACAGTTGCTTTGGTTTAGGCAAACTGCTCTATAATTCCGAAACCGGAAAACTGGCGGCCTTGGTCTTTTTGACCGCGCAGACCATTATGCTGTCCGTTATCGATGTGCGTACCGACGCCGTGCTTACGGGTTTTAGCATTTTCGCCATCTGGCAATTGGCCGTTTATATCGAAAAGAGATCCTTAGCGGCAATTATTTGGGGAGCTTTAGGCGCGGGATTGGCATTTTCCACAAAAGGGCAGATCGCCCTGCTTGTTATCGGTATCGCCATGCTTTGCCATCTGGCCTATACCCGAAAGTGGAACGTTTTCATAAGCTGGAAGGTGTTGGTGGCCCTGCTTGTTTTTGCCCTGGCCATAACCCCGATGCTGTATGCCTACTATCTGCAGTTCGATATGCATCCCGAAAAAATTATTCGGGGCCGGGGAGAGCGCAGCGGTATCTTTTTTATATTTTGGGAACAGAGCTTCGAGCGGCTTAGTGGCGAGGGAATGGGAAGTAACAGTAGCGATTACTTTTTCTTTTTCCATACCTTTCTTTGGGTCTTCTTGCCTTGGACCGTCTTGGGCATCGCCGCTTTTGGCACCCGAATAAAAACCTTGTTCAGGCAAAAATTCACTTACAATCCGCAATACGAGATTTTGACCTTGGGAACGATTACGCTGTTCTTTTTGATTGCCAGTTTTTCTCAATTTAAGCTCCCCCATTACCTGAACATCATCATCCCATTATTCTCTGTTTTGACGGCCTCCTATTTATTCAATCTGTACGAGGGCACCCAAAGGAAAACCATTAAGGTGCTGCTGATCGTACAATATTTTATATTGAGTATCGTATTCATCGCCACGCTGTTGATCTGCTTTTACGTGTTCCCTTTCAAAAATGTCTATGCGTCGGTTTTGCTTATCGTATTGCTGTCGGTCATCATCTATTTTTGTTTGAAAAGTGAGGACTACTATCTGCGAATCATCACCTTGTCGGTCTATAGTTCCCTGTTGTTGAACGCTGTGTTAAACCTACATTTCTACCCCAACCTATTGACCTATCAAGCGGGATCGCGCATAGCCGAATTGGTCGCCGAAGAGCGAATTCCCGTAGCTCGTATCTATAAAACCTCGGATTTCCACACCTGGTCCCTTGATTTTTACAATCAAAGACCGGTATCGCTGATATCGCTAAAAGATCTTCATAAAAAGCACGATATCTGGCTGTATGTTAACAATACGGAAATCCGCGAACTGCACGACCGAGGTTTCGATTGGGACCGCCAATATACCAGGCCCCATTTCAGGATAACAAGGCTCAGCACAAAGTTCCTAAACCCCTCCACCCGCAAACGGACTTTGGACAAAATGCATTTGATACACATCTACTGAAACTCAAGCTCACACAACAAATCTAAAAAGGGGCCTTTTTTGTCCGACGACCAGATTTGGACTATAAATCGCCACGATCCCCAACCCACACCTCACGGCCGACTGCCTATTGCCTGCTTCCAACATTCAATTCCGGCTTTTTAAAATGGAAATAGATGCCTAAAAGCGAGACAACGGCGGTAATCAGAAAAAAGCTCATGCTTATGCCTATGGAAGTATCTTTATCCAGTGCCAACCAAAAGGCACCGTAGTAAAAGGTGACCTCGCGGCTGCCGATACCGCCGATGGTAAGCGGTAGTACCGAAACCATAGAGGAAATCAAAAAGACGAAGAGATAGGCTATCGTACGGTGTTCTATAGATAAAGCGCATAGGATACAATACAGACTGACCAGTTGCAAGCCTTGCACCAAGGCGGAAAAGCCAACGGATTTCCAAAAAACGGGAAGCACGTAATAAAAAAAACCTTTGTTCAGGATCCAGAATATTAACACGGAGAGAATGGTACCCAACGCGAATAGGATGCGATAATCGCTCAGCAACCGATCTCTTAGACCCATAGCTAGCAGACAGGCGTACACGAAGAGCAGTAACATACCGCTCAGCCGGTCTAGCAGTAGCACCGACACCACCTTTTTGGTTGGTATCGCGAATTTTTTTCGGATGAGATAGCCTTTGTAGGCGTCCCCACCGATACCACCGGGCAGAAATAGGTTGTAGAACATGCCCAATAAGTACAGTTTCAGGTTGCTTTTTTGGGTAAGGAAGACCCCTATTTGGTGAAAATATAAATTGAGCCGAAAGGCTGAAACGACCTTTGACATGATGAAGAATGCCACTGCCAAAACAATATAAGTCGGACGGGATTTTTTTAGGATGGCCCATACTTCCCTAAAATCCACCTTGGTAAATACAAAATAGACCAAGACTACGCTGATGGCGATTTTAAGCAGGGCCATCCCTTTTTTACGCCACTTTGCCACCGATGGATATTTTTTTGACCCGGTACGGTCTTTTTTGCTGCGATTCGTAATAGGTGCGGATCAGCAGTTCCATTACGATACCAATGGTAAAAAGTTGGATGCCCCCAAGAATGAACATCAGCCCGAAAATAAGCAACGGGCGTGTACCGATATCCTCGCCCAAGCCGAATTTGACGATCATCAAATAGATGTTGATCAGCACGCCGACGATAATCAGAAAAAATCCAAAAATACCGAAGAGGTGTATGGGCCTTTGAAAATACTTGCGGATGAACAATAGTAACATCATGTCGGCCACCACCTTGAACACACGTTCGAGTCCGTATTTCGAAACACCGGAATGCCGGGCGTGATGCTTTACGGGCACCTGCTTGATCTGGGCGCCCTCCAAATGTGCCAATAAGGTAATAAAACGATGCATTTCTCCGTAGAGGTTGAGGTCTTTGGCGACTTCCCTTTTAAAGACTTTCAGGGCACATCCGTTATCCCTAAGGTCAAGCTGGGTTACCCGCCGCACCAAATAATTGGCGATTTTTGAGGGAATCTTTTTTACAAGGGAATCCTGCCGTTTTTGGCGTATGCCGGTGACGACGTCGAAATCCTCGTTCACGGCATACTCCAACATTTGGGGAATATCGCTGGGATCGTTCTGTAGGTCGCCATCCATCGTAATGATGTAATCGCCTTGCGCGTAGTCGATGCCCGCTGCCAGGGCCAGGCTCTGGCCGTAGTTTTTTTTAAGGGCGATAAGGTGTACCCTTTCGTCCTGCATATCGTTGACTATTTTTCGGGTGGCATCGGTGGAAAAGTCGTCGACATATATAATCTGATAATCGTAACCCGATAGAGACTCGTGTATTTTTTGCGTCAAGGGGTACACGTTATCGGCTTCATTGTAGAGTGGTATGACCAGGGAGAGTAGCGAAGAGGTTACGGGAAGCATGGGCGTACATATCGGTTTGGCGACAAATTTAGCTTTTGTTTTTGAACCTACCTATCAATTGGTCCGCGGCTCGGAAGGGGGAGAGGGTACCGGCCACCACCTTATGTACGGATTTTTCGATGGCGGCGGCGATGGTCTCATTTCGAAAGAAGTCCGATTTCAGGCGTTCCTCGATCGATTCAAAAAGCCAATTTCTGTTCTGCCGCTTCCGTTTTTGCAGAAAATGTCCCGTTTTTCTGTTTTGTTGGATGTTGTCGAGGATTAAATCCCAGATTTCTTCGATTCCCGAATTTTCAAGGGCGGAGCAGACCAACACTTTCGGTATCCAGCCATTGTCCTTTGGCGGATACAATTGCAGGGCCCTTTTAAACTCTTTGGCCGCTGCCTCGGCTTTTTTGATATTGTCTCCATCGGCCTTGTTGAGCACAATGGCATCGGCCATTTCAATAATGCCCCTTTTGATGCCCTGTAGCTCGTCGCCGGCACCGGATAGTTTCAATAAAAGAAAGAAGTCCACCATTCCGTGAACAGCGGTCTCGCTCTGTCCGACACCCATGGTCTCGACCAAGATGACATTATAGCCGGCGGCCTCACATAAAATAATGCTTTCACGGGTCTTTCGGGCCACTCCGCCCAGCGACAATCCCGATGGGGAGGGGCGGATAAAGGCATTCGGATGGTTGACCAAGTTTTCCATACGCGTCTTGTCCCCCATAATACTGCCCTTGCTCTGGGTGCTGGTAGGATCGACGGCCAGTACGGCCACTCGATTTCCCCGGGCGGCCAATAAGCCGCCCAAGCTTTCGATAAAGGTACTTTTGCCTACGCCAGGCACGCCTGTAATACCGATGCGAATACTATCGGCTTGTACGGAAAGGCATTCTTCCACCAGGGCGTTAGCCGTTTCGAGCTGGTCTTTCCGCGTGCTTTCGACCAAGGTTATCGCCCGGCCCAAAGCTGAGGTATTCCCTTGGGTTATCCCATCCATCAGGACATCGATAGAAGGTATGGCCGGTGTTTCTCTTTTGGTACCCAAGTTGGTCTCTTGATGTTTTTATTCCTTAAAATTACAATTTACACGGACAATACTGCCGAATTGCGCGGATAGTATCCCTTTCACATAAATTTAATAGTTCGTTTTAGGTATATTAGGAGTGCAAAAGTTATCTTCGGATGGATTCGAAATTTATAAAAAACCGAGACGGATGAAAACTATTTTTAAGACAAAAGCGACGAATACGGGGGGTAGGGACGGTCATGTGAAAAGTAAGGACGGCGCTATCGACCTGCCTATCAAGATGCCGGATGCAGGGGGAAAAACGGATGGAAAATCCACTAACCCCGAACAACTTTTTGCCGCGGCATATGCCACTTGTTTTGCCGGTTCTCTTCAGGTCGTGGCCACGGAACATGATATCGACGCCCGTCGCACCCTTCTTGAAAAATGGGGCGTATGGGGGTTATCGGCAAGATTCCGGATCTCAAGGCAAATCGTTTGCAATTTAGGGGCAAGCTAAAGATTGCTGGGTGTGCCCCCAGCTTCAGATCACTTGGAAATCCGTTGTGCATAACAACCCACCAAGTCCCTCAGAATTTCTTATTCTTCAAATTTTTATTTGACTCGTACCGGCATCACGGAACAATTTTCATATTCCGGTTACATCGATTATTATTGGGTTTTGGCACAGAAGTCCGTCACTATAGCGTAAGAAACCGGTGGCGAATGCGAACCTGCTTCCCATTGTTTGCATTAAATCCCTATATAACATCCCTTTTTTGCAACAATCGATTTTTTAACTCGTCCTTATAACGAACAAACCCGACCGATGTTTCCGATTGAAATGATAGAACGCTGCAAAAGCAACGACCGCAAGGCGCAGTTACTGCTCTATGAGCAATACTGCGAGGGTATGTTCTGGGTCGCCATGCGTTTCGTCAAAAATCCCGATGATGCGGAAGATGTACTACAGGAAGCATTTATAAAGGCTTTTGAAAAAATACATCAGTTTAGCGCAGAGGTCACTTTTGGGGCCTGGTTGAAACGGATCGTCGTTAACAAGAGTATCGATTTTTTAAAAATGAAGAAGCAAGACTTGGTGGTTTTGGACGAAAATTATTTGCACATCGAAACGGATGAAGACTGGATGGTCGATGATGGTATCACCGTCGAGGAAGTAAAAGAGGCGATGGAAAGATTGCCCGAGAAATACAAGTTCGTAGTAATGATGTATTTGGTGGAAGGTTTTGACCATAGCGAAATTTCACAGGTACTAGGCCTATCGGAAACCACTTGTAGAACACGGCTCTTAAGGGGCAAGGTACATTTAAAGGAACTATTAAGGCACAAAAGGCATGGCACAGGATCTTAGGGAACTCTTTAAAGAGGAAAAGGCAGGCGATACCCCCCGGCTGAAACAGGGTCATAAAAAACGATTTTATGATCGTTTGGAAAAGGAATTTCCACAGCAACGGAAACCCTCATACATGCTGCTGAAGATAGCTGCTTCCGTTGTAATCTTAATAGCTATCGGCTCCTATTATTTTATAAATGGCGATGACACAACCACCATAAAGACAAGCGTTGTAAAGAAAAATCAACCCAGTGTGGAGAAGAGCGGTATTACGCTTGGCAATCTATCGCCCGATTTGAAAAAAGTAGAAAACTATTATGTGGCCAATATCAATTTCGAACTTTCCCGCTTGCAAGTTTCCGAAGAGAACAAAGCGATCGTAAACGGATTTATGGGGCAGTTGGCCACCTTGAACCAAGAATACCAAGAATTGAATGTGGAGCTGAACCGAATAGGCCCAAACGATCAGACCATTACCGCCCTCATTAAAAATCTGCAGTTACGGCTGCAGTTGTTACACCGATTAAAAGAGAAGTTGAACCAGTTAAAATCATCAAAAAATGAAACAGTCAGCAGCATTTAAGTCCCTTGCATCTTTCCTATGCCTCATCAGTATAGGTACTATCTATGGGCAAAAGCAGATCAAGACCTATTCGGAGCGATATAGCGTGACCTCCGACGCCATCCTCGACATTCATACCAGCCATACGGATATCGAGTTCGAGACCTGGAACAAAGACGAAGTGGTAATCGAGGCGACCATTGAACTGGAGGGCGCTACAAAAGAAGAGGCTCAGGCTTATTTCGAAAGCGCGGGTATCGACATTATGGGAAATAGCAAAAAAGTAAGCGTTTCCACTGGGAATTCTGAACCATTGGCTTTCCGTTCCATGGGAAATTTGGAAAACCTGCATATCGACATCCCGGAACTACCGGACTTTGAATCCTTTGAAATGGATTTTGACATGGCCGAATTGGCTGATTTACCGCCTGTGCCCCCCACGCCCAATCCGAAATTTGATTATGAGGCATTTCAAAAGGATGGTGAAAAATATCTACAGGAATGGCAAAAAAAATTTCAAAAGGATTTTGGCGAGCCCTATCAAAAAAATATGGAAGAATGGCAGCAAAAAATGGAGGCCAAGCAGGAAGAATTGGAGGCAAAAAGGAAAAAAATGCTCGATAAAAGGAGGAAGGCAGACGCCGACAGGATGGAAATCCGGAACGAAGCGCTGGCCGAACAAGCGGAAAAGCGTGCCGAGGAACTCCAGAAACGAAGGGAAGAACGGCAAGTACCCATGCTCCACGACTCCACCGAGCGTGATTTTATGCTCCGCAATGATGAAGAAAACAGACCCAACATCTTTTACTTGAATTCCGGTGATAAAAACAGAAACTATAAGGTCAAAAAGTCGATAAAGATTAAAATGCCCAAGTCCACCACAATACGGATGAACGTGCGACACGGGGAAGTGAAACTGGCCGGGGACACTAAAAACCTGAACGCGAACCTTAACCACGCCAGTTTGTTCGCCGCTACAATCGATGGTGATAACACCAAGATAGTTGCTTCCTATTCCCCAATTAGTGTCCAGTATTGGAATTATGGTGACCTACAGGTCGATTACTCCGAAAAGGTTGAATTGCAGGAAGTCCATAATCTCTATCTCAGCGCCACCTCATCGGACGTTGTCATAGACAAATTATCAAAAGTGGCGTTTATAAAGAACAATTTCGGCCCTTTGTCCATTAACTCCGTTTCAGATAAATTTGAAACGCTCGATGTTTCGCTGCATAACGCGGAACTGGCCTGCAACTTGCCCCAGGCTGATTATACAGTCTATGTAAAAGGCACGGACTCCGAATTTGTATTACCGGATAAATTAAAATGGGAGCAAACCTCCAACCACGGCAGTAAGGTTTATAAAGGATACCGGGGAAATAAAAATTCAGGTCGGTCGATAAACATCCACTCGAGCTTCAGTGAAATAACTTTAGAGTAAGAATCAAGGCATATCCTCCTTTAAATATTCCGAAAAGTTCTTCTTGAAGCGGTTTATACGGGGAATCGAAACATTGGTTATGTACGAGTTGTTCGGGTGCTTTCTTTCATAGTCCTGATGATATTCTTCCGCTTCATAAAACTTGGTGAACGGTGTGACTTCGGTAGTAATCGGCTCTCCTTGATAGACGTTCTGGTCTTTTAATGCCGCAATATAGTCCTCAATAATTTTCTTTTCCTTTTCATTTTTATAAAAAGCGATAGATCGGTATTGGCGTCCCCGATCAGGTCCCTGGCGGTTGAGGGTGGTGGGGTCGTGAGACCCGAAAAATACCTGCACCAGCGCGCTAAATGAAATGACCTCGGGGTCGTAGTAAACCTTTACCGCCTCGGCATGGTCGGTCTGGCCACTACCTACTTCTTCGTAGGTCGGGTTTTCTTTTGTACCCCCGGCATAACCCGATACCACTTCCTTAACTCCTTTTACACTTTCGAAAATGGCCTCAACACACCAAAAGCAGCCACTCGCAAAATAGGCGGTTTCATAGTTCTCCAATTCTTGGGCGATAGGTTTAACGACCTGCACCATTTCACCGGTGGTAGTTGCTTCTGTTTTTTTTTCGGTGTGCGACCGACAAGATGTAGTCAAAACGAAGGCAAGGGCAAGGACTGATATTTTAGCGATATTCATAGGTATGGTTTCTTTTGTTAGTCTATTCCATCCACGAAAACTTACTCAAATGGTTCCTAAAAAAAAAAGGACCGTCCGGGATTTCCCGAACGGTCCATATTAAATAGTTACCAATAACGATCAGCAACCCATAATCTACCCACCGATAGTACCTGTACCGAATACCTCGATAGCGGAGATTTTAGGTTTATCGACACTGGCCTCAAAGCTGATATTCAGTACACCATCGGTAACTTCGACATCATACATTCTTTGATCTGCCGTTGCGGTACCCACATCTTTTAAGAGATCATAATCGGTAAAAACAGGAGTGCCTTCCATGCTGATAGTAAAGATGCGTTCGCCGACATTCCCTTCAAAACCTTCGGGGTTTTCAACCCCCCAAAATATTTCCGCGAAGTATAACTTTACGGTATAGGTGCCGTTAGTTACAGGGATTTCATACGAGAAAGGACCGGCCGGTTCTTCATCGGTAGTTACCCTTTCGGTGAGATAAATGGCGTCCATATCTGTATCGGCGATTTGGGTTAACAAAGGATTGGTATAGGTTTGGGTGGGGCCGGTAAAATATTCATCGGCCAAGAAGGTAACATCCCCAAAGCTAACTTCTGGACCACCACTATTGATCCTGAGTAAAGAAGGTCCGGCTTCTTCGGTCGATTGCTCCACTTCAGTGGCGGGGTTCGGACCGTCGGAAGTGAAGACAATCTCTGTCGTATCATCAATGGCTACATCGCCAAGCATACCGGATATGATTACGGTTTCCTCGGTAGTATTGACCACGGTGGCAGTGTAGGTACCATCGCCATTATCGGTTACTTCCGAAACGGTGGCCGAACCGGTGGCGGTCAGGGTGACTGTGCCTCCGCTGGCGGCCAATAAATCACCGTTGGCATCGGCCAGTTGTACCGTCACGGTCGAGGTGCCATCTAATGCGGTTGGTGAGGTGGCCTCGATCGTGGTGTTCATATTGGTAGGATCGGCTTCAGCAACGCCTTCAAATACGATGTCAGCTGTGTCGCTTATAGCTGCAGTGCCTAAGGTTCCTGAAACCGTTACCGTTTCCGCAACGTTATCCGTTACTGTGGCCGTATAGCTGCCATCACCATTATCGGTTACGGTGGAAACAGTGGCAGATCCGGTCGTGGACAAGGCCACTGTGCCTGCACTATTAGTTAAGGGGTTACCGTTGGTATCCGCTATCTTCACGGTTACGGTCGAAGTGGCAGTGCCATCCGGTGAGGTTGCCTCAATGGTAGTATTGGCGTTGGCGGGATCTGCTGTCGGGTCTGTAATTACAGGAGGGTTATCGCCGTCACTACTACAGGCCACGGGAATTATCGCGAAGGAGGCCATCACAGTCAAGAACAAAAAATACCTTTTTAACACGTTGAGTTTCATAGTATATTACATTTAAGTTAGAAATTCACTTTAATTTTGCATATAATGAGCCAAAAATATCCAAATGTCACCCCTTCTCCAATAATATTTTCATTTTATCGACGAACTAACGAAATATCCGTTAGGGGCAACTAAAAATATTTGTAAGAAAAGTTTTAACTAGCATCAATGGCAAGTTAATCAGGTTGATAAAAAAATTAGGGTCGTTTCTCCTATTATTTTTGACTTGTTTGCAAATCGGTCGATAAAATAGGAAAACTAAACCGAATGTTCTATTAACTATAACGTTTAACTCCACTTTTACCCTACTTCGTTGAAGACATTTCATCGGATTTTTTACGGGTTGTCGAAAATTTAAGCCCTTTAACGAAAAATACCTAGTAATAATTCATAGGTGGCGTTGATATAGTGCAATCTTCTTTAAAACAATCTACATATGCGATTTATCCTCTTTTTGACCGCGGTTTTTTTTCTCAGCCTCGACGCCAAGGCAAAGGCAGGGGAACCAGTAGTGCGGGAGGTAAAGATAGCGGTGGTGGAAATGCCGATACATCCTTCCTTACATGCTAATGGACTTCATTCCGGAAAAGAAATCCAGCTTGCTATTCTGTATAAGATGAAAGAGAATATTATTCGCAGGGAGCTTGCTTTTATTCCCAAGAAAAAATGGATGAAGTGGGTGTGATCAACCCTGGGTAATCATATCCGCTAAAACATCCCATACATTTTCCCTAACGATTTTTGCACCTTTTGCGGTAGGATGGATGCCATCGTCTTGGTTTAGATCAGGATGGCCCGCGACCCCTTCCAAGAGAAAGGGAATGAGTTTTACATCGTTTTTTTCGGCTAGATCGGGATAGATCTGTCTGAATTCGGACGTGTAGTCCTGACCCATGTTCGGTGGAATCTGCATCCCCGCCAAAACGATTTGGGTATCGGAATTTTTTTGGCGTACCAGGTCTATAATGGCCTGAAGGTTTTTCCGCGTTTCTTCAAGCGGGATACCACGCAGTCCGTCGTTGGCTCCCAGTTCCAGCACGAAAATGTCCACTTTTTGATCGAGTACCCAATCCAAACGGTTGAGACCCGCCGAGGTCGTTTCACCACTGAGTCCCGAATTGATGGCAGTGTAGTTCAAGTGCAATGAATCCAATCGATCCTGGATCAGCGCAGGGAAGGCCTCCTCACTATCCAGGCCATAGCCCGCGGTAAGGCTGTTCCCAAAAAAAAGGATGGTCTTTTCTTCGGACGTCCCAGCGGCCTTGGTGACGGCGTCTGTAGATTTTACGGGCTGGGTAGTCGTATCTTTTTTTGGTGTATCCCTACAGGTGACCATGAGAAACACCAGTAAAAAATAACGAAACTTTAAGAGATTCTGCATAGTCGTAGGGTCTGATAATCGAAATCATTTACCTATTTTTCCATCCTTGGTTGCCATCGAACAGGCAGGTACAAAAGAAAAACACACAATTTCATGGCAAAGATATTAAATGTAAGCCATCTAGGGAAGCGTTATACGAGCGGGGCCAAAGAGTTGACGGTATTGGACGATATCTCATTTGACATCGAGGAAGGAGAGACTTTCGCCGTTGTCGGCCCCTCGGGTAGCGGTAAGACTACCTTATTGGGACTTTGCGCCGGTCTCGATAGAGCGGATACCGGTTCGGTGGAGCTCTGTGGCACCGATTTGGCTACCTTAAACGAAGACGAACGTGCCGCATTACGAAACCGGGAAGTAGGCTTTATTTTTCAGAACTTTCAGTTGTTGCCCACTTTGACCGCCTTGGAAAATGTAATGGTCCCCTTGGAACTGCAAGGGGCCAAAAATCCGGGGAGGATAGGAACGGAACTGTTGGACAAGGTGGGGTTGGCGGACCGCTTTCACCACTATCCCTCACAACTTTCCGGTGGCGAGCAGCAACGGGTAGCCTTGGCCCGGGCATTTTCGAGCAATCCCTCCATATTATTTGCCGACGAACCTACTGGAAACCTCGATGAGGAAACGGGCGAAAAGGTCGTACAGCTGCTATTCGAACTGAACCAAGAGGCGAATACTACCTTGGTCATCGTTTCCCACGATCTCGAACTGGCCCAAAAGAACCAGCGGATACTACGCTTAAAAGGGGGTAGAATCATTGCCAACGAAAGCACGGTCCGCTTGTGAAAAAAATCGGCGACAATTCTGGCAAAACCAACATCAACTGGCTGCTGAAAATGGCATGGCGCGACGGCAAGGCTAGCGGGAAACGTCTGGTGTTGTTTATGGCCTCCATAGTTCTGGGTATCGCGGCGGTGGTTTCCATCCAATCCTTCAGTGAAAATTTAAAGGAGAATATCGGGTTACAGTCCAAAGCCCTGATGGGGGCGGACTTTATCATTGACAGCAACCAACCGCCGAACGAAAAGGTAATGCAGATTATCGATTCCCTCGGCGGTGCGGATGCGAAAAGCGTCGGTTTTCCGTCGATGGCCGTGTTTCCGAAGCAGGGAAATACAAAGTTGGTGAACGTAAAGGGAATGGAAGGCAATTATCCTTTTTATGGGGAACTCGAGACCGATCCGGTATCCGCCGCCTCGGAATATCAGAAGGCCGGCGGCGCCTTGGTCGATGCGACCTTGATGTTGCAATTCGGTCTGCGACCGGGCGATTCCATCTCCATCGGCAAGGTTTCCCTGCCCATTGCGGGCACTTTAATTTCCGCTCCGGGCAGCACCGGTGTCTCCGCTTCCGTGGCACCGCCGGTACTGATTCCCTATCGGTTTATAGAGGACACGGGTCTTGTACAGACCGGAAGCCGAGTGGGCTACGACTTTTATTTTGTTTCGAAACCGAATCAGGATTTGGAGGCCCTAGACGAAAAGGTAGACCCGCTCCTAGATCTCGAAAATGCCGATCTTGATACGCATAAGTCCACCGGCCGGCGGTTGGGCCGCCGATACGAAAATTTCGGAAAGTTTCTGAACTTGGTCGCCTTTATAGCCCTTTTGCTAGGCTGTGTGGGCATTGCAAGTTCTGTGCACATCTATATCAAGGAAAAATTGCAGTCTGTCGCTGTACTCAAATGCATCGGGGCCTCCCGTAAGCAAAGCTTTTTGATCTACTTGATTCAGATTGCCGGAATGGGACTTCTTGGAGGAGTGGTCGGTACCTCTGGCAGGCCTATTGATTCAACAGTCGTTTCCCTTACTTTTACAGGGTTTTTTGCCTTTTGAGGTCCAGATTTCCCTCTCCTCGGGACCTATTATAATGGGGCTTTTGCTCGGGGTTTTCATGTCCGTTTTGTTTGCCTTGTCGCCGTTGTTGAGCACGTGGTACGTATCACCCTTACAAGTATTGCGCATTCAGGAAAGAGGAAGCGAAAAATCCCGTACGGCCAATATATTGATACTATCGGGCATTATGCTCTTTGTCTTTTTCTTTTCTTTTTGGTTGTTGGAAAATTGGAAATACGCCTTATCCTTTGCAGTCGGCATCTTGGTTGTTTTTTCCCTGTTGGCCGGTTTTGCGAACCTCTTTATGAAGGGGGTTAAAAAGTACTTTCCCGTGTCGTGGGGCTTTACCGCCCGACAGAGCCTTTTAAACCTTTTTCGGCCCAATAATCAGACAATGGTCTTGATTTTGGCCATTGGGGTTGGGACATTCTTGATCAGCACCCTGTATTTTTCAAAGGATATCCTTTTGGCCAAAACCTCGGTAAAGGCCAATGAAAACACCCCCAATTTGATTTTGTTGGATGTACAGAGCGACCAACAGGAAGCCGCGGCCCAAAGTATAACCGAAAAGGGATTGCCCCTGCTGAACAATATCCCCATTGTGACCATGCGAATGCAGAAGATCAAAGGCCGTTCCGTCAACGACATCCGTTCCGATACGACCTCGACCATTAATCGATGGATACTGAACCATGAGTTTCGGGTCACCTACCGTGATTCGTTGATTGATTCCGAAACCTTGCAGGCGGGGGAGTGGCCGACACCATCAGATACTGACGGGGCGATACCTATTTCCCTTTCCGATAACGTGGCCCGTGATGCGCAGGTCGAAGTGGGAGATAAGTTGGTTTTCAATGTACAGGGTGTGCTGATGGAAACCGAGGTGGCCAGTATCCGGGAGGTGGATTGGGGCCGCATACAACTGAACTTCTCCGTGGTGTTTCCGATGGGCGTTCTTGAAAATGCGCCCCAGTTCAGAGTATTGACCACTCATACGCCGAACGAAGGTAGCTCCGCGAATTTACAGAAAGAATTGGTCAGAAAATTTCCCACGGTCTCGATTCTAGACCTCAGGCAATTACTGGCTGTCGTTGACGATATTCTCGGAAAAATTTCGTGGGTGATCAATTTTATGGCCTTCTTCAGCATCCTTACCGGCATCATCGTACTCATCGGTTCGGTACGTACCAGCAAATACCAACGTATCAGGGAGAGCGTGCTGCTCCGCACATTGGGTGCAAAAAGTAAACAAATTTTAAAAATTACCGCACTTGAATACGGTTATTTGGGAATCCTGGGCAGTGCCATCGGTGTCCTACTATCGTTAATTGCCAGCCAATTATTGGCCCTCTTTATTTTTGAGACCGCTTTTGTCCCCTCTTGGATACCATTTTTAATAGTTCTGCCCGGTATTACCGCCTTGGTACTCGCCATCGGACTGTTGAACAGCCGCAGCGTTTTGCGTAGTCCGCCCTTGGAGGTTCTCAGGAAAGAAGGGGTTTAGGGAATCCTTTTCAATAAAGCGGTTCAAACTTTTTCCATTCGCTAAAAAATTGCCCTTTTTTACTCATTTATCGTCTTTTTTTCCTTCCGTAGCGATGCTATGCAACTCTAAAAAGCCTTCAAATGACGAAAAAATGTCTAATTTTCGCTGGAAAGCAAAAAGTTTAAACCACTTCAATCCTTTCCAGAAGTATTCCGCAACAATCCGACCCCCGAAAAGAAGAATATAGCCCCCAAAATACCATATATGAACAACATTTTGGTGGTGCCGGATTCATTGGCAAGAAGTACCGCCGTATAGATAAGGCCGCCGATGCCCAGCAGGGTAAGAACGGTTCCGAAAATTTTCTTTAGATCCATGCTGTCAAAAGTAGAAAAAATTAAATTACCCACATATATACCTCTAAAACTTCCCTAATTTTAGCTTCCCGCCCAAAATGGAAGCACAAAAATACCGCTGAATGACACGCTATACCGACCAAGCGTTTTCGGTCATTAAACCGTTTAACGAGCCTTGTTTACTCTTTGCCAGGAGGGATGCCGATTACCGAAAATGGAATGTTTTTCAACGATTTACAAGCCTGTCGAAACCGACCTACTGCGTTCTGATTATATAAAAACGCAAGTCATGAAAACCATCGCTACTATACTATTTATTCTTTTTATAGGAGTAACTGTGCAAGCGCAAACGGCCACCGAAGAAGTTAAAGCAGAGACAGTCGAAATGAGTGTCGTTACCGAGACCTCTTTTAAAGAAGTTACTTTAAAGTCAAACATAGAGGTAGCCCGCTTGTACAAGCGCACCCATACAAGGGTTAAAAAGGAACTTACCTTTACTACCAAGGCCAACTACGCCAAGATGGCTTAATCGGAATTCCCCCACATTTCGTCCAGAGAGGACTTGGATGCTAACTGGTCCTACACGATCAAAACACTTTGTTTCATGGAATAGTATAGGTCTTAACCGCCAGTCCTCTTTGGGAAAGGACGCCCCAAACACCCGTTAAAATGCATATCTGGTCGGTAGCCGGTTTCCTGTCTCCCGTACCGTTATCGGATATTCCTTACCGTTCGCCCTAATTTTTCGCATTTACCGAAAAATGCTGATTTTCAACGGACAACGTCCGGTTCGAACCCGAGTATCGCATTATATTTACATCACTAAAATGCTAGTTATGAAAGCTGTCCTGACCTTCCTGTTTGTTTTTTCCTTCGTAGCCATGGCTCTTGCAAATACGGAAACCGATGTTAAAATGGACGGTATGGTAAGGGGTATTGTTCTGGTTGCTGGCACTCAAATTCAAGGTGTTGATGTTGCCCCGCAGATTAAGATTGATGCCGAAAATCGTCTAGCTCGGTTGTACAAACTTCAGAATAGCCGTATAAAGAAAGCTTTATCGTTCGCCACCACGCATTCAAAGGCAAAATGGGCGTAAGGGTTCGTTCCCCCTTAAGATTGACAGAGATGTTTCTTTAGGAGGAGTTAAAACACCATCCATCACTTTTGCTTCTTGTACTTGTTGATTTCGTCCTGCAGCTGCCGGCTGATTTTCTGTTCCCTTTCCAAGGCCCTCCTTCTGTGGTCTTCGTACTCGGTTTCCAGTTCGGATAGATTGGTCTTTGCCTCTTGTGTCAGGTAATTACTGTTCCTGAATTTGTAGATAAAGAACAACAGTAATATCAGCAATGACCCAATGATAGTCCATAAAATGGCATTATAGGTGCCTTTGGAAACGTCTATGCCCAAGATCGACATATTGTCTTTCTCCTCGGTGACGGCCGCTAAACTGTTGGTGGTGTCCTCCAGTTTTTTTTCCAGCGAAGTAATGGTCGATTCGTGGTCCGCTATGGTCGCTTTCAGTTCAGCGGCGCGCGTGTTGAATCCGCTCAAGGTGTCCATGACGTTTTCACGGAGCTTGTCTAAAGAAATCGTTCGAACGACCTCATATCTTTTGCCATCGGCCCTGTAGTTTCCCGATTTGGTAAAAACGTATTCGAATTGGCTATCAATGGTGCCGCTCTCCAATGACATTTCTTCATCTTCTATCTTCCTGGGCCTGTACCGTGAGGTTGAAAGTCAACAAGGCCGCTAAAATCAACAGTAGTCTGATACCTTTCATGTTCAATGGGGTCTTTGTAGTTGCTCTGAGACGGCGAAAGTAATCCAATATTATCAATTACGAAAAAATTTTCCCGATAAGCTTCATTTTTTGGGTTGCCTTCATAGAAAAAACGCCCCATTAAGGGGCGTTTCGTTACTTACAATTCGACTTTTTCTATTGGAAAATCAACCGTTCTCTTTCGCCGTTTTCGTTCAACATAGTGATAACGGTTTTACTGTAGTTGGAAATCCGTCCGAAGAGGTTACGAGCCTCTTGAATATCATTGATTTCCTCATCGCCCAACGCGAGCAGAATCTTACCTTCGAGGCCATAGCCGCGATATCTTTCGGGTACACCGACGATACGCACCCCTGATTTGATTCTATATTGCTTCCGTTCCTTATCGGTCAGGTTCTTTACCTCTATGCCCATTTCGGGTACGACCAAGGTCTGTATTTCGGTCAAGGTTACGGGAAGCGTCATTCTATCCCCATTCCTTTCGACCATCACATCCACTTTGTCCCCAGGTTTTTTGGTCGATAGGTACCCGGTCAGATCGGGAAATTTATGGACTGGAATATCATCCACCTTTTTGATAATATCGCCTTCCCGCAGATCGGCATCGGCAGCCCCCGTATTTTCCTCGACCCCATCGATATAGACACCGTCAATATCGCTGATGCCTTTTTCAGCGGCATAAGGAGTGTTCATGGGTACTGTGCTAACACCCAAAATTCCCTTTTGAACATTTCCATATTCCAAAATATCATCCACTACCTTCTTGGCGATGTTGCTGGGTACGGCAAACGAATAGCCCACGTACGAACCCGTCTGGGAAGTTATGGCCGTGTTGATGCCTACTAAGTCGCCGTTGGTGTTAACCAGAGCGCCACCACTGTTGCCCGGATTGACGGCGGCATCTGTTTGTATAAAGGATTGGTTTCGGCCCATATGCAGATCCCGCGCCTTAGCGCTAACGATACCGGCGGTTACCGTTGAGGTCAGGTTGAACGGGTTGCCGACGGCCAAAACCCACTCCCCGATCTTGATGTTATCGGAATCCCCAAAAGCCAAGTAGGGAAGCTTGCGATCGGCATCGATCTTGATCAGGGCGATATCCGAATTTGGATCTGTTCCAACTAGCTCCGCATCGTAGGTCTTGTTATTGTTAAGGGTAACCTGTAATTGACTGGCGTTTTCTATTACATGATTGTTGGTCACGATATAACCATCCTGAGAAATGATAACACCTGACCCTGTACCTACCATGGCCCTTTCCTGGCCGTTGCCGTGGCCGTAAAAGAATTCCATAATACTGGAAGGTTGCGACCTGCTGATCGTGACGTTCTTCACGTGTACCACTGCGTTGACTGTACTTTCGGCAGCCACAGTAAAATCGACCTCGTTGATGCCCGCACCCTTCGGCGAGGTAGGAACCAGACTGGTCTCAAATGAAGATGCGCCGTGATTATCAGTAAAAATAGCGTAATTCGTGTTTTCGAAAAAATACTTGTAGGACCCCAAGGTTATAGCTCCCGCTAAAACGGCGACCAGAAGTGTACTTGCAATCTTTTTCATGTTTGTTTTGTTTAATTTTGATATGTTAAAATTACTATTTCCATTTAGTATTTTTAGAATGGTTGTATTGCTTTAACTGCTTTTTAACTGCCAAAAAATCTTAAAAACGCCAATGCTCCTATCGCAGTCCGCCCAACAGATACGCGAGAAACACATCCCGAAGAAAAAGGTATCCCATGGTTTTAAATTTCCGCCATCTGTAAAGCGGTAGGGATTCATTATATCTTATATTTGTCTCCTTGACCTGAACTATGAAGATTCCCTTTTTTAAATACCAAGGCACGGGCAACGATTTTGTGCTTATTGATAATCGGCGAAAAGTATTTCCCAAAAACAATGCCAAGTTGGTGGCCTCACTTTGTGACCGTAGATTCGGCATCGGTGGGGACGGACTTATTTTGTTGGAAAATGACGATTTGTCAGATTTTAAGATGGTCTATTACAATGCCAATGGCCATGAAGGTAGTATGTGCGGCAACGGCGGGAGATGTATGGTGGCCTTTGCAAAATTTCTGGGGATTATAGACGACGAGGCTGAATTCGAGGCGGTCGATGGTAGCCACAGGGCTTCCATACACGGGGATACCGTCAACCTTGAGATGCAGGAGGTTTCCGAAATCAGGGAAAGATCGGAGGCCCTGTTTTTAAATACCGGATCCCCCCACCATGTACAACTGGTCGAAAATCTCACGAATTATGAAGTGTTCAAGGAAGGAAAAAAATTACGGTACGGACTCTACGGACAATCCGGAAGCAACATCAATTTTATTGAGCAGCTCAGCGACACTTCCTTTTCAATCCGTACCTATGAACGCGGGGTAGAGGATGAGACCTTATCTTGTGGTACCGGTGTCACGGCAGTGGCCATAGCAATGCACTATTCCGGAAAGACCCAAGCTACGGCAGTGACGATTAAGACCCGTGGCGGCGAGTTGAAGGTAAAATTCGAAGAGGAAGGCGGAAAATATCGCAACGTATGTTTGGTCGGCCCGGCAAAACAGGTATTCAAAGGAGAGGTCGAATGTGGAGTTTAAAGGGGGAACATATACGTTTGCGGGCCTTGGAACCTGATGATCTGGATTTTCTGTACGAACTGGAAAACAATACGGATGTGTGGGAAATAAGCGGCACGACAACGCCTTATTCCCGAAATCTTCTCAAACGGTATTTAGATCACGCCCATCGCGACATCTACGAAGTTAAACAATTGCGCCTGTGTATTTGTGATGAAACGGAGAAGGCCGTGGGATTGATAGACCTGTTTGATTTTGATCCCAAGAACCAGAGGGCGGGCATGGGTATCATCGTGTTGGACGAAAATCGTAGAAACAAAGGTTTTGGTGCAGAAGCCATCCGTCTGTTGACAGAGTATGCCTTTTCTAGCCTTTCCCTGAGACAGGTATATGCCAACGTTATCGAAGGGAATTTGGCTAGCATGCACCTGTTCGAAAAAATGGGCTTTGAAAAAGTAGGCACCAAAAAAGATTGGGTTTTTTCGGAAGGAACCTATAAGGATGAAGTTTTGTTTCAAAAACTGAATAACTGATCCCAATGTACATCAAAAGAATCTTACTGATCATTATGCTTGCAGGCCTGCTGGTCGGAGGTATATTTGCCTATAGGGTTTACGACGCCGTATTCGCACCCAATACCGGATTCAACAACGAGCAGGCTTTCGTTTATATCCCTACAGGAGCCCAATTTGATGAGGTAAAGGAGCAATTGGAACCCCTTTTGGAAGATATGGATTCTTTCGAACAAGTAGCCGCTCGCAAAGGATATATATCCAACATAAAAGCGGGCCGATACGACCTTAAAAAAGGGATGAACAACAACGAGATCGTCAATTCACTCCGAAGCGGGAATATTCCCGTACAAGTGTCATTCAACAATCAGGAAACCTTGGCGGATCTAGCTGGGAGGATCGCCCTTCAGATAGAACCCGATAGTCTTGCCCTTTTGAATGCGATGAACGATCCCCAATTTCTAAAGGCGAACGATTTCAACGAGGATAACAAGTTGGCCATGTACGTCCCGAACAGTTACGAGTTTTTCTGGAACACTTCGGCCGAGGCGTTCCGGGATCGGATGTTGAAGGAATACAATCGTTTTTGGACCCCAGAGCGATTGGAAAAGGCAAAAGCTCTAAACTTGACCCCTACTGAAGTCGTGGCATTGGCATCCATAGTACACAAGGAAACCGCCCAGATCGAAGAGCGTCCCAAGGTCGCCGGACTGTATTTGAACCGTCTTCGCGCGGGAATGCTGCTGCAAGCAGATCCTACCGTAATTTACGCCATAAAGAAGAATACAGGAAATTTCGATACCCTTATCAAAAGAGTACTTTACAAAGATTTGGAGTTGGATTCCCCATACAATACCTATAAATATGGAGGCGTCCCCCCAGGACCCATTACCATGCCGGACATTTCAGCGGTTAAGGCTGTGTTGAACCCTGAAAAAAACGAATACTACTATATGGTCGCCGATGTACAGAATTTCGGATTTCATAAATTTGCGAAGACCGCAGCGCAACACAACCGGAATAAAGAACAGTATATCCGCTGGCTCAACGAACAAAAAATCAGGAGATAGTTCCGTTCGTCGCCTTTAGTAATCGGCTCGCCTAAAAACGATCTTTTTTAACATATAGTTTCCAAAGAAGGATAAAATCAGGTCTATATTTGCCCCTTCAAATCTAAGCTAGCCTTTTATTTCGTAAGTCTTAGGAAAAACAAAGTATGAGAAAGTGGATCGGATTGTCGACTCCCCTTATCATTACCTGTGTCTTACTGAGTTTCTCCTTTCAACCTGAGAAGGTCGAAGTGCCGGAAGCCCTTAAGATCAATAAACCTACTGAGGTCTTGTTCCCCAAAAACAAGATCGCGCATGTTCCGATATTAATGGCTCCGCCTTTTTTAGGCAGCTCATATATCGGTTTTAAGGAAGCCTTGGCTTTTAAAGAATCCCAAGGCAATTATTTTTCCATCAACACCTTGGGCTACCTGGGTAAATACCAGTTCGGTATCGGTACCTTGCAGCTTATGGGAGTGTACAACGCCACACGTTTTCTGAACGATCCGGTGTTGCAAGAACAGGTTTTTCACATCAACATCGCCCGTAACAAATGGATTCTTAGAAGGGATATTGCGCGGTTCGTCGGCAAGAACATCAACGGAATAGAGGTGACCGAATCCGGAATACTGGCCGCAGCACATTTGGCCGGGGCCGGCAATGTCAAAAGATACCTGCGTTCTTGGGGTGCGTTCGACGTCGCGGACAGCTATGGAACCAGTATCGCGCATTACATGAAAAAGTTCTCTGGGTACGATGTATCGCACATCCCGATGAAACACAATCCGAAGGTTTCATAAAAGCTTTACGATTTTACCTATATGAAAGAAATGGCCCCGACTTTTTGTCGGGGCTTGTTTTTTTTATAGGGGGATTCTGCTTTTTTTTAAGGAAGATCTACCACGAGTACACCAAAACTGCCCATCCGTACAATTATTTCCTGTTTTATTGTTTACTTTGTTATTTTTACTAAGTGCGGGATATCGTAATTTGCGATTGAATCCGCTGGGTTGCAACGACTTTTCAAAAAAATTCTGTTAAAGGTCAACTATGAATAACCAAACCATCAATACCATGTTACAAACCTTCAGAAAAATAGCTTTTTGGTCTTTTGATGCCTTAAAAGGCAGCCCGGTAAAGTCGCACTACAATGATATTAAATTTATTTTGGAAAATATCGGGTCGGTCGAATCCAAAAATAGAAGGAACGAAAGCCTTGAAAAACTTTTGGACCACGCCGTAACCAGCACTCCCTTTTACAGAAAGGTTGCAGACTTTTCTACCATAGAGGATTTCCCCGTTATAAACAAGAATACCATTCGTGATAAATACGATGATTTCGGCTCTTTGTTGTATAATAGTATCGATACTTATCCGGTCTATACCAGCGGGTCCACTGGCACCCCCTTTCGGGTTTTCCACGACCAGAATAAAAGGGACAGACATTCGGCCGACGTTACTTATTTTTCCCGGCAAGCCGGTTTTGAGATAGGGAATAAGTTATACTATATTCGGCACTGGGACCAATTCAACAGTCCTAAACCTTGGATGGGTTGGATGAAAAACCTGCATATGCACCCGGTATCACGCCTATCCCATAAGGACCTGGAACAGCTTTTAGGCATCATGGCAAAAGACAGTTCCCCTAAGGGTATCCTTTGCTACGCTTCCGTACTCGATGAAATAATGCGGTATATGGAAAGTACGGATACGGTACCTTCCATTGAGGGCATAAATTCTATAATTGCTATCTCCGAGACTCTAAAGGAGCATACTAAGAAGAGTATAGAGGCGTATTGGGGCGTTCCGGTAGTGTCGCGATACTCCAATGTCGAAAATGGCATTTTGGCTCAGCAGTTTTCCGGAGAGACCGAATTCCTGATCAACTGGGCCAGTTACCTTATCGAAATATTGGAGATGGATACGGACAGGCCCGCCGAAGTTGGGCAACGCGGCCGCATCGTAATTACCGATCTGTACAACTACTGCATGCCGATAATCCGCTACGACACCGGTGATATTGGCAAAATGGGCCACTGCACGAAAAAGGGAATGGAATATCCGGTACTGACCAAAGTGGAGGGTAGAAAATTGGATATGGTCTTAAATACGGAAGGTAAGATGATGTCTCCCTATGTGGTTTATCATATCTTAAAGTATCCACACATTAAACAGTATCAGTTTATCCAAGAGAGTGAAAAAAAGTATGTGATCAAATTGAACGTATCTCCAGAATTCCATAGTAGCGAAGCTATAAAGATGGAGTTCAAAAAGCACCTGGGCGCCGATGCGGAAATCGAGTTGGATTTCGTAAACGATATTCCCTTACTTTCCTCGGGCAAACGAAAATTCGTAATCAATAAATGGCAAGGTAGGATAGGAAAGGCTCATGAACAATTGCAGCCGTCTCCCTCCTCATCCGATGCCCCTTGATAGGTTAGGTAAGCCACTGTTATATATCAAGGATTCCCCCCCATTCCGATGTTCACCCAGAAAAATAGTTATAAACCTTTACATATTTTTGGTATGGGAACAAGAAAGAATGCCAAGTTTTTGACCTCGGCGGAAAAGGAAAATTTTGTGAGGGCCTGCGTGATGCTGAAGGCCGATATTATCAATCCGGGCGCCCCGGCAAATTTGCGATATAGTAAATGGGATGAGTTTGCCGCCGTCCATTGGATGATACAGGAGGCGTTTGCACCTGGATCTCCGACCGTTAATTTTGGCCACGGGGGCATGGGGGCCTACTCCTTTTTGAGCTGGCACCGGGGCCTACTCCTTTTTGAGCTGGCACCGGTATTTCTTATTCCATATGGAGAAACAGCTGCAGAGCAAGGTGGCCGGGGTAATGATACCGTATTGGGACTGGACCAATCCCGGCAGTATTATGACCAACACTTTTATGGGTCCCGACGGAACAACCGGAGGGCGGGTGCAACAGGGATATTTTGCGGTCAACAGGCCCGGTACGGGTCCGAACACCACTACTTCTCCCATTTGGTGGCCGCCTTCGCTCGATGGATGGACCCTAAGCGACATATTTCCCACCAATGCCCGTGGAGGGCTGAAACGCAGTACCGGTGCCGCTGCCGACACCCCGCTCCCTTCACCGGCCGATTTACAGCAGGCCCTTTCCAAGGCTAACTATCCAGCCTTTCAAGGTGCCCTGGAAGCAGGTGCAGGGATAGCCTCGGGACACCGCTTGCACAACGATATGCATAAATGGATCGGGGGGCACATGCAGATCCTTCAGGCATCTCCATTCGATCCTTTTTTTTACCTGGTGCATGCCAATGTAGATCGGCTTTGGGCCATGTGGCAAACGGACGGCCATATGAACGAATATCCCAATGCCGGCGGCTTTCAGCACCACCGTAGAAACGACTTGATGTATCCGTGGACCGGAGGTGCGGCCGGGTATGGTACCAATGCGGCCATTGCCGGTTCCGTTCCCATGCCTTCCTGGGTAACCGGGCCCGGGTACCAAAACGAATGCGGATACCCTCGATTTCCGAAACGAATTCGATTATACCTACGATATCATTCCCATAACGGGGATAGGGCTGGACCGTACCGGCAGCATGGCCGGACTTACCCCGATCCTATGGTCGTTACCGATAGGGATGTTACCAAGTGGGAAGCCGCCAAAAGGGGAGTGTCCGCATTTTTACAGGATGCCGAGACCGCCCAGGCCAGTGGCGAAATTTATTTGACGGCAGGCATTCGAACCATGTCTCACCAAAACGGTCACGAGCACGGCAAAATAGAAAGTACCCCTCAGGACGATGGCGAACTCGAAATTTTCTCAAGACTGTTGAATGTTAGTGTCGGTGTAGTAAAAAGTTCATAAAATAAGCGGTAAGGAATTTTTTAATCTGAAAAACCATAGAATATGAACGTTAGAAAAAATGTCAGCAATATGTCCCCTGCCGAGAAGACCGCGTTCGTGAATGCCGTTTTGGCTTTAAAGGCCGATACTACAAGTCCGAGGCCTCCCGCTGCGAATGCTGCCGGGGCATTGAACAGATATGATGTATATGTTTGGATTCATAGTCTGGTAATGGACGGAGGGCATAAGGGCGCGGCGTTTACCCCTTGGCATCGGGAATTTTTAAGACAGTTCGAGCTGGAACTTCAGGCCGTTTCCGGTGACCCTACGATTACGATTCCCTATTGGGATTCCGTGGAAGCAAGGGTGCCTGCCCATTCCGGATATCCATTTACCGCCGACTTAATGGGCGGTATGGGCACCGGTTCGGATAACCGGGTAATGACCGGACAGTTTGCGGAAAGCGCAGGGTGGACCCTGAACGTTCTTACCGGCGAAACCGCTGGGACTGCGAGGGACAATACTGCTTATCTAAGACGTAGAACGGGGCAGAATCCCGCCCAACTGCCCGAAAGGGCGGAGCTCGACGCCGCATTGGTACATACGGATTATGATGCGCCGAACAACGAGGGAAGTTTTGCAGAGGGAAATGCCAATAGGGCCAATGGGGCCGAAATAGCACTGAGTTTCCGGAAAATATTGGAATATGCCAATCACAACGGACCCCATGAATGGGTAGGAGGCAATATGATGCCCAGTACCTCTCCCAATGATCCGGTTTTCTTTTTGCACCATAGCAATGTGGACAAGGTATGGGCCATTTGGCAGCAGCGGCCCAATGGGGGTGTCACCAACTATGATCCCGCCTCGGGCGCCCCGGGTCATAGCCTTAATTCCGTCATGGCCATGCTCGATAGTAGTTTTTTCCTTTTTTCGGTCAAGGACAGGCCCATAGATGTACTGGATCATAAGATGGATTTGGACTATATGTACGATGTGGATCTGCCTGTAATCGATACTGCTGTCAATACCTTGAATTTTGGTACGGTGGAGGAAGGATCGACGGTACAGATGCCGATACCCTTTTCCATTATGTCCGGCAGAAATATGAAATTCCAGATCAACGCCTTTGGCGGCGACACTGGTTTTCATGCCCCGACGGGTTCACCGGCCTTCGTGATCGTGAACCATACCGATGGAACTCCCCAAATGCATAATCTGCTCATAGAATTGGGCGCAACGACGGGTACGGGCCCCAAAAGCGGTACCGTGGAGATCAATGTTTTTGTTTGGGATGATGATCGTTATTATTCGAACGTGGTGGGCGATTATTTGGTCGGTACCTGGACCGTGAACTTAGAGGCTACCGTCGTGGAGGAAGCTAGATCGGCCATTGCCCTGGTACTTGACAAATCGTTCAGTATGCATTTGAACGACGGTACAAGTATTACCCGATATGAAATGTTGGAAAATGCCATCATGGGCGTAAGGGACCTGCTTGCTCCCGATGATGGGGTAGGCATGGTGTATTACGATACGGGTGCCAACCCTATATTCGAAATTACACAAAAATCGGCCGGTGGCGAAGCCGCTATCAATGCAGCTTTAGCAGATCCGGCCAACGAACCCGGCGGGAACACGGCCATAGGACAAGGTATTATAGAGGGAGCACAAATTTTGACCGACGAGATCAATGACCCCGGTACGCCCTATACCAACTTTGGTATGCTGTTAATGACCGATGGCAACCAAAATGTGCATCCCTATATTAACGAGGCCCCCGTATCATCGGCAATTACCGGTATCGCCCATGATATATATGCCGTAGGATTGGGTCAACAGGGAACGACCAGCGAGGCCGCCCTGAACGATATCTCCACGGCGGTCTTGCTTACCGGCAATATGACGGGGGACGAACGGATGTTTAAATTGACCAACTATTTCAACCAGATCCTGGCGGATATTAAAAAGGAAGATATCGTGTTAGATCCCATGGGCAGGCTTCTTTTTGGAACAGAGCATCAAGTGGCATACGCCATAAGCGAGGCCGACATCCGATCGAACCTTGTGGTGCTCTCTCCCTTGGCGCCTTTTATCAAGGTAAGCCTGATAGCCCCTAACGGCGATGAGATCGTTGGAACCACCGGCAACGTGGCCCATGAGGTCCATACCAACAATCAAATTTATAGGACTGTTTTTCCGGCCATTCCGGGGAAACCGGAAGAGAGCCATGCCGGAAATTGGAAGGTGGTACTTCGGCTGTATTCCCAGGACGAGATTAAAAAATTATGCCGTGAATGGTCCGAATATCGTCGACTTTTCAAAAATAAGGGTTCCTATACCGCGGTACCTTACAGTGTGGCCATCTACACCCGGTCCGACCTGAATTTTAAGTGTTCCGTGGAAAAAACCTCCGATACTATCGGCGCGGAAGTCCGGCTTTTTGCGAACCTTTCCCAATATAGGCAACCCATAAGTGGCCGCGTACGGGCAGAGATACAATGGCCCAATGGAAGCAATAAGGTCTTATCGTTGGAAGAGACCGAAACAGGAGAATTTTCGACCTACTTTACGGCGCAACTATCGGGAATTTATCAACTCACTATCAAAGCGGAGGGCCGGTCCATGGCTGGTAAGCCGTTTTTAAGGGAGGCGATACGCAGCGTATCCATTTATAAAAGAAATCCCATCGAAAGACCGGCGGATAGTGGAAACGATCAAGCGGACGTCATATGTTCCATATTACATTGTGTGATTTCACAGAAAAACGTCCGTGATTTTTTGAAAAGAAACAAATTGGATCCGGAAGAACTAAAAAAATGTCTTATGGAAAATTGTAGCGATAACGGCCGTAAAAGTGGTAGCGTATCGTCCACTAGTTCATCCAAAGTTGGTACTGTGAAAGAAATGGAGAAAAGGAATGTCGCCGCAACCGAGGCGGGGGCTACCCAGCAACAAGCCCGTTGTCTGGAATCGGTCGGTAAGGCACCGGAATTGGTAAAAGTGGAATATCCTGAACCAAAAATCCCCCCGCTGTCCCACATGCCCATGGAAATGCCCGCCTTTAAATTGAACAAGGACGGAAAGTTCGAGAAAGTGGATTTTACTTTTGATGAACCTAAGCATTAGGTATCATTAGGAATGGTGTTTATTGCCATGAACCCCGGCCATAAGGTTGAACAGGACCAAAATCGGAGGTCTGTAAAAATAAAAAGAACGGCTCTTTTTTATGGGAGCCGTTTCCTTTTCATGCTATTCCTTAATTATTTTCGTTCTGAGTGCCGTTTCCCCATCGGCAACAATCTCTAGGATATAAATGCCTTGCCGCAAATTGGATAAATTATCCATTTCTAAATAGGCTTCGTTTTTAAAGGATTTTGACGCTACCACCCTTCCTGATAAGTTATAAATGAATACCGTTGAAGTCCGGGTCGTTCGATCCATCTTTATGCCAATGGCATCTGTGAATGGGTTGGGAGAGTAGGTTATGGTCATGTTTTTGGCGACAACTTCTTTGGAATCATAGGCATGGACATCCAAAATGGCTTCATTGTATTCAAACGGATCCTGTACTCTTCTATTAAGAGCATTTAAGGCCAGTGCTTGTGGGATAATGGTATTCTCGGTGTCGATCGTGGCCGCAAAAAATGCGCCGGGAGAGGCTTCAAATCCGGCAACGAGCCGAATCTCATTGACAGATTCTATGGCACAACTGGCACCGGAGGGTACTGTAAAATTATTGCCAGCCTCAATTTTATATTGATAATAAAAGGTTTCCTTCGGGCTATGGGCATTGCTTACCGTATATTCAAACAATTCCGCCAATTGATTCTCGGCATAAAAAACACCGAGGGTATGGCTGGACACGGTTTCGTCGGGATCGATTGCTGGAAGTGTTGTGCCGTCAAAAACATACGTGCCATCGTATCGGAGCATGGGATTTATAATAAAGGAGGATTCCCCTGGATGTTCGTGTACCCATTCGGTCCAAAGCTTGTCGATATAGGTATGGTGAAGATAAAATATGGGATCTCTGGGTGAAAGTGGGGTGCTCATGGGCCCCCCGGTCCAGACATGGGCGCCCCGGTGGGTATCTCCCCTTTCCATATCGTTGGAATATATTAGAAAATCACTATTATTCTGAACCGCGTCAACCGTTGCAACAGAAGGTAGGGGGCCATTCCCTCCCAAATTCCTGTTCAACCCCCAAGCGGCATCAAATTGTCCCATAAAGTCAGGGGCCCATAAAGGGGATGTCGTGGATTGATCCGTGGAGGAATCCCACCACGGGAGACTTATCCGAGGGTCTATGGCTTGCATGGCGTGTTCGACCTCTAACATTTGCATTCTATGCCAGGCAAAGAAAACTTGACGTTCAGGCTCAGCGGGCAGGTTAAAATGAATGTCCGGTTGGGGCGAAATGCCAAAATTAAAATTGGCTCCATGAAAATTAGCCAGGTCTGAAATCAGATCCGGTCCTGTTCGTAATTGGTAAAATGCATTGACCAGTGCATTTTTTTCGGCAACCGTCATTTCCTGATAATTTTTGCGTATGCTTTGGGCACTGCTACGGAATGCAAGACAGCTCAATATAATGAGTATATAATATTTCATATGAGATGCGATTAGTCAGATTCCTTTTCTTCTTTACTCCCCGGTTTTCAGGTCTGATTCAAGTTTTTGGCTCTTTTTCTCAAGTTCCTTAATTTTCTTATCCTGTTGTATAAGGTATAAGGTTATCTCCTCTATTTTCTGTAATAGAAGGGCGTTCATTTCTCCCAGATCGATGCCATTTGCCTTGACCTCATCAGCACTGGGAAGACCTAATAAATATCCTTTTTCCGTGATATGTTTCTCCATTTCCTCGAGAGAGGGCAAAGGGTACTCGCTTTTAAAAACAAAATCGGGCCAGTTTGTTTGCAGGGCTATCTTAACGCTTTCGGCCACAACGTCTCCAGCCACTGCCAAGGCATACCCCTGCGTATCGTTGGTTCCTATGCCCATCGTCTGGGCAGCGAATAAATGGTTGGCTTGCCAATCGACCGTCGCCAAATTGGCGTTCTCGGAAGTGTAATCTACTATACCGCCAGATCCCAGTGTGGTGACGTTGACCGTATTGCCGGCTGCCGAGAGGTTGCCGGCCGCATCTGCCGCCAGCACTGAAAAGTTATACGAGGTGCTCTGGGTGAGACCACTGGCCGTATAGTTGGTTGCCGTCGTAGTCCCTACTTCCGTCCCGTCCCGAAATACGTGGTAGCCGGTGACCCCGATGTTGTCGGTGGAGGCCGACCAGCTAAGCTGGGTCCCCGTGGTGGTGGTGCTCGAGGCCGCCAGGGTGGTGACCGCGCTCGGCGGTTCGGAGTCCGCTCCGCTCAAGGTGGTGACGTTGACCGTATTGCCGGCTGCCGAGAGGTTGCCGGCCGCATCTGCCGCCAGCACTGAAAAGTTATACGAGGTGCTCTGGGTGAGACCACTGGCCGTATAGTTGGTTGCCGTCGTAGTCCCTACTTCCGTCCCGTCCCGAAATACGTGGTAGCCGGTGACCCCGATGTTGTCGGTGGAGGCCGACCAGCTAAGCTGGGTCCCCGTGGTGGTGGTGCTCGAGGCCGCCAGGGTGGTGACCGCGCTCGGCGGTTCGGAGTCCGCTGCGCTCAAGGTGGTGACGTTGACCGTATTGCCGGCTGCCGAGAGGTTGCCGGCCGCATCTGCCGCCAGCACTGAAAAGTTATACGAGGTGCTCTGGGTGAGACCACTGGCCGTATAGTTGGTTGCCGTCGTAGTCCCTACTTCCGTCCCGTCCCGAAATACGTGGTAGCCGGTGACCCCGATGTTGTCGGTGGAGGCCGACCAGCTAAGCTGGGTCCCCGTGGTGGTGGTGCTCGAGGCCGCCAGGGTGGTGACCGCGCTCGGCGGTTCGGAGTCCGCTCCGCTCAAGGTGGTGACGTTGACCGTATTGCCGGCTACCGAGAGGTTGCCGGCCGCATCTGCCGCCAGCACTGAAAAGTTATACGAGGTGCTCTGGGTGAGACCACTGGCCGTATAGTTGGTTGCCGTCGTAGTCCCTACTTCCGTCCCGTTCCGAAATACGTGGTAGCCGGTGACCCCGATGTTGTCGGTGGAGGCCGACCAGCTAAGCTGGGTCCCCGTGGTGGTGGTGCTCGAGGCCGCCAGGGTGGTGACCGCGCTTGGTGGCACGGAGTCCACAGGAAGAATGGATACGTGGTCAATATAAATAGTATTTCCAGCCGTAGTACCTGTGGACGATTTACTGGTATATATTCTAATCAAAGGAGAACTCGACGTGGCCGTCACATTGAACACATACTCGGTCCAATTCGTCCCCTGGATCAAGGTGGTGGAAAAACCTGACATTCCCGACCAAACTGCAAAGGCCGGAGCAGCGGGATTTGACACCTGGGGCCCTTCCTTTGCCCAAATGCGAACGGTGTACTGTTGTCCGATTTGTGCACTATAGGTATAAGTCAAGGTTCGACCGTTCGAAGCGGTTGAAACTGCTTTAATAGAAAAATTTCCATGCTGGGGATTTGTTGCATCCGAAGAAATTACGGCATCACCGGACCAACCGGTTACTGAGTTGGCCTCATTTTCAATGGAAGCGGCATTAGCATGATCATGCTCGTCTTGTGCTGATAACTTTGTACTCCATAGGCAGATAGTCAAGAGTAGAAACGGTATTGATTTCATAGTGTTCTGTTTAAAACATTAAATAATTCGTTTTCTAATCAAGGGTTGTCGGAGCCACATCCTTGTCAACCGGTGCCTAATATTTAGTGGACATGACAGGCAAAACATGGGGGTTCTGATGCGGTAGCATATTGCTGGCACTTGATGCCATAGCATCTTCGTACTGTTCAATGATGAATGGAAGATGAGGCCTCTTTTTCTTGCTGCCCCTGAGGTAATATTCCCCCCTCTTTCTTTCCCTGACCACACGTGCCGGGGACCCATAGGCTACGACATATCCTGGAATATCCTTTATTACCAAGGAGCCGGCGCCAATAATGCTATGTTCATGCACTTTAACCTGTTCAATAATACGGGTTCCAATGCAAACGGCGGAAAAATTTCCCAAGTAGAAACCGCCCCCGGCACAGACACCTGATGACATGCTGGAAAAGTCCTCCATATGACTATCATGGCCCAGGGACGAATTGGTGTTCAAAATACAAAAGTCCCCTATTTGCGAATTGGCATTGACAATACTTCCGGGCATGATGACGGTACCTCTTCCAATACGTACCTCCTTGCCAATTATGGCTTTGGGATGAACCGCCGTAATAAACTGGAGATTGGGAGCTATTCCTGAAATTCTCTCGACTACCCGCTTTCTCGTCCAATTGTCGCCGATAGCTACGATACAACCATACAAATTGAACATTACTTATCAGATCGGGAAGATCGTATTCGCTGCCTAATATTTCGAATCCGTTTTGTTTCCTACCTCTTTGTCTTAAAGGAATCTACGAATCCCAGCATGTTGTACTTCCCCTCCTTTTCGATACAGTCTAAAATCACACTGCCGTGTCCTGAAGCCCCAATTATTACAATGTTTTTCATTTTCAATAGGTGTTGGTATAGGTTTTTGATTAATGGCAATTAGCGTTGAGACAGTCCAAAAGCTGGCCGATTCAAAACTTCGGAACGAGATGGGGGATTTATTGAAAAATGAAGGGCAGGGGTATCGCCCAACGGTTGCAATATCTAAAACATAAAGACCGGCGCATATCACTTTTGTACCATTGGTCGCTAATAGTGTATAATCCGCAAATTTATCACACTACATGGATTTTGGTGATAATTTTCGAAAAAATACCTGTAAGTTTATTCCGGTAATTTTGTAGAATTTTTACCCCTGAATGATAAAAATAACAGGCCTTTTATGCAGTTCAATTTGCTGCTTTTTCCAATCGGCCGCCGTTTTGGTGGTAATGTATTCGGTGGGAAGTGTAATATCGCAGGCAACGCACAGACGCGTGTTACGATGCAGTACCTTGGCCAGCTCCGCCAACAGCTTGTCGTTGCGATAGGGGGTTTCCATAAATAGTTGCGACTGTCCCGTATCCCGTGAAATTTTCTCCAAACGTTTGATGGCGGCTTTTCGTTCGGCATTCTCGATGGGCAGATAGCCGTTAAAGGCAAAATTCTGCCCGTTCATACCACTCGCCATTAATGCCAATATGATGGAGGAAGGTCCGACTAGGGGAACCACCTGAACTCCCGTTTCGTGGGCGATCCGTACCACGTCCGTGCCCGGGTCGGCGACCCCGGGGCATCCGGCTTCGGAAATAATGCCGATATCGTATCCTTGAGTACAGGGTGTCAAAAAACCGGGGATTTCCTCCGCTTCCGTAAACTTGTTTAAAACGGATATATGTAGGCCGGACTGGGACTTTCCCGAACTTATTTTTTTGATGAACCGGCGGGCGGATTTCTCGTTTTCGACGATATAATAATCGATGCGCTCAATGGCCTGTTTTATCGAGATGGGCAACACCTCTAAGGGCTCACTATCTCCCAAGGTAACAGGAATTAAATATAGTTTTCCCGTAGTAGTGGATCTTTTGGCCATCGGTGGGTTTGATACGTTTATAATTGGGCGGCTATGGCTTCACAGGCTGTATCGATTAGCCGATACACCTTATCGAAGCCCTCTTCTTTGTCATAATAAGGATCGGGGACTTCCTTTTCGGGCAAATCTACTTCCTCTAACAGCAATTTTACCTTTTTTATGTCCAAATCATTGCGGGCCAAAGCGATGATGTCATAGTAGTTACTTTGATCCATGGCGTAAATTACATCAAATTTACGGAAATCGGCCGCTTGAAACTTTCGACAACGTTGATTTTCGATATTTAGTCCATTTTTCCGGGCAACGGCCACTGAACGTGGGTCTGGCGGATGGCCCACATGATATCCCCCTGTACCTGCAGAATCGACCAAAACTTTTTCGGGGTCTATCTTATTTTGAAGTATGCTTTCGGCCAAAGGCGATCGGCAGATATTTCCGAGGCAGACCATTAGGATTTTGTATTTCATTGGATTTTAAATAGGTGCATGCAGAAAGCCCGTCACCGGTCACCCGTCATCCTTCCCTTAGGACAATTTCTTCCTCAGATCGTCGATATACTTGCGGAACTGCTTATCGGTCTCGGCCAGATTATCTACGGTCTTACAAGCGTGCAGTACCGTGGCATGATCCCGTTTTCCAATCTGTGATCCAATGCTGGCCAAGGAGGCCTTGGTCAGTTTTTTGGCAAAGAACATGGCCAATTGCCGCGCCTGTACGATATGCCTTTTTCGGGTTTTGGACTGTAGCGTGGCCACGTCCATCTCGAAGTAGTCGGAAACCACTTTTTGGATGTATTCTATAGAGACCTCCCGCTTGGTGTTCTTCACGAATTTTTCGACCACCTGCTGGGCAAGTTCCAAAGTTATTTCCTTCTTGTTAAAAGAAGATTGGGCAATAAGTGAAATCACGGCACCTTCCAGTTCACGAATGTTTGTTTTGATGTGCTTGGCCACATAATCGATAATATCCTCAGGCATCTCCACCCCGTCGCGGTACAGTTTATTCTTAAGAATAGATACACGGGTCTCGTAATCGGGATTTTGCAATTCTGCGGAAAGACCCCATTTGAACCGCGACAATAGCCGCTGCTCGATATCCTGCATATCGACAGGTGCTTTGTCAGAGGTCAATACGACCTGCTTGCCGTTTTGGTGCAGGTGGTTAAAAATATGAAAAAATACATCTTGTGTACCCGATTTGCCGGATAGGAACTGCACATCATCAATAATAAGTACATCGATCAATTGGTAGAAATGGATAAAATCGTTTCTGGTGTTTTTTTTTACGGATTCGATGTACTGTTGGGTAAATTTTTCCGCGGAGATGTAGAGCACGGTGCGTTCCGGATATTTGTCCTTTATCTCGACCCCGATGGCATGGGCTAAATGGGTCTTTCCCAGACCGACGACCCCGAATATCAGTAATGGATTAAAGGAGGTGCCGCCAGGCTTATTGGCCACCGCCATGCCGGCCGATCGCGCCAACCGGTTGGAATCTCCCTCCAGAAAATTATCGAAACTGTAGTTCGGGTTCAGCTGCGACTCGATTTTAATATTGCGGATACCGGGAATCACGAAGGGATTCTTCAGTTGCGGATTTTTGGATTTGACCGGCACATCCATCTCCTGAGGGCCCATATTGCCCCTGTTCGAGCTGGGTATTTTTTCGGTAAACGGTTCTTTGTTGCCGTAGGTGTTCTCCATCCGGATGACATACACCAACTTGGCAGTCTCTCCGAGTTCTTTGGTAAGGGCGACCTTCAACAGTTTAACGTAGTGCTCTTCAAGCCATTCATAGAAAAATTTGCTGGGCACCTGAATGCTCAATGCGTTGTCGGAGAGTTTGACGGGTTTGATGGGTTCGAACCATGTCTTGAATGCCTGCTTTTGAATGTTGTCGTTGATAAAGACCAAACAATTGTTCCATACGGAATTTGCAGTAACACTCATGCTAAAATTTGCTTATTTGTCGGTTAGAAAAATCGTCAGTCGGTCGAAATCGGTCGGAGGGACTTGCTTTCTCGGTGAGGCAAATATGTGAACAAAAAAGCTAAAAAAAAAATCAAAACACCCTTGATTTTACCCTTTTTTTTCGCCATGTTAAACTCCTAGAAACGAAATCTTTTAAATATAATATTTTTAGCTGATTTTAGATGAATTTTAACAAAATTTCTTTTCGAGTACGTTATGCGGAAACCGATCAGATGGGCGTGGTCTATCACGGGAATTATGCGCAATACTTGGAGATGGGAAGGGTCGAGTGGTTGAGGCGCTTTGGAATTTCCTACAAAAATATGGAAGAAAACGGTATAATGTTACCCGTTATTTCCTTAGGTATAGATTTCAAAAAATCAGCGGTTTATGACGACTTGATTACCGTCGAAACCCAACTCAAAACCCCCCCCTTGGTCAAGATAGAATTCGATTACAAAATCTTCAATGAAAAAGGTGAAATTTTGGCCGAAGCGAACACCGTTTTGGCTTTTTTGGATAAAAAAACGAAACGGCCCATGAAATGTCCGGATGCCATTTTGGAAAAAATTAAAAAAATGCCACCAAAATAATACTCACAACTGCCAACCCGATACCGCCCCAATTTTTTATACTGATTTGTTCCTTAAAAAGAGCGATTCCCAAAAGGGTGGAGAGCATGACGATGGCCACATTGTTAATCGTAAATACCGAAGCACTGTTCAGCCTGTCGTGCTGAAGGGCCTTAAGCAAGAAATATATGGAGAAATAGTTGGGAATGCCCAATGCAATGCCCCCCACAATGTTTCGCCAACTGAATTTTAGCGGTTTTTTGAGGGATTTGACCAAGATTAAGAGCAGGCCCGTTACGGCCGCCGCGGCAAATATCGAAGCGGAAAAAATAGGATAATCGTCCTCCTTGATATGGTATTCCTGAATATACTTGATACTCGTATCGATAATACCCGAACCTAAAAACACCGATAAGGGCAAGAGCAGCGAGGATTTTGGTACGGTTGCGGTGTTCTTCTTAAGCGAGGTGAAATACACGGCCGCCAAGGCGAGAAAGATTCCCAGTATCTTCAACGGTGCCAATTCTTCATGATATAGAACGACTCCGAAAAGTACGGGAATCGCCAATGACATTTTCGTGGCGACCGATGCCACAGAAACTCCCAATTTTTGCGCCGTGGCTGCCATTAGATTAAACACGATAATAAAGAGGATGCCTAACGCCACTGTACCTAAAAACCAAGAGCTATGCGGTATTGCAGATAGGGAGACATCTCCCTTATAAAAATAGAGCCCCGTAGCACAGGCCACTATGTAGTTCGCAATAATGGCAAAAAACGTTTCCACTTTATATCGCTTGAACAACTTGAAGACCACAAATATCAAGGAGGATGATAGTACGCTTAGTGCCAGATACACCACGCTATAATTTGGATTCAAGTTGAACAATATCCTCTTTACCGACCTGAAGATGCCAGCACCTAATCCCTAATTTTTCAGCGGCGTCGGTATTCTCTTGGGTATCGTCGATAAAAAAAGTTTCCTCGGCCTTCAATCCGTTTTCGTTCAAGACGAACTCATAAATTTCGGTGTCCGGCTTTCGGAGGTTGATTTCGTGGGATAGATAGAATTTTTCAAAGGAATCCTTGAAACGACGAAACTTTTCGCTACCCATAATTTCCTCGACATGGGGAATGTGCAGTGCGTTGGTGTTGCTTAGCAAAAACAATCTGTAATCATTTTTCCGGGCAAGGGATTCTATAAATTCCAGACGTTTATCGGGAAAATCCAATAACATCCCGTTCCAGATTTGGAGGATAGCTGCCGGGCTGGCGTCGGGATAGAATTTTCCCAGACTTTCGATGAACGCTGAAGAGGAAATTGCCCCGACTTCGTACATGTGGTTCAGGTTGACCAGCTCCGGTGAGAGTTCAGGGGTACCGCCGTATTTTTCTATTTCGCGGAAAATAATCTGCTTGTCCAGATTAATAAAGACATCCCCAAAGTCAAAAATGAGGTTTTTAATCATTATAGTAGATGTTTAAGATATCTGAACCGATATTTGTAGTATTGGTCAATTTTCCCGTCAGTTGGGGTGCTTTTATTCCCTTTTTAAAGGACGATTTACCTGTAATTATCCGGGCTTCGTCCCATAGGTCGGCATCGATAAAGCTTTGAAGGATATGGGCGCCACCTTCCACCAATACGCTCAGTATATTTTCTTGGTGTAAAATGCGGTCTATGTTCTGTACAACATCCTGTGAGAAGTCCATTATGTGATAATCCACCCCCTCTCGATACGAGGGCCTCTTCTCGCCTGCGGTTAACATCAGGGTTGGAATACTTCCATCCAATACATGATAATCCCCTGTTATCCTTAACCTTCTATCCAATACGATTCGAAATGGATTTTTGCCCGCCCATTGCCGCACATTCAGTTTTGGGTTATCGTTTATTACCGTATTCGTACCCACCAAAATGGCCTGTTCTTCGCTACGCCATTGGTGTACCAACTGTCGGGAATAGGCATTGCTGATCCAAAAAGGTTCAGGGTTCTCACTGCGTTTCTCCGCATCGGGAGCGATAAAAGCGTCCGTGGTTTCCGCCCATTTTAAGATAGTGTAGGGGCGTTTTTTTTCATGAAAGGTCAAGAAGCGTTTGTGGAGTTCGCGGCATTCGGCTTCCAGAATCCCTGTAGTAACTTCAACACCGGCATTCTTCAGTTTCTCGATGCCTTTTCCCGCTACCTTTTCGTGCGGGTCCAAGACCCCGATAACGACGGACGGAAGGCCCTGCTCTATGATCAAATCGGAACAGGGCGGGGTTTTTCCAAAATGGGAGCAAGGCTCAAGGGTTACATACAGGGTGGATTTTTTCAACATATCCCTATCAGCGACAGAATGTATGGCGTTCACCTCGGCATGCGGTCCGCCGAACGGACTCGTAAAGCCCTCGCCGATTATTTTTTCTTTGTGAACGATTACCGCACCCACCATGGGGTTCGGCGCTGTGCTACCGATTCCGTTTCGGGCAATTTCAATGGCCCGGGACATATATTTTTGCCGTATATTCACCACGCAAAAATAAGCTATACTCCCGCCACTTAGAAATCCAGGAATTTTGATCCATTTATTTTTTCTTTGCCAGGGACAAATTTTCAAGCATAGCCGTAGCTATGTTTACAGTATTTGACGCCGGCAAGGGTAAAGCACAAGAACCGGTATTTTTAAGGGAGAGAAACATAATATTAAAGTATGCAGACCAGTACCGTTAGCATTAGCGAGATACGGCCGGAAGACAATGTCAAAGTGCCACAGCTCATCCGGAAGGTCTTGGTAGAAATGGGCGTGCCCAAGCGCGGTACCGCCTATGCCGACCAGGCATTGGACCGGATGTATGAAATTTATGATGTACCTCGTGCGGATTATTTCTTGGCCGTCGAAGATGGGGAAATTGTGGGATGTGCGGGTATCGCCCAGCTCGAGAACTACCAGGGCAATGTATGTGAGCTGCAAAAAATGTATTTTTTAGAGGAAGCTCGAGGGAGGGGACTAGGGGCCAAAATGATAAAAACCTGTCTGGATAGGGCAAGGAATTATGGATATGAAAAAGTATATTTGGAGACCATGCCTTACATGAAGGCCGCCCAGCAACTTTATAAAAAATCCGGTTTTGAATATATCGATGCGCCGATGGGCGATACCGGACATTATTCGTGTACCGTCTGGATGTTGAAACATCTGATATAGAGAGTTGTGGTATACATCAGGTCCTTTCAGGTTCGATGTTTGTTGAGCCTTTTAAAATCTACAGTCGATACCCATGACCTTGAACCATTGCCGACGGCGACTAATACCAGCCCCTTACCCATATGCTGCTAAGAGAAATCAAGAACATCTTCCACAAAGAACTTGACGAGGTCTATCCGAAGGAAGAGGTCGATAGCTTTTTTTACATGCTCATCGAGCATTATTTAGGGTTGGAGCGCTTCGTATTGGCCTTGCAACCCAATTTGGCCATCACCAAGCAAGAAGAACAGCCTATTTTTGAAGCCTTGTCCCAACTAGGTTTACAACGCCCAATCCAGTATATAATAGGTACGGCGCATTTTATGGAGATGGACTTTAAGGTGGATGAAAATGTGCTTATTCCCCGGCCCGAAACGGAGGAACTGGTGCAGTGGATACTGGCGGACATACCAAGTACAAGTACGGCGGATGGGGCCCTTCTGCCGAACGCGGCTCCGACTAGTTCATCCGGACAGGGAGCGGAGCTAAAGGGAAGGTTTGCCATTTTGGACATCGGTACGGGAAGTGGCTGTATTGCGATTTCCTTAGCGAAGAAGCATCCGGAAATTGAAGTCCATGCCCTGGATGTTTCGGTAGATGCTTTGTCCCTTGCCCGTAAAAATGCCCGCACAGCAACACCTTGATGTTCGGTTCTTGGAACTTGATATTTTAACTATCCCCCGTACGGCGGTGACCTATGATATCATGGTTTCAAACCCACCTTATGTGCGGGAGCAGGAAAAGAAGGCGATGAATAAAAATGTGACGGACCACGAACCGGGACTCGCCCTTTTCGTTTCCGATGAAAATCCCTTGAAATTCTATGATGCCATTGCGCGCTTTGCTCGAAAAAACCTAAAAAAAAATGGGCGGTTGTACCTCGAAATCAACCAATATCTTGGAAAAGAAACCGAACAGCTTTTTAGAAGCTATAATTTTTCGGAAATTGAACTCCGAAAAGATATGTTCGGGAATCTTAGGATGATGAAGTGTGTTTATTAGAAATTGTGAAAATGTATTGATGTGAAATTTGTAATTACCTTATCTCCGTAACCCGCCAACCTCAGCTCCTAGTTCACTAATCAACTAACCCACTAGCTCACGAACCCACTGGTTCACTAACCCACTAGCTCACTTTATTAACCCATGACCGTCAAAGAAAATATAGAATCCCTCCGAAAAGAACTCCGCGAGCACAACCATAATTATTATGTACTCAATAATCCCATCATTTCCGATTACGACTTCGATATGATGCTGAAGGAGCTGCGGGAATTGGAAGAACATCATCCGGAATTTCAGGATCCGAACTCGCCGACCTTGCGGGTTGGGGGTGGGGTTACCAAGAATTTCAAGACCGTGGTACACGATTATCGGATGTATTCGCTCGACAACTCCTATTCCAAGGAAGATCTGGAGGATTGGGAAAAGCGCATTCAACGAATTTTGGGCGATGCGGAAGTGGAGTTTACCTGTGAACTGAAGTACGACGGCGCATCGATAAGCCTCTCTTACGAACAGGGCGAATTAGTCAGGGCGGTAACCCGGGGCGATGGTTTTCAGGGCGATGACATTACCACCAATGTCAAGACCATTCGCTCGGTGCCCCTTCTATTGAAAGGCGATTATCCTGCTAAATTCGATATACGGGGAGAAATAGTGCTACCCTTCGAGGGTTTTGCAAAGATGAACGCCGAACGGGTAGAAAACGGGGAAGAACCTTATATGAATCCCCGAAATACGGCCGCAGGCAGTTTAAAATTGCAAGATAGTGCCGTGGTGGCGCAACGGCCTTTAGACTGTTTGCTGTACGGTATAGTAGGTCAGAATACGGGAATATCCTCCCAATGGCAAATGCTGGAAAAGGCGAGAACCTGGGGCTTTAAGGTGCCGACGGCTGCTCAACTCTGTAAGTCCACCCCCGAGGTTTTGGCCTTTGTTAATTATTGGGATGAACATCGGCACGCCCTTCCCTATGAGACCGATGGAGTCGTGGTGAAGGTCAATAGTATCCAGCACCAGGACGAACTGGGTTTTACCTCGAAATCCCCTCGTTGGGCGATGGCCTACAAATTTAAGGCGGAACAGGTTTCTACCCTCTTGAACAAAATCACCTATCAGGTCGGGCGTACCGGCGCCGTGACGCCCGTTGCCAATCTCGAGCCCGTTCTGTTGGCGGGTACCACGGTAAAAAGGGCTTCGCTACACAACGCCGATCAGATTGCCAAGTTCGATATCCGCGAAGGGGATACCGTTTTTGTGGAAAAAGGTGGGGAAATCATCCCTAAGATTATCGGGGTCGATTTTACCCAACGCCCCCATGATTCGACACCCACGGATTACATTGACCACTGCCCCGAATGCGGTACCGAACTGGAACGGGCGGAGGGCGATGCCAAACACTATTGTCCCAATTATTATGGATGTCCCCCTCAGATTACGGGACGCATCCAGCATTTCATATCCCGGAAGGCAATGGATATTGAAGGCATCGGTGGGGAAACCGTCGAACTGTTGTTCAAAGAGGGACTGATAGAAAATTATGCCGACCTATATACCTTGACCAAGGAAGAGATTCTTCCCCTGGAAAGAATGGCGGAAAAATCAGCGGAGAATTTGATTAAAGGGATAGCTGAATCCGTAAAGATTCCCTTTGAAAGGGTTCTGTTTGCCCTGGGGATTCGTTTTGTCGGCGAAACAGTGGCCAAAAAATTGGCCCGGGAATATGAGAACATCGATGCCCTTACTGTCCGCTTCCGAGGAAGAGCTGACCGCAGTAAACGAGATCGGGGAGCGTATTGCCCAATCGGTAACGGAATTTTTTCAAAATGAAAAGAATCAGCGAAATCATATCCCGTTTAAAAAGATTACGGCCTACAATTTTCGTTGTCCAAAGAACAATTGAAAAACCGAACCGATCTTCTGAAGGGCATGACCATTGTAGTATCGGGCGTTTTCGAAACGCTGAGCCGTGACGAACTAAAAAAAATGATCGAGGACAATGGGGGCAAGGTAGGGTCAAGCATCTCCTCCAAGACGCCTATCTGGTTGCGGGCGATAAGATGGGCCCCAGCAAACGCACAAAGGCCGAAAACCTCGGTGATTCCGATTATTTCGGAGGGGGAATTTTTGGCTATGGTAAATTCTAATGCAGAATAGGTTTACACTTATCGGATAATTCGGCATAAGAGAACAACCTGTGGGTATATACATCGACATCCTATGGTTAGAAGTCCGTTAATGTCCGCTAGCTGTCGGTGCGTAAACAAACCAGAAATGAGTTTCCAAAAACGGAAAAAGTCGACCTAAACCGATCGACTTTTCCAAATAAATTGGCTTTAAACATACTTTATAAGGGTTTACGGCCCGAAATTATGTTGTAAAGTATTGCTATAACGGCAATAACGAGTAAGATGTGAATTAAGCTACTGTCGCCCAAACCGGCCACAACACCCAATATTCCTAAAAGCCAAATGATAATACAAATAACGGCTACAAGCCAAAGAAGACTTCTCATGATTGATTGTTTTTTATGATTAGGTTAACAATATAGTAAAGATTTTGGCATAATTGTTAAAACAATCGACATAAAAATTGTCCCATTCGATGAAATGTCTGATAATTGAAATATTTATCACTGTGAAAATCAGTAGTTAACATTTTTCGATTTCCCTGACAATTTTTGTCCAAGGTTCTAATTATACATGTTTTAGTCTCGATTTAACTACGTGTATTCGCTAAATCTGATGCGGTACACCGAAGCATTACATGTAGGGTCATAAAAGTATTTATTAGGAATAGGTATTCGCTAAAAAAAGTATTCTGTCCCAACCCTAAATTCGGATATATCCTAAAACAGAACCAATAGTTCAGGCTCGCTACCACCAAAAAGGGGAGGAGGTACCGCCATTTTTGGAATGCCGTGGAATACAGTCCCACTGAGAAAAACAATCTGATATCCCGACCAAAAATCTGGGCGAACACCGGCCAGATAAAGAATAGCGGAAGTGCGAACAACCGGGTTTCCCGCGCAAAGGCCGTCAGAATGACAATAGGAGTGTTGATGATCACGGTCAAAAGAAAGGCACCGATCCATTTTTTATACCTAAGGGTTACCTTTCTTTCGGTGCGAAATACGAGCAAATACAAAAACGGACCTACCGCGAAAAAGAGGGATATCCAAGACTCTACCGTGTTTTTGGTGCTTTCAAAATTTTCTAGAAAACAGGAGTAGCGGCTGCCCATCTCGACCTGGGTTGCTTCTAGCTGGCCAAATGTATAAATGAAAAGCGTTAAATACACACTGTAAAGAAGCAGTGGGAGCAAAATCGGTACGCAAAGTCGCCCATGTTCTTTGGAGAACATCCTTATTTTTTGCAGGCCTGGCATACAGAAAATGAATGCCGGCAACAGCAGCATACTCGTTTCTCTAGAAATAAGGGCCAGCGTAAAAATGGTCACGAACCCAATCCATTTTTTTTGTACGAACGTGATTAGGGATAGTAAGATAAAACAGTACTGCATGGGTTCGTCATAACTGAATACCGGCGGAAAGAAGGCAAAAAGGACGGAAAACGATGAAAAATAGACCCCCATATTGATGAGTGCCTGAAAGATGGTGGCTTTTAGTATTTTCGAAAGCCGGAACAACAGCAATCCGCTGAAATAAAGCAGCAAAAAATTTACTAAAATAAAAGCGTGGCCCGACCGTAATCCAAATACTTCCATAGCACTCTCGATAAGGAAGCTGGTCAGGGGTCTTCGGGCAAAAGGGGCGATTTCTTGATGGTAATCGATCTGCGATTTAAGAAACCCGTGGGAAATTCGGGTATTGTTCTCGTTGAGCATACTATCCATATTAGGTAACATATGGATGCCGAGTATCATCAACATAAAGAGGAGTGCCACCACAAAGGGCAGGGGCCGCCAAAGCCCTATTTTTTTTGATTCCGTCCGTGCCACAAATATGGATTACCGGTCGAATTTAGGTATTTTTGGAAATTAACGGATACAAAACGTGAAAATGATGTCAACCCCGAAGGATTATGCGGATTTTACCAAAACTTTGATGCAAAGCGAGCCTCCGGCAAACTGGCCTGAATCCCTTAAAGCACTGTGGTACGATGCCAAAGGTGACTGGACGGCCTCGCACGATTTCGCCCAGGAAATGGACAATGATATGGGCAGTTGGATCCACGCCTATCTGCACCGAAAGGAGGGCGACGATTTCAATGCCGGATATTGGTATCGGCGCGCGAATCGCGATTTTGCAAAAAATTCCCTAGCGGAAGAACATCGGGAGATTACAGAGTTTGTGTTGGCTGGCGAAAACGGAAATGCTAAACTATAAATGGAGGGGCCGGAATAAAAAACAAGATTGGAAAAGGGATTTGTCGGCAAACACCCTCACCTCAAATCATTGTCCTACTGATCGGCTAATCGTATCAGGCCTTAGGATAGGAGAGAATCAATACACATCCACGGGACCTGCATATACGACATACAACTATCTTCATCGTTAAACGCTTATCGAAATCCCCTCCGCCCGTCTATTTTTTCCTTCTTCAAAATAAAAATCGATCCGTCCGAGATTGATACCAAAACAACCGACTTGATTGACGAGGATTTCACGACCTCTACTATTCAGAACTAAAGTCGGTCGGTTCAGAAATGTATGGGTATGGCCACCAATGATGAGGTCGGTGTGCCGAGTTTTGGCGGCAAGGGCCATATCGCTGGGTTTGTCCTTAATTTCGTAATCATACCCGATGTGGGATAGGCAAAGGATCAGATCGCAGCTCTCATCTTCTTTTAATCGGCGTTCCATGTCCGTGGCTATTTCATAGGGGTTTAGATACTCGGTTTCTTTATACATTTTCTTATTGACCAGCCCTTCTAGTGCGATGCCCAAACCGTACACGCCGACCTTGATACCATCGACCGTATAAGTTTTGTAGGGTTTTACCTGTCCGTCCATCACCGTATTGCTAAAATCGTAGTTGGCGGAGAGCAGGTCGAATTCCGCATTCGGCATTTGCGCCAACAGTCCATCGAAACCGTTATCAAAATCGTGGTTGCCGATGGTGGCGGCATCGTATTGAAGCATGCTCATCCCCTTGAATTCCAGTTCGCCCCCATAGAAGTTGAAATAGGGTGTGCCTTGAAAGATATCGCCCGCATCGAACAACAAGGTATGGGGGTTTTCCCTACGAATGCGCCCCACTAGAGTGGCGCGACGTGCCAAGCCGCCTAAGTTCGGGAATTCGGAATGGTTCTTTGGAAAGGGGTCTATATGGCTGTGCACATCGTTGGTATGCAGAATGGTGATGTGCTTGCGGGTTTTCCGGAAGCAAGAATTCAGGGGGAGTCCGCCTAGACCTATTAACGCGGTCGAAGCGGCACTCTGTTTGATAAAGTTTCTTCTTCTCATTAAAAAAGCTTTTTGGTGCGGTCCCTTACTCCATTCTGTAAAACCGATCATCTACGATGGGCGCGATCGTATCCATTTTCTTAAAATAATCGATCATGGCATTTCGTATCTTATAATCGATTTCGGTGACTTTTTCCGCATTCTTAAAGAAAACCATGTCATCGCCACCGTTGAGCAGATAGTCCGAAGTGGCGACATTGTAGGAGCGGTTTTCGTCGAAAAGCTTTCCCTGAACCCGTATCGACTGGATTTCATTTTCTTTGTCCAACACTAGCTGCAGGCCCGCAATGGGATGCGCCAGGCCCGAATCTTTTAAGAAAATTACGAGATCCTCGACGGATTTTCCACTGAGCTGGGCCACAACAATCGAATTCTCGAAAGGCATGACCTCGAAAGCGCTTCGGGCAGTTACCTTACCTTTGGAGATTACCGACCGTATGCCCCCGTGGTTGAGTAGCACAAAATCGATGTCATCACCGGTTCGGGAATTAAAAACGGGTTGGGCTTCCGATAGAACAATGTCGGCTATGAGGTTTCCGGCGGTGGTATTGTAATCTCCATCATCCTTTGAAATCGTAAAGGGAGCATAGGCCAGAGTGCTGTCCAATACTGCCTCTATATGCGTACGATACGGGGCAAAAAAATGTGTGATGGAATCGGATTCATTTAAAGTGGAATCGATTTCAATCTGTTTGCCCTCGATTAGGGCCAAGGAATTCCTGTCCCGGCAGGAAAAACTCCACATCAAAGTTAAAAATATAACAAAATGTTGTATTTTTAAACGCATCATTCGTCTTAATTTAGCGCCGTTACTAATTTTGCTTGGAGATTACTTACATTTGTAGCGTCCCCCTCCCCATTGTAAGGGATGGGTGCATGTAAACTGTAAAAGTACATGTTTAAGGGAATAAAAGATAGATTCAAGTACAATTCGGCCGTTAAATTCCTAAAACAGGAACTGGCCAAAGCTCCCCCTCTACTAGAAAGGGAAAGTGGCATACAGATCGATTGGCTGTATCGTGGATCTGGACAGTGTTGACGACGCTAACCAGTTCTATGAGTTTATAGAAGATTACGATTTGCGGCCCAATGGGGTCAAGATCATCGGTTACAGGAGCAATTACGACAAGAATTCGCCTTATTCCACCCCAGTGTTTTCGGATAGGGATTTGGCGATGGAACGGAAATATCGAGAACAGTTATGCACTTGAATTTATAAGTAGGGAGTATGACCTTTTGGTCAACTATTATACCTCAGGGAACCTGCTCGTCCATTTGATGAGCATCAAGACCCGGGCCCGCTTTCGGGTGGGGTTGGAGAATGTTGACCGGGTATATAATGATTTGATAATAGATGCGCCCTTGAAGGATTTTAAGACCTTTAAAACGGAACTTAAAAAATACCTCGGCGTTTTAAACGAGATATGATAATGGAACAATTAACAGGTACGGGCGTGGCTTTGGTCACCCCCTTTAACAAAGATTTGTCGATCGATACGGAAGCTTTGAGCCGTATCGTGAACCATTGCATCGATGGCGGGGTCGATTATCTGGTGGTATTGGGTACCACCGGGGAGTCGGTAACACTCAACAAGGCCGAAAAAATGACGGTTATGGAAACTGTTGTGCGTGTTAACGCAGGTCGATTGCCATTGGTGCTGGGGATAGGGGGAAACAGCACCTATAGAATTGTCGATGAGATCAAGTCCTTCGAGTCGGAACATTTCTCGGCGATCCTTTCAGTGACACCCTATTACAACAAACCCACCCAAGAGGGCATTTATCAACATTTTAAGGCCATTTCAGAGGTGACCGCCAAGCCTATAATATTGTATAATGTTCCGGGAAGGACAGGCAGCAATATGCTGCCGGAAACGACCCTGCGCCTGGCACATGATTGTAAGAATATCATCGGTATCAAAGAAGCCTCGGGCGATATGGTTCAGGTACAGAAGTTGATGGAGCATAAGAAGGATGGTTTTATGGTGATTTCCGGGGATGATATCACCGCTTTGCCGACCGTCTTGGCCGGTGGTGCGGGGGTTATCTCCGTGCTGGGACAAGGTCTCCCTGTGGAATTCTCACAGATGATACGGGCGGGCTTGAACGGCGAACCCGCCAAGGCCTACGAATTACATTATGCCCTGCAGGAAGGCATGAGCCTTATCTTCCAAGAAGGAAACCCTGCGGGCATCAAGGCGATATTCGAATCCCTAGGGCCTCTCCAATGCATTGGTGCGGCTTCCCTTGGTGGAGGCCTCCTCCACATTAAAGGTTAAAATTGCCACTTTTGTAAAGCGTTTTGCCAAGGTGACGGCCTAAAAGCAGATTCCACAACTTGCATTTCTGAAGCCAATAATATCCTAACATTCGGGTTATTCTTCACCAGACCAAGTGTTTAACCGGCCATGGGGGCAAGGAGGGCGGTCATAAGCGCAGGTTGAAGAAAATATATCCCATCCATTATCGTTTTCTTTTGAACTAGTAACATTGGAATACGATAGGGAAGTCCTGTTAAATCTTCCCCAATTCCCTTTGAGGAGGCAATAAGAGCCCTATTTTAGTGGTTGAATTATTTGTTTTTATTATCCAACCTTAATCCGTAATTTTGCAAAATGTTTTTTATGATCAAGCGAATAATCCCCGTATTGCTTTTGATGGGTGTGTTGCAATCCTGCAGCGAATACCAGAAAGTTCTTAAAAACGAGGATGTCAAGGCCAAATATGACCTGGCGCAGAAATTTTACGACGAGGGGGATATGAAACGGGCCAACCGTCTCTTCGAACAGATCGCTCCCAAGTATGTCGGCAAGCCTCAGGGCGAGCGCGTGATGTTCTTTTTCGCGGACAGTTACTTTCAGCTGGGCGACTACAATATGGCAGGGTACCAGTTCGAGCGTTTCGTAAAGTCGTATCCGAAAAGTGAAAAGGTCGCCGAGGCGTCGTTCTATGGAGCCAAGAGTTATTTTGAACTCTCGCCGAGATATTCCCTTGATCAAACGGATACTGATAAGGCCCTGGTCAAATTACAGACCTTTATCAATGCCTACCCCGATTCCGAATATTTTGACCAGGCGAATGCCATGGCCAAGGAGCTTACTACCAAGAAGGAGCGTAAGGCTTATGAAATTGCCAAACAGTACAATAAATTGGGGGAATTCGATTTTACCTTCCTGAATCCGGCCATCAGTGCGTTCGATAACTTTATTTCCGATTATCCCGGATCGATTTTCCGCGAAGATGCCATGTATTACCGTTTCGAATCGGCGACGCAATATGCGTTGAATAGTCTAGAACGCCTGAAGCCCGAAAGGTTGCAAGAGGCCGAAGCGGACTACAATGCGCTGAGAAAGCAGTTTCCCGAAACCAAATACACCGAGAAGGCCAGCAAGTTGCTCGAGAAAGTTAATTCGGAACAACAGGGTTTTGTACAAGAAAAAGAAGCAAGATAAGCTGATATAGCTTTTGGTTGGGAACCGATATTTTTCGGCTGGTTGTATAGCCGCAGCTACGGAACCAAAAAAGACAAAAATCAGGGTGCAAAACCTTCCTGCCGGTGTGCAGGTGTGAAAATAGTAGGTAAACTCAAAGTTTATTATTAGCTTAATTAATTAACTGATTGTATATGGATATGAACGACTTAAAAAATTCAACGGCGCCGGTCTCCACAAAAACCATAAATCGAAACGAATTCGACAAAAAGACCGACAATATTTACGAAGCCATCTCAATTACCGCAAAACGTGCGGTACAGATCAATTCGGAAATTAAGAAGGAACTTTTGGAAAAATTGGAGGAATTCGCTACTTACAGCGACAGCCTTGAAGAGGTGTTCGAGAATAAGGAACAGATCGAGGTTTCCAAGTTTTACGAGAAATTGCCTAAACCACATGCCTTGGCCGTGGACGAATGGATGCACGATAAAATCTATTTTAGGAATACCGAGAAAGATGAGGATGGGAAATAGGGCGTAGGCATATAATTCTACAATTATGTTGACCGGCAAAAATATCCTTTTAGGCATTACCGGAGGGATTGCCGCCTACAAAACTACTTTTCTTGTCCGTTTATTGATAAAAGCCGGTGCCAAGGTCAAGGTAATCTTGACGGAAAGTGCCGGCCATTTTGTTTCCCCCCTAACCTTGGCCGCTCTTTCCAGGAATCCCGTTTTATCCTCTTTTGTTAGCGAAGATGAGGAGGGTACGGGTTGGAACAACCATGTGCAACTTGGCCTTTGGGCCGATCTGATGCTGATTGCCCCCGCTACCGCCAATACCTTGTCCAAAATGGCGAGCGGCACCTGCGACAACCTGTTGCTGGCCGCTTATCTCTCCGCCAAATGCCCTGTTTTCTTTGCCCCGGCGATGGATTTGGACATGTACAAGCATCCCTCCTCAAAGGCATCCTTGCAAATATTAAAATCTTTTGGAAATGTAATGATTCCCGCTACTTCCGGGGAGCTGGCAAGTGGACTGCACGGTGAGGGCCGGATGGCAGAGCCGGAGGATATAGTCCTTTTTATTCGGGATTATCTTTCACAGGGATTGCCATTGTCAGGCAAAACCGTGCTGATAACCGCCGGACCTACCCACGAGGCTATCGATCCGGTCAGATATATCGGGAACCATGCTTCCGGACGGATGGGCTTCGAGCTGGCCAATGTCGCAGCAAATCTGGGGGCGAAGGTGATTTTAGTCGCCGGCCCCTCCCATTTAAAGGTTACCCATGAGTCGATTACGCTTCAAAAGGTGGTTTCCGCCGATGATATGTACCGGACAGTACATGAGAACTATCCGGATGCCGATATTGTAATTTGTGCCGCCGCAGTCGCCGATTACCGCCCGAAATCCGTCGCGGAGCAAAAAATTAAAAAGGCCGATACCCAACTTTCCTTAGAATTGGTCAAAACGAAGGACATCCTATTATCCCTTGGAAAACATAAGCAACACCAATATTTAGTAGGCTTTGCCCTAGAGACAGAAAACGAGCTGGAGAATGCCCAAACCAAACTGAAAAAAAAGAATCTGGATGCTCTCGTACTCAACTCTTTGAACGACCCCGGTGCGGGATTCGGAACATCCACCAACAAAATCACCTTTTTGGATAAGAATTCCGGGATAATACCGTTTGAACTAAAGAGCAAGGCCGAGGTGGCCCAAGATATTTTCTCCGAAATTCGTAAGCGAATCGATGCGTAAAACTTTCATTTTATTGGTTTGTTCGTTCTTTGCGCTTTCGCTGCAGGCGCAGGAGCTAAACTGCACCGTGACGATAAACTCCGATCAGGTATCGCAAACCAACCAACAGATATTTCAAGACCCTGGAGCGCTCACTGAACGATTTCGTGAACAAGAACAAATGGACGAACCGTATCTATCAAGAAAACGAACGAGTCAATTGCCAGATGTTCATTACGATTACCGATTATGAATCGAACCGGTTTGAAGGAAATATTCAGATTCAATCTTCGCGCCCCGTTTACAATACCTCGTACGAAAGCCCCGTCTTTAATTATAAGGACAATGATTTTAATTTCGAATATATCGAATTCCAGCCGCTGGTCTTTAATGAAAATGTTTTTGAATCGAACCTGATCGGGGTGGTTTCGTATTATGCCTATGTCATTTTGGGTTTGGATGCGGATACGTTTGCCCTCGAAGGCGGCACGGATTCGTTCCGGAAGGCGCAACAGATAACCACTCAGGCACAGGGCAGCAATTTTTCGGGCTGGGACCAGAACAGTGATCGCAGCCGGTTTGAGCTGATCGACGACCTTCTGTCGAACACGTATCGCGAATATCGTATCGCCATGTACAACTACCATCGTAAGGGCCTCGATATTTTGGGGGACAACAACAGTACGGGCAAGCAAGTTATCGCAGGTACCATGAAATTGTTCGAGACCATGATCCAACGTCGTCCAAATGCATTTTTGATCCAGACCTTTTTCGATGCCAAGGCCGAGGAAATACAGAACATCTTCTCCGATGGCCCCAAAGTGGATATCGTTGAATTGAAAGAAACCCTGAATACCGTCGCACCCTCCTATTCCCGTATTTGGAGCGATATACAGTTTTGAGTAAAAAGTTGAAAGTAAAAAGTAGAAAGTAGAAAGGCTACGGCAATTAGTTATAAAAAGTGCGGTCTATCCTTACAGCGCAGTAAATATTGATGAAGATCGGTGCCCATTATTTGTTGCCAACTACTGGCCCGCCACTTATTACTCATTACCAGCGACTCCGAATTGTTATTCCTGAATTATCGATTATCTTTACCGCGATAACCATTTACGGTAGCCAGTGCTCGCAACCCTTTCCATTAAAAACTACGCCCTAATCGACGAACTGAAGGTTTCGTTTACAGAGGGATTTACCTGTATCACGGGCGAAACGGGAGCTGGCAAATCCATTTTACTAGGCGGACTATCCCTGGTGCTTGGCAAGCGGGCGGATCTTTCCTCACTGCGGGACAAGGATAAAAAATGCATAATCGAGGCGGAGTTCAAGGTGGCTCAATACGGCTTAGGACCCTTTTTCAAGGCTCATGATCTGGATTATGAGGACCGGACGATAGTACGCAGAGAAATACAGCCTAGTGGGAAATCCCGTGCCTTCATTAACGATTCGCCGGTCACTTTAGATGTTCTTACCGAATTGGGCGACAATCTGATAGACGTGCATTCGCAGCATCAGACTCTACGGCTGACGGACAACGACTTTCAACTCAAGGTCATCGATGCCTTGGCGGATAATGGAACATTACTTACCGCTTATTCGGATAAACTGGAAATTTATCGCAAGACAACCAGAGAATTACAGGAGCTTATCGATTTTCAAAAGGAGGCGATCAAGGAACAGGATTATAACAGCTTCCTGTTGGAAGAGTTGGAGGCCGCTCCATTAAAAATAGGTATTCAGGAGGAACTGGAAGAGCGGTACGAACAACTGAACAATGTCGAGAACATCTTGGAACTGCTTTCCAACGGATATCAACTGTTGAACGACGAACAGGTAGGCGTGGTCAATCTGCTGACAGAATTAAAACAGGTTTCCAATAAATTAGCCGGTTTTGGCAACCAATATACCGAACTGAACCAACGTATCCAGTCCGTTTTTATCGAGGTGGACGACATCGCCGCCGAATTGCAGCAATTCCAGGACAGTACGGAGGCCGATCCGCAAATATTGGAAGACACCCATTCCAAATTGCAACGAATCTACGATCTTCAAAAAAAACATGGGGTAGGGGATATTGCCGAATTGCTGCAGATCAAGGAAAACCTGTCCCAGAAGGTCAGTGTAACGGCCAACCTGGAATCGGAAATCGGCAAAAAACAAGAATTGAAGGCGGCCCAGGAAAAGGAGTTGGACCAACTGGCGGACTCATTGTCCACCCGACGCAAAAAGGTCCTTCCCGATCTAAAAAACCAATTGCAGGGCAGCCTGTCGTCCCTGGGCATGCCCAGTGCCACGTTCAAATTGAAATCCTTCCTTCCCAAGATTTTAGGAGTAATGGAAAAGATGGGTTGACCTTTTTATTTTCAGCCAACAAGGGAACGGATTTCGGGGAATTGAAAAAGGTGGCCTCGGGAGGAGAACTTTCCCGCATCATGTTGACAATAAAATCCATTTTGGCCCGGTACGAACACCTACCCACGATGATGTTCGACGAGATCGACACCGGGGTTTCGGGCGAAATTTCCAATAAAATGGGCGACATCATGCAGGCTATGAGCCAGACCATGCAGGTGTTTTCTATCACCCATTTACCTCAGGTCGCTTCCAAGGGCGACCAGCATTTTAAGGTCTATAAAATCGAGGAAGGGGGGACGACTAATACCAAAATGAAAAAATTAACTCCCGAAGAAAGGGTCGTGGAACTGGCCGGCATGTTGGGTGGCAAAGAATTGACGGATTCGGCCATGGCCCATGCGAGAGAGTTGCTCAATTAGCAGTAGCGGTGGCGGTAGGCAGTAATTCAAGGTTCAATCGCTACTTAGTAGCTCGTTTTTTCCTGCCGACCGCTACTGGTACTGCCCACTAATTTGATATCTTTGAAAGCATAAGAACAATTTAACCTAAGAACATGGCATACAATTTATTGAAAGGAAAAAAAGGAATCATTTTTGGGGCCTTGGACGAGAATTCCATAGCTTGGAAGACCGCGGAACGCATTCACGAAGAGGGCGGTACCTTTGTGCTGACCAACGCCCCCATCGCCCTTCGAATGGGACAGATCGACGAACTGGCCAAAAAGACCGGGTCCGAAGTGATTCCCGCGGATGCTACCAGCGAGGAAGATCTTGGAAATTTGGTATCAAAATCCATGGAAATTCTGGGAGGTAAAATCGATTTTGTACTACACGCCATCGGAATGTCCGTTAACGTTCGAAAAGATCGTGCCTATACCGATGAAAAATATGATTTCACTACAAAAGGCTGGGATATTTCGGCACTTTCTTTCCATAAAGTATTGCAGACCCTGTACAAGGCCGATGCCATGAACGAATGGGGAAGCATCGTCGCCCTGACCTATATGGCGGCGCAGCGGGTTTTTCCCGATTACAACGACATGGCCGATAACAAGGCCTATCTCGAATCGGTGGCCCGAAGTTTCGGCTATTTTTACGGTAAGGAAAAGAAGGTCCGGGTGAATACCATTTCACAATCCCCTACGGCGACCACTGCAGGGCAAGGTGTGAAGGGCTTTGATGGCTTTATCAACTACGCCGAAAAAATGTCCCCCTTGGGTAACGCCACGGCCCTGGAATGTGCGGACTATACCGTCACTCTGTTTTCCGATCTCACCAAAAAGGTCACCATGCAGAATCTGTTCCATGATGGCGGTTTCTCGAACACCGGGGTCAGTAAAGAAGTCATCGAGCAGTTCGCGAAGTAAACTACGGAATGAACCTCTCTTTCTCCTTTATAATCCCCGTCTATAATCGGCCCGACGAGATAAAGGAGCTGTTGCAAAGCCTGGAGGAACAAACCTATTCCGAACCTTTTGAAGTGCTAATCATCGAAGACGGTTCTAGCGAACCTGCCGAGCAGATCGTCAAGGATTTTGAGTACGGATTTTCGGAGAGCAAGAATCGTATTGCCGTTACCTACCTCAAGAAAACCGAACTCAGGTCCCGGTAATTCCCGTAACTATGGGATGGCGAGGGCCAAAGGCGATTATTTTATTATTTTGGATTCCGACTGCATCCTACCGCCACAGTATCTAGAGGTCGTGGCGCAATCCCTAAGGGAAGATTTCGTGCACTGCTATGGGGGTCCCGATGCGGCGCATGAAACCTTCAGCTTAGTACAAAAAGCTATCAATTATGCTCTGACCGCCTTTTTGACAACAGGCGGCATCCGGGGTAACCGTAAATCAGCTTCCCATTTTCAGCCGCGGAGTTTCAATATGGGGCTCTCTCAATTGGCGTTCGAAACCACGGGGGGGTTTGGAAACATCCATCCCGGGGAGGATCCCGATCTTATTTTCAGGATTTGGGGCAAGGGATACCGAACCCGATTGATTCCGGAAGCTTTTGTTTACCATAAAAGACGTATCGATTGGCAAAAATTTTACCTTCAGGTGAAGAAATTCGGTATGGTACGTCCGATTTTGAACCGCCGGTTCCCACAAACGGCCAAAATGACCTACTGGTTTCCCACTTTATTCTGTTTGGGATTTTTTGTGGCCTTGGTGTTTTGGTATGGCGGTATCGTTCTCCCCATAATCTTATATGCGATTTATATCGGCCTTATTTTTATTGATTCCCTGATAAAGAACAGAAGTCTGTCGATAGCCATCCTCTCCTTGGTAGCAGTTGCCATACAATTTTTAGGATATGGCTTGGGTTTTCTTAAATCAGCTATCTTCATTAACTTTAGCAAGAAAAGTCCAGAAGAACTCTTTCCCCGATTGTTCTTCACGGGCCCCAATGCCGGTAGGTCAGTATAAATGAAATCCATGATAAAGCGGATTAAAAAAATCCTAAAAAAAAGAAAGGCAAAAATCTTCTTTTTCTTTCTGTGCAGTTCTGCCACGATTTGGTTTATAAACAGCTTAAACCAAAGCTATGTCGATAGGGCCGCTTTTGATCTGGAGTATGTCAACTTCCCCGATGGCTATGTGTTCAAGGGCGCTTCGAAAAAGGAAATGGACGTAAAGCTCAGGGCCGGGGGATTCAGCTTTTTAGGATTTAATTTCAAAAATAAAAAAGTAAAGGTTGACGTATCCGAAGCGGAAAAAAAAGGGGAGAAGTTTTTTGTGCCCGAGAGCATGTACCGCGGTCAGATAGAAAAGCAATTGTCCGCTTCCATGGAACTTCTGGAAATCGACAATGACACCCTGTTTCTCGATATGTTGGCGGTGGTTAGTAAAAAAGTGCCGGTAAAGCCCACGGGAACGATGAACCTGGCGCAGAACTATTTATTGGACGGCAAAATTCGCGTGACTCCCGATTCCATTTCAATTACCGGCCCTCCCGAAGAAATCGATTCCATCGGGCAGGTTCACACCCGAAAAATAAGTCTGCCCGACCTGACTTCCGATTTTACGGAGGAGGTGGACATCTTTAAATCCCCAAAATTAAAAAACACCTCCTATTCCGAAAGTACCGCGATTCTTAGCGGGAAGGTAGTGCGTTTTTCGGAGCGGATGCTGGAGGTGCCGATAAAAATCCTTAACCTTCCGGATGGTTTGGAAATCAAGACTTTTCCGGATACGGTGGCGGTGGTGTGCAAGGCCAAAACGGAACGCTTAAAGAGCTTGAGTGCATCCGATTTTCAGGTGGTTGGCAACTATGAAACCTTAAAGGACAGAACATCCAAAAAACTTAAGTTACAATTGCAAAAGAAACCGGAAGGGCTGCACAGCGTCCGACTTACTACCACAGAAGTCGAATATATTCTAACAAAACAATGATGCTCGTAGGTCTGACAGGCGGAATTGGAAGCGGAAAGACTACAGTGGCCCAATTTTTCATGGCACTTGGTGTACCCGTTTACAACTCCGACACCGAGGCAAAAAGGCTGATGGAAACTTCCGAAGAGCTAAAAAGTGCCATAAAAGGAATTTTGGGCGAAGAAGCTTATGACGAACAAAGGCTAAATAAAACTCACATATCACAACTGGTTTTTAATGATAGAAAGCTTTTAAACAAACTAAATGGAATCGTTCATCCTGCAGTAAGAACCGATTTTTCGACCTGGGCGGAACAGCAAAAGGCCCCCTATGTAATTCAAGAAACCGCCCTGATTTTTGAGATAGGTTCGGCAGACTTTTACGACAAGATAATTTTAGTAACAGCGCCCGAGACCCTTACGTATCGAGCGTATTATGGAGAGAGAGCCCAATAGCACCACCGGAAACCGTTCAGGCCCGTATTCGGAATCAATGGAACGACTCACAAAAAATCGAGTCTTCCGATTATATCATCGAAAACCTCGACCTTGCGGAACACGGAGAATCAGGTCCGGAAGATACACTCGGCCTTGCTCAACTGCTTCTAATTCGTGATTTTAACATTTCTGTTAAGTTTTGGTTAAACACGCCGGATGTTAATGTTAAATCTTTAATTTTACCTTGAGGTGATTTTAAACTCTGTGGTAGAAAGAAGGATTTCGGCTTTTGTTTCCTGATGACAATAATCTGGGTGCAAAACCTGCTTAAGATTAAGGCAGCCGTGATAATTCGTAGGTAAAAGAAAGGATTTTAATCACTTCAATGAAGAGTTGCACACATGAATAAGAGGTTGTTTGTGCTGTTGGTGGTGTTGATGAGTCTCTCCCTGATCGGAATTATCTTGGTCCAGGTCTTTTGGATCAAACAGTCGGTACAGGACAAGGAAGAACAATTTTCCACTACGGTGTCCGAGGTATTGCATACCGTTTCGGAGAAAATCGAGAAAAGGGAACGGAATGATTATTTTGAACGGTACATCAACATAGTGGATAGTGTCGGTGAACCTAAAAGTTCACATCTTAAAAATATCTTTTTTATAGACCATGATCTCAATTCCAATGAGATCCGCTTCTATTCCCACGGTATCCTTGAAGAGGATTATAATATAGCATCGACGTTCTTTGACAATGGCAATGCCAACGATACCACTACTATTAAGGGCTATACCAGCAAGCGTACCAAGACCATCTATAAGGAGGATTTCGGTCTCGACGGAAAGGAGTATAATTTGACCGCTGTTCAAAAACTCGAAAAGATAGGTGGTTTGTCAGCCATAGAGAAAGCGCAATTTGAAGACGTTTTCATGGAACTTGCCAAACAGGTGCCGATACATCAAAGGGTAAGTAAACAGGAAATCGAGTTGCTTTTAGATCGCGAACTGCACAACCGGAACCTGAACCTTGACTTTGAATACGGCGTATATAGTAGAGGGTTGCCAACCAAGATAAAATCGAGAAAGTTCAAATTCACCGAAAATACGCTTTATAAGACCCCAATATTCAAGGATAGCGAGGGCAATAGTAAATTTTCGCTGCTGATTGCCTTTCCCAAGCAGAAAAGGTTTTTAGTGAGTTCCATCATGTGGCTCGCGATTTTATCGCTGTTGTTTACGTTGGTCATCGTAGCTTCTTACACCGGCGCTATATACCAATTGATACGCCAGAAACAGATAGCGGAAATAAAATCCGATTTTATCAATAACATGACCCATGAGTTCAAGACCCCGATCGCCACAATCAACTTGGCCGTCGAGGCCATCCGAAATCCGAAAATAATCGGAGATCAAGAAAAGGTGCAGCGCTATTTGAGCATGATCCGAGACGAGAACAAGCGTATGCACGCCCAGGTCGAAAACGTATTGCGCATATCGAAACTGGAAAAAAACCAGTTGGATATCAGTAAGGACAGGGTTGACGTACATGATATAATACACGATGCCGTTGCCCATGTAGAACTGATTGTCGGCGACCGCGGGGGGTATATAGAGACCCATTTGAATGCGGAACGCACCGAGGTCGTGGCCAATGAGATGCATTTTACCAATGTACTGGTCAATATAATGGACAATGCCATAAAATATTCCCCTGATGCCCCGCGTATAGATGTTTTTACCGAGGTGGCCAAAAATCATATTATCATAAAAATAGCGGATCAGGGAGCGGGTATGAGTAAAGCGGTACTGAAAAAAGTGTTTGAAAAATTTTATCGTGAACATACAGGAGACCTGCACAACGTTAAAGGGCATGGTCTGGGGCTGGCCTACGTAAAGAAAATAATAGACGATCACCAAGGGGAGGTGCATGCCGAAAGCGAAAAAGGAAAGGGTAGCACTTTCTACATAAAATTGCCATTAATCTGAAGTCCGACGGACTTCGCTAACTCAAAACTATGGAAACAGTAAACAAGAAAATACTTTTGGTCGAAGACGATCCCAATTTCGGAACCGTTCTAAAGGATTATCTATCTATGAACGATTTTGACGTAACCTTGGCCAAAAACGGAATGGAGGGTTTTGAAAAGTTTAAAAAGGACAACTTCGACATCTGTATTTTGGATGTGATGATGCCTTATAAGGACGGTTTTACCTTGGCTAAGGAAATTCGCGAAAAGAACGAGCATGTGCCAATCGTTTTTCTGACGGCCAAGACCATGAAAGAAGATGTACTAAAGGGATACAAGGCCGGGGCCGACGATTACCTGAACAAGCCATTCGATTCAGAAGTCTTGCTGATGAAAATCAGGGCCATTTTGCAAAGAAAGGCATCCAATTCGTTGGCGGACAGTAAAAAGTTTGAATTCGACTTCGGAAACTTTCACCTGAACTCCAAGTTGCGCTTCCTCAAGTATAAAGATAACGAGGCCATAAAACTATCCCCGAAAGAGAACGAACTGCTGCGCTTGTTGGCATTGCATGAAAACGATTTGATGCCCAGGGAACTGGCACTCACCAAAATCTGGAGAGACGACAATTATTTTACCTCCCGAAGTATGGATGTTTACATCGCCAAGCTACGGAAGTATCTGAAAATCGACGATGATGTCGAAATCCTGAACATCCATGGAGAAGGATTTCGTTTGGTAGTGAAGGAGGAGCAGAAATAGGGTGTTTAATATTTTCTCCGATCTAGGATATTCCAGGCTGATTCCATTGCGAATTGGCCTTTTTCAGTTTTGGTTTCAAGTATGGAGAGGGCACTTAAGCCTCAAAACAAGCGGATCGATTAATACCGGCCCTCAAGATAGTTTATTGATAATATTTTCTACTATCACCGTCGGTGTAGCATCGATGGATACTCGAATGGCATATTCGGGAATTTCCAGGGTCTCGAACTGCGAACGTAACAGTTCCGGCGGCATAAAATGCCCTTTTCGCTGTTGCAATCGCTTTGATATCAGTTCAAAAGAGCCTTCGAGGAATATAAATTCTACAGTATCCCCTATATCCTCACGCAATAATTTGCGGTAATCTTTTTTTAGGGCCGAACAGACAATTACCGCTCCTTTGCTTTTGTGGTCTTTAGCCAATTGGTTCAAGTGTTGCAGCCAACCCTGGCGATCTTTATCGTTCAAAGGGTGGCCTTTTGCCATTTTTTGAACGTTAGCCTCGGGATGGTAATTATCGCCGTCGAAAAACGGCATTTTAAGTTTTTGGGCCAATAGCTGGCCGATAGTTGTTTTGCCAGAACCCGAAACGCCCATTACAAAAAGTATTTGTCTGTTATTCATTGGAACTTATTACTTTTTATCGCCTACCTGCCTCGGCTAGGAGCAATCCATTATCAACCTCTTTTCTACTGTGGAAATCAGCTCCTCGGCCGGTAAATCGTAGGGCACCCACAGGGTATCCCTTTTTTTCCCAAACCAGGTCATTTGGCGTTTGGCAAAACGGCGGGTATTTTTTTTGATTTCCGAAATGGCAAAATCCCAGGTCCACTTCCCTTCCAAATAATTAAAAAGTTCTTTGTATCCGACCGTCTGCAGGGCATTCCGTTTTTTGTATTGTTGCAAGCCTTCGACCTCTGCGAGCAGACCGCTGGCTATCATAGCGTCCACCCTCGTATTGATTCGGTCATAGATGCGTTGCCGGTCCGCCTCCAGACCGATGCTTAAAGTTTTGAATGGTCGCGGTCTTTTGTCCTTCGATACAAAGGATGAGTAGGGTTTCCCCGTGCCCATACAAACTTCCAAGGCGCGTATCAGGCGGTGTGGGTTGGCAATATCCACTTTTTTGTAATAGGAGGGATCACGTCTTTGCAGTTCCTTTTGCAAAGATTCCAGACCCTCTTTCCTAAGGGTTTTGTTCAGCTGTTTTCGAATATCCGGATCAATGGGGGGGAAATCGTCCAACCCCTCGGTAACGGCATCGTTATACAGGCCGCTGCCGCCGACCATTACGGCTACATCCCTGTCCCTAAAAAGAGTTTCCAACACCTGAAGGGCATCCCTTTCAAAATCTCCCACCGAATAAACATCGAAAATACTTTTGTGCTGTATAAAATGATGGGGCACCGTGGCCAGTTCCTCGGGGGAGGGTACGGCTGTACCGATTTCCATTTCCTTGTAGAATTGTCTGGAATCCGATGAAACGATTTCCGTGTTGAAATGCCGGGCCAGGGAAATGGCCTTGGCGGTCTTTCCGATACCCGTGGGGCCTACTACGGATATTAGTGTTTTTTGCTGCATTACAGTTCACTTCCGCAATTATAACAGTATTGCGCATCGTCGCGATGGCCTTCTTTGGAGCAGGTGGTACAGGCTTGGGTATTGACGTGTACAAAATGTTCGTTGCCCAAATCTTTTTTTCCGGGGGTCTGTTTTCCCATTTCCACGGTAACGATTCCAGTGGGTACGGCGATGATACCATAACCCAGCAACATAATGATGGTGGCGATGAGCTGGCCCTGTGGCGTGATAGGGGCTATGTCTCCGTAACCTACTGTGGTCAGGGTAACGATGGTCCAATAAATACTGGTGGGAATACTGGTAAAGCCCGCCTCTTCGCCCTCTATGAGGTACATGAGCGTTCCTAATATGACCGATACGATCAAGACCACAAATAGAAAAACGGTTATTTTGGCCCTACTGGCTTTTAAAGCTTTCTTTAACTGCGAGGCTTCGCCTAAAAATTGCACCAATTTCAAGATTCGGAAGACCCGGAGCAACCGGAACGCCCTGACGGCCAACAACGCCTGTGATCCGGCAATTATATAGGAAAGGTATAGGGGGATAGTGGATAAAAAATCGATGATACCGTAAAAACTGAAAATATACTTCAGGGGTTTTTTGATGGTGATGATGCGGGCAATATATTCAAAGGTAAAGAAAAGGGTCACTACCCATTCCAATATAAACAAGGTTCTATGATAAGAGGCATCGATCCACTTGACGCTTTCCAGCATGACCAATAGCACACTGATAACGATAAGTAGGATCAAAATGATATCGAACCATTTGCCCATGGGGGTATCGGCCTCATAGATAATTTCGTGGACTTTGTTTCGCCAGCCCTTTTCCGGTTTGGTTTCTGACAAGGTTTAAGGCTTAAGTTCCAAAATTTTAAGGACCTTTCTCTTACGTAGATAGGATTCTATGATGTGTTCGGTGTGCTCGTTCCCTTTCATCGGGGTTATGATCGATTCCAAGATACTTAAATTATTGATCTGGTGGTTGAGATTAAAAAATCCCAATCCCTTGAAATGTCCGTTCCGGATAAGCAAGGCACTACGCTCGCCGATATCCCGGCCTTTATCCACGATGACCACATTTTTATCTTTCAGCGAATATTTGGCAATGGCCTCGGAAACCCGTCCGTTATAATTTTCAGGGTTCTCTTTTTGAATGCAGGCACCTCCACAATCGCCAGCATCGTAGTTAGAACAATTTTTTTTGGCTTGGGAGATGCCGTTCAATTTGTCGCATAACCGGAACTCCCGGGTCAGTTTATGGATAAAATTCTCGGCGGCGATCAAACTGTTGAAGGTGGCGAAACATCCATTTTTTTCAGTCTGTTTTTTGGTCTTCAAGATTTGATATCCATGGGCGTCGGTAACGGCGAAGACTCCATGGGAAAAGGATGAATTCGGGGACTTTTGGTTGAATTTCGGGCGGTTTCTGGCCAATTCCTCATGTTCCTTTAACATGGCTACGAGTTCGCTTCCCGTTTTTTCATAGCTCACCTTTTTGGTCGCTTTTTGCAGTTGCCGGCCTTTGGTACCGTTTTTGGTGAAATGTTGGTTGACCCGTCTTTTTAGATTGCTGCTTTTCCCCAAGAATATGATTTCGCCATCTTTGTCGTGTAAGTAGTACACACCGGTCTTCGAAGGCAGCGACTCCACCATATCCAATTGCCGGTCGGACAGTTCACCGTGGGCTTCCTTTCGTATGACGTCTTTGATGATCGTTTTATCGGAATCTTTGAATAGCAATATCTTGAAGAGTTCTAAAGTGGCCAGGGCATCACCGTTGGCCCGGTGCCGATCGCTGACCGCTATGCCCAAGGAACGTACCAGTTTCCCCAGGCTGTGGGATTCCGCTTCGGGAATCAGTGTCTGTGATAGGTCTACGGTGCAAAGGGTCTTCCGTTCAAAATTGTAGCCCAACCGACGGAATTCCGTCCGCAGAATACGATAATCGAATGGGGCATTGTGCGCTACAAGCACAGTGCCTTCGGTAATCTCTATGATGCGTTTGGCCACTTCGTGGAACTTGGGGGCCGTTCGCAGCATCTTGTTGTTGATACCGGTCAAATTGACCACAAAGGGTTGAATCTCTTTTTCGGGATTTACTAAACTAATGAAACGATCTACCACCTGATTTCCGTCGAATTTATGGATGGCAATTTCGGTAATGCCCTCTTCGTTGTATTTTCCTCCCGTAGTCTCTATGTCGAGTATGGCGTACATATACTTATTTTCTGGCCCCAAAGATACTACTTCCTAGGCGTACCATGGTGCTACCTTCTTCGATGGCGATTTTATAATCCCCGCTCATGCCCATGGAGAGGGTGCTTATATCGGGAAATTGGGATTTCAATTCATTGAACAAGGAGTTTAACTGCCTGAATTCCCGGCGTACCTGGCTTTTGTCATCCGTAAAAGTGGCCATACCCATTAGACCTTTTACATTGACGTTCTTGAATTGTTTGAATTCTTTGGACTCCATAATCTCAAAAAGCTCGCCCTTATCGAGTCCGAACTTACTCTCTTCTTCTGCGATATGCATTTGCAGGAGGCAATCGATGGTCCTATCGTTTTTTTTCGCTCTTTTATTGATTTCCTTCAGCAGCCGGAAACTATCCACTCCGTGAATCATGTCCACAAAATCGACCATATACTTGACCTTGTTGCGTTGTACGTGGCCGATCATATGCCATTTTATATCTTGGGGCAGGTGTTCCCTTTTCTCCACCATTTCCTGCACCTTGTTCTCCCCTAGGATCCGTTGTCCCGCCTCATAGGCTTCCCGCAAGTCGCTTTCCGGTTTTGTCTTGGATACGGCGACCAGGGTTACATGGGCAGGAAGGGATTGTTTTATTTTTTCGAGATTTTCTTTTATTGACATGTGTTGAGTTTAAAATAGTTCCCGGTTCAAGCCTTCTTTTATAGGTTCAAGGTATAAAAATATAGCACCCTTAAACCTCAACAGCTACAAAGTTGCACTTAAACTTTAAATCTTTTTAAGAACACCGAACAGCAAATTTCGGCTAGGTTTCGAACCGCCCTGAAACCCGCTCCGCTTTTTTGGATTCGGAATAATCATAAAATCCCTCCCCGGATTTGACGCCCAATTTTCCCGCTGTTACCATGTTTACAAGGAGAGGGCAGGGGGCGTATTTGGGATTTTTGAGTCCGTCGTACATGACGTTCAGAATGGATAGGCAGACATCCAGTCCAATAAAATCCGCAAGTTGTAGCGGACCCATGGGATGGCCCATGCCCAATTTCATGACCGTATCGATTTCATATACGCCCGCTATGCCGTGGTAGAGCGTCTCGATAGCCTCATTGATCATAGGCATCAATATCCGGTTCGCGACGAAACCGGGATAATCGTTGACCTCCGTCGGGGTCTTGCCCAGTTTTTCGGAGAGTTCCATGACAGTCCTTGTCGTCTTATCCGAAGTGCTATAACCACGGATGATTTCGACCAGTTGCATAACCGGCACCGGATTCATAAAATGCATACCGATAACCTTCCCGGGCCTGTTGGTGGCCGCTGCAATCCGAGTAATGGGTAGGGAAGAGGTGTTCGTGGCCAAGATGGTATCTTCGGCACAGTTTTCATCCAGTTCCCGAAAAATATTCAGTTTCACCTCCAAATTTTCGGAGGCTGCCTCTACCACCAAATCGGTGTTTAGAATGCCATCGGCAAGTAGGGTATAGAGGGAAATACGTTGTAAGGCGGCGGATTTTACCTGTTTGTCAATTTTTTCCTTGGTCACCATTCGGTCCAGATTTTGGGTGATAGTGGCAAGGCCGGTATCCAGTGCCTCTTGCGAAATATCAATAAGGTTTACGGAGAATCCGTTTTGGGCGAAGACATGGGCGATTCCATTGCCCATCGTGCCAGCACCAATTACCGCTATATTTTTCATAGTAGATTTTTGTCTTTCCGCATAGGCGGGCGATTTCATAATGGTTCAATTTTCAAAGGCTACTTTGTAGCTGTTCAAGGTTTGGTTATTTAAACTTGGGACCTATGAACCTGGCAACAGCAGGATTAAACCTTAAATTTCCAAAAGCTACGAAGCTTACTATAGGGATATAGAATATCAATTAACGATGACCCCATCTCACCTGCCGAATGCCTCAATGACCTCCAATGCCACCTTCAACGCCTGCGTTCCCTGTTGTAAACTGACTACAGGAACCGTATCGTTGTTTATGGCATCTGCAAAGGTCTCCAGCTCTTCCAGAATGGCATTATTGGCCAGTACTTGGGGATTTTCAAAATAGATTTGTTTTTTTTCCCCTTCCGCATTTTGGAGTATCATATCGAAATCCCCTTCATTTTCGGGGGCGTCCTTCATTTTAACGACTTCTACTTTCTTTTCCAAAAAATCCACGGAGATATAGGCATCCCTCTGAAAAAAGCGTGCTTTGCGCATGTTTTTCAAAGAAATACGACTTGCGGTCAAGTTGGCCACACAGCCATTCCCGAACTCGATGCGCGCATTGGCGATATCGGGGGAACTGCTAATGACGGAAACCCCACTGGCATTGATTTGTTTAACTTCGGAATCGACCACGCTCAAGATGGCGTCGATATCATGGATCATTAAATCTAACACCACAGGAACATCGGTGCCGCGAGGATTGAATTCCGCCAGTCTGTGGGCCTCGATAAACATAGGCCGGTTTATCTGATTTTTTACGGCCGAGAAGGCGGGATTGAACCGTTCTACATGCCCCACTTGTCCTTTTACCCCATGCTTTTTTTGGAGTTCAAGCAGCTCCGTTGCCTCTCCATAGGTCGTAGTAATCGGTTTTTCGATAAATACATGTCTTCCTTTGGTGATGGCCTTTCGAGCGCACTCAAAATGAGAAATAGTAGGGGTCACAATATCTACTACTTCTACGGCCTCGATCAGGCGGTCCATATTTTCATAAAAAGGATAACCGAACTCCCCCGCTACTCTTTTTCCATTTGTGGCATCGGCATCGTAGAAGCCGACCAGTTCATATTGTTCCGATTCTTCGAGCAGGCGCAGGTGTATCTTTCCCAAATGGCCCGCGCCTAAAACTCCAACTTTGAGCATATCATTTGCTTTGCTTCAAAAGTAAGGATTTTATCGGGGACAGATGTAACCGATATGGGTTACGGGTATTTGCAAAATAAGTGTAATCCCGAAACTCGAAATCTTAAACTTTTTTTAACTTCGTAATCCAAAACCAAAGCCTTGAAGGATACCTTAAAACATCGCGGAATGCGTAACAAATTGGCAGATACCTTGGTAGAAAAGGGCATTTCCGATAAAGATACGCTGGATGCCATCCGCACAGTGCCCCGGCATTTGTTCATGGACAGTGGTTTCGAGGGGCATGCCTATCAGGACAAGGCTTTTCCGATCGCTGCCGACCAGACCATTTCCCAACCTTATACCGTTGCTTTCCAAACGCAATTACTCAAAGTCAAGCCCGGACAAAAAATACTTGAGATAGGTACCGGAAGCGGCTATCAAACAGCCATACTTCTACATTTGAAGGCCAAGGTATATACCATAGAGCGTCAAGGGGAACTCTTTAAAAAGACCAAGATTTTTTTCGGAAAGATGGGCTACCGCCCCAAAAAGAGAATTTTCGGCGATGGTTACAAAGGTATGCCCGAGGAGTCGCCTTTCGACGGTATTGTCGTCACTGCCGGTGCGCCCGAAGTACCGAAAGCCTTGATGTCACAGTTGAAGGTAGGGGGCCGTTTGGTCATTCCCGTGGGTACCAATGAGCAGGTTATGACCTTGTACCTCCGAAAATCGGAAAAGGAGTTCGAGAAAAAGGAATTCGGCGCTTTTCGTTTCGTACCGCTTTTGGAGGATAAGAATTGAATGTTGTAATGTAGCAAGTGTTGTTGTCCGATAAGGGTATTTGAGGGAATGTATAGGCCGTAAGGAACCTTAGTTGTTAAAACTTTTCTTGATGCGGGCCAGATTGCGCTTGCTTTCCCTCTTTTTTATGGTTTCCCTTTTGTCATAGAGCTTTTTACCCTTGGCGAGTGAAATGCGCACTTTAGCTAACCCCCGGTCGTTGATGAACAAGTTCAGGGGCACGATAGTGAGTCCCGAGGTACTGACCTCTTTTTTCAGTTTTTTGAGTTCGCGCCGATGCATCAACAATTTACGCTCCGCCTTGGGCCTGTGGTTAAAGTGGTAGGCATGGGAATATTCGTCTATTTGCATATTGATAACGAACAGTTCGCCACGGTCGCTAAACTCGCAGAAACTTTGTGCGATGGAGGCTTTTCCTTCCCGAATGGATTTAATTTCGGTGCCGGCCAGAACGATGCCCGCCACATAGGTATCCAAAAGTTCATATTCGAACTTGGCCTTCTTGTTTTTAATGTTGATGTTCTTCTTGACCATGCTACAAAAATACGGGGTTGCGGGCCGAATACGATGAAAAATGGGAATTTTTACTTGAAGGCATTGAATCGGTATTGCCGGCATCCACTTTTGGCAGTGCCTCCGCCTATACCCATGGGGTAGCGAGGATCGCCAAGTACAGTGCACTATTTGTTTTCACAGGAGAATTGGCCTACGTAATTTGCAAAACGATCCAAAGCGGCTTCCCATCCTTTATAAAAACCAGTTGCTTCTTGCTGTTTGCGGTAGGCCCGAGTGGGGTGGAGCACATGAAACTTGAAATCGGTTTTTTCCCCATTCTTTTGGAACAGGATTTCAAGAACCACACCGATCGTCATGGGCTGGAAGTCCGCCGAGGTTACCAATTTATTGGGGGGTTCGATATCCGAGTAGGTGCCGTCGGAGACCAAGGTGCTGCCATCCGGCATTTCCATAGTGTACCGCCATTGGCCCCCTACTCTAAAATCGTGCTTAACGATGTTGACCTGAATACCCTGCGGTCCCCACCATTGTGCGATGTGCTCGGCCATGGTCCAGGCGTCCCATACCGATTCAATGGGCGCGGAAATGGTTCTTTTCAGGGTAAGGGTCCGATCTTGAATGTTCTCTTGGGTTGTCATCCTTTATATATTAACGGGTTCCGCGGGATTACACAAGATAGGGGAAATGATAGGGTTTTGAAAAAGTTTCTGCAAAAATAAAGCCGCCTATCCTATCTCCCATTGGGACAATTACAGTTAAAATGCAGACGTTGCGAAGTAACTTTGTCATTAATAAGCTGTACGATAAAGAGGCTGCCGTTATCATCGTCTTCCATCTGGTCATATTTCTTCTCACCGATGAGTTGGTTGACGAACTGGGTCGTGGTATCGCTATGGCCGACGACCAATACGTTCTTGCCCAAGTTATCCTCTTTGAACTGTTCGATATTTAAATTTTCGGGTTCGTAGTATTGGACGCTGATGTCATTTTTTACCGCGGTCGGTGCCGCCGTCATGGCGGTCCGTTGAAAATCGGTGCTGTAGATGGCATCCAAGGGAACATCCGTAAGAATTTCCGCCCAGTGCATGGCCCGGCCCAAACCTGCCTGATTGAGTTCAGGATCCACATTTTCGGAGTCGGACCTATCTTTTTCCGCATGGCGGATTAAATAATAAGTGGACACTATGGGCTGGGTATTCAAATTCTCCGGCATTTTTGTATCATTCTTACATGCGTTGGAAATAAATACGAGGAGAAGCAGAATATAAATGACTTTGGTGCGTTGCATAATGGGCGAGGAGGTTTGGTTGAAAACTCTTGCATAAATGTTAACTAAATTTAGACAAAAATAGTATGAAACACTGCCTGTTTTTGTTTTTTTGTATCGAATGTACCGACCTATACTTATTTTATTTCTTTCTTTGAATTTGGTGGCCTTACGTGGACAAGAAGAGCGTCTTCCTGCTGATCTTCGGCAGCATAACCTGACGACCTACAATGCCAGTTTGTTCAATCCCGCCTTTTCCTTGGGCCGCAATAATCCAGAATCCTTTGCCCTATGGGTCCGCTGGCAGTGGCAAAGTATCGATGCCGATCCATCCACCTTGTTTTTGAACTACACGCGAAAGTTTAACGCCCACTCGGCCGCAGGTGCCGCTTTTTTTCAGCACAATACAGGCATTTTCTTCAATACCGGGGCTGCATTGAACTATGCCTATAGGTTCGAGTTCAATCCTCGGGTGAAACTTTCGGTAGGCGCCAATCTTTTCGGTTTTACCCAAAAGTTGGCCGATGACCGCTTTTCAGTGGACCCCAACCTACCGCTTCCGTTACCCCCCGTAACCGATGATTTTATTCTACAAATGGCGCCCGGGATCAGCCTTGAAGTCGAACGGCTCACCTTCAGTCTGGCCTCAGAAAATTTGTTGGACTATAATTTCACGGCGAAGGAGGGAAACACCGCCAAAGAAGATAAGATTTTTATGTCCCTTTTGTCCTACGACTTTCCTCTGGCTTTCGGATCTGCTACCAACGCTTTTCTACGTCCTTCGATGTACTTGAGAACGATACCGGGGCAGTCGAACCAAGTGGGATTTTATACCCTGTTGAATACCAATTCATACTGGGCACAATTGGGATACAATAATTTCTATGGGTATGCCGTGGGCGGTGGAGTCACTTTTTTTAAACGGCTGTCGGTAGGAGCTTTGGCGGAATTCGGCACCGAGGCCTCAATTGTGAAGGAAACATCTTTTGAGCTTATGGCTGCCTATTTTCTGGGCACGCCCGATGAGCGTCATAAGGTCGTGGGGTATAAAATGGAGGATGATGAACAAGGTCCCTTGGAGGCAATAGAAAAACAGAAAGAACAAGAAAAAGCGGAAGAGGAGCCCCTTCAGCAAGCGCTTGAACAAGAAGAAGTCCGTGCGGAGGCCGATAAAATGGCGCAGGCCCGCAGAACGGATTCCCTAAGCAGGGCCAAGGCCGAGGTGCAAGCTATAATAGAGAAGCAGCAGAGAAAAACAGATTCCGTTGCTCAAGCCCGGGCGACCGCAATTCGAGCCGCCAAGAAAGCCGAAGTTGAAAATACCAAGGCAGAAAAAGCTGCCGTTACGCCGGAGGAGAACGAAAAATATGAGGAAGTTCAGACCGAAGACGGATTGGAAGCCGGTTTCTATTTGATTGCCAACGTGTTCGGCACCCAAAAATATTTCGATAGGTTTATGTCCGACCTTAGGAAAAAAGGCATACAGCCGAAATCCTTCCTCCGTAGCAAGAACGGTTTCAACTATGTTTATTTGCAACGCTATACCTCTATTCAAAAAGCCAGAAATGCAAGGGATAATAACTTTGACGGAAAATACGACGGAAAAACTTGGATTTTCAGGGTGATCAGCGAGTAAAATTTTTTAAAACCTCAAAGGGTTTAGGTCGTCCGCTCCTATTACATTTTTTGAAAGACTTATGCTTATCTCCTTAGTTCCTTCTTGATAAGCACATCTAAATAGGTCACTGTATTAATAAGGTATTTTCTGTCGCGCGTCATGGTGGACATAGCCACAGCACCTTGAATTATAGTAAACAATTGCTTGGCGAACTGAAGGGGGGTGACGGGTAGTTTGAGCTCGTTTCCGTTAACGCCGTTTTCCAGCACCAAAGCGATTTTACCCTCAATTTCCTTAATCGTTTCTCGGTTGGCGGCGGCCAGTAATCTATTATTGTTTTGGGCATCGACACCGGTATTGAGAATGGGACATCCCCCCATATCCTCCGTAAAGACCTCATAACTTTTATAAAAATCGGTCAAGGCAAAAATCTTGTCCAGCGCATTGCCATCGGTCGCCAATAGGTCGTCGATTTTTAATAGTAATCGTTTGCTATTGTGCTCGAAGGCCGATAGGGCCAAGGCTTCTTTATTCTCAAAGTTCCCGTAGATGGCTCCTTTGGTGAGTCCCGTGGCCTCGGTCAGGTCGCTCATACTGGTGCCGACATATCCGTGCTTATTGAATACAGGGGCAACGGTCTCAATGATGTAGGCCGTGGTTCTTTCAGCTTTGGAAGACATAGCGTAGCAGTTTCCTACGAAGATAAAAAAATTAAATACTGTATGGTATTATTGTTTTTGAAAAAATTGGCGCCCTTATTCATTAGCAAAAGCCCGATTAAAGTATCAACGAGGGGAATCAGAGGATTTCCAGTGATTTTATATTCATTTGTGTGGGCAAAAAAAAAGCATATCGCCCATGCCCCCTTTCAGGACAAAGCAATATGCATTTAGAAAATTTTACTAGCAAATCTAGCCCTCACTCTACAAGCTCATCCTGATTGCGAAAGACCAAACCATCATCGAAGGAGTCGATAAGCACGATACTTTCAGCGGAAATATCTCCACTTAGCAGTTCTTTCGATAGATTGTTCAACACTTCTTTCTGAATGACCCGTTTGATCGGCCTCGCCCCATATTGTGGGTCATAACCTTTTTCCGCCAAGTAGGCAATGGCCTCATCGGTTGCATCAATGGTAATGTGCTGCTTGGCAATCATCTTCTTCAATTGATTGAGTTGCAACTTGACAATTTTGGTAATGTCTTTTTTACTCAACGGGGTGAACATTATGATGTCATCGATTCGGTTGAGGAATTCGGGGCGGATGCTTTTACGCAATAAGCCCAATACCTCAACGCGTGCAGATTCCGTTGCAGCGTCAATGTCGTTGCTGTCCTCGAATTTTTCCTGAATGATATGGCTGCCCATATTACTGGTCATGATGATGATGGTATTCTTGAAATCTGCCACCCGGCCTTTGTTATCGGTCAGCCTTCCCTCGTCGAGTACCTGTAGCAGAATGTTGAAAGTGTCCGGATGGGCCTTTTCAATCTCGTCCAAAAGTATTACAGAGTACGGGCGTCGGCGGACCGCTTCGGTCAACTGGCCCCCTTCGTCATAGCCTACATATCCCGGTGGTGCACCGACCAACCTACTGACCGAATGCCTTTCTTGGTACTCGCTCATATCGATCCGGGTCAGGGCGTTCTCGTCGTCGAACAGATAGGCGGCCAAAGTTTTGGCCAATTCGGTTTTACCGACGCCCGTGGTACCCAAGAAAAGGAAAGATCCAATGGGCCGTTTGGCGTCCTGCAGTCCCGCTCGGCTCCTGCGAATGGCATCGGAAACAGCTTGTATGGCTTCTTCCTGTCCCACCACACGTTGGTGGAGCACGTCTTCCAGTTTCAGGAGTTTTTCCCGTTCGCTCTGCAGCATTTTGGTAACCGGTATGCCCGTCCATTTTGCCACGACCTCCGCAATATCCTCATTGGTGACCTCTTCCTTGATGAGCGTCTCGCCTTCCTGTTGTTTCTGCAGCTCTTGCTGAAGTGTTTCGAGGGTTTCCTGTGCTTCCTTTATTTTTCCGTAGCGCAGTTCGGCCACCTTACCATATTCTCCGTTGCGTTCGGCCCTTTCGGCTTCCTGTTTGTACTCCTCAATATCCTGTTTTGTCTTTTGAATGTTGTCGACTACCGATTTTTCGCTTTCCCATTTGGCGAAAATTTCATTGCGATCTTCCCTGACATTGGCCAAATCAACATTCAGCGATTTCAATTTTGCCTTATCTTCCTCTCGTTTGATGGCCTCGATCTCGATTTCAAGCTGCATGATCCTGCGATCGAGCACATCGAGTTCCTCGGGTTTGGAGTTGATTTCCATTCGTAGTTTCGATGCCGCTTCGTCCATCAGGTCAATGGCCTTATCGGGTAAAAATCGGTTCGTTATGTACCGTTGGGATAGTTCCACCGCCGCAATGACCGCTTCGTCCCGGATACGGACTTTGTGGTGCGCCTCGTATTTTTCCTTGATACCTCGGAGAATGGAAATGGCACTTTCGGTATCCGGTTCCAGCACGGTCACTTTTTGAAAACGCCGTTCCAAAGCCTTGTCCTTTTCAAAATATTTTTGATATTCGTCAAGCGTAGTCGCTCCTATGGCACGCAGCTCACCCCTGGCCAAGGCGGGTTTTAATATATTGGCCGCATCCATCGCGCCCTGTCCGCCGCCGGCACCTACTAGGGTGTGGATTTCGTCGATAAAAAGTACGATATCGCCATCGGAGGATGTCACTTCCTTGATGACCGATTTTAACCGCTCTTCGAACTCCCCTTTATATTTGGCGCCGGCTATTAACGCGCCCATATCCAAGGAATAGATGATTTTATCTTTTAGGTTTTCTGGTACGTCCCCTTGCACGATACGGTGCGCCAAGCCTTCGGCAATGGCTGTTTTACCGGTGCCCGGTTCGCCGACCAACATGGGGTTATTCTTCGTTCGTCGCGATAATATCTGAAGTATGCGACGGATTTCCTCGTCCCGACCGATTACCGGGTCCAGTTTCCCCGTATCGGCCATTTTGTTAAGGTTGAGCGCATATTTATCCAAGGAATTATAGGTCTCTTCCGCACTTTGTGAAGTCACTTTTTCCCCGCCGCGCAGTTCCGCTATTGCCGCTTTCAAATCTTTTTCCGTAGCGCCTTGGTCTTTCAGGATCTGTGCTATCTTGCTTTTTGATTTGAGGATGGCCAATAGAAAATGCTCGATGGATATGTACTCATCTTCCATCTTTTTGGCGATGATGCTCGCCTCGTTGACCGTTTTACCGGTCTCTCGCGATAGCATAATATCGCCTCCCGAAACTTTCGGAAAGCTCTGCAATTCTTTGTCCAATATCTGTTGAAGTAATCCAACATTAATGTTCAATTTTTTAAGGATAAACGGAAGCACGTTTTCGTCTACCTCCCAAATGGCCTTGAACAAATGTTCGTTCTCAATCTGCTGGTGGCCCAAACTTTGTGCAAGCTGCTGGGCTTGCTGTAAGGCCTCCTGTGATTTTATGGTGTAATTATTGGGGTTCATATCTTTCTATATTTTGTAAGGAGAATGTCTATATTTGAAAAGTAGTAGTCAACAATCCTACCAATCGTGAAAACCGACAAAATGTCGCAAAAAATCCGAAGGGACAGGACATTTCGGCAGTTTTATACCAGTGCTATTTATTTAAAAAGACAGCAGCATAATTTAGTAGTAGTAATAGTGTTAAATCAATTAAGTTCAATACATAAATATACAAAATGGGTCTTTTCGATAATATCTTTGGAACTAAAAAAAGTAACGAAAAAAAATATGCGGAAAAGTTGCCTTGGATTCCGCTGAACTCTTCGGAGCAACTGGAGGAAATTCAAAAGAAATCCGCTTCCCGTCCCCAGATTATTTTTAAGCACTCGACAACTTGTGGCGTTAGCCGAATGGTGCTTAACCTCTTCGAGAAAAAATACATTTTGCAAGAGACTTCCGATGACCTCTATTTTTTGGACTTACATCGGCATCGCGAAATTTCCAATCAAATTGCCCAAAAATTCCAGGTCTTGCACCAGTCCCCACAGCTTCTGGTCATCAAGAACGGCCAAACGGTCGCCCACGCTTCTCATGGTGGGATTACGGAAATCGATTTGGAGGCTTACGTTTAGCTAGTAGCTAGCTACTATTTTTAAAAAATGAGAGCTCAAAAAATACTGACTCTAACTATAATTTTTGCAATTACTTATCAAAGGCTTTGGTCAGATAACAGGTTCAGAGGAAATGGTCATATCGGAAATTTAAAACCGACTGACATTTTTGAAGAAAAAGTTTAAATCACTTCATTAGATAAAAATTTAATACTAACTGAAATTGAAAAAATGATTCCCAATGACGTGGCAAGTGAAAAGCAAAATAAAGCGGAATTTAAAAAGCGAAAATCACACCAGTTTACCGAATTAGAAAAGGATAAGTCTGCTAATTAGAGAGGTGCAATAAATTCGAAAGCGCCTTTATAATCTGGAATACCATCAATTAAATCGCTGCCTGACCACAATGGATTTCACTCGTGATTTTAACTCCTCGCCGGCATCGTACACCATCTGTTCGTTACTGGGGAAGGGCACGGAGGCCAGTCCCAATAATTTCACCAGGTCATTGTCCAGCGCTCTTTTGTCGCCATCGTAGTTGGCATAAACATGTTCGAAAACGAACTCGCTCGATAGGGGGTAGGAGTCCAAAGATTTGCTGGGTGTTCAAATCGGTAAAGCTTACTACTCCAGCAACTCGAGCGGACTTAAACTGCGTAAACTGGTAAAAATTACATTGCACGGTCTTGAACCTATCGATTTTTATCTTGTTGCCCAAACTGTCCTTGACCACATTGCCTTCGGGGTCAACTGCATCGCTTTTTCCGTCCTTGATCTGTTTTTCCTTGATAATCTGCTTCTCGTTGACCTGTTCCGGCGATATGTTGATTTCTTTTAGGGCAAGTTCCATAGTGTAATCATATCGGATATGGGGTAACGGATTGGCGTGAAACTGTGTCCACTGCCTATCGAGTCCGTAGGTGCTGAAGTTCAATAGCTCTTCTTGCAGTTTTGCGGGAACGATTTGGTCAGTGCTATTGACTATTTGCACCTGTACGTAATCCTGTCCTCTGGCGAGGGCTTCTTCTCTTTTTGATTTGGTGTCATCGAACCCCGGATTGATCTCTTCCAAATAGGCAAAGTCATCGTAGGCTTTTCTATAATCTTGCTTATTTGTGGCATTTTTTAATAGATTCGATGCATTTTCGTAGAGATAATCCGCAAGATCATCCTTGCTGTCTAGTAGATCATCCTGATAGTCCCTAAAATTGAATCGCGCGTTTCTTTTCTCATCGTTTACTCGCAAGGGCAGCAACGGGCGTATCCTTTCCTGAATATCGCGCAGGTTTAGGTAGCTGCGGTATATGGCCTCGTAGTGCGCGGGATTTTCATCCTCTTGCAGAAACGCTATTTCTTTCAGTTCACGTTCCGTATTCTTCTGAAAGGCTTTTTCCAACATCAGTACATAGTCTTGATTGCTTTTTTTGGATTTGTTTTTTGCCAGATTTTCAATGGAAGTGTTGATAGCCTGACTGTAATCGCCCAAGTTTAAGGCCTGTTGGGTCTTTTTTATGCCGCCGCAGGACAGCAGAACGGTCATCACCGCCCCGTAGAATAACGATTTCTTCATCATATAAGATTTTACTATAAGGGACGCAATTTCAATAGCTGTGCCAAATAGCCTTCTACACTAACGTCAAAAGTTGAAATATCTTATAAAATCGTCATATTGCTTATCCCCGCTCAATGTTTGTTTCTGGATTTAAATACAGGAAGTAGTTTTGCGGCGACTTCGCCAAATCCGATACGGATGCCATCTTTTTCACCAAACCCACGTAAGGTGACCGTATCGTGATCCTCAATAAATTTCCGTTCCGAACCATCGTCCAGTTTTACGGGTCGGGTACCCTGCCAAGAAAGTTCGAGCAAGGAACCATACGAATCCGGGGTCGGGCCGGAAATCGTACCACTGCCCATCACGTCGCCGCTGTTTACCTTGCAGCCGTTCACGGTGTGGTGCGCCAATTGCTGTGCCATGGTCCAATACAGGTATTTGAAATTTGATCTGCTGATGGTGGTCGACTCGCCTTGGTCGGGAGTCACAGCCACTTCCAGTTGTATGTCAAAACTGTGCGCTCCTTTTTGTTGCAGGTAGGGGAGGGGCGAAGGATCTTGTTTCGGACTTTCCACCCTAAAGGGTTCCAACGCATCCAAGGTCACGATCCAGGTCGATATCGAAGAAGCAAAACTTTTGGAGAGGAAGGGACCCAATGGCATATATTCCCATTTTTGGAGGTCGCGGGCGCTCCAATCGTTGAAAAGTACTATTCCGAAGATATACTCTTCCGCCTCGTTGACCGATATGGGTTCGCCCAAGGCATTGGCATCAGTGGTGATAAATGCCATTTCGAGTTCGAAATCGACCTGTTGTGAAGGGCCGAATACGGGTCGGTCGGCATCTTTTGGTAAACTTTGTCCCATACGGCCGGCGTATAGGCGTTCCGCTCGGGATGATGGTGGAAGCCCTGCCGTGGTATCCAATGGGAAGATGAAGCCAATTGGGAAAAAGGGCATGGTCAGGGTCGCGCAACATGCTGCCCACATTGGTAGCATGTTCTTTGCTGGAGTAAAAATCGGTATAGTCCCCGATATGTACGGGCAGTTGCATCTCAATCTCGTCCAAAGAAAACAAAACGGTCTTCCGATGCCCCGCATTGTTCTTCAATTCATCGTCTCCAGCATCAAAAATGTCACTGATACGGTTACGGACCATCCGCCAGGTTGTACGGCCATCGGAAATAAAATCGTTCAGGGTATCTTGTAGAAAGATATCGTCGGTCAAGGGAATGTCCCGGAAATAGCCCAACTGGTGCAAGGCGCCCAAATCGATGGCAGTATCACCTATTCTCGTGCCGATGGTGATAATATCATCGCGTGTCAAAAACACCCCAAACGGAATGTTCTGTATCGGAAAGTCGGAGTCTTCGGGGACGGGAAGCCAAGTTTTTCTATTCGGATCGTTCGCAGGTATGGGCATAGCGAAATTGTTAATAGGTGTTTGATAATTTACGTACCAAATATATTGTTTTGTGGGAATTTGCAAGGGGCAATTTGTATTTTTGCACCTCACTTAACGGAATTTTATCTATGCCACGCGATACTCAAGTTTTTGAACTTATAGCCGAAGAAAAGGAACGCCAAATCAACGGAATCGAGCTGATCGCTTCCGAGAACTTTGTCAGTTCCCAAGTGATGGAAGCCGCAGGATCGGTCCTGACGAACAAATATGCCGAAGGCTATCCGGGGAAACGGTATTACGGCGGTTGCGAAGTGGTCGATAAGGTCGAGCAGTTGGCCATCGATCGTGCCAAGGAACTCTTCGGCGCCGAATATGCCAATGTGCAGCCCCATTCCGGATCACAGGCCAACGCTTCGGTGTACCACGCCTGCCTGCAACCGGGCGATACGATACTGGGTTTCGACCTATCCCATGGGGGACACTTGACCCATGGTTCTCCCGTCAATTTTTCGGGACGCTTGTACAAGCCCGTTTTTTACGGAGTGGATAAAGAATCCGGTAGATTGGACTACGGTAAAATTCAGGAAATTGCCCAAAAAGAAAAACCCCGGATGATTATTGCAGGGGCGTCCGCCTATTCGCGGGATATGGATTTCAAGCGGTTCCGGGAAATTGCGGACAGTATCGATGCCCTCTTACTGGCGGATATCGCCCATCCAGCGGGATTGATCGCCAAAGGAATTCTCAACGACCCGATTCCCCATTGTCACGTGGTGACCACTACGACCCACAAAACACTCCGGGGGCCTAGAGGTGGCCTCATCTTAATGGGCAAGGATTTCGACAATCCCTTCGGTCAAAAATTGAAGAACGGGAAGCTTAAAAAAATGTCCAATTTAATGGATATGGCCGTTTTTCCAGGCAATCAGGGCGGGCCTCTAGAGCACGTGATTGCCGGTAAGGCCATCGCTTTCGGTGAAGCCTTGAGCGATGATTTCTTGAAGTATATGCTTCAAGTGAAGAAAAATGCCGCTGCCATGGCTGCCGCTTTCGTCGCCAAGGACTATCATATCATTTCGGGGGGAACGGACAACCATATGATGTTGATCGACCTCCGCAACAAGAACATTACCGGAAAGGATGCAGAAAAAGTATTGGTCAAGGCCGATATTACGGCGAACAAAAATATGGTGCCGTTCGATGATAAATCCCCATTCGTAACCTCTGGCATTCGCTTTGGCACGGCGGCCATTACCACGAGGGGACTAAAAGAGAACGATATGGAGGCCATCGTAGATTTGGTAGATGAAGTTCTGGCCCATTGGGAGGATGAAGTTAAAATTGAAGGAGTGAAAGAAAAGGTCCATGCACTAATGGAGGGCAGGGCACTATTCAATTATTGAACGGAATCTAGTGTAGCCCTTTCCAAACCTACGCGCCACACTTCAGGCGGTGGCGGTTAAGTTTTCAAAGTTTTAAGTGCTGTTGAAATTTGGTAACGGGCTTGTGAAGTTTACCTCTCTAGTGGTTGAGCATAAACAGGTCTCCCTGTTCGATTTTTGTATTCTTTAGGTCGTAGATGACCGCATCCTCTTCGGAATCGCAATACAGACCCCAATACTTGAAATAGTCTTTTTTTGTATGGTTTCCAGCTTCGATATTTCGCAGTAAGTTGTCTTCCCCTGCGCCGCATTCCTCCTCGAAAACGGGAATATAAATTTCGTAAGGCGTCTCGGTCAAGCCTTTGCTGAAGTGCACATAATGTTTTCCGAGTTCAGTAAAAATAGTATGTAACTGTTCGGGAATACTCTTGGCGTATATTTTATTGACGATAATGGTCGTATCTTTAAGTAACAGCGTAAATTCCTCTATATCCAAGGAGGTATCATTTTCATCGACCAATTGTTGGAGCAATTTGGAAAATGAAGATTTATCGTGTTTAAAATTGCCCCATGTTCCTTTATTGAAATGGAATAGCATCTCAACAAGGCTCAAATTGCAATCGAGTTCGATGGCGAGTTGGACAGAGATTTTCTCAAAAGAACAATTGCGAACCCTAACTTCCGAGAAAAAGTGTTTTTCCAAACTTTTTTGGAAGGCGTCAAGCCCTTCGATGTTCAGGTCGCTGTTAAAACCTTCGGGCGGATTATTTTTGAAACTATCGAGATAAAGTGGCATAGGCGTGTATGGAATGGTTCAATTGACAAACAAAGATAATTCCCCGCGCCAGTCATCGGACAAAGAAAAACCACAGAAAAATGGGGGTTTTTCTAGGCTAACGTTATTTTTTATTGTATTTGACTCTAATTAAGATATTTACGAATAGTGGTAAACTCCCAGAAAAAAATAATTTAAATGAAACCTCGCTTTCGTGCCTCTTCAATCAGGGCAAAATCATTTCCATTTTCAACGCCGAGCATGATTTTTAGCTGGCGCTTTCTGTTTTCCACCGTGGTACTGGCCGCTGCTACCAGAGAGGAGATGTCCTTCGTTTTGGTGCCGATGGATAATTGATACAAAATCTTTTTGTCCCGCTCATCGATTTGGTCCTCGTTGGCCATTTTTCTCCGGATGGCCTGTAAAGCGGCCGCGGTATAATAAGGAGGCTTCTTCAACACCGTTTTGACCATAGTCTGCAAGGTTTTCTCGTCCACTTCCGATTTTACCATATACCCGTCGGGATTCACATTTTTCAGGATATTGTTGATTCGGTAACTGTCACTAAAGGAGGATAGGAATACGACTTTTGAACTGGGTGAAATTTTCCGTGCCAAAAGTCCGAGGTCCTCTCCGCCCCGCTCTTCCTTGGCACTGTCGGGAAACATCTGAATATCCAATAATATGATATCGTACGGCAGGCGATTGGCAGAACTTTCGATTTCCTTTTTGCCCAAATCGAAGCCAGGAGCGGTATGCACCACCACTTCAAAGTCATCAAAGGTGCTGGCTTCCAAGGTATATTTATAGCCGAGGACAATCATTTCATGATCGTCAACAGCGAGAATGCGTACTAGGTCGCTCATAGTCTATCTCGTCATTTTCCATTTATACTTCTTCGGTAAGCTTTCGTTTACCGGTCGAGCGGGGGGTGGAATTTTTGGAAGAGGTAACGGGGATTTCCAATATTATGGTGGTACCTTTTCCGGGGGTGCTATCAATGTGCCACTTCCCGTTCAATTTTTCCATACGGGATGCTATATTGCGCATACCGATGCCCTTTTTTCTCTTGGTCGTGCGAAAGCCTCTGCCATCATCCATAATGGCTACTTTCAAGGTGTTTTGATCGGAGGCAAAGGTAACGGTAACATTTTTGCATTGGGCATGTTTAACGGAATTTTGTAGGCTTTCCTGTACCATCCGGTAAACGTTGATCTTGACATCGCCTTTCAGTGCATCCCAGTTTTTTTCGTGGTCGTAGACCAGATTGCAATTGATATTCGCGGTACTTTCCACGGTTTTTAACAGATCTTGCAAAGAGAGCATAAAATTATGCATTTTCTGGTAGGCGGCATCACTGAGTTCGTGCGAGATGGCACGTATCTCCTTTTCAACATCCTGTAGGGCATCAATGGCTTTTTTGCGTTGGGCTTCGGCGTCTTGATCATTTTTTTTATTCAGCCCGGTGAGTACCATACGGGAACCCATCATCCGTCCCAGTACCCCATCGTGCAATTCTTCGGAAATACGTTTTTGTTCGGATTTTTTGCCTTCCTCCACCTTTTCCTTTTGAGCCAGCATAAGGTTGAAAATCTCTTGGTTGGCTGCCTGCTGTGCCTGTTGAAAGCGCAATTTTTGGTTTTTCGCCCGCTGGTCAAACATGACAAAGGCAGAAGCTGCGAGCAGGAAAATCGCCAAGGCGATACCGGCCCATAAACGTTTTTCGCTGGCCAACGTCTCGTTTTCCGCAATGTATTCGTCCGTCTCAAAACGAATGCGTGCAAATTTGTCCCGTACCTGACGCTCTTCTTCTTGCAAGCTGTCGTTGAGGGAAATATATCGGCTGTTATAGATGGAAGAGTTTTTTGGGTCCAGTCTGGTCAAAAGCTGAAGGGTCTGTAGAAGTCGATCATTATTATGCGCCGTTTCGGCATCGCTCAGTGCTTTCTTGGCATGTGATAGTGCTTGCAGCGTATCTTTTTTAGTCAGATAATATTCCGCAAGGCCATAATGGGTTCTCGATGCTCCCGCGATATCTCCAATACTATCCTGAATTTGGACGGCTCTTTGAAATTGCTCCGATACATCGTTTTTAGGATTGATTTTCAATCTACTATAGGCTAAATTGTTAAGCGATAAAGCATATAGTTTTGGATATTTCTTAATTAAATTTTTTTCTGATAAAACTTGTTCAAAATAAGGAACGGATTTTGAGTAATCCCCCTTATTCTGATAGACTACCCCAATATTATTTTTGAGGCTTAAGTCAAACGTATTTTCGGTCTGTATCTTTTTTTGATAATCCAAGGCAATATTGTAATAATCAATAGCTCTTTCATACTCTTTTAAATCTTTCGAAACAGAGCCCAGATTACTGTAACTGCTATATAACTGTTCGTTCTTATTAAGAGGTTTAAGGATTTCTATCGCTTTAATCGTGGTGATTTCGCTAGCGGTATAGTCCTTTACGTCGGCTTGTGCTATCGCCATGTTGTATAGCATTCTGGCCGACTCGTAATTCTGCCCAAGATTATGATATATTTTTTCGGCTTCTGAAAAATGATAATAGGCGCTGTCGGCAATGGCTTCCAATCTATAAAAATCCGCTAAATCCCAATTCGCTTCGGCCAGACTTGTGCTATCCTTTACCTTGCGGGCTAATCGAATGGTTTCGAGATTGGATTTTCTAAAATTCAAGGAATCATTCAATATCAGATAGGCAATTGATAGTCTAGAAAACACCTTGGTCTTTAGCGAATCGTTGTTTAGATGAAAAGCTGCGTTATAGGCTTTGTCTAAATAGGTTTTTCTTTTGGTATAAGCTAATTCTGTATCCCGTCCTCTTTTAATCGATTCAAACAGTGTATCAGCTTCAATAGTATTCAGGTCGTGGTTGGATTTCGTAGGCCCAGAATTGCAGGCATACATACATATCCATATAACACATAAAAGGAAAAGGTATCCTTTTTTAAAAGCAGTGTCGTTCGGCAGACTCATTTTTTTGAAAATTTAATCAAAAAAAGCCTTAAAAAATATCTTTTAAGGCTAAATTAAATCGTCATTGGTTGTTTTTCAAGCTCAATCCCTTCTATCTGTTCTGATGTCATCTCCATCATTAGAAGCCTGAACCTGTACATTATATAGCGCATCGTTATCTGCTACACTGGTATCCGATTCACATGAAGTGAAAAGTCCGAGGCTCATTACCAATACTGCGAAAATACTTGCTGCTTTTTTCATAATAAAATAGTTTTAGGGGTTATTGTTTTTTTTGTTACTGCTAAATTAGTACCTAAACCCCAAAGATTGACCGTGCAGAACAGTATACTAGTAAACGTAGCAGGTCTGTGAGTATTGTGCAGGAATCTGTGAGAATTTTTTTAATTAAGGGAAGAAATGGTGTTTTTTGAGAGTATTTTCTTCAGACCATCGATGTTCTCACGGTAGGATTTGGAGAAGGGCAGCTGCATCTTGTTCTGTTTAAGGGTGCAGTTCGATTTGCCGTAGCTGATACGCGAAATATAGTGGGTGTTCACGATATAGCTCTGGTGGATACGCACGAAATTTTTGGGCAATTGATTCTCGAAAGATTTTAACGTTTTAAACGCATTGTTTATTGTACCGTCTTTCATTACAAACTCCGTCGCATTATTGTCCGCTTGAAGGTACAGGATGTCGTTGGTGTTGATATATTGAAAATCTCGGTATGATTTTAAACACAGGGTATCGGGCTCGGCCTTGACGGGAACTTGTTTTTTGAGCCGCAAAAGTGATTTTCGGATATCGAACTCGTTGTAAGGCATCAACCAATAATCGAAGAATCCGTTTTTGATGGCATCATAAGCATAGTTCTTACTTTTTGAAATACCGATGATAACGGGGAGGTTGTTGATATATTGATGGAGCTCCATTACCATCTGAAAATATTCCGATGCATTTTCGTTGAGGTTGATAAAAACCACATCGGGAGAAAATTTCAAAATCGAATTAATGCCTTCGGTGCTGTTCTTCGCCAATCCGGCGCAGGTGAAATCGCCGTACTCCCCCAAGTAGTGTTGCAGTTGCAAATTGGAGGTGGCATCGGAACCCAGAATGGTATAAATATATTCCAAAGCACGGTAATTTGAGTGCAAATTAATGATAGTAAGATACATGGCAACCAAGATATTCCCCATAATATTTGGGGTTTTTATTTATAATTTATTGACAATGAACGCATTTGCAGGAAAAACCTTGCATTAATTCACGTTTTTTATGTCTTTTTTTAGCCAAGGCTATGTGTAAGGTTTATTTTTTCTATAGGGAAAAAGGATGAGGATGTTACAGGTGCCGATTTGAAACAAGGTTTACGAAATTCACTTCCAAAGGCCCTCAACCGGCACCTTCGACGGAAGATTATTAATAGGGTCCCTGGATATTGTGAGGAAAATTGCCCTTGCGCCGGGAGGCTAGACCACTGAAGGTATTTGATCGCGGATTTCCTTGAATTTGATGATATAATGGGTTCCCTTTTTAGAGAAGTCACGTTTGACGGAACCTTGAAGTTGTCTGACGAGGTTGTGTATCAATTTTAATCCGAGGGAATTGGAGTTCTTATAGGTAATCGTTTCGGCGAAACCGGTACCGTTATCTCCAATATTTAACAAAAACTCTTTGCCTTCTCCCTGGCGCAGCTTAATTATTATTTCACCTTTATTGTCATTGACGATTCCGAATTTGAGGGCGTTGGTCACCACTTCGTTGATAAGGAGTCCCAAGGGAATCGATGTATCGATATTGAGCTCCACTTTGTGAATATCGATGCTCAAGCTGATATTACTGCTCGTTCCCTTAATCGAGCGTACCAGAAATTCAGCTAGTTCCTGTACATAGGATTTATAGTCGATTTTAGAAAGATCCTCGCGCATATAAAGCATTTCGTGCACCATCGCCATCGTAATTACCCGGTTTTGGCTGCTTTTTAGAAGACTTTTCACTTCTTCGTCCCCTATATTGCGTGATTGTAAGCTAAGCAAGCTTGAAACGGTCTGAAGATTATTCTTGACCCGGTGGTGCACCTCTTTAATGAGCGTTTCTTTTTCCCCGATTTTTTCCTCAAGTTCGCTTTTGATCTTATATAAGTTGTGATGGGCATGTAATAGGTTCTTTCCGAAAACGCCCCCCAAGAGATAGACCGAGAACAGCACACTGATAAGCGCGAACAGGTTTTTCGATTTTTCGGGTACCACATCGGTCACAAAACTGAAATCCGCGATGCTTTGGGAGTAAATAAGTATGATGATGAGCAGGTTGAGGTTTAGGTACAGCGTTCCATAAGCCTTAGTAGTGACATAACCAGCTACCACGATCAGGGCCAGTACGAAAATAAAGGGGCTGTTGATGCCCCCGCTGTAAAGTGTGATAACGCTGGCACCGGTCAAGGTCATGATAGAAACGATGTTGTAGGTCAGGGTCAAGCTGCCATGGTAACGGTAGAGCAGGGTATTGGCCGAATTCAAAACCCCGAAAATTAGAAATACGTAAGGAATTACCTGGGTAATATCCAGTACCAAAAAACAGACAATCCCAAATACCAAGGCAAAGATTGAACTGAAATAGTTGACCTTGATAACCAATTGAATTTTGCTTCTTAGGCGATCTTCCAGTTTGCTGTTCTTTAGCATAATGGGGTTTTTGGTCAAAGCTAAACCGTTTTGCCCTAGAATCAAAAACGAAATACAAATAAGCTTGGGATAATCGGCGTAAATATTCCCTTTTACTAGGCAGGCAGGGTCCGCTCTGAAACCTTCCCTCGCGGCGAGCGACGCCTTTCGAAATCGAAAAACTCGATACGGTACCGAGTTCCTTTGTCGCATGAAACCCGTTCTACCGAACCTCGCAGTTGCCGGGCCAGGTTGTGGATCAATTTTAGTCCCAAGGAATCGGTCGTCCTAAAATCCAGATTTTCCGAAAAACCGATTCCGTTATCTACAATTTCCAGAACGTAGGAAGACTCGGCATCCCCATGGGAAAGTAGAATATGTATTTTACCTTCCGAGTTTTCCGAAAAAGCGTATTTTATTGAATTGGTGACCGCCTCGTTGATCAGAAGACCCAGAGGGATGGCTGTATCTATGCCCAAGTTCACATCGGGAATATCTATATCCACCATAATCCCGTTACTTTGGCTTTTTACGGATTTCATAAGATACTCGGTAAGTTCTTGCACATAGGGCCGAAATTCGATTTGGGAAAGGTCGTCTCTCATGTAAAGCATCTCATGGATCATGGCCATGGAGGTAACCCGATTCTGACTGCTATAGATCAAAGGTTTAATTTTATCGTTCCCCGTGTTTTTCGCCTGAAGGCTCAGCAGACTGGAGACCGTTTGCAGATTATTCTTTACCCGGTGGTGTACTTCCCTTAAAAGCATTCCTTTATCTTCGATTCCCTTTTCAATTTCTGCGCGTGATTTTTTCATGGCTTGATACGCATTCATTAAATTCCTGCCAAAAACTCCACCCATCAAATAGACTGCGAAAAGTAAACTTAACAAACTGAAATGATGCCTTGATTCCGCCGGTACGCTATTGGCAAAGAAGGAGAAATCCGCTTCGTCGATCAGATAGATCAAGAAAATGGCTCCCATAACGGCAAACAGGTACACCCTGCCGAATATGCGAGCGCCTGCATAACCGCCGAGAACGATTACGGCCAATATAAAGATAAACGGGCTGTTGATTCCGCCGCTAAAAAGAATAACGGTAAATGTAACAAGTAGTGAAATAACGGAAGATCGTATGGCGGCCCATTTGAGGTCCCCATTTTTTTTGAACAGTTCAATATTCAAAAGGTTGCTTATTCCGTACGTAAAAAGAGCGATGGGCACTACTCCGTAAATATGAAGGGGATAGATGCAAAGGATAGCCAATACAGTGGTCAATACCACCGAAATATGTACAAGCCGAAAAAGCAACTTAGTCTGGCCGTCAATTTTGTACTGGATGTGGCTTGAATGTGGCATCAACTCGTTTTGAGGGGAATAGCCGTTACAAATGTATAGGTACAGAGATGGTCACTACCCTATTCTAAACTGGCCCTAAGCAGAATAGATGAGCGGAAATCGGCAAATGTAAGCGTTAAATTACGGAAATTCATTATATAAAAACATTTTAATAAGGAAATATCTTACTAGGACGAGCATTGCGTAAACACGATATCCGTACTTATCCGCTTGAGATGGTCAAAAGAGGCGTGGTTTCTCTTAGGTTTTAACTAGCCGTAGCCTTATTTCTACCTTGGGGAACTTGATGTGATAGTTGGTGCCCCGTTGGGTATCCATCCTTTGTACCGAACCCTGTAACTGTCTGGTTAGGTTGTGGATGAGTTGGAGCCCCAAGGATTTTGCGTTCTCGAAATCCACTTCCTTGGAAAATCCAATGCCATTATCGCTAATATCCAACATATAGTAGTTCGTGTCGATATCCGCACGTAATCGGATGTCGATAGCACCTTTTCCATTTTCCGTAACACCGTATTTGAGCGAATTGGTAATCACTTCGTTCATCAGAAGTCCTAAGGGTATGGCGGTATCGATATCCAGTTTGACCTCAGGCATGTCGATGTTGATTTCAACGGTCTTATCTTTGCTTTCCACGGATTTAATGAGATATTCGGTTAATTCACGGACATAGTGCCTGAATTCGATTGCGGTAATGTTATGGCGCACATAAATCATTTCATGAATGAGGGCCATGGCCATGATCCTATTTTGACTGCTTTTGACCATCGTCTTGAGTTCTGGGTTCCCCGTGTTTTTCGATTGCAGACTTAGCAGGCTCGAAACCGTTTGCAGATTGTTCTTTACCCTATGGTGAAGTTCTTTTAAAAGGGTTTCTTTTTCTGCGATGCGTATTTCGATTTCCGCCTGGGAGCGATAGAGATTATGGCGGGCGGTCAATAACTCCTTGCCAAAAACGCCGGTTAGTATATAGACGGCAAAAAGTAGGCTGACCCAAACTGAAGATATCGTGAGATTTGGCGGGTATCTCGTTGATAATAAAGGCATAATCCGCCCTGATCTATAGCGAATAGCAAAACCACGATTATCAGGCCCGCATAGAGGTAAATTCTACCGAGACCTCTTGTCGATAGGTAGCTGGCCAAAACAACAATGACCAATAGGAAAACAAAGGGACTGTTAATGCCACCACTGAATATAGTGATCACCGCCGTACAGCACAGTGAAAGTACAGAGGTATAAATAGACATAATGGTCAGATTGCCGTGTACTCTATAGAGTGCGACATTTAAGAGGTTCAAAGTAAAATAAAGAAATAACACGGAAGTAATGGCCCCGCGTATATCAAGCACATAGAGCGCGATGAAGCCTAATATCAAGCTGAGTATGGACGAAACATAGTTGAACTTCAACAGCAAACCAGGCTTGTGGCTGATTCGATTTTCGTCTGAAATTGATTTTCGCATGAATAGGGTAGATCGATACTATATTGATTACCTATCAAGGAAAAGATACATTTTAAATATGTTTCATATGGCATTACCTCGTTCAAAAGCAATAAAAAACGGCAACTTTAGCGAAAAATTGCCGTTCAAGTCCTTAGCAGGGCCGTTTTTCAATCTTGAATAAGCACCCATTCGCCCCTCTCGATAAGGGGTTCCGCTTGTTTGTATTTTAGGGTCTTGCTTTCGCCCGATAGCACATTCTTGATGGTTACCCGTTCGTTACGTCCTATTTTAGGACGTTCACGAACTATGGTTTCCGTAACTTGGGGTCGTTGGCCCTGATTCTGCCCCACCGCACGGTTTTGGGCGGAGCGCTCGTCGCTATTGGGGATTTCTTCTTTACTGGTCTGAAGATTTTCCTTGGGCCGGCGAAGGTTCCGCTCTTTTTGAATGTCGTTAGGATTGCCCGTAGGCAGCTCTCCTTTAAACAAGAAAGATACTACCTCTTTATTCACCTTGTCGATCATGGCCTTGAACAGTTCAAAGGCCTCGAACTTGTAAATCAGCAAAGGATCTTTCTGTTCGTGCACCGCCAATTGTACGGATTGCTTCAACTCGTCCATCTTACGTAAATGGGTCTTCCACGAATCGTCGACAATGGCCAAAGTAATGTTCTTTTCAAAATCGGTGACCAACTCCTTTCCCTCACTTTCGTAGGCACGTTGCAGATCGGTCACTACATTTAGGGTTTTTACCCCATCGGTAAAAGGCACTACGATACGCTCAAATTTATTGGAACTGTCTTCATACACCTTTTTTATTACGGGCAGGGCCGTAGCCGCATTACGCTGCATTTTTTCCTGATAGTGTTCGTAAATAGCCGAATAAATGCTAGTTGCTATTTCCCGCTCGCCCCATTTAAGGAACTCTGCTTCTTCGATCGGTGAGGTTATAGAGAAATATTTTATCAGTTCAAACTCGAAGTTCTTATAATCGTTCGCCATTTTATTGGTTTCGACAATAGCTTCACAGGTATCGTACACCATGTTGGCAATATCCACTTTTAGGCGTTCGCCTTCAAGGGCATGGCGTCTTCTTTTATAGACCACTTCGCGTTGGGCGTTCATAACGTCATCGTATTCCAATAAACGTTTACGTACGCCGAAGTTATTTTCCTCTACTTTTTTCTGGGCGCGCTCGATGGATTTGGTCATCATGCCGTGCTGTATGACCTCACCTTCCTCCAAGCCCATTCTATCCATCATTTTGGCTACCCGTTCCGATCCGAAGAGACGCATAAGGTTGTCTTCCAGGGATACGTAGAACTGGGAACTTCCCGGATCCCCCTGACGGCCTGAACGTCCGCGTAGCTGTCTGTCAACTCGCCGGGAATCATGGCGTTCGGTACCGATGATGGCGAGTCCGCCGGCTTTTTTGACCTCTGGGGAGAGTTTGATATCCGTACCGCGGCCGGCCATGTTGGTAGCGATGGTAACCACACCCGATTTGCCCGCTTCGGCTACCACATCGGCTTCTTTTTTATGGAGCTTTGCGTTCAGCACGTTGTGCTCTACCTTGCGGATGGTAAGCATGCGCGACAGGAGTTCGGAAATCTCTACCGAGGTCGTACCGATAAGCACGGGCCTGCCCGCTTGGGAAAGTTCGGTCACTTGATCAATTATGGCATTGTATTTTTCGCGTTTGGTCTTGTAGATCAAATCGTTTCTATCGTCCCTTGCAATCGGGCGGTTGGTGGGAATTTCCATCACGTCAAGCTCATAAATTTCCCAAAACTCGCCGGCCTCGGTGACCGCCGTACCGGTCATACCCGCCAACTTGCTATACATTCTAAAGTAATTTTGCAGGGTGACCGTGGCAAAGGTCTGGGTCAAGGCTTCTATCTTGACGTTTTCCTTGGCCTCGATAGCTTGGTGGAGCCCATCGGAATAACGCCGACCCTCCATAATACGGCCGGTCTGTTCGTCAACGATCATAACCTTGTTATCCATTACCACATATTCCACATCTTTTTCAAAAAGAGTATAGGCTTTTAGCAGCTGGCTCATGGTGTGGATCCGTTCGCTCTTGACGCCAAAATCCCTAAAAAGTTCTTCTTTCAGTTCGGCCTCTTTTTCGATTTCGAGGTCTTGGCTTTCAATCTTGGCAATTTCACCACCGATGTCCGGCATCACAAAGAAGTCGCGGTTCTGTTCCCCGGAAATATAATCGATGCCCCTATCGGTAAGCTCGATTTGGTTGTTTTTTTCGTCGATGACAAAAAGCAGGTCCTCATCGACCTTGGGCATTTCTCGGTTATTGTCCTGCATGTAATAATTCTCGGTCTTCTGCAAGAGCTGCTTCATCCCCTCTTCGCTCAGGAATTTGATCAGCGCCTTGTTCTTGGGCAATCCGCGATGCACCCTAAGCAAAAGAAAACCTCCTTCTTTCGTATTACCCTCAGCGATCAATTTTTTGGCCTCTGCCAAAACGCCGGTCAGATGCTGGCGCTGTTTGTTAAATATATCCGACACTTTGGGTTTCAATTCATTGAATTCGTGCCGATCTCCTTCCGGTACCGGTCCGGAAATGATCAAGGGCGTACGGGCATCATCGACCAAAACGGAATCGACCTCATCCACGATGGCGTAGTGGTGTGGCCGTTGCACGATATCTTCGGGTTTGTGCGCCATATTGTCGCGCAGATAGTCGAAACCGAATTCGTTGTTGGTGCCATAGGTGATGTCGGCGTTGTAGGCGGCCCTTCGTCCGGCGGAATTCGGCCGGTGGTGGTCGATACAATCTACCGAGAGACCATGGAATTCAAAGATGGGGGCCATCCAGGCACTGTCCCGTTTCGCCAGGTAATCGTTCACGGTTACCAAATGCGATCCTTTACCGGCGAGGGCATTCAGGTACAGGGGCAGGGTGGCTACCAAGGTTTTACCCTCGCCCGTCTGCATTTCGGCAATCTTACCCTGATGTAAGGCGATACCGCCTATGAGCTGTACATCGTAATGGACCATATCCCAAGTAACGGCTTTTCCGGCGGCGTCCCAAGAATTTTTCCAGATAGCAGATTCATCTTCAAGGGTGACATAATCTTTGATACCCGAAAGTTCCCGGTCGTATTCCGAAGCGGTTACGGTTAAGGTTTCATTATGGACGAAACGTTTGGCCGTTTCCTTGACTACGGCGAAGGCGACCGGCAAAGATTTCGTTCAAGGTGTTCTCGGTAATCTGATAGGCCTCTTCCTTCAGTTTATCGATTTCTTCATACATTTCTTCGTTCTTGTCGATATCGTCCGATGCCCTTACGGCCGCTTCCAATTTCTGGATTTGTTCCGTGACGGTACTGCAGTCTTCCGCAATCTTTAGTTTGAAGGTTTTGGTTTTGTCGCGAAGTTCGTCGTTGCTGATTGCTTCTAACTGCTGTTCAAAAGATTTTATCTGTTCGACCAAGGGCTGTAAGGCCTTGACGTCTTTTTTTGATTTGTCCCCCACGAAAATCTTGAGAACGGAATTTAAAAGATCCATGATGTGCTGTTTATCGTTGAACCGCCATTTTGATGTGGTTTCGGCGGTGAAGAATTGATTTTAGAATGTTGCTGTCCTAAAACAACAAAAGGCATTCCACGAATGGATTTATGCGAGATTACCACCATTCGTCTGCCAAAATTACATAAAGAACTCCTTTAAACCTTTTCTTTTACCTACGAAAATCCCATTCGCGTCCATAAAAATGGATTTTTGACTACCATTACCCCCTATGCGGGTAATAATATTTCGTTTATTCACAAAAACCGAAATTACCGGTGCCCACCTAAAGGAGTCTATGAGGGCATCTTGATCAGTTCAGTTCCGCTTGCTGATGTGTTCTTTTTTTCAGCTACTTCGTTACCTAAATACTAAGTTAGCCTCCTAAACTCCGCTTTTGGCGCCTCATATCGCCAGCCTCCTAACAAAAAAATCCTGCATCATCATTCCACTAGGAGTTATTGGCAATGCCCATAAAAAAAAGCCTCGATAGAGACTTTTTAGTTGTCATGAACCTATTAATAGCTATTTCTTCTTATCTGGAAATACGCTAACTTAATACCATTATACTTACGGCCTACTCTTTTAGACCACAGCATTTCTTTTACAATTCGAGGCCCCTGATTTCAATGCTTAGCAATACGCCACCCGTTCAGGTTCGACGGGAAAAAGGCGCCACACCTAATACTCATCCTCATTCCAGAGGTAATCTTCCTCGGTGGGGTAATCGGGCCAAATTTCTTCGATAGATTCGTAAATCTCGCCGCCTTCCTCTTCCATGGACTGAAGGTTTTCGACCACCTCCAAAGGCGCCCCGGTACGGATGGAATAATCGATCAATTCATCCTTTGTCGCGGGCCATGGTGCATCACTCAAGTACGATGCTAGTTCTAATGTCCAATACATGCTGATTTGATTTTAATTTTTTGCAAAAATAATTTTTAAAAACACATAGGCAAGCAAATTTGCCTTTTTAATGTTAAGGAATCCTTTTAAATGTTTTCCTCTATCTACGCACCCCACATCTTGAAATCATATTTCCTCATTTCAGACCGTCCTAGTTCTGCGTTGTTTCCAAAAAATGACATCGGTCACAAAAGCCGAAATTATCTGTTCCAAACCATAGTTAAAATGAAATCAAGGTTTTTTGTTTGGATTATTCGAGAACGAAGAAATAGCGATTTTATTGGAGAATAACAAGATAAAACCGATATTTTAAGGTTCAGGGCACCCACTTAATTTCTTCGACCTTTAAATCTTGGGACAATTTCCGTGCCAGTACGAACAAATAGTCGGCAAGCCGGTTGATAAACGATAGAACACGGTCGTCAAAAGGCATATTCCCGTAAAGTAAGGTACAAGAGCGTTCCGCCCTGCGGCAGACGCTACGGGCGATGTGACAGTATGACACGCTGGTATGGCCACCGGGAAGTATAAAATGGGTCATTGCGGGTAAAGATGTTTCCATAGCATCGATTTCCTTTTCCAAAACTTCAATGTCGGCATCTGTGAGCTCGGGAATGTTCAAGCGTTTTTTACCGCCTTTCACCAGGGCCTTTTCGGGATCGGTCGCCAAAATGGCCCCTACGGTAAACAGTTTTTCCTGAATTTGGATCAGCATGCTCTTGACCCGCCCATCAATGTCTTGGTCACGGATCAAACCCAACCACGAGTTCAGCTCATCAACACTACCGTAGCTTTCCACCCGAATGTGGTGCTTTTTTACCCGGGCACCCCCGAGCAGTCCCGTAGTGCCGTCGTCGCCCGTCTTGGTATAAATTTTCATGGGGGAGGAAGTTAATTGGTTTAGAAGGTGGTTAATTATGGAGAATATACAACTTATTCCCGATCCTCGTTTTTGCGATTCGAGCGGTCATAGCCTTCCATAAACTTACGGTCTTTGCGATGGTTCGAACGTCTTTTCATCGAAAAAGTAATAAATAGGTACACTACAAATAGTATCCCCAAAACCGCATAAATCGTATACTTGCCCATGTGCTGAATCTTAATGAAATGATTTGAACTTCTTCAATTCGCTAAAAATGGTCCTTTTTTACTCATATATTCTCTTTTTTCCCTTCCATAGCGATGCTATGCAATTCGAAAAAGCCCTGACCAAAATAGGTCTAATTTTCGCTGTAAAGTAAAAAGTTCAAATCACTTCACCACTTCAATACTTAAAGTTACGAAATCAAATCCTTATTTTGAAATGTTCCTCTGCCTGTTCCTTTCTAAAAAACACGGCCCCGCAATAGAACAGATCAACGGTAACAGTCACCTTCGGATGCTTCTTTAGGGTTGTCCAAAGGGATAAATTATTGCGGTTACTATGAATATTGTCGATTAGAAGAAGGGTATTATTATGGATTTCATTTTCCAGGGAGATACTGCGAATTACTTTGTAGGCTTCGAAGGGGGGCATGAACAGGATGTCATAGGACCCCTTATCCCATTGGATGGCAGGAAATTCGTCCTGGATTTTCTTTTGCAATTTTTCTGTCCCATCGAGTATTCCTATGCGATTCGCCCCGAAATACGCGATACTTTTCAATAGGATGTTCCAAGACTTCTCTTGGCAATAATCCGGTTTTGCATATAGGCATTTCGTGAGGTAATTATAGATGAAGGGGGAGTGGACGCCGTGCTGGTCGGTGGCGCTTAGGAAAAATTTAAGGTGGCGAAGGAACTGTAGCATGGATTACAATGCTTGTTTTTTAACCTTCCAGTCTATCGGAAAGCTCGAACCAACGCTCGGTTTTGGCATCGATGGTGTCTTCGAGTTCGCCCAACTCGATGGAGAAAGCCTCGATTTCTTCGCCGGTTAGGGAGCCGTCCGCAAACTTATTTTGTACCTCCGTTTTCTTTTTTTCCAATTTTTTAATCTCCTTCTCAAGGTTTCGGTATTCCTTTTTTTCGAGATAGGTAAGCGTATTTTGGGAACGGGTTACGGGTGTCGCGTCTTTTTCTTCCGAATCTTCCCGGCGATTGGACTTTTCTTCCCGCTCTCCGGCAATCTTACTGTCCTCATAGGCCCGGTAATCGGAATAGTTGCCGGGAAAATCCTCTACCACGGCATCCCCCCGGAAAACGAAGAGGTGGTCGACGATCTTGTCCATAAAATAGCGGTCGTGGGAAACGACGATAAGACATCCCGGAAAATCCAACAGAAAACTTTCCAAAACGTTCAAGGTGACGATATCGAGGTCGTTCGTGGGTTCGTCCAAAATCAAAAAATTCGGGTTTTGGATCAGCACCGTACATAAATAAAGCCGCTTGCGCTCGCCTCCGCTCAATTTATCCACAAAATCATACTGCTTTTTGCGATCAAAGAGAAAACGTTCGAGCAATTGCTGGGCCGAAATCTGTCGCCCTTTTTTTAAGGGAATGTAATCCCCAAAATCGCGGATGACATCGATGACCTTCTGTCCTGCCTTGATATTAATACCCGCTTGGGTGTAATACCCGAACTTGATGGTGTCGCCGACCACGACCTTCCCGGCATCAGGGCTTCCACACCCGTAATGATATTCAGAAAGGTGGACTTCCCCGTGCCGTTCTTGCCGATAATACCGGCCCGCTCGCCCTTTGTAAACGTGTAGTCGAACTGGTCGAGAATCGGTTTATCGGGATAGGATTTTGAAATCTTATGCAGCTCCAAAATTTTGCTGCCCATCCGTTCCATATTGATTTCCAACTGTACCTCATGTTCTTTCCGGCGCTGGCTGGCTTATGGCCTTAATGTCCTGAAAATCATCGATACGTGACTTGGATTTCGTGGTGCGTGCCTTGGGCTGTTTGCGCATCCAGGCCAGCTCTTTCTTGAACAGTTGCTCCGATTTGTGCTGCTCGGCAGCTTCCTGCTCGATTCGGGCTTCCCTTTTTTCTAGATAATAGGAGTAGTTGCCCTTGTAAGGATACAATTGGCCATTTTCAAGCTCGATGATCTCGTTGCAGACCCGCTCCAAGAAAAAACGGTCGTGGGTGACCATAAACAGGGTCATGTTTTCTTTCGCAAAATAATCCTCTAACCACTCGATCATCTCAAGGTCCAGATGGTTGGTGGGTTCGTCGAGGACCAACAGATCCGGTTTGTTGATCAGGGCGTTGGCCAGGGCCAGACGTTTTTTTTGTCCCCCGGAGAGCTTTCCCACCTTGGCGTTAAGATCTTCCAGTTTTAATTTAAAGAGGATTTGCTTGTAAAGCGTCTCGAAATCCCAGGCATTGAAACGCTCCATCGCCTCGAAGGCGGACTGATAGGCATCGGCATTTTCTGGGTTTTCCAAGGCCTTTTCGTAGCGATGGATGACTTCTAAAATCTCATTGTCCGATGCAAAAATGCTTTCTTCAACGCTTAGATTGGGATCAAGGTCGGGTTCCTGCTCCAAAAAGGAAATCCGGATACCCTTGCGGTAATTGACCTGGCCGCTATCCGGAACATCGGCACCGGTCATAATATTGAGAATGGAGGTCTTGCCCGTGCCATTTTTGGCGATGAGGGCGATTTTTTGGTCCTTGTTGATACCAAAGGAAAGATTTTGGAACAGCACCAGCTCCCCATACGATTTTGAAATGTTCTCGACGGTCAACAGATTCATACGGTTAGGCGATTAGGGGGGTTTGGTACGACCAGAAAAGAAAGAAGTAGCGGGTGGCCAGGGCCAACCATACGAGGATCAACAAAGGCGAGAAAACCTGAACGCCCAACAACCATAATAAGAGGGTTATCACCAGAAGGGCCAATAAAAAGAGAACGTATTTGGCGACCCAGTTCGGGCCTCTTTTTTGGGCGACGATAAAGGCTAGGAACAAGTTGAAAGGAAATGCCCATAACATATTGAAATTCCATGCCGTAGCGGTATGATCGGTGCAAAACCATAGAAGAACCATGACCAGGCCCGCGACACCCGTGACAAAAAACAATATAAAATCGAGCCACCGCCGTCGCACGTTATATTTGAAATCAAGATAGGTCCATAATAGTACCAATACCAGAAATAGCGACAGCCAAAAAGCGGGGGATAGGAAAAAGGGGGAGCGGTTGTCAACAGGTTCGAAGTCCAAAACTTCTTGAGGTGCTGACGCGAAGGGTTTCGGACCCAGCTTCGCCCGGCTCAATTGCTCCATGATAAACTCCGGCAGAAACATAAACTCTTTGGGCGTGGCGTCATCGTCGATAACGGAACCCAGGGCGAGGTCGATGCCGAAACCGGACCAGGAATTGGTCGGTACATTTTGATGGATCAGTTCGCGGTGGGTATAGAGGTCGTTCACATAACTTCCGTCAAAGACCAAGCGGTCGCCGTAGACTTCCTTGAGTACGTCCCAAATTTTGGTCGCGCAGTTGTTGTAAAAGAAATCGTATTTATAATCCCTGTTTTCTGGTAGATAATTGGTTTCGAGAAAACCGAAAAGTGCTTTTCGTTCATCCAATGTGAGGTCTAGAACCTCTTCTTTCACCCAGCGTTTTTCTTGTTCATAGGTGTAGAGAAAATATTGAAATTCTTGACGGCTTAATGTATAGTTAAGTTTGCCGCGGGCAAATTTCATATAAAAGTTGGGCGTGGTAAAATCGAAGGTACCATAATTATAGACTACGTCTATGGCCAGGGTCGGATCCTGTACCCGAATGGCGCTATGTCCGAAAGAGGAATAAAGTTCACTACCCGAACCCGCTGTAAGCACACTGATTTTTGATAACGGCGATAGCTCGGTTTTCTGCGTATGACCGGTCACCGAAAAGATCAGCAATACTAGGAAAAAATATTTTTTTCAATTGCATGATAGACCTCGAAAAATTGTACAGGGCAAATATCCGAATAAATTATGGGCTGACCTGATTCACGGGAAATTGTCTTATTTTTACGTTCCATGAAAAAACATATTCCCAACCTAATAACCTTGCTCAACGTCTTCTGCGGTTGCATCGCGACGGTATTCGCCGTACAGCACCGGTTGGAACTGGCGGCCATTTTCGTTTTTCTGGGGATATTCTTCGATTTCTTCGACGGACTAGCCGCAAGGGCCCTGAACGTCAAGAGCGAATTGGGACTACAACTCGATTCCCTGGCGGATGTCATTACCAGTGGATTGGTGCCCGGGGTGGTGATGTTCCAATTATTGCGAATGTCAACGACCGGGGGATGGAATGCCGGCGACCTGTCCGGATACCATAATTTGGAATACGGATTGTCGCTTTTCGCCGATCCCCTGCCGCTGTTGGGATTTCTGATTACCCTGGCTTCCGCCTACCGTTTGGCACAATTCAATATCGATGAGAACCAAACGGATTCCTTTATCGGATTGCCCACTCCCGCGAATACGCTTTTGATTCTCTCTTTACCTTTAATTCTGAGCTACCAAAATAGCGACATTTTAAGTGAAATCATTCTGAATCCCTGGGTTTTGATCGGATTGACTGTCTTAAGTGCCTATCTGCTGAATGCCAAAATCGAACTTTTCGCCCTAAAGTTCAAGACCTGGGGTTTTAAGGAGAATGCCTTGCGATATATTTTTATAATAATCAGTCTGGTGTTATTGATTACCCTGCAGTTTTTGGCGGTACCGCTGATCATTCTGTTGTATGTTCTGGGGTCGGTGGTAACAAAAGGGGAAGCCCAGGCAAAAGTGTGATTGCATTTCCCGGAAAGCAAGCCGCATTAGAAATCCAATCGTTTCTTTCGCAACTCAAAATTCTTTCCAAGATATACCTTCCGTACCATTTCATCGGCCGCCAGATCTTCGGGAAGGCCCGATTTTAGGATACCGCCCTCGAACATCAGGTAAGACCGTTCGGTAATGGCGAGCGTCTCCTGTACATTATGGTCGGTGATAAGAATGCCGATGTTCTTATTCTTCAGTTGGGCCACGATACGTTGTATGTCCTCCACGGCGACAGGATCTACGCCGGCGAAAGGTTCGTCTAAAAGAATAAATTTGGGATCGGTGGCCAGGGCGCGGGCGATTTCCGTCCTTCGCCGTTCGCCCCCGGAAAGCAGGTCGCCCCTGTTTTTCCTGATATGGCCGAGACCGAACTCCTCGATAAGGGACTCCATTTTCATCAACTGTTCCTTTTTGCTCAATTGGCTCAATTGCAGCACGCTCAGAATATTCTTTTCCACACTAAGCTTTCGAAAAATAGAGGCTTCTTGGGCGAGGTAGCCGATACCGTTCTGCGCCCTTTTGTACATTGGGAATTTAGTGATGTCGGTCCCCTCCAAAAATATCTTTCCCCCATTGGGCTTTATCAGGCCTACGATCATATAAAAGGAAGTCGTTTTGCCGGCACCATTGGGACCCAGCAGACCGATAATTTCCCCTTGGTTGACTTCCAGGGAAATTCCTTTTACCACCTTGCGCCCGCGGTAGGACTTCATAATATTTTCAGCTCTGAGTTTCAATTTTATAGAAAGTTTATGAGTTTAGAAAAAGTTGATGAGTTTAGAAAAAATAGCATTTACTCACTGCTCACTGCTCACTGCTCACTGCTCACTGCTCACTGCTCACTGCTCACTGCTCACTGCTCACTGCTCACTGCTCACTGCCCACTGCCCACTGCCCACTGCTCACTGCTCACTTCTTTTCCTTACTTCCCTACTCTTCGCCCTTCGTTCTCTCTTGGCTTCCCGTATTAACACCACTTTCGATATATATATGCTTACCTGATAGAGCATGATTACCGGTACGGCCACAATAATCTGGCTGGTGACATCGGGGGGCGTAATCACCGCCGATACGATCAATACGATGACCAGGGCGATCTTTCGGTATTTCTTAAGGATTTCTGGGGTTACTACCCCCACCTTGGTCAAAAAGTAGATGATTATCGGCAGTTCAAAAAGCACCCCGCAGGCAATAACGGCGGTCCGCACCGTGCTGATATACGAACCCAGATCGAACTGGTTCATAACTTCATCGCTTACCTGATAGGTGCCCAAAAAGTTGATCGAGAGGGGCGCGACCACATAGTAGCCGAAAAGGACTCCCATAAAGAACAGCAGGGAAGCAACGAAAATAAACCCCCTGGAATGCTGCCTTTCCTTGGGATGCAATCCCGGACTGATAAACATCCAAAGCTCGTAAAGTACGTAAGGAAAACCTACGATAAAGCCCACCCAAATGGCCGTCCATATATCCGCGGAAAACTGTCCGCCCATGGTACGGCTCTGAATGGTAAAGGGGAGTTCTTCCTTACAGAAGTCGGAAGTAAAACCCATAGATGTAGCAATATCGCAGAAAAGTTGATAGGTGGGAAAATCCATGCTCTTCGGGCCGAAAATAATGGTGTCGAAGATGAATCCGCTAAATAAGAAAGCGACGGTGGCAATGATGATCACCGCTAAAACGGAGCGGATCAGGTGCCAGCGCAGTTCTTCCAAGTGGTCGAGGAACGACATTTCGTCGGGGGACTTCCTATTCTTTTTTGCCATCGAACTTATTTAGACTGTTTGTTTAAAACCGGGAATAAGGGCCTTTCTCCTCTAATAAAACCATGTTTATGTGGCAGAGCCATGACTACGGTATTTATAGATGTCAAAATTAGAAAACAAAATGAGACCCAGAGGCGTCGGGGGTAGGATAAAAGAAATGGTGTAAATAAGTTCATTGTTATAGAATGCCTTCTTGAATTAAATTGTGCAAATGTACGACACCCATATATTTTTTACCGTCTATGCCCAACAATTGTGAGATGCCTTTGGCCTGCATGAGCTCCAATGCCTCTATGGCCAGCACGTCAACGGCAATGGTCTTGGGGTTCGAAGTCATAATATCCTTTGCGATAAGCCCGCTGATATTATCGTACTTGTTGAGCATTCTGCGGATATCCCCATCCGTGATGATGCCGACAATATTACCATTTTCGGTTACCGCCGTGGCCCCCAGCATTTTTTCGGAAATCTCCACAATCACCTTTTTGATCTCCGTATGGATTTCCACCTCCGGTTTTTGATTATTCGCGACGATATCGGAAACCCTCAGGTAAAGCCGTTTGCCCAGTGCACCGCCGGGATGGTATTTGGCAAAATCGGAACGGCTGAAACCCTTGATTTCCAATAGGCAAATGGCCAAAGCGTCCCCAATGACCAATTGAGCAGTGGTACTGGTAGTAGGGGCTAGATTATTCGGGCAGGCCTCTTTGGCCACAAAAGTGTTCAGCACAAAATCGGCCTGTTTCGCCAAGTACGAATCAAGGTTGCCGGTCATACCTATCAGCTTGTTCTTGCCGCGTTTTATCAAAGGCACCAACATCTTGATTTCTGGTGTGCTGCCGCTTTTCGAGATGCATACGACTACATCGCTCTGTTGAATGGTGCCCAGGTCCCCGTGTATGGCATCGCCCGCGTGCATGAAAATGGCAGGGGTGCCCGTGGAATTGAGGGTGGCTACTATTTTGGAGGCGATTATAGCACTTTTTCCGATGCCCGAGACGATTACTCTGCCCTCCGATTCGATAATGCAACGAACTGCATTGGTGAAATTACCGTCTAACAAAGAGGCCAAATGCCGAATAGAGGCCGCTTCCGTCTCTATCGTTTTTTTGGCAATGGCGAGAATGCCTTCGGTATCGGTCAAAGTTTTCCTAAAACTATCCAAAAACAAAATAGGTTTTAAAAGTTTGTTTTATCTTTAAGAAATTGTCGGGTCGATTTTTACATCCTTACAAATTTACATAATCTCGTATCCAAAATCCCCAGATTTAATTTTATGACGAAACTATCTCCCACCACGCCAAAAAATATGTATCTTAAACACTTGACTTATAGTGAACTCGTCTTAGGTTTTTCTTTTACCTGCGATTTTCACATTTTGTACCCTAATTTTGACATTTTATCGTACCGTAGCTATGGCTATGCTTCTCAAAAAAGCCTTCATTAGGGCACAAAAGCCGAAAATCTCGGTTCCGAACAAAAACCTAAGACGAGTTCAGTGATATAAATATTAGTATTCGCCATGGCAAATGAAAATACTTCGTTGAAAACGACCGATCTTCACACTTCCCTTAAGAAATATTTTGGTTTTTCCGATTTCAAAGGCCTGCAAGAAGAGGTTATCAAGAACATCTTGGCGGGCAATAACACCTTTGCAATCATGCCGACAGGCGGTGGTAAATCTTTGTGCTACCAGCTCCCGGCCCTGATACAGGAGGGAACTGCCATCGTAGTTTCCCCCTTGATTGCCCTGATGAAAAACCAGGTCGATGCCATTCGCGGCATTTCTTCCGAAAATGGTATCGCCCATGTCCTTAACTCGTCCCTGACCAAAAACGAGGTAAAGCAGGTCAAAGAGGATATCACCGTCGGAATCACTAAATTGCTATATGTAGCTCCGGAATCCCTTACCAAGACGGATTATGTCGATTTTCTTAAATCGGTACAACTCTCTTTTATCGCCATTGACGAGGCGCATTGTATTTCGGAATGGGGCCACGATTTTAGACCTGAATACCGCAACCTGAGGTCGATAGTGGATCGGTTGGATTCGAACATGCCCATTATCGCGCTTACGGCAACAGCCACGCCCAAGGTGCAGGAAGATATCCTCAAAAATCTAGGAATACCAGAGGCAAAGACTTTTAAGGCCTCCTTTAACCGCCCGAACCTGTTTTACGAGGTACGGCCGAAGACCGCCGATGTCGATTCCGACATTATTCGGTTCGTCAAAAAGAATTCCGGAAAATCCGGTATCATTTATTGCCTTAGCAGAAAGCGGGTGGAGCAATTGGCACAGGTACTTCAGGTGAACGGTATCAGCGCGGTGCCCTATCACGCCGGTTTCGATGCGAAGACCCGTTCTAAATATCAAGATATGTTCTTGATGGAGGACGTAGATGTAGTCGTGGCCACCATCGCCTTCGGAATGGGTATCGATAAGCCCGACGTTCGGTTCGTCATCCACAACGACATTCCGAAAAGTATCGAAAGCTATTATCAGGAAACCGGTCGTGCGGGTAGGGATGGCGGCGAAGGCCACTGTTTGGCATTCTATGCCTATAAGGATATAGAAAAATTGGAAAAGTTCATAGCCAACAAGCCCGTGGCCGAACAAGAAATCGGCAACGCCCTACTACAGGAAGTAGTGGCCTACGCGGAAACGTCGATAAGCCGTAGAAAATTTATGCTGCATTATTTCGGGGAGGAATTCGACGATGTCCATGGAGAGGGTGCCGACATGGACGATAACATACGAAATCCAAAGGAAAAGCAGGAAGCCAAGGACGATGTGGTAAAGCTCATTCGAACGGTCAAGGAAACCAATGAGAAATTTAAGTCCAAGGAAATCGTAAAAACCTTGACCGGTAAGGTAAACGCCCTCGTCTCCTCACATAAGGCAGACGAGAAGTCCGTCTTCGGTATCGGCGCAGACAAGGACAAGAGCTACTGGATGGCGCTGATCCGACAGGTTCTGGTGGCCGGTCTGCTGAAAAAGGAAATAGAACAATATGGTATTCTACACGTGAGAGAAAAGGGAGATGCCTTTTTGAAAAATCCGAAGTCCTTTATGATGACCAAGGACCATACCTACAGCGAGGAAAAAATCGATGATATTTCAAGCAATTCAAGAACGGGCGTTACCGATGAGAAATTGTTAAAACAACTAAAAGATCTTCGGAAGGCCCAGGCCAATAAACTGGGTGTGCCCCCCTTTGTCATTTTTCAGGACCCTTCTTTGGAGGACATGGCGATGAAATACCCCATTACCCGAGACGAACTGACCAATATAAATGGAGTAGGGGAAGGGAAGGCCAAAAAATACGGGCAACCCTTCATCGAGTTCATTACCAACTATGTCGAGGAATACGATATCATACGGCCCGATGACCTGGTGGTAAAAAGCACGGGAGCGAATTCCAGCTTGAAGCTCTACATCATACAAAATGTGGATCGGAAACTACCCTTGCCCGATATTGCCTCTTCTAAGGGACTTGAAATGCGGGAACTGATCCAGGAGATGGAGCAGATTGTCTATAGTGGCACTAAATTAAACTTGGACTATTGGGTCAGTGAGATGCTGGACGAGGACCAACAAGAAGAAATCCATGACTACTTTTTAGAGGCCGAGACCGATGATATCGACGAGGCCATGGAAGAGTTCGACGGGGATTACGAAGATGATGAACTTCGGTTGTACCGGTTAAAGTTTATTAGTGAGGTCGCAAATTGAGTTGTTCTTAACCTCGAGACACATCCCCCGACCCCGAGGTCTTGGTATCCACATTTTTGGGATTGCCGCGATAGCTGATATCGCCCGAACCGGAAATCCGGGCCATTAAAGATGTATTCGCGGTAACCTTTATATCGGCCGAGCCCGATATCGTAGCCTCCACATTGTCGGCTTCGAGGTCATAGGCATTGATGTCGCCAGAGCCGGAAATGGTCGCCTCAAAATCCCGCGTGGTTCCGCTGAGGTTCATGTCACCCGAACCGGACATGGTCGCCGTTAATACTTCCGTTTCGAGGTTTAGCGTGATATCCCCGGAGCCCGACATTGCCGTCTTGAAACTCGATTCCTTCAGGGTAGTTTTTCCGATGATGTCGGCAGAACCAGAAAGGCTTATAGCATCAATGCTTTCTACCGGCACGGTGATGCGAATGCCATCTTTCCAGTTTGAGGGCTTCAGGTTGACGCCCTTTTCGGTTTTGATGACCAATTTTCCGTTTTGGACCTCGGTAATTATATATTTCAAGAGATTCTCTTCCCCTTCCAAAAAAAGGTCTCCCTCTTTTCCGTCCACAAGGTCAACGTCGAACCATCCGGAGACTGCAATACCGTCGTAATCACCTACGCTTCGATTGATGCTGACCGTTTTGCCATTTCCTTTGATACCCTTGCCCCATTGCGCAGAGCATGAGCTTATGACTAGTACCGCTACACTTAAAACCATTAGTTTTTTCATGATGTTCCTGTTTTTAGATGATGATTTAATTCCTATAAAATGATACCCCACCATAGTCGCTGGTGATAGCGACGGAGTTTCCACTATTAGGCGAACCGTAATGACCCTTATAATAGTTACTCGTATTTTTCTCTTCGCTGATACTCATCTCAAAATCGTCTTTTCCGCTGACACCGGAATAGCTAACACTGATTTCAAAATTAAAATGATAGTCCGGGTCGTAGCCGATTTTAATTCCTGTATAATCGGTTTTAAGTTGCATGTTTCCGGCATCGGAGGCCATCCGGTCGATTTTAAGCGTCCCATAATCCGCGGCAATATCCACACTGCCGTGTATGGTGCCCAGTTGAACGTTGATGTAATCGCCATGGCCTTGTACGTTTTTGGCCTCACCGATTTCGATTTTACCGTAATCGCTGGAATATTGCAGGTTGCCCATTTGCTCAACGGTAGAATTGGTATAATCGGCGCTGATCACCAGGTCCCCCGCTTTTTCAATGGTAAACCCGGAATAATCGGCGGATATTTTGCCACTATTTATATAGCCGATGGTGGATTTTGAGGTATAGTCGAAATTCAGTTGATTTTCGCGGCCGTTGAGCTCCCCGATGTCCAACCGGCCATAGTCGCAGCTGATTTTGGCGTGGCCGTCCACCCTGTCCAAAATAATACTTCCGTAGTCATTGCTAAGATCGACCTTGCTCTTCACCGGTAGTTTAATGGTGTAGTTGACCTGCATGTCCACATTATTATTTCGGCCCCAGTTCCATCCCCAGCCCGAATCGTTATCGTTAAAAATGGTACGGGCGGAGACCCGGCTGCTGCTGTTTTCGAAAGCGATCCGGATACCATCCAGTTTTTCCTGCACTTTATCGGCATTGTTGCCACTGGTCTTGATATGGACTTCGATCAGTATGCGATTTTGGTCCCATGAGGTGATATTGAGATTGCCATAGCTGTTATCGACCGCTAAAAGCGCATCCGCGTTGACGTTAAATTCCTTTTTTACCGTTTTCTCCTTTGTGTATTTTCCGTGGAGATTTCCGTCATGGGCCGAAATGGCCACGGGAAGAATCAGAAGCGTCAAGAGCATTCCTTTAAATAATTGTTTCTGCATCTTTGTAGTTTTTTAAATTTTTAATCCTGTCAATTTTATTGAGAACATCCTGTAAGAGATCGATGCGCGTGCGAAAGTTGGTGATCATCGCACCTAAAAGGAGCTTGCTATTGCCCCCCTTGACCAAATCCCTTTCCAGCTTTGCATAATCGGACTCCAATTTATCAAGCTGCACCATAGTATCATCAATGATCTGACGGGTTTCGGGCGTACTTTCGCTTTCGAGTTCATTGACCTGTTCCGCAATCAGACCGGCAAAGTAAAATTGTGTACGTGATACCTCTGGCGAGATTTTCGCCACCTTTTGGTCTAAGGACGGCTCCGATTGGTACAGCCCCACTGCAACCGTGCATATCAAGGCTATCGAGGCGGCAATGGCCAAGGGCTTCCACCATGTTTTACTTTTCCTTTCCATGGCAATTCCACCCCTTGATACACTCAGTTTTTCGAGAAATCGTTGTTCGTGTCCCTTATCAGGTTCTTCGGTGTCAAAGGAACCCTGAAGGCGATCGAACAGCCTTTCTAAATTGTCGTCTTTCATGGTATTACCTGTTTACATTTACCCTCCATGCCTTACCGGTATTTCGGTGTCTAGGGTTTTTAATTTTCACATTCCGTTACCAATTTCTTCCGAAGGCTTTCCTTCGCCCTCGAAATCGTAGTTCTACAATTGGCGTAAGTGATTTTCATTATCTGACTTATTTCCTCATAGTCATAGCCTTCTATAAGATGTAAGGTCAAAGAAATCCGGTAACTGTCCTTTAATCGGCCCATGGTTTCCATCACTTTTTGAGCCTTTAGTTCGGTAAACCCTTGGTCCGGAACCTTTACCTCGTTATCTTCGACCTTGTACATTACATCTTCTAACGCACTCTCTCTCATTTTTTGTTGTTTTCGATAGTGGTGAATGCTATTGTTGACCACGATGCGCTTCAACCAGGCCCCGAACGCGACTTCCCCTTTGAAAGTGTGCAGCTTTGTAAAGGCCTTTAAAAAGGACTCCTGCATCACATCTTCTGCCTCGTCACTATTTTTTACTATCCTTAAGGAAATATTGTACATAGCTTTATAATAGCGGTCATAGACTTCTAATTGCGCCCCTTGTTTTCCCTCAAGGCAGGCCTTCAACAACGAATCGATATGTTCCCCTTTATGGCTCAAAAAAGTGGATGGTTTGATATAATGATGAAGTAATTTAAGGATTGTTACAGTTTTCGGGGAAAAAAATTTTGAGCGAATACGCAATGCGGGTAGTTCTATGCACACCGAGGTGCCCGACATAGAAAGGGACGGATTCCGGGAGGCTTAAAATTTGGGATTTGGGATTTGGGATTTGGAATTTATTGTTACCTGAAGGATATGGCACAACAATTGTTTCCTTAGGCTTTAAAGAAAAGACTTTATTGTACCTTGATAAGGAATACAGTACTTATCATCGTTTTGTATAATCAGATAAAAGGGGAATTCTGTGCTATCAATGACAGAATGACCGAAAATATACCTATGGGAGATTCTAATTTTTCAGATTTTGACAATATGTCGTTGCAGTCCATCGACGAGGATGCGGAACTGATTCCGTTGCTGACACCCGAAGACGAGGAAGAAATGGCCAATGAAAAACTGCCGGAAACCTTACCGATCTTGCCACTTCGCAATACGGTGCTATTCCCTGGAGTGGTCATCCCGATAACGGCCGGAAGGGATACTTCGATTAATTTGATCAAGGACGCCAACAACGGTTCGAAAGTCATCGGTGTGGTATCGCAAAAGGATGAGGAGACCGAAAATCCGCATGCCAAGGATATTAATACTTTGGGTACCGTAGCCCGGATCTTAAGGGTGCTAAAAATGCCCGATGGCAATACCACCGTTATCCTCCAGGGAAAAAAACGCTTTGAGGTGGCCGAAATATTGACCGAAAAACCTTATTTGATGGCCACCGTAAGGGAAACGGAAGAAGCAAGGCCGGAGAAGGACGGGCAGGAGTTCCTCGCCATTATTGAATCGATAAAGGATATGGCGCTCCGGATAATACGCGACAATCCGAACATTCCCAGCGAGGCTTCCTTTGCCATCAAGAACATCCAAAGCAACTCCTTTTTGATCAATTTCGTCTCTTCGAACCTCAATTTAGGGGTAAAGGAAAAACAGGAGCTGCTAGAGATCAACAGTTTGCAAGAGCGGGCGCTGGCTACTCTAAAATATATGAATGTCGAGCTACAAAAACTGGAGCTCAAGAACAATATTCAGAGCAAGGTGCGCAGCGATATGGACCAACAGCAGCGCGAGTACTTTCTGCACCAGCAGATGAAGACCATACAGGAAGAGTTGGGAGGGGTATCCCATGATGACGAAGTCCTTGAAATGAAAGCTAGGGCCAAAAAGAAAAAATGGTCCAAAAAGGTCGGTAAACATTTCGATAAAGAACTGACCAAGATCCAGCGTATGAATCCGCAGGTGGCGGAGTATTCCATCCAAAGAAATTATTTGGACCTTTTTCTCGATCTGCCATGGAACAACTTCTCGAAAGATAAATTCGATTTAAAGCGAGCTGAAAGGATACTCGACCGTGACCATTACGGTCTTGAGGACGTGAAACGTCGTATCATCGAATATTTGGCGGTACTAAAACTCCGAAACGATATGAAATCCCCCATTTTATGCCTCTATGGTCCCCCGGGGGTGGGTAAAACTTCGCTCGGAAAATCCATTGCGGAAGCCTTGGGCAGGGAATACGTTCGCATGTCCCTCGGCGGCCTGCGCGATGAGGCCGAGATCCGTGGCCACCGAAAGACCTATATCGGTGCCATGCCGGGCCGAATTGTACAGAACCTGAAAAAGGCAGGGACCTCTAATCCGGTATTCATTCTCGATGAAATCGATAAATTGGCCAGTAGCCATCAGGGCGATCCCTCATCCGCGATGTTGGAAGTGTTGGATCCCGAACAGAACAGCGAGTTTTACGATAATTTTCTGGAGATGGGCTATGACTTGTCCAAAGTAATGTTTATCGCGACGGCCAACAACCTATCGACCGTTCAGCCCGCCTTGCGTGACCGGATGGAAATCATAAAAGTGACGGGATATACGATAGAGGAAAAGGTCATGATCGCCAAAAGGCACCTGCTTCCGAAGCAATTACGGGAACATGGGCTTACTGAAAAGGATATTAAGATCGGAAAGCCCCAATTGGAAAAAATCGTCGAGGGCTATACCCGTGAATCCGGAGTACGTGCCTTGGAAAAACAGATTGCCAAAATGGTTCGCTATGCCGCTAAAAACATTGCGACCGAGGAGGAGTATAATATAAAAATATCCAAGGATGACGTTGAAAAAATATTGGGTCCCGCAAGAATGGAGCGTGATAAATATGAGAACAACGAGGTGGCCGGGGTCGTCACAGGGCTAGCGTGGACGAGCGTCGGGGGCGACATCCTATTTATAGAATCCATTTTATCCAAAGGGAAAGGTAACATGAACATTACCGGTAATCTGGGCAAGGTGATGAAGGAGTCCGCCACTATCGCCATGGAATACATCAAATCGAACGCCGATCGGTTCGGAATCAATTCCGATATTTTTGAGAAGTATAATGTACATATTCATGTGCCCGAAGGTGCGACACCCAAAGACGGACCCAGTGCGGGGATTACGATGTTTACGTCACTGATATCCCTTTTTACACAAAAAAAGGTGAAGAAAAGTGTGGCCATGACCGGGGAAATCACGCTCAGGGGCAAGGTGCTTCCCGTCGGCGGTATAAAGGAAAAAATCCTGGCCGCCAAACGGGCAAGAATTAAAGAGATAATCCTATGTAAGGATAATGAAAAGGACATCCTTGAAATTAAAAAGGAGTATTTGAAAGGATTGAAATTCCACTATGTCACCGATATGCATGAAGTGGCTGATATTGCGATTACGGCCCAAAAAGTGAAAAATCCAAAGAAATTGTAGTGAATAAGATCACCATCGCCATCGATGGCTATTCATCGACCGGAAAGAGTACCCTGGCCAAGCAATTGGCTGGGGCATTGGGATACGTTTATGTCGATACCGGCGCGATGTACCGGGCGGTGACGCTTTTCGCCCTTCGCAACGGTTTTGTCGGCAAGGAATCGGAGCGGTTGCAGGCCCTTGTGCAAGTGTTGCCTAAATTACGCTTGAAGTTCGTGCCCAACGAGGAACTCGGATTTTCGGAGATGTACCTGAACGGGGAGAATGTGGAGAAGGAAATCCGACAAATGGAGGTTTCCGAATACGTAAGCCGTATCGCGGAAATAGAGCAGGTACGTCATAAGCTCGTGGATTTGCAAAAAGGCATGGGAAAGAAAAAAGGTATCGTCATGGACGGACGTGACATTGGAACTACCGTATTTCCCGATGCCGAACTCAAAATTTTTATGACCGCATCGGCACAGGCACGTGCCACGCGCAGGTATAAGGAGCTTTTGGAAAAAGGGGAAGAGGTGACCTACGACGAAGTATTTGATAATGTCCAAAAACGGGACTATATCGATACCCACCGAGAGTTTTCGCCCTTGAAGAAAGCCGATGATGCCATTGAATTCGACAACACCGACATGGGCCTCGAAGAGCAGTTCGAACGGCTGGAGAGTATTGCTCGGCGATTTATCAAAAAGAAAGCCCTCACCGATATTAAAGACCAATAAATCAGTTATACGTCCTTACCTGATTATACGGGTCCCATTTTTCAGGGATTAGGAATCACCAACACCTGATCCGGATGGATGACATCGGGATTTTTTAGGATGCCCGCATTAGCCTCGAATATCTTTTTATATTTCATCGGGTCACCATAATAATGCTTGGCAATCTTGCTTAACGACTCCCCATTTTTGACCACATGCCTAGCGTATATCGTTTCATCGGCCACCGTGATATCGGCCTCGATATCCGATGGGTTTTCGCCCCCGATTTCCTTGATCTTGTCCCACAGCAGATTTTTTTCATATTGGGTCTTGGCTTGGCCCTTGATTTTCAGGACGCCGTCTTCTTCGGATACGTTCTCGTTTTTTAAATTCAACCTTTCGCCCAAGTTAAGAACGGGCTGATATTTTTCCCTGACACTCATTTGATTTCACTTTTACTATTAAGACGACCAATATAACCATAATTGCCATTAATTTGGCTATTATCCCCGAAATAGTTGGCCTTAAAACATTCGGTTGCAAATAAGATTGCTAAAATGGGAATAAAGTCGTATTTTTGCACTCCTTTTTTACAGGGCAGCAAGAGAAAAAGGGAGGATGAAAACTACTACTTTAACAACTTCTACGGCGATTGTTTCACTCTTGTAGCATCGTAGGATACAAATCGAAATCGGCAAATGGCAGACGAAAAAACAACGGCAGAGGTGGAAGAAATCACCGAAGCGCAACAAGAACAGGGAGTTCAACAAGAACAAGAAGTTAACGAACAGGAACAAAAGCAAGATCCCCAGGAATTTTTGGATAATTTTGATTGGGAGAAATACGAAGAGGGTATAGAACCGGTCGATGATTCCAAATTGAAGGAATTTGAAAAGTTGGTCGCCGAGAATTTCGTGGATACCGCTGACGAGGAAGTGGTGGAAGGCACGGTTACCCACATGACAGAACGTGATGCCATTATAGACATCAATGCCAAAAGCGAGGGTGTGATTTCCCTTAACGAATTCCGTTACAATCCTGATCTTAAGGTCGGTGATACGGTGGACGTACTTATCGATATTCGAGAGGACAAGAACGGACAATTGATCTTGTCGCATAGAAAGGCCAGAACCATATTGGCCTGGGAAAGGATCAACAAGTCATACGACGAAGAGTTGGTCGTAAGTGGATTTGTAAAGTGCCGGACCAAAGGTGGTATGATCGTCGATGTATTCGGAATCGAGGCATTCTTGCCCGGTTCGCAGATCGATGTGAAGCCCATTCGAGACTACGACCAGTATGTCGGAAAAACGATGGAATTTAAAGTGGTGAAAATCAACCACGAGTTCAAGAACGTGGTCGTATCGCACAAAGCTTTGATCGAGGCGGACATCGAAGAACAGAAAAAAGAGATTATCAGCCAGTTGGAAAAAGGACAGGTGTTGGAAGGTGTCGTCAAAAACATTACTTCCTACGGCGTGTTCGTTGACCTTGGTGGTGTAGATGGTTTGGTACACATTACTGACCTAAGCTGGAGCAGGATCAACCACCCGAACGAGGTGGTCGACCTAGACCAGAAAATCAACGTGGTCATCTTGGACTTCGACGAGAACAAATCCCGTATCCAATTGGGTATGAAGCAATTGGAGAAACATCCATGGGATGCCTTAGGTGATGAGATCAAAATAGGCGACAAGGTAAAAGGCAAGGTAGTGGTCATCGCCGATTACGGTGCCTTTGTCGAAGTGGTGGAAGGTGTTGAAGGCCTGATCCACGTTTCCGAAATGTCATGGTCCACCCACTTGCGTTCCGCCCAGGATTTTGTGAACGTCGGCGATGAGGTCGAGGCGGTCGTGTTGACGCTAGATCGTGAGGATCGTAAAATGTCATTGGGAATCAAACAATTGACTCCCGATCCATGGACGGATATCACCTCTAAATACCCGGTTGGATCTAGGCATAAAGGTATCGTCCGTAACTTTACCAATTTTGGTGTCTTTGTCGAAATGGAAGAAGGTATCGATGGATTGATCTATATTTCCGATCTATCATGGACCAAGAAAATCAAGCATCCATCGGAATTTGTTAACGTAGGCGATACCATTGAGGTAGAGGTACTTGAACTGGATGTCGATGGACGTAAACTGAGTATTGGCCACAAGCAGGTCACCGAAAACCCATGGGACAAATACGAAAAAGAGTTTGCCCTGGATACCGTTCACAAAGCGGCCATTACCGAAATGGTGGACAAAGGCGCTACCATAGACTTTAATGAGGACATCACGGCCTTTGTACCGCAACGTCACTTAGAAAAGGAAGATGGTAAAAAACTGGGCAAGGGCGAAGAGGCCGAATTTAAGATTATTGAATTCAATAAAGACTTTAAACGCGTCGTGGCCAGCCATACTGCTGTCTTCCGTGAAGAAGAGGCCCGCAACGTGAAACAGGCTCAGAAAAAAGCCGCTGCGGCGGCCGACGAGTCCAAACCCACCTTGGGCGATGCCAACGAGGCCTTGCAGGCATTGAAAGACAAAATGGACGGCAAGTAAGTTGCAATAAACCTTTCGTTTTTAACTTAAAGCCCTGTCCGCACTACGGTGTGGACAGGGCTTTTTTCTTTTTGACTGGGGAATGGCATTATGGGTTCGCCTTCCTGTTATACCCTAAAGGACCATTTGAAAACTTGCCGAAAAAGGGAAAGAAAATAATGCCAAAAGAAGAGTTTTGACATCGGGTCCGACAAGGCTTGGGATGCATCGGTGACGATGGATTCATCACTACGAAACGCCTCATGTTTTCGGCATATTTAGCACATATTCAATCGCACCTGTTGACCTGGGATATTGATTTCGAACGCTTTCCCATTTAAAAAGGAATCATTTTGTCATACTCCTCGTCTCAATTTTGCCATTTTTCCCAATAACTTTTACCCATATCGGCCCAATAATCGGCCACTATTTCCCAAGATATCTCTCCTCGATGGAGAATTTTTTGACGTAGAGCCTTTAATTGTTCTTGATCATAAAGCCTATCGGATGTGGACATGGCGTGTAAGAGTGTATCGACCACTGCTTCTTGCCAATCCTTTTCTGAAGTTCCCTGGATGGTGGCCTTTTGCGGGGGGGTCTTCGCAGCCCCGGATGGAACCTGCTGCCAAACGGTATCGGGTATGGGAGCCGTGTCCTGGCTATCGAACCGAATCAATCTATCCCCTTCCGTAAACTTATCGAAGGATTGAAGCATATCTTCCTGCGGCCAGCGCAGTTGTACGCTTCCTTCCTTTGGCCTATAGACAGCGGTGTAAAGGGTTCCAAAACCCTCGCTGAAAAGGGTATTGTAAAGTGGCGGTCTTAGAAAGGCATTGGCCAAGGCCTTTCCTTCCAGTTCCTTGTCCAATAAAAGATTTTGTAAAAAGGCCGACCTCTCGATGGTCTTGTTAAAAGTAGCGTTTTCAGGCCAATCGACCCCTAACTGATGATTGGTCGTAAAAGCGGCATCAGTTACCAGTGGGGAACGATCCGGTGACAGAAGTAGGGTCTTGTAATTACCGCTACGGTCAATAACGCTAACATTGTATGCCATGTGGGATGGTATTCGTAATAATGCTTCAACAGCTTCCTCTACATTGCTACAGAATTCGAGTACGTAGCGCAAAATAAAAGGAATGCCAAAGCCTCGCCCGACAACCTTGCGCCCACCGAAAGTGAGGGAAACCGCTAGGCCATCCTCATTCATCCCATCTACCGCACCTATAAGACAATCACTGGTGGCGATTACCTTTTTCCCGTGCCAGGCACTCTGTAACAACGTCCCTTCCATCAGGTTGGGATGATAGTCATAATTACGTACCAGTTGTATCTCATCATGGACCAGAATGGCTTGCGAGCAGGCACAGATATAGGCAGGCGGTTGGAACCCGGTAAGAAATCGGGCCGCTACCGCATCTGCATCTACCAGTTGGCAAAGTCGTTCGTAGGTGGGTACCATTTCTGGCATATATTTTTTTAATGCCGCCTGCGAGCTGGCCAGATCAGGGAAATAGGCGGCACCTTTGTTATTCAGCCAAGCCTCATAGGCGGGCCAGGACGCATTGAACAATTTTTTCCATTTTTGACCAGGCCCATCCATTTCGGAAATAGCGTTAAACTGAAGTTGCATGCAATTTTTTTAAAGGAGTGATTAAATTATTTCGGAAACTGATAAGAGGGAAAAGGTAGTGGGGGGCAACCTTAAATACCTAAGGGAATCCATTTCCGCAAATGTAATGCACATGCCAACTGGTCATTAATGCTATTCCTCTTTTTTCTGGCTTATTTCCTTTCCCTTCTAGTCCTATTTCGTCAAACTGCCAGTCAGCTCCACATTTTTGCGTTTGTCTTCCACTATTTGCGAGACGTATTTACCCCGAATGGCAGTTATCCAATTTTTTGCCCGGTCGTTAAGCTTAAAATCGTCGGTCATCATACGGCCCCTGGAAACCAAAATGCCCATATCGGCACCTTCGTACAGGTAATCCCCTTTTTTTGAAATATGGAGAAAAAATGCTTCATTCTCCGTCTCCACCGCCCTTCTATGGGTATCCATACGATCAAATTGAATATGGCCGTTATCGAACATTCTATAGATTCCCGACCGCGGCGCTTCCGAAACATATTCGATAGTATCTTCCGTGTGTTTAATGATCAGCTGGCTCCATCCGTCGATATTTTCCTGTCTGGCCCAACGATCGTTGATGGCTTTTATACTTAATTTATAGTCCACATCCATCCATTCCAAAATATGAAAAACGAAGAGGGGTGCGTCGGCAAGGGCAAAAACAGCATGATTGGTAATGGAACTGGCACCGGTGACCCTAGGGTTTAGTTCCCCTAAATAGATTTCACCATTGTCTTGATCAATTAGGAAATCCAATTCGAAGTAGCCTTTATAGCCTTCCTCCCTTAACTGATCCCCGAACAACTGCGTATATTTTGTCGCTTTCTTTCTAAGTTCGGGCGTAAAAGCATCGGGATAGATTTCATTGCCGCACCAACCGCCTTTATACGGAGTAAGTTCCTTGAAACCTACTAACTCTGTCATCAAGGGAGCAACGATAGTACCATGTCGAGTTACACATGCCTCGATGGCCGAACCCCGGCAATTGATACGTTTCATTATTTTGACCTCCTTCTCTTTCACGATTTCTTCCTCGTGCTTTTTGAACTCCTCTTCGTTGGAGACGAAAAAAGTGGTATGGCCAGAATCCCCGAAAGGGGTTTGTATCACGAGGTCATTGCCGAGGGATTTGGAAACTTTCCTAAGATCTTCATAATCGTTGACCGAAGAAAGCACATAGGGCACGCAGGCGACCCCTGCTTTTTCGGCGATGCGATTGGTGTTCACTTTATTGTCCATGAACGTCCTCATCTTTGCGGGCGGGAACATGATTTCAAGTCCTAGCTTTTTGGCAAGTTTTTCCGTTTGTTCGTCGAACATAAGAAACATGGCCTTGCCCGTCTTATTGCCTTTTTTTCTTGTCTTTAAATAGTCTTGGACCTCGGGATGCTGCAAAAGATAGTTGTTGATATCCTCAATGCCAGTGAACTCATCATGGGGAATGTCCTCTTTGGGAGAAAAAACATTCGGATGTTGACCGCCAAAGCATTCCATAAAACAGATGAACTTGAAACCTTTAATCCATTCATCCGCACCCAACATATTAAAATTGGTAGCACTGATAAAATACAGGGGAACTTCGTTCTTGTGAAAGAAACGTCTGATGTCCGGCACGCCGTTCAGCATAGTGGCCGTTGATTCTTTTTTGGCGGGGGTTGTTTTTTTATTGGCCGCTTTGGTCTTTTTCTTTCCAGGGGTAGATTTTTGTGCGCTCATGTTATTATTTATTTTATTCTTATTATTGATTTACTTTTTTTCGCATTCCCGTTGCCATGGCCCCTATGGCCGTGGTGGTCTTGTGGCGGTCTAAAATACTTTCCTTGAAGACCCTCAGGCCTAAATCGGAACGATAGCCATGGATTTCACTGACATCCAGAACCGTAAGAAAATTGATGATTTCTTCACTGACCACCTGGCCAGGCACTAACACAGGAAAGCCCGGGGGATAAGGAATCACGAATGTTGAGGCCACCAATGTCTTGCCCTTCTTTATAGCAGGCAGGCATTCGTTCAAAGGCACATATTCGTAATTTTTTTCATCGTAGGCCAAAAAATAGGCCGCGCGCAGATTGCCGCCCGGTATGCCTGGTTCGGCCTGAAAAGAATGGTGGAAGTAGCTGAAGTCTGGTAGCGGTGGTACTTCCTCGGTCATGGAATGTATCCGACCTTGTCTTATTTCACTTTCCTTATTGTTCAATGCCTTGAATTCCTCATCCAATTCATCGGCAATTTTTAACAAGGCGTTCGTCAGGTAAGTAACGCTACCTCGGGTAGTACCAATATTGGTCATAAACAGCACCGTGTTTCTAGAGGTCTTGTTTATCTGGATATTGAATTTATCCATCAGGTATTTATTTTTAAAGGTATCGCCATCGACTCCTGTTCTGCCGATATGTAATGTTATCTTGGTCGGATCCAGTACAAACTCATCTTTCTCCCAGGCATCGTCCATCCGGTTCCAGCCCTCGTTTTTGGTATAGTACTCCTTTAGTCCGGTCTGGCGATAGGTATCCGGTATAAAATCATGTACCGTCAAAATATCGAAATACTTGCTCAATTGCGGATTGTCGCTGACCTTGGCCCGAAGCACCATGGACAATTCTATACCTTTTTCGACCAGTTCAAAACCTTCGAGCTGCACCTGGCGCCGACCTACATCCAAGGAAGCCAACATCTGATAATTGGGTGAGGTGGAGGTATGGGTCATGTAGGCTTCCAAGAAAGTGTTCTCACTTTTCCTCCGGAAATCCTGATCCCAGATATGGATCATGGAACCTTGTCTAAAACTGCTTAGTGTCTTATGGGTGCTCTGTGTTGCATATACCCGAATACGCACCTTATCGGGATCGGGCATTACCGAAACATCCCCATTGTCCAGACCTTTTACATGCGCATCGTACTGTTTTCGATACGCACTACTATTGTATTTTTCATAGAGCTTTTTGGCGGTGTACATGCCCGTTCTTTGCCTGTAGTTGTTTGCAAACCCTGCGAAGGCGAACCAAGCTTCGTCCCATAAGAATATCATGTCGGGCTTTATGGCCAAGACTTCTTCCATGACACGTTCCACGTTATACACTAAACCGTCAAAGGTGCAATTGGTCAACAGCAGCATCTTTACTTTATCCAACCGTCCCGAATCCTTTAATTGCAATAGTTTGCCTTTTATCTGCTCCAGCGGTACGGCCCCGTACATGGAATATTTTTCTATGGGGTAGGAGTCCAGATAAACGGGATAGGCCCCGGCCAGTACCAATCCGTAGTGATGGGATTTATGGCAATCCCGGTCAATAAGTACCACATTACCAGGCTGTACGATGGCCTGCATGACGATTTTATTGGCCGTTGACGTGCCATTCGTCACAAAGTAGGTGTATTGCGACCCATAGGCATCCCGTGCCATTTCCTGTGCTTTTTTTAAAGGGCCCGTGGGCTGTAGCAGTGAGTCAAGCCCGCCTGTAGTCGCGGACGTTTCCGCCAAAAACATATTCCGGCCATAGAAATCGCCAAAATCATTGATCCACCTCGATTTAAAGACCGAATTGCCACGGGAAATCGGCATGGCATGAAATACGCCGGTAGGTTTTTGGCTGTACTCCACCAGGGCAGAAAAGAAAGGGGTCTCAAAACGTTCAGCTATTCCCCGGAGAATGGTGAGATGAAGTTCCTGTAAATCTTCCGTTTGGTAAAATATACGGTTAAATCGTTTAATGGTACTGTCCTTCAAATGGCCCAGTGCGGTATCGGTAACATAGTAGGTGTCCAACTCCGGCCTAAACTGTTCGATCAACTGGCCTATCAAAGGGCCAAGATCGGTTTCCGGTTGTGATGAAAAATCCATCTTTTTCACAGGCTGGATGTAGGGTTTTATGAGCGCGGTTATACCTTTTGAATGATAGGGCGGGGCATACCGTACCACCACGGCCTGTATATTGTGGTTGAAGAGCAAGGCGATCATGGCATCCTGAAAAGACCTTTGTACGACCACTCCGTAGGTAAATTGGTCATTGGAGGTCCTCAGTGACCTAAGGCTAAGTCTAAGACTGGTTTCTTCCTGTTCGGAAATGGCATCGATGAACAATACCTCAAAATGGTTTTTCCGGACATTGTTGTGTTGCTCATGTTCTTCAACGGACTCTATACTGTGCTCATCATAATCTATATAATCTGGATTGCTTCTGTAGCTATCACCAACCAACTGTTTGGTGGTCTCAGCCACTAAATTTGACAGGGAGGTATGTTCATGATTAAAAAGTAGGCTTTCCAATCTTTGTATCCGTCCTTTTCCTGGGGAAGCAAAAAAGCATTCCACTCCCTTTAAATCCTTGATCAGTTCTTTTGTTGTCTGTTTGTGCTTTTTCTCGTTGGCCGAGCCGGTATGGCAACGGGCCAGTTCCGAAGTTTCGATTTTAAGTTTGTTCCAATAATCCACCCTCAGCTGACCGATATTATAATATGGTGAACTCTTTGATTTGCTTTTGGATGTCTTTTGCGTTTTTGTCATTGAAATATGTATATGTTATTTCCAACTCTGGAGAAACTGGACCATCGAATACAGCAGGACTATAGTACGGAACAACCTCTGTGCAGTTAACCTAAGTTATGGACAGAAAGAAAGTCTGTGCCGTTTTCGCTTCGAGGCAGAAAATATGGAAAACCGGATATCAATTTCTACATCCGATCTCAGCAATTCAGTGCTTGGAATATAAGGCTAATTTATTTCCTTGGGAATCGACAAAAATGGCAAAGTAACCCGAATCTTCACTGATCAAGGTTTTTTGCATTACAACACGACCTCCTACATCTTCTACCTTCTCAAGAACTTCACTGAGATCATTACCCCCATTCAGATAGATCAACGGTCCCGTATCGCTGGGAATGGAACCGGGTCCGGCGATTACCGCACCACCGACCCCGTTCGTGCTGGGAAAAAAGGCCATGGCATTGGCATCGGACCTGTGTTCCTGCATGGTAATGCCAAAGATATGTTGATAAAAATCCACCGCTTGTCTGAAATCGATGGCCGGGATCTCAAACCAGCTCACATAATCCTTGCTTTTTTCGGCTTTCTTTATCTTTCTATTGGAACCTACATCGCCCATAAACTTTTATTTTTCAGGTTGATCCATCGCCTTTATAATGCTGTGGGGATTCAGCATGTTCAAGAGCTTCTTCCTGTTGTATCAATTCCGTCAATTTCGCCAGTCGATTGGGTTTTATCAAAGGTCCTAGGGAATCGAGATAGGGTTTAGGCACATTGGGTTGATAAATACTGAATTGGCCCAAATGATCCCTAAAGCTTTTAAGGGGTTGACCCAAGCGCAGTACGCCCCGCTCACGACTTCTTTTAACCCGCTCCAAATTGATTTCCAAGGGAATTATTTCTTCGGTGCCCTCTGATTGATGCAGGACCCGCCCATCAGGCCCACAGACTATTGAACGCCCGCAACCTCCGGTATCTAAGCCATTGACATCAAAGAAGTAACATTGATTCACGGATGCCATTGCCCTGACTATCGATAGTTCTATTTCGCGATCTATGGTAGCCGACATGGTAGGGTGTAAAATCACCTCCGCACCCATCACTGTCAAGGTCCGAATGGTTTCGGGGAACCACATGTCGTAACAGATACTTACCCCAAATCTTCCCACATCGGGGACATCGAAAACACAAAAATCCGATCCCGGTGTCACCCCCACCTCATAAGGGTAGAATGGAAACATTTTACGATAGCGCGTTACAATTTTCCCTTGGGGATTGATGACGGTTGCAGTATTATAAATATTGCCATTGCTCTTTTCAAAGATGGAACCCGGAAGCAACCAAATTCCATATTTTTTGGCCAAAGACTGCATTTCGGATTCAAAGGAACAGGGTATTTCCTGAGCGGTATGTGTCAAGGGGCCATAGGCGCAAAGTTCACTGAACATGACCATTTCAATCCATGGATAGAGGTTCATGGTAATAGCCAGTTTCAACTTCATCATTTCCACGTTGGAAGCGACAGCCGATACTTTCATTTGTATTCCTGCGATGGCGAATGGTCTCATATATTATTTGCGTATAGCTCTATTAATTTCGTTCTCCAAAATGGATAATCCTTTTTCCAGCTGTTCATCCGTAATCACCAAAGGCGATAGAATACGGATTATATTTTTATGGGTGCCCGCGCTGATCAGTATCAGTCCATTTTTTGCACAGCCTTTCACAATTTGGGGGCATAGTTCGGAATACGGTTGTCTCGGGTCACCATTTTTGACAAATTCGATGCCTATCATAGCTCCGACTCCCCTTACATCACCGATTTCGGGAAGTTGTTTCATCAAATTTTGCAATCGGTCCATAATGACATTTCCGATTTTGATCGCTTTTCCGTTCAAATCGATGTCTTTCATGTATTGGATGGTGGCGGATGCCGCAACACAGCAAATCGGACTGCCAATATAGGTGCCACCTATTGAGCCTATGGCTGCGGCATCCATAATGTCCGCTCGGCCGACCACCGCGGCGATGGGTAGGCCCGAACCCATAGATTTGGCATAGGTACTGATATCGGGTTGTACTCCATAATGTTGCCAACTGGCCCAATGTCCGGTACGGCAGAATCCGCTCTGCACTTCGTCCATGATCAGCATAATGCCATGTTCATCGCAAAATGCCCGTAATCCTTCCAAATATTTTTGTGGAATGGGATTAAAACCTCCCTCTCCTTGTATGGGTTCCAAAATAATAGCGGCCACACTATTTGTGTCCACTAGGTTAAGCGCACTTTCGTGCAGTCGTTTCAATTCATCTTTAACAAAAGTGTCTTCGTCCCTTTCCCCACGATAGCGATAAAAATTGGGAAATGGAAGTCTGTAAACTTCCGGAGCAAAAGGCCCACAATCAAATTTATATCCTACTTTACTGGTCAACGTCATGGCCATCATGGTACGCCCATGGTACGCTCCCGTAAAACAGAGAATAGCAGGTCTTTTTGTTGCCTGTCTAGCAATTTTGATGGCATTTTCCACAGCTTCCGCCCCGGTGCTAACCAGCATGGCCTTGGTTTTTTCGCCATGCGGAAGAATTTCGGCCAGTTCTTCACATAACTGAATGTAAGGTTCATAGGTCACCACATTAAAACTGGTGTGCAAGTATTTACCGGCCTGATCTCGAATGGCCTGTACGACTGGATCGGGGCAGTGCCCGGCGTTTACGACACCGATACCTCCTGCAAAATCAATAAGTTCGCGGCCATCGGCATCAATAATTATGGCCCCTTTCGCCTCTTTTACGGTGGCCGTATTAAACACGCCAACACCATCGGCGACCGCATTTTTTCTCCTGTCAAGGAGTTCCTGTGATTTAGTCAATTCCTTTATCATCTTAAATTAATTCCATTTGTGTTCAAGGTAAATTGTGATAGACTTTGGACTGAAAATAGTAGTTAACCAATCCATACAAATTAGTGCTTTGAAGATTTAATTCCAATGGCAGCGGGTAATAATATAGCACAATATCTACCGGAATCCAAACTAAATGGTAAGATTTCCGCCCCGTGTTTTACAACGCAAAAAGAATGAACCTTTTAACCTATACGGCACCAGTAATTTTTGAATGGGATATTCGCAGGGAAAAGAAAAAGTCGAAGGGAGTTCCGATCTATACCATGGAATTGCAATGAAATTCCATCGTCGTTTATTCCCGTTGCTTTAAACGGCGCATGAACGCTTCGAACAAGATAGGGGCCTGTTTTTTTAATTGCCTCCGGTACTGAATTTGGGCCTTATGATTGTCAATGTTTTCGGTCTTGACCAATTTATGCAACAGCAAATAGCTTCGAATGGCATTTTGATGTAATTTGTTCAGGGGTTGTATTCCATCGTTCAGGAGCACTTCGGGCAAAATTTCGTAAAGCTGTCCAAAAACGGGTGCCATTTCCATTCCGTGGGCATCGACAAATTGTTCCAGTTGCCCATGCACGATTCTATTTTTTAGCTTCCGGTCAGGAAAATATAATAAGGCCCGGGCATTGTTACAGCAAGCTTCGGTCGTATTTTTGTTAAGCCATTGTGCCTGTGCCAAAAAGTAAAGTAAGGAATACTTTTTTGGCAGTTGCTGTACATAATGCGAAGCCAGATTTTTGGAATTGGGATACATTTTGAGATCAAGTAGCAGATCAAAGATGGTTTCAAAGGTATTTAAATCCAATGTGCACTTATGTTGAAAGATGTGGACCAGGTTTTCTAGTAGTTTTTTCTTGAAACCGGTCATTCTGGAATCAAACGGGTATTCCATATAGGCTTCAAGAACTTCTGAAACGAATTGGTTGTCATGCTCGGAAGGGCTTCCGTTCGCCGGTAGTTCCAGAGCGGAGCCGAGCATTTTTTGCCAATAAACACAGGCATCTACTGCAGCCTGAGTCGATTCTTGATCAGCTATCGGGGATAGCAAGGCTTCATTGAATTGTACGATGGCTTCCTTCAAATTTAGAACTGAAAACAGCATATATCCGTTTTCCAGGGCTACATTATCCCATAAGGAGGGCTGATACAGTCTCATGGCGCGCCATCTTTTCGACAATAACAAAATACGGCTTCTTTACATCCTATCAAACTTTTTTCCATCATCATGAAAAAAGTAATATAAAAGGACGATAATAGAAATAGCATCCCAAATCTGCAAAAAACGACCGTTTATAACCGCAACGGTATCCCATTTAAAATATTTGATTTGTAGTCATTTGTACCCAAATGGAACCAAATAAAATGGGAATCTATTTCCCGATGCAGTATCTTTTCAGACCCCATAATATATTGCCTTATGGGGGGAGGTGTAACAAAGGCGTTAAAATTCCGGAACGTTTTCCCCACGAAATAGTGAAAATATTACCGGGAAGTAATTTATCATTTTAAAGGTATTAAATCTTTCCGGTATTGACCTGTAACGACACATTTCGTAAAATTGGGAATCTTTTTTTTCTATTCCCGATCTTTCTCTTAAAAACCAATTCTAGAAGTAATAAAACATTCAAGAGATCAAACCCCCAACACAATTGAGGCTTCGATATTTAGTTTTACGCTTATATCCCTGGCGACTTTTAATGGAGGCTCACTTTTACCTGTTAGGTATTCACTTATTCTTGAGGTACTGACATTTAAAAGTTCGGACAATTGCTTTTGGTTCAAACCAAGTTCGAACATACGCAATTTAATGACCTCGACCAGCGAAGGTTTTTTAACCGGATAGGTTCTTTCTTCGTATTCTGCAACAAGGTCGGACAAGACGTTTAGCTCGACATAACCTTTGGCATCAGTGTTTTCGATATTTTCAGGGCTCTGTAAAAGCACTTCGATTCGGTCAACTATGGCGTTATATTCTTTCTCTGTCTTTATCACGGTTACATGTTTTTAATATCCTTAATCTTGTCATATTCCGAATGCGTGCCGATAAAACGTATGTAAACTTTTTTGGCGTTAAAGGAAATAATTGCCACCAGTCTATAATCATTTCCCTTAATATTGAATACAAAATGGTGGTTACCTATATAATCAACACTGTTGAAGGTTTGTTTAACCTCGTTCAGGTCATTCCACTCTTTTGCCATTACGGTATGATACCAGAAATTTAAAGCGTTCTCGGATGCTGCATGTTTTTTTGAAAACTCCCTTATCCGTTTATAGGTAACAATGCGCATCGTTTATTTTTTGATCCAAAGATAACACCAAATTTTTTAAAACAAAATGAAATTCTGGATAATGTAATTAGGATAATTTCTCCTCCAAATCCCGCCATTCAATAAAGCCCTTTTTGTCATCGGAATAATCGTGGATGAATCGGGTAAAGTTTATCGGATGATCTACCAAATTTCCCTCCTTCCCCAGATTTCTGATTCTCAAATAAGATTGGAAAATGTTGTCTTTTTGTTCACAAATGAAACCAAATACAATGGGAATCTATTTGCCGATGCAGTAAGTAACGGCTTTATATTTTACAGGGGTTTTGGCGATTTGAGACACAAACGAGAGACAAACGCTAAAAACGAGGTGCAAACTTGTATAATTTTCACTAGAATTCAACGGACTTCCAACCATTTTTTGCGTCGTTCACATCTAAAACTCCTCTTTCGATAGAATCCTTAAAAAGGGCAATAGTAGGATCCCCACAGTCGCACTTGTCGGTATGGCCACAATAACACAGCACATCTCCAAATTCATCTTTACTCTGCTTTCTCAGTTTTAACCAGTTTTTAAATTTCTCTTCCATGGTTATAGAATCCAATGCAAAATAATATCACTATCAATATTCAATTTTTGATGTAAAGCCTTGGCCACCTTCAAAGTAATTTCTCCTTTACCGTTCAAATAATCATTTATCCTAGATGTGCTTGTATTAAGAAGTACGGCTAAATCTTCTCTTTTAAGCCCCATTTCAAACATGCGTAGTTCAATCATTTCTTGTACAGTAGGTAAACCGATGGGGAAATGGATTTCTTCGTATTGTTCGATGATGTCGCTAATCTTTATGAGCTCTTTTGCCAAGGGATCATCCAATGGTGTATTGTCATCGACAATATCTATTAATTCTTCTAAACGAAGGCTTGCTTTGACGTATTGTTTGTGAGTTATCAAGTTAAATTTAGGAATCATCTGGCTAAAATATACAATTTGTCCAAATAGGCTTTAGTAAAGTTTTTCTTCTAAGGAATCCCTCCATTGAATAAAACCCTTTCTATCATCAGAATAATCATGGAGAATTCGGCTAAAACTTACAGGTTGAGATTCCAAATAAGACTGCCTGCCCTGATTTCTAATCATATTCAATGACGAATCTACAGAAGCTAGATGTTCCTTTAAGATCGAGCTATTTTTGTCGAAATGCCAAACGTAGGTGGCTTCTTCAGTATCCAAAGTTTCCAAAATTACATGGAATTGGTGATTGCCCAACAGCAAGAAAACAAAGGAAAATGGATGAAGCACAAATCGAAGTTTTAAAATCGTATGCGCATGATTGTCGGCCAGATAGCGTAGCTGGCGAAAATGTTTTACACTTCTCTTTGAAAGGATTTCCTCCAACAATTCTTGTTCCGATGGGTAAAGTGCTTGAATTCTTTCTTCATGCTGTGCAATATCGGATTTCTCTTTTGAGTTTGATTTTTTACCAAAAAAACTTTTCTCTACGAGTCTGAATCGTACACTTTCCAAGACTTCACGGTTTATCCTTTCCAGGTCTCTGGAAATTGCCAATTGTGCAACCAAAACATTATTTTCAAATTCAGCCGAAACTGTTATTTCTACGGTTTTAGAATCCATTACTTTAGTAAAATATGGCTTGAGCACCTCAAACTCTGGGCGTATATAGTCATTCTCAATTTCGAATTCTAGTTCTTTTTGTAACTTGGAACTTTTGTGGATAAATGCAATTGTACCGAAACGAAAATCGAGCTGCTCTATAGGTACTTGTATAGTTGCCGCCATTGAACTACTTGCTTGTGTCTTGGGAATGGCGGTGGGGATATCGTCAAATAAGGTAGCCTGTCTATCCAGGTTTCGGTAGTAGGTATTTCTTTTGAGAAAAAGCCGATTGAGGTATTCAATCTTATAATCCCTGTAGTCATAAATCAACGGGGCTATTTCGGTACGCTGTACCCTTCCTATATATTGGATCAGTTTCCCTTTGAAAGAAAAGGGATAAACTAAAAACAGACAAGTCGCGTTTTTCAGATCGGTGCCTTCTCCAAAGAATTGTCCTGTGGTAATCAGGATTTGATAGTTTCCTGAATTGAGGATTTTCCATTTTGAACTTCTATCGCTCTCTGAATCGTCTCCACTTAATGCGACAACCTCAAATTTTTGCTTTAAAAACTGGTGTAATGTTGCAATATGTTCTTTTCGTTCTGTAATTACGACCACACGTTTACCAGTATTTACTTCTGAGGTTATATCGGCAACGATGTTTTTGTTCCGTTCCGAATCATGTACCAACACTTTGGACAGGGTTTCGAAAGTATCCGTTTTTGAATTAAAGGGAACATCAAAATCTGTATTCCTAATGATAATCCGTGCTTTTTTGAAGGTTTCAATATCCTGTGGTTTGACGTCGGCTATCAATTCTCCCAAATGGGCAAAAATCAGTTTACCATCGCTATTTTTTCTAAAGGGTGTCGCTGTAAGTCCATATTGGTAATAAGGTGAAAGTTTGGAAATGGTGGCCGCATAGGATTTGGCGGGAATGTGATGACACTCGTCAATAATAACGGTCTTGAATGTTTTTGAAATTTCAGGATTATCTATTTTTTTACCCAGACTTTGAATCATTGCTATTGTAACTTGCTTGCCTATTTTAGCTTTACCCTGACCTATTTTACCAATCTGGTTTTTAGGAATTTTCAGAAAAGCTTCGATTCGTTCCACCCACTGGTTCAAAAGTTGTTTTCTGTGGACAACTATTAATGCGGGTTGGCATTTGTCAGTAATTATTTTTAATCCGATTATAGTTTTTCCAGATCCTGGTGGTGCTGCAATTACCCCAAAGTCCTTTTTAGAAACAGCAGATAGTACCGTTTTCTGGTGTTCGAGCAACTCAGTGCTAAAAGAAAACGGTATGTCTTCCGATTTTTTTCTTTTGTCCTGAAATTCAAAATTGATTTTTTGTTTGTTACAAAACCGAAGTAATTGTCCGATAGTGCCCCTCGGAAGAACGACTTCATTTATGGCTTCCGAAACAAGATTGAAATACCTATCGGTGCTCCAAGTATTTCTACCTATTTTCTTCTTTATGAAATAGTCGGGATTTACTACATTGAATGTATCCTTTATAAAATTGACCAATGGTGTAGTCAAACCGGTCTTATTGATTCTAATTTCGTTATCCAAACGAATGACAAGTGTATTCCCGGATAACGAGGCCCCAAATTCGTTGGTATCGTTTTTAACCACCTCATTGTATAAAACATCCAGTTCTGCGGGGTTTAGTCTTTCAACCTGTTCTAAGATATACCACTGATTCTCATAGGGAGTGAAAGATTTTTGGTCTATAAAGCAGCTATTGCCCTGTTCGACATTTGGATTATGCAAGGGCAAGGCTATAAGGTTGCCCAGGCCCTTTCCCGAAAGAAAATCCTGATTGGGGAATAACCTGTCAAAACTTGAAGTTTTATCGAATATGGAAAATATTCCACTTTCTTCGAGTAGTTGTTTAAAAATCGTTCTACTTTTTACGGCGGGGTAGGCTACTTCAAAAAATATCCAGACATGCCCGCCGTTTCCGGAACGGGAACGCTCCAAATAAGCCGGTATACTTTTGAACTCACAAGCGGACATAAAATCCTTGCATTCCTGTTGCCAGTTTTCCTTATCAAAATCCGCAACTATAAACCAAGATGTATTGTCTTGGAGCATAGGATAAATACCTATTTGTTGTTCGCCGTCGAAATGTTTGAGAATCTGACCGTCGTTTAAGGGCAAAAAAGATTTTTCAATAAAATTCTTAAACGTTCCCCCATTGATTTTATGCAGCCTATATCGGTAAGGGTCGTAAAAGTAGGCCGGCATATAGCCGCTTTTATTTCCTTTTTCCCATCTGATGGCAAAAACATCGTCCCTTCCTCTAAATAGGGATTTGAATAATTGGATATGTTTTTTGCTTTCTGATTCCAAGGCTATTTTTGATTACTTCGCAATTAGAGTAAAAATAACAATAAATTAGCGGCTATAATTTAGGCCAATGTATTGTTAACTGGCCGTTGGTAAGATAAAGGCGTGAGATGCTTTTTCTGAGTCTTATGCTTTTATGCGCAGAAACATGGACTTGTACGGTAGAAAGGCCCTTTTCTATTTCAGCAGTATTATGTCAAGTTTTTGTGCGTAAAAAACCTTGACCTATTAGCCTTTTAGTAATGTTTCAAAAGAATCACATATACAATGCAACTAAAGTTATCAGAGCTTATTAAAATATGTCCAGTTTTTTAATAAATAAACTGGACAATTCCATTTGTTTCATTTCGTGAAGAGATGTTTGTAAACTCTTGATTTCAATAACTATATAACTCATAAAGCAACCAAGAATTCTTATCCACTTATAAAGATTTTTGCCTGAGGCGGGTAGGGGTGAAGCATTTACTTTGTCGAATATTTTCAAAGTCAGTTGTAGTATGCGGATTGACCCCTCTCGGTTACTCCGGGTGATTTAACATTATGTGATAATGTCAAGTTTTTTTGTGCAAAGAACTTGACATCTTATTTACGAAACCTTTTTTATTCAACATGTAGCTTTTTTAAGTGCCTAAGAGCCTCCCTCTCAACTGTATCATAATCTGGTAGATTCTTTATTTGGTCGGCCATAGATTTTTGCCAACGGCCCTTGTATTGTGCTTTTCTTTGTTCAAGTTTTGCGTGAAATTGAGTTGGGTCAATATCCTTACTTGCACACTTGGCTTTAAATTCGTTTACATAAAAATCTATATCCATTTCATGTATCTCCAACAAATACCAAATGTCAAAAAAATCGCGTGCCTGCATACGCTGCATAACCGATCGCATTTTCTCAACTAACACTTCTTCTAAGGAATAACAAAGTAGTTGGTGAGCATCTTGGTCCGAATAACTTAAAAACACATCTTTCAAGTCGGGTTCAAATTGAAGTTGCTCACTTCTAGAGATATCTATTTTTACTTTCTTATGCGCCCCTAATCCCCCCAACGGACCTACATAGCTAATATAGAAATTTATTCCACCATCTTCATGTGGGTTATCATCAATAATTTCCAATGGAATATTTGTTTCTTCCAGTATATACTCAAAAGCCTCGGAAAACCATTTGAATATTTCCTCGTTTGTTATTTCGTCATTAAGCAAAGTAAAATCCAAATCTTCGGAAAAACGGTAATCTGCAAAATATACTTTTTTTAGAACCGTCCCCCCTTTGAAAACTAAAGCCTTTGAAAGTTTGTTATGTTGAGAAACACCCTGTAAAATCCAAGATAGCATATAGTCCTTTTCAATCTGTTGATCGCGCACGCCAACCTTACTTGCTTTTTGCTGTATTTCTCCTGGTTTAATCACGTATAGATGGCAGATTTAATTGTTTCAATTTCTAGATTTTGTTGAATACTCCAACGACTTATCAATTGACCAGATTTAGGTAGTTCTGTGTCCAGTAAGACATATGAAATCGTTTTTTCCTCCTGTAACTTACTTATTATATGTGTTTCGATTTCGAAAGTCTCTAATAGGAACCCCAGTCTTTTGATTACTGCTTGCGATTTGAATTTTTTTGAATATTCAAGTAATTTATCATAATCAATTTTATCTCGAGACATATATATTGCTCTTGCTATTTCTACTATTCCACCTGCATAATCTGGTTTAAATAAGCAATCAACAATTGTTTTTTCTAGGTCTGAACAGAGTACTTTGTTGAAACTATCAACCCAGACTTTCTTAAAACCGAAAAAATGTTTTTCATTGTGATAGATAAATTGAAATGGTACATCTTTTACTAATATTGTTGATGGTCTGTGTTGTTTAGAAACAACTATTTGCTCTTTGAGTGAAGGTTGAGTAATCAAGTTATGTAACTGTAACGCCGAATAGTAACCGATATAATAATCGCACTGGCTTACCATACAGTCTGCCAATAAATGCCATTCAGGCATAAATTCCTCTGGACTTTGTTCATAAGGTATGATATAGTAGACCCCTCCCTTTATACGCATCAATAAACCTCTTTTAGTCATATCACTAAGAAGCTTATTCAGTGTTGTTTTACCGGCTTCTGGAAAAATATTTAATGCTTCCGAACTATTAAAACATGTTTTATCCATCTTATTAAAATAAGAAAGGAGTTCACTCGATTGTGTCGAAATGTTTTTATGTTTCATAGTTGATTTGTGAGCAGAAAACTCACTACAATGATATAAATAATAAAATGATTGCTAAAATTATTTTGCTATTATCTTTTGTAGTAAAAAAGTGAGCTTAATACTCACTTGGTTGATATAAAACATAATTATCTACTAAAAAGAAAACTGTCCCCAAATCTTACCCCAAAACTTTGCGCATGGATCCTGTGGAATTTTTGTAGCGGTTCCGGCAGATAAGCGTAAAGCAAAAATTCCATAGGGCGCACACTACTTTTGATTTGGAACACTATCTTTTTCCTTTAACCATTTTTGATACGACTGGTAGTGCTCGGGGTTTTGGTCGAAATAGCCCCTTAAACTTGATATTACCCTTTGTTCCCCTTCTGCAAAGGCTTTTTCCATGACATCGCTTATTCGAGATACTCTAAAAGCTAAATAACCGATGATGACCAGGGATATTATCCAAATCGAATAGTGAATCCATAATTGTGTTTTAGGAACCAATCTTGCCGTGGAAATCTGTTTTTCCATATCGAGAATAGATTCTTGAATCTCGGAGCTTTTGGCTTTTTGGGCCTTTAGGTGTTCTTTCAGCATATACTCTATTTCCGAGATATCAGGTTTTATTTTGATATTGTCCGTATTCTTGGTCAGTTTTTCCAACTTGTCCAAGGACTTGTTGAACCCGTCCAGTTCATCATTCAGAAGCTCCATGACTTCGTCCAGTTTCTTGTATCCCATAACTTTTGTTTTAATATCCGATTCCTCTATCGATAGTTCTTTTTATCGCTTTTTTCAGTATGTTTTTGGCAATGCTTGTAGCGAGGTTAGTGCTCATTTCCATAGTTTTTCCTAGTAGCTGAACCGATTTGCCCACCTCTTTTGGTTTTGCCATTCCCCTATTCTGTGATAGCTGCCCCATTATTTTTCCCCCGGACATGGAGCGGTGCACCTCGCTGACCTTAAAATTGCGGCCTTGGTATTCAAGCCTGAACCCCTGTAACCTGTCGGCCTTGTTTATTACAGGAATCACTTCCACGTCCCTTTTCTGCATTGCCTTGATATAACCATCCAACGTTTTAGGCCTTTCGTTCTCCATTACTTTCTGATGAATGTTCTTAATTTCGAGGCGGACTTTTATGGAATCCAGTTCTTTTTCCAATTGCACCTCCCTGGCCGTGGTCAGGCCCATTCCCTTCGCCACGTTTTCGGCGGCCAATTGGCTCCGCTTCCCGATAAAACTGTCATTGTAGGCCTTCCCGTCAAAACCGATACGGTTCACATATAAGTGGACGTGGGTATGGGTCTTGTCCCTGTGGACAAAGGCGATGGCCTGCCGTTCCCTCAGCTGCATTTCCTTGATGAACTTTTGGGTCAGTTCCTTCAGCTGCTCCTTGGTCAGGTTCCTGCCATCCTCCGGTGTGGGGCTGAGCACGAAGCTCAGGGTGTTCTTCTGGCAGCGTGTATTCTGTTCCTGTATAATCTTGAACTCCTCGGTTATCTGTTTGGCATCGTTGCCCGCGAGTTGTTGGCTATATATCACCTCCGCATCCTTCTCCTGGTTCCAACCATAGTCCATAGATTCCCCAGTGTGCGCTATGGATTTTCCCTTACCGATCATTTGCTTATTTTTTGAAGTTGTACAGGTGTTTCCTGATCTGCTCCGCCAGTTCCGCTACCTCGTTGGCCAGTCTAGGGTTCCGTTTCTTGAACATGTTGCCGATACTGGTGAAATTGTTCTTGTACTTGACCAGCATTTTGTAAAGGGCCATCTGTTCGGGCGTCAGACGTTCGATGACGGGATTTCCGAAAGCGGAACTACGGCAGTATTCGGAAAGGGAAATTCCCGCCCGTGCAGCCCTTTTCCTGAGCAGCTTCTTCTCGTAGATGGAACACCGGAACTTGATATAGGTCCTTTTCATTTCCCTTTGGTTTTGCGACCGCCGGGAGCAAGGCAAGATCGTTTTTGTGGCAACAAAAACACATCTTGAATTCCCTGCCCGTTTACATCAGTTGCGCCGCCCATGTGCCATTCGTTCATATCCTTGAAACCGTTGTAAAGGGTTGATTGGTCCTCACATTTTTTGCAATGCCCTATTAGATTTTTGGCCGTCTGTTTTCCGTTCGGATCGTTGTCCAAATAGAGTAGGGTACCGGAATAACCTTCAATAATCCTCATAGCTTTCTGAACGAATGCGGTGGAGTTCAATACCAAAAGATCATGTTCGGATTCTAATTTTATATTACACTCCAAAATTGATAATAGGTCGAACATCCCTTCAGTGACGATAAGCGTCGTATGGCCGTTTTTGATATGGGTAACGTCCTTCGGCGAACCGGAATTCTTATAGTATTTGTTGCGTAGTTCCCATCCCCCTGAGTCGTTTTTCAATCCGATGGCGAAATAGTTTCTGTTCTTAAAACGATAATGGACTTCCCTGATATATTTTAAGGCGGTTCTCGGTCCGATATTCCTTGATTTCAGATAACCTATTAATGCTGGGTGTGCCAGTTGTTCGATTCTTTTGATAACTATTCTACCTCCGTTCCCTTCTTCCTTCGCAAAAACTCCCTGCCGGTGAAAAGAAAAAGAGGTCTGTCCCGTACCGAGGAATTCGAGCGTTTCCTTGACGCTACATTCGTTGATTAGGCACACCAGGTCGATGACGTTCCCTCCCATTCCCGCCCCGTGGTCGTACCATCTATTAAGTTTCTTGGACACCTTGAAAGAGGCTTGGGCCTCGGGCCGGAACGGACTGAGGAACCAAGCTTCTTTCCCTGTTGACTTGGTCGGAAAGTGCCCGAGTTTTGCCAGCGCCCTTTCGATGGGAAAAGCTCGGGCTCTTTCACACGACAGCCTGTTGGTTCTTTTTCTTTTCATCGGCTTTATTTTTGTTGTTCCTCCTACCTTTCGGCCCGGCCCAATATTTATGGGGCGTTCGGCTTAGGTCGGATATTTTTTTGACCTATCCTACCTGTCAGGTAGGTTGGGTAACCCTCAGGTAAGATGGGGGTTATACATCCTACCTTATGTTATGCCCTATTCCCGTTGACTTTCCTTTCCTTTAGGTAACTTGGTAGGTATTATTCCCTATTTTTTCGGAAGTTCGATTTCCCAAGGGGTATCCGTAAAAAGCGGTCTTGCCAGATAGCCATAGACCTGCCGCTTGGGATGTTTCACTTTCTGGAACCCGAACCCGGCCAGCGCACGGCCCATATTGATCTTGTTCAGGCGAAGGTTGAGGCAGCCCAGTTTGACCAGTACGTCCGAAGCGGTGACAAAATCATCGATATCGTCGGATTTTTCATAATATTTCGAGACCAGTTCCTCTTCCGTTGTCAGTCTCGTGTATTTTTTGTTCCGCTCCTCGTTCTCCCGGATGTCCTCGATGGACAGTTCGGGATCGAAGTTGGGGTCTGAATAGGCCAGATGGTAGGCCTGTGACCATACCCTGTCGATATCCACCTCTTTCGAATAGGCAAAATCGATCCTGCCCTTCAGCTCGAAACAGAGCCAACGGACCGAACCGGTCTCGTCGTTCAGGAACGAGGACATATTGGTGGAACCTACGAACGAGCATATACGCGGCAGTGTCGTGTTCTTCCGGTCGTACGGCAGCCGCTCGTTGATAAAAGTCTTCGAGAAAAATGCCTTTAGGGCGTTTACGTCCTTTTTTGAAAGTACCGCCAGTTCGTCGAGGTTGTACAGGAAGTTCCGGCAGAGCTGTATCCGCGCGTCCTTGTCGTTGCTGATATCCTCGGCCATGTACTCCGACAGTTCGGGAGGGCAGAGGAACCGGCACCAGGTGGTTTTTCCGGAGTTCTGCCCAGGGTGTGAAAGCACGAAGGCCTGTTTGTTGGAATAGCCCGGTTCCAGGGCGCATTTTATCGTCCGTACCAGCCATTTCCTGAAATGGTAATCAAAGACCTCTTTCCCGTGTACCGGCACGTAGGATGCCAGCTGCAGGATATGGTCGTTCCCGTCCCATTCGGGAAGGTTGTCGAAATACCCCTTGATGGGATTGTACCTCGGTATCCATTCCGAGCGAATAAGGATCTCCAGCTTCCCGGTCGGGATATCGACCCCTGCCTTGGCCAGTTCGATAATCAGGGAGTTTAGGTTCAGGCAGTGCCTTTTCCTGGAGCCCTTGACCGAGATCTGGAAGTCATGGGATATCTCGTTGTAGGCAATATCGTATTTACACTCGAGGTATTCCATGGTATAGTCGTACACCGTCTTTTTCTTGGCATCCCTTACCTGGTAAAGTCCGCCACCGCTATCTGCCCCGGCCATTACCTTCTGTTCCTGAGGGTGTGTTCCAGAGCGGCGTCGGCTATCTCGGCGTTCGATTTCCTGCCGTTCCGGAGCAGCCAGTCGTTCAGCTTCCTCTTTTCGAAAAAGATCAGTTTGCCGTTGGGTTTGGAGTGCGGGATGTTCCCCGCGGCGGTCAGTTTGTAGAGGTAGCTCCTCGAGATCCCGGTATAGTCACAGGTCTCCTCGAAGGTGAGCACCTCCTTGTTGGCCGTCATGAGCCTTTCGATACGGTCCAGCCGTTCAAGTATAAAATGATTGTCCATTTTGTAGTTTTTAAGATTACTGTATGGACAAAAGCGCTTTTGTCTTCTCTCGAAGAATTCTTGGGACAAAGATAGGAACAAGGGAAGGGCCTGGCTAGGCCGACAGGTATTAGTTATCCACAAAAATTTGATATTCAGTTACTTATATCAAAACAGTATAAACGGGTCCAAATTTAATCCGCAAAATAATATTCGGTTTCGAATGGTACCGAACGGGTTCATTTGATATTTTGGGAAAACGGGGTAATACCGGGTTATTAACAATTTTGATCGAAGAAATCTAAAAGTGTAGGTTCGGCAGGACGAATTTAGGTGCTAGGACTGTCTTGGAAATCGTTCGATTCTTAAAACCATTTTTCCAAAAATGAATCAGTTAATAAAAGGAGGCCTTACAATCGAAGTTCTTAAAAAATCATCCTTTATATGGGTATAATCAATTATCCTACTATTTGCTTCTCAGTAATAAATGGTTGACTATAATGTCGCTGGCCCGTGGCTTTATATAAGGCATTGGCCACTGCACCGAAAATGGGTGGAAAAGGGGGTTCACCCATTCCCGTTGGGTCGATTTCATTCTGCACAAAATGCACATCGATCTCTTTTGGCGCCTCTTTCATACGGATCATTTGATACTGGTGGAAATTATTTTTTTGGGGCACTCCGTTCTCAAAGGTCAGTTCCCCGAAAAAGGCATTACCAACACCATCGGTTATGGCACCTTCTGCCATATTTACGGCTGCATCAGGATTTACCACGACCCCACAATCAATGGCACAAACTACTTTTTCCACCACAGGTTTGCCATTTTCCATCGTTAAATCCAGCACATGCGCTGCATAGGAATTATGACAAAAATAAGCCGCGACCCCACGATATTTCGTTTCATTATTTTCGTTCCATGCCGATTTTTCCCGTACCAATTCCAAAACACCGGCATAGCGCTCGGCGTCATACTGATTATCTTCCCCAACCGGATTTTCCTTGGCGCGTTTTAGCAGGTCCAAGCGAAATTGAATAGCGTCTTTGCCCATGGCTTCCGCCACTTCGTCCAAAAATGCCTGTTCGGCTCCAGCCATAAAATTGGAACGGGGTGCGCGAAAAGCACCAACCGTAATATTGGAATCAATGGACCATTCTTCAGCCCAGTAATTATCAATGGCACCGGCCGGAAAACGATTGGCGAACAATGGACTTTCAGGAATACCGCCAGCCTTTATATGCAAGGCCGTCAAATTATTATTTTCGTCAAAAGCCGCTCTATAGGTTGCGTGATACGTCGGGCGATAAATGCCGGTCGTCATGTCATCCTCGCGACTATACACCAATTTTATAGGGGCATTTACTTTTTGGGATATTAGGGCGGCTTCGACCACAAAGTGGGCATAGCCCTTTCTACCAAAACCGCCACCCATTCTTGGCATTTCCATTTCAATATTTTCCTTCGGTATTCCCAAACTGCTTTCAATCGTAGGAACTATAAAGGATGGAATCTGAATGGGCGCCGCAATTTTCACCTTATCGCCTTCTACATGAGCAAAAGCATTTATAGGCTCCATACTATTATGGGCAAGAAAAGGGGCCGAATAGCTTCTTTCCAAAATCTTTGCTGCTTTTTTGAAGGCTGCCTCAGGATTTCCATCCTTTCGAACAGTATTTCCTGGTATGGCCGCAAGGGCTTCCATCTGTGCCTTGTGGCCCTGTGTAGATTCCAGTCCCGCAGGGGTATTTCTTGTTTCCTTTCCAAAAAACCCGTTGACAATTTCAGTAGTTGCAGTGATGGGCTTCCATTCAACATTTAATTTCTTTTTAGCCTGCATGACCTCCCAGGTGGAGTTACCGACTATCGCCACCAATTCAGGAAAAGCGTTGGTGTCAAAACCGTGTTTCTGAAATCCCTCCTTAAAACTTTTGATGGTTATCACATCCTTGATGCCCGGCATGGCTTTGGCCGCTTCGCCATCCACCGATCTTAAGGTCATGCCAAAAGCCGGCGGATGTTCGATCATGGCGATCAGCATCCCTTCCTTATGGTAATCCATGCCAAACATGGGCTTACCGGTTATAATTTTTTTTGCATCTACATTTTTATGGGAGCGACTGATCAGCTTAAAATCTTGTACTTCTTTAAGTTGCACTTCTACTGGCACGTCAAGGGTTGCCGCAACCGAAGCCATTTCCCCATACCCTGCCGATTTTTCGGTAGCTGCGTGTTGCACTACTCCTGCTTCGGCGGTAATTTCTGAGACAGGAACCTGCCATGTTTGTGCAGCCGCGGCCATCAACATCTGTTTTGCGGTTGCACCGGCCATTCGAAGGGGTATCCATCTAGCTTTTATTCCCGTACTGCCCCCTGTGAGTTGAAAGCCATATTTTTCCGCATGATAGGGCGCTTGCTCTACCAACACATTTTTCCAGTCTACATCCAACTCTTCTGCTACCAACATGGGCATTGATGTTCTAATATTCTGACCGAATTCGGGATTGGGCGTATAAATGGTCACCACCCCGTTATCGCCAATTTTCAGATATGAATTCATCTCGAACCATTCGTTGGGCATTTCCCTGCCGGCCATTTCTTTTGCCTGTTCTGGCTTACAAGAATTTAAAAAACTGAATCCGAGTACCAATCCCCCACTTGCCAAACTTGTATTCTTAATAAAAGCCCTACGTCCTATATGTGTGTTCATCTTTGTCATCTTCTATTTTTTTCTAATTAAACGCTTTCGGCATTTGCGGCTGTCTTAATGGCCTTTTTTATTCGAATATAGGTGCCGCAGCGACAGATGTTACCGTTCATTGCAGACTCGATTTCTTCATCTGAGGGATTTGGGTTGCTTTTCAATAAGGCCGAGGCTGACATAATCTGTCCTGCCTGGCAATACCCACATTGAGGCACATCAATTTCTAACCAAGCTTTTTGAACGGGATGATCGCCGTTCTCGGATAAACCTTCAATAGTGGTAATTTCTTGCTCACCAACCGCTGAAACCGGAAGTTGACAAGAACGCACGGCGTTATCCCCTAAATGTACCGTACAGGCCCCACATTGGGCGATACCGCAACCGTATTTGGTGCCTACCAATTTTACATGGTCTCTCAGAACCCAAAGCAGAGGCGTTGCAGGGTCAACATCGACTTCTTGGTTTTGCCCGTTAATTTTTATATTGAATTTTGCCATGATTTTAGTGTAAGTGGATGAATAGATTCAAATTACGAAAAATATGTAATTCATACAATGTATTGTATATTAGAACAATCTGAAATCAAAAGAATTAAGATAGTTCCTATTTTCATTTCAAATGCTTTTCTAGAAACGCCATAACTTTAGTACGAATGTTTTCTACATCGAACATTTCTCCGAAATGCGGCGCGTCTGGGACGATTATCAATTCGTTTTCCACACCTTTTACCGTTAACCAAGAACTTAATAATTGGGACTGTCTCGGGGAAACTAAATCGTCCTTTTCACCGTGTATAATTAAAAAAGGAGGGTCGTTCTCATCAACATAAGTGGTAGGGCTAGCGGCCTTTGCAAGGTCAGGACGGTCAAGCGGTGCGGCACCTATTAATAACGCTTCTGGTGATTTTGGGTCAATGGCGCCAGGAAATAGAATGAGTTCCGAAGGTCCGTAAAAATCTACAACGGCGGTAAAGGAGAAATCACGAGAGGTGCCGGGCATAAAGAAGTCATCAACTTGGTCATTGTTCGATAGGCCTTGAAACGAAGCCAAATGTCCTCCTGCGGAAAAACCCATTAAGGCGAATCGTTCTGTATCAAACCCATACTTTTCGGCGTTATCATATAAGAAGGAAACCGCGCTATTACAGTCCTGAATCTGGGCGGGAAAGATGGCCTGTGTTGCAAATCGGTAATCTATGGAAGCTAAGGCATACCCATTGTTAATGATTTCTGCCACCGTTTTTTTCATATAACCGATATCGGCATACTTGTCGTTGCCGATCCACCCACCGCCGTGAACAAATACGATCAAAGGAACTTTGCCATTTACATTTGCCGGTAAATAAATATCCAAAAGGTGCTTTGGTAAAGTATCGTTGTTGTAGGCAATATTGCCGTGTAAGATTGTACCCTCTGGGAAAAGTGAAATGACCGGATTGGAGGTTTGGCCCAAAGAAGTTTGGGATACCTGCAAGGCCAATACGAGAATTAACAGTTGAATGAACTTCATTTTTATGTAATTTTTCGGTTGGTTAAATTTAATTGAGAAATTATGGTCTAGTCTTTTCATTTCCGCCTACTTATTCTAATCGTTATCAAACGTAACACTAACATTACCAGTGCCCAAGGCTTCTTCAAGTCCGACGGGGTCATCGATACTCCCTATTCTCGTATAGCTGTAAGGGGTTGAAAACGATTTGTAGAACAACACCACGGTATTTGAACCATATAGCATTAAATCTCCATTTTTTATCGACCTAGGATTGGACGAATTTGTAGGGAGACTGTTTGGCAAATCATAGTATTTCTCGTTGCCGTTCAGCTCGGTCATATTTAGGGTTAGTGGCAAAAGTTCCTTGAATGCTATTGCCGAATCAGTATCCAAAAGCGTGACGGTAAAGGCTTGTGAATTTACCCTGATTTCTATTGTTTCGTTTGGCATAGTGCTTATGTTTTCGGTGTTGCTAGTGTTATCTTGGTTGTTGCAAGAGGACGTACTGCCCATAAAAACGGAGGTGTATATTAAAACAATTAAAAATAAAGATTTCATAAGCCTATTGTTATGTCAAACACTCTTTAAAGAATACCGCCAACTCATAAAAATGATAACCTTAGTAGCTTGTTATTTAGCGTGATAGATTTCGTCCGTTACCTTCTCCATCCAGTCCACCACTTTTCCGTTAAGTTCCTCTTGCGTGGCGATATGTGTCATTGCGATTGTTGCCGATGCCCCATGCCAATGCTTTTCCCCTGGAGCAAACCAGACGATATCCCCCGGTCTGATTTCTTCAATAGCACCACCCTCACGCTGCACTAATCCTATTCCCGACAATACGATTAAGGTTTGCCCAAGAGGGTGTGTGTGCCATGCTGTTCTTGCGCCAGCTTCAAATGTCACTTCGGCCGCACCAGCACGTCTGTGTCCGTTTGGTTGAAATAAATAGTTGATGCGAACTGATCCTGTGAACCAATCGTCAGGGCCTTTAACTGATGGTTGAGAACCTAATCTTATAATGTCCATTTGTTTTAATTTTTTGATTTATACTGCTTATCTGTTACTGGCTCCATCCATTCAACAAATCCATTTTCTGTTTTTGGCAGAATATATAGTTGTGTGAGACTGTTATTTTCAGTTGCGCCATGCCAGTGCCTTGTATTTGCCGGAACCTTTATGACATCCCCCTTTCTCATCGTTTGCCTTGGCTGTCCCTCCAGTTGATGATATCCTTCACCATCAAGTACAATTAGAATTTGTCCGCTCGGATGTAAGTGCCAATTTGATCTTGCACTTTTTTCAAAATATACATTACCCACAAGTGTGTTGTAGACAGAATCATTGGCGACTAAGCCATAATTGTAGGCGTGGCCTGTGAAATTTGTAGTAGGCCCAAGTTCGCCTTTAGGGAAAATTGCTTCTTCAGAAAGATTCGATTCCTTGTTTCCTTGCTTTTCAACTTTTGTGTTGCAGGCCTGACCTATTAATAGGAGTAGGGCAACTGCAAGTATGATTTTTGTTCTCATTTTATCTGTTTTAAATTTTCTTGATGAGTTTTGCAGGAGTACCTCCTACGACAACATTATCGGGTACGTCTTTAGAAACGACCGAACCTGCCGCAACTACGGAATTTTCGCCAATGGTTACGCCGTACAAAATGGTGGCATTCGCACTGATCCAAGCGTTCTTCTTGATGTGGATGGGTTTCGGAACCACCGAATGTCTTTTATCAGGAGAAAGAGGGTGTCCTTCGGACAGCAAGCTGACCCTGGGTGCTATTAGTACATTATCTTCGATTTTAATTCCTCCAAGGTCCAAAAAAATACAATCGAAGTTGATGAATACGTTCTTGCCAATTTTTGTGTGCTTTCCGTAATTGATGTACAAGGGGGTAAAAACGGCAACGCTTTCGTCAATTTCACTCCCTGTAATTTGGCTCAGCAAATTCCTGATTTCCTTAGGGTCTGAAGCGTTGTTCATCCGCACCACCAGTTTTTTCGTGTTGAAAGAAGCCTCACGCATCCTATAGGCTTGTGGGTCGTTGGGAGAGATGGTTTCTCCTTTCTTTAACCGCTCAAAGATGTCCTTGTGAGCTAGAGGGGAACCTGTCTGTTTATTTTGATTTTCTACTTTATCCATTTTACAAATTATTATTTACAATGGCCATCAACTTTTTGGTTTCGAAGTTCGCCTATTGGCACCGCCAAAGCCGTACACTAGGGAAATATTCCATGTAAAATCATCTTCCGGTACTATCTCCGGATCGATGGCCTTATTGAGGATGGCCGGAACCGAAATGGGGAAATCCTCTTTTATCAAGGAAACCAATCCCACAACATAAAATCCCCTTAAATCGTCCGTAAGCAAATAATAGGCTTGGGGGCTACATCAAGATACAACTTTTCGGAAATACACAGGTCGTTGAGGTATGAATTCAATACCATGAAGTGGGTGTTTTTTACCCCTTCATCAAAACTGTGGCCATATAGATAGTACACACCAAGCCCTATATTGTCGCAAATCTTATAGGTGGGCGCCACCTCGGCGGCAAGGTACCGCCGTGCTTCCAAAAGCTCCTCGGGCTGCCCGTTTCTAACCACATTGAACGTTCTAAAGTTCTGGGCCGGGTGTGCCCCAAGACGCAAAGAAAACTGTTTATTCTCTACTGCCTTATACCGTAACCAGAAAAGAAAAGACCAGGGCTTGCCCTCCAACGAAAAGCGCAGATCCGGTTCAAAGCTTAATTTTCCCTTGGTAAATTTTAAATCAAATAAAAGGGCCGGGTCTCCCAAGGAGAAAGAGGGTACCAACGAAATTCCGTTTTGGGTAAGGCTTGCCGTTCCCCTAAAATCATCTAGAAACGGTTCTGTTTCTTCTTGCGCCCTTGCGTTAACACCGTCTATCAAAACGATCAGTAGCACAAATAGATTTTTTATGGTCCGATTATCCATTTTGATTAATGGGGTTTTGATACCACAAAAATAAAAATCCGTTATTTACATTTGTTACACGAAATACGCCTATAATGTCAAATATTACTTATTTTAGTTAAAACAAGAGTTAAATTGAAGGAGTTAGATCAAAATAAGCCACGCATTGTGCTTCTGGAATTGTCTAAGGAAATAGGGTTTCCAATAGATTTCAATGCCTATTACCACACCCATTTTTTTTGTCACCAAGGAAGCATTTCCTTTTTGTTCAACGAAAAAAAAATGAAATGTAAAGGGGGCGAATTTTTGTTTTGGTTCGCTGAAAGCAAATTGAAGGATTTGGTAGTTTCCAAAGCCTGCAAGGCAACTGTCTTGCTAGTGGAGAAACATTTTTTATACGATAATATCCCTGATCAAAGCTGGAGTATCGATGCCATCCTGCATTCCCGTCAATACCCTATAAAAAAGCTGAACGACAAGAATGACAGGCAAAGGGTCTTATCAAATTTTACATGGTTGCATGAAAGATTCCAAGATAGGAAGCATCGCTTTTATGAAGAGGTATTGAAACTACAAATGCGGTTGTTCATTCTTGAAATGTGGCACACCTTTGCGAACGAATACGAGCGCAGAAAACGCACCTTGCAGAGTGGGTCTTTGTATGAGCGGTTCGTTCATTTGGTCCAAGAGCATTGTATGGCCGAAAGGGAAGTACGGTATTACGCCAATATACTTAGTGTTACCCCTAAATATTTGAATTTTATTTGCAAGCAGAACTCGGGTGCCACGGCGTCTGAATGGATCCAACGATACACCAAGGAGCGTATCATACTTTTTTTGCAGAATAAAAATCTGAATATTTCCGAAATAGCCGATAAAATGATGTTTTCAAGTCGGTCTTTTTTCACGCGCTATGTGAAAAAGGTTTTGGGTATTACGCCCACTGAATACAGAAATCGATTGGAGTAATATTAGGATGTTTTTTTAGGCTTAAATTTATTGTTGATGATGGTATGGATATGTTCATACCTACAATGCTTTAAGTAAACAGCCATAAATCAATTCTATTATATTGTTCTTTTAGATGGCCGTTTTTCGTAACTGTTCGGAAAGAAACAGTCCTTCTCTAGGCAAGATGTCCTATACGTACAAATTGGTAAAGGCAATATTAAAAACGGAAAGGAAACGTTATAGTTTTAATCATTAGAATTCCCCGATGCTCTGCATCGGAGGTATTGGAGGAAAGTTTGAAAACGGATGGTTTTCATAAATGGTTAAAACTTTCTTCCGTTGAATACCTCGATGGCTCTGCCTCGAGGATTATTTATTTCACTCCAAATATTTCCATGAAAATACTACAATATTCCCTGTTAATCTCGTTGTTTATTGGCTGTTCAAACGACAATGACGAACCTTCCGAACCGGAAATTCCCGTTATTGAAACAGAGCTTATCGATTATAACTATAAATTGGACGAGGAAAATACGACCGCACTATGGGAGTATCGAGTGAGGTTCACGAATATTTCGGATGGAGACGTAAGGGGCATTCCCCTTGTGTACCACACGCAGGTGGGGACCGACTTAGTATTTTCACATCACGTCGTAGGGCAAGAGATACAGTGTGGCACTATTTTGGCCGGTGAGGAATGCATCTATTCTTACTGCCATTCGGAAGAATATGAGCCGGCAACTATTGACCCAGGGTATGACCTGGAATTTGAAAACGCAAGTTATGAGTTCTCGGAATGATATTTTTTTATACCTTAAACAATATCCAGATTCAACTTGGGTATTAAATGCGCAGCCTCCTTCATTTTTTTATCTATGATTTTGGCATAGATTTCCGTGGTTCTTATTTCCCGGTGTCCGAGACGCTTCGACACGGTATAAATGTCCGCTCCATTCTCCAATAGTAAAACGGCATTGGTGTGCCTTGCCGAATGAAAGGTAATATGCTTACTGATTCCGGCCGCCATACACCACCGGAGCAATTGCAAGTTCATGTGCGCACTATACCGAAGTCCTTTAAAAACCCTTTCCTTTGGCCCCATTCGTTCCGCAAGAAGTTCCCTTGCCTGCTGGGAAATATACAAGTATTCTACCCCATCCGTTTTCATCTGTTGAAACACAATTCGGAAAATGGGAAGGCCGTCCTCATCATTACCTTCTTCCCGCACTTCGGACCATTTCATTTTATTGACATCGGACCATCGTATACCGGTTAAAGCAGAGAAGAGAAAAGCGCGTTTTAGGATTGGGAATTTGCATGGGGTGTTTGATAATTTTTGAAGTTCGTCAGAAGTAAGATATTCCCGGGTCGATTCACCCATAGCAAAGCCCTTGACCTTTTTCATGAAGTTTTCTTTTAGATAACCTTCGTCGAAAGCAGCATTTAGGCAAGCCTTGAATTTGTTGAAATAGGTATGCTTTGTGTTTTGGGATAGGTTCTTATGACTTTTGGTGACCGCTACCGTATCCAAGTATTTTTTAAATCCTTTGATAAAATCAACATCGATGTCGTTGAGTGTGAAATGGCCGGGACAATAGGCCTCCAAGTGTTTTTGTGCTGCATCCCAGTTGTCGTAATTGCCTTTGGTTTGATACCGTTCCTCTTTCTTCTGCTCGTAAAAATCCAAAAGGCCTATTTTACCCTTGTGTTCATTTTGGATTTTGTACTTACCCTGATAGACTTCGGCTTTTCGAATAGCAAGAATCTGTTCTGCCAATTCCAGATTCTCTTTGTTCTTATTCCTCTGGGCAGATGTTTCGGGTTCGGTAGTCAGATAGAGTTCCAAATATTCAAAGTCCCTTAGAATTTTACTCTTTCCTTCTGGTGAAATCGAATGACCTTTATAATATTCTATGTAAAGGCTGGTTTTTCCACTTTTTAGCTTTTTCTTTCTGAGGTGTATTTTCATAGGAGGTACAAATTTTGTATCTCAGAAGCAAAATTTACTTTCGAGGTACAAATGAGATACAAAAATAGGCTAAAATTGGATAGTTAAGGGAAAAGATAATTTATAAAGTTATCAACAAGTATTTGATTTGTAGTCATTTGTACCCAAATGGAACCAAATAAAATGGGAATCTATTTCCCGATGCAAAAATTAGAAAAAATATTTCCCAACAACTCGTCGTTGGTAACCTGGCCCGTAATTTCACCAAGGTGATATAAGGCTTCCCGCACGTCAATGGCCATCAAATCGCTAGGCAGATCTTCGTCTATACCCCTTTGAACTTTATCGATTTCCTCTAAAGATTGTAATAGTGAATTGTAATGTCGTGTGTTGGTGACGATGGTCTCGTTGTTGCGAAGGGCGCCCGTATTGACGAAATCAAGAAGCTGGGCTTGCAGTTCTTCGACGCCTTCCCCTGTTTTAGCGGAAAGCAACAGCGCATCGGGAATTTCTTTAGTAATACGATCGATTTCGGCTGGGCCAAGTTGATCGATTTTATTGGCAACTATGACCAAGGGCTTTTGGGGGTATTTATTTTTTATGTTTTCGACTTCTAGCAGCACCCCTTTAACTTTGGATACCGATCCGATCCCAAACTCGCCGATTTAAACTCGGAGGGGTGTCCGGCAGGAGGCCGCGTAAGTTCTTTTGCATCAATAAGGTACAGCGTTACTTCGGACTTTTCGATTTTCTCAAAGGTTCTCTTAATTCCCATACCCTCGACAACATCCTCGGTATCGCGGATGCCCGCTGTATCGATAAAGCGAAAACCGATACCGCCAATGCTGATCTCATCTTCAATGGTGTCCCGTGTGGTTCCAGCTATTTCGGAGACTAGGGCACGCTCTTCGTTCAATAGCGCATTGAGCAAAGTGGACTTCCCAACATTCGGTTCGCCCACGATAGCAATGGGAATACCGTTCTTGATCACGTTGCCTACGGCGAAAGAATCGATCAAGCGTTTGAGCACACTCCGTATCTTATCCACCAAGGCTTTAAAATCGTCACGATTGGCGAATTCGACATCCTCCTCGGCAAAGTCCAGTTCCAGTTCAATGAGAGAGGCAAAATTCAGGAGTTCCTCCCGCAGTTTTTTGATCTCGGTACTAAATCCGCCTCTCATCTGTTGAATGGCAATTTGGTGTGAGGCCGCATTGTTACTGGCAATAAGATCCGCCACGGCCTCAGCTTGGCTAAGGTCCATCTTTCCGTTCAGGAAGGCGCGTAAGGTAAACTCCCCGGCATCGGCCATCCGACAACCGTTTCTTAGAAAAAGCTGAATGATCTGTTGCTGGATATAAGGGGAGCCGTGGCAGGAAATTTCCACCACATCTTCCCCCGTATACGAATGCGGGGCCCTAAAAAGCGATACCAAGACTTCGTCCAAAGTTTGTTTGCCTTCCACAATATGTCCCAATAAAAGGGTATGGCTCTTTTGTTCGGTCAAAATCTTTCCGTGGATGGATTTAAAAAAAGGAGCCACTACGTCAATGGCCTCCTTTCCGGATATCCTTAAGACGGCAATGGCTCCCGCCCCCGAAGGCGTAGCCAATGCTATGATAGTGTCGTATGAAATCATTTCGCAAAATTACGTAAAATGCGGGTAGGGCTACTATCATACGTTTTGGACCACCAATAGTAAATCTACCCCCCGGAAAAATTTGCCAAATGCGGACATTCCTAACGATACGGGTTCTGACAACATACCAAATTGATCGTAACATTTACACCCTTGACTCGTCTTATCAATAGAACCCCCTAAAACATTCAAAAATGGAAATCATCAATCAACAAAAAGCATTGGAAACCAACAATCAATTACTGGTACTTACCCACCTATCCCAATTGTTGACCTATGTCACCGGCTTTGGTGGACTCATAGTGCCTTTAATTATTTGGCTGACTTCAAAGGATAGGGTAATCGGGATGGACGAGCATGGAAAGGCTATAGTCAATTTTCAGTTGACTATGTTGCTGTTTACGATTTTGAGCATTCCCGCTATTCTTTTGTTCGGGTTGGGTATCTTGAGCCTGATCTTTATCGGTATTATCGCCTTTGTATTTCCCATTGTCAATGCAGTAAAGGCCAGTAACGGCAAATCGCCGAGCTATTTTGCCACGATTCGGTTTATTGTGTGAGAAATTGCTGCGCTTCGCCCGCAGTGACGTCAGGCGTTCAGCATCACTGGCATCACCAGCATCGTAACGTTTTCGCCCTCGTCCAGGCCATCGGCGGGGGTGAGGATACCGGCGCGATTCGGCAGGCTCATTTCCAAGGTAACCTCGTCACTGTCCATATTATTCAGCATTTCGGTCAGAAAACGACTATTGAACCCGATTTGCATATCGTCCCCTTGATAGGAACAGGTCAGGCGCTCTTCGGCCTTGTTGCTGTAATCGATGTCCTCGGCGGAAATGTTCAGTTCGGCCCCGGCGATCTTCAAACGGATCTGGTGAGTGGTTTTGTTCGAGAAAATGGCCACGCGACGCACCGAGCTCAAAAATTGGTTTCTTGAAATGGACAGTTTATTGGGATTTTCCTTCGGAATCACCGCTTCGTAGTTCGGGTATTTGCCGTCGATCAGGCGGCAGATCAGCTCTGTGTCCTCATAGCTGAACTTGGCATTGCTATCGTTGTATTCTATGAGGACGTCGGATTCGCTACCCGCCAAAATTCCTTTTAAAAGGTTCAGGGGTTTTTTGGGCATGATGAACTCGGCGACTTCGGAGGCGTTAACATCATGACGTTGGTACTTGACCAGTTTATGGGCATCGGTGGCTACAAAAGTCAGGTTTTCCGTAGAAAATTGAAAGAATACCCCGCTCATTACCGGCCGAAGATCGTCATTGCCGGACGCAAATATCGTTTTGTCGATCGCGGTCGCCAAAATATCGCCCATCAGGGTGGTAGAACTCGGATCGGCCAATTCGACAGCTTTGGGAAATTCCGCACCATCGGCATAGGCCAGTGCATATTTACCGTGGTTCGAGCTGATTTCGACCGTATTATTATCCTCCACCACAAAGGTCAAGGGCTGTTCGGGAAAGGTTTTGAGGGTTTCCAGCAGCAGGCGTGCTGGCACTGCAATAGTACCTTCGTTATCGGAGTCCACTTTCAGCACCGTGCTCATCGTAGTTTCGAGGTCGGAGGCCGAAATGGTCAATTTACCTTTGTTGAGGTCAAAAAGAAAATTGTCGAGGATCGGCAGAGTGTTGCTGTTGTTGATCACCCCCCCTAAAACTTGCAACTGCTTTAAAAGATAGGTGCTCGATACTATGAATTTCATAGGGTAACTGTATTTCAATTCGTGTCTCGTTGGGTCAAAAAGTCAATGAATCAGTTAAAAATTCAAGACGAACAAAGATATTTGAATTGACCTTTTTATCGAAACAAACTTATCAACATAATAACGGCTTTTAGGCCAAATTTACCACTAGGACCCATATTTCCGCTTTCTTATATAGGCAAAGCCTAGACCGAAAATCAACAGCAACCCCACGGGAAGTCCTATATTCAGTATCTGCCATAGCGTTTGTTGGGCCGCAATCTTTTGTTCGTCCAAAAAAGGCACCGCCACTTTCTTGTTCCTAATGTTTATAAGTCCGCTCTCGTCCAACAGGTAATTGAGGCCGTTGATCAAAAATTCCTTGTTTCCGTAGTAGTTATTGGTCCATTTGTCATAACCAAGTTCGAGTGGCCGGCCCTTGCGTACCTGGTTTTTGATGACATCGCCATCGGAGATGACGAGCATTTTATTGTTTTTTCCTTTTTCTATGGAATGTTCCAATGGTAGTGGTTTGATGCGGTTCGCAAAGGCGGAGGTAAAGTTGCCCTCTATCAGCACCGCCAAGGCCTTATCCCCGTTGTTGTAGTCTTCTTTTTTTGGGGGATGGTCGATGATGTCGAGTCCGATCTGTTTCGGTGTTCCTTCCAAACGGGACAGGGGCGAGCTTTTAAGAAGGATGGTCTTTTTGTTTTCGTTGGATAGGGTATCGATGGAGCTGGCGAATTGAAACCGGACGGCCTCGATATTATTGTTGATGGGATGGTCGTTGCGCGAGAATACCATAGGATGGTAATACCAGGGTACGGGATTGTATTGGGAGGCATTCCCTTCCCCCGTCGCCAGCACAATTTGTGTAAAGTACATATCGTTCACCAAGTCGGAATTGATGCGGATGCCATATCTAAAAAGGAAATCGGTCAAGTTTAGGTCGCGGGGCAGGGCCAAGGCCTGCCCCTTTTCATTAAATAGGCTGTCCAGTTCCATATTTACCTTGTCAAGTAACCAGATCGATTTCCCGCCGTTTACGATATATTGGTCCAGTATATACTTTTCTTCGTCGGAAAAGGGCTCGGTCGGTTTGGCGATCAGGGCCAGGTCGTAACCTTCCAACTGATCCAAGGTTTTTTGGGGATTGGTGGCGACGGAGTCCAAAGTGATCGCGCCAATATTATAATAGTCGCGAATGGAGGTCAGAAAATCCGCCAGATAAATATCTTCCAGTTCCCCATTGCCCTTGATGACCGCTACCTGCTTCTTTTGCTGAATGCCAATTTTCGAAAAGGCATCTGCAAAGGCGTATTCCAACTGCTGAACAGAGCTGTTGACCCGCTCTTCGGTGGTAGCGCCCAACTTGTTTTTCAATAGCGGCACTTTTACGGTATTGTTCCCGTAATTGACCATAGCCCAAGGGAACACAATTTCTTGGGATATCTTTGCATCCTCTTCGACCGTCACTTGGGCGGGGGTCAAGCCCAATCCCTGTAATTCCGACAGGGTGGCTTCCCTATTTTCAGAACTTTCCAAAGGATCGGCGAAGATGAACTTGATGTGGTCGTTTTCCGTAGCGAATTCCTCCAATATCTGTCGGGTTTCCGCTTTCAGTTTTACAAATTCCGAAGGGAGGTCGCCGTCCAAAAGCACATCCACTATCACGGGAGTATCAAAATCAGAAACGACGTCAATGGCTGCCGGTGATAGGGTGTACCGGTCATCCTCCGTAAGATCGAACCGGACATGCCAAAACCCGGCCAATACATTTACAATGATCAGCAGTACCAGGGCGGTTGCGAGGGGCAGCAATGTTTTTTTCATTACCGCGATGTATTTTGAAGTTGCACAACGGAAAGAAAAAGAAAGAATAGGCTGAGGCTGATAAAATACACCAGGTCGCGGGTATCCAAAACGCCCCGGGCGATACTTTCAAAATGATGTTTCATGCCTATACTTTGTATGATAACGGAAGAGGCCCCGTCGGTGACTACCGTGGAAATTCCCTCGAAACCGTAATACATCATAAAACAGAGCACCAAGCCGCTCATAAAGGCCACGATTTGGTTTTCTGACAGGGTAGAGGCGAAAAGGCCGATCGCGGTGTAGCAGGCGGTTAAAAAGAGCGTACCGAAATACGAACCGACCACCAAGCCTATATCGAGGTTACCGATGGTCGTGCCCAATTGGGAAACCGTATGCACATAGAGCAACGTGGGAACCAGAGCGATCAGGGCCAGAACGAACGTCCCGAAAAATTTGCCCAGGACCATTTGCCATATAGATATCGGTTTGGTAAAGAGCAGCTCCAAAGTCCCCAATTTCTTTTCCTCAGAAAAGCTTTTCATGGTTATGGCGGGAATCAAAAAAAGAAATACCCAGGGCGCCAATAAAAAGAACCGGGACAGATCGGCAAAACCATAATCGAAAACATTAAAGGGGCCTTTGAACACCCAAAGAAAAAGGCCGTTCAGCACCAAGAAAAGCCCAATGACCAAATATCCGGTGGGCGAGGTAAAGAAGGATCGTATTTCGCGTTTGAAGAGGGCCAGCATTTTCGATTTTTCAGGGCCGATAAGATAACGACTCTATGGGCAGGAGATTCCTCCTAATTTTGAATTTGAGTTTAAACGGGGTTATAATACGAAGATCAAATTCATTTACTTAAAGCACACACCGGATGCCATACCGCATCGAAATTTAGTTTTAACTAAACGGATTTGTGTTCAAATATCAACAAATTATATATATTGGTCAATTGTATTGGTCAATTTAAAATTCAGGCGGATTTCAAATAATACCTGAAGCTAAGGGTGAAAAATGACTGCCGATAGGCAAAACCCGCAAAAAGAATTCTTCGAACGAATCGGTTTTTCTTATCGAAAGTAAGGATTTTGGCAGTGTATGCTACTATGGACTTTTAAACGTATCAATGATCGAGGAGATAAAAAACTTTGAAATAAGTAAGGTTTTGGGGGTGCGCAGAATCCCAATAGGTCATTTCGCCGTCCACCCCCCATCGACCGTCAGCATAGAGCCTACCATATAGCTACTGGCATCGCTTGCCAAGAAAATGGCGGCCCCTTGAATTTCCCTTAATTCCGCCCAACGCCCCAATGAGGTTGCACCGACGATGAATTTTTTGGATTCTTCGGTACCCGCAATAGGTAGGTTCATTTCGGTTAAAAAAGGTCCAGGGCAGATGGCGTTTACATTGATATTAAATGAAGCCAATTCCAATCCCAGGGCCCGTGTCATGTTTACGACCGCCCCCTTACTAGTGGCATAGGGGGTTCGATTGGCAAGACCCACGATACCGAGGGTACTTGCCATATTGATGATTTTTCCCCACTTGTTTTTTTTCATGTGGGGCGTAACCGCACGCGAGGCGTTCCAAGTGCCCGTGACATTTACCTTCATGACCTGTTCAAAATCATTGGGAGTCAATTCATCTATGGGCCCACGAATATTGATGCCAGCGCTATTGATCAAAATATCCACACTGCCGAATTCCTCCACAATCTCCGCAACGACCCCTTCAACCTGAGCTATCTGGGTTACATCGGCGGCATACGCCTTTGCCTGGGTACCATACTCTTTTTGTAACTGTGCGGCTGCGGACTTTCCTTCTTCCAGATTTCTATTCAGTAACATCACAGTGGCCCCTGCGGAGGCAAGGCCTGCGGCCATCGCTAGGCCAAGGCCTTTTGATCCGCCTGTCACCAGGGCATTTCGCCCTGTCATATCAAATTGTTTGATTCCGGGTAATTCAGTGTCCGCCATAGTGTTATTTCTTCGGTAGGGTTTTTAAATCGATTTATTGAAAACCGTAATGTTGCCTCGCATAAGCTAATGATATTCTATTGTTTTCGTCCTCCATCGCCAATTGTTCATCTGAAGATTTATCCGAAGTAAAGGGTAAGGAGTCTTCCGATTTATGGGCTTTTATTTGGTATAAAAAACGTCCTAACTCCTTTGCCGATATCTGGTCGAAAGTGGCCCAATATTTTTCCGTCAGACATGGAATTTTTAACGGATCCCTAGTAATCATTTCAAGGTTGAATCGAATATCGGGGTTGTGTTTCCTTATTTCTGAAATCATTCCCCTTAAATCCAAATAACCTGTGCCCAAATTCACTTCCGACATTAAAAAACCGTCTTCATATTCCTCTACGCCCATATCCTTTAAATGCACCGAGAAAGAGTAGGGGGCCAGGGCGGTAACGACCTCCATGGGGTCTTCTAGCAACGAAATATTATTCCCGGTATCCAAGGTTACACCGACCCATTCGCTTCCAATTCCGTTCAGTATCTTGATCATTTCATCGACTCGCCAATCTTTGTGGTTTTCGATGGCGAGCTTGACCCTATGCTTGCGCACAACGGGTTCCGCCAGATGCAACGAGGCGATCGCATCTTTTTTGAATTCTTGAAAACCTTTCATGCTATCGAAATTTTCATAGCGTCTTCCCGATAAACAAGCGGTCCTAAGAATATCCGCTCCCGCTTCCTTGGCTACGGCGACCTCTTTTTCGAATCGGGGCACATCCGTTTCATTTTTAGGCAAGACCACTTGGCCTTCCAAGAAAATATTCAGTTCCCCTGTCCGATTTCGTATCCGCTTTGCGTCGTTTTGGTCCCATCCCCCTATCCCCACCTGTACGCCACCAAAACCCAAGGCGGCACAATGTTCCATCATATCCATAGAATCTTTGAAGGGAGGATACAATTTACTCTGTATATTTCTAAAGGCCCTCATCATGTAAGAAGCGTGGGCGACCCCAAATCGTGTCTCGGGAGGCAAAAAATCAAACGAGGGAAGCAAGGGCATTGCCATTGCGATAGAGCCTGCCGATGCGTTTTTAATAAATCGTCTTCGTTTCATTCCCATTCTAAAATTGGATTCCCCCAAATTAGCTTTTTTATTCTAATCGGAGGAATGAAGGGCAAAGGAAATCACAAAAAAAGAGGTCGTGTTGAGTTTTTCGTACCAAGATTGTTCACATTTTGTGTCCCCATATTGCCTTTTTAGAGTTCCGTAGCTAGGCTTATGCTGCAAAAAGGCCTTCATCGGACCATGAAAGCCATACATCAGCATGGCAAACAAAAATCAGGATGTTCTCTAATACAAACAAGTACGATTCTTTAAAATAGTCGTTGTTCGAAAAAAATATACTAATATTATGGAAAGTTTTGCTGGCCGTTATTTTGCTATTGCAAGTCTTCCGGCTCGTTTTGGAAATGGTCCAAGCCAATAATAAAATAACGAGGGCCGGTTAACAGGTCCTTATAATGTCAAATCAGTTGATAACCCGGTATAGTTTTTCGTGCCTTCTTCTCCAGTTTTCTTTAGGCTTGATTTCGAGCTGTTCCGAGCGGGCACCCAATGAGGCCGATAGTCGAGATGACCATCGAACTTGGGAGGTATATGGGGGCGATTTAAAAAGTACGCACTATTCCGAATTAGATCAAATAAGCCGTGATAACGTGACCCAATTGCAAGTGGCTTGGCAATACCATACCGGCGACACCAAAGAAGGTATTCAAACTGCCATTCAATGCAACCCCATCATTATCGACGGAATAATGTATATCACTTCCCCCACCATGAAGGCGATAGCACTGAATGCCGCCACCGGTAAGGAGCTATGGTCTTTCGATCCATGGGAAGTTGGAAAAAAAGGGGGCGGCGGAACAAGTAGGGGACTTTCTTATTGGCACGGCAGGAAAAACGGACGTTTGTTTTATGGTGTCGGGTATTATCTCTATGCGCTAGACGCAAAAACGGGAAGACCCGTACCCGGGTTTGGTTCCGAGGGCCGAATCGATCTTCGGCAAGGTCTGGGTCGGCAAGAAGTGCGATATGCAGCTTCGCCCACTCCCGGTATGGTTTTCAAAAATAGCATTATCCTTGGCTCAGCTGTTGGCGAGGGCCCAAACCCCGGGGCGCCTGGCCATATCAGGGCCTTTGATGTGCTGACAGGAGAACAAAAATGGATTTTTCGTACCATTCCCGAACCCGGTGAATTCGGACATGAAACCTGGTCTCCCGATTCGTATAAAATCAACGGGGGTGCCAACAACTGGAGCAGTTTTAGCCTAGATTCGGAACGTGGGATCATATATTTCGGAACCGGATCTCCCTCTTACGATCATTGGGGAGGAAACCGCCGTGGCGATAACCTGTTCGGAAACTGTATCATGGCCCTGAATGCAGAAACCGGTGAACGGGTATGGCATTTTCAAGTAGTACATCATGATCTTTGGGACTTTGATATTCCTTGTGCCCCCACCTTGGTTAACCTTAAAAAAAACGGTAAGGCCATAGCTGCCCTTGCGCAGCCGACAAAAATGGGGCATCTATTTTTGCTGAACCGGGAAAATGGCGAACCCCTTTTTCCCATATCGGAAAAAGAAGTGCCCCCCTCCACCGTTCCGGGAGAAGAAAGTTCGCCCACACAACCCTTTCCGGTTCCATCCCTGGCCTACGCGCAACAGAACTTTAGCCTTGATGATATCACGGACTTAAATGAAAAGGCAACCGATTATGTTACCAAAGCTTTACAGAACATATCGCCCGCAAGTATATTTACCCCTCCCGGTCTACAGCCCACGCTAATGCTTCCCCAATTTAATGGGGGTTCGGAATGGCCTGGAGCTGCCTTCGATCCGGCCACCCAAACTTTGATCATTAATGCAAGCAACGAAGCCGAATGGATTTCCATGATCAAATCCAAGACAGAACGGGAAACCACCCTGGGCGAACTGGGCGCGCAAATTTATGGAACTACCTGCACATCTTGCCACGCGATGAACCAGATCGGCCCCCCGGCGCCGAACTTAGCTGGAATAGAAAATCGGATGGCCCCATCCGATTTCGCCGCATTGCTCGAAAATGGGCGAGGTCAAATGCCCTCCTTTAACCACCTTTCCCAACTGGAGAAAAAAGCCCTATTGGCCTGGGCCTTTCAGGAGGGTGATGAAGAAGAAGTAGTTGTTGATGAGGAGGAGGAAAGCTGGCGAAATCATATTCCCTATGTCGCTACAGGACATTGGGATTTCCGTGACCCCGATGGTTTCCCCGTTAACAAAAGGCCTTGGGGAACATTGAATGCCATTGATCTGAACCAAGGGAAATTGAAATGGCAAGTGCCCTTGGGCACCTACCCAAAGTTGGAAGCAAAGGGAATAGCGCCAACGGGCACATTTAATATTGGTGGCCCGGTGGTGACCGCCGGTGGGCTGATATTTATTGGGGCTACCCTAGATGAGCGTATGCATGCGTACGATAAGGATACAGGGGCCTTGCTGTGGGAGTTTCAGATGGATGCCGGGGGTTATGCTACACCTTCCACCTATGAAATCGACGGACGTCAGTATGTCGTAATTGCTGCCGGGGGAGGAGGTAAGCCGGGAACTAGGTCCGGTGACAGCTACTATTGCTTTGCCCTTCCTTAAGTTATTTAGCTAAAAACCTTAATTTGCATAGCAAGGAATACCATTCCATTTTGGGAAATACCTTAAGAAAGTCTCAAGATTTTCCAAAACCTGCTAGTTGAACCCTTAATTGATAAAACAACCAACAACATGATACCCATCCTTCTCTTAGTACTAAGTGTCTTGATTATCATCGTCCTCACGGCCAAATTCAACGTCCACCCCTTTTTAGCATTACTCGGGGCAGCTATTTTTTTCGCTTTGTTCTCCGATATGACCCTAGCGACCTTGGTGCAATCGATAAATGATGGCTTTGGGGGCACCTTGGGCAAAATCGGCATCGTCATCATCCTAGGGGTAATCATCGGTGCATTTCTGGAACAGACCGGTGGTGCCTTTAAGTTGGCCGAGGTAGTGTTGGCAATTATTGGAAAGAAGCGTGTGCACGAAGCAATGGGGATTGTGGGTTTTATAGTTTCGATTCCCGTTTTTGCGGATAGCGGTTTTATCATCCTGAACCCCCTGAACAAAAGCTTGACCCAGAGGGCCGGACTTTCGATAGTCGGTACGGCGACGGCCTTAATATTGGGGCTGATGATTACGCACGTTTTGGTACCACCGACCCCGGGTCCTATAGCTGCAGCGGGAATCATAGGTGCCGATGTCGGACTGGTTATGTTGGTCGGGTTGATAATTGGATCATTTTCATTGATAGTGGCCGTAATTTATTGCAAGAAAATGGGCGCGAAGACCTATATCGACCCTAATCCAGACCTTGCCGATGAGGTTATCGAACAAAAAGTCAAACAAGCTCCCAGTGCCTTTCGGTCCTTCTTGCCTATTTTGATTCCCATCTTGCTAATTGTCGGAAAATCTTTGATGGACTTTAATATCACGGAAGCCGATCAAGAATTAGGTTGGGTAAAGGCAATTTCCTTTTTAGGATCGCCCGTAATCGCATTGATCATTGGAATGTTGTTCTCTTTTCTGTTGCCCAAAAAGTTTGATAGGGAAATGCTATCGACTTCCGGATGGGTGGGCAAGGCACTCGTTGACGCCTCGAATATCATTTTGATAACGGGCGCAGGGGGTATTTTCGGAACCATTTTGCAAAATAGTGGAATTGCGACGGTTTTAGCCGATGCGCTTTCGGGAGCTAACCTCGGGATCTGGCTTCCGTTCTTTCTGTGTGCCGCCATAAAGACCGCCCAGGGTTCTTCGACGGTAGCCTTGATTACCACCGCCTCTATCGTTGCACCTTTGATGGTAACAATGGGCTTTGAAACTGAAATCGATAAGGCATTGGTGGTCTCGGCAATAGGTGCAGGTGCTATGGTGGTATCGCACGCCAACGATAGTGGATTTTGGATTCTTACCCAATTCTCCGGCATCGATGTAAAGACGGGGTATCGGGTATATACCTTGGGCACATTTATCGTGGGTACATTTGCGGCCCTGCTCGTATTTGCGGCCAGCTTTATTTTTTAAAAGGAATAGTTCTCTACGCTCCTAAAAGATAGGATGAATAACATGGGTATTTTTTCACCACACCATCATAAAAAGTGCACTGCTATACTGATTCTGGTAATGGCATCCTTTGCGTGTGAAAATGAGCCTTCACCGCCCCTGTCACCCAACGAGGCTTTGAAGACCTTTGAACTTGCCGACGAAAATATAATGATCGAACTGGTCGCATCGGAGCCATTGGTGCAAGACCCGGTAGCCATAACATTTGACGAGGGGGGAAGATTGTGGGTCGTCGAGATGTTAGGCTTTATGCAAGATATTGATGGCACGGGAGAAAAGCAGAAAATAGGTAGGATTTCGGTACTGTTTGATGATAATCATGATGGTCGAATGGACCGGGGCCAGATTTTTTTGGATAGTTTGGTATTGCCGCGGGCAATCGCCTTGGTCGATGGGGGCGCATTGGTAGCGGAAAATATCCCGCTCTGGTACGTCGAGGATGCCGATGGCGATTTTAAGGCGGATAAGAAGACCTTGGTGGATCCCGAATATGGCGGACAAGGTATGCCGGAACATTCCGCAAACGGACTTTGGCGTGGGATGGATAATTGGTATTACAATGCCAAATCAAAATATCGGTATAAAAAAATCGATGGCAAATGGATAAAAGAAGAAACTGAATTTCGGGGTCAGTGGGGTATTTCCCATGATGACGCAGGGCGACTTTATTACAACTATAACTGGTCGCAGTTGCATGCTGATCTGGTTCCTCCGGGAGCTTTGGGCCAAAATAGGAATCACTCCTCCACAAGCGGAATCGATCATGGACTGACTTTAGATCGACGCGTCTTTCCCATAAGAAGTAATACAGCGATCAATAGGGGTTATGTGCCCGGTACATTGGACGCGCAGGATAGGCTGTTGGAATTTGCCTCGGCCTGCGGCCCATTGATTTATCGTGGTCATGCACTCCCGGATTCTTATTATGGGGATGCTTTTATATGCGAACCAACTTCCAACTTGATCAAGCAAAATAATGTCCTTGAAGAGGGTTTTATGCTCAGTGCGGAAGGTGTTTATGAGGATAGGGAGTTCCTTGCCTCGACGGACGAACGGTTCCGGCCGGTATCTTTGGCATCGGGTCCCGATGGCGCACTTTACGTGGTCGATATGTACAAGGGGATTATTCAACATGGACCTTACATGACGCCCTATCTTCGCCACGAATCCTTGAAAAGGGGACTCGATACGCCCATCCATATGGGGCGTATTTGGCGGATCGCGTCCCCGAACACGGAAAATCAATCCATATCAGATCTTGAAAATGCCGATAATGCTACTTTGTTGGATTTCCTTGGAAACAGGAACGGATGGACAAGGGACATGGCTCAGCGATTGTTGGTGGAAAGTAAGGATTTGTCCCTGATTCCCGGTTTGAAAAGAATCATCTCCGAAGGAAATTCCTTCGCCCAACTTCATGCCCTTTGGACTTTGGAAGGATTGAATATCCATAACGTGGAGATATATAGGGAAGGACTGAATTCGGAGGATCCAAAAGTCGTTCAGGCCGCATTGCGATTGTTGCAAAATAACGCTTTGAAAAATTCAGGCGCCGCCAAAACCATCGAAAAATTTATTCTAGACCAATACGATGATGCGAATCCGCTAGTGCGAATGCAAATGGTCTTGGCAAGTCCTCTTATCGATACGAAACTTGCCCTAGACACCTCGATACAATTTTTGGGGGACTTTGGCCACCACCCCGTAGGTCGGGATGTGGTGATGAGCAGTCTGCAAGATAGGGAGCTGCCGATGCTAAAAAAACTTTTATCCTTGGAGGAATGGAAAATGCCCGATCAAAACCATGAAATATTTATCGAGCAATTGGCAACGGCCGTCACGAATAAAGGTTCCATAAATGAACTGAACTATCTATTCGATTTACTTGCTTCCCATGATGATTCAAAAAAGTGGGTACTCTCCGCAATCGCCAATGGCATGCTGAACTCGCAGGTCGATGAAAACTCGAAAATTGCCCTAGGCAAGATGCCCCAGATTTTTAAGGATGTAAAAGAACAGGATTCCGACATGGCACCTGTACTTGCCGATTTGCAAGATAGGTTTGTTTGGCCGGGCAAGCCTGAGGTCCGAGAAACACCAGAAAAATCACCCCATACTTTCGATAGGGAGCTCTTTGCCGTTGGAAGACAGAAATTTTTGAACCTTTGCTCAAGCTGCCACGGTACCGGAGGGGAAGGGATGGCGCGTTTTGCACCACCCTTAAAAAAATCGGAATGGGTATCCGGCGACGACAAAAAATTGGCCATGATCATCTTACACGGCATGGAAGGCCCCATAAGCGTAAATGGCAAGCCCTATGACATCCCCCAAATCCTTCCCAACATGCCATCGTTCAGCACCCTTCAAGATGTCGATATTGCCGCGATCGCCACTTATATACGAAATGCGTGGGGCCATTCAGGGTCAACGGTCAAAAGCGGTACCATTGGAAGCATTCGCTTTCGTACACAAGGTAAAATCACTCCCTGGACGGCTTCGGAATTGGATACTTTAAAATTTGATATTGACATGTAAATTTCATAAATCCGTTGTTAATCAATTACATCAAAGTGATTTCGGGCGGATAACAAATAATCGACAGCTTTGAAAACAGTCTACGTGCAAATACCTATTGATCGAAATAAACTTTAAAAAAAAATGGACTGGAAAAACCTAACTATATCCCATCTCTTGATTCCCCTCTTTATTCTAGGCGTTTTAACACCATCAAAGAAACAGACGGAGAAAACCAGGCAGGCCGAATCAACGGCCGCACCGGTGATTATGGCCTATTACGTAGCGGAGCGTAATTTTGAACCGGAAAAGATTCCCGTTGAAAAGCTTACTCATATTATCTACTCCTTTACCAACGTGATTGACGGGGAAATGCGATTCAGAAACCCCGAAAAAGATGGGCCTAAGCTAAAGGCGCTTGTCAAGCAAAAGGAACGCAACCCCGATCTCAAAGTCATGATCGCCTGTGGGGGTTGGGGTGCAGATGGATTTTCGGATATGGCCCTGACCGAAGAGACCCGCTCAAAATTCATCGGCAGCGCCTCGGAATTCATAAAGAAGTACCGGCTCGACGGTATGGATATAGACTGGGAGTATCCGGGAATATCAGGTGCCGGCACGAAGTCGCGCGAAGAGGACACTCAAAATTTCACTTCCCTGATGAAAGGTCTGCGAGGGATGCTGGACTTATTTAAGGCCCCCAAGGTGCTGACCTTCGCCTCGGCCGGCTGGAAGCGTTACTACGACCACATCGAGGTTAACGAAGTAATGAAATATGCCGATTACACCAACGTGATGACCTATGACCAAGTATCCGGAGTGTCCATTTATACCGGGCACCATACGCCGTTGGGAGAAGTGCGAAGTGAAGATATCGTGGGTACCCCCTTTCATGATCACCTTGACAGCCTGTATCGCACCGGTGCCACTCCCGATCCCCATCCGCGTTCGGCACAAAAAATAGTGGACTACCTGATCAAGAAAGGGGTCGATTCCGAACAGATAGTGATCGGCGCTGCCTTCTACGGTAGGGTCTGGAAAGGCGTTCCCCCGGAAAACAACGGACTGTACCAGAAAAGCCGAGGTATCCATATCGGGTGGATTGCCTATGACCAAATTCGAAAATTATATGAGCCGGATACCCATTTTCAGCGCTATTGGGACGATAAGGCGCAAGCGCCTTTTATGTACAATTCCGCGGATAGCTTAATGGTCTCCTATGACGATACGGTCTCTGTAGCGAAAAAAACCCAATATGCCATGGCAAAAGGACTGGGCGGTGTAATGTTTTGGGAACTGGGCAACGATACCAAGGAGGAAGGAAATCTGCTTGATGCCATTTATAAGACTTCACAAGATGAAAGGCATTGAAAATGGGACAGTATTCCAATCAGAACTTTTAGGAAACCAAACCATCACGACCTATTTGATTATCCATTTGCCGCATTAGGCTTTGGGTTTTCTTCTCTTCCCTGACGTTTTTCGGTTCTTTTTATGAATGGAAGTACCTTTTGGTAAAGTTCCTTGGTATGTTCGGCATAAAGAGCATGCGCCCCGTCGATTAAAATGACTTTTTGTTGCGGAAATCTCATATGCTTGTAATGGTTCACACCGATTGCGTAGTCTTTTTTGCCACTAACTATGAGAACAGGAATATTTATTTTTGCTGTTTTTGGCGAAAAATCCTCCATATATTCAGGATACGTAAAAACGTGCTGTGCCATATCCCACTTCAGAATGGGACTGGCCATTAACCTGTCGTCCCGTTCCGCATTCTCCTTATTTTCGAATTGAAGAATATACTTCTTGCCATTTTCGGATAATAGATTGAAGGCTTTGAAAAACTTATCCATTTGAGGCGTTTCCGTGTCATTAAAATAATCTCTTTCCTCTTTAGAAAGATCGGGCAATACATCTAATGTTTTGGCCACAACACTTTGTCCGGAATCTAGAATATTCACTGTACAATTCAAATAGACCATTGAAGTTATAGTGCCCGCATATTGTTGAGCGTATTCCGTGGCCAATATTCCTCCAAAAGAATGGGCCAGAACCATCCATTTCCCAATTCCCAAAGCCCGTCGTACTTCATCGAAATCCTTAACCACCCTGCTAAGGGAGTAATCGCCATCTTTCGGAATACCGGATCGGCCACAACCTCTTTGATCTACATAGATCATGGTAGCCGCTTTTTCAAAAATACGGCCACCCTCCTTTTCAAAATAAAGGGAGTTGGATCCCGGGCCTCCATGAACGAAAAGCATGGGAATGCCCGTACCCGATTTTTTGACAAACAGTTTCACCCCGTCCGAAGTAGTTACGTACAAGGAATCTGCTTGAGCTATTGCCCCATTTATATTTAATAGTAGCAATGCCCATAGGAACAAATGAAAACTATATTTCATAGTGAAAAGGTATTTAGGATAATTAGCGGGTCTAATACTTTATGTTCGATATAAAAATGTTTGGAGCAGGATAGAAGTACTGATTGTCAAAGTCTTAATGCTGGGTTCGAAATAGCTACAACCTATGACTCCCGTAAGGGTAAAACTCGATATAAAGCTAGCATATAAAGTATTTTCCGCAAAATTTAGAGTGAACTCATTTAGACTTTTTCTTTTACCTACGAATATCCCATTTTGAGGCTATTTTTCCTCATGTTTGAATACCACTGCCCTGCTATGCCTCTAATAAATGACTTCATCTAGCCTCAAAAGCGGATATTACCCGTTCCAAACCATAAGTGTAAATGAGTTTAGTATAAAAAACCCGTAGAACGACCTTATCGTGATCTCGGTTTACTTCCCTCAAATCAAGCGGCCAATATATAGTCCTGCAATTCGATCATAACGATGTTCGGGGGATGCTTTTCCGCATTTTGTGTGTCAAATGACATGCTGGACAAAAGGGCACAGATACCCAAAATAAATCGAAATCCCATGTTATGAAAGTTTTTAACTGCTGGACTATTAATGTCCTCAATCCTTTATTTTTTCATCGATATAATCGATACCGGACAGGTCCTGGAAATCGGAATCGTTCAACCAGCCCCATCTCAGGGTCGTATCCTGATCTTGATATCGTTCGTAAAAATTGACGCCTCCCTTATCCGCATACCTGTAATTGTCAAAAACATCCCCCTTTCCCGAACATCCTGGGGTCTTTCTGTTCCCTCAGCTTCGCATAGAGTTCTTCCCGTAGTTGTGCGGTGATCGGTTCATAACCTTCGGTAAACGCCAAATTCTCCAAACAATCGGGATCCTTGAAAATATCGTACAGCTCGTCCTGTGGCCGCTTTCCGAAGTTCCATTGCCAGTACCTGGCCATTTCTTGATGATACACGGTATTCAGGACCACCGTTTTGGTAGCCCCACCGTCCGTATTGGCGTAACCGGTCTCGGGATTTCCCACGGGCCAGCGATCGGTCTCAAAATTGTGCAGGTACAGCATATCGTCCTTTACGATGCCACGAACGGGATATCCCCGGTCATGGGGCCGCCCTATATCATGCCGTTCCTTGCCGATCAGGACGTAATCGTCTTTTGGGGAACGACCTGTTTTAGGGGAATTAAAAAACGGAACGAAACTCCTGCCGGTAATGGGACTCATCCCCGTTCCGTCCCGTTCGACTCCCGCCACTTCCAAAAAGGTGGGGGCAAAATCGATAAAACTGATGTAATCCCCTATCTTCCTGCCGGGATGCGCTATGCCGTCGGCCCACATAACGGCCAGCGGCAAATGGTTGGAATACTCGTATTCCTGTCCTTTTATCCTCGGAAAGGGCATGCCGTTGTCCGCGGTCACCACGACAAGGGTGTTGTCGAGTTCCCCCGAATCCTCCAGCGTTCGCAGCATTTTCCCCAGTTGCCTGTCGAAATATTCTATCTCGAAGGCGTAGTCCAACAGATCGGTCTTGATTGAATCGTTGGCGGGCCAAAAATCGGGAATATCCCCATTGGGTATCTGCCAGAGGTGCTTCCCCCCTTTTTCGATACCCGATCTGTATTCATAGTTTCTATGGGGCTCGATTCCGCCGTACCAAAAGAAAAAGGGTTCTTTTGTACCTGTCACGATCTTTTAAGAAAACATTGAAATTGGCCGCATAATCGATCTTGCTTATAGATTCCGTTGGGGGCGTTGTCCTTTCTCCTTGATAGGCCTTTATCAAAAGCTCCCTTTTACTGCCGTCCGCATTTTGGGCCACGCCCGGGGCCCATCCCTTGCCGGTATAGCCCACCTGGTATCCATGTTGGCCCAATACCTCGGTAAAGACCTTGAATTTCTGCGGAAAATACGGCCAGTGGTTCGCCGCCTCTTCCAATTGCCAGGAATTGCGGCCGGTGAGGATATTGGAACGGGACGGCGCACATTTTGAATTGTTGGCGTAGGCCCTTTCGAACAATAGCCCGTTGGCGGCCACCCTATCGAAATTCGGGGTGTCCACCCAAGTACAGCCGTAGGCCCCCATATGCATATAGGTGGCATCGTCCATAATGGCGAAAAGGATGTTCGGCCGCTTTTGTCCCCCATCGGCAACGGAATTTTTGCCGGGTGAACTACCTTTAGGGTTTTCACAACCTATGCTATATTATTAAGCTAGCGGAAAAGGCAAGGAGCAAGGCTTTTTTGAAGAGGGTCGTCGATTTTAGCGAAAAAGCTTTCATAAAATTAATCGGATAGTTCCTGTTTTAGACATGCTGATTTTTGTTCCAATGAGCGTTCAGTGCCATTTCGGTTTAATGCTTCCCGGTTTAGGAGAGGGGTTAAGTGGTAAACTAGATTATTGTATCTGGACGAAATGGTCTTTACCGACCACACCAAAGCAAGGATTAAGTGATAAATGAATTTATAGTATCCCTTTACAGCTCCTATATCTTAAAATTAAACCCCTCTACCACCTTAGCATCATATTTTTCCTTGTCGAACTGATATAAAAAAGAACCCTTTCTAGAAGATCCCATATCTTTTTCCTTTAGTTTGACAAGAATATCCAAAGCGTTCACTTTGTTAACAAAATTTCGTTTATCCAATTTTTTGTTCAATATGGCCTCATACAGTTTTTGCAGCTGGCGCATAGTAAATTTTTCGGGCAGCAGTTCAAAGCCTATCGGCTTGCCCAAAGCCCTTCGTCTTAATCTCGCTATGGCCCGATCGACCATGCTATTGTGGTCGAAAATTAAGGGTGGAGCCTTTTTCAGACTGAACCATTGGGCGGAATCCAATCGGATCAGGTCTTGATCATGTGAGGCGATATCGATCAAGGCATAGTATGCTACGGATATGGTCCGTTCCTCAGGGTCTCGGTCCACTTTACTAAAGGCATAAAGCTGTTCCATATATATATGGTTCAAACCGGTAAGGTGGTGTAGGATTCGAGAGGCCGCCTGGTCGAGGTTTTCTTTATTTTTTAAAAATCCCCCTATGAGCGACCACTTTCCTAGCTCCGGTTCAAAGTTTCTCTTAATCAATAAAATTCTTAATTCTTCTCGATCGAATCCGAAAATAATGCAATCCAGCGCCAATAGAACTTTATCCTCTTTACTATAATTGTTTAAAACCATAAGCTCGTTTCAGGTGCTACATCATAAACCTTCCCTTGATTGCCCAACAAATCTGAGATTGCCCACTAAGTCATGCTATCTTTAAAGTAGCACTCCTATTAGGGGCTAGGTAGCTTGAAAGTGTTAAAAATACATTTTTCTTTTCGAGAAGTAGGTATTTCTCTAAATATTCTATTATTTTCATCGTGTAAAGTACATTTTAAAACTCATTTAGACTTTTTCTTTCAACTACAAATATCTCAATTGGAGGCTATATTTCCTCATTTTTTGAATTCCGTAGCCCTGCTATGCTGTTAAAAAATGACTTCGTCTAGCTTCAAAAGCCGATATTCACCGTTTCAAACAATCAGTCTAAATGAGTTATCGAACGTTCCCCATCCGTAATGATTTGCAGCGTTTATTCCAGTGAGGTCTCTAAGAGCACAGGCAAACTGTGGCCAAAACCAATTACAATGAAAATAAATAAATCCTTTTTAATCTTCTTTTTTGCCTTAGTGGGCGCTATGTCGTCCTTAGAGGCACAGGGAGAAAATACCGATCTGAAAATACACATCGATGGAAAGGCCCCGACCATCAGCAAGAATATTTATGGCCATTTTGCGGAACATTTGGGCCGGGGCATATATGGTGGCCTATTTGTAGGGGATTCGAGTGCTATTCCCAACACAGATGGCGTGCGAAACGATATCATTGCCGCCCTAAAGGAATTGAAGATCCCCAATCTAAGATGGCCCGGAGGTTGTTTCGCGGACACCTACCATTGGAAGGACGGCATAGGCCCGCAAGCAGAACGCCCGACCATTGTGAACACCTGGTGGGGCGGGGTAACGGAGAACAACAGTTTCGGTACCCATGACTTTCTAAACCTGTGCGAGGTATTGGGGGCCGAGCCCTATTTATCGGGCAATGTGGGAAGCGGACAGGTACAGGAACTGGCGGATTGGGTGCAATACACGAATTTTAAAGGCACCAGTCCCATGTCCGAACTCCGGCGCGAGAACGGACGTGAAAAACCCTGGACGGTAAAGTTCTGGGGCGTGGGCAACGAAGCCTGGGGCTGCGGGGGCAATATGCGGGCGGAGTACTATGTGGACATCTACCGAAAATATGCGACTTTCATGTCCGGCGCCGATGTAGAGGGAGGGCTATATAGAATAGCCTCCGGGGCGAGCAATGATGACTATCATTGGACGGAAGTACTGATGAAGAACATTCCCCACGGAATGTTGCAAGGTGTGGCATTGCACCATTACTCGGTCATCGACTGGGAAGCAAAGGGACCGGATACGGATTTCACCGAAGACGAATATTTCAAGATCATGAAACAATCATGGCTAATGGAAGAACTTATCCGGAAGCACACCGCAATCATGGATAAATACGATCCCGATAAAAAGGTTGACCTTGTCGTGGACGAATGGGGCGGCTGGTACAATGTGGCGGAAGGTACAAATCCTGGGTTCCTGTACCAACAGAACACCATGCGCGATGCCATGATTGCGGGCATGACCCTTAACATTTTTAATAATCATGCAGACCGGGTAAAAATGGCCAATCTGGCGCAAGCGGTAAACGTGCTACAGGCCGTGATTCTGACGGAAGGGGAAAAAATGATTCTGACCCCCACCTATCACGTTATGAAAATGTACAATGTGCACCAAGATGCGCAACTGCTGCCCGTTTCGTTTGAATCCCCAAAATACAACTATAATGGGGAATCGCTCCCCGCTATCACGGCTTCGGCCTCTCGGGATAAGAATGCTGCGGTCCATATTTCCTTGGTAAACATAGATTCCAAAAAAGAAAATACAATTACGGTTGATGTCAGCGGGCTAAATATCAAAAACTTTACCGGAACTATTTTAAAGTCGGATGAGTTACAGGACCATAATACTTTTGAAGATCCCGATAAAATACATCCCAGGGAGTTCAACAATTTCCAGATTAAAAACGGTAGCTTGACAATGAAGTTGCCTCCCTTTTCCGTGGTGGTTTTGGAAGGTAAATAAAAATTGGGTTACACTGTTGAATCGGTGTCTATGTATGGAGTTTCAGCAATTTCAATGGAAGTAAAAGATTATGTTATAGGATTGGATTACGGCTCGGATTCCGTCCGCGCCGTGCTGATCGATACCGAAAACGGGACCGAATTGGCCTCGGAGGTCTATGGGTACCCCCGTTGGAAGGAAGGCAAGTACTGTGACCCCTCCAAAAACCAGTTCCGGCAGCATCCGTTGGACCATATCGAAGGGCTGGAGCATACCGTTAGGGCCGTGGTGTCCGCAAGTAACGTTGCTCCCGGATTGGTAAAGGGCATTTGTATAGACACCACAGGTTCCTCCCCGGTTCCCGTCACCGCCGATGGAACTCCCTTGGCGCTGGTCGATGGTTTTGAGGAAAACCCCAATGCGATGATGGTGTTGTGGAAAGACCATACGGCCATCGAGGAAGCCAATGAGATCAATAAGCTGGCGGTCAACTGGGGCGGCACCGATTTCACGAAGTATGAGGGCGGCATCTATTCCTCGGAATGGTTCTGGGCCAAGATCCTGCATATAATTAGAGAGGACGAAGCCGTAAAAAAAGCGGCGCGTTCCTGGATGGAACACTGCGACCTGATGACCTTTTTGCTGACCGACCATAAGGATCTGGAAACCTTTAAGAGGAGCCGCTGCGCCGCCGGCCACAAGGCTATGTGGCATACTGATTGGGAAGGCCTGCCTCCGGAATCGTTTTTGGAACGGCTGGATCCCTACCTAGCAGAACTCAGGGGAAACCTATATGACGAATCCTACACCTCCGATACGGTCGCTGGCAACCTCAGCCAAGAATGGGCCGAAAAACTGGGTCTTACCACCGCTACGGTTGTGGCCGTAGGTACCTTTGATGCCCACGCCGGGGCGGTAGGTGCCAAAATAGAGGAGCATGCGCTCGTGCGGGTCATGGGCACATCGACCTGTGATATTATTGTTTCATCAGATGATAACATCGGATCCAAGACCGTTAAGGGCATCTGTGGACAGGTGGATGGCTCCGTAATCCCCGAAATGGTCGGGCTGGAGGCGGGGCAATCCGCCTTTGGGGATGTATTGGCCTGGTTCAGGGACGTGCTGACCTGGCCCATCGATAATTTGGTCATGACATCCGATATCCTTTCCAAGGAACAGAAAGAGGGCCTGCAAAAGGAAATCGAGTCCCAATTCATCAAAAAACTATCCGAACAGGCCGAAAGAATTCCCCTTTCGGAGAGTATTCCCGTTGCGCTGGACTGGATCAACGGCCGCCGCACCCCAGATGCCGATCAGGAACTGAAAAGCGCCATGATCGACCTGTCCTTAGGTACGAAGGCTCCCCATATTTTCAAGGCCCTAGTCAATGCCATCTGTTTCGGGTCCAATAAAATAGTAGATCGTTTTGAGGACGAGGGCGTAAAGATCGACAGCGTCATCGGCATCGGCGGGGTGGCCAGAAAATCCCCATTTATCATGCAAACGTTGGCGAACGTACTGGACCGGCCGATAAAAGTAGCTGCATCGGACCAGGCCCCGGCCTTGGGTGCGGCCATCTATGCGGCGGTGGCGGCAGGCATCTATCCCACAGTTATGGATGCCGCGGCAAAAATGGGAAGCGATTTCGAAGCGGAATACCATCCCGAAGCAGATGCAATTTCCGATTATAAAAAATTGATGGCCGCCTATAACGAGCTAGGCACTTTTGTGGAATCCATCAAACAAAAAAAGACCGACCATGAATTTTAGATATAAGGAACTGAAACGGGAATGCTACGAGGCCAATATGCAGCTGGAGGCCTTGGGCTTGGTCATCTACACCTTCGGAAACGTCAGTGCCATCGATAGGAGCAACGGGGTTTTTGCCATTAAACCCAGCGGGGTGCCCTATAAAGATCTGAAGGTCGATGACATTGTCATTTTAGATTATGAAAATACCGTGGTGGAAGGAACCATGCGCCCTTCGTCCGACACGAAGACCCATGCCTACCTGTACAGGAACTGGCACGATATCGGGGGCATTGCCCATACCCATGCTACCTATTCCGTGGCCTGGGCGCAGGCACAACGCGATATTCCCGTCTTCGGCACGACCCATGCGGATCATCTTACCACTGACATACCCTGTGCCGCCCCGATGCACGACGAGCTAATCGAAGGCGACTACGAGCATAATACGGGCATTCAAATAACGGATTGCTTCAAGGAAAAGAACCTGTCGCCCAACGAAGTCGAGATGATACTTATTGGAAACCACGGTCCCTTTGCCTGGGGAAACAATGCCGCAAAGGCCGTTTACAACAGCAAGATATTGGAAGTTGTGGCCGAAATGGCCTACTTGACGCTTCAAATCAATCCCGGCGCCCCTAGGCTAAAGGATTCTTTGATAAAAAAACATTACGACCGCAAACATGGCAAGGATGCCTATTATGGACAATAAAAACTTATAAAACGGAAGTTGATGAGCATCGATATATCGGAAAAGGAAGTCTGGTTCGTAACGGGGAGCCAGCATTTATATGGAGAGGAGACCCTAAAAAAAGTGGCCACAGATTCGCTGGAAATCGTGGGAGGCTTGCATGCTACGGAGCATATACCGGTCAAAATTATCTACAGGCCCACCGTGAAGACTCCCAGCGAAATTACAGATGTCTGCCTCCGGGCGAGCTCCGATGAAAACTGTATTGGTATCATAGCGTGGATGCATACCTTTTCCCCCGCCAAGATGTGGATAAAGGGCCTAACGGTACTGACAAAACCCATTTGTCACCTACATACCCAGTTCAACACCGAAATCCCTTGGGATTCCATTGATATGGATTTTATGAACCTGAACCAGTCCGCCCATGGCGACCGTGAGTTCGGGTACATGATGTCAAGGATGCGCAAAAAGCGAAAAGTGGTGGTCGGCCATTGGCAGGAAGAAAGGGTACAGAAAAAATTGGGCATCTGGACCCGGGTGGCCCTTGGCTGGGATGAGTTACAAAACCTGAAAGTGGCCAGATTGGGCGATAACATGCGCCAGGTCGCGGTTACGGAAGGGGACAAGGTAGCGGCACAGATGCGATTCGGTTTTTCGGTAAACGGGTTTGATTCGTCCGATGTAACGAAACATATCGAAAAGGTTTCCGACGACGGCCTCAATGCCTTGTTGGAGGAATATGGCGACACGTATGATCTGACGCCTTCCTTAAGGGCGGGAGGCGAAAAGCGGGCTTCTTTAATTGATGCGGCCAAAATCGAATTAGGTCTCCGCGCCTTTTTGGACCAAGGTGGCTTTAAGGCTTTCACCGATACTTTCGAAAATTTGGGCGACCTGAAACAGTTGCCGGGCATTGCGACCCAGCGGCTTATGGCCGATGGATATGGATTTGGGGCCGAGGGAGATTGGAAGACCGCTGCCCTTGTTAGGGCGATGAAAGTTATGAATGTGGGTCTTGAAGGCGGCACTTCCTTTATGGAGGATTACACCTATCACTTTACGCCCCAAAGTGCATACGTCATGGGCTCCCATATGCTGGAAATCTGTCCATCCATTGCCGAGGGCAAACCCTCCTGTGAGGTACATCCCTTGGGTATCGGGGGAAAGGAAGATCCGGTCAGGCTTGTTTTCAATTCCCCTGCCGGGGCGGCCATAAACGCCTCCCTTGTGGACATGGGAAATCGATTTAGGCTTATCGTAAATGAGGTCGAAGCTGTAAAGCCGATGGGAGATTTGCCGAGGCTACCGGTGGCAAGGGTAGTTTGGGATGCCAAACCGAATTTGGATATTGCCGCTACCGCATGGATATTGGCGGGTGGCGCGCATCATACGGTCTATAGCCAATCGGTAACTACGGAGTTTATGGAAGATTTTGCGGATATGGCCGGTATCGAACTTCTTGTAATCGATGAAAGGACATCGGTGCGCGATTTCAAGGACAGGCTCCATGCCAACGAGGCCTACTACCACATGTTCCAACACGGACTGTGACCCTATAACATTCTCGACCAAGCATTAGAATATGAAAACACTTGACACACTGGATTGGATAAGTATAGCCTTATACTTTCTCGTCCTATTGGGTATAGCCGTATGGGTCATACAAAGGAAGAAGGACAATACGGAAGACTATTTTTTGGCGGGCAGAAATGTCGGTTGGTTTGTAGTGGGGGCCTCTATTTTTGCTTCTAACATAGGTTCGGAACATGTGGTGGGTCTTGCCGGCACGGGTGCCAGTAACAAGTTGCCCCTGTTGATCTATGAAATACAAGCTTGGGTGGTGCTGATCTTGGGATGGGTGTTTTTGCCCTTTTATGCCCGTAGTGGGGTTTTTACCATGCCGGAATTTTTGGAAAAACGTTTTGATGCGAGATCAAGGTGGGTATTGTCCGTTTTTTCGATCGTTGCCTATGTCCTTACCAAAATATCGGTGACCATTTACGCCGGGGGAGTGGTAGTATCCGCACTTTTGGGAATCGACTTTTGGACGGGCGCGATCGCAACGGTGGTCCTGACCGGCCTTTATACCGTGCTGGGGGGAATGCGTGCGGTAGTCTATACGGAAACCTTACAGGCGGTGCTGTTGATCTTGGGTGCCGCGGTGCTGACGATAATAGGGCTGGACAAAGTGGGGGGATGGAGCGGGATGCAGGCTACCTTGGGCCCGGAATACTTTAACATGTGGCGGCCCGCTACAGATCCGGATTTTCCCTGGCCCTCCCTCTTGATCACCAGTACGATTGTCGGGATATGGTATTGGTGCACCGATCAATATATCGTTCAAAGGGCGCTTACGGCCAAAAATATCAAGGAAGGACGACGGGGAACGATATTCGGCGCCCTTTTGAAGTTGCTGCCCGTGTTTTTGTTCCTGGTACCGGGGGTCATAGCCCTTACGCTAAAAATGAGGGGCGAGCTGCATTGGGACAGTCCCGACGAGGCTTTTCCCGTGTTGATGAGCAATCTGCTGCCGTCCGGACTCCGGGGATTGGTAGCGGCGGGCCTGTTGGCCGCCCTGATGAGTTCCTTGGCTTCCGTTTTCAACTCCTGTTCCACGCTCTTTACCGTGGATATCTATAAAAAACTGAAACCGGACGCCCCGGAGAAAAAACTGGTGAGGACAGGGCAGATTGCGACGGTTCTTGTGGTGATCATCGGAATAATCTGGATTCCTATAATGGCCAATATCTCCGGAGTGCTCTATGAGTATTTGCAGAGTGTACAGTCCTATATCGCGCCACCGATCACAGCGGTGTTCATTCTGGGGATCTTCTACAAACGGATCAATGCCACCGGTGCCTTTGCCACCCTGGTCATGGGAATCATTGTTGCCTTCTTTAGAATAGTGCTCGAGTTGACCAAAGGGAATTTTGATCCCGATAGCTTCCTTTTCAAATTGGGAGATATGAACTTTCTGAGTTTTGGGGCCTGGTTCTTTTTGTTCTGTTTGGTATTCATGGTGGTCGTAAGCTTATCGACAAAAGAACCTGACAGGGAAAAAATAGTCAATCTTACCTTTGGTACGATCACGGAAGAAGAAAAGAAAAACAATAAGAACAGCTACAACTGGGTGGACATTGCCATCTCGGTTTTGATCATTTTAATCGTCATTGGGGTAATGGTATTTTTTAACGGGAAATAAATGTAATCTGCCCGAGCAAAACGAGGACAAGGCCCATCGATGCCTTTGTTACCATCTCCCCAATTTACTTTTTCAAACTCTTTAAATAAGCCATTGTTTTTGGTACTTGTGCACTTTTAAGCTTGCTTTCATCCTCAATGTAATAATGCTCGATACCTGCTTTTTTTGCAGCTTTTAATATGGCAGGAATATCTATTTGCCCCGTACCGAGAGAAACATCATTTTCCTGGGAGGTCGATCCCGTCATATCGCCCTTTACACCTTTACGTAAATCTTTCAGGTGCATTAGCTTAAAGCGATTACCATATTTATGCAATAATTTGGCAGGATCCTGGCCAGGAAAGAAAGTCCATAGGATATCCATCTCGAAGGACACATATTCAGGATTGGTATTCTGCATCAGGTAATCGAACAAGGTACCGTTTTTATAGGGCTCGAACTCATAACCATGATTATGGTAGCAAAACGTTAGTCCGTGTTCCTCCTTTAAAATTTTACCGGCCCGGTTAAAGTCCGCAACCGCTTTTTTGGCATCATCAAGATCAAAAGTGCCTTCATGTGGGATCCAAGCTACCCGGACGAAAGAAGCCCCTAGAACTTTTGCTTTTCGGGCTACTTCGTCCGTATCTTCGACCAAGTCGTCGTAACCCACACCGAAAGATGAACAATTGATGCCTCGTTCATCCAATAATTGCCGAAGCGTTTCCGGAGACTTGCCGAACAAATTGGAAAATTCCATATCGGTAAAACCCAATCTCTTTATAGTATCCAAGGTTGCCGGCACATTTTTCTCAAAGCTGGTACGATGGGTATAGGAAACCAATCCGGGCGTTTGGGGAAAAAGTTGTTTCTCGGATTGGCAGGAAACGGTTTCCGTAAAAAATAATAAGGCGATCACGGTACTTGCAAAAGATAGGATTCTATTCATAAGAAACAGTTTAAATTCTTACATGGGCTTATACATTGGGTTCCCAGCCTTCCTGGTAATCACGCGCCCATAATTTCATTGCATCGCTGTCGGCCATACGTCCGGTCTTATCGTCAACGTCGAATCCTTTTCCTATGCGATAGGCAATATTGGCGTAATGCACCATGGCCATCGTAATTCCGGCAATATCTATTGGGGCGTTCAATTCTCGATTTTCCACGGACCGCATCAAAAAAGTTTATAATATGTGTTGTTGACATATCTCCCCCTCCGCCCAGAGCCGTACCGGATTCGTTCGAGGTAGATTCGCTGGTTTTAATAACTTTCCCGTTCAGGTCGGTCAGCATGTACTTGTTACGATTTACAAAAACGGCGCCCTCACTTCCATAAATTATGGTGCCGCGGTCATAGCCGTAGGTATCGTAACCGTTCCGGCTTTTGCCGTCCCATTGAATGGTTTTGTCCCCGGCAAAGCGGAAAGTGGCCTCCATGGTATCGTACATTTCCCAACCGTCGTCTTTATATTGCCGTTTACCTGCCACTACCTCTGCATGTTGAGGATAATCCACGCCCAAGGCCCAACGTGCCACATCCATTTCATGTGTGCCATTATTGCCTGCTTCGGCAGTGCCATAATCCCAACCGTACCAATGCCAGTTATAATCCCAGGTTTCCGCGGTATAGTCCCGGTGCGGGGCGGGACCTTGGAACAAATCCCAATCCAAACCTTGGGGAACGGGAGCTTTTTTCTGAACGGGTACCGGGCCCCGGCTATTCACGTAAAAAGCCACTGCCTTAAAGGGGTGTGCCGATGATTCCGTTATGGATTTCTTTCACTATTTCTATAGTATGGTCCGAAGAACGCTGCTGAACTCCCATCTGCACCAATTTATCATATTTTTTGGCCGCCTGCATCAACATTTCGTTTTCGTGCATGTCGTGGCTGCAAGGTTTTTCGACATATACGTTCTTTCCTCCTTTAAGTGCCATGATCGAGCCCGGGGTATGCCAATGGTCGGGCGTGGCATTCATCAATACGTCCACTTTGGGATCATCGATCACTTTTCGAATATCATTTTCCAATTCCGGTTTGTAATCGATATATTTCGAAAAATTCTGCAAAGCCTTTTCCCGTTGTTTTTCCATGACATCGCACAGATATACCAAATTGACATTGGCCTCTTTTTTGGCAATGGGATCATAATAGGCGCCCAGCCTACGGCCCAGACCTGCTATGGCCACGTTCAACCGGTCGTTGGCGCCTATAATTCGGCGATAACTACTGGCGGTCATTGCCATTGCCGAGCTTCCCACTGCGATGGCGGCGCCTCCCAGTGTCGTTTTTTTGATAAAATTCCTTCTCGTTTCCATATTTATTTAAATGATTAGATTAATCTGGTGAAAAATAGATTTCCGTTTGCAAAATAGTGCTTTTTTAAAGGAATGTCCCCATTTTACCGCAGATTAATACCCATTCTATCAATATCCCGGATTTTGCGGAAAATCCGAATCGATATTAAGATCGATCTGGTTTTGGGGTATCGGGAACAACACATTATAATCCTGTACGTTACAAGCGGGATAAATCGGATTGTTGTTATACTTACGAACGCGTTCCAGGAATTTGCCCATTCTTCTCAGGGTGATGTGCCTAAATTCTTCCCCATAAAGTTCCCTGGCCCGTTCATCCAAAATATAATCTAGATCTACATCGGCCGGGGAAACAGGGGTGGCTTTCGCGCGATTTCTAATGGCATTGATATCCTGTGCCGCCAAGGCGGTATTTCCCATATTGACATAGGCTTCGGCCCTCAAAAGATAGGTTTCCGCAAGCCGGATCGCATAAACGTCTTTATGGTTGTATCCGCCACCGGAACGACCGGGATCATCAAAATGATTCAAGGGATCGGCATGCTTCATAAAATAGGGATAGATGTACTGACATGTGTCCTTAATGGCATCCCTGGTCCCGGCCGGATATAGGTCAAAATCTATTTCTTGATTGTCGTAGGCCGATTCCGGATTATCGAAATAGAATTTTCTCTTTATATTGTGCGATGCATTTCGAATGTCGGTATCAAAGTCGCCTGCCCATATATCGTAAGCTTCAAAATTAGTAGGTCTGATCCATGACACCGGTCGGCCCAAGGTATCGAGATAACCTGTATAACTGCCGTTTACCAGTTCCCCTCTAAATGCCTGATATCCATCTGGGGTGTTGCCCATTCTGAAATAGGCAGGTCCCCACCCTCTTTCACCGGGAAATCTTGAACCACCTGTAACCAGCGGCTCAAACTGAATGACCCATAGTCCTTCCGTATTGGTCTCTAGCGATTGATTTCCATAGGCAAATAAATCCAAAAACACATCTCCGGATCCGAAGGCCTCGATAGTCGACCCAAAACGATCGGTCATCAAGGCATAAGGGCCATCAATGGCCTTGGTTGCGGCATCCACGGCTTCTTGGAATTTCGATTCGTAAATATATACCTCGCTCAATATAGTTAGGGCCGCCCCTTGGGTTATTCTGCCGGGGCCCTCCTCTGAGCCGGGATCCGGTAAATTTTCAGCTGCAAAAACCAGATCCTCTTCCATCTGTGCATAAACCTCTTCTTTCGGCGTTCTTACAAAATCGGTTTTCACGGTGTTAAGCGCTTCCGTAACTAGTGGAACATCACCGTACAGGGGAACGAGAAAGCGATACGTCCATGCCCTGAAGAATAAAGCTTCCGCCAAAAAAGCCTTTCTTTGCGCGTCATTCTCCCAAATGGAATCATCGGAATTATTTATGGCCTCTATCAAAACATTGGCCTGCTGGATGATCTGGTAATTTGTTTCCCAAAAAAAGGTGAACTGGTCATTGGTCGAGGTCATTTCGGCCTCATAGTTCACCAATTTTCTATTACCTCCCGGATTTTCGCCATGAAAGGCAATATCCGTGCCCAACCCCCCCATATTAATGGCAAACGCATCTTGGTTGGGACCATCGGTATACCAATTTTCCCGCACAGTGGAATGCAGTCCATAGATGCCCTGTCGGATACCTTCGACCGTTTCAAAGGAGTTTTCAGGAGCTAGAAAGTCAAGCGGCCTCTCCTCAAGCACATCATTGCTACAGGAAGAAAATACGAGGGTGAGAATGACCACCGACAACCGATAATTTGTTTTTAATGAATATATAGGGTTCATGATTGCTGTTTTATCTGTTCTACTTAAATGAGGTTCGCTTATCTAAAAGCCAAGGTTTAAACCAATGGTAACATTTCGCATCAATGGCAAACCATCATTGTTTTCCGAGTCGTCTCCCGGGTCATATGCGGCCGTCTCCGGATCCCATCCGGACCAATTTGTCCAAGTGTAGAGATTTTTGCCCGATAACAGAACTTGTAGATTATCCAAATGGAGTTTTTCAAGTAAATTCGAGTCGAAATTATAGGCTAATGACACATCTTGTAAACGAACAAAGCTCCTGCTTTCATAAATACCTGCATGCTGAACAGGGGTATTATACACTCCGGTGGCGTTGTTCACCCCGTTGTCGGGTGTCCAGTAAGGTCGAACGGCGGAAGCATTTATTCGGTACACGTCATCCGCATTCCATGATACGTTGACAATCGATGAATTGTCCCTTATATAATATCCGTTACCACCCTGTATCGAGTTCAGCAAAAACGAGAGGGTCAGATTATTATAGGATAGACTATTGTTAATGCTGAAACGATAGTTGGGGTCACTGTTACCAATAATCGTTCGGTCTTCAGTGGGCTCGATCAAACCATCCCCATTTTGATCTACATATTTGAATTGGCCGGGATACCAATTATCCAAAATATTGCCATTATAAAGCTCCTCCTCTGTCCATAAGCCGCCTACGGCCTCATAATCGTAAATAGAGTTGATGGATTCCCCTACAAACCATTGATTTCCGATATCTCGGTCATTTTCACCGCCATACAATTTGGTGATTTTATTTCTGTTTAGGGAAAACACGAAGTCTGATTTCCATTTGAATTTTTCCCCATCCATGTTAACCGTTGACATCTGAAATTCTAAGCCTTTGTTTTGTATAGCGCCGATGTTTTCCCAAATGTTGTCATAACCGCTGGCAGGGGGTAGAGCCCTGTTTACTAGTACATCTGTAGTCTTTGCTTGATAGGCATCGATCGATCCGCTGATTCTCCGGTTAAAAAATCCAAAATCGACTCCTAAATTGAAGGAAGAAGTCGTTTCCCATCCCAAGTTTTCATTTCCTAGGATGTCCGGAGTGATACCGATGACGGTAGCCGAACCAGAAACATAAGGATTCGTTGTCATTCTTGAAAAGCTCGAATAGCGTCCTATTCCCTGATTTCCGTTTTTACCGTAAGATGTTCTCAGTTTAAGGAATAGATTTTCATATTTGCTTAAAAAACTTTCTTCCGACATTACCCAGCCCAAGGAAAGGGATGGAAACGTGGCATATTTATTATCCGAGGCGAATCCTGAAAAGCCATCTTTTCTTACGGTTGCGGTTAACATGTACCTATTCTTAAAAGAGTAGAATGCCCGGGCCATATAAGAGATACTGTTCTCTTCCCAAGCATCGGATCCTAGGTCAATATAGTGCCCAGTTCAACACTGTTATATCCCAAAACAGGATTCGCAAAGCCTTCACTGGTCAGTCGCGAGCTGTT
>CAVXSA010000002.1:0-108197 GCA_963764285.1 uncultured Flavobacteriaceae bacterium
AACCAAGCGATAATGCCTAGTAAAAATTCCCTTGAAAAAAATAAAGCTGGCCAAAAGATAGATGACCCCACTGGCACCGATATGGTACGATGGGCGGCCTATGGTCCATGTAAAAAAACCGGATGCCAGTATTCCGATACATAACACCCGTAGGGCAATATTCCTATAAAAATAAAACAGCGCGGCGGTCAGTATGGCCAAGGGAATGGTGTTATTGTACAGATGCTCGACCGAACCATGGATAAAGGGACTGAAAATGATACCTTTCAATCCCGACACCTGTTGCGGATAGATGCCGTACTCGTTCAAGTTGATATGAAAGCGGAGTTCCATCCAAAAGACAGTCCAGATCGTAATTACTGCGAATAAGGGCGCAATGACGACAGCGTTGGTAAACTTAAAATAATGGGTTTCGGACATGGGTTCAAAATTAGCAATAAGTTGGCCAAACTCCTTACTTTTGCACCATGAACGAACCCCTAGCAGAACGTGTACGCCCGAAAACTTTAGACGATTACATAAGCCAACACCATCTTGTGGGCGAGAATGGCTCTTTGACCCGTCAAATCAAGAAGGGAATCGTTCCATCCTTGATTTTTTGGGGGCCGCCGGGTACGGGCAAGACTACCTTGGCGAATATCATCGCGAACGAGAGCGAGCGGCCTTTTTATACCTTGAGCGCCATAAACAGCGGAGTGAAGGATATTCGCGAGGTCATCGATAAGGCCAAACAGAGCGGTGGCCTTTTCACTTCCAAAAATCCCATTCTCTTCATCGATGAGATACACCGCTTTAGCAAGTCCCAACAAGATTCGTTACTTGCCGCTGTGGAAAAAGGATGGGTGACCTTGATCGGTGCTACGACGGAAAACCCGAGTTTCGAGGTGATTCCCGCCCTTCTCTCACGATGCCAGGTATATGTGCTGAATCCCTTCGGAAAAAAAGACCTAAAAGAACTTCTCGAAAGAGCCTTGCAACAGGATGGCCTTCTAAAATCCAAAAAAATAAAGCTCAAGGAAACGGAGGCCCTCATGCGGCTTTCCGGTGGGGACGGCCGGAAGCTTTTGAACATTTTCGAACTGGTCGTCAACTCCGAGGAGGGCGGTGAAATTACCATCACCGATGAACTGGTGATGGGTAAGGTGCAAAAAAACACGGTGCTTTACGATAAAACGGGGGAACAGCATTACGATATAATCTCCGCCTTTATCAAAGCCATTCGCGGCAGCGATCCCAACGGGGCGGTGTATTGGCTGGCCCGGATGATCGAAGGGGGCGAGGATGTCAAGTTCATTGCGCGGCGATTGCTGATATCAGCCTCCGAGGATATCGGCCTGGCCAACCCGACCGCCTTGGTAATAGCCAACAATGCCTTTCAAGCGGTCACGACTATCGGCTACCCAGAGGCCCGCATTATTTTAAGCCAATGTGCCATCTATTTGGCTACTTCCCCAAAAAGCAATGCCAGCTATAAGGCCATAGGCAAAGCCCAACAAATTGTCAGACAAACAGGAGACCTTTCGGTACCCTTGCCATTGCGTAACGCCCCCACTAAACTGATGAAGGATCTGGGCTACGGGAAAGAATACAAATATGCCCATGACTATCAAAACAATTTTGTGGAAGAAGAATTCCTGCCAGAAGAAATCTCAGGTACGGCATTTTACGAGCCGGGAAAAAATGCACGGGAAAATGCAATAAAAGAATTTTTGGAGAAGCGGTGGAAGGGGAAATATACCAGTGAAGAATAACGTGAGATAGATGAGCGAGGTGATATCCCGTGCCCCGTGTTTACGATAAGAAAAAACGTATAACGAAAAAATGGCGAGGATATGATGCCGGACCAGGAATGATATTTTAGAATTTGATTTCCATTTCATGGGTCATCAGCTTATCTCCCGAATAATATTCAAAAAACCAATTTCCATTTTTTTGGAAAACTACTCCGGTCGTACCTCCCGCCTCGGCCAGATAAAAATCCGGCATCGAGGTTTTTTGAATTTTCATCCGGATTTTAGGGGTGCTATCGACCAGTTGATAGCCGTTGGGCTGTGCTTGGGCGTATAGCGTAGCGGTTGAAATATCGGACAAATTTGTCGCTTTGCCCTGCTTCATTTCTGACGCCGCTGGATCTCGGTCTTTGTAACTTTCTTGATTTTGGGCAGCTTCTTGTGCGACCCTTTCATTTTCGGGTTCGGCCATTTTAAGACTGGATTCTACAGGCCTCTGATCTTTATACCTTTGATTCTCTAAGGTGGCCTCTTGCTCTACCATCACATCGGGCCGGTTAGCCGAAGAATGGTTTTGGCGTCTTTCTTCTGCTATTTTCTTTACGTCATTTTTCATGCTGACGGTAACCGTTTCGGAGTTTTCCGCTTTTCCATTGTAGTTATAATTCATTGAGTCAAAAGAAGTAAATGCATCCCGTAAGGCCTCACCGTACGAATCTTTATAGTCCTTTTCCTTACTTTTTCCCTCTTTGGTGGTAAATACTTCCTTTCCGTTACAATTTTCCAGGGCCAAGCTGGTTTTGGTGGTGAATAGGGAAGACCCGTCGAGAAGTTTTGCGCGAAGGGCCAAACAGCCATTGTTTTTCAGTTCTGGGGGTAGTTCATCCTCATAGACTGCATTAAATCCCTTTTCCGTAAAGAGATATTTGACAAGGGTACTGGTCTGATATTGGTTTTTCCGTTTGAAATCCTCGAACTTTTTAGGAACGACAATGTACTTATAGTCGTTAAGTTGTTCTTGTGCCATACCGGAAAGGCCAATCATAAAAAATAGTATTGCTATTGCTGTTCTCATTGATTTTTATATAAATAGTGTCTTGGAGGAAAATCCCACGCCCATATCCCAAAAATTCAGGATACATCGGATTGGTGGACAACAATTGTGCCATGGCTTTTTTCTCCCACGTAAAGTAAGACGGAGATGCTAGGCATCATTGCCTGCCCCAAGATATGATATTTAATCCGAATTGAAAAGAAGCATAGCGGCTATCGGCCAGATTGCGGTACGACAGCAGGTTATCGGCCATGGCGAAGAGATTAACAGGGCCCAGCTGCAGATTGAGGCCCAGACCGAGATTGGTATAGGAAAACTTGTCAATGGTATAGGTGCCCTTGACGGCCAATACATTGCCCAAGCGTCTTTGGTAAAAGCCGGTCAGGGCGGCCTGAGGACCTCTCGGACGATTGATCATATACAATTGCCCCCCGACACTGTTGGCATACTTGGAACGGAGGCCATTGCGTGTGGCATCGATGCCACACTCACAGTTTCCCCTTCTGGCGACCCTTTCACCAAAATTATAACGCAGAGAGGCGTACAATTTGGTGGGGCGAAAGGCCAGATAGCTATTTGTGTTTTCCTCATAGGGCACAAAAGATTGCACATCGTCGACCAAATCTTGCCAGAAGTCCGTATCAGGATTCTCCAAGTCGTTTGGCAATATTATTTCTATGCCCTCTATGGTCTCGCTACCTTGAAGAGTGTAGTTCTTTGTCGCATGGGTATGATAAACAAGGCCCAGATCCAAAAGACTTCCGGTCAGTACGGTCTGTTCGTTTAAATGATAGGTAAACCCAACATCAAAGCCTAGGCCTAGATTACCTCCAAAGAGGGCTCTTTTGATGGCGGTACCGGCAATATTATCATCGTCTCTGGCATCGTCGAGCGCCTTTAGTCCCGATGTTCTTAGGCCCATATCGGCGCTCAGGGTGCTGGCGAATATATTGTTCATCCCTTCGCGGGTCACGAAATAGCCCTTGTTTCGGGTAGAATTGAAATCGAAAATACTGGAATATATCTTTGCCCTCGCGCCAATCGTCAGATCAGGATCGACCCTTTTATTTATTCCGAAATGGAAGATATTCATCAGTTCCCCGCGGGTCTTTAAATGCCCGATATCGAAAACCTGGTTCAACCGATTCACATTGCCCTCAAAGCCCAAGATTGCATAGTCTTGGAACCAATAGCCGATGGCATCCCCCTCAAGATACATGCCCGCTGAATAAAAAATATCGGGATTCCGGCCCCGGAACCCGAAATGTAGGAATTCTACCTGCAAGGTACCGCTCAGCTCGTCTCGGGGGTTCATTCCGAATACGGCACGTTCGCGGACCTTATCATTGATATCGAGGCCGTCGTTGGCAAAAATATCGTTTACCGAAATACCGCTCGAACCGGCTTGAATCATAATCCCAGAAACCGCTGGAACACCGCTGTACCATTGAAAATCGGTCTCCACACCGGGGTTCACCATCCCTGCTTGGGGAATTTCCACAAAATCGTAGAGAAGTTGCTTGTTTTGACCCTGCATAATGAAACAGGCCCAAAAAAGGAGGATTACAAGTAAGGAGGAGGATTTCATTTTAGTCGCATCCTGAATTTACCGCTCGATTTCAGAACGATTTTAGGGTCGGGAAGGTTTGACTCACTAGTTGTATCACTGTTCTTGTTTGTAGCGGTTACCTTGAGGCTCGAGGTGTGTTTTATAATATCAATGCTTTTTCCCGAACCGCCATAGGTCACATCCTTTTGAAAAGTTTGTGTGCCCTCTACCGAAAAAGTCTCCATATCCAGGACGTTGCCAGCAACATCCAAAAAATCCACTTGAAAATCCAACTCTTTTTTGGTCGTATTCTCCACTATATAAGTAATGGCACCATCAAGTACCCTCTTGGCAAAAATATCGGAGCTAAAGGCATCAAAATTAAAGTTTCTGGAAATGACATTGGCGCCGGCCACTGCATTGACCAAAGATTCGGGCGCCTCAATGTACAACATACTGGCCTCGACCGTCGGGGTAATGCCCAGCTCATCATACTGTCCGAAATCCTGTTCCTCGACACATGAGATCAAAGTAACTAAGCCTGTAACTATCCCTATCCCATATTTGAAAATCCGTTTCATTTTTAAAGTTAGCTACCGCCCCAGGGTCATGGCGTTGTTCCTTATCCTTAATAACTCCATAAAAATTAATTTATTTCGTGCGGACCATTAATCGTTCCGCTATTTTCGATGAGGGGATAGTATGTCCGGTAATTTGAACTTCTTGGGACTGAATCTACTTATTATAGGTCTTCAGAACCGTAGTATATAAATCTTTCCAATCGACCCTGTGTTCAGTGCCCAAGAGTTCGTTGGAAAATACCGTTATAAAATTACCATTAACCTTTCTTACCTCTTGATATAGAGCATCAAGACGTTTTAGCATCCCTTCCTTATTGCCGAGATTAACAAACGCGTAGTCATGAAACGCAAAGGGATGGATGCGAATGGGCTGTTGGATTTCCAGATTGATATCATAAAAATAAAAGGGTGTACAGGTACCGGCCCGAAAGCCGGGTTCGTGGGTATAGCCCATGGTATAATCGTCAGTAAACCCGCTATCCACCAAATTTCGGTAGGTCTGCGGAAAATCGATACGATTGTAGCGCATCCGACACGTATCTACGGGCCTGTTTATTACGCCGGCCAATTTTTTCCTTTCCTTTTTTAAAGACTCCAGATTATCAAAAGAGCTATACGAGGCCGCTAAGCCAACCTTGCTATAATCTGCAATGGACTTGATCAGAAACCGGAACCTATTATTGTTAGGCGAAACGTTCTTATCAAAAGTGGAATAGGTCGCAAATTGAAAGAAGAACAAACTTTTTATTTGGTGCTCCTTATGCCGATCGACCAATAGGGAAAAATTATCGTACGGGTCCCGTTCCGGATAAAACCAGACCTTGATACGTTCGGCAATACGTCGGAAACGCAGGCGCCCTACATCGTAAAAGAGCCCACCGATGCTTCTGAACAATCCTCTATGGGCAAAAGCATGGGAAGCATTAACGTCGATCAAGGAAGTAAAGGAATAGGGTTTCGGATCGTTTTCCAGATCAGGGAACCTTTCTTTCAATTTATCCAAGAGCCGGTACGCCCACAGGTCAACAACCGGCAACTGAAGGAATGAATTGCGGTAGGCAACGCTCTCCCTAGGGGGAAACCTCCCGTGCACATCCCGTACAAAAGGCAGGTATTCCTCATACCGACATAGCAGATAAAAACTAGCCGAAAAAATATCGAAAGGAATGTTGCTTCGTTCACCGGCGCCGAAAAAACAGGGCACCCCCTCCCACTCATGCACCACGATGTCGAGGTCGTTGATACCTTGTTCGAACAACAGGTCGTTACTGCGCACAAAGAATTCGTTCTGTAACGGCTGTTTGGTATAGGTAATTTTCGCCCCTGAGTGCTTTATAAAATCCTCTACTTTGGTCGTAAACGAAATCTCTATACCCAAAATACGGATAAACAGTTGCTTCATAATGTAGGTGAAGCGATCGGTAATTTTATGGGTATAGATTAACAACATGGGTATTCAATTTACAAATTACAAGAACCAAATCCCAAAGGAAGTAGTAAGCAGTCAGTAAAAATTCAAGGTTCAAAGTTACGGGTTTCCCTAACTTAGGGCCAGACTACGAATTAAAGTTGAAGGTTTGCCCTGAGCCTAATCTAAGGTAGTATTTTTTCACTGCCAACTGCTCTATGCATACTATCTACTTTTTAGCGTTTAATCAAAGAACCCCTTCGTCCGCAAAGCTAAAATAATTTTTTTCGGTAATGATGAGGTGGTCCAAAACAGAAATATCCAACGCCACGGCGGCCCTTTTCAGTTTTTGCGTAACCTCTCGATCCCCCTTGCTAGGCTTTAGGGTGCCGGAGGGATGGTTATGGGCAAGCACCAAGGCTATCGCACCGAGTTCGAGGGCCTGTCGCATTACGAGACGTACGTCGACCAGGGTGCCGGTCATTCCGCCTTTACTAAGCTGTGCGCTGAGCAGCACTTTGTTGCCGTTGTTCAGATAGAGTATCCAGAATTCCTCGTGCCCTAAATCGCCCATCCGGGGCCTTAGAAGTTCAAAGGCATCTCGGCTACTATTGATCTTGGTGACCTTCTGGGCTTTCTCTCCCCTTCTGCGCCTTCCCACTTCAAGGGCCGCAATGATACTCACCGCCTTGGCCTCGCCAATACCCTTGAACTGGATCAATTGCTTCAAGGACAGTTTGCCCAGTTTGTTCAGGTTGTTATCCACCGAGGCCAAAATACGTTTTGATAACGCTACGGCACTCTCGTTTCTGCTTCCCGAACCGATCAGAATGGCGATGAGCTCGGCATCTGAAAGTGCGGCCTTTCCCTTTTGCACCAGTTTTTCCCGGGGCTTGTCGTCGTTGGACCAGTTTTTAATGGAAAAGGAAATAGCGTCTCGTGGCATAAGGCGGTTCTTTGTGGTTTAATGGGGTCCAAGGAGGATATCGTTGTAAAAATACTTTGGACTTTGAACAGCTACCGCGTAAATATTACACATTACCGCTATCCGCTACTAGTCCTGCGACCTCCTTTAAATCAAGTCCTCCATAGTTCCCCGAGCTCATGAGCAGTAAAACGGCATTGCTATACTTCTGTTCAAATACAAAATTCTTAAAGTTCGCGGCTTCCGTGAAAACTTTCAAATCATTTCGTTGAAAGGCCCCGGAAATCTGTTCAGGACTGACGGGTGCCAAATTCTTAATGGCGACCGATTCCGGCAAATAGAAAACTACGGCCGTATCGGCGGCGTCCAAGGCGCCTTTGTACCCCTTCAAAAATTCCGGCTCGAAACTACTGTAGGTATGAAGTTCGAGGCACGCTATCAATCTTTTATCGGGATATTGCTCTCTTACGGCCTTGGTGGTGGCAGCCACCTTGCTCGGGGAGTGGGCGAAGTCTTTATAGACAACACTCGATTTTCCCTCTGCCAATTTTTCCAGACGCTTCGAGGCACCTGTAAAGGTCGCGATGGCATCGTAAAAATCCGCTTCGTCCACGCCCATATTCTGACAAATCCATTTGGCACCGGCGAGATTGCTCAGGTTATGCCTTCCGAAAACTCCTATGGGCATAGGTCCCTCGGGGGTTTGTAATAAAGTCCGGCCATCTTCGACCTTATAATCCGGCGTAACATACGGCAATTTTCGGATGGTGTTTTCGGAGGCCTCGACCAATTTTTTTACTTCTGGGTCTTCTTCGTTGTAGGTAATGCTTCCTCCCTTTACAATGCTGTCCACAAAAATGCGGAACTGTTCTACATAATTTTCAAAGGTGGGAAACACGTTGATATGGTCCCAGGCGATGCCACTGAGCAAGGCAATATTAGGTTTGTATAGGTGGAATTTAGGTCGCCGATCGACGGGTGAGGATAGGTATTCATCGCCTTCCAAAACGATAAAATCATTTTCTTTAGTCAGGTGCACCATCCGGTCAAAGCCTTCCAGCTGGGCACCGACCATATAATCGACCTGCATTGCATGGTACTCCAGAACATGTAGAATCATCGAGGTGATGGTCGTCTTTCCATGGCTTCCGCCTATGACGACCCGGGTCTTGTTCTTCGAATGTTCGTAGAGGAATTCGGGATAGGAATAAATTTTAAGCCCTAACTCTTGTGCCTGCAACAACTCGGGATTATCGGGTTTGGCGTGCATTCCTAAAATCACGGCATCCAAAGAAGGATGGATTTTGGTCGGAAACCATCCGAAGGAATTTGGCAAAAGTCCTTTTTCCGCCAAGCGGGACTTCGAAGGCTCAAAGATGACGTCATCGCTGCCGGTGATGGTATCGCCTTTATCCTCAAGAGCCAAGGCGAGATTGTGCATGGCACTTCCGCCGATGGCTATAAAGTGGATTTGCATTCTTATTATGATTTATGGCAAATATAAGAAACGGGGAAAGATTCGAAAAAATACTTTCAGTATATACACAAATAATATATATTTACCATATTAAATTGGATGGACTATGAAAGCCGTATCTTTAAAAATAGATGAATCCATATTCGACGAAACGGAAAAAATACTTTCTAAAATTAAGATGCCCAGAAATAGATACATTAATGAGGCTATAAATCATTATAATCGGTTACAAAATAGAAAGCTGATCGAGAAACAGCTAGAAATCGATTCGTACGCCGTACGTGAAGAATCAATGAACGTACTCCGGGAATTCGAAGATTTGGGTTACAATGATTAAACGGTTCGAAATATGGATAGCCGACCTAAATCCGCGAATCGGAACGGAACCGGGCAAAAAAAGACCGGTGCTCGTCATACAGAGCAATCTTTTAAACAAAATACCGCACCCCTCAACTGTTATTTGTCCCATAACCACTACCACTGAAAGCGATGTCCGGATTTTAAGGGTGTCCCTGAATAAGGGACAGGCGAATTTGAAAAAGGATTCCCATGTGCTGATCGATCAAATTCGAGCGGTGGACAACCAAAGATTGATAGAAAAAATAGGCGCTTTGCCCAAGAATCTGGTCGACGAGGTACGAAGAAACCTAGAGATTGTGCTTGATCTTAATTAAAATGGGACTTTAATGCTTACATCCGAACCGGATTTATTATCTATCTTCGAGTTCCAATTTAGAGATCATGAACCTCAACCTCGACACCATCCCCTCTAAAGAAATTATGCCTGGCTTCCACGGCAAACTGGTACATGCCGAAAAGCTCAGCATTGCGTACTGGACTGTGGACAAAGGTGCCGAAGTGCCGGAACATTCCCACAAGAACGAACAGGTGATGCAGGTACTGGAAGGAAGCTTCGAACTGACTGTCAACCAAAAGACAACGGTCTATGGGCCCGGTGACGTGGTCATCATATCGCCACATGCCACACACAGCGGAAAAGCATTGTCGGCCTGTAAGTTGATGGACGTTTTCAGTCCGGTACGGGAAGAGTACAGGTAGTCCCTAGAATCTCCCGATTGCCGGGCTCGGTAATGGAGCATCATCAAAAAGTAATCGAAGTACCAATTTTTGAACGGGAGGTTTGAACCTGTGACAGAATGGTAACCTAAAAAAGTCAAGAGTATGATTATTTCTTTAAGAGGTAAAACGGCACTCGTCGGGGGCAGTAGCGGGGGAATCGGCAAGGCCGTTGCCGAACAGTTCGCGGAAAGCGGAGCCAGTGTTACCCTAATGTCGCACAGTGAGGATAAACTGAAAAATATTATCGCGGAACTTCCTACTGATAAGGGGCAAACCCATCAATATCTGGTCGTGGATTTTTCGGATTTTGAGGGCTATAAACAGTTGATCTCGGAGTTCTTCGAGAATAATTCCGTAGATATTCTGGTCAACAATACCCAAGGCCCGGAGGCCGGAAATACGCTGGAAAAACAAGTGCCCGATTATCAGGAAGCCTTTGACCTGTTGTTCAAGACCGTACTATTCACTACCGAACTGGCACTAAAACAGATGATAAAAAACAAGTGGGGCCGAATCATTAATGCGGCCTCCGTATCGGTAAAGGAACCCTTATCCTATTTGGCCCTTTCGAATACCATACGGGCGGCCGTGGTTACCTGGGCCAAATCACTGGCCAGCGATGTGGGCCCACATCAGATTACGGTCAATAGCATTCTCACCGGTTATTTCGATACCGACCGCATCAACCAGCTAAATGCCAAAAAAGCGGAACAGCAGGGCATACCGCAAGAGGATGTCCGGGCGGATATGGAGTCGAAAGTACCGGTTAGACGTATTGGCGACCCTAAGGAATATGGCTTTTTGGCAGCGTTTTTAGCTTCCGAACAAGCCGCCTATATTACCGGGACGCAAATTCCTATCGATGGGGGGTTGTTGAAATCGCTTTGATTTTTTTTATCCCTGTGACCCTTTTTATCCAAAACCAGAATCATTTGCTTCCCCATTTGTCCTATAATGACTGCTTTATCTCCCCCAAAACTCCAATTACCTGATTGACGCTATTCTATGGCATAGGTTTTGTAAATCTTTGTTCCGTACATTTAACGTTCTATGCCACAGATGAAAAATCCTTATAATCCTATTCATCCTACCTATCCTAATTCTTGTGGCGAGCATGGGCCATGCACAAAAGCCCAACGACCCCTATGAGGCACTTTGGAAAAAGGTGCGGCAACAGGAAACCGAATCCCTGACCCAATCGGCCCTAAAAGAGGTCAAAGCTATTTCCGATAAGGCGAAAAAGGAAAGGAATTCAGGGCAGATTGTAAAGGCGCTACTATATACCTCGAAATATGCACTGATATTGCAAGAGAATGCGCAACTGAACATCGTCAAAGATTTCAAGGCGGAAATAGCGATAGCGGAATTTCCCGTGAAAAACGTACTGGAAAGTTATCTGGCCCACCTGTATTGGCAATATTTTCAACAGAACCGCTATTCATTTTACGACCGTACCAAGACAGCGGACAAGGTCGATTCCACCGATTTTAGAACATGGGACCTGACCACGCTATTCCATGAAATCCGTAGCCATTTTGAAGCCTCCATGGTAAACCAGGAGGCGCTACAAAAAACAGGTTTAGACGAGTTCCAGGAAATCCTGGACGATCAGCCCGGTTCGGAAATCTACCGCCCTACCCTATTCGACGTGCTGGCCCATGCCGCCCTTCAATTTTACCAAACCGACGAAAACACCATCACCCGGCCGGCGGACCTGTTTGAAATCGACAACCCGGAAATACTCTGTGGGGCCTACGAATTTACACAACGGAAAATCGACACCCAAGATAGCACCTCCCTTCAAGCCATGGCCCTGCTGGTTTACCAAGAACTGTTGGCATTCCATTTTTCCGACGCCCGGTTGGATGCCCTTGTCGATGCGGACATAGAGCGGTTAGACTACATTCACCAAAACGCGGTGTTCCCCAACAAGGACGAACTCTATCATGAAGTACTGCAGCATTCCGCCGAAAATTTAAAGCAGCACGAGATTTCCGCCCTCTACACTTACGAAATCGCCCGACTGTATCATACACAGGGCAATGGGTATGACCCCAAAACCAACGGAGAAAACCGATGGAAACAAAGGGAAGCTTTGGAGCTATGCGAATCCATCATCGCCCAATTTCCCGATAGCCGGGGAGCGGAAAAAGGCAAGCCCTAAAATCGGAAATTCTCGCCACCAGCCTACAATTGACCACTGAAGACTACGTCCCCGACCAAACCGATGCGCGGTTGCTGGTGAACTACAAAAATATAGGATCATTAAAGTTGAGCGCATTCAAAATATCTTCAACAGAGCTAAAGGAGCTTAATAAACTCCATCCGCAGACCGAGCAACTGGCGTTCCTGAAAAAATTGTCCCCAGTAAAAAAGTGGGAAGCCGAATTAAAGAACGAAAAGGACTATCAGCAACATGGAATCGAAATTTTGCTTCCGCCCTTGGATAACGGACAATACCTGATTTTGGCAACCCCACTTGAAAAGAATGGAAAAAATAATAAGAGCAACTCCTTTGCTTTTAGTCCCGTTCAAATAACAGATATGGCCCTTACAGCGACGCAAACATCGGAATTTTATAAATTTCAGGTCGTGAATAGGCAAGACGGACATCCTGTTTCCGGGGCCAATGTGCAACTGACCTATCTTCAAAATTACAAAAAGCCCTATCTGAACAAATCGTTGAGGACCGATGAGGCTGGCATGGTCACTATACCTCTATCCCAAGACGGTTGGAGCGATGTCAATGTGCTTGTCATCCATGGAAACGAAGTAGCACATTTTGGGCCTTACTACATCAACGAAAGGCATACTACCGATGACCGGCCCAGAGTGACCCATACCGCTTTTCTGTTTACCGATCGGAGTATCTACCGACCCTCGCAGCCTTTATACTTTAAGGGAATAGTCATTGAGGAGTATGAGGGAAAATCCCAAGTAGCTACCGAAGAAAATGTTTTGGTGTCCCTTTTTGATGCCAATGGCCAGGAGGTTTCCCATCTGGATTTCGAAACCAACGAATTCGGTTCGTTTTCGGGGGAATTTATCGTGCCCGACAACGGTTTAACGGGAGAATATTTTCTTGAAGTCCGAGGAACTGCTGGAGATTTTAGGGAAAATCATTACTTTTCCGTCGAGGAATACAAACGCCCTAAATTCGAGACTTCCTTTGCCCCCATTACGCAGGCCTACCAAGTAAACGACAGCATTACGGTACAGGGACGCGCCACCGCCTATGCCGGCAGCAACATTACCGGTGCACAGGTCAGCTATCGGGTGAAAAGGCTCGTTCGATTTCCGGGATGGTACTATTGGCGCCATCCTTATTTTAAGGATACACCGCAAGAAATTGCCCATGGCGAAACCGTCACCGACGCTTCCGGCCAGTACAAAATCGATTTTAAGGCCCTGCCCGATACCAGCGTATCCAAAGAAAACCTACCCACATTTCAATACGAGGTCACCGCCGACGTTACCGATATCAATGGGGAAACCCATACCGCGACCCGCATCGTATCCGTAGGCTACCACGCCCTTACCGCTAACATCGATGTACCGAATCGCTTGGACAAAGATAAAAAAGCGGATACCCTTAGGATTTCCACGCTTAATTTGAACGGACAATCGGTAGCCACAAAGGGTACCCTTGCCATGTACAAGTTGCAGGCACCCGATCAGGTTCTGCGTCCCCGACCTTGGGAAGCCCCCGATTATACAAACTGGGAGAGAGGGGGTTTTAAGGAACTATTCCCGCACGATGCCTTTGCCGATGAATACGACCCGACCACATGGAAAAGAGGCAAACCGGTGTGGGAAACGGATTTCAATACGGGAAAAGCCACCTACATTGAACTTCCCATCCTTAAAAAATGGGCTTCCGGTAAGTATTTGATCGTACTGGAAACCAAGGATAAATTCGGCCAAGACGTAAAAGCCTTGGCGCAAACCGCCTTGTACAGCGACTCCGATAAAAAACTGGCGGACCACCAACTGTTCCAGATCCGGTCCGATAAGGAAACCTATGCTGTTGGCGATAAGGTCGTAGTCACGATTGCCTCGGCCTCCCGTGATCTCAGCGTTTCCGTTTTTGTGGAAAAGGATAACAAACTCGTTGGCACCCATATTATCGCGTTGAACGATAGTTCAAGTTCTTTTACTGTACCGGTTACCTCGGATGATGTGGGGGGCTTTGCGATTAATTATAGCTTTTCCGCTTACAATTCGTTTCAGTCCGGTTCACTTCCTATTGCCGTGCCCTATCCCAAAACGGAGCTCGAAATAGAGACACTTACATTTCGGGATAAGCTGGAGCCCGGTACGGACGAGACTTGGTCCTTTAAAATTAAGGGACCCAAAGGCGATAAGGTATCCGCGGAACTTTTGGCCAGCATGTATGATGCCTCGCTGGATGCCTTTCGCGAACATGCTTGGAGTTTTGATCCGTTGATGCGAACTATCTATTATCCCCATTTCTATATCAATGCCGGCCCCAGTTATGGGGTTTCCTCCTTTCGTACGTATTTAGATCATGACCCCTATCATTTTTCTCCACAAAGGTATGATTCGTTCAACTGGTTCGGATTTTATTTTGGGAACAACAGATACCGCCTGACCCAAAGCATGAAAATGAATGCGGCCGCTCCAGAGGAAAATATAGAAGGGGTGAACGCTGAATCGGATATGGTAGAATCGCCTTTCCAAAAAATCTTAGAAGGAAAAGCAGCCGGTATAGAAATCCTCAGACCTGGTGAAAGCACGAAAGAAACATCTTTTAACGAGGTAAAAATCCGCAAAAACCTTCAGGAAACCGCCCTTTTCTTTCCGCAATTGAAAACGGATGGCGAGGGAAACGTGTCCTTCAATTTTACGACCCCCGAAGCCCTTACCCAGTGGAAACTGCAGCTTTTGGCCCATACAAAATCCTTGGAAAGTGCGGTGACTACCATGCAGACCGTGACCCAAAAAGAATTGATGGTCATACCCAATGCGCCGCGATTTCTTCGGGAAGGCGACGAGATCAATATTAGCATCAAAATCGCCAACCTCACCGAGAAACCGCTTTCAGGAGAGGCAAAACTGGAATTGACGGATGCCCTGACCCATGAGAATATTTCAAAAAAACTGTTGATCGGCTCCCCTCCATCCAGAGAAGATGCCGAAGACAAAGCAGCATGGGAAGAAGCTACGTTCAAGGTCGATTCGATGGGCAACACCCAAGTCTCTTGGCGATTAAAAATTCCAGATGGCCTGCAGGCGGTACAGTACAAAGTCATCGCCAAGGCCGGGGATTATAGTGACGGTGAACAGAACCTGCTTCCGGTATTGACCGACCGGATGCTGGTCACGGAAACCTTACCCATGTGGGTGGGCAGCGACCAGACTAAAAATTTTCAACTCGACAAGCTCAAGAATACCGATTCCCCTAGCCTTAAAAATCACAAACTGACCTTGGAGATCACCTCTAATCCTGCATGGTATGCAGTGCAGGCCTTGCCCTATTTAATGGAATACCCGTACGACTGCAACGAGCAGACCTTTGCAAGGTATTATGCTAATTCCCTGGCCGGCCATATCGCCAATTCCAATCCCCGTATCCAAGAAGTGTTCAGGCAATGGGCCAATTCCGCTGCCTCGATCAGTAATTTGGAGAAGAACGGGGAACTGCAATCACTTTTAATCCAAGAAACACCATGGCTACGGGATGCCGAATCGGAAACCGAGCAAAAAAAGCGGATGGCCTTGCTGTTCAATTTAAACAAAATGAAGAACGAGAGGGCCACCGCGCTAAACAAGCTCAAAAATAACCAAAAACCATCGGGTGCATGGGCCTGGTTCGTCGGTGGGCCCGACAACCGGTATATCACGCAACATATAGTGGCGGGACTCGGACATTTAAAGAAATTGACGGAAAATGGCCAAGTGGCAGCGACCGAAGGGAGCCAAAGTCCCGTAGACGGAACAGCTTAATCAAAACGCCATCGCCTATCTCGATACGGAATTTGTAGCGGAATACGACCGCATGAAAAAAAACGCCACTAACCTCAACGAGGACCATTTGAGCCCGATGCAGATCCAGTACCTCTACATGCGAAGTCTCTTTCCTGGAATAAAAGCCTCAAAAAAAGTGGATGAGATAACGGCCTATTACAAAGGCCCAGGCACAAAAGTACTGGACGCAAAAAGAATTGTATCCAAAAGGAATGTTAGCCTTGGCCCTACATCGCATGGATGATAGCGAAACGGCGAAGAAAATATTGCGCGCGTTGAAAGAAAACAGCATCACTTCTGATGAACAGGGCATGTATTGGGCAGCAAATACCGCTTCTTGGTACTGGTATCAAGCTCCTATCGAAACACAGGCGCTTATGATCGAAGCCTTTGGGGAAATTCACACCGATACCCATGGGGAAAATACTGAAATCATCGACAATCTCAAGGTCTGGTTGTTAAAGCACAAACAGACCAACCAATGGAGTACGACGAAAGCCACCACCGAGGCAGTCTATGCGCTGCTTTTGCAAGGCAGCGATTGGCTTTCCATTACCGAGACCGTAGATGTGCATATGGGGGGAGATAGAATCGAACCTTCCCGACTTGAAAGCGTTCAGATCGAAGCGGGCACCGGATACTATAAAACATCTTGGGACGCTAATCAGATCGATCCTGACATGGCCGAAGTGCAAATAACTAAAAAGGGGAAAGGAATTGCCTGGGGCGCCCTCTACTGGCAATATTTTGAGGATTTGGACAAAATTACCCCCGCAGAAACCCCCTTAACACTGAAGAAGGGCCTTTTCCTTAAAAGGAACACGGATACTGGCGAGGAAATCACAAAAATCACCCAGAAAACCGATCTGAAGGTCGGCGATTTGGTCCGCGTTCGTATAGAGCTCCGGGCGGACCGTGACATGGAATTCCTGCACATGAAAGACCTGCGGGCCGCAGGTTTCGAACCGGTTAACGTGCTGTCGCAATACAAAAGGCAAGACGGGCTAGGTTATTACGAAAGCACCAAAGATGCCAGCACCCATTTCTTTTTCGACTATCTGCCGAAGGGAGTGTATGTGTTCGAGTACGATTTGCGGGTGAGCCATGCGGGGGAATTCAGCAACGGAATTACTACGATTCAGAGTATGTATGCTCCGGAATTTAGTAGCCATTCGGAGGGAGTACGGGTGGACGTGGCGGCTCAATAGTTTGAAAAACAAGAAAGAATTTATCGACCATTACTTCGGGGGATACTTGGCAAAAACTTTGGCCGCCAGTGCCCGTAACTTTTCGTCGCGTACCTCTGGAGAAACATTTTCCTTGAACGTACTCTGGCTTACGGCCTGCCAGAAGAGCATATCCTTCTCGTTGTCAACAAAATCAAAACGAATCCGCCGCTCCATGTTCGGCCTCCCTACCGGGATTCCGACGGAAACCCCGCCTCCGACGTTTCCTCCCCCACCGCCAAGTCCCACCCCTACGGAGTTGTTCCTAGGCTTCTCGAACGAATTGCTTTCGATGTTTATAAAAAAATCCGGTTCCTCGGTCAGTTGTATTCCTTTCGCCTCCATTTCGGCGTCCACGGCATCGAGCAGGCGTTTGGTATCCAGTTCGCTTAAGCCGGTCTGCAAATCGGGATAGTAATTATAGGTGGTGTAGTTGGAAAAATCGACTTCTTTATCGTAATCGTAGTTGACCTGGATGGCATTGCAGGAAAATAAAATGGGTATTGCAAAAAACCAAAGTAATCTTTTCATACTATCATTAGATTTTGTACCCGTTCAATAGATTGCTTGTTAGACTATTTCGACAGCTTGCCGCTTCTCGTTGGCCCATCTCCCTAAACCGGATTCCATGGCTGTTTCTTGCCATTACTGCTAATCGTTCAACATTTCCCAAAGGCGATCTTTGAGTTCGGTAATGCCTTGCTGCGCCACGGAGGAAATGAACATAAAGGGCACCTTTTTCAAATCCTTTTCCAGTTCCACCCGCATCTCGGCCATCAATTCTTCGTCGAGCATATCGCTTTTGGAGATGGCCACCAGCCGCTCCTTGTCCATCAGCTCGGGATTGTAGCGGCGGAGCTCGTCCAACAAAATTTCATATTCCTTACTGATATCCTTGCTGTCCGCGGGAATAAGGAACAACAGGGTGGCATTGCGTTCGATATGCCTTAAAAAGTAATGCCCAAGTCCCTTGCCTTCGGCCGCGCCTTCGATAATCCCGGGGATATCGGCCATCACGAAACTTTTAAAGTCACGATACTCCACGATACCCAGATTGGGTTTTAAAGTAGTGAATTCGTAATCTGCGATTTTAGGTTTTGCGGAGGTAATAACGGAAAGCAAGGTAGATTTGCCAGCGTTCGGAAAGCCTACCAAGCCGACATCGGCAAGAACTTTCAGCTCTAATATTACATCCTTTTCCTGGCCTTGAATCCCCGGCTGGGCATATCGCGGGGTCTGGTTCGTACTGCTCTTAAAGTGCCAGTTGCCCCGACCGCCCATGCCGCCTTCGGCCAAGATTTTTTCCTCCCCGTGCTCCGTCAGCTCAAAAAGAGTTTCTTTGGTTTCGGCCTCCTTGACGATGGTGCCCAGCGGTACATCCAAATAAACGTCCTCTCCATCGGCACCGGTACTGCGCTGTTTGCTACCATGTTCGCCGTGCGCCGCGCTAAAATGCTTTTTGAACTTAAAATTGACCAGCGTCCAAAGGTTTTCATTGCCCCGAACAATCACATGGCCGCCGCGGCCTCCATCGCCACCATCGGGACCACCTTTCGTGATATACTTCTCTCTATGCAAATGCACCGACCCCTTGCCCCCATTGCCGGATTCAACATGGACCTTCACGTAGTCAACAAAATTGCCCTCAGTCATTTCGCAAGTTTATAATTCTTCGATCACCTTCCCCAAACGATGTGTCACCGCATCTATTTCCCCGATACCGTTGACCCTGTGAAATTTGCCCTGCGCCTCATAATAGTCCTTTAAAGGAGCCGTCTTTTCGCTGTATTCTTCAAAGCGATTGCGGATTTTCAGTTCGTCTTGATCATCGGTTCGGCCACTTATTTTTCCGCGCTCCAAAAGGCGCTTGATCAAGACCTCATCCATGGCATCCAAAGCGATAGTGGCGTCGATTTTCATATTCTTGGTTTCCAAAAGGGCATCAAGGGCTTCGGCCTGTGCCGTGGTACGGGGAAATCCGTCGAATATGAATCCGCTGGCATCGGGATTTTTCCTAACGGCATCTTCTAACATTTTAATGGTCACTTCGTCGGGAACAAGGTCGCCATGATCCATATAAGATTTGGCCAGTTTACCGAGTTCAGTCTTGTTCTTGATATTATTGCGAAAAAGATCGCCGGTTGAAATATGTTTCAGGTTGTATCTTTCCTTTAAGAATTCCGCTTGTGTACCCTTTCCGGCACCTGGTTTTCCAAAAAGTACTAGATTGATCATATGTTTTTGGTTTACTTGGTATACTTGCTTAAGGTTGCGGCCGAGCTCGTTATAGTCCAGCCCATAGCCGACTATGAATTTATCGGGAATTTCAATGCCCCAGTAATCGATGGCGTACTCCCCATTATAGATTTCCGATTTATAAAACAGGCTGGCTATCTTGAATTCCTTCACGTTAGACTTTGAAAACAGGTGTATCAGTTGTTTAAGGGTACGACCGGTATCGATGATATCCTCCAGAATAATTACGATCCTGCCTTCAATATCCTCCGAAACGTCGAGCAAGGTCTCAACAATTCCGGTAGATGTCAGTCCTTGGTAAGAACTTAATTTCACGAAGGAGACTTCACAGGGATGCGGATAGGCTTTTAAAAAATCGGAAACGAACATAAAGGCACCATTCAGCACGCCCACAAAAATCGGGGTCTCATCCTTGTAGTCCGCCGCCACTTTTTTCGCAATGCTCTTCACGGCCTGCTGAATCCGGTCCTCGCTCAAAAAAGGCTTAAAATATTTATCGTGCAGTTGTATCAAGGGGCCAATTTCAAAACAGTTTCTAAAAAGCCAAATATAGCATTTTGATTTTGCTTTTTTAAGGCAGTACCGTTCGTTTTGGTAATTCAACGTATTTTTGTGGCAACAAAAGGAGCTATGCCACTAAAAAACTACTTTTCTTCGGATTTTAAATTGGGCATTTTAGGAGGTGGACAATTAGGAAAGATGCTGCTCTACGAGACGCGAAAGTTCGACATTTACACCGTAGTGATGGATGCCTCGAAGGAAGCCCCGTGCAGAATCGCCTGCAACGAATTCGTACAGGGTGACCTGATGGATTTCGATGCCGTGTACGACCTGGGAAAACGAGTCGATGTACTTACCATCGAAATAGAGAACGTCAATGTGGATGCTTTGGAAAGGTTAGAGGATGAAGGCCTCGCCGTTTATCCCCCTACCAAGACACTGCGCACCATTCAAAACAAGGCCCAGCAAAAACTGTTTTATGTGGACCATGGGATACCCACAGCGGATTTTCACCGTTTTGCCTATAAAAGTGTGATAGCGGACAGTATCGGCAACGGGGGAATGGATTTCCCTTTTATCTGGAAGGCCGCCCGATTTGGATATGACGGACAAGGGGTACAGGTGGTACGAAAATTGGATGATCTGCAGGATTTGCCGGCGGGGGAATGCATCACCGAAGAACTGGTGAATTTTAAAAATGAACTAGCCGTTATTGTTGCACGCAGCGTAAGTGGCGAGGTAAAGACCTATCCCGTGGTCGAAATGGAATTCCATCCGGAGGCCAACCAAGTGGAATATGTTATCTGTCCCGCTCGAATAAACGATCAAGTCGCTGAAAGAGCACAGGAAGTTGCACTGAAAGTCTCAGAAAAGATGGGGCATGTGGGACTCTTGGCCGTAGAACTTTTCCAGACCCAAGACGATAACATCCTGGTCAACGAGGTGGCACCTCGACCCCATAACAGCGGTCATTACAGCATCGAGGCCAGCTATACCAACCAGTTCGAGCAACACCTCCGGGCGATTTTGGGTCTGCCTTTGGGCAACACCGAAAGCAAGGTTGCCGGCATCATGGTAAACCTCGTCGGGGCGGAAGGCCACACCGGCGATGTGGTGTATAAAAATATTGAGAATATTTTAAAATTGGAAGGCGTAACTCCCCATATCTACGGCAAAAAACAGACCCGCCCGTTCCGAAAGATGGGGCATGTCACCATAGTCAACAAAAACGTAGGCGAAGCACGGAAGATTGCCCAGGAAGTGAAGGAAACCATACAGGTGGTTTCAAAGTAGGAAAGAAATAAATCGGGCGATAATCTCACCTCGTTTAATACTAATACATTTCAAATTCCATCAAATTCTTAAAATTCGGTCCCGTCCTGAAATTTCGGGATGGAGAAAAAATTCAAGTTCTATGAACAAAGTCGCCATAGTAATGGGCAGTACCAGCGATATGCCCGTCATGCAGGATGCCATCGATATAGTGAAGGAATTCGGTATCGAGGTCGATGTCGATATCGTCTCCGCACACCGTACTCCCGAAAAACTGTTCGAGTTCGGCAAAAGTGCCCATACCGACGGCTATTCCGTAATCATAGCCGGTGCCGGTGGCGCGGCCCACCTTCCTGGGATGATAGCTTCGTTGACGCCCTTGCCCGTTATCGGGGTGCCGGTCAAAAGCAGCAACTCCATCGATGGATGGGATTCCGTACTTTCCATTCTCCAAATGCCTGGGGGCGTTCCCGTCGCAACAGTGGCCTTGAACGGAGCCAAAAATGCGGGAATCCTCGCGGCCCAGATTATCGGATGCTCCGACCGATCCGTTCTCGAAAAAATCATCACCTATAAGGAAGGTTTAAAAGAGAAGGTCATTGAAGGAGCGAAGTCAGTGCGCAGTAAACTCTCATAAACCTAAACCTGCCTGCCGGCGAGGCAGGCTCATAAACTTTTTTTAAATGAACCCCCTTTTTACAAAATTCGATACCGCCCCGTTTTCCCACATAAAAACGAGCACTTCAAGCCCGCCTTGAACCAGGCCATAGAAGAGGCCAGGGCGGAAATCGACGCCATCACCGGGAACCCTGATGTCCCGACTTTCGAAAATACGGTCGAATCGCTTGAATTTTCGGGACAGCAGTTGGAGCGTATTTCCAGCCTATTTTTCAACCTGAACTCCGCCGAAACCAATGAAACCATCCAGCAAATAGCCCAGGAAGTCTCTCCCCTACTATCCGAATTCAGTAACGATATCACCCTGAACGCGGAATTGTTCCGGAGAATAAAATCCGTCTATGACCAAAAAGATTCGCTGGATCTCTCCGTCGAACAACAAACCCTGCTCGACAAAAAATACAAAAGCTTCAGCCAAAACGGAGCCAATCTGTCCGAGGAAAAAAAGAAACGCTTGCGGAAAATCGATTCGGAACTTTCCCAGCTCAAATTGACGTTCGGCGAAAATATTTTAGCGGAAACTAACCGTTACGAAATGCACCTTACGAATGAATCCGATCTCGACGGATTGCCCGACGGCGAAAAGGAAGCGGCCATGCAGTTGGCTAAATCCAAAGATAAGGACGGATGGCTCATCACCCTAGAATATCCCAGCTACATCCCCTTTATGAAATATGCCAAAAACCGGGAACTGCGAAAGGAGCTCTCCTTGGCATTTGGGAGCAAAGGATTTCACGGCGATCAGCTTGACAACCAAGAAAATGTACTGAAAATCGCCAATCTCCGCCACGAACGTGCCCATCTACTGGGCTATGAGACCCATGCGCATTTTGTACTGGAAGAGCGTATGGCAGAAACCCCCAGCAAAGTCCGGGAATTCCTACAACGAACTCTTGGAAAAGGCCAAACCCGCTGCGGAAAGGGAGTTTAAACAGTTGGAGAGCTTTGCCCAAGAATTGGACGGCATTGACCGCTTGCAAAAGTGGGACGGCAGTTACTACTCTGAAAAGCTGAAACAAAAACTCTTCGATCTCGACGATGAACAACTGAAACCTTATTTTAAGCTTGAAAACGTCATCGCAGGTGTTTTTAAGGTGGCCGAAAAATTGTTCGGGCTCCAGTTCGAAGAAGTGTCCGATATAGACAAATACCATGAGGAGGTAAAGACCTATCGCGTGTATGATGAAAAGAAAAGATTTATATCCCTTTTTTATGCGGACTTTCATCCCCGGAAAGGCAAACGGGGCGGTGCTTGGATGACCGTCTATAAGCCGCAGTGCCAAAAAAACGGAGAAAATGTGCGTCCGCATATATCAAACGTCTGCAATTTTACGCGTAGCACTTCCACCAAACCCTCCCTATTGACCTTTAACGAGGTGACCACGCTTTTCCACGAATTTGGCCACGGCCTTCACGGAATGTTGGCAGATACGGTCTATCCCAGCTTGTCAGGTACTTCGGTCTATTGGGATTTTGTCGAACTGCCCAGTCAGGTAATGGAAAACTGGTGTTACGAAAAAGAGACTCTCGAACTCTTCGCCAAACACTACGAAACCAACGAACCCATACCCATGGAACTCATCGGAAAGATCAAGGCCGCCTCCAAATTTCAAGAGGGGATGCAAACCTTGCGCCAAGTGAGTTTCGGACTGTTGGATATGTCGTGGCACGGGATGGACCCAACAGCCATCACGGATGTGAAAGCTCATGAAACCACAGCCTTTGAAGGTACCACGCTCTATCCAGACACGCCGGAAACCTGTATGAGTACGGCATTTGCCCATATTTTTCAAGGCGGTTACTCGTCCGGATATTACAGTTACAAATGGGCCGAGGTACTCGATGCAGACGCCTTCGCCTATTTTAAGAAAGAGGGGATTTTCAACAAAAAGATTGCCACCCGGTTCAAGGACAACGTGCTCTCCCAAGGAGGTACCGAACATCCCATGGTGCTTTACAAACGGTTTCGAGGATCAGAACCTGAAGTGGAAGCTCTTTTGGAAAGAGCGGGATTACTGGAATTGAAAAAATAACCCATGTGCCAACGGAAACAGATTTGTGGAACCACAATAATCCATTTGCGAAATTTAATCTTTAATCAAATAAAAACTTACAACTAGAGTGACAAATGAGTCAAAAAAAATACGAAAAGTATTATTAATTAAAAAATCATTCTCTTACTTTTACATTTCATAAGTAGGTTAAAAAGATTATTTTAAATAATTTTTTTTAACGACGAAAGAGGGCGTGGGGACGCCCTCTTTTTGTTTGTAAACAGGTCTTTCTCCTGTACCTCGGTACCGGTAAGGCCCGGTTTGAAATCTGTAGATAATTTTTTCGTTACCTCCTTATTCACGATCTTCGCAAAAATTAGAGAATATGATTCTTTTTGTGGATATGGACGAAGTGATGGCAGATACCTACGGTGCGCATATCGAAATCTACAACCGTGAGTACGAAGAATGCCTTAGCCTTGATACCTGTATGGGCAAAGAAGTCTGGCATACCGTACCCGAGGAAAGACAGAGCAGTGTACGCAACCACGCCCGTAATCGCGGCTTCTTCCGCGATTTGAACCCGATTGCCGATAGTTGCCGCGTGTTAAAGGAACTGAACGAAAAGTATGAAGTCTATATCGCCTCGGCCGCCATGCAGTTCCCCAATTCCCTAGAGGAAAAATCGGAATGGCTCGATGAACATTTTCCTTTTATCCCATGGCAGCGACGCATCCTTTGTGGCAATAAGCACATTTTAAAGGGAGATATTCTTATTGATGACAGAAGCTATAATCTGGAGGATTTTGACGGTCGCAGCTTGATGTTCACCTCCCCTCATAATGTCAATACAGATCGTTTTGAGCGGGTGGACAATTGGCAGGAAGTGGCTGATAAGTTGCTATAAAAAATTCAAGCTTCAACCTATCTTAGCGCAGGTTGAAGGGGAAGGACAGCCAAGGGGACTCTACCCAGAAAATTCTTTACTGCGCTTGTAAGCGATAAGCCTCATACCCCCCTAGAAGGTTCACCACGTGGGTATATCCCAATGAATCCATGGCCTGGGCGGCTTTGAGACTCCGACCTCCCTTTTTACAGTACAGATATACCGGTGCGGATTTATCGACATTGAGCGCCCTGATCTTTTCGGCAAAATTCGTTTCCAACCAATTGACATTCACCGCATTTTTTAAATGACCTGCCCCGAATTCCTCAGGAGTACGCACATCGACCAATATCCCGGTAATGGTATCCTTTTGTGCAAATTCCGTGATAGGTATTTCCTCGCTTTGGGCATGGCCCACATAAAAGGAAAGGCATACTACGGATAGTATAAAAAACTTCATAACCGAATTTTAAGGTGAAAAAATCATGGTGACAGCTCGAAATTAGGATAAAAATTGACAATATCTAGATATCGTCAATGTTAAATCTACTACCTTTAACGCTGATACAGATTCTATGGCAGAGCAAAAATTGAACCCAGAGACATGGGTGGACGAATATGCGGACTATCTTTTCAATTATGCCATAGGACGGGTAAATGACGCCGAAATAGTCAAGGACCTGGTTCAGGAAACATTTTTGGCCGGGCTCAAATCCGCCAAAAATTTCAAGGGTGATGCCGCCGAACGTACCTGGCTCATCGCTATCTTAAAAAGGAAGGTAATAGATCATTACCGCAAGGTAAATTCCATAAAGGGAAATGCCGAAGTGCGTATGGAATATAGCAAGCATCTCGATGCACAGGGCGATTGGCTAGAAGAACAAGTAGCCGACCCCTTTGGTTCTTTCGAGAACGACGCTATCGAAAATCAGGAACTGGGGCGGGCCATTCATTCTTGTATCGCCAAATTACCCCAAAAACAGCGCTTGGTCTTTACCATGAAAACCATTAAGGGCATGGGCACGAAAGCTATTTGTAATGAACTGGATATTAATCCGTCTAATTTATGGGTGATGATTCATAGGGCGAGAACCGCACTAATGGGCTGCCTTAAGAAAAATTGGTTCTAATATGATCTCCTGCCAACAAGCCGCAGTTATCTGTAACAAAGCGCAATACAGAGAGGCCACCGAGGCTGAAAAGACCCAACTTCGGTCTCATCTTGCGACCTGCGAGAGCTGCACCGCCTATACCGATCGGAATATCAAGTTCACCTCTCTTTGTCAAAAAGCCAATCTTCAAAGTCTTTCCGAAGCGGAAAAACACAAAATGAAGGAACAACTAAAGGAGGAACTCACATAAAAAAAATTCTAAATTCTAAAAAGGCCAGCGAAGTTCTTTCCAGCTTGAGCTGCGGCCAACCTATTTTATGAATTTTTCTAAGGGAATGTTTGGGAATCCATTATTGAAGTGATTCATTGTCCCGGCATAAAAACAAGTAATCCCCACCAGAAAATGGGTACCGTCTCGACCCAAAAGGACGTAAAATACCGGTTTTGATTCCGTTTTGTCACCGCTATTACTAGCCCTAAGGTTAAAAAAAGAATGCCATTGGCAATCAACTCGCTACTTCCCATCGAATCCTTCAGCAAAGTCAGCAAAAAGAAGGGCACTATGGCACTTGCCCCTATCATCTTGGTTGCCCTGACGCCATACCGCTGCGGAAGAGTGCGCAATTCAGGAAGATCATAGGCCAGGTCCCGTATTTCAAAAGGAAGGATCAAGATCAGTACGAAGAGAAAACGCTGAAGGAGCTCTATCTGAACATCCCATGTAAGGGATTGGTCCGCCGCAATCACCGGTAGAATGACCGTCGCCCCTGCCCAGACCAGCGCCACCACGAAGATTTTCAGCCCCCCGAGACTTCGCAGGTTTTTCGCATTGGGTAGCACGGGAATCGCATAAAGTCCTGTCAACACCACCAGCCCGACGATTGCGATATACACTTTCATAGTAAGAAAGTAGGCGTGGTAAAGCGCCAAGCCCAAGGCGACAAAACTGGCCCACTGTATGTGCTTTTGATGCAGGTCGGTCACCAAGATATACTTTTCGGCCTCTACCCCATACTTTATGAAATTATAGCAGGCTATGGAGCCGAAAAACAGAAACCAGTCCAGATGAAAATCGACGGAAATGTGCAAGGTGATGCAAGTGACCCGTACCAACGCAAAAATTGCTAGGGCAACGTGTATGCTGGCGTCAAGGTAAAAGTCGAAGATGCGCTTCAAGGCCTTCATGGAACAAAAGTAGGGAAACCGATGACCACCAAGGTTTTCAGTTAAAAACTTTCCCGCCGAACATCGAAAATGACGCTGTTTTCAGCCTCCAATTTCTTAATTTTGCAGCTCCTTTTAAGTATAGTCTATGAGAACCGATTTATTTGCATCGCGCCATATCGGAATTAGGGAAGAAGACCTCGGGCATATGCTCGACACAGTCGGAACCGAGAGTTTGGAACAGCTGATCTATGAGACCCTGCCCGAAGGGATACGACTTAAAAAATCCCTTTCTTTGGATGCGCCTATGAGCGAGCACAAATTTTTGGCCCATATGCAGGAACTTTCCGAAAAGAACCAGTTGTACCGATCGTACATCGGGTTGGGCTATCATGAAAGTCTGACCCCATCGGTCATCAAAAGGAACATTTTGGAAAATCCCGGATGGTACACCGCCTATACGCCCTATCAAGCCGAAATTGCTCAAGGCCGGTTGGAAGCCCTTTTGAATTTTCAAACTGTCGTAAGCGATCTTACAGGCATGGAACTGGCCAATGCTTCCCTTTTGGACGAAAGCACCGCGGCGGCAGAGGCGATGAGCATGCTGTTCGACCTGCGAAGCAGGGATCAGAAGAAAAACAATGTGCGGAAATTCTTCGTCTCCGAGGAAGTCCTGCCCCAGACCCTTTCCCTTTTACGGACCCGTTCTAAACCGCTCGGCATCGAACTGGTCGTCGGCAACCATGGGAAATTCTCGTTCGGAAGCGATTTCTACGGGAGTTTATTGCAATATCCTGGAAAACACGGGCAGGTAAACGATTATGCGGAGTTCGTCTCCAAAGCCAAGGAAAACGACATCAAAGTAGCTGTGGCAGCCGATATCCTCAGTCTAGTCCTCTTAAAACCGCCTGGGGAATGGGGCGTCGATGTGGTTGTCGGCACCACCCAACGTTTTGGTATCCCCTTGGGATATGGAGGCCCGCATGCCGCTTTCTTTGCGACCCGCGAAGCCTATAAAAGAAACATCCCGGGCCGAATCATCGGGGTCACCAAGGATGCCGACGGCAAACCGGCCCTGCGGATGGCCCTTCAGACCCGCGAACAGCATATCAAACGGGATAAGGCGACCTCGAACATCTGTACCGCACAAGTACTCCTAGCGGTTATGGCGGGAATGTATGCCGTCTATCACGGACCTCAGGGCCTAAAATACATCGCCAAGAAAGTGCATTCCACCGCAGTGGCGCTGACGGATGCCTTGGAAGAACTGGGCCTAAATCAGATCAGCACGTCCTATTTTGATACGATTACGGTCAAAATAGAAACAAAAACCCTAAGGCCCATCGCGGAAAAGCACGCCGTAAATTTTTTATATGTGGATGAAGGAACGGTTTCCATAGCCGTTAACGAGGCTACTTCGCTGAAAGACCTCAACCAGATTATTTCCATTTTTTCGGAAGCCTTGTACAAAAAGGCCACTCCCCTTGAATCGCTGTCGAAAGCTTCCGCCATAGCGGGTAGCGTACAGCGCAAATCGGATTTCCTACAGAACCAGGTGTTCAACTCCTACCATTCCGAGACCGAACTGATGCGTTATATTAAAAGGTTGGAACGCAAAGACCTCTCCCTGAACCACTCCATGATTTCTTTGGGAAGCTGTACCATGAAGCTCAACGCGGCCACCGAGATGTTTGCGCTGAGTATGGCCCGATGGGCGAACATTCATCCTTTCGTTCCCATTGAACAGGCGGAAGGCTATCAGATCGTTCTAAAGGAACTGGAAAAGGACCTGACCACCATCACCGGCTTTGCGGGCACTTCCTTACAGCCCAATTCGGGTGCGCAGGGCGAGTACGCGGGACTGATGGCCATTCGCGCCTACCATGAATCCCGCGACGAAGGACACCGAAATATTTGCCTTATTCCGGCATCTGCCCATGGTACGAATCCCGCATCCGCCGTGATGGCGGGTATGCAGGTGGTGGTCACAAAGACCGACGAAAAGGGAAATATCGATGTGGCCGATTTAGAACAAAAGGTTTCGGAACACGCCGAAAACCTGGCGGCCCTGATGGTTACCTATCCTTCCACCCATGGGGTTTTCGAATCCTCCATCAAACACATCACCCAGTTGATCCACGACCACGGCGGGCAGGTTTATATGGACGGTGCCAACATGAACGCCCAGGTCGGCCTGACCAATCCAGCTACCATCGGTGCGGATGTCTGCCATCTGAACTTGCACAAGACCTTCGCCATTCCCCATGGTGGTGGGGGACCGGGAGTCGGTCCGATTTGTGTGGCCCCACAATTGGTACCGTTTCTACCGGGCAATCCGGTCATCAAGACCGGGGGCGAGAAAGCTATCACCGCCATTTCAGCGGCGCCTTGGGGGAGTTCATTGGCCTGTTTGATTTCCTACGGATACATCAAAATGCTGGGGGAAGAGGGGCTGAGACGCTCCACCGAAATAGCGATTCTAAATGCCAATTACATTAAACAGCGTCTGAACGGTAAGTTCGACGTGCTGTACACCGGGGAAAAGGGAAGGGCCGCCCACGAAATGATCATCGATTGCCGGCCGTTTAAACAAAATGGCATCGAGGTGACCGATATTGCCAAACGCTTGATAGATTATGGTTTTCATGCGCCGACGGTTTCCTTTCCCGTGGCCGGCACCGTCATGATCGAGCCGACCGAAAGTGAAAGCTTGGCCGAACTGGACCGGTTCTGTGATGCGATGCTTTCTATCCGCGAAGAAATCGATGGGATTTCCACTGATGATAAGAACAATGTTCTACGGAATTCGCCACATACCATGGAGATGTTGACCAGCGACACCTGGGATTTTCCGTATAGCCGTCAAAAAGCGGCTTTCCCCCTTCCTTACGTAGCCGAAAACAAGTTTTGGCCGGCAGTACGCCGGGTTGACGATGCGTATGGAGATCGTAATTTAATGTGTACCTGCGCACCAATCGAAGTCTATGCCGAGTCGGGATAATTTCATATTGACCAATGATTATAGGCCTTTCCTGAATTACGGGAAGGCTGTGTTGGGAGTTCTAACGGTAAGTGCGGATTCCTGGCTATTGTATATATAGACCAAGTGGACTTTCTATTGGGTAGACTTTGGGCTATCTTGTCCTACTGCAACAATCAACCATTATGCCTATCGGAATTACAGGGACGGGTAGCTATATTCCCCCCGTAGTCATCACGAACGAAGATTTTGAAGCTTCTAACTTCTTGAATTCGGACGGTTCCCCGTTCCAACAGGGCAATTCACATATCATCAAAAAATTCCAATCCATTACCGGAATTCACGAAAGACGTTACGTAGATAATGCTTCGAACACCTCGGACATTGCTTTTCTGGCGGCTGGAAAAGCCGTATCGGATGCCAATATTGATAGGGAGCAGCTAGATTATATCATCTTTGCCCATAATTTTGGGGATGTAAGCTACGGTCAATCCCAAGGGGATACCCTCCCCAGCCTAGCCTCTCGCGTGAAACACCATTTAGGTATTAAAAACCCGAAATGTGTTGCTTACGACATGCTCTTCGGTTGCCCTGGGTGGATAGAGGGTCTCATCCAGGCCCATGCCTTTATCAAAAGTGGTATCGCTCAAAAATGCCTGGTTATCGGGGCGGAAACCCTGTCGAGAATTATCGACCCCTACGATCGCGATTCCATGATATATTCTGACGGTGCAGGGGCCGCGGTCATCGAGGCAAAAGAAGGTGCTGGACAGGTTCTTGCCCACGAAAGTGCGAGCTACACCTTTGAGGAGGCATATTTTTTATTCTACGGCAAATCCTATAAGCAAACGAAAGACCCCACCAAATACATCAAAATGCACGGGCGAAAAATCTACGAATTCGCCATAACCCGCGTACCGCTGGCAATGGCGTCCTGTTTGGAGAAAAGCGGCATGAGTATCGGCAGCGTAAAAAAGATTTTTATCCACCAAGCCAACGAAAAAATGGACGAGGCCATCGTAACTCGTTTTTATGGTCTGTACAACAAAGAAATGCCCCAGGGCATTATGCCCATGATTATTCAGGAATTGGGCAATAGTTCCGTGGCGACCATTCCTACCTTGCTCGATATGGTTCGCCACGGAAAACTGAAAGAGCACCAGGTACAACAGGGAGATGTTGTTATATTTGCCAGCGTAGGCGCGGGCATGAACGTCAACGCCCTAGTTTATAGGATTTGAAATGTACGAGAACACCTATCCACAACAAGCGCTTTAAGCATACGATCGCCTTTCTCCAAAAACATAGTACCGTCAAAGAGAGCATTTTAGACCTTGGCGTTCCAAATCCGTTTTCAAAGATTATGGTAGAGGAAGGTTATCAGGTCGAGAACACCCAAGGTGAAGATTTGGATGTGGATTTTACAGCCGTGCAAAATTCCGATGCCGATGTAGTGACGGCCTTTGAAATATTTGAACACCTCTTGGCCCCTTTTAATGTTTTACGTATGATCAAGGCGAAGAAGCTGGTCACCAGTATTCCCCTTAAACTATGGTTCTCTCCTGCCTACCGCAACAAAACAGACCCATGGGACCGTCACTACCACGAGTTTGAGGACTGGCAGTTCGACTGGCTACTGGAAAAAGCAGGATGGGAAATTAAGGACCGGGAGAAATTCACCAATCCAGTGGGTAAAATTGGGGTCAGGCCGCTACTAAGAAGTTTTACGCCGAGGTATTATATGGTTTATGCTGAAAAAAGTTTAGAAGTTTAGAGGGATAGAAGTTTAGCTGAGCCCCTCAACGGCTGGATAAGCTAAAAAATTCTTTTGTTTTAAAGTGTTCACGGGCTTTCAATTAATACGTATAATGGGCATTTCTAAACTTCTAAACTGTGGCCAAAAACCGTCTAAACTTCTAAACTAATTGACAGTCTTCACGCTCAAGAAAGGACGAGGTTTTGTAATTTGGCACCTACATGAAGTATTACGTAATAATCCCCGCCCACAACGAAGAAACCTACTTGGCCGACACCTTAAATTCCCTCCTTAGGCAGACCCTACCCCCGAAAAAGGTAATTGTTGTCAACGATAACTCCACCGACGGCACCGAAGCGGTTATTGATGATTTTATGGGGCTGAGTCCTATTTTTAAAAAGTTGAACATCACATCATCCGCCGAACATATGCCCGGCAGTAAGGTCATCGATGCCTTTAAAAAAGGTTTGCCCCTGCTGGACAACGATTACGAATTTATGGTCAAGCTGGATGCGGACCTGGTGCTGCCGGACAAGTATTTCGAGAAAATCGCCTACATCTTTAGAGGACACCCCAATGCGGGTATTGCCGGAGGCTTCATTTACGAACAGGATGCCCAGAACCAATGGAAACTGAACCATCCGATGGATAAAAACCATGTGCGTGGAGCCTTTAAGGCCTATTCCAAAGCCTGCTTCAAGGCCATTGGCGGACTGCGGAACGCCATGGGATGGGACACTGTTGACGAATTATTGGCACAATATCATGAGTACGAAATCTTTACCGACGGCAATCTGAAGGTCAAACACCTAAGACCCACGGGAGATGCCTATGACCCCAAGTCGAAATTACTTCAGGGCAGGGCTATGTACACTTTGCGCTATGGCTTCTGGATTAGTGTTATCGCTTCTTTAAAAATGGCGCTGACGCAAAGAAAACCACAGGCTTTTTTTGATAATATGCAAGGATATCTACAAGCCGAGAAAGAAAAAGCCCCCTTTTTGGTTACTGAAAAGGAAGGCGTCTTTATAAGGAAGTTGAGGTGGAGGAATATTCGGCGGAAGTTGTCGTAAATAAACCCATTACGATGACAAAAAAACGTCCGCTAAAAAGCGGACGTTTTTAATTTTACCAAGTTTGTCTTTCAGATTCCCAACTCCTTCTTGACATCGGCCAAAAGGTCTTTCCCGTTGGCGACGATAAGACCGCCCCCTGCCTGGGAATCGATAACGTAATCGTAGCCTTGTTCGTTCGCTACTTTTTCTATGGCCGCCTTGGCCTTATCGGAAATGGGCGCGAAAAGTTCCTGTTGCTTTTTCTGGAGTTCCCGTTGGGCGGTCTGTTGGGCCTCCCCAATGGTTTTTTGTGCACCTTGAAGCTCTATGGCCCTTTTTTCGTTTTCTTCCTTACTCTTCGATTCCGCCTCGTTCTGGTACATCGTAGATTTGTTCCTTAATTCGGTTATCGAACTTTCGATATCGGCGTTATAGGTCTCCGAAAGCTTCTTCAGTTCCGCCTCCGCCGTTTTCATTTCGGGCATAGCGCTCAGCAATTGCGTCACGTCAATGTGCGCGATTTTGCTCTGTGCGTTGACAAATCCCGTCGCTGCTACAAATAATACTAGGGCTACGCTTATCTTTTTTAAATGTTTCATTGAGTGTAAAATTTAGTAATTTGAGTGTTTGGTAAAAAATTATTGATTACTGATTATTAATTATTAAAATTCCGAGCGAAGCGAAGCAATCTGTTTGTACTACCTAAATGCTTATCAACTGCCTTCCGCCGCCGACTACTGAACACTATCCTTCATCTGTTGTCGCTCTTCCAACTTCTCCTGCCTTTTCGCCTCCCGCTCTTCCAACAGTTTCGTTCTTCGGGCTTCGTAGGCTCTTTTACGTTCTTCGCGTAATTTTAGCTGCTCGGCCCTTCTTTCGTCAGCCGTCTTTTCCCGGGCTTCCTGTGCCTGTTCTGCCTGTTCCTTTCTTTCTTGGAGCGCTTCGCTCATTTCTTCCTCGGCCGGTTGGTCTTCAAAATCTTCCAGCGAACTTCGGCTGTCCGGCTTTTCGCTGCGCTTACTTATTTTTCTGGTCCGTCCGATTCCCCGCAGTACCAGGTCGCTGATATCCCAGCGATTTTCGGAGTACAACATTACAACATCCGCCGATTTATCAAAAATAAAATCATACTTTTTATTGGCACCGATTTTCTGTACTTCGTTGAAAACCTGATCTTGTATGGGCTGGATTAACCGTCTTTTCTGAAGAACAAGATCGCCCTGGGGACCGAAACGATCCTGTTGGTACTCCACCATCTCTCTTTCCAAAATCTGTATCTCCTCTTCGCGTTCGGCAATCAGCTCATCGGTCAAAAGCACCCGTTCGGCCCGTAAGTCGTTTTTCATTTGATCGACAGCGCTTTGTTTTTGCTCGATTTCGACCTTCCATTGCTGTACTTTATTCTCCAATTGTTCGGTAGCCTCCCGATACTCCTCCACATTTTCAAGGATATACTCCATATCGACGTAACCGATCCGTACTCCCCGCTGGGCGAAGGTGTAAGATGAAAAAAGCGTTATCGTTAAAAGTAAAAGAACGTTGGTTTTTGTTTGCATTGCAAAATCATTAAACCTTGGCGTACTTCATCCGTATAGAAAATATCGTGCCAAAGGTGATTATTGGTTCATAGTTTTAAGGGTATTCGATAAAAAGTAATCCTTAACCCATTAACTGAATAACTCAATAATTCCATTAAAATTGTTGACCTATGATAAAGTGGGTCTGCCATCCACTGGGACCGTTACCTATGGATTGCGGTCTAAGATCTTCGTCGAAGCCGTATCCGAAATCGATTCCCAGCAAACCGAAGGCCGGCATAAAAATACGCAGTCCTACCCCCGCGGATCTTTTTATATCAAAAGGATTAAATTCCTGAAAATCGCTAAAGGCGTTCCCTCCTTCCAAAAATGTCAGGCCGTAAATAGATGCGGATGGCTTTAAGGTCAATGGATAACGGAGTTCCAGCGAAAATTTATTATAAACCAGCCCCCCTTCCTGTTGTCCCGTAAGCGGGCTAATAGGGGTTAAGGATTGGTTTTCGTAGCCTCTAAGTTGTACTACATCGCGACCATCTAAAGTAAAATTACCCAATCCATCGCCCCCGACAAAAAAACGTTCAAAGGGTACATCGCCGACATCGTTGTTATAGTTGCCCAAGAACCCAAACTCGGCGTTGGTTCTCAATACCAGCGACTTGTCGCCACTACCGACCAAGGTAGTGTACCAATCTCCCTTGAACTTCAGTTTGTAGTATTCCAGCCATTTAAAACGTTCTTGATCGACATCTTCGAGCTCTTGTGTTTCGGCTGGGGTCAATTGGCGATCTAACCTTGTTCGGGATAACTCTTCGCTTCGATTTCGCAGGGATTCAAAATCCTTGTTGCTAAAAAGCGAATAAGGCGGCGTTAGTTTTGCCGTAATCTCGAAATTAGAACCTCCCCGTGGAAAAATCTGTCCGCCAGAAATCGCATTTCTAGAAATACCCAAAGTATAGGTAAAGGAGTTCGATTTACCGTTTCCAAAATTAAAAAGTCCCAAGTTATAATCGTTGAACTCGTATAACTGATACCCTAAAGAATGTGAAATCGTAAAAAAGTCATCGGGCCACTGTACGCGTTTGGCAAGCCCTGTGGAGATTCCAGTTATGGAGAAACCCCGGTCTTTGTTGATTTTTATGCGGTTTCTCGTTGAATTGGCATAATCGGTCGCAAACTGTTGCGTTCTGGAGAAATTCAGGCTAAAACGCACCGGTTTTTTACCGCCCAACCAGGGTTCGGAGAAATTTGCGCTATAGACCCGAAAGGATCGACTGGCCTGTATCCGCAGGGCAAGGGCCTGCCCATCACCCATAGGTACCGGTTTATAGGCCTCGCCATTAAGAATGTTCTTAATCGAAAAGTTGTTGAAAGAAAGACCCAAGAGTACCGATAAAACCGCCGCCGCCGTAGCCCCCCTGCAGTTCGATCTGGCTAGACCCTGATTCCACCAAATTCCATTTAATATCTACGGAACCTTCGTTCGGGTTAGGGTTCAGGATATCGGGCTTTATCTGCTCGGCATCGAAATAACCTAATTGTTGAAGTTCTTGAATGGTTCGGATGATATCGCTCTTGTTATATTTTTGCCCGGGGCGCGTACGTAATTCCCGATACACTACGTGATCGTTGGTCCGGTCGTTGCCCACCACGTCAACATGGTTCAGAAAGGTCTCTTTACCCTCGATAATCCGGATCTCGAAATCGATAGTGTCGTTTTGGGCAGAGACCTCTACGGGATTGATGCTCGAAAAGAGATATCCATTGTTCTGGTACAGGTTGGTGAGATCCGCGGCATCGGGTTTGGAATTGTCGGCGATACGCTCGCGTAACAAAACTCCGTTATAGGTATCCCCTTTTTTCAAACCCAATACTGCGGCCAAATACCTATCGGTAAATACAGTGTTCCCCACAAAATCGATATTACCAATGTAATATTTATCGCCCTCTTCGATATTGAACTTGAGATTAATATTGTTCTCGTCAACCTTGATAACCGAATCGGAAAGTATCCGGGCATCGCGGTAGCCGTTCTTGGCGTATCGATCGATCAGCAGTTGCTTATCGTTTTCGTAATCCTCTTCAATGAATTTAGATTTCTTCCAAAATCGCCAAAAACGCTTTTCCTTGGTTTTTTTGAAGGCGCCCTGAAGTTTTCGGTCGGATAGCTGCTCGTTTCCCTCGAAAATCATTTCCTTGATCTTTACCTTATCCCCTTTGTCCACATTGACGACCATTTTCTGCGCATTGGTCTGGGAGGTGTCGTTGGCCACGGCGATATTGACCTTGGCGTTCAGGTAGCCCTGCTTTTTATACTTGTTCTCGAGATAGTTCTTGGTGTTGGCGATCAGGCTTTCGGTAATCTTCTTTCCCTTTTTAAGATCGGTATCCTCCAAAATGCCATCGACTTTGCGGGTCTTTACCCCGTTGATCTTGATATCGGCCAGGGTAGGGCGTTCGGTAATGTGAAGTTCCAAAAACACCTTGTCATCCTGTATATCGGTAATGTAGAACTCGATATCCCGAAAAAGTTCCAGACCCCATAATTTATTGATGATACCACTGATTTCGTCACCGGGTATCGTAATGGGCTGCCCGACCCGTAATCCGGTATAGGTCTTCACGGTCTGCTCGTTATAACTTTGCAATCCCGTCACCTCGATACCTCCCAAAATATATTTTTTACCGTCTTCAAGGGAAAGTTCCTGCGCGGCGGTAAAAGTGGTGATTAGGAGTAGTAGGATGGTAAATAAAGGTTCTAAGGATATGAACCTTTTCATATCGTCAGTTGAGTTGTTCGCTGGTTTTTCCAAATCTTCTTTCTCTGTTCTGGTAGCTTTTGATGGCCTCCGCTAAATGTCGGTTACTAAAATCGGGCCAAAATACGTCGATAAAATATAGTTCGGCATAAGCGATCTGCCAAAGCAAAAAATTGCTGATCCGACATTCCCCACTGGTCCGGATTAGCAAATCTACATCGGGCAAATCGTGCGTGTAAAGATGAGTATTTATAATGGTTTCATCAATATCATCGACGGGAATTATATTATTTTTAACTTTGGTACTGATCTGTTTTACAGCTTTCTTAATTTCCTCGCGGGCCCCGTAACTAAGGGCCAAAGTAAGTGTCATTCCGGTATGGCCACCGGTTTTTTCCATCACTTCCTTCAGTTCGCGGCGGGCCTTTTTGGGCAGGGATTCAATATCGCCGATGGTATTGAGCTTCACGTTGTTTTCGATAAAGGTCGGCAGTTCTTTTTTTAGGGAAGACACCAATAACCTCATGAGCGTATCGATCTCCATTTGGGGCCGTTTCCAGTTTTCGGTGGAAAAGGTATATAGGGTAAGATATTCCAGGCCGATCCCGACACAGTTCTCCACGGTCTGTCGCACGGTATCAACTCCGTTTTCGTGGCCGAACACCCGAAGTTTGCCCTGCTGTTTCGCCCAGCGGCCGTTACCGTCCATAATTATGGCAATATGGCGGGGCAGTTTTGTTTTGTCAATGGCTTCAAGGGGATCCATACTGATCTTAATACAATAATAGTAGTGATTTAATAAGTTAGGCCATCCCTTGTTTAAAATTTAGGCTGCAAGACGGAAGAATCAGGTGGGAAGACGTAAAACATCAGACAAAATAAATTTATTTAATCTTGAATCGGAATACATTTTTGTCTCCCGCCCATTGCCTCCAATCATTCCTCATTTTTCACTTTCCACTCTTCATTTTCCACTCTCCTCTTCACTTTTTACTTTTCTACTTTCCACTAAAAATCTCAACCCGTCCCATACTGATGGCGCAAACCACAAATAAAGCGAAAAATTATTGAAAATTGTCACAACAGGGTTTTCTACCGAAGGTGTAAGTTAGGGTTAATCCCGAGAAAACGTACCAGTCGTCACTAAAAATATTTCCGAACTGCAGGTCGCCGAGTTGCCGGCTCACGTTCAATTTTTCGGGATTGCTGCCATCGAGATTATCGGTAAAGGTATAACGCGCCCCAATTTCGGCCCCCAAAATCAAAAACTGGTTCAACCGCATTTTGGCGCCGACGGTCATGGGTATGGCAAAACTACCGTCTTTTTGCCCGATATCAATCATTTTCCCCGCATCAAAGTAATTGTAGTTATATCGAAAATAGGTCACCCCGGTATATAGATAAGGGGTAAAAGCGGGACCGAGCTGGTGCAGGTTGTATTCCACAAAATTGAATTCCAGACCCGCCGAGGCTTCCAGAATGGAGTTGTCGGCCACAAAGCCCCTCTGTTGCCGCGATGGAATACTGGATTGGGTATCGTCGGCCGCAAACTGGCCATAGATCAGACTGGCCCGCCAGGCGTAGCGTTTGGCAATATTCCATTTGAAAAGTCCCCCAATCGCGATATCGGAAGGCAGCACATAATTTGTACGCCCGACATCGCCGATATTGTTGGCACCCCCAGCAAAGATACCGACCTCGTAGGTTTGGGCGTTCAGCATACCCAGGCTAAGTAAAAGGAATACGACGGGAAATCGTTTCATAGAGGGTAAAATTTCTCCCGGATTAAGGGCTGCAAATATAGCAATTGTGTGCCATTATCTATACGGCCTGTTCTTTCTTGATAAACTGGATATACGGGGATTTATTGTTCGGGATAGGATCAATTATACGAGGGGACAATGGCACAAGGCGCTTTCTCGGCTCAATTCCGCCGATCCTCGCCCCACAAAAGTTTATTGCGGATAGTTTTTAGGAAGCTCTCCGAAGCATATTCGATCATTTTAATCTTAAAGTCCGTTTTTTTGATGGTAATTTCCTTGCCGTTTTCAACGGAAGCAATGCGGGAATCAAGGGAAATCAGGTGATGGTCTTCCCTTCCCGATACTTTAAGGCGTATTACGGTATCGTCCGAAATCACCAAGGGCCGGGCATTCAGGTTATGGGGAGCGATAGGGCGTAAGTACCAGCGATTTTGCGGTGGGCGCAATGACAGGGCCGCCACAGCTTAAGGAATATCCAGTGGAGCCGGTCGGGGTCGATACGATGAGACCATCGGCCCAGTACGAGGTCAGATATTCGCCATTGAGATAGGTCGCCACCGTAATCATCGAGGTGGTATCCTTTCGGCTTACCGTAATTTCATTGAGGGCAAAATTGAGGGGGTTGAGTTCGGGAATATGGCTGCCGCTGCTGATTTCGACTAGGCTGCGCTCGATGATGGAATATTTCCCGCTTCTGAATTCCTGCACTAATTTGCGTACCTCCTCTTTATTAAAGGTGGATAAAAATCCCAATCGGCCGGTGTTCACCCCTACAATAGGGATGCCCAGATTCCGGACGAAGGTCGTAGCCCTTAGGATGGTACCGTCGCCTCCGAAACTGACGAACATATCGAATGAAGCGTCCAATCCCCCGAAATCCGTAAAGGTGCAATAGGTGCCGGAAATATGTTTTTCGGATAAAAAGGCATTGAATTCCTCCTCTATTGCCACCTCGGCGTTTTCCTTTTGAAGTTCGTCGAGCAATTCGACCACATATTCCAAAACATCGTCTTGATAGGTCTGACTGTATAGGGCGACTTTCATGCCGCTGGAGATTTGATGACCGTGGAAGACGGATGATAAATATTTACATTGAGAAAATCAAGGTTCAATTCCGCCTTCGGCAAGACCAAAGCTATGCAACTTTGAAGTTTGCACCAAACTAACGAAATAGTTTTAAAGCTGGAATTGTTAAACGTTCAGGTATTTATCCAGGTAATCGGAGCGTTCCTTGAGGTCTTCGAGAAACTGGTCATCGTTGTTTCCGAAAAGGATGTTGTAGTTATAGCGGCGAAAGGTCTGTATGATCTCATTGAGGTTGGACGAGGCGACCTTTATGGTAATCTGGATTACGTCGTTCTTCGAATCGGTTATAAAACCACCAATCAGTTTCGTATTGTTGCTTTCCACGATCTGGGCGATCTCGCTGAAGGAGTAATCCTTAATCCCTTTAGCCAGCACGATGATACCGCCGGGCTCGGTAAAGAAGGGAGTGTCTATAAAAACAGTGACGATATCCGTCAGATCGTAGTAGCCTTCCATCCTTCCCTCCTCGTCCAATACGGGCAGCAGATTAGCCTCATGGCGCGCAAAAGTTTCCAGTACATCGAGCCAATTGGTTTCCCTTCTTACAAAAAAAGTACCCAAATCATATCGGTGATATTCCACTTTCCTATCCTCCACGAACTGCTCCAAATCATTCTCGTCCAGAACACCCAAATACGTACCGTTTTCGATAATCGCGACATGGGAATAGGTATTTTCCTTAAAAAATGGAATAACCTTCGCCAACGAATCGCCGATTTCAAAGATGGGAATGTTGGATACTATGTGGTCTTTGATTTGCATAACTCTCTTTCGTTCTAACGCAAAATACTAATTAATAATATCAAAAGGCGTGCCTAATCCGTATTTTTGTATTAACAGCAGATAAAACCGGATAAATGACGAAATTAAGTGTCAACATTAACAAAATTGCCACGCTGCGCAACTCCCGTGGCGGAAATGTGCCCGACTTACTAAAAACGGCAGCGGATATCGAAAGCTTCGGCGCGCAGGGTATAACCGTACACCCGAGGCCCGACGAGCGGCACATCCGCTATCAGGATGCGCACGACCTTTCCACCATCGTGACCACTGAGTATAATATCGAAGGCAATCCCATTCCCAAGTTCATCGACCTCGTACTTGAGGTCATGCCCACCCAGGTGACCTTGGTACCGGATGCCGTCGATGCCATAACCTCTAACTCGGGCTGGGATACCATAAAACATAGGGATTTCTTACGGGACGTGATTTCAACTTTTACAAAAAATGGCATCCGAACATCGATTTTCACCGACCCCTTGCCTAAAATGATCGAAGGCGCAGCGGAAACGGGAACCGACCGAATCGAACTCTATACCGAAAGCTTTGCCAAAGGCTATGGCGAAGGAAATGCCGAAAAAGCGGTACGGCCCTATACCAAGGCCGCCGAATTGGCACATTCGTTGGGGTTGGGTCTCAACGCCGGCCACGACCTAAGTCTCGACAACCTCAGGTATTTTAAGGCTCATGTTCCCCATTTGCTGGAGGTGTCCATCGGGCACGCCCTGATCTGCGAGGCACTCTATTTGGGGTTGGAGAATGTCGTGAATATGTATTTGGACCGGTTAAAATGAGATAAGGTTTAAAATAAAAAACTTGAAACCTTAAACAGCTGCCCAGCAGGGATTGAACCTTTTACCCTAAGCGGGAGTCAATTAAACAAATGGAATACTATGGAGGATAAAATCCTACACTCAAAAATAGAAGGCGAGGGAAAACCGCTGCTCATCCTGCACGGTTTTCTGGGGATGCTGGACAATTGGAATACCTTGGGCGGGCAGTATGCGGAGGCGGGATTTCAGGTGCACCTGATCGATCAACGCAACCACGGACAAAGTTTTTGGGCCGAGGATTTCAACTACGATCTGTTGGCGGACGACCTCGAACGTTATATGCAATATCATACTATAGATAGGGCGATCGTTCTGGGGCACTCCATGGGCGGCAAAACGGCCATGCAGTTTGCCTGTGACCATCCTGAGCGTACCGAGAAGCTATTGATCGCCGATATCGGTCCCAAGTTTTATCCACCGCACCACCAGCCTATCATCGACGGGCTGAACGCACTCCCTTCCGAAGCTTTCAAATCCCGAAGCAAAGCGGATGCCGAGTTGAAAAAGTCCATCTCCGACCTTGGAACCCGGCAATTCCTGTTGAAAAACCTGTACTGGAGCGAAAAGGGAAAGTTAGCCTTTCGCTTTAACCTGAAAGTCCTGAGCGAAAAAATGGAAGAAATCGGGGAGAATATCCAGGCCTCGGATACCTACCACGGCCCTACCCTATTCCTTCGAGGCGACCGATCGGAATATATCGCCCCGAGCGACCTGCCCGATTTCAAAAAACACTTTCCCAAGGCACAGATGGAGACCATCGATAACGCCGGCCATTGGCTGCACGCCGAGAACCCGGAGCAGTTTTTTGAGAAATCCATGGCCTTCATTAGAAATTAATGGCCGGTTTTCAATGCTTTCATTGTTCACCGCTCACTCTCAACCTATTTCCCGCTGTTCAGTTATCACTCTCCATTCCACACTGTTACGTTTCCACTCCCAATCTACAGTTTTCACTTTCCACTTCCCACTTCCCACTTATCACTTTTCACTTTTCACTATTTACTTTCCACTTCCCATTTTCTACTTTTTACTGTATACTTTTCACTAAAAATTACTATGCATGCATAATTTTTTGTTCAAAATGCGGAAGGTGTGCTAATTTTGGTTAATTTTGGGTTTAACAGTAGATTACCACCTTCCTAACTTACCTTATACCATGAAAAAATTTTTAGCTTTATTCGCCGTGGCCGGACTGCTTCAGGTTTCTTGCAGCAGTGACGACACTTCCCCGGGAACTCCGACGACCCCTGAGCCGATGCCGGAAAATTTTAGTGCCGGCTCCGCCGATTTGTCCAATTATGTGGCGGTCGGTAACTCGTTGACCGCAGGTTACTCCGACAATGCGCTGTTCCTCGACGGCCAAACGGCCTCATATCCTAATATGTTGGCCACTAGCTTTTCCATGGCGGGCGGTGGGGAATTCAAGATTCCTTTTGTGGCGGACAACCTGGGCGGTCTCACTTTAGGGGGGCAGCCGATTACGGGTAACCGATTGATACTATCTTTTGAGAATGTCGATCCAAACGATCCCGGCTCACTACCCTCGCCGGTACCGATGGAGGGCATGGGAAGCACCGAGGTCTCGACCATACTCGCTGGGCCGTTCAACAACTTAGGCATACCGGGAGCCAAAAGCTTTCATTTGGCCGCTCCGGGTTATGGAAATGTGGCAGGCGTCGCACAAGGTAGTGCCAATCCGTATTATGTACGCATCGCATCTTCCCCCGACGCAACCGTTATCGGTGATGCGGTCGCCCAAAATCCCACTTTCTTTTCCCTTTGGATAGGTAACAACGACATTTTGAGCTTTGCCACTTCGGGAGGTGTCGGCGTTGATCAAACGGGCAACCTCAACCCTGCTACATATGGAAGTAATGACATTACCGATCCCGATGTTTTTGCCAACGTCTATAACGGATATTTACAGGCCCTGACCGCTACGGGCGCGGGCGGCGTCGTTTCCAATATTCCCAATGTAACGGATATTCCCTATTTTACGACTGTGCCCTTTGCGCCGTTGAGTCCCGCCAATGAGGATTTCGGACCTCAGATTCCGCTCTTGAACCAGGTTTTCGGCCAGCTGAACCAAGTATTTGCAGCCTTGGGGGTGCCTGAAAGATCTATTGTGTTCGCCGAGGACGCTGCCAGTGCATTGGTTATAAAAGATGAGGCGTTGACCGACCTATCCGAACAGATTACCAACGTCTTGCTCCAATTGGGGATTGACGCCGGAACCGCCGCCGTTACGGGTTATTTATACGGTCAGGCCCGACAAACCAACGAGAACGATCTGGTCGTTCTGACCGCCCAGACGGAAATTGCTACCCTCAACGAAACAGCATTCAGCGCCCTGCAAAATTTGGGATTGCCACCGGAACAGGCAGGACAACTGGCCGTCAATGGAATAACCTATCCGTTGGAAGATCGGTGGATACTTACACCCGAGGAACAGCAATCGGTAGCCACCGCCGTCGCCGCTTACAACCAGACCATAGCCACCCTGGCGGCGCAGTACGATTTGGCCTTGGTTGACACCAATACATTTTTGAGCAATTTTGCGAAAAATGGGATATCGCTCTCCGACGGTAGTACCGTGTCCGCTACTTTTGCTACCGGAGGCGGATTTTCTTTGGATGGGGTGCATCCTTCCCCGCGAGGCTATGCCCTTTTGGCCAATCTGTTCCTAGAAGCCATCGAAACCAAGTACGGTGCCGATCTGCCCAAGGTAAATCCTATGGATTATAAGGGATTGTATATTAATTAGCGATTCGACTCTATGAAACTCATACTACGAATACTCCTAAGCGCCCTGGCGGTGGTCCTTTTATCAAAAATATTGCCTCATGTATCCGTCGATACTTATTTTACGGCCATCATCGTGGCCATCGTATTGAGCCTACTAAACTTTCTGGTCAAGCCCATTCTGGTCATCCTGACCCTTCCGGTGACCATCGTCACTTTCGGACTTTTTCTGTTGATCATCAACGCCATTATCATTCTATTGGCGGATAGGCTCGTGAACGGCTTTATGGTCGATGGCATCTGGTGGGCGCTGCTCTTTAGCCTTTTGCTATCCTTTCTGCAATCGTTGTTGTTCTCACTGCTAAGGGAGAAAGATAAAGCATAAGCTGGGTACCTCGACCCGCCATGCATGAAACATCCTATTAGGCCTCAGCATTCTATAGATCATGCACGCCCCATTCAACCCTTTCAAAACTTGCTAGGGTTGGCAAATTGTAGTATTTTTGCATCCCATTTCCAGGAAATTTAAAAAAAGATTTAGATGAATATTACCAAAGAGCAGATCGACGACCTTAATGCGGTCGTAAAGGTTGCCCTCACCAAGGACGATTATCAGGGCAAAGTGGATAAAATCCTGAAGGACTATAGAAAACAAGCCAATATTCCCGGATTCAGAAAAGGCCAGGTACCTTTAGGCCTGATCAAGAAGCAATATGGAAAGTCCGTTTTGGTGGACGAGGTCAACAAGCTCTTACAAGACAACCTGAACAAATACCTGACCGAGGAAAAATTGGACGTTCTCGGCAATCCACTGCCCAAACAGCAAGACAATTTCGATTGGACGGATGAAGAACTGGCCTTCGAATTCGAATTGGGGCTGGCCCCCGATTTTGAGGTTTCGCTGGACACCAAAAAGCCCATTACCCGGTATAAGATCGTTGCCGACAAGAAAATGGTGAACGAACAGGTCGAGCGTATGCAAAAACAATACGGCAAACTGATCAGCAAAGACGAGGTCGGAAAAAAAGACGAAGTCACCGGAACCTTCACCAACGAGGAAAAAGAGATTGACAGCAAGTCAACGATAGAACTTGAAAAAATAAAGAGCAAAAAGGCACTTGGAAGCCCTGAAAGGCAAAAAAGTAGGGGATTCGGTCACCTTGAAGACCAAGGGACTTTTCAAGGAAGATTACCTGCTCTCCAGTGTTCTTTCCCTTTCACAGGACAAGGCTGAAGATTTGGATATCGACGTGGTGTTCACGATAGAGGAAATTAACGAACGAGAGCCGGCCGAACTGAACCAGGAATTGTTCGATAAACTTTTCGGAAAAGACAAGGTTACCTCCGAAAAGGAAATGAAGGAACGGATCAAGGAAGATTCCGAAAAACAATTCGAACAGCAATCCGACCAAAAACTGTTGAACGACGTCACGGAGTATTTTATCGAGAACACGAAATTTGAGCTTCCGAAGGAATTTTTGACCAAATGGATACAAATGACCGGGGAAGAGCCCATGAGTGACGAACAGGCCAACGAGGAGTATAAAAAATCGGAAAAAGGACTCCGCTATCAGTTGATCGAGGGAAAGATCATTCAAGAAAACGACATACAGTTACAGTTCGAAGAACTCAAGGAATTTGCCAAAGGCTTTATCCGTTCGCAAATGGCCCAGTTCGGGCAGGTGAACCCGCAGGAAGAAGAGCTTGATAAAATTGCGGCCCGGGTCTTGGGCAACCAAGAAGAGGCGAAGCGTCTATCGGAACAATTGATGAGTCAAAAACTGCTCAACCTGTACAAGGAAAAAGCCAACCTAAAGACCAAGGAAGTCACTTACGACGATTTCGTCAAGGAGGTTTACGGATAAACACATATCGAACAGAAGAAAATGGATTACGGAAAAGAATTCAAGAATTACGCGATAAAGCATCAGGGCATCAACAGCATGTACTACGATAGGATGATTGAGAGCATGCATCCCGTCGGCCTTACCCCCAACATCATCGAAGAGCGGCAAATGAACGCTGTTGCCATGGATGTTTTCTCGAGATTGATGATGGATCGCATCATCTTTTTGGGAACGGGCATCAACGATCAGGTGGCCAATATTGTACAGGCGCAATTGTTGTTCCTGGAAAGTACCGATGCGGCGAAGGACATCCAAATTTACATCAACTCCCCCGGGGGCAGTGTATATGCCGGGCTCGGTATTTACGACACGATGCAATTCATCAAGCCCGATGTGGCCACGATCTGTACCGGCATGGCCGCCTCGATGGGGGCGGTGCTGCTGTGCGCCGGCGAAAAGGGCAAGCGCAGCGGACTCACCCATTGCCGGGTCATGATCCACCAGCCCATGGGCGGTGCGCAGGGCCAGGCCAGTGATATCGAGATTACGGCTCGGGAAATTTTGAAATTACGGGAGGAACTGTATAAGATTATTTCAAAACATTCTGGTCAGAGCGTCGAAAAGGTCACCGAAGACAGTGATCGCGACTATTGGATGAAGGCAGAGCAAGCCAAAGAATACGGTATGATCGACGAAATTTTGGCTCGGAACGAAGATTAAATTTCCCAGTAGCCCATTTCAAAACTGTCGCCCGACCGAAGTAGTTTCTTATTCACCTGTCCCACAGTTTTAACAATGGCTCCAATACGGGGCAAAGCCCAAGAAATTTTGAAAGCTGCCTACTATAATCCCGACAAACTACACGATTGAGCCACTTTTCGATAAAGGGTAAACAAAAACTCGGGATATAGCGTTAGATTATACGAAAGAATAGAGAAGAACAGTATGGCAAAGGAAAATTTAGAATGCTCGTTTTGCGGAAGGAAAAAGCCGGAGACTAATCTGTTGATTGCCGGACTCGATGCGCATATCTGCGATCGTTGTATCGAACAGGCCCACGGTATTGTGGCCGAAGAGTCGCGGCAGACGAAAACCAACGACCTATCTTCCGAATTGGTACTGAAAAAGCCCCAAGAGATAAAGGATTTTTTGGATACGTATGTCATTGGCCAGGAACGCACCAAAAAAGTGATGTCCGTTGCGGTTTACAATCACTACAAAAGATTATTGCAGCCCAAATCGAAAGAGGATGACATAGAGATACAGAAAAGCAATATTATCATGGTCGGAAATACCGGCACGGGTAAGACCCTTATGGCCAAGACCATCGCCAGAATGCTGAACGTACCTTTGGCCATTGTGGATGCGACGATATTGACCGAGGCGGGCTACGTCGGCGAAGATGTCGAAAGCATCTTGACCCGTTTGTTGCAGGCAGCGGATTACAATCTCGAAAAAACCGAACGCGGTATTGTCTTTATCGACGAAATTGACAAAATCGCCCGTAAAAGCGATAATCCTTCGATTACCCGCGACGTTTCTGGGGAAGGGGTACAACAGGGGCTTTTGAAATTATTGGAAGGTACCGTGGTAAATGTACCGCCCAAAGGAGGCCGAAAGCATCCTGACCAGAAGTTTATCGAGGTCAATACGGAGAACATCCTGTTTATCGCCGGGGGTGCTTTTGACGGTATCGAGCGCACCATTACCAAACGCCTGAACCTTCAGGCGGTGGGCTATAGCGCCTCTAGGGCCGACGACAGACTAGATCAGACCAACATCCTGCAATATATCATCCCCAAGGACTTAAAGGAATTCGGACTTATTCCTGAAATTATCGGTAGATTGCCCGTACTGACCCACATGAACCCCTTAGACGACGTGACCCTTCGTGCCATTCTTACGGAGCCGAAAAATGCCATTATCAAACAGTACGAAAAGCTGTTCGCCATGGACGATATCAGCTTTACCATCACCGATCAGGCATTGGACTACATCGTACAAAAGGCCATCGAATACAAATTGGGAGCCAGGGGATTACGATCTCTCTGCGAGGCCATTTTTACCGACGCCATGTTCGAAATGCCCAGTGGTGACGAAAAGGAATTTAAGGTTACGAAGCCGTACGCCGAAGAAAAGCTGTCGTACGAGACCATTAAGAAGTTGAAGGCGGTTTCTTAAGGGTTTTAGGGTTTGGAACTTGTTTAAACCGCCCTTTCCCTCTCTTTCCTGTTCCCTTTTTGGGTAATGGGTCTCAAGAGGTCAAGACATACTTTTTGTATTACTTTCTCGTCGGTGTACATCGTGTGGCCGAAGCCTTTTATTAATTCCCCTTTTACTTGCATTTTATCGTACCACTCCGATTTAGGGCGGTAAATATCGCCGTCGCCGAACAACACAGTGGTGGGGCATTTAGGGGCGATTACTTCAGAACGGATGCGGGTCGCCGATACCGTATATAAAGATTTCATGGGCAGACCTAGTAGATTCGCTTTCCAGAGGATGGTGCCTCCAGTACTGAAACCCAGATAATGGGCGGGTTCTTTTTCTATTTTCAAAAGATGGGCGGCCGCGGTATCGATGCCACCTTCGGCAAACGCCTTTTTGATATTTTCTTCGGAATGTACAAGCACTTCCAAATGTGCCAATTGTTGGCTATCGTGAAAAGTAATGTCGAAATATTGCTGTAAGTAGGCCAGATAAGAGGTAATCCAAAGTCCCTTTTTCACCCCCCACATGTCGGATACGATAACCAGTTTTTCTGCCATAACAATACGATTAACTTCACTGGGACCCCTACCCCTAAAAATTTGAATTGGCACGGGTTTCCTCCTTCAAGTTTGAGCAGCTAATTTGCCAATAAAACGGCAAATATCCGTAATTATTTGTTCATATGAAGCAATTCTTCGATGTAGTCCCTTTTATTCGATAGTCTCGGAATCTTGTGTTGTCCCCCAAGCTTGTCGTTGGATTTTAGCCAATCGTAAAAAAGGTTTTGGCGCGCACTGTGCACGATAGGCATTTTCAGGGTAATGTTATGATATCGTTTGGCTTCGTAGTCGGAATTCAATGCCTTCAGGGCATTATCCAAAACTTCAACAAAGTAATCGAACTCCTCGGGGGGCTTTCGGAACTCGATGATCCATTCATGGGCACCCTTTTCCTTATCGGACATAAAAATCGGGCCGGCGGTATAATCCTTGATCTCTGCGCCGGTTTTTTGACATACGGTCTTCAGGGCCTCCTCGGCGTTTTCTATGATGAGCTCCTCTCCGAATACATTGATATGGTGCTTGGTACGGCCCGTTACCTTGATACGGTAGGGATCGGTCGAAGTAAAACGGATGGTATCGCCGATTTTGTAGCGCCAAAGGCCTGCATTCGTGGTAATGACGATGGCATAGTTCGTATCTATTTGCACCTCCCACAGGGGAATTGCTTGTTGTCTTTCAGTACCGAAATCGTCCATAGGGATGAATTCATAGAAAATACCATAATCCAGCATCAGCAGCAGTTCGTCGGAATTATTCCGATCTTGGATGGCAAAAAAACCTTCCGAGGCATTGTAGATCTCGTAGTACCTGAAATTTTTCCGGGGAAATAATTTTTTGTATTGCTCCTTATAGGGATGAAAACTGACTCCTCCATGAAAGTAAACCTCCAGATTTTCCCAAACTTGAAATATATGATCTTTTCCTGTTTCTTCGAGAACTTGGTTCAGAAGCACCAGCATCCATGAGGGAACACCTGCCAAGCTGGTCACGTTTTCTTGGGTACTTTCCCGGATAATGGCCTTTAACTTGCTTTCCCATTCGCTCATCAAGGAAACCCTGCTGCTTGGCGTACTACTGAATTCCGCCCAAAGCGGCATATTATCGATCAAGATGGCAGAGAGGTCACCAAAAAAAGAACCGTTATCCTCATACAGCTCCTTACTTCCCCCCAACCGAAGACTTTTGCCTAAAAATAATTGGGAATTTTCATTGTTGTTTAGATAGAGACACAACAGGTCTTTGGCGGACTTATAATGACAATCTTCCAAGGCTTCCGAGCTCACGGGTATGAACTTGCTCTTGGCACTGGTGGTACCGCTGCTCTTCGCAAACCATTTTATGGAAGTCGGCCAAAACAGGTTCTGTTCGCCCCGCCGCGTCCGTTCTATAACGGGCTGCATATCCTCATAGGAAACAATGGGCACCCTTTCGCGAAATGTGCTGTAGTCGGCAATGGCCGCGAACTCGTATTGCTTTCCGATTTCGGTATCCTCCGCGATTTCAAGAAGCTGCTGCAACACCTCTTCCTGCACCTCCTCCGGATATTTAAGAAAAAGCTCTATTTGATGATAACGTTTTTTCAGCAACCAAGAGGCTATAGAATTAACGATGGGTATCGGCATTTTTTTGGATATCTTTATCGGTTCTAAAATAGGATTTAAAGTTATCATTTTCAAAATTAACCCATGCAATACGAAGGCGTTTTACGAAAAATGAAAACCGAAGTGGGGCATCCCATTCAATACTATATGGTTTTTGAGGATGATTTTCTTAATGTCAATCAGGTACTCGATAAAACTTTGGCCATTCGATTCATCAAGTACCAATGCCTGAACTGCAGCGAAGACCGGCCTCTTTACCGGCAGGGATTATGTAAGAACTGCTTTTTCGACATTCCCTCCGCCGGCGACTGGATCATGCGCCCCGAATTGAGCACGGCGCATTTGAACAAAGAGGATAGAGACCTTGAATACGAGAAAAACATACAGTTGCAGCCCCATATCGTTTATCTGGCCAATTCAAGCAACATCAAGGTGGGTGTCACCCGCAAATCGCAGGTACCTACCCGATGGATCGATCAGGGAGCGCACGAGGCCATAGAAATCATGGAAACGCCCAACCGCTATCTGGCAGGTATCACAGAGGTATCCCTGAAAGACCATGTCGGCGATAAGACGAACTGGCGCAGGATGCTGACCAATGATGTGAAAGATGAAGATCTGATCGGTTGGCGGAACAAATTGAAAGCCTATATTCCCGATGAGGCCATCGAATATTTTATAACATCGCAATCGGAAACGCATCTGGAGTTTCCGGTGCTGCGGTATCCTAAAAAAGTTAAGAGCCTTAATCTGCAAAAGACACCTACCTATTCGGGAATTCTAAAAGGTATCAAGGGCCAGTACTTTATATTCGAAGACAATACCGTTTTCAATGTTAGGGGGAGTGAGGGATATTATGTGGGAATGGAAATCACCCAGTAAAATTTCAAATACAAAAAATAGCAATTAAAAATTTACTGTTCTTTACTCTCTGTGAGAGCCAAGGCCACTTCAAACGATTATAAAGAAATGGTTTAAAGTAAATAGTAACACAATTCAATCGTTTTGCATCAAGTTTCCATAGTAATTCACACTACTTTCATGACTCACTAAAAACAAAGCGAGCCATGAATCATGTAATCCATCTCAAAAACAGACCCAAAGGAACCCCAGAACTCGACGACTTCGAATTTATCGAAGAAGAAAAACCTCGACCCGAAGACGGAGAGGTCTTGCTTAAAACCCTATATGTTTCCGTCGATCCGTACCTACGTGGCAGGATGCGCGACGAAAAGTCGTATATCGCCCCTTTTGAGTTGGACGAACCTATAGAATCCGGTATCATCGCCGAGGTAGTCGAATCGAACAACCCCAACTTCAAGGAAGGGGACTTTGTCAACGGCATGCTGGAATGGAAGGAATTTCAGACCTCCACCGGAAACGGACTGAACAAGGTGGACCCCGACAAAGCTTCCCTTACCGCCTACCTTGGTATATTGGGACTAACCGGACTCACCGCTTATATAAGCTTGGATAGGATAGGGAATCTAAAGGAGGGCGAAACCCTGTTGGTTTCCGGAGCTTCCGGGGCCGTAGGCAGTACCGTCGGCCAAATTGGAAAAATCAAAGGCTGCCATGTGGTCGGCATAGCGGGAACCGATGAAAAACTACACTTAATGAAGGAGAAGTTCGGTTTCGATGATGGCATCAATTATAAAACTACCGACGACATGAAGGAAGCGATAGCCAATGCCTGTCCCGAGGGTGTCGATGTGTATTTCGACAACGTGGGCGGGGAGATTCTCGATGCGGCGATGGAAAACATCAACAAAAACGGCCGGGTAATTAATTGCGGCGCCATTTCACTGTACAATAAGACCGAGGTACCTACCGGCCCCCGTTACGAGGGAATTATGGTCAAAAATACTGTACTAATGCAAGGATTTTTGGTACGTGACCATGCGAAGGAGTTCGGGCCTGCCACCCAACAATTGACCCAATGGCTGAACGAGGATAAATTAACCTACGAGGAAACGATTGTTGAGGGTTTTAAAAACATACCGCAAGCCTTTATTGATCTCTTTGACGGGAAGAACAAGGGGAAGATGGTGGTGAAGGTTTAAAATTCATATTACAAACACCAAATTCCAAAACGGATTAGGATCATCAACACCATGGACAAATCAAAGGCGATTTCTTAACAACCGGTCTTGACCTAAGCATAGTTATACCGATTCTATCACTAATACTGTGGGCAAAAATCTTAAATCCTTAGATCTGACATGACAAAAGGACGTAATACTCATGCCAGGCCCATAATATTCGGTATTCTGTCCTACGTCCAAATGCCCTAGGTCAGGTCAATTCAGGGATGCGTTACGACAACCTTTGTGGTAGAACCCTTATAATATCAAAAAGGTATCACCAGTACGCTTCGATTTAATTCGTACTATCCTTCTTTTTGCCACCGAGCAATCCGCCTAAAATGTTCTTGGCTTTTTCCTTGACGACGTCTTCCCCACTTTTTGGAGGTACAGAATCGGATTTTGCCGGCACGGAATCTTTTGTTCCGTTTCCCGAACGGCCCCTAAAAATATTTTGGGCAGCCTCTCGCTGTGTCGAATCCTTTGTGGTTTTGTTTCCGCCAAGGGCCTCCCCGATCAAATCTTTGACCTGATCTTTGCCTTTGTTGATAAGCTTTTGTTTTTGTATTTCGACCAGTTTACTTGTTAAGCTTTTGACCCCGGAAGTCAAGTCCGTAGTTACGTTCGGGCTTGAATAATCGCCCCCGATTTTTGCGGTTACAGGAATGGTAAGGTTCTCTAAATCCCCTTCCCCGATTTGCGAAATCAATTGGTTCACCTGGCTGCCCAAATATTTTGCGGGCACTTCCAAGGTCGCCGTATAGTCCAGTTTATTATCAAAAGTATGGCTTCCGGCGACATTGATCGCAACATCCTTATAATTTATGGTAAAGGGTTTTACCGAAACTAAGCCGTTTTCGAAAGACAGCTTGGTTTTCAGGTCTTTCAGGTTCAACTGATCCAGATCGATAAAATCGAGTTTACTGTCCAGAGCCGACAGCAGCGGAGCCCTTTCGGTGTCAATTTTCTCAGTCATTACTTCGGCAAGAATGTTGCCGCTCAGGGTCATCAGTTTGGGCACGAGGTCATCGGTCAGGTTTCCGGAAAGCGAAATATCAGAGTTGAGCTTGCCCTGCAGTATCTGTGCTATAGGGGCCAACGCCTTAAAAAGTTCGAGGGATTTAAAGGTTTCGCCAATTTGCAGCTGGCTCATGTCAAGGTTCATGTTGAAAGTCGGGGTCTCCTGTTGGGTGGACACCTGGCCGTTCAGGGCCATCTTGCCGTCGAAAATGGAGGACGTCATGTTCGAGAGGGTGGCCGTTTCATCCTTGATGCGCAGATTTCCCTTTACATCCTTTAAGGTCAGGTTGTCATAGAGCACGGTATTGGCCGAAACCTTGATATTGGCATCCAAGAAAGCGGGAATCTTGATTTTCTCTTCTCCTTCAGCAGACGATTCCTTAGAGGTTGGAATGTTCGATTTCGATTCGTCTTTATTTTCTTTGGATGGCGTTTCGGTTTCCTCGGCCATAAAATCGTTCAGGGCGAAAGTATTGGAATTCAGGACGAAATTGCCCTTCACCTTTTCATCGTTGAACATATAGCCGAGCATATTGTCGATGCTCCCCTGGGCGTTGAAGTCCGTTTTTCCCGTGGTGCCTTGTAGCCTATCCAAGGAGACCGTCTTCGGGTTAAAGGTAATCGTCGTGGTGCTTAATTTAATGGGGTTGGCAAAATCCGCCGAATTGTATTCAAAATCCTTTAGGCTTAACGTGCCCTTGGTATTTGTATTCTCATACTGTTCCTTCTCGATGGATGCCATATCGAATGCGGTCGTAATATCCGCCGTCAGCAATCCCTTCAAATTCAAATCGGCAGAAACCGGATAGGCCTTAGAAATGTTCGCCAGGTTCATTTTACCATCGAGGTGGGCCCGCACCTTGGGGTTGCCCAATAATTCCTCGATATGGGCAGTCATGTTAAATTGGTCTTGATCGATCATAAACGACAGTTTGTCGATATCGACATAGGTGTCTTCCGTGATGCCCGTAGTATTATGGATCTTGGTATCGATATGGATGTTGGAAACCGACTTCGGCAAATCAGGATATTGAAAGGAAGCATTATCGGAAATGATGTTGATATTGAATTTGGGGATGTGGGTTTCGTCAACTATCCCATTGAATTTTCCATCGACCACAAAATTTCCCGTAGTCGTTACATTTTCGATATTCCTGGAATATTCCTCGGGAATGACCGCCAAAAAATTCTTGAAATCTGAGGATGGCGTCTTAAAACTGATGTCCACTTCCTGGGTTTCGTCGTCGTTCAGTTTTACGAAACCATCGAAAACCAGCGGCAACTGGTTGACCAGCGCTTCATTTTTAAGGAAGGAATATTTGTTTTCCTTCAGGTTTACCCCGATCAGGGCATCGAGTTTGACCTTGTTTTTGTTCAGGTAATTGGTACTGTCCATTTCAAAGGACACCAATCCGTAGGTCATCGTCTTCAATTGGGATGTATCGAGGGAAAGGTCGCCGCTTCCGGTGTGCTGCATTTCGGAAATCTCAAAGCGCATGTCGGCCGCCCTGTCATCATAAATAATCCGGGCATCGGATATTTCGTAAGATTGCAGGTCGAGCTGGAACCCTTCGGAGGCATCGGTTTCCGCGGCAGGGGACGGCTCGGTGTCCAAGGCTACATCGTAGCTCGTGTTCCCGGCTTCGTTGACCGTAATGTTAAGTTGGGCACCGTCAATGACCAAGCTCCTAATCCCAATCGGCTCGTCTTGCCCCTTGAAGAGCTCGCCAATGCCCATTTTCAACGCCACCTCATGGGCGGCAAAAAGCGTGTCGCCCTCGAAGGGGGCCTTATTGATCAAGGTAACCCCGTTCAAGCTTACTTCTGCGTTGGGAAAGCTGGCAAGCAGGCTTAAATCTGCATCCTCAAAATCGAAGGTAGCGTTTACGTTTTTGTTAACGTTGTTCTTTATAATATCACCGATTTTGCCTTCCAGAAAAAAGGGGATGGCAATCAGCAGGGCGATGATAATCAAAACGATGATTCCTATCACCTTCAATGTCTTCTTTTTCATAAAATTCAATCCTAATTCAATATTCCAAATTTATCATCCTGAGTGCAGCCGAAAGGCCAAAGACCCAAAACAGTGAAGATGTCCGCCAAAGGCGGAACAAGTTACGAGTATAGTAAAATCTTTCGTTTAACAACCCATTCAATACTACTCTTATCTCTTCTTTTATATATTCTCGATACAACTGCGAAAACATACAAATATTATACCTGAAGTGCGATTTCTTCGTTAACGGCCAATCTGAAGCGTTTTCTGAGGATATATACGAAAAAATAGAGGAAAGGTGTGTCGAGAAGTGCTATAAAAATCTTAAAAAGAAAGCCGCTGATAACCAGGCCGACGAACATATCCCAAGGTAGAACACCGAAAATACAGAGCAGCCCCACTACTGTAAAGGTGTCTATAAACTGTGAGAGGAATGTAGAACAGTTGTTTCGCAACCATAGATACTTTCCCTGGGTCAATTTTTTCCAAAAATGATAGATGCCGATATCGATATATTGGGCGAACAGATAGGCGATCATCGATGCCAATACCGCAATTGGGGAAAGGGCGAAGACCTTGGTAAAAGTGCGGTCGTCGATGGGAGAGGTATCGATGGCAGGCGCGACCTCGGCAATCAAAATGATACCCATCGAGAAAAGCGAGGCAAAAATTCCGGCCGTCACAATCTGGTTGGCCATTTTTCTGCCATAAATTTCCGAAATCAGGTCGGTGATCAAAAAGGTGACGGGATAAGGAAGAATACCTACCGATACTTCGAATAGGGAAGCCCCAAAGACCTCGACCTTCCCGAAGGGGTTCCAATAAAAGAATTTTTGAAAAATCAGGTTGGAAACGACCAATGAGGTAATGAACAGCGCTCCCAGGTACAGGTAGATCCGGTAAGCCAGTTTTTGCTCTTTTTGGGTCATTTTATTTTACGTCCAGCACAAATGGCATTCTGGCTTGCACCCCTTTCTGTTCCAAGGCGGACTTAACCTTTTTAAGGAGGGAATAGGCCTCGGCACCGATCTCATCCTCTATAAAATCCTGTTTTGCCTGGGCACCGGCACCCCCCAGATCTTCAATAAAGCGTTCAAAACCGGATTTGTATTTGGGCAATTTTTTGATTCCATATCCCTCTTTTTTCAGCTCCGCAAGCTGGGCCGCTTCGGCAATGGCATCCTCCAGATTACCTAATTTGTCGATGAGTCCCACCCGCTGGGCATCCACTCCGCTCCACACCCGCCCTTGGGCCAGGCTGTCGGCCTCGGCGACGCTCATATTCCGGCCTTGGGAAACTCGGCTTAAAAAAGTTTGATAGGTACTCTCTATGCCTTCTTTCACTACCTTTCTAAAATCATCGGTCATGGGTTCGAACAACGAATATTCCACAGAGTTTTCATTTGTGCCGACCTGTTCGGCATTGATCCCTATATCTTCTGCCAGTCCATGGATATTGGGCACCGCACCGAACACCCCGATAGACCCGGTAATCGTTGTCGGTTCGGCATAGATCTTATCGGCACCTACTGAGATGTAGTAGCCCCCGGAAGCAGCCACATTGCCCATGGAAACAACCACGGGCTTCTTTTCCTTCGCCAGTTCGATCTCGCGCCAGATGATGTCGGAGGTAAGTGCACTACCGCCGGGGGAATTCACCCGTAGTACGATGGCCTTGACTTTTTCGTCGTCCCTCGCTTCGCGGATCGCTTCGGTAAGCAGACCCTGACCAATAATATCGGGACCGCCTTCGCCGTATAGAATCTCGCCCTGGGCAAAGACCACGGCCACCTTGTCATCGCCTTTGTTGATGCCCTTTTTGTTGGACCTGAAGACATAATCATCCAACATAACCACGTTCAGCTCCCTGTTTGACGCTACATCCACCGCCTTTCTGAGTTTATTCTCATACTGATCATAGAAAATTACATTATCTATCAGTCCCGTTTCCATTGCAAATTCAGGCGTCCGGCCTCCAAGGGTGTCGGCAATGGTGTTCAAATCCTGGGGTAGGATATCGCGGGTATCGGAAATATCCTCTACCATCGAATTCCATAACGACCCGATCAGTTCTTTGATCTGGGTGCGGTTCGCCTCGCTCATTTCATTGGCTATAAAAGGTTCAACCGCACTTTTATATTTACCATGGCGGATGACTTCCATTTTGATGCCGGTCTTTTCTTGCAGATCCTTGAAAAAGAGGACTTCCGAAGACAATCCCTTAAAATCCAAAGCCCCTACCGGATTCATAAATACGGAGTCGGCGGCACTGGCCAAATAATAGTCCTTCTGGGCATAAAAATCGGCATAGGCATAGACGAACTTTCCACTTTTCTTGAAGTCCCCCAAAGCTTTTCGAATGGCCTGGGTCTGTGCCAGGCCGGCCAGGATAAAATTATTGTTGAGGCTGATGCCGCTGATGTCATCATCTTCCTTGGCCACGGTAATAGCATGCAGAATTTCATCGAGACCCTGCGGGTGCTGAAAGATACCGGTAAAGGGGTCGAGCGCATTATCACCTACATAATCGCTGATGGGCCGCTGCAATTGCAATTCCAGAATCGAATTTCTTTTAACATATACCGAATCTTCGGTATTGCCTATCAGACTAATGAAAAGCAAGAACATCACGAACATAATGCCGAAAGCGATTAGGGTACCCATAATGGCGGCCAGCAGGTTTCTCAGGAATTTCATGTAACTATGGATTTTTAATGCGGCAAAGATAATGAACTCCTCTTGACTTTTCGTTACTTTGCAGTTCCATTATGACCGACCCTAAAACTGCATATCTTTCCTTAGGAAGCAACCTCGGCGACCCCTTGAACAACTTACAGGACGCCGTGTTCGCCATACAAAAATACGCGGGCAACATCCAGCGCATCTCGCCCGTTTACCGAACGAGTTCATGGGGCTTCGAATCCCACGATTTTTTGAACCTGTGCCTCTCTTTGGAAACGACCCTGCCCCCGCAAAAACTTTTGGAAACCCTATTAAAAATCGAAACCGCTCAAGGTAGGATACGGCATGAGGAGGATGGGTACCAAGACCGGAAAATCGATATTGACATTCTCTATTATGAAAGGGATACCCTTGTCTCGGATAATTTAATTATTCCACATCCGGAATTGCCTTTTCGAAAATTCGTGCTGAAACCTTTGGCCGACATCGCCCCGCAATTCTATCATCCCATATTGAACAGGGATACCCGGAACCTGATACAGGAATGCCGAGACAAGGGGCAACCGGAAAAAACATCCTATCATCTGTTCAAGGACCGATCGGAACTTTTTTCACACACCAACTTTATCGCCATCGAGGGAAATATCGGGGCGGGCAAGACCACACTGGCCCATAAGATCGCCGAGGATTTCAATGCGAAATTGGTGCTGGAACGTTTTGCCGACAACCCCTTCCTCCCCAAATTTTATGAAGACCGCTTCCGATTTGCATTTCCGCTGGAGATGTCGTTTTTGGCCGACCGCTACCAACAGTTTACCGATGACACTTCGCAATACGACCTGTTCAAAAGTTTTATGGTCAGCGATTACGACATTTATAAATCGCTGATATTCGCCCAGGTGACCTTACAAAAAGAAGAATACGCGCTCTATCGCAAACTCTTCCACCTGATGTACAAAGAGGTCAGGAAACCTCAGATCTATATTTACCTCTATCAGACGACCGAACGCTTAATGGAAAATATAAAAAAAAGGGGGCGAGACTATGAGCAGGGCATTGCACCCGACTATCTGGAGAGCATCAACAAGGGCTATTTTGATTTTATCCGGGGCTATCCAGAACAGAACAACCTGGTCATCGAACTCGGGGACCTTGATTTTGTGGAACGACAGGAGGACTACGAAAGCGTTCTCGACAAGATTGTGAAGTTTGCGGTGGGGCTACCGCATTAAAAAAATTCCAAGTGCCAATCCAAATTCCAAGGGTTGGGGGGCGACGGGTTTCAATCAAAGAAATAGCTTTATCACCCCCCTAGAAAGAGGGGTTCAATTTCGACCAAAAATCCCAAACCACTACCCCGACGCTGACCGAAATGTTCAGGGAATGTTTGGTGCCGAACTGGGGGATTTCCAATACGCCATCACAGGTGCTTACCACTTTTTGATCGACCCCCTTGACCTCATTACCGAATATCAGGGCGTATTTTTTTGCAGGGTCGATGCTGAAGTTCTGGAGGAGTTGTGCGTTTTCGGCCTGTTCGATGGCCAGAACCTCGTAGCCTAACGATTTCAGCTCTTCCACGAGCGGCACGGTTCCTTTACGATACTCCCATCCCACACTCTCGGTAGCGCCCAAGGCGGTCTTCCGGATGTCTTTGTGCGGCGGGGTGGCGGTAATACCGCAGAGAAATATTTTTTCGACCAAAAAGGCATCCGCGGTACGGAATACCGAACCGATGTTGTTGAGGCTTCGGATGTTATCGAGCACGATGACCACTGGTGTTTTTTGGGCCTGTTTAAAGCCATCGACATCCAGTCGTTCCAGTTCTTCGTTTTTTAGTTTTCTCATATAGCCCTTTCAAGAGACCAAAGTTATCATCAAATATCAACAAGGCACGGGTTTCCACGGCAAAAATAGTACATTCGTTTCAGTTGGGAGAAAAATCGCAAATCCACTAAAAAACCGCTTTGGCCGCATCGAAAAAAATCAAAAAAAAGGTGACCCCTTTGATGAAGCAGTACCATACCATCAAGACGAAATATCCTGATGCGCTTTTGCTGTTCCGGGTGGGCGACTTTTATGAAACCTTTGGGGAAGACGCGGTAAAGGCTTCCCGTATTCTGGGCATCATCCTAACCCATCGCAATAATGGGGGCGACCGTACCGAGCTTGCGGGCTTTCCCCACCACTCCCTGAATACCTATTTGCCGAAACTGGTCAAGGCCGGGCAGCGGGTCGCCATCTGTGATCAGCTCGAAGACCCCAAGGCGACCAAAACCATTGTAAAGCGTGGGGTCACCGAACTGGTTACGCCCGGGGTGGCGATGAACGACGACATCCTTGATACCAAATCCAACAATTTTTTATGCGCCGTGCATTTCGGCCGAAAACTGCTGGGCGTTTCCTTTGTCGATATTTCCACGGGGGAGTTCCTGACCTCAGAAGGCAGCGAAGAACAGATAGACAAACTCTTGCAGAACTTCGCCCCTAACGAGGTTTTGGTATCCAAGGCCCATAAAAAGGAGTTCAGCGAGCTCTTTGGCAAGCAGTTCCATACCTTTTACATGGAAGATTGGGTATTTCAGGACGATTACGCCCAGGAGACCTTGACCGCACATTTCAAGACCCGAACCCTCAAAGGCTTCGGGGTCGAACATTTGAGCCATGGGATTATAGCTTCGGGGGTAGTGCTACACTACCTGTCGGAAACCCAGCACCGACGGCTACAGCATATCAATAGTTTACAACGGATCGCCGAGGAGGAATATATCTGGATGGACCGTTTTACCATCCGGAACCTCGAGCTATACCACTCCCCCAACCCGAATGCGGTAACGCTGATCGACATCATCGATCGAACCATATCGCCCATGGGCGGACGGATGCTCAAAAGGTGGATGGCCCTTCCCCTAAAGAACATCGAAAAGATACGAATGCGGCACCAGGTGGTATCCCATTTATCACAAGACGAAAGCCTTCTGCGGAAACTACAACAGGCGATGAAGCGAATGGGCGATCTTGAACGATTGATATCCAAGGTCGCCACCGGAAAAATCAATCCGAAGGAAACCGTTCAGCTGAAAAATTCACTTGAAGCTATTGTTCCCGTAAAACAATTGACTTCCCAAAGTGACAATAAGGCCTTGAAATCGATTTCCGACCAGCTGCATTCCTGCGATACGCTGCGGAACAAAATCAAGGAAATGTTGTACGAAGAAGCTCCCGTCAACATTCTGAAAGGGAAGACTATTGCCGAGGGGCATTCTTCCGAACTCGATGAACTCCGCAAACTGGCCTCTTCGGGGAAAAAATATTTGGATGATATGCTAGAGCGGGAGACCGAGCGAACGGGCATATCCTCCTTAAAAATCGCTTCCAATAACGTTTTCGGTTATTATATTGAGGTCCGCAATACCCATAAAGACAAGGTGCCCGAAGAATGGACCCGTAAGCAGACCTTGGTCAGTGCCGAACGCTATATTACCGAGGAACTAAAGGAATATGAGGCCAAGATATTGGGGGCCGAGGAGCGCATTCTCAGTCTCGAGCAGCAATTGTTCTCGCAATTGACCGTCTGGATGCAAGAATACATTTCCCCGGTGCAGAACAACGCCCAGCACATCGCCCAGCTCGATTGCCTCTGCGGGTTTGCGCAACTGGCCCAGGAAAACAACTATGTCGAGCCCGTAATCGACGACTCCACCGAAATATCGATCAAGAACGGACGGCATCCGGTCATTGAAAAACAGCTGCCTTTAGGCGAGGCCTATATCGCCAATGATGTGACGCTGAACCGTGACGAACAGCAGATTATTATGATCACCGGGCCGAACATGAGCGGTAAATCCGCTATCCTACGGCAAACCGCCCTCATCGTACTTTTGGCCCAGATGGGCAGTTTTATTCCCGCCGAATCCGCAAAGATCGGCTATGTTGATAAGATTTTCACCCGGGTCGGGGCAAGCGATAATATTTCGATGGGCGAATCGACCTTTATGGTCGAAATGAACGAAACCGCCTCGATTCTGAACAACCTCAGCGAACGAAGTTTGGTATTGCTCGATGAAATCGGAAGAGGCACTAGTACGTATGACGGTATCTCCATAGCCTGGGCCATCTCGGAATACCTACACGAGCATCCGGCACGTGCCAAGACCCTTTTTGCTACCCATTATCACGAGCTGAACGAGATGAGCGAAACCTTTGAGCGAATTAAAAATTTCAATGTGTCGGTCAAAGAGCTAAAAGACAATGTGCTGTTTCTTCGCAAATTGACAGCCGGTGGTAGCGAGCATAGCTTTGGTATCCACGTAGCCAAAATGGCCGGTATGCCGCAGCAGGTCATCCATAGGGCCAATAAGATTCTAAAGAAACTCGAAAAATCGCATTCCAACGAAGAGCTGACCGATACCTTACAATCCGCCCAAAACGAGATGCAGCTTAGCTTCTTCAATCTCGACGACCCGCTTTTGGAGCAAATCAAAGAAGAAATCACCCATCTTGACATCAATACCTTAACGCCCGTCGAGGCCTTGATGAAGCTGAACGAAATCAAGAGGTTGCTGACTAGGAACAAGAAGGCAAGTTCATGAATGGGATAGAAGTTCCATTTCCTTTTTCGTCTCAAAAGGAAGCGTTTCAAGTCCAGCTCCGGCTATGGCCTGGGTGATACACCTGCCAGGGCTGTCTATGTCATATTTATTATCCAACACAGGTTCAAAAGAACTTTCGAATTTCAATCTAGTCATTCGAAGGCTCGCCACCTTTTTTCGGGAATTATAAAAATCTAGCTGTGGACATTTCGGCGCCATCATTTTTACAAGGATTTTTTCTTTGCCTTTTGCAGAAAAATATTAAATTTGCACCCGCATCGGTCAGAGATGCGATGTTCTTGGATTAGTAGTTTAAAATGCGAAAATAGCTCAGTTGGTAGAGCGCCACCTTGCCAAGGTGGAGGTCGCGGGTTCGAATCCCGTTTTTCGCTCGACTTCGACTCCGCTCAGTCAACAAGGGCGGAGTCTTTTGGTTTAAGGTCCGCTCGAGTGGTGGAATTGGTAGACACGCCGGACTTAAAATCCTGTGGCCATCTGGCCGTGCGGGTTCAAGTCCCGCCTCGAGTACAAAGGGAAAGCCAAGGATTCAACCCCTTGGCTTTTTTATGTCAGGTACAACATAGGTAGAACAAATTGCGATTTTAACCTCCTACTTTTATGTTATCTCGCTCTATGCTCGCTGAAACATTGAGCTGTTCCTAAACAGATAACCATTTTTCTTCCTTCCCCTTTACCCACAAAAAAGCGCCCGATAGGGCGCAAAATTTCATGATCAAATCCTTTCTTTGAGTCCTCCTGATTAGACTTTTTGCCTTCGAGCGAAAATTAACCTTTTTTTGCCCCCATTATCTACCTTTCTAAGTTGCATGGCTGCCCTACCGAAGGAGAAAGAGACGCAAATAATTGAAAATGGGGAATTTTTTAGCGAATGGAAAAAAGTCTAATTGAGTTTAAAATTATTTCTTCACTATTTCCGAAGCACCAGATAATTTTTTCTGGTACACGATCGCATCACCTTTGTAATTTAATTTACTAGCACCGGAGGCATCGATATCAATCGTTTCGTTGACAGAGAGGTAGGCATCGCTTGCCCCGGATAATCGGATATCCAAGGCTCCAATGACGAAATCATAATTTTTAAGGGTGCTGGCACCTGACAAGCGAGGCATCCAGCGAACCTGCCGTTCCAAAAAGATCGGTATTCGAAGCTCCGCTAGCATCCATTTCCAATTGACCCAGATCCAGCTCTCCTGTAAATTCGGAAGCGCCGGAAAGATTTAAGCTAGCTTTGGAAGCTACCCATTCGGATTCCAAGGTGACCCTAGATGCTCCCGACACATCAAAATCGTCAATGCTTTTCGTGGTAATATATGCATTCAAGGTCGCATTCCCTTTAATCCTTATATGGTTCTTGAGCCTGATACGCAAAGTCCGGCCTTCCATTTCTACTATTATCCTATCCTGTAGATTTTCGTTGGCCTCGATTTCTATTTTTTCTTCGGTATCGGAAAATCGGACATATACATTGAACGCATCAGAGACCTGTAATGCCGAATAGCCTGAAAAATGGGCTTCTGTGGTCGTTATTCCGCCCCGTGGCCTTATAACTTCATGATCACATGAAGAAATGAGCCCGCATAGGACGATTAGACCGATGTAAATTGATTTTGTTTTCATATTTGTGTTTATTGATGGATTTAAATTTGTCTTAACTCTAAAACGGGTATCCATTGAAAATGGAGAGAGCCCCATCCGTCATTAGGCATACTTTCCCCTTTACTGTCATTTTTAAGATAGACCATATTGTTTTCGGAATAAACATGGCTAGTCCGAATTACTTCATGGCAGATGCTCCATATAGTGTTCGGTTTATTTTTCATCGCATTTTCAGCTATATCTAGTTTAATTGGGAAATATCCTTTATAAAAGACAACATAATTAGCAAATAGTTACATCTTTGGAACAGTTGTTTTAAAAAATAATGAAGTGGTTTAATCTTTTTGCTTTCTAGCGAAAATTAGACCTTTTTTGGTCCTTTGAACGCTTTTTTGAGTTGCATAGCATCGCTACGGAAGGAAAAAAAGACGATAAATGACGACAAAAGGGGAATTTTTTAGCGAATGGAAAAAATTTAGACCACTTCTGCCTGTCGAATCCTGATTATCTTTTCATCTCAGCGTCCACCCGATTAAGTGCTGTCTGGAAAGGAAGGTATATTGAATATTCGGAAGTTCTGGACTAACATCGGAAGTTTTGCTTACTTCATTAGCATAAAAGGACCACCCTAAATTCTATTATTTGTACTACGAAGGATAAAAATGGACTTATTTTCAGCGGATCGAGTTCTGATAAATTTTTCATTGATTAAACCAGACAGTCTTTTCATATAAAGAGCAAAAGGCAACCTCTACAAATTTTTCAAAAAGTGGTAAAACGAGGAAATAAACTCTCATAATGCAGCGTTCCAACAGCGGTTGTTTATCAACAAGGTGATATATTTTAGATACTAATTCCTCTAACATGAACGGAGGGATAATTTTTACTTTAAATGTATTTATCACAGGCGGAATCCTTGCGGCGAATACTTAAAAACCTATTAACCAATACACTAGTAAATTGTATAAACTAGGCCGAGGCGAATTCCTTATCTTTATCCTGCCCAATCAAACTAATATGAAAAAAAAGTACCTCAAGATTTTGGGACTGCTCGCCGGTACTTCGTTCCTGCTCATACTGCTATGCAATTATATCGTAAGTTCTGCCGCCGAAGGAAAAACCTACACTGACACCAACGAAATACCCCCAAATAAGGTCGGGCTGGTATTGGGAACTTCCAAGAAACTGATCGGCGGACTTCCCAACCCTTATTACACCTATCGCATACGTGCTGCCCTCGAACTGTACCAGGCCAATAAGATAGACTTTATATTGGTTAGCGGCGATAACGGCACCCGATATTACAACGAACCGCAGACCTTTAAGAACGATTTGGTAAAAAGTGGTATCCCAAAGGACAGGATTTTTTTGGATTATGCCGGGTTCCGTACCTTGGATTCTATGGTGCGTGCCAAGGAGGTATTCGGATTGGATAGCGTTACGGTTATCTCCCAGAAATTCCACAACGAACGAGCCATTTATATTGCGGAAAAAAAAGGCCTGGTCGCCATCGGATTCAATGCGGAAGACCTTTCGGTAAAACAGGGCCTTAAGGTACAGCTGCGGGAATATTTGGCCCGGGTCAAGGTCTTTATCGATTTGCTTTTCAATACCGAGCCCAGATATTATGGGGAGCGGGTTGAAATCAAATGCTGAAATAAAACTCAAAATCCTGGTCACTATAACTGGCACATGGGCCAATTAAAAGGGACAACTAATCAAAAAATTTTAACTAATTATTATTGATCTTGATTCTTGCCTTTTTAAGCACAGCTGTGTTGACTCATTTCCGCAACATACCATCCCAAAATAGCGTATTTTAGAACCAGAAAAAAGAACTCATTCCGGTTCCACATAATAACTTGAGACACATTATAAATTGAGACAAGTTTCTAACTCCCCGGCCATGTCTAAAACTAAAACCTTCCTAAAAAACCTGGGACCGGGACTGCTGTTCGCAAGTATGGCCATCGGCACGTCACATTTGGTGCTGTCAACCAAGGCGGGGGCGCAGTATGGGTGGGTCATGGTCATCCCCATACTATTGGCGAACATCTTTAAATATCCTTTTTTTGAGTTCGGGGTGCGGTACACCAATGTGACCGAAAAGACCCTGATCGAAGGCTATAGAAACCGGGGCATGGGCTATTTATGGTTTTATGCGCTGATTACCTTGGTTTCGACCTTCACCATTTTGGCGGCGTTATATACGGTGACGGCCGGACTTTTCAGCAATCTTTTTGATTTATCGGATATTTCGACTGCTACCATTGCGCTAGGTCTCTTTGTCGGTATCAGCTTTTTATTGATCATCGGCCGCTATAAATTCTTGGAAAATTCGCTAAAGTTCGTCGTCGCCATTCTTTTCGCCGCCCTTATTATAACTACAGTATTGGTGATTTTTAAGGGAAAGGTCGCACAGGCTTCGGATTTTAGTCCGCCATCGGTTTTCAACAATGCGGGCATCTTGTTTCTTATCAGCTTGATGGGATGGATGCCCACTACCGTGGAGGCATCGAGCTGGATCAGTCTCTGGAGCGTCGAAAAATGGAAGGGAGATAAACGAAAACCCTCCCTAAAGGAATCGCTTCAGGAATTCAACTTTGGGTATTTCTCCACCGCTTTGTTGGCCCTTTTCTTTATGATTATCGGATGGATGACACTGTACGGCACCCATACCGAGCTCAGTGGCAACGCCGTAACCTTTGCCGATCAAATTGTACGGTTGTTTACGGTGCATATCGGGCCTTGGGCCTATATTTTCATTGCCGTTTCCGCCTTTGCCACGATGTTCAGCAGCTGTATGACAGCCCACGATGCGATTGCCCGGGTAAGCCTGGATATCATCGACCAGCTTTTACCTCAAAAACGGTTTGCGGGGAAAAAGGGCTTTTTTGCCGTGGCCATCCTCCTTCTGGCAGTAATCAACTTCGTAGTAGTGACCGCTTTTAGTGCCAATATGGGCCAATTGGTCGCCTTGGCTACATTTGTCTCCTTTGTTGTGGCGCCGATTGTTGGATACATGAACCTGAAAAATGTGATGAGCGAGGATTTACCCGCAGCCCTAAGACCTAAAAAAGGATTGCAATGGCTTACGTACGCCGGCATCCTGTTTTTGGCCTTCTTTTCTATCTATTATTTTTGGATGGTGGTTTTTTAAACTGTGCAAAGCTTTAAAAGCTTTTACTGGCTTAGCTCATCATAATTATCAACTACAAAAAGCGTCCTTAGGTTCTGTTGGTGCAGAAAATCGAGGCAATAGACACCATCGGTGCAATTGTTCAAAATCTTATCTTCGCCGAAACCTCTTGAACCGGTAATGTTTTCGGAAGGCACACCTTTACTCAGCAAATAGGATTTAATGGCGTCCGAGCGTTGTTGCGAGAGCCTTTGGTTCGTACTTCTACCACCCCGGCTATCGGTATAGGTTTCGATGGCAAATTGTAGTTTTGGGAATTTCTTTACGGCATCCACTACCTTATCCAGTTCGGCGGTAATAGTAGGGGTCAGCTCACTCTTGCCAGAGTCGAAGTAGAAATCTTTAATCTTAAGTACCGTTTTTCCCTCTTCTTCCTTTACCAGATCTCCTATCGAGGAAAGTTCAATCTTTAAAGGATTTTTTTCGAGCTCCCGTAGTTCCTTAGGGTTATAGGTTTCGGTAAAGGTGGAGTAACTTTCTTTCGAGGCCTCCAAGGTTACGGTGTCCACATAGGGTATCTCCATTGCATAGGTTCCGTTTTCCGCTGTGAAGGTTTTTTTCAAAAGTCTTCCGTCGGCATCTAAAATTTTGATCGAGGTATCGGCAATGGGCTGATCGTATGGCGGTGTGACCACCCTACCCTTGAACACCAAGGTTCGCAGTCCCGGTTTTTCACTGATCTTGAAGCCGTAAATATCGTCGCTACCCTTGCCGCCCTGCCGGTTGGATGAAAAATAGCCTACAAGGCCACTCCCCTCGCTTTCCCTGATAATGAATCCGAATTCATCATATTTCGTATTGATGCCCTTGCCAAGATTAACGGGAATGGTAAAGGACTCGTCCGGTTGAATATTGGACCGATAGATATCCATCCCCCCTAATCCGTAGAAAACATCGGAGGAAAAATACAGGCTATTGTCGAAAATATAGGGAGCAATCTCGTTCCCCGGGGTATTGATACGCGGACCCAAGTTAATGGGTTGTGACATTACTTGGCCATTGTTGGTGGTTACATAGTAAAGGTCGGTACCGCCATAACTGTCCTTAAAATTAGCCGCAAAATAAAGTTTCCCGGAGTTTTCTTCATAAAAAGGATAATAGAAGGACGTACTTAAATCTTTCAGCAAAAACTGGAACGAGCCGTTGCTGTCCGCCATACCGATCGCCAAGGCATTCTTTCCGTTTTCGTCAAAGGCCAGATTCTTGCCTTCAGTGTTGGAGAGGATATAATAGACACGCCCCGTACTCTCGGCATAATAGGGGGTGGACTTGTGATACGGCGAATCGGGGATACCTTCGAAGGGAGTGGGTTGCGATAGGCTTCCGTTGCTTTGTATTCCCGCCCTATAGATATCGAGATAGGATTCTCCTGACGGACCGTATATTTTTTTTGATCGGGTCTTGCGACTGCTGCTGAACAACAGGTTATCCTTATAAAAGGCGGGGGATAGGTCGGCCTGTGCGCTATTGCCGCTTAGATTGAAAATAAAGAAGCCCGCAGACCCGCTATCGTTGGAATCCAGTAAAGTATAGTTGAATTCGGCGTTTTGGGTCAGCTCACTGGGCAGTTGGCCGGCCCTTGATTTCAAAAAAGTCTTTATCCGTTCCCCTTCCGAAATCTTGACCAAGCTCTGCAACATGGTATTGAAGCGGTGATCGGATAGGATGGTGTCGTTTTTATTGACGTCCAGATATATTTTAGCGGCTTTATTGTACTCGCCGGTCTTGAAATACGAATCGGCCAAGTTCAGACGCTGGTGATTGGTAATCAATTTTCCCTCTTGCATCTGCTTCTGATAGGCCTTAATGGCATCTTCATAGGCATACCCATAGAAATATTTATCGCCTTGGGAATTGATTTCTTGCGAAAGACAAGCCGCAATGCCTACAAAAAAGAACGCTATGGCAAGTATTGATCTCATTTAGAAAAATCTAGGTGTATCGATCTGTTTCGGTTTCCCCTTCAGCTCTTTGTTGTTCGTATTGGTACCATCGCCCCTTCCCAAATAAAATTTAAGGATGACCTCGTGGGAGCCATTGCTGAATTCCCCCAAGGGATTCGTGTTGTAATCGTACGAATACCCAATAAAGGTGCCATCGGTGACCTGAAAACCCGCCAGCCCGCTGACGGCGTTGCCCAACCGGTATGATGCGCCCAGGGTAAAGCGATCGTTGAACAGAAAATTGGTCGATAGGTTCGTGTTCACCGGCGCACCGCTGACGTAATTAATCAAGAACGCCGGTTTGAACTTCAGGGTTTCGGAAAGGGCGAACACATAGCCCCCGATAAAATTGAACTGTAATTTGTCATCGATAATGGTGGCTACATCATCGTTATAGATACCATCGGTCAAAAAATTGGGTACCGACGCCCCTAGGTACCAGATATTCTCTTCGTACAAAAAGAAACCGGCCCCCACGGTCGGATAAAATTTACTGATCGTCTCGCCGCCCAATATCGGTTCGCCAGGGTTTTCGAACGTACCCTTCGAAAAATCGACATTCAAAAAGGAGCCGCCGACATCCATACCGAAGGAAAGCTTCGCCTTATCGGAAACATTGAACTGATACGAATAGGCCAGCTTCACGTAGGTCTGGGTCGAAGGTCCAATCTGGTCGTTTATGATATTGAGGCCAATGCCCATGGTTTCGTTGGACAAAGGCAGGTTGGCGCCCAGCCGAATGGTTCTCGGCGATCCATCGATATCGATCCATTGCGCCCGGTAAAGGCCGGCGATTTCGGGGGTTACGACCGTACCCACATAGCCCGGATTGAAACTTCCAATGTTATACATGTACTGGGTATATTGGGGTTCATTCTGGGCGTGGCCCATGGTGGAAATTCCCATTATAATCAGAGTGAAAAGGCCCTTTATGTATATGGAACGTAGTGTTCTATGCTGCATTATCCGTATGTATTGAACTGAGCGTAATTTTACCCTATTTGGTTTCTCTCGATTAAAAATCCGTTCATCGTATCAGCTGAATCCAGCCTTTTTGGGTCGAGTTCGTATCGACGCCTTCTACTTCTTCCAATAGCGTGACGTTCAATACATAAAAATAGGTGCCTTCCGGTACATCTTTACCGTCGTAGGTGCCGTTCCAGATGACCTCATCGGAAAGCTGATCGCCTTCGAATACCAAACTGCCGTACCGGTTGAAAATTTTGATATCGTATTCCATTTCAATCGGTACCTCCGAACCATTCTCATCGATCAGGGTCTGATTAATTTTAAGATCGTCGTTCACCCCATCGTTGTTCGGGGAGAATTGATTGAAAATTATGCCTAAGTCAACTTGATTTCTTTCGGATACGTTTACCGTAACAATGTCCCTTAGACCATTTTGATCCGTATCCAAGGGGGAAGATTTCATAATTTCCGCAATGTTCACGAAGGTACCCACACTATCGACGAAAACTCGAATTTCCAATTCGGCCACCCCATCCTTGTGAAGATCATCCGTTTGCCAAGTCAATACACCGGTCTCAGGATTGAATCCTGAATTGGGCAAAATCAACTCTGGAGAGAACCTTGCATTGGAGAAGACGGGAGCCAGACTATCCCTGACTACAATTTTGGAAACCGTATCGTTTTTCGACATATTGGTCACCTTCAGCTTGAAAATAATCTCCTGACCGACTAACGGATTTACCAGCACTTCCTGAAATTGGGATATATCAAGCGAATCCTTGGCATTGACGATGGCGGCTGTTTTCTCCAGTACCAAATCGATACCTTCCGGCAGATCGATGTTCAGGGTCACCGTCGCCGTGTTGTTATCGGGAGTACCATCTTCCGGTATCGAGGTCAATAGCTCGGCGGTATTTTCGTAAAGCCCGCCTTCCAAGACTTTTACGGGTATGGTTAAGGTGGCCGTACCCATAGCGGCTATTTCGGGGATGGTCCACATACCTGTGGCGATATCGTATTCGCCCGCCGAAGCATCGGGAATGCTATCGGCACTGAGCTCAAAACCGCTTTCCACCAGTTCGCCAATGGTTACGTTGATCGCCTTTCTATCGGACCGGTTGTTAACGGTCACTGTAAACACCACGTCATCATCAACAATGACATCTTGAACATCAACTTCCTTTAGAACCTCGAGATCGATGGGATCGGCACAGTTGGGCGTTGCGTTCGGACTACAGGCATCGTCGGGATCGGATCCATTATCCCGCTCTTCGAGATCGGATATCCCATCCCCATCTGTATCGCACTGCCCGTTGAAGCGATTTGGTACACAAGCGTTTCCGTTGGCGGGATCTTGTTGGTCGTTTACCCCATCTTGGTCGGCATCCTCCGTATTGGAATCCAAAGCATCGATAATCCCATCGCCATCTTCATCTAGGGGGTTATTTGGATCGCCCCCCACCTCGTCGCTATCATTGATGGAATCACCGTCGGTATCGGGATTATTGGGATCTGTTCCCAGCATGGCTTCCAAACCGCCTAAAAGTCCGTCGCCGTCGTCATCGGTATCACAGCTGCTGACCGCAATGCTTATCTGGGCCGTCGCGTTTTCACAAGGAGCTTCGGCTCTGGTGGTGGTATAGGTGAACACATAATCCCCTGTGGCACTGCCCTGAAAATCGACTACGTTTTCGGAGTTCAGGCTTATTGTGGACGGACCCGAAGTGAACGACCAAATTCCAACGTCAGGGGTTCCGGAAAAAGTATTGTCAAGATCGAGTGTGGTACTCCCGAAGTCGGCATCGTTACAAGATGAGGCGTTTACGGGTGCCCCGGCGGAGGATGGCGGAACAATTGTTGCCACGACCTCTGTGCGCGCGGAGACACAGCCATTGGCAGTAGCCTCAACAAAATAGGACGTCGTCCGTAAAATAGTAGGGGTCGTGAAATTAGCTCCGGTTCGAACGGGGGTACCGCCCGTTGCGGTGGTGTACCATAGAAGGGTCGCATCCAAATTAGCGGTAGCGCTCAATTGCAATGTGCCCGGACCGCAGAGGGAATTTCCCGTTGTGCCTGTTATCTCCGGGATTTCATTTTGAACAAGGCTCAGGGTCAGCAGCGGACTGGCACAGTCGTTGGCAGCATCGTAGTAAAAGCCGTAATATGTGCCTTCCAACGGATTATCGATTCTATTGGGCGGCACTGTATTATTTATGGGATCAGCACTATCGGTGGCCCATCGCAGTACGGTGCCATTGGGACCAGTGCGAGGCGCATAGTCGTTCAAGGAGGTGGTGATTTGACCGCAAAAGGTGGTGGGGATCCCGTCGGTCAAGACCGGGGCGGTGTTACCCGCCATACAGGGGTCACAATTTTTGACCTCTATCGTTACTTCGACCGTATCTTCAGGACAAGATACAATTTCCAAATTCGTAGTATATGTATAAACATAATCGCCTTCGGGCTGATTTCTAAAATCGACCCGGCTACTTCCGCCGGAAGGATTTAGTGTTTCAGGTCCCGAAATAAACTCCCAGTCCCCCTCGTCGGCGTCATCCGAAAGTAAACTTTTCAAATCGATACGGGTCTCCCCAAATTTATCGTCAGCATTATTACAGGCACTGATGGGCGTAGTTACCGTGCCCGCATTAGGCGCTACATTAATGGTAACCTCGACAGCTTCGGAAACCGGGCTAAAACACGAATCGGTATCGGACACAAATACAGCGTAATAGGTATTGGAGTCCGCAACCGTTGGGACATCCAAAAGATCACCCTCCGCTGTTGGGTTGGGATTCGTACTCCAGCGTAAAGTGGCATTGGCCGGGGCGCTTCCCGCACCACCGGTTACGAAACTATTCAGGTCAACGGTAGCTGCCGGGGGGTTACAAAAGTTGGTGGCGATACCGGGGTCGATAGGGGGGGCAGTATTCCCTGCGGCACAGTCGTTGTCTTCAATGGTAATAGATGCGGTATTCGGGGTGCCTATGGTAAATAAGTCACTGTCGGTGTCTATAAGTGTCAAGGAAACCGATTCGGCATTCTCGACAACCGAATCGTCTATAGGGGTAATTCTCAGATTACGCTCGATTTGGGTACCATTGTTGGTGAAAGTCATTTCCTCTTGAGCAGGCAACAAAGTAAAATCCGCAACTCCATCCCAAACTTGCCCATCAACGGTCAGTTGATAATTGACGGTAATATCCTTAGCAGTACCGTTGGCCTTGTTAAGAACGATGCTGAACAGTCCAAAATCTAAACCCTCCTCGGAAGCGTTGGGGTCAAAAGGAGGCTCGGTCAGGTCTAGAGATACTATACCTACATCGTTATCGGTGATTTCCACCGTCGCCGGAGTAGTGTTTACCTGATAAGGAGAGGTTGCATCGGTTAAGGTTAATGTAACGCTTTCGATGCCTTCGACTATAGCATCGTCAATTACGGTCACCGGAACCGTTACCGAGGTGGTAAATATTGGAAAGCTAACCCGTCCGGATAATTCGGTGTAATCTTCTCCGTTCGTGGCCGTACCGGTTATACTATAATTAACGAACTCCTCCTCGAATGATGGATTGCTTAAAGTTATAGTAAAACTTGCTCCATCTTGGCTGGGCGCCAATACCTCGGCCCCGCTGGCCTCCGCACCTGTACCAGCGGTCACCCTTACGGTCTGGGCCATCACCCCAATACCTGTAAAAAGCAACAGGAAAAATACCCATCCCTTAACAAATGGTAAAGTAGTCCCGGTAGATACCCAATGTTCTCTTCTCAATTTCATAAACTGTCCTAAGAATCCACAATAATTCCAAACACCGCAAGACAGGCAAATTATTATACTCCTGCCACTCGAAAACCCGAAATTTTAGCTATCCCACATAGCAGCATAGGGCGTTACAATTTTTAACCGCAGCCCTGCCATGCCGAAAAAATTTGCCTAGTCCGGAACCCTGGGGGCAAACCCAGTTCTTCGGGGTTTTGATATGGCATGGATATAGGTAGAAATGGGCCTCAATATTACTAAAAAATTCATCTCTAACTGTAAATCTGGGTTTAAATCGGGGTTTTTATAGATGTATTACCACTATATACGCAGAAAGCTTAGGCAGGGATTTCCGCCGAACGGACTTCAACATTGGGGGCGATCTTTTTGACCAGGCCCTGTAAAACCTTGCCCGGCCCGACCTCAATAAAAACGTCCGCACCGTCATTTACCATATTTTCAACACATTGCGTCCATTTTACGGGAGCCGTCAGTTGAGCCATCAGATTTTTCTTGATGGTTTGGGAATCGCTAACCGCTATTGCACTAACATTCTGATATATCGGACACTGGGGGGCATGAAAAGTGGCATCTTCGATAGCGGAGGCAAGTTCTTCACGGGCAGGTTCCATCAAAGGGGAGTGAAAAGCGCCTCCAACGGGCAAAACCAATGCCCTGCGCGCGCCGGCTTCCTTCATTTTTTCACAAGCTAGATCGATGGCATCGACCTCCCCGGAAATTACCAGCTGCCCAGGACAGTTATAGTTGGCGGCCACCACGATGCCAGGAACTTCTTCACATATTTTTTCCACCACAGAATCCTCCAGGGCCAGAACGGCGGCCATGGTACCGGGCCGCGATTCACAGGCCTTTTGCATGGCCATTGCCCGTTGCGAAACCAATTTCAGTCCGTCCTCGAAATCCAACGTGCCATTGGCCACCAAGGCGGAAAACTCTCCCAAGGAGTGCCCTGCGACACTATCGGGCCGAAACCCCTCGCCCAACACCTTGCCCAAGATGACGGAATGCAAGAAGATGGCGGGTTGTGTCACCTTGGTCTGCTTTAGGTCTTCGGCGGTGCCCTGGAACATGATATCTGTAATCGCAAACCCCAATATTTCGTTCGCGTTCGCAAAAAGTTCCTGTGCCAAAGGGTATTTCTCGTAGAGATCGAGACCCATACCGACAAACTGTGCCCCCTGCCCGGGGAAAATATATGCGTTCATATCTTGCGTTTTTAGAAGATTCGCAAATTTAGGAATAAAAGCCTAAGTGCAAGCCGGTGCGCCGCAAGATCCTTCACAGATCAATACCCTCTTATGGAAGCTTAGAAAAACTTTCCCAAAAGGTCGGTCAGGGCCTGATCTAATAGGTCGTAGATATGGTCGAAGGGCATTCCGAGATCAGAAAAAACGAGGGTAGGTGTATTGTAGGGATAGGCTTTAGCCCTTCTTTGTTCGGTTGCGTAGCGCAAGGATAAAACGACGGGTACTACTGCGCTGCTGGGCAATAACAGTCATACCGTCGTTCGCTCTGTCCGAAATCATAACCGAGCGTAATCTGATGGAAACCGCCGCTGTCAAAACGGATGTCGCCCGTCTGGTAAGAGTAGTTATAAGAAACCATGAAATTGCCGATATTGGCACCGACGATGGGTGTAAAAAGTTGCAAACGCTGCTTGCCGAAACTATCGCCCGTCGTAAACTCGGCACCATCAAAACTCCTTCGGTAGGAGAGTCCGCCCCAAATCCTGCCGAATTCCACATCCTTATAGACCTTGGCGTTTAGATCGATGGTCTTTTCTTTGGTGAAATCGGTTAGTTGGAACAGTACCGAAGGTTCCAGCTGCCATTCTTGCCTTCCGAAGATATAGCCGACGGAAAAAAGATACCGACGCAGGTTATCGATGACCGGAATGTTATCGTTGGCCTTGCCATATCGGTAGAGATTACGTTTGCTGCTCAACAGGTTGTTAATAGCAATATGTGCATAGAACTCCATCAGGTTATACGAAAATCCGATATCGGTGTTGAAATAGCTCTCGCTGAGTTTTATTCCCGCTATCGCATCATCGGGGAATGTGGAACGAAACCCCGATTCATCGAGACTGCTCTGCAGGTACGTCGGACTGATACCAAAGGAGAGCTGGTTCAGATAGCGCGGATCGCCGCCCAATTTAAGATGATGGGCATAGGTAAGTTTGAGTCCCGTTTGCGCATGGTAGCCGTTCGCGTCGTTAAAGAAGATGGCCCCTACCCCACTGTTGCTCTGACCGATACGGGAGTGTACGTTAAGGGTCTGTAGGTTGGGAGCATCCTCGACGCTGAACCATTGCATTCTAGCCGTGGCCCTTATTTTGGTACCCTCGCCGATGCCCGCCATCGATGGATAAACCAGATAATAGTTATCGGACAGGTAATCGAAATATACAGGAATCCCCTCCTGGGCATACGACTGAACGCCAAAAATTAAGGGCACGAGAAAAAGCAGAAAGCGATGTTTCATCGTTTTTTATCGGGGATGGAAGTAAATCCGGTTTAATTTCGACTAAATATAAGGTATAACGGTCGAAAGGTAACAATATTATATATCGTACTTTTGCAGCAAATGCCAAAACTATGAAGGAGTACAATATAACAGTCGTTAAAACGAACAACCCGGCCATCTTGAAGTTCGAGACGAACCATTTTTTGACCAAGGGCAAGAACTACGAGTTCAAGAACATCGACGAGGCGAAAGATTCGCCCTTGGCGAAGCAGCTTTTTTACCTTCCCTTTATCAAAACGGTCTATATCTCGGGAAATTTTATCGGACTCGAACGATACGATATCGTGGAATGGGACGATGTAAAGGACGAGGTTGCGCAGCAACTGGTAGAATACCTGAACGCTGGGGAACCTGTGGTACTCGAAGAAACAGCGGACCAAAAAACGGCCATAACCGTTTATGCCGAGGTGACCCCCAACCCCGCGGTAATGAAATTCGTGGCCAATAAACCCATTGTTCCTTCCGTGTTCGAATTCAAGAATATCGACGAGGCCAAAAATTCCGAATTGGCCAAACAGCTTTTCCATTTCCCGTTTGTCAAAGAAGTTTTTTTCGATCTTAACTACGTATCCGTAGGTAAATACGATATGGCGGAATGGGAAGATGTCACCTCGGAACTCCGCGAATTTATCCGTGATTATTTGGCCAGCGGCAAAGAAGCGGTTTCCCAAGAAGCCGTTCCGCAGATTCGGGACGGAAAAAAAGAACCTGCACAGAAAGCCGAAGAACTCGACGATGTTTCCCAACAGATTGCGGACATTTTAGAGGAATACGTGAAACCTGCCGTGGCCAGTGATGGAGGCAACATTCTTTTCAAATCTTACGAAACGGATAGCAAAACGGTAAACGTCATTCTTCAAGGCGCCTGTAGTGGTTGTCCCTCTTCCACTTTTACCTTGAAAAACGGTATCGAGACCATGCTCAAGAACATGATGGGCGATAAGGTGAACGAGGTGGTGGCGCTGAACGGTTAATAAACCTAAAATGAGTCCATATTTATAGGCTTTCGGTTACATTTTCCCCGTTTTATTCGCTATATTCCCTCAAATTCTAAAACAACTATATTATGGCAGTTTTAAAAGTAATAGAAATATTGGCAAATTCCGATACAAGTTGGGAAGATGCCGCGAAGAAAGCCGTGGCGCATGCCTCTAAATCGGTAAAGAACATCAAATCCGTTTACATCAATGAGCAGAGTGCTACGGTAAAGGACGGAAAAATGGACAACTATCGTGTGAACGCAAAAATTACTTTTGAAGTAAATTGATGCTTCTCCCAAAAAATGTAAGCATCCTATTTTCCCGGGATGCTTTTTTTATGCGTATTCCCCAAAAAATGGAACCATGAGCCCCCAGTACACCAACGCCCTGATCCACGAAACGAGTCCGTATCTTTTGCAACACGCCCATAATCCGGTAAACTGGGAGGCTTGGAGTCCTGATGTATTGGCACGTGCGGAAAAGGAGAACAAACTTTTACTCATCAGTATCGGTTACGCGGCCTGTCATTGGTGCCATGTGATGGAACATGAGTGTTTTGAGGATGTGGATGTGGCCCGAACGATGAACGCCCATTTCGTCAATATCAAGGTCGATCGCGAAGAACGGCCCGATGTAGATCATATCTATATGGATGCCCTTCAGATGATGACCGGCAGCGGCGGATGGCCCTTGAACATCGTTGCCCTTCCGGACGGAAGGCCATTTTGGGGGGCTACCTTTGTAAAGAAGGAAAATTGGATGCAGGTTCTAAAACAATTATCCGATTTGTACCAAAACGAACCCGAAAAAATAGAAGGCTATGCACAGAATATGGCCGAGGGCATCCAAGCCGTCAACCTCATCGAAAATGTAAGCGGGCAGAGTGACTTCGGTATGGATCAACTGGATAAGGCCGTAAAAAGTTGGTCCGCCTTTTTCGACACTGACTTGGGCGGTTATGACCGCGCCCCAAAATTCCCGATGCCCGTAAACTTGAACTTTTTATTGCATTACGCTACCGTGCGAAAAGACCAAGGTATTATGGATTATGTAAATACCTCTTTGACCCAGATGGCGTGGGGAGGAATTTTCGACCCAATCGGCGGCGGGTTTTCCCGCTATTCGGTCGATAGGAAATGGCATGTACCCCATTTCGAGAAGATGCTGTACGACAACGGGCAACTGGTCAGCCTGTATGCCCAAGCCTATGCCGCGACCCAAAACGGACTGTACCGGTGCACGGTCGAAAAGACCATCGATTTTGTGCAGGAAGAACTGATGGACGATAACTTCGGATTTTACTCCTCCTTGGATGCGGACAGTCTTACCGAAAACGGAATGCTCGAAGAAGGGGCCTATTATGTCTGGAAGAAAGAGACGCTTGAACCGCTTTTAGGAGACCGTTTCCCGGTTTTTAAGGAGGTGTTCAATATCAACGATTATGGACATTGGGAAGGCGGTAACTATGTTTTGATCCGGAATACATCCAAAGAAAAAATTGCGGACATGCATAATATGACCGTTCAAAAACTAAATGAGACCGTCGAAGAATGTTTAGAGGTTCTGAAGAACGAACGAAACAAAAGAAACCGCCCCAGGCTCGACGATAAAATTTTGACCTCGTGGAACGGATTGATGCTTAAAGGGCTAATCGATGCCTATCGATACCTCGAAAACGAAACCTACCTCGACCTGGCACTAAAGAACGCAGGGTTCATCCTTGAAAATCTGGTCGCAGCGGATGGGGGACTTTTTCATAACCATACAAGCGGCAAAAAGGGCATCAACGGTTATTTGGAGGATTATGCATCCGTAATCGATGCCTTTATCGGCCTGTACGAAGCTACTTTCGATGAAAAATGGCTGCAGCGTGCCAAAACCTTGACAGAATACTGTCGAACCCATTTTTTCGATAAGAAGGGAGGTATGTTCTTCTTTACCTCAAATACCGATCATTTCGTCATTCGAAGAACCATTGAGACCACCGATAATGTGGTCCCGGCCTCCAATTCCTTGATGGCGAAAAATTTGTTTAGACTTTCTCGATTCTTCCCGGAACAAGACTATCAAGCGATGGCCTTGCAAATGTTGAAAAATGTACAGGCTGCCTTTACCAAAAATGCCCAAGGCCAAGCCAACTGGCTACAGTTGGCATTGTTCTTTGATAGGCCTTTTTATGAAATCGCCATCGTAGGGGACACCTATAAAGAAAAAGCAGGGGAAATACGGGACTACTATCTCCCAAACACTGTTTTGGCCGCTGCGGAAAAGGGAAGCTCCCTGTCGCTTTTGCAAGATAGATATGACAATGGCCGGACCCTAATTTATATTTGCCAACAAGGTGCCTGTAAATTGCCCACAACGAACACCGAAGAGGTGTTGACGCAATGGGCGGCATCCACATCGGATTAACAATAGTTTAATGGCCCTTTCTTGATTAAAAACGGTATTATAACTAAGTTGCCATCTTATACATTGCCCCTTTCAGTGCCGGTGGCCGTATATTAATCAACCCAATTACATTTCCTGCTTTTAGGGGATTAAAAACAGAAAATATTTATGGATGAAATATCGAATTATCAAGATCATTTAGACAAAGCCATCGATTGGGCGTGGGCAACATTGCCCGGTCTGGCCGTCAATCTGATTACAGCATTGATTATTCTCGTCGTCGGATTGTGGATCATTGGTTTTATCAATAAACTGGTCCGTAAGTTTTTCCAGAAAAAGGATTATGACCGGGCCCTGGAATCATTTCTAGAGAGTTTTATCAGTATGGCCCTAAAAATACTGCTGTTCGTGCTGGTTATTACCCAGTTGGGCGTGCAATCGTCTTCCCTTATCGCCATTCTCGGTGCCGCGGGACTCGCCATCGGTCTTGCACTACAGGGGTCGTTATCCAACTTTGCCGGTGGTGTCTTGATACTGCTTTTTAAGCCTTTTAAGGTCGGGGACTGGATTTCTGCCCAAGGAGTCGATGGTGCGGTCACCGAAATCACTATTTTTTATACTAAAATCACCACTTTTGGCAATCAACTAGCCATCGTACCCAACGGAAAGCTTTCGAACGATAATGTCGTCAATTACAATGCTTTGCCCGCCAGAAGGGACAATATAAAGATCGGAATAGGCTACGGTTCAAACATAAAGAAAGCCAAGGATATTTTATTGCAAATTTGTGCGGAAAACGAAAACGTCTCGAAAGAACCCGAACCTCAGGTGTTCGTTGACGGTCTGGGCGACAGCTCTGTTGATCTTACCTTACGTTATTGGGCAGACAACAGTGTTTTCTGGCCGGCACACTTTTACATCATCGAAGAAACCAAATACCGCTTCGATAAGGCGGGTATCGAAATTCCTTTCCCACAACGCGATGTTCATATGAAAGGCAAATCTGCGGAATAACGGGCGGGTTCAAACCCTACAGAAAAATAGTCTATGATTTTTTCCTTTGGAGGATAAAATCCTTTAAATAGTACGGTTCAAAGTAGGCGACATCTTCAAAATCGCCTGCTTTGAATTTCTTATGGGATAAAGCTGCCATCTCCCTAGCGGATGGGACAATAGAGGTGTCGAAGTCGAAATTCAAATGTTGGAGCAGTTCCTTACACTTCTTTGCACCACTGCCAATCAGTAATACCTTTCCCTTTTTCCCAAACTCCGAAAAGGAATTTTCGTCGATGATTTCCGCTTTGGTTTCCCGGATTTGAACCCTATCACTATCGAAAACGGCGGAATAAACTTCCATGCGGCGGGCATCCAGAACGGGAATGATGAAATCTACACCGCCCGTCTTGGCCTGACAGGCCATACTTTCCAGAGTGGGAATCGAAACCAGTGGCACATCCAAGGAGAAACACAATCCTTTGGCTGCCGATACCCCGATCCGAAGCCCAGTGTACGAGCCCGGGCCCTTACTGACCGCAACGCCGTCTAAATCTGAAATATCAAGATTCGCATCCTTTAGTACGTCCTGTATAAAAACATGAAGCTGTTCGGAATGGGAGTAATTAGGCGTGTCGTGCTCCTTAAGGGCAAGCAGCTTGCCATCTAGGGCGACACTTACCGAGCAGTTCGTGGTGGCGGTTTCTAAGTTGAGGATGGTAGGCCATACCCATTTATTCTAATCCAACCGGCAGGCCAAAATAAAATTCCAGCACCTTAATCCTAAAAATATAATCGTATTTGGTGCGGACTACCTGCGCTTCAGCATCCTCGACACGGGATTGTGCCTGACTGAAATCGAAGGCGTTCATAAGGCCCACATCGTAACGCTCTTTGGAATATTCATAGGCCAGGCGTCTTGCTGCTGCCGTTTTTTGCGCGGCGTAATAGGCCTTGGAAAAACTTTTAACATCCACATAGGCCTGGTTGATATTGGTTTCTAGATCCAATTTGTCCTGTTCCAGTTGAAGTTCCGCCTTTTTAACGTCGATTTCGGACCTCTTAATGTTGTTACGTACGGCAAATCCGTTGAAGATAGGAATATTCAATTGTGCCCCGTAGGAGATTCCATCGTTCAACCAAAGCTGATCTCCAAAACTTTCGGCTTCCAACATACCGGTAAGATTGTTGAAGCGTGCTTGGTCGGAATACCGGGTGTTATAGTTGAAGAAAGCCCCCAAGGTGGGATACAGCGCACCCCTAGTTATTTTGAGGTCTTCCATTGCCAGATCGATATTCGACTGTGAGAATTTGATATCGCTTCTAAAGGTAAGGGCTTCGGCAAAAATTTCCTTTGCGGAATGGTTGAGTATTTCCGTAGGGGGAATCTCATAGTCCGCTTCCGCCACCCGGAAGTTTTCATAATCGGTAATCTGTAGCAATTGGGCCAAGTTGATCCGTGATATCAGCACCTGATTTTCGGTGTTGACGATCTGCTGCTCCAAATTCGCGGCAGTGGCCTCGACTTCGAGCAGGTCGCCCTGGGGAACGACGCCGGCGTCAACCAGTTCTTTGGTACGTTTGAGATCCTGTTGCGTAACGGCATATTGGGCCTGGAACACGATGAGCGTCTCTTTGTTCGATAGTATTTGCAAATAGGCATTGGCCACGCTTAGGCGAATATCGTCTTTCAGGTTGTCAAGCCGGTAATGGTTCGCGATGGCGTTCAATTTTGCCCGGTTCAATCGGTGTATGTTTCGAAGGCCGTCAAAGAGGGTCAAGGATGAAGTAACGCCACCGGTAGCCGTAAAGATCGTGGTCGTGACCGGTTGGTTGTTCGTCGGGTCGAACGAAAGTCCCGTATTCCCGGAAGCACTTAAGGAAGCGTTGGCATCCGGTAAAAAAGCCCCTACGGCATCCGATTGGTCTATTATGGCATTCTCCAGATCCAGTTCATATTGCTCGATGGTCAAATTGTTGGCGACGGCATAAGCCACGCACTCTTCCAAGGTCCATTTTTTTTGCTGTGCCGAGCCGACCGCTATTGAAAGCAATAGCAGGAAGCTTGTTAGTTTGAAATTCATTTGTTGATTGTTTTGATTATGTCCCCCCTAAATCGGCGGGATGATTGATGATTTTAAGCTTCACTGTCTTCCTCTTCATCCTCGCCTTTTTTAATGGGCTCCGTCTTGTTCCAGACCTTTACCTTGTCGTCTTTGGTAAGCCCCGAAAGAATTTCGACGTTGACACCGTCGGATATCCCGATTTCGATATCCTTGCGTTCGAACTGCTGGTCGCCTGTAGCAACTTCGACATAGGGCTTGTCCGTTTTTGCATCGAACTGTAACAAGGCTTCGGGAATTACGAGAATACTATCTTTTTTTTCAAGGACCAATGATGCATTGGCACTATAACCGGCACGGATAAAAATATCATCCTTCACCTCTACATCGCCTTCAATCTTGAATTGTACGGCACCGGTCTCCTCAATGCCTTTGGGAGCGATAAACCGGAGTTTCGCATCCAATTCCTTATCTTCGACGGCCCCCAGGTTAATTTTTAGGGGCGTGCCCACTTCCAATTTGGCTACTTCGCCCTCATCAACCTTACCTTCGAAAATCATTTTGCTGAGGTCCGCAATAGTCGCTATTGTTGTACCGTCGTTAAAGTTGTTGCTTTCTATGACCTGATCGCCTTCCTCTACGGGAATCTCAAGAATAGTACCGTCAACAGTCGCCCTGATGTTGGTATTGGCACTCGTAGAACCACCTGCGGAACCCTGTCGGATAATCTGATAGTCTGCCTTGGCATTCTCCAGTTCCTGTTGGGCTTGGTCGTATTGCAGTTGAAGATTGTTGAAATCCTGGCTTGAAATAACACCCTTGTCGAACAAGGTTTTGTTTCGCTCATATTCCACCTTTATATTATTCAGGGCCAGTTCGGCATTCCTGACCCTTCCTCGGGACTGGTTCAGGGCCTGCTCGTTGGGTACTACCTTGATTACGGCAATCAAGTCGCCGGATTGGACTTTGTCGCCCTCTTGCTTATAAATTTTCTGAATAATCCCGGAAATTTGTGGCTTAATCTCGATTTCGTCGTCAGGTACCAATTGACCGGTAGCCACCGTCTTCTTTTCGACATTGGCTATAAACGGATTTTTGGTCTCGTAGGTAATAACCGATTTACTGTTCGATTTGATGAAAAAGGCTGCGGCCCAAAGTGCGCCAAGCACTAAAAGCCCGATTAGGATGTATTTTACGATTTTGTTCATTTCCGTTGTGTTTGCTGTTATTGCTTAGGGTTTGGTGGTGAAAAAACGATTTTGTTTTGATTTTATATTTGTACCTGACTCCCGACAGGTTTGAACGTCACTCCTCCCGGAGTGCATCGATGGGTTTTATGCTTACCGCCCGATTGGCCGGTATCAATCCGATCAAGGTACCCAGTACCACCATAATGGCCAATGCGCCGAATACATAAGGTATCGGCACTGTGGGGTTGGTATAGGGGAATTCGATGTCTTTTGTAAAACTATTGATTAGGGCGAGAATGCCCGCACCGAGGATAATGCCGATAATACCGGCCAGTACCGTTAAGAAGACGGACTCTAAAACAATTTGATTTCGAACTTCGCCCGGTGTTGCCCCCAATGCCCGGCGTACTCCTATTTCCTTGGTCCGCTCTTTTACGGAAATTAAAAGAATATTTCCGATACCTATTACTCCTGCTAAGATTGTGGCTATCCCTACGACAAGCGACATAAAGGTCAAACCATTGGCAAAGCCCATTACCTTACCGAATGCTTCCCCCAAATTGAACGAACCGAAAGCGCGTTCATCTTTCGGACTTACATCATGCAAGGATTTTAAAATGGATTTGACGTCTTTTTCGACTTGCACCACGTCAACATCATCGTATGCCGCAATACATAAGTATCCCACATTATCACCAGAATTGTACAACCTGCGATAGGTGGAAAAAGGAATGAACATGGCACTATCGGAATCAAAACTGACCCCCTGAACCAACTTATGCACCCCGATGACCTGAAAATAGATATCACCTACCCTAATATATTTACCTACGGGATCTTCATCCTTTTCAAACAATTCTTGCTGAATGCGTTCCCCGATTACGATGACTTTTCTGGTCTGGTCGATATCCTCTTGGTTTATAAATCTTCCGCCATCATAGATCTGTTTGGTAGAAATCTTGGTATATATCGGGAAATCGCCATTTAAAGTATAACTACCCGACTTTTGGCCCCTTACCGTATAAACCGGCTCGGATCCGAACTGCCCTTGCGTGATTCGCGGAGCGATGTATTGAATCTCGGGAATTCTATTTTTCAAGGTCTCCACATCGTCCAACTTGAGCTGTAATTGCCTGCCGGTCTTAAAGCCCGCGTAGGGAATACTGGAAGTCTGTGCCCATACGAACATACTGTTCATAGCCACCGTTTTGAAGGCTTTGTCAAACCCGTTATCCAATCCTTTTGCAGCACCGGAAAGGGCGATATAAATAAAAATGCCCCACAAAACACCGATTACGGTAATGACAGTTCGAGTCTTGTTCTTGCCAATTGAGCCGAAGATTTCCTGCCAAACATTTCTATCAAATAAAAATCGCATATTATTCGTCCCTTAATGCTACAATCGGTTTGATTTGCGCTGCCCTTCTTGCGGGTATATAACCGGCTATTCCGCCAAAAATAATCAACAGTATGGTAGCTGAAATGGCCACGGGCATATCGATATAGGGATTCTTGATAAAGAAATCTTCCAGTTTCTCGCCCAAAGAGCTCAATACCGCTATACCGATGAGCATCCCGATAAATCCGGAAACCGTTGTGATGAAGATAGACTCCAATAATATAGTTCCGATAACGGACTTTGGAGTAGCGCCCAAGGCCTTTCTCACCCCTATTTCCTTAGTGCGCTCCTTGACCACGAACACCATAATATTACTGATACCTATAATACCGGCGATAATGGTGCCGAACGCCACAAATGATACGATCATTTGCAGAACCACTGCCAACTGTTGGTTCTGTTTAAGCTGGTCCGCCACATTCCTGATATAAATACCATTCTCATCCGCCGGGCTTATGTACTTCTTTTCCCGAAAAAAATGTTCCAGACTTTTATCAAAGGCCATGGCCCCTTCATATCCTATTTCTGGCTTAAAACCCACTATTAACTGATCTACCTTATCATTATTCTTTTCTATCAGTTGCCTTGTGGTATAGGGAATATATATTATGCGTTCTTCGTCATCGCCACCATCGTCTTGAAAAACACCAACCACCTTAAAGGAACTACCACCAAGATCAATATACTTTCCAAGTGCGTTTTTGCCCTTAAAAAGGTCTTCTTCGACCAATCGACCTATAACGGCATACTTATTCTTATCGTTAACGTCGATATCATTGATGTAACGGCCTTTCATCATAATCGTCGCTTCCGCCAATTGATTGGACGGAGCGACCCCTTGGGTGGAGTATGTATTGGACTCGTTTTTGAAACTGACCGTATCCTGCCTTGAAATGCGAGGGGTGGAATATTCCAAGAACATGGCAAAATTCTTGTTGATATCCTTAATATCACTATTATCAAATTCTATTTTTCTACCCGATTTATAGCCTTTGTAGGGCATGGATGTTCTACCCGGATATAGGTAAATTACATTGGTAGCATCATCTCCGAAAAATTCCTGGAAAGTATTTTTAAGTCCGTTGCCCAAGCCGAACAAGGCCACGAATATGAATATCCCGAGTGCCACGGTAAAGCCGGACAAGAAAGTCCGAAGCTTGTTCTTCTGGATGGTCTGGAAAATTTCTTTCCAATTGTCCCTGCTAAACATATTGTGAAGCCCTTACTTGTTCGACTTTTTTATCCTCGACGATAATCCCATCCTTCAGGTGCACGATACGCTTGCACATATGGGCGATATCCTCTTCGTGGGTGACCACCAAAATGGTGTTGCCGTTATCGTTTATCTTCTGGATAAGGTCCATTACCTCATAAGATGTGGTACTGTCCAAGGCACCGGTCGGTTCATCGGCCAACAATACCTTAGGTTCGGCAGCCATGGCCCGGGCAATGGCGACCCGTTGCTTTTGCCCTCCGGATAGCTCGTTCGGCAGGTGGGTCGCCCATTCTTTTAGTCCTACCTGGCCCAAATACTTCAGGGCCTTTTCCTCCCGCTCCTTTCTGGGAACTTTTTGATAATATAAAGGTAAGGCCACGTTTTCCATGGCACTTTTGTAATTGATAAGGTTGAAGGATTGGAAGACAAAACCCAAGAATTTATTGCGGTATTTGGCCGCTTTGGTTTCGTTGAGATTTTTAATGGGAACACCATCCAGCGTGTACGAACCTTCATCCAGTTCATCAAGCATCCCCAAAATGTTCAATAGGGTCGATTTTCCCGACCCGGAAGATCCCATGATTGCCACCAATTCGCCTTCGGCAATGCTAAAATTCAATCCCTTTAAAACGTGCAGGGTATTGGCACCCATCCTATAGGATTTGTGAAGGTCTTTGATTTCGATCATGCTGGCGTTGTTAGTGGTTCGGTTTAAAGCCCATCAAGGAATTAGACCGGCAAATTCCCGAAATGTTACAAAAATACCTCAAAAATTTGTGTTAATTAAATCCGATCGCTAAGAATCATCCCCCCCTGCCCCTTCTTTTTCGATGGCATTCCAGACCTTGACATTGTCCTCTTCGGACAGACCCGATTTTACCTCAACAAAAATACCGTCGCTGATGCCTATTGTAATATCTTTTCGCTCGAACTTTTGGCCACCGTTCTCGATTTCGACATAGGGGTTTTTGGTTTTGTCGTCAAACTGCACCAGAGCTTCCTTTATGGCCAGAACGCTATCGGCTCTTGCCAAAATCACGGAGGCATTGGCACTCAAGCCGGCACGGATAAAGATCGAATCCTGTTTTTTCATAGTACCCTTTATCTCAAATTGGATAGCCCCGTTCTCTTCGTTTCCTTTCGGGGCAATATAGTCCAAAATAGCATGAAATGTCTTGCCCTCCAAGGCGCCGACGGTTATTTCCAACGGCAGGTCTTCTTTAATTTTTCCTACTTCGCTCTCATCGACTTTTCCCTCAAAAATCATTTTATCCACATCGGCAATGGCCGCAATGGTAGTGCCCTCATTGAAGGTATTGCTTTCGATAACTTGGTTCCCGACTTCCACGGGTACTTCTAGGACCATGCCGCTGACCGTCGCCCTAATTTGGGTATTGGCCGCATTTCCAAAGCCTTTCGCGGTGCCCGTTTTTACAATTTCATATCGCTTGTTGGCCGCAGCATATGATTGTCTGGCCTGATCATAGGTTACCTGGGCCCGTTCAAAATCGACTTTTGATACGACGCCCTTCGCGAAAAGTCCCTTCTGGCGTTCCCAGTTTCGCAACTGGTCGTCCAAGTTTATTTTTGTCTCGTCTATTGTATTTTTAGCGTCGTTCAGCGCGTTCAGGTTCGGTACTACCTTGATCCTACATATCAAGTCGCCCGATTTCACATAATCACCGCCCTCCACAAAAATTTCTTCGATGACTCCGGATATGTTGGGTTTGATCAATACTTCTTCTAGTGGAAGAATGCTTCCCGTGGCGACGGTTTTCTTAACGATGGTCTTTTTGGCAGGTTTCTCTGTCTCATAGACCACGGGGTCTTCGGCATTTTTCTGATACAGATAGTACATGGCCCCGCCGAAGGTTACGACGATGAGCATCAGGATGATTCTGGTTATTGACTTTTTCATTGGATCAGTTTTATTTTTTGACATCCGCACTTCGGCTGCGCTCGGCGTAAACCTTGGCGGAAATCGGATGATTGATGTATGATGTTAATTTTCTGGATTGGAATCTTTACGATTACCGAATGTTTTCCTATTTCGATGTGTTTACTCTTTGATTTCTTAAGTACTGAAAATAGATTTCATAGCCCTGCTAGCTTCTGTTATTTCAATTTCCTTTGGTGACTTACGGGCCTACTCCGTTCTCAGCGCATCGATGGGCCTGACCTTAATGGCGCTTTGTGCGGGAATAAAGCCAGCCAACAGGCCCGAAACGATCAATATAATCAGGGCACCGATAACCACCCCTAAACTTACACTCGGGTTGGAAAACATTTCTACAGGGCCGTTCATGTTTAACAGGGTGTTTACCCCGTAGATGATAAGTGCCCCTAGCGAAATACCTGCCATCCCTGAAATAATGGTCAAGAAAACCGATTCCATCAAAATCTGTAGTTTGATCGACCACGGATTTTCTCCCAATGCCCTTCGAATACCGATTTCTTTCGTGCGTTCTTTGACGACGATCAACATAATGTTGCTCACCCCGATAACTCCCGAAAGCAATACCAAAATTCCCACGAAATAAGCGATAAACCGTAGCGCCCCGAAAAGACTTTGCACCCTTTGGAACTGTTCGTACAAATCGAAATGACCCACGGCCCTCTGGTCATCGGGGTGTACCTTTCGGTTTTCTTTCACCACCGCCATAATTTTATCTTTGATACCGGTTATGGGAGTTCCGTCATTAGCGGTAATGGCCATCCAGCCTACATCGTTACCTCGATTAAAAGCTTGTGAAAAAGTGGTGAAGGGAACAAAAATTTGTTTTTGCCCTTCCTCGCCGTCGCCATTGTTGCTTTTCTTTTTATACGTGCCGACTACCATGAAGTTTACACCCTGAATTTTAATATAGGTGCCAATCACCTTTTCTTTACTATCGTATAGCCCATTTTTCACCCCGTCACCAATTACGGCGATTTTACGTTTCTCGTTAATATCGTTGTAATTCAGAAATCGGCCGGAGGTGATGGTCATTGGATCCTGCTTGATGATTTCGGGATAGTCGCCATATACATTATAAGCACCGGTTTTCAAGCCACGCACCACATTATTGGCCCCACCAAAACCGCCCAGTTGGTTTCTAGGGGAAATAAAGCGAAGGTTAGGGACCTTGTCGTGAATGGCCTGCACGTCTTCGATTTTAAATAGGAAACTTCGTCCTTTAGGCAGACCTTTATATGACTTTGTAGTGGCCCTTGACCACATGAACATCGTGTTGGTTGCGATATCGCCAAAATCCTGCATGATGCCGTTCTCCAATCCCTTTCCGGCGGAAAGTAAAATGATAAGGATGAAAATACCCCAGAACACGCCGAAAGCAGTCAGTATCGTTCTGAACCAGTTGCCGGTGAGCACCTCCAATATTTCTTTCCAACGGTCTCTGTTAAACATGGGTTCCCTATATAAAAAAGTGCAAAAAATTAAAATCCCACACCAGCCTGCCGGCGGGCAGGTTCTCCATCATTCATTCATCCCGCAATGCGTCTATCGTATGGATATGGGCCGCTCTCCAAGCCGGGAAAAATCCGGCAATAGCGCCCGCAAAAATCAGCACGAAAACCGTGGATACGGCCACCGTAAAATTCACCGAAGGATTCATTACATAATCCACTTCGATATGTGGACCCAACAGCTCTAACAACGTCATGCTAAAAATGAGCCCGGCAAACCCTGATACGGCGGTAATAAAAATAGATTCGTGCAAGATCATTCCGACAATCGACCAGGGTTTTGCGCCTACGGCCTTACGGATTCCTATTTCCTTGGTTCTTTCCCGGACCACAATCAGCATGATGTTACTTACACCTGCTACCCCCGCGATAATGGTACAGATACCCACGAACCAAAAGAAAAGCCGTATGTTATCGGTCAACCCGTAAAAACGCTTTGCCTCTTCCATGGCACTCCAAACCTGAATGGCAGCGGTATCGTCAGGTGCTACGGTATGTGCTTGTTGAAGATAAGATTGCAGGGTATTCTTGAATTCGATGGATTTTGCGACAGCTTCCTCAAAATTACTTGCAGGTGGAATTGTATAGGCCAAATTATTTAATCGATCACCGCCATTGAACACACGCTGAGCAGTAGTTCTGGGAATGAAAATGCGTTCTTCCTCACGGTCTTCCGTCTCCCCGAATGACCCGATGATCTTAAAAGGAATTCCTGAAATATCGATATATTCCCCTATCGGGGTTTCGAGAGTATGGAATACGTCGGTGGAAATCTTATTACCTATTACGGCGACCTTCGCCGTTTGGGCCTCATCCTGGTAGTTGATAAAACGCCCTTCCGACATAGTGGCGTTCTCGATCTGTTGAAATTGATAAGAGACCCCTTGCACCCCGTAAACCAACGCCTCGTTACCATAATTCACCGAGACATTGTTTACAAATATTCTAGGAGACTTATATTCGATATCGTCTTGCAGAAGATGGGCGGAAAACTCATAATCCTCGTTGCGCAACTGAATATTTCTTCCGGGGTTAAGACCGTTGTACTTTTTAGTGGTAGTACCGGGCCACACCCATACACTAGTAGCCGCATCTTGCTCAAATTCATGGGCAATACCGTTTCGGAAGCCTTGCCCAAAACCTAATAAAATAACAAGGATAAATATTCCCGAAGCCACGGAAAGACCCGTGAGGGAAGTCCGTAATTTATTTTTACGGATGGTGTCGAAAATTTCCTGCCATCTTTCGATGTCGAACATGAGGTCGATAGTTTCCGAACCCTTAAGGAGTCCATTGATTGATGAATACGGCGAGAAAACGCCATACTAGAAGAGACTATTAAAACGGAAACTTGTTACATCCAAAGACCTTAATTAACTGTTAAATTTCTTGGGCAGGCTTCGTTTTCATCTGTTTGTACACAAAGTAAAAAAGTAAGGCAATGGCGAGGTAGGGAACGGCCATTAGGTAAACAATACCGTTGTTGATACCTTCGGCCGCGGAGGTATTGCCATCACTTTCGAGAACGGCCCGGCACATAGCGCATTGGGCTTCCATGAGCTGTGGAAACAATAAAAATGCTACTCCTAAAAAAATAAAAAAAATCTTCTTCATACTACTAATTTACATAATATGGCGAAATCATCAAATAGACCACCACGCCCGTTATGGCTACGTACATCCATAGCGGAAAAGTAAACCGTGCCCATTTGCGATGGCTTTCGAACTTTCCTAAATAGGCATAAGAATAGGTCTTTAGTACCATGGGGATTATGGCAATGGATAAAAGGATATGGGAAACTAAAATAAAATAATAAAAGTAACGCATATTGCCTTGCCCCCCATAGTGTGTGGAATCCGAGGTCATATGATAGGCTATATACATCAAAAGAAATAGAACGGACAGGCCAATACAGGTGGTCATCAGATTTTGGTGCAGTTTTCGTTTTCCATTTAAAATCGCCACTACGGCTGCGAACAAGAGTATGGCGGTTAGCGCGTTTATCGAGGCGTAGATGGGAGGGAGAAACCCAAGCCTTTCAACGTTCGGGATCCTGACTCCGAAGAGTACGGCCACGACGATAGGTACCACTATGGAAATCAGGCTTATCCATCGGTTGAAATTCTTTTCCCTGAGCGCTACACTATCCATTATTCTTTCAACAGTTTTTTAATATCCTCTTTTAATAAGGATATCTGTTCTTTTTCGCCCTGTCCGTTTTCGCCTTCCTCTTCGGTAATCATGCCTCGATAATAGACAATTGGATTACCGAAGCTATCGACCCGTGACCTCATAAAGCCCTGCTTATCTATCAGGGCAAACAACCCGGAGTGCTCAAAGCCTCCGGGAGCATCGGCATTTTCGGCGGCGAAGATATTGAAGCCCTGATTGGCCAACTGGTAGATTTTCTCCCTGTCTCCGGTCATCAGATGCCAGTCAGGATCTTCGATACCATATTTCGCAGTATAGTCGGTCAAGACCGAGGGCGTGTCATACTTTGGGGTTATTGAAAAGGAAGCGATGCCAAAATCGTCCCTCCCCTTAAATTCCTCTTGAAGCGATACCAAGTTTTTGGTCATTATCGGACAGATGGAAGGACATCTCGTAAAGAAAAACTCCACCACAAATACCTTTCCCAAATAATCGGCATCCGTTACCAACATACTATCTTGATCTACGAATGCAAAGGAAGGCACCTTTCTTTTTTTACCATCATACTTTATGTAGGCCAATGTATTGGAAGTGCCTGTATGGTTCATCCGGTCATTTTGCACCGTGGTTCCACTCTTTAAGCGGTCGATAATCTCTGGAATGAAAATAATGCCGAAGACCAGAATGACCAAGGACACCCAAACATATGTGTATTTTTTGTTCATAACTGTTAGCTTGCTCGAGAAGGTTTCAAGTTAAACAACGGCGGATAGGCGGCCAGAACTGCCCGCTACTTCTCTCTATTCGCATTGTTCTTTTTTAGAGCCAACCGATACTCGGCAAGGATGATCTTTACGTCATCCACCATTTTATTGTTAAGATCGGCTACCGAGGCGGTATTGAATCCGTATTTGGTACCCACGTCCTCATCCTCGGTACGTCCGCGTAAACTTCGGTCTTTGTCAATTATAAAAACATAGGGGGTGGCCCCATTGTTATCCAAGGCCAGATTCGTTTTCAATGTGGCGAAAAAAGAAGCGATGGTCGCCTTATCGGCATAGACAAAATTCCATTTTTTCATATCCGTCAGGTTCCCGAGCTCCCTTTTCAGTTCCGCTACTTTGTCATGGTTGCCTTCGTGGAACGATCATTACGAACTGCAGGTCGTTGAACTCAAAAAAACGCTTGTATATTTTTTCATTGAGGTTGAACGCATTTCCTTTTTTATGCTCGATATCACTTCCCAAAAATCCGAGTATGGTAATTTTATTCTCAAGCGAAACGGAGGGGTCGATCGAAGAAACATCGGCAACATCCTCGGTGAGCACCGGAAGCTTTCCGAAGTGGTTCACGCCAGAGGCGAAAAAGAGATAGGCCACGATGGGAAGGATAAAAAGGATGACCAGAACCAACGTCTTTTTCATGGTGCAAAATTAAAAAAGACGGCTACAAAACCGTCTTAGTATGCTGTTAATTTTAAGGCTGTGGTATCCCTAGAAATCCCACCTAATAAATCCATCCTTATACACATTGTAGATATAATCGGCTTCGAAAAGCAGTATAAAGACCAAGTAGGCCACCAGAAAAATGGGGGTCCAGACCACTGCCCTTCGCATCGAACTTTTCTCATCGCGAAGGTGCATAAAATCCCAGGCAATGTAATAGGCCTTCACCAGCGTAAGAATGATAAAAATCCAGTTAAGGGACTTCATTCCCAAAATATAGGTATGGGTAAGAACACGCGGCTTTGTAATACCCAAAGTTACCTCGATGGCGGTTACAATAGTTAGAAAAATAAGTACGCCCCATATTTTTGTGACGTTCGACTTGAACTTTAAAGCGCCCCTGAATATTTCGAGTTTATGATCGTGTGCCATGGTTTATTAATTATTTTGAGAAACAGATTCCCGCCTATGCGGGAATGCCAAAATTTTATACAAGATAGAAGAATGTAAATACGAATACCCATACTAAATCTACAAAGTGCCAGTACAGTCCAACCTTTTCAACCATTTCATAATGCCCCCTTCGTTCGTAAGTGCCGAGTATCACATTGAAGAAAATAATCATATTAATCATTACCCCCGAAAAAACGTGAAAACCGTGAAAACCGGTAATAAAGAAAAAGAAATCGGCGAACAAACGGCTACCGTACTCGTTGTGGATCAGGTTGGCCCCTTCTACCACCATCTTTCCATCTTTTATCTTTTCTAGCGACTGTTCTCGAGTTAGTACCGTTTTCTGGCCTTCCCTTTCACCTTCCTTTACAATGGTTTCGGTCTGGATAACGATATTAGGATTGGCCTTAAGCCCTTCCACCACTTCATTGAGCGAGTAGCTGGGCAAAAACCCTTCTGCCTCGAACCATATCCCTTCGGGTTCATCATGTTCCACACGTACATCGGGAATGGTTTTGGCAAAATCGGCCAACGCCACCCGTTCACCGGTCTCTACATTCTGAAATTGTAAAATTCTACCGCCTTTCGTCTCTACCGCACCGTGATCGCCCTTGATAAAGGTCGCCCATTCCCAGGCCTGTGAGCCAACGAAAATAGCCCCTCCGATAATGGTTAGGAACATATACCATGTAACCGCGTTCTGCTTCATCTTGTGGCCCGCATCAACGGCCAATACCATGGTTACCGATGACATAATCAAAATAAAGGTCATGAACGCCACATAGATCATAGGGTAGTTGCCGTGGAAAAAAGGCACGTGGGTAAACACCTGATCGGCAATCGGCCAAATTTCGATAAACTTGAATCTCGAAAAACCATAGGCTGCCAAAAATCCCGAAAATGTCAAGGCATCGGATACAATGAAGAACCACATCATCATTTTGCCATAACTCGCGCCCAAAGGACGGTTGCCGCCCCCCCAAACGTTTTCTTCCTCGACTGTTGTTACCGTTGATTCCATATTGTAGTTTGTAGTAATGAACTTTTTTAAACGTTTTCCTTTCCCTGCGCATTTCCAAACCGGCCTGCAGATTTTTGCACCCGTAGCTGCACGTCCGCAAGACAGCTTTCCCATTTTTAAAACCGTAGCTCTGCTATGGCTATATCGTTAAAAAATGGCTTCATCTGGAAACAAAAGCGGAAATCTTAATTCCCAACAAAAAGCTTAAATGAGTTCAAAGTTAAAGTTTGCACAAAAATATAGTTTTCTTGTTTGAAACGAAAGTCGAATCCTTATGAAAAAGAGTTTTATTTGGAATTATTATCCCACGAAATACATAAAGCCCAATAAATAGATCCACAGAATGTCTAGAAAATGCCAGAAGGTAGCCCCGAGGGAGATCCCTACATATTCTTCGGGGGAGTATTTTCCTCTGATCTGATTGTAGATAACGACCGATAGCGAAATGAGTCCGGCCACAACGTGTACAATATGTACCGCGGCAATCAGAAAGATGTATGACAATTTTATGTTGCTGGTCGGACCGGTGAAATAATAACCTTGTGCGACCATTTCCGAAAAACCCCTGAACTGAAAAAGGATAAACGCGCCCCCTAAGACCAATGTGGCCCATAACCAATTGGTGCCTGCGCTTCGATGGCCTTCCTTGATAGCCTTTTTGGCCAAAATATAGGTAATGCTGCTCAAAACGATAATCGAGGTGCTGAGGTAAAAAGCTTGCGGCAGTTGCAAATCGCTGACCCAATCGTCACGGGTACTACTGACGATATACGCACTGGTCCATCCTGCAAAACCCATGACAAGGCTTACGATACCGAACCAGAGCATCATCTTCTTGGCCCTATCGGATTTTTCTTTTGGTGTGCCTTGGGTGAGATCCATTGATAGTGGTTAGTGAGTTAGTGAACTAGTGCGTTAGTGAACTAGTGAGTCAGTGCTTGGTGCTTCGTCTAAAAAATTAAGGCTTAAGACTATCTCTAAAAACAAAATTAAAAGTTTAAAAATTTATCCAACACATACACTATTTGCATCAACGTGATGTAGCTTACGCTAGCAAGCATCAGTTTTCTTGCGGTGCTATTATCTCTTTTCTCATAAAGGAGGAAGGCGAATACCAACATGACCATGCCCATCCCAAAAATCAGGACCGCAGCTGGAACGGACAGCTGCAACCTACCGGTAATACCGAATACAGGAATGACCGAGATGACCAGCATCCAAATCGTGTACATGATGATCTGAAGAGCGGTGCCTTTGTCCCTTTTCCCGGTAGGCAACATTTTGAACCCGCCTTTTTGATAGTCTTTATGCAACATCCAGCCTAGGGCCCAAAAATGGGGAAACTGCCAAAAGAACTGGATCATAAAGAGCGTACCCGCCTCGATACCGAAATCGCCGGTCGCCGCTACCCAACCCAGCATAAAGGGAATGGCACCCGGAAAGGCTCCCACGAATACTGCCAAGGGTGTTTTGGTCTTTAGAGGCGTATAGACACTGGTATACAAAAAAATGGATATCGCCCCGAACATGGCCGTTTCCGGATTGAGCATATACAAGGCAACGACACCGAGTACAGTCAAGGTGAGGGCAATGCCCATGGCCTTTTGGATGGATATGCGCCCAGCGGGAATCGGCCGGTTCCGGGTTCTGTTCATCAGCGCATCCAAATCTTTTTCAATAATCTGGTTGTAGACATTTGACGCGCCTACCATACAATAACCCCCAAAGGCCAATAGTAGAATCGAAACCAGATCGATTTGGTAGGCACCGAGTAGATATCCCGCCAAGGAAGAAAAGACTACGCTGACCGCTAGCCGTACCTTGGTGATTTCCTTAAAATCAGTCAAAGCCAAGGTCCAAGATGTATCTGTGGCAGTGTTTACAGCAGTCTTCATGTAGAACTCGTATCCCTTTTTCGGAAGGCAAAGATAACGAGGAACAAAGTTGTTTGCAATGAATTGCCGAGAATTATAAACGAAAATCCCGCTATTCGAAGGAATGCGGGATTTTGAATTATAAAAGAATTTTTTATTGCAGTTTGAAGGTAATGGGAATACTGAAGGGTACCCTGACCGCTCTACCCCGCTGCTTACCGGGAGTCATTTTTGGCAGTTTATCGATGATCCGTTTTGCTTCGGCTTCCAGGTTTTTATCCGGGCCGCGCATTCTTACGTTTCCGATACTACCGTCTTTTTGAATAGTAAACATAACACTCACCCTTCCTTGAACACCCATTTCTTGGGCAATTTCGGGATAACGAAAGTTTTTACTGATATGCTTCTGCATCATTTCCTGAAAACAGTCCCTTTTATTAGGGGCGTTCTCACAGCCCGGAAAAATAGGTACATCTTCGATTACCGCAAAGGGGACATCGACATCTTCGACTTCTTCCTCGACCTCAACATCTTCAACTTCCATTACTTCCTCTTCCTGACTGGTCTCGGTGGACTCGATAACGGTTTCCTCGACTTCCTCTTCATCCTCTACCACCTCGATCACTTCCGGTGCCGCTGGGGGCGGTGGGGGCGGTGGGGTCTTTATCTGCTCGGTCATCGGTACTTCTTCGTCAAGGTCGTCATCGACGTTCATCGAAATGTCATAATCATTGGTCTGATCGTAGGTTTTCCATTCCAAGGCACCATATACCAAAGCCATGGTCAAAGCCAGCCCTATCACAAAATAAAGCCCGCTGTTGCGACCTACATCCGATTTCGGATTTTTTTTCGGTTCCATATCCTTATTCTTTAAATTTAATGTGTGCTAATTTAACTAAATATTCCATTAAAATACAAAAACTATTTCCATTTTAACCTACTCACGCCGGAAAAAAGCCATTTCATGACCAACGCCCCGCTAATGGCACCGCAGCTATTGGCCAGGGCATCGAGAGGATCGCCTTCCCTACTAAGGGTAAAGTTATACTGTAATACCTCAATAATTATACCATACATTATAGCCCCTAAGACCACGAACAACAGGGTTTTCGCCAGCAGCATACGCCCATGAACGGTCTCCCTTACAAAAAAAGTACCCAGCACGGTGGCACCAAAGTAAAAGCAAAAATGCACTACCTTATCCAAATGGGGGATGTCGAAGTCATGGGTATGTTCCCCCGGAATGCTGGACAGGCTGGCCCAGGTGACGAAAGCCATCCAACCAAAAAAAACAATCGTGAACTTTTTAGTCTTCAGCACCTACCACCTCTTTGTATTCCGCCGCCGATAACAACCCGTCTATCTCTGACGTATCGCTGACCTTTATCTTCACCATCCATCCGTCGCCATAAGGGTCGGAGTTCACTTTTTCGGGAGCATCTTCAAGTGCTTCATTAAACTCGATGATCTCGCCGCTCATTGGAAGAAGGAGATCCGAGACGGTCTTAACGGCCTCTACGGTACCGAAAACCTCATCTTTGTCCAATTTTTCGCCAAGCGTTTCTATCTCTACGTAAACGATATCGCCCAGTTCGCCTTGTGCAAAATCGGTGATACCCACAGTCGCAATATGGCCGTTGAGCTTGATCCACTCGTGGTCTTTAGTGTATTTTAAATGGGATGGAATGTTCATAGCGTATTTTTTTTGTTGGATGGCAAATGTAACGGATTCCCGTTCGATTTTCAAGCAAATTTCACATTCTTGACGTAATTACGAGGAGCGGGAAGAAGGATGAATTATTCGAAAAATTGAACGCGCCGAAGCTCTCTGCTGAACCGACTGCGAATTTGAACAAATTGCCACTTTGATGGGGACCTATCGGAGGATTTTGTAATATTCTTTGAGTCGTTCCTAGGAGTTTCAACAGATTGCTTCGTCGCCGCAAACATTCTTGACAAGGGTGAAACTTAACGGGGCTCCTCGCAATTAATTCCCGAAATTATACCTCAGCGTAAACCCGGAATTTATAGTAGTCTGCGGGAAAGCGGTGGAGACGGCGAACTGGGAGAAGGAATGGTCGTAGAAGAACAGGGCGTTCAGGTTCTTGGTCAGGGCGTAATCGGCGGTAAATTTGATGGACAGCAGATTCTGGCCCGAAGTAATCTGGTTATTGTCGATGTCGAGGTTTCGGATGATGGTAATATTGTCACGCAGGGTGACGTCAGCCTTTAGGTTCAGGTCCCCTTTCAAACGGGTCTTATTGCCGCCAATATTGGTCACAAACTTAACATCTTTAAAACGGTACCCGAGGCCTACGGTATATTCCTTGCCGTTGATCTCGGTCATCAGGTTATTGTCGAAGCTCAGGGCCAAGGTCCGGTTCGACCGCATCTCGGCCAATACGCTGACGGAGTTCTTCATCTCGAAATCGACCCGCATCAAGGGGTTGAACTCATCGGTGAGCACCACGTTGTTCAGGATAAGGTCGGACATCAGATCTCCCGTTTCGGGATCTACGGTCGATAATCCATCGTTTTGCAATTGCGTTTTTTCCAGATTGGTCTGGAATGAATTGATACTATAGGCCGCCCGATAGCCATGGCTCAACGAAAAACGCTGGAATTTCTTCTGAAACCATGGGTTGCCCATCAGGCCGGTGTATTTGATATTCCAGTTGGGAATGGGTATCTGCCGGAAAACATCCAAATTGACGCGCTCGGCATCCTGACCCGTATAGGCAGCGAAAAAGGCGGGCAACAATACGTCTTGCTGGGCTTTTCCGTAGCGCTGCGGAAATCCATCTTCATCCAAGGTCCCGAGAGATTGGCCCCTGTCGGCCACCAATCGGTTCGCAATGGTAAGCCTATTTTCCTTGAACTGTTGAAAATTATCGGAGGTGAACTCATCGCTCCGCGCAAAAAAGGTGCCTATCATCATCGTCGAAATACTGAAATTTCCGTAGTCATTGCCTAGCTGAACGTTATACGTATTGTCGTCGCTGATGCTAAAACTCTCCTGATAGCTGTTCGAAAACTGCCGTTCGGCGGTCAGGTCGATGGTCAGGTCTTGAATGGGAAGGGCGGTAGCGGTAATGTTCAGCTGTTTGTTGGTATTCTCGATATATTGCTCGTTGAATTCATCAAAACTGGTCAGCCAACCCCGGCGGGCCGCGTTAAACCGGACATCGGCCTGGCTACCGAACACAAAACCGAACGAGGGCCGCAAAGATCCAACGAACCCCACAGATTGTGTATAGCCCGGTAGTACCTTCCCGTTGCTCTCGTTGTAGTTGAGGTTGAGCCGTTTGACCATGGTCAGGATATCGACCACGGTATTGAAGAGGCCGCTGGACTTCTTTTTCACTTTCGCCGTGCCATTGGCAGGGTTGCCTGCTTTGTCCCGTCGTACGGGTTCGGCATCGTTCGAACCCCCTTTTCTCTTTTTAAGCCCGATCAGGTTATAGAACCTTTCCATAGTGAGATTGGCGGTCAGATTATGGGTGCTGGCATTCTGCACGGTATTGATATCCTGCCCGGCGACTTCACGCAGCGCATCGCCACCGCGTTGCCAGTCGAAATTACTGGTGTAGCTATATTGGGCATTGATAAAATCGAGCACTGGAATCTTGCTAAACGGAACCTCATAGTTCAGTTCCAATTGCTGGGAGTGGCGGTTGGGTTCGCCAAGGTCCCAAAATCCGTCCCATAGTCCCAAAGTTTCGTTGATGCGGTGCCGCTCTATGCCCTCGTCGTCCGTAAAATCCTCGAAATAGTTCCGTACGATATGGTTGTTGCTTGCGGTTAGGTTGAGGCGCAGCGATTTGGTCAACGCATAGTTTACGGCGTACTGCCAGTTGAACAGGTAATTGCGCTGCCGCAAGGTCGGGAGCTCCAACTTATCGACCCCTTCTTCTACCACGTCACGGAAACGCTGCTGGTTGAACTGCCGGTCGAAGTTGGAATTCACCGATACCGTAGTCGGCAAAAGGCTTAGGTTCAACTCTTTGAGCCATTGCCAATACCTGCCGTTAAACAAAGAATCCTTTTTGGCGAACGGAGCTACTTCGACCGGCTTAAACGCGTGGTTATAGACAAACCCGGTCTTTAAGTTCTTATCTTCCAAGGCGGCAATCTCAAAATCGCGGTGATTGGTCTCGTTATAGGAATAGTTAAAGGTAAAGTTCTCGATATCGTAGAAGTTGGCCTCGGCCTCTTCGCCCCTGTCCTTGCGTACCCCGATAAAGTTGATGCTCGTACGTTTCGTATAATCCTCGGCCTGCTCCTTGATGGCATCGGGATTTTGGTTGCTATCCGGATCTTCGGCGGCGGCTATCCGGTCATCTAACTTAAGGTCGTCATAGACAGGATCAAACTCCGGCGTAATCAATTGTTCGGAAATCCCGTAATTAAAAGGAATTTGGATGTTCCATTTCGGGGGAAGCAACTGGCCCACATTAATGTTCGTTACTACATCATAGGATAATGCATCTTCCCGCGCGCGTTCGTTCGGCATCTGGTCGATGGCCCCGAAACCGGAAGTACTAGTACTGCCTGTCGCGGATATGTCGGCGAAGTCCGCTATATTCGCATCTACCGCGGCCACGGCGGCCCATCCCCCTTCATTATCGAGTCCGGCCAAGCGCAGTTCGTTGAACCATACCTCGCCCCGTAACGGCAGGTTGGCGACATTCTTCATACCGACCATCATACTGCGGATACTTCCCAAAGAAGGATTCCCCTTGATGCCGATCCGCAATCTTCCGAGAGTACGTGGCGCAAATTCGTCAACGGCGATCACCTCGCCATCCACCACCTCGAAATAGCGGATTTCACTCAGGTCGTCGCCGGCAATCCAAACGGATTTGACCTTGTTCAGATCATCTAAAATAATTTCCATTTCATTAGTATCCGGCCAAATAGCGGTTTCCGACCGGGCGTTAAAAGAGGAGAATTCCAACGGCAGTTCCAGTTGATAAAAATTTTCGGAAAAGTCGGTGCCAATCCGGAGGAATCCGACCATGGGATTTTCGGTGCTATAGATATCGCTTTCCAGTATTTTTTCGGCGTGAATGAACATCTTCAACTTTTTGTACTGCCGCAAATCGATATTCAGGTTCTTGAACACGCCACGGGAATCTTGCGGTTCAAGGTTCTCGACGACCAGGGAAAGCGACTGTTCGTTCTGCTGGATGATAGTGTTGTTGTTGTTCAACTGTTCGCGGCGAACCCCCGGGGGCAGCACGTAGGGAATCGGAACGCGGTTCTCGTTCTCTTGGATGTTCACGGCATTCACATCCAAGGTAGTGGTGTCGTCGGCCGTGTTCGGATCGTTTGAATCAAGAGACTTGACATAGGTGCGCCAATCGCCCCGTACCAGGTCCAAGGTGGCAAAACGCAGCAAGACGTCGCTGTTAAAGCCGGTCATATACATCCGCAGCGAACTGATCGAACGGAAATCGCTTATGCCGCCAACAGCAGCGGTAAAGTCGCTTAGCGGAATCTTGTATTGAATCCAGCGGGTGCGCACGGTGCTACCATCCGGGATACGATTGCCCGGAAAGCACTAAGGAATCCCGGATATCGGTCACGTATCGGTCATTGATATCCGTATTCGGTTGTATGGGGATGCGATACTCATAATAACTGTTTACCGTGTTCATGGTCAAATCGCGGTCGATATCCTCGACATCAGGTAGGGTGGTCGAGCCCCGGTTGTCGTTGCTGACCTGTATCGGTGAGTTGCCCTGTGGGTTGTTGAAGTTCAGATACCGGTTGAGGATGCCGCCCTCGCGTTGCAAGAAATATTCATAATTGTCCATGGCAGGATCCGGACCGTTTTCCGTACCGTAGATTGCCCCTTCTTCGGCATCGTCCAATCCGTCGAGACCGATATCTTGTTGCCCCCTTCCCGTCTCATCGACGTCGAAAGCATAAATCAGGGCCTGGGTGGCGGGTACCGGGCCCCAAATAGGGTTCGCCGGCTTCACCCCTCCCTCGCCGTTTATCGGGAGGCCGTTCTCGTACTGTTTTAGGCCGTCCGCCAAAATATCCTCGGTGATGTTGCCCAAGTTCAGGACCAATTCGCCAGGAACTGGTGGCGGTGCCTTGTAAATAGGGGTCCATCACCCAGAACTGAACGAATTCTACGTTCGCCTGTTCAAAGTTGGTACTGCTCAGCGAGCGCATGATGCCCGCCCACTTTTGATCGGCGGTCACCCCTTCAAAATTTTCGTTGGCGTTATAAGGCCCTTTTTGATTGGGATAATAGGCCAGATCAAGCGTGGTCTGCTGTCGGGTCTGGCCCTGCGCCACTTCCACTTTGGGAAATACTTCGTCAATGAATATTCTAGGAGTATGAGACCGGACTGACCAAAATTATGGCTCGAATGACCAGTTTTGTTCCGAAGGGAGAAAAAGAACTTGCGCTTGAGAACGCTGTGAAAGCTGAAGTTGAAGAGGAAAAGATCGTAATGGGTGCCGAAGAAGAGGTTAACCCCGACCAGGAAGCTGCTTATGAAAGAACGCCTTCCTCTTTTGACCGCACAGTAGAACCGTCTTATGGAAATTCCCCTGAAGTTAAGGTGCCCGAGGTTTGGAAACAAAAGCTTTCTTCGGGAATGGAAATTTACGGCATTACCAACAAGGAGGTGCCGTTGAGTTACGATTCCAACCTTAACCTCAAAGGCGGAATGCTTTTGGAAAACAAGGACAAGCTTGGAGTTTCTAATTTGCTGGCCGATTTGTTGACCAAAGGAACCGCCAATAAAACTCCCAAAGAATTAGAAGAAGCCATTGAGCTCCTGGGCGCGAACATATACGTATATGCTAGCGACGACAGTTTTGAGATTAGCGGAAGCACTTTAGCCAAGAATTTTGAACCTACAGTAGATCTCATTGAAGAGATCCTGCTGGAGCCACGTTGGGACAAAGAAGAGTTTGCACTGGCCAAGCAACAGGTGATAAGCCGTATTCAACAGGAAAAGGCTTCTCCCAACAGTATTGCTGCCAATGAATTTAAAAAACTTATCTATGGAGAAGGGAATATTCCTTAGAGACAGACAACCTTGGAACCGAGGCTTCTGTAGAAAATATAAAGTTAGATGACCTAAAAGACTATTACAACAGGAATCTCTCGCCACAGCTGGCATCTTTCCTGGTAGTGGGAGATATTCAGCAAGAAAAGGCCGTAGCGCTTGCAAAGGATTTGGCCAGCAAATGGCCTGTCAAAAATGTCAAAATTCCGGAGGTTTCGGTACCAAAAGCACCGGAGCAGTCACAGGTTTATTTTTACAATGTTCCCGGTGCCAAGCAATCGGTGCTCATGTTTGGTTATCCTGCCCTGGCAGAGACAAATGCCGATTATTATCCTGCGACTATCATGAACTACAGGCTTGGCGGCGGCGGATTCGCTTCGCAACTTACCCAGGAGTTACGTGAAGGAAAAGGTTATACCTACGGGATCAGGTCAGGCTTTAAAGGAAGCACCTATCCGGGACCATTCGTGATTTCCAGTGGGGTACGCTCCAATATCACCTATGAAGCCACCAGTCTGGTAAAGCAGATACTGGAAAATTATCCGGATTCTTTTGACCAGCAGCATTTGGAGGTAACCAAAGGCTTCATGATCAAGAGCAACGCGCGAAAATTTGAGACTATGGGGTCAAAATTGAATATGCTTAGAGACATGAGCAATTATGACTGGAAAGAAGATTTCGTGAAGCAACAGGAGGAAACTGTAAAGGAAATCACTGTTGAGCAAATCAAAGAGTTGGCAAGACAATATGTAAATCCAGGGAAGATGTACTACCTTATTGTGGAAGTTGTACAACGCAACTGGACCGCCTGGAGCAGTTAGGTTTTGGAAAACCGGTTTTGCTAAATCCTGATGAAACAAAATAATTAAAGCTTTATTCCATTAAAAAAATGCCCGGATTAAACCGGGCATTTTTTTATCCTGTTAAAAAGGCTATTTAGAGCCCTTTTTTATTTCGATGTTTTAGAACTTCAGCTTCGCGAAAGAAAATAATCTCTTCGGCAATGTTGGTCACAAGATCTCCTATTCTTTCCAGTTTCTTAATTTCCAAAAAAGCAGCATACATTGATCGATAATATTTGGGTCTTTTTTGACCTCTTCAGAAATAATTCCGAAGGAAGCCATATTGATCTCATTAAGCACCTTATCTTTTTTAAATACCTTCCTGGCGACTTTTGTATCAACCTCACCGTAGGCATCGGCAATATCGTCGATCATGGATTGAGCGCAGTCAAACATTTCTACCACCCTCATCTTCTTCATCAACCGTTCTTCAATAGGCGCATCAACAGTGATGATATAATTGGAGATCCCGTACGCGTGGTCTCCTACCCTTTCAAGATCAAAGTTTATTTTTCTAAGAGCGAGAACAAAGCGAAGGTCACTCGCCACGGGATTATGCAAGGCTATAAAACGTTCACAGTCCCTGTCAATTTTCAGGTCGAGAGCATTTACGCGGTTCTCTGTATGCAATACCTCTTCGGCAACCTCGCTGTCATGGTTAAAAAAAGCCTCACGGGCATTAGCAATTTGCTTCTTACAAAGGTTCAACATTTCCAGTCCGCCTGGTTAAGAGCTTCTTTATGTTGGTCTAAACTAATCATGGTTATAATTTTTATCCGAATCTACCGGTAATATAATTTTCAGTTTGTTTTTTATCGGGATTGGTGAATAATTTTCTGGACTTGTCATATTCGATCAATTCCCCAAGATAGAAAAATGCGGTGTAATCGCTCACTCTCCCTGCTTGTTGCATATTATGTGTCACTATCACAATGGTATATTTATCCTTTAGCTCATAGATCAATTCTTCGATTTAGCTGTGGAAAGTGGATCAAGTGCAGATGTTGGCTCGTCCATCAAAATAATTGAAGGTTCAACTGCAAGAGTACGCGCAATACAAAGTCTTTGCTGCTGTCCTCCGGAAAGGGCCAGAGCAGATTTGTTCAGGTCATCTTTTACCTCATCCCATAAAGCTACCTGCTTGAGAGAATCCTCTACTTTCTCCTTAAGGAACTTTTTATCCCTAATCCCCTGGATTTTAAGACCATAAGCAACGTTCTCATAAATAGATTTCGGAAAAGGGTTTGGTTTCTGAAAAACCATACCTACCCTTTTGCGCAACTCCTCTACGTTCACATTTTTCTTATAGATATCCTCTCCGTCAATAAGAATGGATCCTTCCATCCTAAAGCCATCAACATAGTCGTTCATCCTGTCAAACAACCTCAAAAAAGTTGATTTTCCACAACCGGAAGGACCTATAAAAGCGGTAACCTTGTTCGCCTTTATGGTCATGTCAATTCCTTTAATTGCCATGAAGTCATCGTAAAATACTTTAACTCCTTTTGCCTCCAGCTTATGCTTTCTTTTAATAGATTTATCTATTACGGTTTCTTTTTCTTCTGTACCCATTAATCCAGGTTTATTTATTTGAATTTTTTCTGCCATTTATTTCTGAAATAAACAGCTATACCATTCATTATAAAGGTAATTAACAATAATATGACAATCGCCGCGGCGGCATTTACCTCAAACCCTGCCTGTGGTCTGGAGATCCAGTTAAAAATCTGTATTGGCGGTGCAGAAATTCATCCATTGGCGATGATGGTGCAAAAGGAACATAGGCCAGGGCACCAACCACAATAAGAGGTGCGGTTTCCCCCACAGCTCTTGACAAAGCAAGGATAACCCCCGTAAGTATACCTCCAAAAGAAGCAGGCAATAATTGACGGGAAACTGTTTGCCACTTGGAAGCCCCCAGGGCAAAGGAAGCATCTCTCACCGATTTTGGCACTGCTTTTAAGGCCTCACGAGTGGACACAATTACTATGGGTAAAATAAGTAAGGCAAGGGTAAAACTCCCGGCAAGTACGCTCGCTCCCATCTCCATGATCCGCACAAAGACTTCAAGTCCCAACAAACCATAAATGATTGATGGTACGCCGGCAAGATTGGATATGTTGATTTCCAAAAGAGAGGAAAGTTTGTTCTTTTTAGAGTACTCCTCAAGGTATATCGCTGCTCCAATACCCAAGGGAAGAGAAATTATAGTGGTGAGTACCAAAATCCAGACACTACCCATAAGGGCGGTCCAGATACCCGCTCTATCTGCTTTTCTGGACGGAAGGTTGGTAATAAAATCCCAATCTATTCTTTGCAGGCCATCCACTAAAATAGAACCTATAAATATAGCCAGTAAAACCAGTCCCAGCAAAGTACAGGCTATTCCCCATACCTTGAACAACTTGTCCAGCAGCCTGTTTTTCTTAATATTATTCATACTTCTCCCTAAATTTTTTCCTGATCTTATAGCTGAAGGTATTCAACAGGAATGTAAAAATGAACAGGGTGATTCCGGCCGCAAAAAATCGTTCTTTATTACAGGGAACCATGCTGTACATCACCAAGGCTCACCTGCACAATATAAGCGGTAATTGTCTCTACCGGTACGGTTGGATCCAGCGTCAGCCTTGGCTGCTGTCCTGCCGCTATTGCTACGATCATGGTTTCCCCAATTGCACGGGAAACTGCCAGAATAATTGAAACAATAATTCCCGAAGAAGCTGCAGGCACAAGTACCTTGAATGAATTCTGAAGTTTGGTAGAACCCATTCCGTAGGCCGCTTCTCTAAGTGAATTTGGAACTGCATGCAGTGCATCTTCACTTAAAGAGGAAATAAAAGGAATGATCATGATTCCCATTACCAGTCCTGCTGAAAGG
>CAVXSA010000003.1:0-90890 GCA_963764285.1 uncultured Flavobacteriaceae bacterium
CTTCGTCAATGAATATTCTTCGGGTGGCATTGCTCGAAATATCGCTATCGCTGATACTGGCGGGTCTTTGGTTGGTATAGAATATCGGGTCGATGGTGTACCAGGCCATTTTTGCCCTTTGGTATCCGGTTTCGAGGCCTATTTGATTGGGGCTGTCCAAAAACTCCACTGGCGTACTGGCCATGGACCACCCCAAGGAAGAGCGGATATCTATCAAGGCCTGCGCTCCCTCGAAATCATCGAGATACGTAGTGGTTTCCCCTTGAAAATCCGCATTTTTTGGGGAACCGGGCTCTAAAAAGGCCACCTCGCCCCGTACCGAAACGTTCGAAGGCACGTCGGTATCAATGTTCGGCAGCTTGTTGACCATTCTAGTCAGAATGGGGACTTCCGTAGAAAAATTGCCGTTCATTCCGAAAACGGTGTTGTTTACAGGTTCGACCCCAAAATTGGATTTTTGGGTGAGCGGCCGTTCGTTCAGATTCAAAAGGGTGGCGCCCAGCACAAAGTTCTTATTGAACTGGTGCTCGACATTGACTCCTGTAAACCGTCGGGTCTGCTGTCCGAAAACGGCATTATTCTCTACGGATATATTGATGGGCGTATTGGAGGCTTCCAAGCTGGGATCTAAGATCTGTACCGTGCCTGCCTGATAGTTGACGGTGTAGTCGATACCTTCCTGTAATTGCCTGCCCGCCCGCCGTAACGCGTACGGAACCCCTCGGAACGTTAAAGGCCCCGATCGGGATACCGTTACTTCCTTCGGATTTGTACCTTCCCTTTAATAAAAACTTGTTCTTTTCCGGATTCTGCAGCGCGGCCGATTTGGTCAGTTCGTACATGTCACGAAAGACGTATTTATCCTGGTTTTCGTTATAGCCCTGTCCGTCGGATACATTATAATCGCCCCCTCCCAGACGGTCGAACAGGTATTCGCCGAAGGGTTCGACCTTGGTAAAGATGATCTGGCCATTTTGGGTATCGACGGTAATACCGGGAATAAAATCAAAAAATCCGTCACCGCCCGGCTGTACGTCGTTGTAGCCATTCAGCCTATCGAAATTAAAAACATTTAAAAGTATGCGTTCTTCCAAAGGCTTTCCGCCATCGATCTGATCGGGAAAAGGCGTTACTGGTGAGATGTAATTCCGGGGCGTAGGATTGCTATAGAGAATGTTCATTCTAAAGTCTTCTTCGCTCAACCGGAAGGCCCCGGTAGCATAAATGTTCTTCATCATGAGATTCCAAATCGGATCTGAAACGTTGGTAATATTGCTTTTAAGGAGCTTGAGCACCAGCGTATTATTATTTATTATGGGGTTGTCAAGCGAGCCCCCGGTAACGGTAACGGCATCGATCCCGCCATTTGCGAACTCCCCTACCTGATACACTTGTCCGTTATAGGTATACTGAAAGGCCACGGCCAGCACCTCGTCGTTGCTCAGGCGTTGATTCAGCGATACATAGCCTAATTGGGAGTTGAAGGTAAAGTCCCGCCCCTGCTCCAATTTGCGGGCATATTCCAAATAGGCATAATCGAAGCCTTGATTGGGCTGGTATCCTGTCACGTCGAAACCTTGCCCCACGGTGGAGACGTCACGGATACTTGGCGTAAGCGCACCTCCTTGACCGATCAAAGCGGGATCATAGTCGTTCGCGTTGTTTCTGGGAAGGGCGTTGGGCTGCCCTCCATTATTGGGATTGAAAAAGGAATCCGGGGCATTGGCACCTATACGGGTACGGTTCTCTTCCCCGGCTGTCAAAGGGTCGTATTCTCCCAAATCTTGAATCCCGACAATGTTACGTACGTTCAAGGTCTGCTGACTGCGGTTGGTCACCCAGACTTCGAGACGGGTAATCTGTACCTGGCTTCGAATGTAAGGGTAATTGACTAGGGCGGCATCGTAATTGTCCCTAAAATATTGGGCTAGGAAAAAGTGCTTGTCCTCATCATAATCCAAGGCCGTTACCTCAAATTCGTTCAAGGTACCACCGCCCTGGGCCACGACGGTATTGCTTTGGGAACGTTGCTCCGAAAAAACGGCGGTCACGGAGGTCTTGCCAAACTGCAACTTTGTTTTGACCCCGAATAAGCTCTGCGCCCCGGTTATTAGCGAGCTGTTGAGCGGCATGTTGACATTTCCAACCTCGATAGTCTGTATGATGTCGTCTTCCGTGGGCGTATAATCCAACTTTACGATATTCTGAAAATCGAAGGTAGCCTCGGTATCATAGTTGGCGGTTACCTGAAGGCGTTCCCCAATTTTACCCAACATGCTCAGGCTGATACGCTGATCAAAATCGAAGGAGGTATTCGTGCGGTTCCGGGGGGATAAAGCGGGATTATCATTTTTCTGCCAGATGACGCCGAGATCCATCGCTACCGATCCTTGCGGGATAACTTCGATGGTGTTTCCGCCGAAAACGGACTGAAAAAAGTTATTGTTGATGTAAAAGTTGGGAAGCAGATTTTTTCGGGCTTCTTCGCTACCTTCCTTCTTTCCCGAATAGGCATCCGATTTTTCCTTGAAATAGCCCTTGATGTCCTCTTGGCGTACCAGTTCGAAATATTGTTCCGGGGTTAGGATAATCGGATATCCGATATCGAAGTCCCCCACCTTTTCGGAGTAAACGTACATATCGAGCTTGGGGTCGTAGATGTATTTGGAAACGATGCTCTGGGGATTTTGCATCTGGAGCCTACCCAACGAAAAACCGGTTTTTACGGAGTCGATCTGCTGCTCTTCCGCATCCTCGCCTTCCGTATCTTGGGCCGAGGAAACCCCGGTAGCCAAAACGAAAAATAGGAATAGGAAAGTTAGCTTAAATAAAAATTTAAGATTTGGTCTGGCCCCTGTTTTCAAACTCGTTACAAATTTTTGAGCGCGAGTTTTATGATGTTCTCCACGCTGAGAGAGGGATCTTGGCGGAGTACTTTGTCCACAACCTTTTCAGCCTGTCTTCTAGCAAACCCAAGCACCTCTAAAGCAGATAACGCTTCTTCCTTATTTGTATTGTTCGGGGAGGATGAAACTTCGTCTATATCGTAGACTATAAGGATTTTGTCGCGAAGATCGAGAATCACCCGTTGCGCTGTTTTTGCACCTATGCCCTTGATGGACTGAATGGTTGCGACATCGCCTCCGGCGATCGCATCCCGGATCTGAGACGGCGAAAGCGAGGAAAGCATGGTGCGGGCCGTACTCGAACCAATACCCGAGACCGAAAGCAGTAATCGAAAAATTTGCCGTTCCGACTTCTCGGCGAACCCAAACAGCGTGTGGGAATCTTCCTTGACCTGTAAGTGAGTGAAAATGCTGAGGTTTTCGGTATCGGTAATTTTGGAAAATGTGTGCAACGAAATGTTCACGAAATACCCTACCCCCGCGCATTCGATGATAAGGTGGGTAGGGTTTTTTTCTATTAGTTTGCCTTTTAGGTGATGGATCATAGGAATCGGTGTTAGGAATTGATTATTATTTCACTACCTACTTCCCCCTCCGCGCTTTCCAACGCTTCTCCCTTTCCTGCGCGTCGATAACGGCTACGGCGGTCATGTTGACCATTTCATCGACACTGGCGCCCAGCTGTACGACGTGTACCGACTTCCGGAGGCCCAACATGATCGGGCCGATGGAATCCGAACCATTGAGCTCCTTTAATAGTTTATAGGTGATGTTGGCAGATTCCAGATTCGGAAAAATCAAGGTATTGACCTTTTTGCCGGCCAGTTTCGAAAAGGGAAACTGCCTTTGCAACATCTCCCTGTTCAGGGCAAAATCCATCTGGATTTCTCCATCGACCACCAAGTCCGGATTTGTTTGGTGCAAGATTTTGGCCGCATCCCTTACCTTTTTGGCATCCGGATGTGCGGAAGATCCGAAATTAGCGTAGGACAATAATGCTATTACCGGATCGAAGCCAAAGGCCCGGGCCAGATTGGCGGTCATCTGGGCAATTTCGGCAATTTCTTGGGCATTGGGATCTATATTGATCGAGGTATCCGCCACGAAAAGGGGCCCCCTGTCGGTAATCATGATGTTCACCGTTGCTACTTTTTTTACGTGGGCCGCCCTTCCTATTACCTCAAAAACAGGCTTTACTACCGTTGGATAGGCCCGCGAATAGCCCGAAATCATCCCATCGGCATCCCCTTCCAAGACCATCATTGCCCCAAAATAATTGCGTTCGCGCATTTTGATGCGGGCTCCGTACATCGTAGAGCCCTTACGCTGACGATGCTTAAAATAGGTCTCCGCGTAGTGGTTTCTGCGGTCGGAAAAAGCCTCGTCATTGGGGTCAACGATGGGTATATCCGCATCGAACTCCAACTCCTGTTTCAACTCGGTTATAGTTTCTTTGTTACCCAATAAAATGGGGGCAGCAATGCCTTCTTCATACACAATTTGGGCGGCCTTCAGAACATCGAGGTGATCGGCCTCGGCGAATACGATGGATTTGTTATTCAGCTTTGCCCTGTTGTGCAATAAGCGAACCACCTTATTATCGTTTCCGGAACGCAACATCAATTCTTCCCGGTATTTGTCCCAATCGTCGATCGACAAGCGGGCGACTCCGCTTTCCATGGCGGCTTGCGCGACCGCGGGGGGAATCTCATGAATCAGCCTTTGATCAAAAGGCTTGGGGATGATATACTCCCGCCCAAAGGTCAACCGGGTCTCGCCGTAAGCAATATTGACCTGTTCGGGCACGGACTGTTTGGCCAGGTCGGCTAAGGCCTTGACGGCGGCCATTTTCATCGGTTCGTTGATGGCAGTCGCCCTGACATCCAAGGCACCGCGAAAGATAAAGGGAAAACCCAGCACATTGTTCACTTGGTTCGGATGGTCGGAGCGGCCGGTAGCCATGATGATATCTTGTCGGGTCTGCATCGCCAAATCATAATCGATTTCCGGATCCGGATTGGCCATCGCGAATACAATCGGGTCTTTCGCCATGGAACTTAACATGTCTGGGGAAACGATATCGGCGATGGAGAGGCCGATAAAAACATCGGCATCTTTCATGGCCTGATCCAGGGTATCTATTTTTCGATCCGTTGCGAATTGCGCCTTGGAGGGTGAAAGGTTTTCGGCATCACTTCTGAATGACGCCCTTACTATCGAGCATGACAATGTTTTCGGCCTTGGCACCAAATGCCTTGTACAATTTGGTACAGGAGACTGCCGCCGCACCGGCACCGCTGATGACAATCCGCACCTCTTCCATTTTCTTATTGGCCAGCTCCAGAGCGTTCAATAAAGCTGCCGCCGAGATTATGGCCGTACCGTGTTGATCGTCGTGCATTACGGGAATATCCAGTTCTTCCTTCAACCGTCTTTCAATTTCAAAGGCTTCCGGGGCCTTGATATCCTCCAAATTGATACCCCCGAAAGTCGGGGCGATCATTTTGACCGTTTTGACGAACTCATCGACATCTTCCGTATCGATTTCAATATCGATTCCGTCGATATCAGCGAATATTTTGAAGAGGAGTCCCTTCCCCTCCATTACCGGTTTGGAAGCTATAGGCCCGATATTGCCCAGGCCCAATACCGCTGTTCCATTGGAAATAACGGCCACCAAATTGCCTTTGGAGGTGTATTTGTAAGCGTTCTCCTTATCCTTGGCTATTTCCAGACAAGGTTCGGCCACTCCCGGAGAATAGGCCAGCGCCAGGTCCCGTTGGGTCGCGTAGGGTTTTGTAGGTACGATCTTGATTTTGCCGGGTTGGGGCTTGGCGTGATAGACCAGTGCTTCCCTGCGTTGCTTTCGTTTGCTCATGGTGTTCTAGGTTAGAGGGCTCGTATTGTAATCAGGGAGACAAATTTAGGGAAAAGGATTCAGGTTTAATTCAAATCCGCCACTTCCTTTCTAGCCTTCGACACATTCAAACGCAGCGCTAAAAATGCCGCAATGATAAAAAACATACCCCCAAACAGCATGGCGTTTACCGCACTATTGTCCAAAAAATAATCGATAAATGGATCCGAAAGTGAGGGTTTCGATGCCCATAGGAATAACGATCATCATGTTTAAAATTCCCATGTAAACGCCGCGGCGCTCCTGGGGTACAATCTTGGACACCATGGTGTAGGGGATGCCCATCATGGCCGCCCAACCGATACCGAAGAAGACCATGGGCGCCAGTACCCATACCGGGTTTACAATGTAGGGAATAGCTAAAAGGGCAAGCCCGGTTCCGAACAGGCTGGCGGCGTATATTTTTTTCCCGCCGAACCTCAGGGTCAACGGTACCAGCAGCAGGGCGACTACCACGGTCGCAATATTATAGGTCGTGCTCATTTTGGCCGACTGGGCCGCCGCTGTCGATAGGTCAAAACCCATGGTGGCCATAAACAAAGGGGTGATATATTGCCAATAAACGAACAGGGCGTACCATTGAAAAAGATAGACCCCGGCCAGCTTCCACATAAAAGAGGGCATTTCTTTGACCGCCTTCGAAATTTCGATAAAGGGCATTTTAAATCTGTCCGCAAAAGGCAGGGACCGCTGTTTTTTTATCACCGCCATTTCCTCATCGGTAGGGGGAATTTCGGGAGTCGTGAACACGGACCATAAAATGGTGGCGACAGAAAGAAAGGTCCCTATAAAAAAGGAATAGTACAACCATTTAGGAATAGCCCCTGCCACATCGGCGGCACTATCGTCCCCGAGCCAATCCTGGAATAAAAAAATGGAGGCGTTCGCCAAGACGATACCCGCCCCGACAAAAAGGCTCTGCATCTGATAGCCCAAGCTCATCTGTTTTTCAGGTAGTTTGTCACCCACAAAAGCCCGATAGGGTTCCATGGCCATATTGTTCCCGACATCCAGAATCCAGAGCAGGCCAACGGCGAACCATAAAGCCGGGCTCAAAGGAAAAGCGAACAGGCACAGGCTACCGATCAAGGCACCGATCAGAAAAAAAGGTTTGCGCCGGCCCCATTTCGGCGACCAGGTCTTATCGGAAATCGCACCGATAATCGGCTGAATGATCAAGCCGGTAATGGGTCCCGCCAGATTGAGGAGGGGCAACATATCTTCCGCCGCCCCCAAAAATAAAAAAACCGGGTTGATGGCCGTCTGCTGTAGTCCGAAACTGAACTGGATGCCCAAAAAGCCCACATTCATATTGAAAATCTGCCAAAAGCTTAAGCTGGGTTTGCCTAGTTTCATGGTAAAATGGTTTGGATCGATGAAAAATCGCTTCCGAAGATAGGGTTTTAAATGCTTGTTGGGCAAAAAGTTAACAGGGAAGACGGATTAGAAGCTAACGAAAACGTTTGAGCACAATGGACAAGATTCCGAAGCTTGGTCTGGCAGATGGGATGGGGTTCAACAACAAAAAGGGACAAGGAAATAATCGACAGATGTCAAAAACATTCACTTAGTCCTTCAAAAATTCGATATTCCGCTTCAATCCGGAAAACTTGGTACGCTTGACCGCGGATTTTTTAAAAATCTTTCTGAACACATCTTCGGTAATCTCTTCCCAGTCCTTTTTTGACAGTTCCAAAAGTTCGGGATGTGGGTTAAATAAAGGTTCCGAATGCGGTTTTGAAAATCGGTTCCAGGGGCACACATCTTGACAGATATCGCATCCGAAGGCCCAATCGTTGAACTTACCCTGAAATTCTGTGGGAATTTCATCCTTCAGTTCTATCGTAAAATAGGAAATGCATTTACTGCCATCGACCACGTAGGGTTCAACGATCGCTTGGGTCGGGCAGGCATCGATACAGGCCGTGCAGGTGCCGCAGTGATCCGATACGGCTGCGTCGTATTCCAATTCCAGGTCGACGATAAGTTCCGCAATAAAATAAAAGGAGCCTACCTGTTGCGTGAGTAGATTGCTGTTTTTCCCGATCCACCCGAGTCCGCTTTTGGCGGCCCAGGCCTTATCAAGTACGGGAGCGGAATCGACAAAGGCCCGGCCGCCGACCTCGCCGATTTCCTCCGATATAAATTCCTGTAGCTGCCTTAATTTGGATTTTATGACGTGGTGATAATCCTGCCCATAGGCGTACTTGGATATCTTGTAGGTATCGTTCCGTTGGGTTTCCTCGGGATAATAATTTAAGAGCAAGGAAATTACCGATTTCGCCCCATCGACCAACAAGGTCGGATCAAGACGTTTATCGAAGTGGTTTTCCATATACCCCATTTCGCCCTGCATATTTTGGTTAAGCCATTTTTCAAGTCGAGGGGCTTCCTCTTCCAAAAAATCAGCTTTCGAGATTCCGCAGGACAAAAAGCCCAGCCGTTTGGCTTCGGTTTTGATCAGGTCGGTATGTACTCCTTTGACGTCCACCAATATCAGCGTTGTACAAATCGTAATGTAATATTTTTGGGTCGTAGCGATACCAGCGGATCGAGTTCCACCGTTTCCATTTGGGTCTGCAACGTATATTTCTTTACCATGCCCGCCACCGCCATAATCATTTCGTACATCGCAAAATTGTTCCCGACGCACATACGGGGGCCTGCACCGAAGGGATAATAGTAATCCGAATGCTTCTTTTTCAGGTCGGCTGCAAAGCGTTCGGGGATAAATTCCTCCGGATTTTGCCAGTACTCGGAACGATGTAGTTCGTATATGGACAGCAACCAGGTCGTTCGCTTTTCAAAGTGGCGATCGGCGACTACATCCTCTTTTAGACTTACCCGATCGATAACATAGACCGGCGGATACAGCCGCATGGCCTCTTCAATACATTGTTGGGTATAGGGCAAAGCGGACAGTTTTTGCATCCAATCACCGGTATTAAAATCGACACCGCTTGTCTCTTCATACACTTTTTGTTGAATTTCGGCATGCTTGGCCAACAGATACAATGTAAAACTTAGCGCGTTGGCCGTAGTCTCATGGCCGGCGGTGAACAAAATCAACAGCTCGTCGAGTAATTGTTCGCGGGGCATAGCGGTACCATCCTCATATTTCGCCTGCAAGAGCATGTCGAGCAGGTCGTCTTTTTCTTCCCCGGCGGAGAGGCGTTCCTCGACGATTTCGTCCAATATCTTTTGAGCGTCCTCCGAAAGTTCCAAATGCCTATTAATGCTTCCATCCAACCGGAACCACCATTTCAAGTAGGGCCTACGCATTTCCTTGATGATCATTTTTTGGTTTAATATCGTAATCCGCTGTAGTTTTTGCATCCGCTCTCGGATATCCTCGGCACTAAACAAAGTGCGGGCCACCACTTGAAAGGCAAGATCGCCCATCAGGGGCAGTACATGTTGATTTTTATCGGTATCGATGCGTTGTATTTCTTCTTGAACGGCCGACCACATCACATTCAGCAGGCCCTTCAACTTCTTTTTGTGAAAGGCGGGCTGCACCATTCTACGATGTTTGCGCCAGTGTTCGCCGTTCGAGGTCAAAAGGCCGTGGCCAATATATTTACCAAGGTCTTTGGTCTGCAAGGGGGATTTGTGATAGTTCTTGTGGTTTTTCTGAAGGATATACTGTATGGTTTCCGCATTGCGGGTAAAAACGACCTTGTAGCCCACCCCCAATTTGACCATAAAGGTATCGCCCAGCTTTTCAAATTGGGTGTGATGGAAAGGCAACGGATTACGAAGGATGGAGTTTTGATTTTTAAAAACTTCCAGTTGGCGGACAGATGGAACGGGATTCTTGGTCGGAACCGAAGAATTTTCGGGGGAAGTTTTACTTTCTGTCATCATCTGCATCATCTCGTGTTTTAAAATTCTATTACGAAGTCTTGAAGCTATCCGGATACTTTCTTCAATACTTTGAATAGGAAATTAAAAAGGGAGGATAGCTATACATGACAGGGTATTAAAACAACCCCGGTTGCACTCCGCCCTTGATTCTTCCCAAATGTTTATAGGCCAATTCGGTGACCTCACGACCTCTTGGGGTTCGCATGATAAACCCCTGTTGGATCAAAAAAGGTTCGTAAACCTCCTCAATGGTCTCGGCACTTTCGGAGACCGCCGTGGCAATGGTGGTAATACCGACCGGTCCTCCCTTGAACTTGTCGATCAGGGTCGTCAAGATCTTATTGTCCATTTCATCAAGGCCGTGGGCATCTACATTCAAGGCTTTTAGGCTGAAGCGGGAAATATCCATATCGATACTGCCGTTGCCCTTGATTTGGGCGAAATCGCGCACCCGGCGCAAGAGGGCGTTACAGATTCGCGGCGTACCCCGGCTACGGCCGGCAATCTCTATGGAAGCCTCATTGCTGATCGGCACCTTCAATATCTCCGCACTGCGCTGTACAATAGTGGACAGCAGTTCGGTATCGTAATATTCCAATCGGCTGGAGATGCCGAACCGGGCGCGCATGGGGGCGGTCAAGAGTCCCGATCGGGTCGTGGCGCCGATTAGGGTAAAGGGACTCAGATTGATCTGTACCGAGCGGGCATTGGGGCCGGTCTCGATCATGATATCGATCCGGTAATCTTCCATGGCAGAGTAAAGATATTCCTCGACAATGGGACTCAGCCGGTGGATTTCGTCGATAAACAGCACGTCGCGTTCGCTGAGATTGGTGAGAAGTCCGGCCAGATCGCCAGGCTTATCCAACACCGGTCCCGAAGTAATCTTGATACCGACACCCAGTTCATTGGCGAGAATATGTGCTAAGGTGGTCTTACCGAGACCCGGGGGACCGTGGAAGAGGGTATGGTCTAAAGCATCTCCCCTGCGATTGGCGGCCTCGACAAAGACCTTTAGATTTTCCAAGACCTGTGCCTGCCCGGTAAAATCGTCAAAACTGATGGGCCGTAACGCCCTTTCAATATCGAGTTCGGCATCGGAAAAGTTATCTCCTGTAGGGTCTAGGTATTCGTTCATAGGATAACAAAGATAGGGGAAATTTGTCGTTGTCTTATCTAAGATACGTTCTATGATTTTTCAGGTACCAAGAGGAGATTTTACCGAGTATTTCCACTGTGCCTAAAAGGTGATAAGCCGAAGTGCGAAGAATGACATTTCTGATAAAATTCGTAATTTCATCCCATGCAAAAGCCAACCTATCCCCCGGAAATTCTACAGTACATTCCCTTTTTCTATGTGATTTGGTCGGATGACCTGGTTACGGCATCCGAAATCAATGTGGTCGAGAATGCCATCGGAAAAGATGAGACCCTTGATCCGGAAAATCGACAACAGTTGTTATTGTGGCTGAATCCCGAATATCCACCGGAAAACACCGAGCTTAAAAATTGGAAACGGGTCATTTCCAACTCTCACGTAAAATTGATCGAAAGGGATACCTATCCCCTGGCTACTTTCAGCCAGAATCTGGTCTGTCACTACAACGATGCCTGTCCGTTCAACGACCAGCTCATGCATATCGAGGTCAACCTCGGCATACAGCCCAACCACTACAGCCATCTATTTGATATTGATGTCGAGCATAGCGGCACGTCGAGGATATTACAGCGCATCGGAAATCGACGGCATCCTAAAGGGAAAACATGCCGACTTGATCGATGGCTTCCGATCAGTTTTGGCGGATCCTGTTTTTGATTGGGATATCCATCGTGAAAAAGAAAAGTTACCGGGACATTGTTCTAAAACAAGTGAAATTTTTGGCGGATAAAGGATACGGTGCCATCGCCTATCCCGAAGCCTATGAGGGTCAAGACAATATGGAAGGCTATGCCCATATGTTCGAAAATCTGATGTACGTCGATGGTAGCTTGACCATAAAATTCGGGGTACAGTTCGGCTTGTTCGGGGGCAGCATCCAAAAACTGGGCACCAAAAAACATCATGACCAATATCTGGAGGATGCGGGCACCGCGTCATTGTTAGGCTGTTTTGCCATGACTGAAACCGGCCACGGATCGAACGTGCGGGGCATAAAGACCACCGCTACCTATGACAAGGAGAAGGATAGCATCATCATTCATACCCCCGGAAAAAACGACAATAAGGAATATATCGGCAATGCCCTGGATTCAAAAATCGCCACGGTATTCGCCCAGTTGATCGTCAACGGAAAGAACGAGGGCGTACATGCGATTTTGGTTCCCGTACGAAATGAAAAACATGAACTGCTGCCTGGCGTCACCATTGAGGACAATGGCTATAAATTGGGACTTAACGGGGTGGACAATGGGAAACTATGGTTCGACCAAGTTTCGGTACCCAGGAACAACCTGCTCGATAAGTACGGCGCGATTACCCATGAATGGCAGGTACCGATCGGATATCAAAAACCCGAACAAACGCTTTTTTACCATGCTGGGCACCTTGATCGGCGGGCGCATCTGTGTGGCCCGAGCGGGATTGGGCGGAGCCAAGTTTGCCTTAGCGGTCGCTGTTAAACACGCGCTAAAACGGCGACAGTTCAACGACAGCATCAAAATACAGGAAGATTTGTTGATGGACTACCCTACCCACCAATTGCGGTTGACCCCCTTGGTGGCCAGTGCGTATGTGTACCACGTCACCTTGAACAAGATGATGGCAACCTATTGCGACGATTCCCAATCGGACAAGCGGGTCATCGAAACACAGGTGGCCGGCCTGAAAGCCCTCATAACCTGGTATGCCAACAATAGTATCCAGGAATGTCGGGAAGCCTGTGGCGGCAAAGGCTATCTATTGGAAAACCGCATCGCCGACCTTAAGGGCGATGTCGATATCTTTACCACCTTCGAGGGCGATAACACCGTACTCTCGCTCTTGGCCGCCAAGGGCGTGCTTTCCGATTTTCACTCGGAATTCAACAGTGCCGGTTTTACCTCGGTTTTAAAAATTTTAGGAATACAGATCAGCAATAAGCTGACAAGCATTGACCCACGCTACAGCAATAAAGTGGATAAGGAACATCTGTACAACCCGAAATTCCATAAACACGCCCTTGACTACCGTACCCGCCGTTTGACCTATACCCTGGCGATGCGTATTCGGGACTATATCAAAAAGGGGATGCCCTCGTACCAAGCCTTTTTGAAAGTACAGACCCATTTGTTGGCCTTGGGAAAAGCGTATAGCGTGGAACTCGCCTTCAACACTTTCGCAGATTTTACCGCGCAATTGCCTGATGAAAAAAACAAGGCCCTTTTCCACAAAATTGGGACGCTGTATGCATTGCATGAAATCCGCGGGAATGCGGAGTGGTATCTCGAGCAAGGCTATCTCGGCAGTTCTAAATCGAAAGCGATTCGGCAAAGGGTCGAGCGACTGTGTACAGAATTACGGCCCCATATCGGTGTCTTGGTCGATGGGTTCGGAATACCCGGACATTTGATGACGGCTCCTATCGCGGCCGTGAATACAAGGGCAAGCTTGGCTGTCAACGAGGCAGAAGATAATGCAAGTTAGGAAGTAAATTAAAAGAAAGAGAAGAAGAAGGAAAAAGAGAAGGAGAAAAAAAAAAAGAAAAAGAAAAAAAAAAGGAAAAAGAGAAAGAAAAAGGAAAAGAAAAAAAAAGAGGAAAGAGAAGAAGAAAAAGAGAAAGAAAAAGAAGAAGAAAAAAAAAAGGAAAAAGAGAAAAAAGAAAAAGAAAAAAAAGAGATAAAAATAAAAAAAAATAAAGAAAGAAAAGAAGAAAAAAAAATAAAAGAAAAAGAAAAGAAAAGAAAAAAGAAAGAAGAAAAAAAAGATATATAGTCCAAAAAAAAAAAGAAAAAAAGAAAAAAAAGGACAACGAAAACGACAAAAAAAAAAAGAAAAAGAAAGAGAAGAGAAAAAAAAGGAAAGCAGCAACAGAAAAAAGAAAAAGACCAAAGAAAAAAAAAGATAAAAAAAAAAAAAAAGAAGAAAGAAAAAAAAAAAAAAAAAAAAAAAAGGTAAAAGAAGAGAGAAAAGGAGGAAAAAAAAAAAAAGAAAAAAAAAAAGAGAAAAAGAAGAAGAAAGAAGGTAAAAAAAAAGAGAAATATCACGTAGGTGAGAATGAGAAGAAGAAGGAAGAGAAAAAGGAAAAGGAGAGATAGAGAGAGATATGTGGCGACTAGTATCCATAAAAATAATGAAAGAGGTCGATGTAGAGATATAGAGAGAGTCGAGAGGAATGCTAAATATATAGAAGTTGTGAGGGTGGGTGGTACGGATGTAATAAAGCAGAGAATTGACGGTCCAGGGTGGTTAAGGAAAAGAAAAAGTTAAATGGAAGAAAAGAGAGAGAAGAGAGAGAGGAAAAAAAGGGAGAGATAGAGGGGAGGGGAGAAGAGGTAAGAGGGATTTTTTTAGAATCTTTCAGGGAGAGGACGGTGAATATATATGTGGGAGGGGAATGAGAGGTAAATCTAGCCGAGGATGAGAGGAAAGGGTAAAGAAGGGTGAGATATGTGTGTGTGTGGGAGGTAAATGAAAAAAGTGATGTATATGTTGTATTTTTTGTATATTGGTGATAGAGTTTTAGAGATATAAGTGAGTTTTTAGAGTTAATAGATTTATTTTAGGGGTTTTGTTTACTATAAGATATGTATTATTTATAAGTTAATTAATAAGTAAATAATATGCGAAGTGGCCGGTGGCCAGTGCTCATGGCACAGTGTGCCAGTTCCCAGTTCCCTGTAAAACTATTTTTTCTTGTGTAGTTCCGAGGTATCCAAAAAGTTGAGGATTTTGATTTTACCATCGCCGTAAAGGTAGGTCTTGGAAGAACCCTTGGAAGTTAGCTCGAAATCCGTGGTGGCGTTTACCTCGGCCGTGGAGGATTCCTGAAGATTCGCTAACACCTTGTCTCGCCTCTAGCCGTTGGCCCCTTAGACTGGAGTTCCCGGACAAATTGAGATTCAGACTATCCACGGTACCTTCCATTCTGGCCGCAGCGTTTTTCTCCATTATTAAGTGGTTCGCCTTACTGTCGGTGTACATCCTCGCATCGATTCTGTCCTTCAATACAAAAGTCATTTCATCGCCGGTCAAGGTAAAATCGCCGGAACTGTTCCCCTCCATATTGATAGTAATCTGCGCTGCCTCGGCATTGAGCTGAAGTTGGGCCAATTCATAGGTTTTCACATCCAGCACATCCGAAATTATGGGCTGTTTCATTCGAATATCGCCGTTGCGAAGGCTAAGGGCTTCAAGATAATTGTAGTACACGGTAATATCCAGTTTCTTTTTCCCCGTAATGTTGTAGAATGAGCCGATGACCAACGTACTATCATCAACCTGAAATTTTAGCACGTCGATAAGGTTATCATCGGCTGTTATGGTATAGCCTTCTTCCGGTGCCTGTTGTAATGAAATTTCGAGATCGTCGTTCAGTTCAATGGCCTTGAACGGCGGCAGACTTTTCCGTACCTCTATCACATTGCGATTGCCCTTGATTTTAGGTTTGCGTTGGGAAAAGGCCTGAAAGCAGACCATTAGGGAAAGAAAAAGTATCACGCGTTTCATAGATAGGTTTAGAGGGTATTATCGTCATCAGTTGCAAATCAAAGGGACGATAGCTAAAGTATCAAAAAAAAATGCCCAACTGTAAAAGCCGGGACATTTTATTTGATGGGTTCTTTCGTCAATGAGTAAGCTCTTCCTCATCCTTTTGAAGAGGCACGGTCTGGGGCACGAAATCCTGCCCGGGTAGAATATATTCGTCATTTTCATCTACCTTACTATAGTCGTAGGCCCAACGGTGGACTTCGGGAATAGGTCCCGGCCAGTTCCCGTGAAGATGTTCCTGTGGGGCGGTCCATTCCAAGGTCGTAGCCTTCCACGGATTTTTGGGGCCCATCTTCCCATAGAAAATGCTACGGACGAAATTATAGGCAAAAACCAACTGTGCGGCTGCCGTAATCAGTGCGAAAACCGTCATTAAAATCTGAACATCGGTCAGTTCGTCGAACATGGGGAACGCCGTATTTTGGTAGTACCGCCTAGGTACCCCCGCCATTCCCACAAAATGCATGGGGAAAAATATACCGTAGGAACCGACGGCGGTTACCCAAAAATGGATATACCCCATATTCTTGTTCATCATCTTGCCCTCGAACATTTTCGGGAACCAATGGTAGATACCGGCGAACATTCCGTAGAGTGCCGATATTCCCATTACCAGATGGAAATGCGCTACCACGAAATAGGTGTCGTGCACATTGATATCAAGGGTACTGTCGCCGAGAATTATACCGGTGAGTCCTCCCGTTATAAAAGTGGATACCATACCTATGGAAAACAACATCGCAGGGTTCAGCTGCAGATTGCCCTTCCATAAGGTCGTGATCCAGTTAAAGGCCTTGACCGCCGAGGGAATTGCTATCAATAGTGTGGTGAAAGTAAATACTGAGCCTAAAAACGGGTTCATTCCGGAAATGAACATGTGATGGCCCCATACGATGGTGGATAAAAAGGCGATGGCCAAAATGGATGCGATCATGGCGCGGTACCCGAAGATAGGTTTACGGGAATTAACGGCCAATACTTCGGATACGATACCCATGGCCGGCAAGATTACGATATATACCTCGGGATGGCCCAAAAACCAGAACAAGTGCTCGAACAGCACGGGGGATCCACCCTGATAGTGCAAGACCTCGCCTTGGATAAAAATATCGGACAAAAAGAAGGAAGTACCAAAACTTCGGTCCATAATCAACAGTAGTGCAGCGGACAAGAGAACGGGAAAGGATACCACCCCGATAATGGCAGTCACGAAAAACGCCCAAATGGTCAAAGGCAATCGCGTCATCGACATTCCCTTCGTTCTTAGGTTGATCACCGTAACAATATAGTTCAAGGAACCTAACAGCGAAGAGGCGATAAAAATCGCCATGGAAACAAGCCATAGCGTCATCCCCAACCCGGAACCTGACTGTGCCATAGGTAAGGCGCTCAGGGGCGGATAGATGGTCCACCCGGCCGCAGCAGGGCCTGCCTCGACGAACAGGGAACAGATCATGATCACCGAAGAGGTAAAGAACATCCAATAGGAGAGCATGTTCAAAAATCCGGAAGCCATATCGCGCGCCCCAATCTGTAAGGGAATCAAGAGATTACTGAAGGTACCGCTCAAGCCTTGGGTAAGTACAAAAAATACCATGAGGGTACCGTGTATGGTCACCAATGCCAAGATAGATATCGGCGTCCATAACGCCATCGGGCGCCCATTTGCCCAGCAAAGCCTCGAAAATGGGATTGGCTTCGCCAGGCCAGGCCAGATGCATCCGAAACAACAATGACATGGCAATACCGACCACACCCATGATGAGGCCCGTAATCAGGTACTGCCTCGAAATCATTTTATGATCTTGGCTAAATATATATTTCTGTACAAAGGTCTGTTTATGATGATGGGCATGATCGTCATGCTCATGGTCATCTACGTTCGTATGTGCTGTTACAGACATAATCGCAATTTTTAATTAATAAGTTTTCTCTTTCTAAGCCTCTTTTTCGACCGAATACCTCGCGCCCCTCTACTGCTCCGTCATGGCCGTCTCGGAGGTTTCCGTACTCTGTTGCTGGCATATCGTTACCCATCATGGTTTGGGCAAAGGTCTTTTGTTCGGCCATCCATGCATCGAACTCGTCTTGGCTCTCCACAACGATCTTCATCTGCATATTGTAGTGCGATTTGCCACATATCTTGTTGCAGAGCAGAATATAATCGAACTCCCAAGGATCAGAATTTTCCTCTCCATTGGAGGCCCTTTCGGCGCGGAGTTCGTTGGTTCTTTTCACCTTATCGATGATCTCCGGCCTTTGGCGCATTTCTGCCGTAGTGATGATGGGCGTATAGGAAAATTCGGTAATCATACCGGGCACCGCATTCATCTGTGCCCTAAAATGGGGCATGTAGGCGGAGTGTAGAACATCTTGTGATCGGATTTTAAAATTCACCTTTCTTCCCACCGGTAGGTGCAGTTCCTTTACGATAACATCGTCGTCGGCATAGGTATCGGATTCATCAAGGCCAAGCACATTGGCCTTGTTGATATCGATCATTCTCACGTTCGCCTGCCCCAATACATTGTCCTCTCCGCCGTAGCGAGCCGTCCAGTTGAACTGTTGGCCATACAATTCAACCATTAGGGGGTCATCGTCCTCGTTGACATCCATAATACTCGTCCAAGTGTACAAACCCCATAAAATCAATCCCGCCAACACGATAACAGGAATGATGGTCCAAATAAACTCCAATCGATCATTATCCGCATAAAAAAGCGCTCTTCTTCCTTCCTCGCCCCGATACTTGTATCCAAAATAATGAAGAAGGACCTGCGTAATCGCCTGTACGATAAAGATGATGACCATTGAAATAAGCATCAGATGATCGTATTCATCTCCGTGCTTGGAAGCCGCTTCGGGTAATAGCATTTTACCATATTTCGCAAAACTGAAAATCGCGATACCATAGATAAAAATCAGAAAGGCGAACAACAGATATCCGTTTATCTTGTTGTCGGAATCGTTCGCTATCTCAGCGGTATCGGCCTCGGACTTGAGCTGCGAGAGTTCGAATATTTTGGTCATTTGCCAAATGGCAATTGCCACTAAGACTAAAACAACTATGATCAAAAATGCAGTCATCCTATGATTTGAAATTAATAATCCTTACTAGATTCTAATAATGATAATTCTCACTTTCCTTGATAAAGGGATCGCGCAATGGACGCAACGACACTTTGGAAAGCGCGGTGCCGACCACCAAGATAAATAATCCCAGGAAAAAGAGTATCGCTGCGATCTCGGTAATACCAAATGACCAATAGGGACCCACCGTAGAGGGCATGACCAATTGAAAAACATCAAGATAATGACCGATCAAAATTATAGTACCCTGTCAGGATGATGAACCAAGGGATACGTTTAAAATCACTGTTCATCAACAACAGGATCGGGAATACAAAGTTAAGCACGAGCATGCCGAAAAACAACAAATTATACTCTTGAATCCGTATGATAAAATAAGTAACTTCTTCGGGAATATTGGCATACCAGATAAGCATAAACTGCCCGAACCAAAGATACGTCCAAAAGATACTGAAGGCGAACATAAATTTTCCTAGGTCGTGCAAATGGCTGTCGTTCACGAACGGCAAGAGCCCCCTGCCCTTTAAGAACACGGTCACCATGGCAATGGTAGTTATGGCAGAGACGAACATCGTCGCAAAAATATACCAAGCCAACAAGGTACTGTACCAGTGCGGCGTGAGCGACATGAACCAATCCCATGCCATCGTCGCCTCCGTAGTGATAAAGAATACCAAAAACAAAACGGCGAACTTAAAGTTCTGTCGATAATGGCCGTTATCATTCGCCTCGGCCTGGGCCAATGAATTTCTTCTCGAAAAATATCGGTATAAATTCCATCCCAAGATATAGATAAAGGCCCTGATGATAAAGAAGGGGAAATTGAGATAACCGGCCTTGCCCTGTAGTACGGTATCGCCGGCAACCAATTCTTCGTCTTGCCAAGGATAAAAATGTGTTCCGGCGAAGACCACGATTAAAAAAACGAGAATCGATCCGGGCAAGATATAAGCCGTAATCCCTTCCATAACTCTATATAGGACAGGAGACCAACCGGCGGAGGCAGCGTATTGGATCGCATAAAAAACAAGTGTGCCCAGGGCGAGCATCATAAAGAAAAATGCCGCCACAAAAAGGGCCGACCACGGTTTGGTCTGCAATTGGTGCAAAAGATGTTCGTCGTGTTCGGCGCTATGTTCCCCAGTATGTGCTTCGGACCCGTCTGAATGCGCTTCGGTCGCCATGCCAGCATTTTCTTCGCCTCCGTGCTCAGCGGAAGCCTCTTCGCCCCCATGGCCCTCGCCATGACCGGTAGCTACCATTTCCTTCGCTTCTTCGACCGTACCCGGTATGGATAGAAATCCATAACCGACACCCAATAATCCTATGACCATTAAAACAATGGAACCAATCTTTAGCCTGTTTGAAAAAGTATACATTTAGGTATTATTTTGTTAAGTCCTGTTTCAATGTCATCACGTATTCGGCTACTTGCCACATTTCTTTGGTATCCAATTGGGAAGCGTATGATCCCATGGCATTGAGGCCATATCTTTCGGTATGGAACACGTCACCTACCGTTATTTCCCTGGCGGGGTCGGCGTAACTGGGAACCCCCAGTATTTTTTCCCGTTGTACTAAATAACCCTGGCCATCACCTTTATCGCCATGGCAGATGGCGCAGTAGATGGTGTAAAGCTGGGAACCGTTCGCTGCGTTTTCGGCCTTTTGTACCGAATCGGTAGCTACTAGTGGACTGGTGTTGGACTTGGCCAATTCCTTTCCCTCCGGAGTATTCGCAAATTCGTAAGGCATCCAGCCGCGCATAATAGTGTTCGGGGCGGGATACTGTGCCTCTTGCCCCCTGGGCAATATATTGGCCTCGTCATACGCCTCGTAAGCTACCGGAACGTACATATTTGGCATATACTGGTAATTTCGGTTGTCTTTGTCAGCACAAGCGGTGAACAAAAGCACCAGACCGAAAAGTATTCCTGATTTTATAAGGGTATTCATTCTGTATGGTTCAAGGGTTCTACTACTTTTACTTCCGATGCGTGGGTATGGGTCAACAGTTCCAACAATTCCATTTCCTTACCGTGAACTTCGATTTCCATCAAAAAGTGATCATCGGTGGTTCTTGGATCGGGATTTTCGGCCTTTCTGAAAGGCCATAATTTACTTCTCAAATAGAAGGTGATCACCATAAGATGTCCTGCAAAAAATACGGTCAGCTCGAACATGATGGGGATGAATGCCGGCATGTTCTGATGAAACGTGAAACTGGGCTTTCCCCCGATATCCTGTGGCCAATCAACAATCATCATGTAGTTCATCATAAGAACGGCCACCGTCAGCCCAATGAGTCCGAATATAAAAGAAGCAATGGCGATGCGTGTCGGTTCAAGCCCAACCGCCTTATCAAGGCCGTGCACCGGAAAAGGGGTGAAAACTTCCGTAATGTTGTACTTGGCGGCCCGTACGGTTTTGACAGCCTCCAGAAGCACATCATCATCGGTATAAATAGCATGTATGATTTTTGTTGCCATTCTTCTATTTTTTATTTTTTAACACCTTCGCCTGTCCGGCCCAATCATCGCGTTTCGCCCTTCCTGGAAACTCGCCCGTGATGCTGTCGAGCATATCGTATTCCCGATCGGTCATTTTACTGACCTGTTCGAAGGTGTAGATACCTAGTTCGTGCAGTTTTCTTTCCATTACGGGGCCGATACCGTTAATTTGCTTCAGGTTGTCCGCTTTTTGGGTCTGTGGATCGAATGACCCGACGCTGCCCAACAGACTGTTGATTTTGTCTTGTTGCGGTGTATCCGCTGATGGGTCGGTAGCTGCGTTCGGTTCCTCCTTTTTGGAGGTAAAATATTTTCCGTGGATGTTAGCGGAAGGCTCGCCGGCGCTGGGATCTAGATCCACATGTTCTATGGGCTCCGTGTCCCCCAGTTCCGCCCTGCGTTTCTTGTACATCTCACCCGATGATTTCAAGATGGTCTTTACTTCTGCCTGTGCGATGACGGGGAAAGTTCGGGCATATAATAGAAAAAGCACGAAAAAGAAACCGATGGTGCCGATGAAGGTACCGATATCGACAAAGGTCGGCTGAAACATCGTCCACGATGAAGGCAATCGATCTTTACTTAAATCGACCACAATAATATTGAACCTTTCGAACCACATCCCAATATTGATGATAAGGGCTACGAGGAACGTCCACATAATATTCCTTCTCAACTTTTTTACCCAAAGGCTCAGGGGCACAATCAGGTTGCAGGTAATCAGCATCCAAAATGCCCACCAATAGGGGCCGGTAGCAGCGCCGAAGGAGAGATAGGTGTAATTTTCGTAGGATTGGCCGGAGTACCATCCTATAAAATATTCCGTAAGATAAGCCACTGTAACGATCCCTCCGGTCAATAGAATGACCTTGTTCATCAATTCGATGTGCTGTATGGTAATGTAATTCTCGAGGTTCGATACCTTCCGCATAATAATGAGCAGGGTCTGCACCATGGCAAAACCGGAAAAAATGGCACCCGCCACAAAATAGGGAGGGAAGATGGTACTGTGCCATCCCGGAACCACCGAAGTGGCAAAGTCAAAGGATACGATGGTGTGTACTGAAAGTACCAGGGGAGTTGCCAAGCCCGCCAAGACCAAGGATACCTCTTCAAAGCGTTGCCAATCCTTGACCCGGCCGCTCCACCCAAAACTAATAAGGCTATAGATTTTCTTCTGGAACGGTTTTGTCGTCCTGTCCCGTATCATCGCGAGGTCGGGCAACAGCCCCGTCCACCAAAAAACCAAGGAAATAGTAAGATAGGTAGAGATGGCGAACACATCCCACAACAGCGGGGAGTTAAAATTGATCCACAAAGAACCGAACTGGTTGGGAATGGGCAGCACCCAATACGCCAGCCAGGGCCGGCCCATGTGGATGATAGGGAACAGGCCGGCCTGAATCACCGCAAATATGGTCATCGCTTCCGCGGAACGGTTAATCGCCATTCTCCATTTTTGACGGAACAATAATAAAATGGCGGATATCAAGGTCCCGGCGTGACCGATACCCACCCACCAAACGAAGTTGGTAATGTCCCAGGCCCATCCGATGGTCTTGTTCAGGCCCCATACGCCGATACCTGTGGAAACGGTATAGATGATGCATCCCACGCCCCATAAAAAGGCCACCAGGGCAATGGTGAAAACGATATACCAAGAGCGATTGGCACGGCCCAAAATGGGAGCCCCTACATCGACGCTGACGTCGTGGTACGATTTCTCTCCGATAATCAGCGGCTCTCTTATGGGTGCTTCGTAATGTGAGGACATATTAAATTTTAAAATGTTGTTATAACCAATTTTATTAGGCTTCCGCGGTATTCTTAACCATAAGCTGGTACATCACGTTGGGTTTCGTACCCAGACTCTCCAAAAGATGGTACATGCGGTCATCGTTCTTCTTTTGAACGATTTCGGCGCTTTCATCATTCACATCCCCGAATACTATCGCTCCCTTATCACAGGCAAGCGAACAGGCGGTCTGAAATTCACCATCTTTGACCGCCCTGCCATCGCGTTTGGCGTCTAAAATGGTTTTTTGGGTCTTTTGTATGCACAGGGAGCATTTTTCCATAACGCCCCTAGACCGTGTGGTCACATCGGGATTCAAGACCATTTTGCCCAGATCGTTGTTCATGTGGTAATCGAATTCTTCGTTGTTGCTGTACAGGAACCAGTTGAAACGGCGGACCTTGTAAGGGCAGTTGTTCGCACAATACCGGGTGCCCACGCATCGGTTGTACACCATTTGATTCTGGCCCTGTCGCCCATGGGTGATGGCCGCAACGGGACAGACCGTTTCACAGGGCGCATGGTTACAATGCTGGCACATGACGGGTTGAAAGGCAATCTCGGGGTTATCAAAAGAGGGATTTTCGACCTTGGCATAGGTTTCAAAGGCCGGCAAGGTCTCCAGATCCACAATTTCCTGCTCAAAACTCTCCGCAGAGGAATAATACCGGTCGATACGAAGCCACTTCATATCCCTAAACCTACGGACTTCCTTCTTGCCAACCACAGGAACATTGTTCTCGACTTGACAGGCGATAACACATTGACCGCAGGCTGTACAGGCATTAAGGTCAATGGACATGTTGAAATGCGGACCGATACTGGTGTCGAACGACTGCCAAATATCGGCATTCTTTTCGCGCACCTCAATTTCGGAATGGTTGTAATCCACTTCTGGAACGGCGTTCCAATGTTCCTTGTCCTGGGAATTGAAAATCTCAAGGGTGGTTTCTTTGATGATATCGTTACTGCGGCCAACCATAGTACTCTGCAGCTGTTCGCAGGCAAACTCGTGCATTCCTGCCGCCTTTTCAACTTTTACGGATTGAATTTTCGAGAAGTTCTGATACAGCGGAAAGGCATTGACACCGACCTGCATCTCTTCTTTCATTCCTACCTTTTTGCCATAGCCGAAGGCGAGCCCTACAGATCCCCTTGCCTGTCCGGGCTGAACGATAACCGGAACTTGATCTACGCTTATCCCATTCACGGTCAATTTGGCATAGCTTCCGTTCAGGGCACCGTTGGCAACATAATCATTGACAAGGTCTAATCGCTCTGCGTCAGCTTTGGAAACCATCAGATAGTTGTCCCATGAAACACGGGTTATCGGATCGGAAAATTCCTGCAACCATGGATTATTGGCCTGACGACCATCGCCCATGCCAATTTTCGAGTACAGAATGAGCTCCATTCCGCCGCCGCTAGTAGCATTGGCAAGGCTGCTCACGGATGAGGAAATGGGGGTCGCGGAAATCGGCTGCGCCTCATCGGCAACCGTTTCATCCGTAGTCCCTTCCTCTTTATCCAATGCTGTATCTTCTCGAACGGTCGGATCGGCCTCCCCGTTTTCCATGGCCATAGCGCTGCCTGAGGATTCGAACGTCCCATCCTGTAAGGCTTGGTTCCAAGAACTGCCTCCCAGAATGGAATTGCTCCAAGTTTCCTTTACGAAATTCGTAATAGCTTTGTCCGGTTCCCAACCACTGCAAGAGCGCGTCCTGAAACTGTCGGGTATCGAAGAGCTGGCGGATAGTCGGCTGCATCAAGCTGTAATGTCCTTTTTTAATCTGGGCATCGCCCCAAGATTCGAGATAATGGTTGGCGGCCGCGGTGTATTGGCATATTTCGGTAGTTTCGTTCCAGTTGGCCGAAAAAACAACGGAGAGGTCAACCTTCTCGACCCCTTCCTTAAAATCGGCAGCATTCGGCAGCGAATACATCGGGTTAACCCCGTCCATAATCAAAGCGCCTACCTTACCGGCCTTCATATCTGCTATCAAAATATTGAGGGCCCTTACGTTGCCTTGGCGGGTGTATTTGGGCGCTTCCGCATCAAATGCCTTACTGCCCAACATTTCGTTGATGGCCAAAACGACAGCTTGGGTATCGACATCGTCGATACCCGATACGACGACAGCTGCGGAGGGGTTCTTCTTTATTTGTTGTACTAGGGAGTCGATCGCCGTTATGGCATATTCCGGTAATTCGCCGGCCACACTACTACCGTTTAATTTAGCGTACAATTGGGCCAAGGCGACCTTTTGGAGCACAGGCGTTAGCGGCACCCTCTTATCGGCCTTTCCCCCGGTCGTGGTCATATTGGCCTCGAACTGTACGTGCCGCGACATTTTTCCGTTCCTTGGCACACGGCTTCTCGCATAACTGGCATCATATCCGCCTCCCTGCCAATCGGCTAAAAAGTTGGCACCGAAGGAAATGATGAGTCCCGCTTTTTCAAAATCATAATCCGGCAATGCCCGCTCACCATACCGTTGCTCAAAAGCCGTGAGCGCAGCATCCTCGGAAATGGTGTCATAGGTAACGTGGTTCACGTTGTTATAAGAGGCCTTGAATTTGCCCATCAACCTTTGGGTGGAGGGGCTGGCGTAGGTCTGAGTCAACACGGCGATTTGTTTTCCGGAATTTCGCAAACTGTCTAGTTTGGTCTTTACCGCTGCGTCAAGGGCATCCCATTCAATGGGCTCCCCATTGTCCAGGGGCCCTTGCAAACGAGTACTATCGTATAGGGAAAGCACGGAGGCCTGTACTCGTGCATTGGCACCGCCACCAATATTGGCATCGGTATTGTTCTCGACCTTTATCGGCCTGCCCTCACGGGTCTTGATCAAAATGCTGGCAAAATCATAACCGTCGGCTATGGTCGTGGCATAGTAATTCGCCACGCCCGGAACAATATTCTCGGGCTGCACGACATACGGAATGGATTTATAGACCGGACCTTCGCAAGCCGCCAAAGAAGCGGCTGCCGTACTAAAGCCGATATACTTCAGAAAATCCCTGCGGTTGGTCGAGGAATCCGAAAGCTTTTCCCTATCCTCCAAAAAACCCTCGTCCACCGGAATCTCTTCGGCAAATTCTTTATGTTTCAGCGTCTCGACTATGGAATCATCGGGATTTAACTCCGCCTCGCTCTTCCAATATTTTTTATTCGATGCCATATATTCTGTTTGCAATTTTCTGTTTTGCGGTGTCTCCTCGGTTACTAAGCAAATAATCCTGAAACCTTAATAGTGACATTTACCGCATTCTATACCTCCCATTTGGGCGGCGGTAAAACTCTCGACCCCGTATTTTTGAGCCAATTGTTCATGTATTTTTTCATAATAGCCATTACCCTCGACCTTGACGTTCGTCTCGCGGTGACAATTGACACACCAGCCCATCGTGAGTGGCGAATACTGGTACATAACCTCCATTTCCTCCACGGGGCCATGGCACTACTTGGCACTGAATACCCCCTACAATATGGTGCTGCGAATGGTTAAAATAGGCAAAATCGGGGAGGTTGTGGATACGTATCCATTCCACGGGCTGAGTTTCGCCCGTATATTTTTGGTTCTCTTCGTCCCAACCGACAGCGGCATAGAGTTTTTTGATTTCCTTGTTGTAATCTACACCGTATTCCTGTTTGCCCATCTCCAGAGTTTCGTCGGCGACTTGATAAATCGATTTGTGGCAGTTCATACACACGTTCAGGGAAGGAATGCCCGACACTTTGGATACCCGTGCTGAGGAGTGGCAGTATTTGCACTCGATTTTGTTCTCCCCGGCGTGGATTCGGTGGGAATAATGTATGGGCTGAATCGGGGCATAACCCTGATCAACCCCTATTTGCATCATCCAGCCATATGCGAAATAGGCACCGCCCAGCAAAAGAAAGATGACCGATACCAAGACCAAGAACTGGTTTTGGGCGAAAGCCTTCCAGATGGGGGTACGCTTTTCGGCTTTTTCCTTCTCGACAACGATACCGTTGGCTTCAGCAATCCGTTTCAGCGTTTTGTTGACCAAGAACAGCATCACGACCAAAAGTCCGAATACCAAGACCAAGGCGCCGAGAATGATTTCGTTGGATATGCCGGATGCGGCAGTGGCGCTTCCTCCTGTACTAGCAGCTGGCCCCGTGGCCGTATCCGCGGCTTTCTTCGGCGGCGCTTTGGTATAAGCCAGAATATTATCGATATCCTCGTTGCTAAGCATCGGGAACGGCGGTCATCGCCGTTTGGTTGAATTCGTTGTAGATTTCGTTGGCGTACTCGTCACCGGAACTGATAACGCCCTGACTGTTCTTCACCCATCTATAGATCCAATCCCTGCCCAACCCAGCATCTTCCTGAATTTTCTGCTCCACATTCGCCAGGGCTGGCCCCGTCATTTTACGATCAAGGGCATGACAGGCGGCGCAGTTGGTATTAAAAAGCTGTTTACCGGCGACAGGATCCCCATCGGTCTCGGTATCCGCGGAATCCGCGGTTGCGGTTCCGTCAGAAGTTTCGGTCGAAGCGGAATCTTGAGCCGTCTCTTCCTGTGCGAAAACGGAAATAGATAAGAGTAGGAAAATCAATAAACTAATACCTAAAACCTTGGGAATTCGATGGAGGTACGTAAGCTTTTGCATAGGGATTATGTTTCTATCTCGACCTTGGCACGTTCTTCGGTTTATCGTAGTAAATACACGTATAACGCATGCTAAAATCGAGGGCAAAAATACGACATAGACTTTATTTCAAAAATGTTAACGTAATGATAATCCATAATTTATAACTGTTCTAAATAATCATATTTCGTTTTGTTTATTTTTTAAAAAAAATTACTTTTGTACGGATTTTCGTTGCTCCTAAACCGTATTTCATGAAAAGACCCCTCTGCTTATTGTTTTTAACGATTTCTTGTGTTTTTGGTCATGCGCAACAGGGAAATATCAATATTAAACAAGATCAAAAAATAACGGAATTGCTGGCCATCTATAAAACAGCCAATGAGAGTGCGGACTATTATCGCATTCAGGTAGGATTCGGGTCGTATTCCAAGGCGCAAGAGATAGAATCAAAGGTGCAACAGGACTTTCCGAACCTATCATCAAAAATAGATTTCGACTCGCCCACCTATCGGGTACGGGTAGGGCGCTTCAAAAACAAATTGGATGCAGAACGCAAATTCTTGGAAGTACGGCAAAAATACCCAGACGCGATGCTGTTGATGCCAAAGAAATCAAGATAAAATCTCCCCTTCTATGCATCAAATTTCCAAAAAAACACCCAACGAATACATTTAACCTTTTTTTTACCTGCAAATTTCACATTTTCATTTCCATTTTGTCATTTTCTCCCTTGTAGTACAGAATCTAAGGCTATGCTGCTTAAAAATGGCTTCATTAGGGCACAAAAGCCGAAATTTTCGGTTCCAAACAGATGGTTTACATCACTTTAACGAGAAAAATATCTCAACAAAAATTGGTGCCATTTAAAACCAAAAAACCGACAGAATATCGCCGGTTTTTGAGGGTATTTTTCTTGGAATCTGAAGTTTTCCCTATTTCGTTTTCAACTTCTTCTTCACGGCCACTTCTTGGAAGGCCTCCACAATATCCTCTTCCTTGATGTCATTATAATTTCTGATCTGTAGTCCACAATCGTAGCCTTTGGCTACTTCCTTGACATCGTCCTTGAACCGTTTCAGCGAGGCGAGTTCGCCGGTATAAACTACCACGCCATCGCGGATGAGGCGGATACTTGAGTTTCGGAAAACCTTGCCACTGGTTACCATACATCCCGCAATAGTACCGACTTTGGAAATTTTAAAAGTCTCGCGTATCTCGGCGGTACCGGTGATCTCTTCCTTGATTTCCGGCGACAGCATCCCTTCCATGGCATCCTTGAGGTCATTGATGGCATCGTAGATGATGGAATACATGCGGATATCGATTTCCTCCTTTTCGGCCACATCCCGGGCATTGCCCATCGGCCTTACGTTGAAACCGATGATAATGGCGTCGGAAGCGGAGGCCAACAGCACGTCGGATTCGGTAATCGCACCCACACCCTTGTGGATGATGTTCACCTGTATCTCTTCCGTAGAAAGTTTTTGGAAGGAATCGGTCAAGGCTTCCACGGAACCGTCCACATCGCCTTTTAAAATGATGTTCAGTTCTTTAAAGTCGCCCAATGCGATCCTCCTGCCGATTTCGTCTAAGGTAATATGCCGCTGGGTACGTACGGATTGCTCCCGTTGCAGCTGTGATCTTTTGGTGGCGATCTGCTTCGCCTCCCTTTCATCCTCGAGCACATTGAACTTATCGCCGGCCTGTGGCGCGCCGTCAAGACCCAAAATGGAAATCGGGGTGGCAGGGCCCGCTTCTCGCACATCGTTGCCCCGTTCGTCTTGCATCGCCTTGACCTTACCGCTATGGGTGCCGGCTAAAACGTAATCCCCAATTCGCAACGTACCTCCTTGTACCAGTATGGTGGAAACGTACCCGCGGCCTTTGTCCAAAAACGCCTCGACAACGGTACCATTGGCTATTTTATCGGGATTCGCCTTCAGCTCGAGCAGCTCGGCCTCAAGCAAAACCTTTTCCAACAATTCCTTCACGCCATTACCGGTCTTGGCCGAGATGTCGTGGGACTGGATTTTACCGCCCCAGTCCTCTACCAGAAGGTTCATGTTGGCCAAGCCTTCCTTGATTTTCTCAGGATTGGCGGTAGGCAAATCTATCTTGTTGATACCGAATACGATAGGAACCCCGGCCGCCTGGGCATGGCTGATGGCCTCCTTGGTCTGGGGCATGATATCGTCGTCGGCGGCGATCACGATGACCGCAATATCGGTAACTTGCGCGCCCCTGGCCCGCATGGCCGTAAAGGCTTCGTGACCTGGAGTATCGAGAAAAGTAATTTTCTGATCATCTTCCAAGGTAACCGCATAGGCCCCGATATGCTGGGTAATCCCTCCGCTCTCGCCGGCGATGACATTGGCCTCGCGGACGTAATCGAGTAAGGAGGTTTTACCATGGTCAACATGCCCCATAACGGTAACGATGGGCGCCCTTGGTTCCAAATCTTCTTCTGCATCTTCCTCGATCTTGATGGATTCCTCAAGATCGGCAGTGACGAACTCTACCTCATAGCCGAATTCATCGGCTACAATGGAAAGGGTCTCGGCATCTAAACGTTGGTTCATGGTGACCATCATACCCAAAGACATACAGGCCGATATGATTTCGGTGGTGGATACGTCCATCATGGTAGCGATTTCCCCTGCGGTAACGAACTCCGTTACCTTTAGGGTCTTGTTTTCCATTTCCTGTTGCTCGACATCCCTTTCGGTCTGTTCGCGGTGCTGGTCACGCTTGCTCCTTCTGTACTTGGCCCCTTTTCCTTTTTTGCTTTTGCCCTGAAGTTTTTCCAGGGTTTCCGCTATCTTTTTTTGTACGTCCTCTTCGGTAGGCTCCACCTTTGCGGTAGACCGTCGACCTCCCTTTTTGAAGTTTCTGCCTCCCGGCCCTTTGCCGGAATCGCCTCCGCTTTTGCTTACGATGCGTTTGCGTCGTCTCTTGCGACCGCCTCCCTCTGAAGTCTTAGGTTCCTCTTTCTTTTTCTTGGCTTTTTTGAACTGTGAGAGGTCGATCTTGTCGGTAATGGTCGGGCCGGAAAGTTTTTTATAGTTGGTGGCCAGTACTTGTTCTTCTGGTTTTTCCGTTTTTTCGGATTTCTTTTCCTCGGCCTGGGTCTCCTGCTTTGCTGTGGAGGCAGGCGTATCGGGGTCGGTCTTCTTCTCTATATCCGTCTTGGGCGCTTCTTCGGTCTCAGCGGGTTTTTCTTCCTGCACCGGGGCCTCCTCTTTCTTTTTCCTGGCGTCGAGATCTATTACCCCTACTTGCGTAGGGCCGCTCAATTTAACCCTGCCCAGCATTTTTTCCTCGGTAGAAGCCTCGGTGCGCCGCTCTCGGGCCAACCTTTTTTCCTCTTGCTCCTGCTCCAACTGCAAACGCAAGGCTTCCTTCTCCTTCCTCTTTTCTTCACCAACTTCCTTAGAGGCGACTTTTTTGCTCTTGTCGGTCTGGAACTCGTCCTGAAGTACCCCGTAAACCTCGTCGGAAATTTTGGTAGTCGGCCGCGAGTCGATCTCATGCCCTTGCGAGGCCAGGAAATCCACTGCCCTGTCCAAAGAAATGTTGAATTCCTTGAGGACCTTGTTAAGCCTTATCTTTGCATTGTCTGCCATAAATACTATCTCCTAATTCTCTTATCCTAAGATTCAAAACCGATTACCACTACTTTTACAATCTAGGATAATCGCTGCGAATATACTGAACTCCTTTCTAGTGCTTGTTAACACTTAGACTAAAATCCGATTTTTTGCCCATGTTCCTGTGGCGAAAAAACCAACAGGTACATCCTTATTCTTCCAATTCTTCTTTAAGTATACGTACTACTTCCAATACCGTTTCCTCTTCGAGATCGGTGCGTTTTACCAGGTCGTCAACATCTTGCTCCAGAATGCTTCGGGCCGTGTCAAGACCGATTTTCTTGAACTCCTCTATGATCCAGGCATCGATTTCATCCCTGAATTCGGTGAGTTCCACATCTTCTTCTACCCCTTCCCGGAACACATCGATCTCATAGCCCGTCAATTGGCCGGCCAATCGGATGTTATGTCCACCGCGCCCGATGGCCTTGGACACCTCTTCGGGACGCAAATATACCTGGGCCGTCATATTCTCGTCGTTCAACTTTACGCTGGTCACCCGAGCAGGACTCAGTGCACGTGTTACCATAAGCTGTGGATTGCCCGTCCAGTTGATGACATCAATGTTCTCGTTGCCCAATTCACGTACGATACCGTGTATCCGAGACCCTTTCATCCCAACACACGCCCCTACCGGATCGATACGGTCATCGTAGGAATCAACGGCGACCTTCGCTTTTTCACCAGGGATACGTACTGCCTTTTTGATGGTGATGAGGCCGTCGTACACCTCTGGGATTTCTTGAAAGAACAAGGCTTCCAAAAACTTGGGGGAGGCCCGTGACATAATAATGGTCGGTTTGCTTCCCTTTAGCTCCACCGTTTCGATGATACCACGCACATTGTCTCCCTTCCTGAAAAAGTCGGAAGGAATCTGCCGGTCCCTTGGAAGGATGATCTCATTCCCTTCGTCGTCCAACAAAATAATCGCCTTGTGACGGATATGGTGGACCTCGGCGGTATAAATTTCGCCTTCAAGATCTTTGAAATGCTTATAAATAGTCGTATTGTCGTGTTCGTGGATTTTCGAGATCAGGTTCTGGCGTAACGCCAAAATGGCCCGTCGACCCAGATTGATCAGTTTCACCTCTTCGGAAACGTCTTCGCCTACCTCAAAATCGGGCTCTATCTTCCGGGCTTCGGTCAGGGATATTTCCGCATTGGGCTCCTCTACCTCTCCGTCAGGTACCACCACGCGGTTCCGCCATATTTCAAGATCGCCCTTGTCGGGGTTGATAATGATATCGAAGTTATCATCGTCGCCGAATTTCTTTTTAAGGGCATTGCGGAACACATCCTCCAAAATCGCCATCAGCGTTACCCTGTCTATAAATTTATCGTCCTTAAACTCGGAGAAGGACTCGATGAGTGCAATATTTTCCATTACGCTATACCGTTAAATTGTTACTATGACTTTTGCTTCCACAATGTCGGAAAAATCGATTTTCGCTTCTTTTTTTACCGTGTGCTTCCCTTTTCCGACGGGTTTGGGCTCCCTCGTTTTCCATTGAAGCACGATACCGGTCTCGGTAGCCTCCGTCAGGTTGCCCTCCAGGGTTTCTTTCTGCGTCTTGACCTTTAGTTTTCTGCCGATGTTCTTCGGATATTGTCGGGGCATGGTCAAGGGCGATGCCGCTCCCGCGGAGGTCACTTCCAGCGAAAAATCGTACTGGTCGCGGTCTAAATTGTGCTCGATCGCCCTGCTGACCTTCATGCAATCTGCCAAGGAGACTCCGCTATCGCCATCTAAAACTACTTTGATACCATAGTCGGCCCCTACCGAAAAATCGATTAAAAATAAGGATTTATCGTCATTTAAAGCGTCATCCAGTAGTGTTTTTACTCTATCCTTGAACATCGGTCGCCGTTTTCAACAGATCCCGCCCTGCGACGGAGTTGCTTCCACAAATTCCCTCTACAACTGCATGTGACAGGTTCGAAGCAAAGTTTCAGCAACAAAAAAGAGGACTAAATTGTCCCCTCATGAATACTTTGTATATCATTAAAGTGGCGCAAATATACAACTTTTTTGGTTTATCACAATACATTGAACTCATCTTCAGTTTTTCTTCTACCTATGATTTTCACACCTGCTTGCCTACAGGCAGGTTTTGCCTTAAACTCTATCTACTCTAGGGCACTTCAGCCTCGCTTTTGTTCTAAACAATTTCGCGGATCTAGATACCGATATGGGTTTTAGCCTTCACTAGAAAGAAAAGCTTTTTCTATACCCCGTCACCAAGGTTTTGTTAGGTTCACGATCGTATCAGTAACACATTTCAAGAAGGTCAAATCACTCCTATAACTGTTGTATTCACCCACCTCTTCATTTCCCTTTAACCACTCGACATAGATGGCGGGTAGGTTTGTTCCCCCCGCATGTGAAAAAGGGTAGCCGCCACGGGATTGAAGGTGTTTTGTGGATTAAGTATGGGAAAAATCCTTTATCCGATAGTTTGAGGATCTATCCATCTATGGCTGAATATCTATTGCACAGAATCAACCACACTCCCACATGTCATCATCTGCTCGCCATAATACGGATTGCGTATCTCTTTATCGGCACTTATCCAAAACGCCCCGTTGTTGTTATCGGCCATGGGGCACTTTAGGATAAAAACCCCTGGTTCTACAACATCAATATTCTTAGCAAGGGGCACCATGTTCTGGTTCAGAATTACAAAATCACTACGTTGACTTTCAATATCATCTTTTCCGGTAATGGCCGTCAACATTTTCTTGATTTTGGAAAGATGCGATTCTTCCATTTTCCCTAATTCTGATTCAGGAATAGAGAGGATTTCTTTTAAAGTTGCTTTTGCAAAAGTGGATACGCTCTGGGCATCGCTATCTACGAAGGCCTCCTTCATTTTCAAATAAGGTTTCAGGCTTTTTCCAAAAGCATCTTGAGCCGCTTCGGATAATTCTATTTTCATTTCAGGCATCTTGGCCTCATCTTCCTCGCTTCCTTGGTTCATCATCGATTTTTTTCCTTGCAATTGGGCCGCCGCGTCAACGGTAAAAGTACCGTTGGTAACAATTTCGTCTCCGTCCTGTAATCCCGAAACAACGGTAAAGGTGTCGCCATTTCGATTGTCAAGTAAGACCTCTTGCATCTCAAAGACAGGCTCATCGGGATGAGTCTTCACATACACCAGTGAGCGTTCGCCCGTCCACATTACGGCACTTGCAGGAATCTGTAGTTGTTCAACAGGCTTACTATCCGATTTCCGATCTATCTTTCCGGTTACGAACATCCCCGGCTTAAAGACACCTTCCTTATTATTCAATTCGGCACGTACCGTTACCGTTCGGGTGCGGGTATTCAAAACAGGATCAATGAATGAAACTCGTGCATCAAATTCTTTTTTGGGATAGGCGTTGGACACCACCTTGATTTTTTGCCCCTTTTTGAATTGGGAAATCTGATTTTCGTAGGCATCGAATTCCGCCCAGACGGAATTTAGGTTGCTTACCTTGAATATCGGCATGCCATCCATGATGTGGGCACCTTCGTTCACCGTAATATCGGTCACTATACCAGAAACATTTGAATAAATCGGGAATTGCTCCACGACTTCTCCGGTTCGTTCGATCTTATCCAGAACGTCACCATGTATCATCCAATTCCTGAACTTATTGCGAACCGCGTTATAAAGTTGGGGCTGTGACTCTTTCAGCTTAGAGGTAGTAATCAGTTCTTGTTGCGCGGCCACCAAAGCGGGCGAATAGATAGTGGCCACTTTTTGTCCCCGGTTTACCTTTTCACCCAGGGACTTCACGTACAATTGCTCGACCCGACCGTCAAAATGGGCAGGCTGGGTGGCCGTTTCATCCCTGTTTTCCGTAATTTTTCCCGATAGTGAAATGATATCTTCATGGTCCGCCATTTCGTTGCCGACGATGGTAGTCCGAATATTGGCCAAGGCCATTGCATTTTTGGTCATTTTTATTTCGTTCATGGCCAAGCCATCGGCACCGGATTCGGCAGGTATCAGGTCCATACCACATATCGGGCAGTCGCCTGGTTCGGGTAGCATGATCTGTGGATGCATGGAACAGGTCCACATCTGTTCAGCAGTTTCTCCAGAATGGGCATGGCTATCCGACATATCCGATGTGTCCTTTACAGCCGCGCCATCCGTGTAAGAACTCCCAAAAATTATATAACCCGCCAACAGGCCCACAAGTAGGGCGATTGTAATGTAAATGGTGTTTTTGTTCATGATATTCAATTTTCAGGATATCAATTTTCAGCAGAGGAGCGCCTCTCGTTCAATCCTTATATTTTTCTTTTGACCTTCTATACATCTATGGATTTCGACCGAAGTCTTAAGGCGTTAGCAATTACGGAAACAGAGCTAAAACTCATGGCCAGAGCGGCAATCATTGGCGATAACAATATCCCGAAAAAGGGGAATAACACTCCTGCCGCGATAGGAATGCCGAGCGTATTATATATCAGCGCAAAAAATAGGTTCTGCTTGATGTTCCTCATCACCGCATCGCTCAAGTTGCGGGCTTTTACGACACCCTGCAAATCGCCTTTGAGCAAGGTAATCATAGCACTCTCAATGGCTACATCGGTTCCCGTTCCCATCGCTATTCCAACATCACTCTGGGCAAGCGCCGGGGCATCGTTGATGCCATCGCCCGCCATGGCAACCACTTTTCCCTGAGACTGTAACTTTTTGACTTCTTCAAGCTTGGCTTCCGGTAACATCCCTGCTTTAAAGTCGGCAAGATCGAGTTCGATAGCTACGGCTTGGGCGGTGTCGTGATTGTCGCCGGTTAACATAATTACCGCGATGCCTTTATCCTGTAATTTTTTGATGGCCCCTGTGCTTGTCCCTTTAATTTTATCGCCGATCACAACGTAGCCCGAGACTTCACCATCCACTGCCAAATAGGAGACTGTTTTACCTTGTTTCTGAAAGGATTGTACCTCTGTTGCCATTTCAGATGAAACCGAGGCTTTGGTAAATTCCATCATTTTGGCATTCCCTAAGTGCATTTTATGACCATCAACCGTTCCCTCGACTCCTTTACCCGTTTTCGCGCTAAAACCCTCCGTTTTTGAGATTACGATATTTTGTTCCTTCCCGTATTTCACGGTCGCTTCGGCTAGGGGATGCTCACTGGAACTGTTTAAGGACGCGATAAAGCGTAGAATGTCGCTTTCTCCAAAACGATTTCCAAAAACGCCGATTTTTTCAACGCTAGGTTTTCCTTCTGTTATCGTTCCTGTTTTGTCCACAATAAGCGTATCAACCTTGTCCATTTTCTCAAGCGCTTCCGCATTTTTGATTAGAACTCCATTTTGTGCCCCTTTACCGACACCCACCATGATCGACATTGGCGTAGCAAGCCCCAAAGCACAGGGACAGGCAATAATGAGCACGGCGATGGCATTTACCAGCGCATATACATACGCCGGTTCTGGCCCCCAAATAGCCCACACCGCAAAAGTGATAATCGAAATGATGACCACCACAGGCACAAAATAGCTTGAAACCGTATCCGCCAATTTCTGGATGGGCGCCCGGCTACGGCTGGCATCATTGACCATCTGGATAATCTGTGAAAGCAATGTATCAGAGCCCACTTTTTCGGCCCTCATCAAAAAAGATTGATTCCCGTTAATGGTTCCGCTGCTCACCTTATCATCTTCAGCTTTGTTTACGGGAATAGGTTCACCCGAAATCATCGATTCGTCAACGGTGGTACTGCCTTCTGTTATTACTCCATCCACAGGAATTTTATCGCCCGGCTTGACCCGAAGCGTGTCTCCTTTTTGGATCTGATCAATAGATACTTTCTCTTCGTTTCCATCCACCACCCTCAAAGCCGTATTGGGAGCCAGCTTTAACAATTCCTTGACCGCGGAATTGGTTTTGCTATGCGCACGGGCTTCCAGCACTTGTCCCATCAGTACTAATGTGAGAATGACCGTGGCAGCTTCAAAATACACGTGGACCCCTCCGGATTCCGTCTTGAACTGCTCCGGGAAAAAATCCGGAAACAACATTCCAAAGAGACTAAAAAGCCATGCCACCCCGGAACCTATTCCGATGAGCGTAAACATATTGAGATTCCAGCTTTTTATGCTGCGGTAGGCACGTTCAAAGAACATCCATGTGGCATAGAATACCACAGGAATGGACAGGCCGAACTGGATCCAGTTCCACCTTTTCTGTTCCATCGCATTATATAATGGATTGTTGGGAACCATTTCGCTCATTGCGATCAAGAATATGGGCAGTGTAAAAGCAAGTGCGATCCAGAATTTATTCAAGAGCTTTCTATAGGTCTTCTCCTCGGCTGAAAGGTCCGGTTGTCTTGCTACAAGATCCATTCCACAAATAGGACAAGCTCCCGGTTCGTCTTTTACCACTTCGGGATGCATCGGGCAGGTCCATTGTTTGCTCGAAGTAGCGGATAAGTTTTGTTCTTCCACTAAATCCATTCCGCATACGGGACAATCACCAGGGGTATCGTAGGTTTTGTCACCTTCGCAATGCATAGGGCAGTAAAAAGCACCTGTTCCTTTCCCTTTCCCTTTGGACTTAGTTTCCCCTTTCTTTTCGTGAGTATGATGCTGCCCGCCATCTTCATGTATAGTATAGGTTCCTCCATCTTTTTTAAGGATATCCTGAAACTTTTCGATGGGAATATGCGACTCCATTTCAATGGTAGCTTCGGCTTTTTCCAGATTGACGTATGCATTGGAAACCCCGTCCACTTTGCCAAGGGAATCCTCTACGTGGGTTCTGCAACCGTTGCAGGTCATTCCGTGTATGTGATAGGTGTGTTTCATCTACTGAATAAAAAATTTAACTATTAGTCCCCCTACAAGCCACGCATAGCAGATAAAAGCTGCATATTTTAAAACATTTTCCAGCAACTCGCTTTTGGGGGCCATCTCGCTCATACTGTGCTCGACATCTTTTTTCTTGAAAAAGCCCAAATAAACCAAGTATCCTGAAATAGCTAAAAAGACCATATTCAAAAAGAAGGTATAATCTATTTTGAAATACTCGCTATCCTGAATTTTGACTTGAGATGGGTCTGGCAAAATGCTGAATAGATCGAAGGTATAGTGCAACGCCAGTGAAGAGCCTATTAAGGCCGTGAACAGTAGGAACAAAATGAACAGCGACATCTTCCAGCCATAATACTTTGCATTGATGCGCAGTACGGGAAAGACTACGAGATCACTGAATATAAATGCCATCACCCCCGCAAAACTTACGCCTTTTCCAAAAAGCAAAGCTGCCAATGGAATATTCCCCATTGACCCGATAAAGGTCAAAAATGCTGCAATTGGCCCGACAATGATATGCTCCAAGATCTGGAAAAAGGTGAAATCGGTATTGCCTTGGCCGCTATTAATGAATAGGGTCTGAAAAAAGGAATCCGGAACAAAGGCCGCCACTATGCCGGCAATGGTAAAGCCTACCGTAACGTCTTTCCAGACCATTTGCCATTCCATTTTATATTTTTTGGCGACCCGGGCCCAGCTATCCTCTTTCTGAATCTGTTTTTTCCAATCCTTAGAATCGTCCATTCCATCGTCATCATCTTGGCTTTCTAAATTTTTTCGTGCATTCTCAATCAGTTTCTTGGGGTTGATAACACGAATAAGAATCCAACAGATACCTATCAAAAGTATTCCCCCTGCGTATTCCCCTACAACGAATTGCCATCCCAAAAAAATGGATATAATAATCCCTAATTCGATAACCAGGTTGGTCGATGCCAACAAAAACGCAATGGAAGAGACAAAACTCGCTCCTTTTTTAAATAAGGACTTTGTGCTTGCCAATGCGGCAAAGCTGCAAGAGCTACTAATAAGGCCGAAAAACGTACCCAATAGCATACTTTTGGATTCGTCTTTGCCCATCGTTTTCTGCATTCGTTTTTCGGTCACAAAAATTTGTATCATACTACTGATGATATAGCCCAATACGAACGCCCAAAGCGCCATCCAGAAAAATCCGGTGGTAGTGTAGGCCGCTTCGCCCCATTGTTTTAAAAAATCATTCATATCTCTTCTTTGTATTCTTAGTGTTGATGCTTCTTCGATTCGTATTTACATTAATCTCGATTGATTACATCGTCCCATTGCCATCCATCCTGTTCTACCAAAGATCGGTAGATCATTCTATTTTTGCGCATTTCATCGTTTAGCTCGATCTGCTCAAAATTATCGACCAACAGACTTTTGTCAATCAATTTCTGTAAAGGCGTGGAAGCAGTTGAATTTTGAACCATCTTTACTTTTGTTACACCCCGTACGACTTCTTTATAGTTATTAAGAGCGGATACGATGGGCAAGAGTTCACTTTTATTCAGCGTGAATTCTTTTCTAATATAATTTTGAAAGAGATAAACCACCTCGTTCAACTTCGCTATTTGTAACACTACAGCATTCTTTCTTTTATTGTTATGAAAATAATGTATTATCGGATAGGCTCTATGATTCTGATTGTGATCGACCAATTCATCCGAAAGAGTCAACAACTGAAATTTCAAAAAATCAAAATTTTGACCATTCCAGGCATTAAGAATAACCTCTTGGGGACTATCTCCCAACCCGCTTATATTGATTCCCAGTTTTCTCTGTTTTATAACCGCTGACAGAACAGGGATAAAATAAGTTACGGACATGGTAATAAAGATCAGTCCGGTAAAGGCATATAAATTAGTGACCAGCCGCCAAGTATTCGTAGAAGGCAGATAGTCGCCAAGGCCCAGTGTTGATAACACATATCCAGCATAATACACTTTTTCCCAATCAGTGGCGGGCAACTTAGTAGTTGCGGCTATGATAGAGCCGAACTGGCTCATCAGAACGAGGCCAAAACTTAAATTCAGCAGTAATACCCATAATAGTACTATAATGAAAAGCAGCAAATAACCGGTGTGGGTCAAAGCCTTTGATCTGCCATTGTGATTGCAAATCTTTAAAGCTAATCTCCATACCGACGTGCATAGTCTACTCGTCATCCACCCCCCGCCCTTCAATGTTAAAGTCGTCATAACGATATCGGATAAGACGGCGATGTAGATTAAAATGCCAAGGCCCAATAAGATATAATTCATAACACTATATAATTAAGCGAACTAAGCCGCCCCAGCACGAAAAAGTTTCAGAATTACTTGGACAGTTGTCGCCAATATCAATATTTCACTACTCACAAACCCTTCCTACGAATGCGACTAAGAAAACACCCCCTATAATCATTAAAGCTATCTCTTAATTGATCTCACGTCGTACTTTACCGCAAGTCAACATTTTGCTACCGAAATAGGGATTCCTAACTTCGTTACTCGCACTTAACCAGGCACTACCACTATCGTACATCGGGCAAAAATGTTCATAAATTTTTTGCTTCGTCCCGGTAATAGCTACCATCTGCGTTACATCCTTGTTCAAATTTTTAAAATGTTCCCTCTGTTGTTCCATTGAACTTTCCGAGATCAGCTCGGCATGCTTTTTGGCATCCGCAATAAGGTCCAATAGGTCCTTACGCTCTGAATCCGAATATCCGGTTACATCGAAACCCTCTAAGGCCGTTACCAATTTACTTCCTGCATCCGCTGCCTCTTCAGTACTATCCCCTACAAGTGCATCTTTAATGGACAGATATTCTGTAACAATTGCCGTGGCAGCTGAATTTTGCTCACTGCCATGGACCACTTCCCCTTCCTGATTTAGATTATTCTGATGCATTTCGCTGCTCATAGGCGCTGCGGGTTCATTTCTCTTTGCCTTTTTACAAGAAATCGAGGTTAGCGCAAATAATGCAGCTGCACTTGCCAATAATATTATTTTTAGTGGTTTCATATTAATCTATTTTTATTGTTGCCAATTTTTAGCTTCCAAAAATGAAACGGCCAGACCGCCCCAGTGACCAATCGCTTATTAAAACTCCCCTTCAACGAAAAGTTTTTTACCCAAATAAATTCCAGGCTCATTTGCCAAGTAAATTCTTCTCGATAGTCTTCGCCGAATGGAAGATTATTGACCCAACCAAAGTCCATTTAATTTGCCCTACATGCCCACTCTCGCAATATCTCTGGTAAATCAGAATTGATGAGCATGGGTAACATATAACGCACCCCGGTTGGGGATTCTGTTTTACTCGTTCGTTCCTTTGAGTGTGGTCATCACTGAAAACTCTTGCGATGCCATTTTACGTTTAGCCCCTACGGCTTTTTTCTTGATAAGTTTGTCAAGGCTTTGTACCTGACCCTTCTTGATCAGGTACCATTCGTTGGCACGTTTCAGGTTTTTAAGTTGGGATTGTGGCTTTTCGTCCATCCAGTCGGACAACACCAGCATCAAATCTTCATCGTAATCAAGTGTTTTTTCTGTTGGATTGATTTGGATTGAACCATATACACCTCGTTGTTCCTGCAAACCAGGTGTGTGTGTGGCTCCAATAGGTCCGAATCGTTGCCGATTAAAAACGTGCCCAAGTAAAATGTTCTTCATTTCTTCATAAATACTGGATACTTGTATTTTTGGACATGAAAAGCACAGACCTGCGATCAAACAAAAGTGCCGGTAATATTTACAATCAGATCAGAAAAGTTTAAAAGCCCTTCCCTTTCGGAAAGGGCGATATTTCTTTATGCCAAGTACGCTTCACAGGCATCGGCGCATTTTCGGCAAGCTTCCGCACAATCCTTACAATGCTGATGCTCGTGTTTTGCACATTCATCCGCACATTTTTTGCAAACACTATGGCAATACTCTACCATGCCTTTTACATCTGCATAGTTGGCAGCAAGCAATTGGGCGGTTGCGTTACAAGCTTCGGCACAGGCCTTATCCGTTCTAATACAATCCACCATCTTTTGAATGTCATCGGCATCCAAGCAGGCATCTGCACAATAATTGCAATGGGCAACACAGTTGTTCAACGTCTCAATAAATTTTGAATTTTTCATTTTCCTTATTTTGAGTTACTAATAAATTCTCCGTAAATTACTATTGATTTACAGTCTATTGCTACATAATTATGGTTATTATCTACATAATTCTGTCAATTGAAATCCTATGGTTTTTCTGTTCCAATTTATAATCGGAAAGGCTCATTCCCGTCTCCTTTTTGAACTGCCCGCTTAAATGGTTAATATGACTGTAATTAAGTAATTGCGCCATTTCGGTAAAATTGTATTCCTTGTCCTGTATCAGTTCCTTCACCTTTTCGATCTTTAGTTTGATAAAATATTTTTCGATGGTCATTTCTTCGGTACAGGAGAATATCTTGCTCATTTTAGAATATTCGCATCCCATTTTCCCGGCTAGATGGTGAGAAAGATTTTGATCCAGTTCCAAGGGAAGATTGTTCAGGAGCTTGACCAGTTCGAGTTTCACCTGTTCTACCAGCTTTTCTGATTTGCGATCGATCAAGACAAACCCGTTCTTTTGAAGAAGGGTCCCTAATTTTTCGGCCTCATCATCCATTTCGATATCCAATCTCAGACGACCCAGCTCGATTTCCATAATCTTGATGTTATGTTTTTCCATCTGGTCCCTTAGCACTTTTATGCATCTATCACATACCATGTTTTTAACAAAAAAATCCTTTACCATAATCAGTTTATTAAATAGTTGATAATGGCCGCTTGGTCAAAATATAGTTTCACCGATTCGATTCGGTTCGTCTGGAAATTGAGCTGTAGCTCTTGAATATCCAGCACATCCTTAAAATCTATAGTTCCTGTTTCATAATTCTTTACAAGGATTTCTTCGGCATCTTTGGCCTGTTCAAGATTTTTTTCTTGCGTATTGAATCTTATTCTTGCCTGATTTCGTTGGGAAATCGCTTTTGCAAGAGCGGTTTCCAAGGTTTTGGAGCGTTCTACTTTTTGGAATCCAATTTCCTGTTGCCGCAGGTCATTTTGTTTGGAAACAGATTTATAGCGGTTGTTGAAAAGGGGGATGGAGAAAGATACCATAGGCATCACAATGTCCTTTCCGTTATCACCAAAATTCATTTCAGGCCGTTCTGCAACGGGAACATAATCTAGCCCAATCCCGATGTTGGGGGCGCTTTCCTTTTGATTTAGCAGTTCAGACTGCTCGATGGATTCATAAAGCCTGTCATATTTGAGCAGTTCAGGATTGAGTGCCAAGCCTTCTTCGCTAATAACTGCATTTTCCAGTGGAATCGACATTTCTGAAGCGACTTCGACCGCTATACTCTTCTTTCGGTTCAATAGATTGTTGAATATAGTCTGTTCTGCCCAGTATTTTTGCCCCAAAACCGCTTTTTGTTGATACAATTCGTTCTGCCGAATCTGCAAGCGCAATACGTCAACCGCAGAGGCTTTGCCTACTTCTACCGAGGTCAATGCCAACCGCTCGTAGGTTTTCAGCAATTGGATATTCTCGTCCAGTACCTCGCGTTTCGCCTTTATGGCATAAAGTTCGTAATAGGATTGAGCGACCGAGAGGGCCAATTGGCGTTTCGCAATGGTGATTTCTACAAATTCCGTTTCGGCCTGGGAACTGGCGTAGTTTTCCCTTGCCTTTATCGTACCGAACCAGGGCAGCATTTGGGAAACGGAAAAACGCGCCCGTTGCGCACCGGTTCGGGTTTCGGGTTCGCTTACGAAATAGCCTGCACTGAGCGTCGCGTTCGGAAGTGTATTGCCCTCGTTCACTTTTTCTTGTGCGATATCGTATCGAAGTTCATATGCCTGGATCTGTGGGTTGTTCACCTCCGCCTCCTGAATGTAGGATTGCAGTTCTTGCGCTTTTGTGAAAGCGGAAACAAGGAAAAGGCAGACAGTAACAGCTATATTTTTCATTTCCTCACTCTTTGAATTTGAAATTCCTTTTTCATACTGAACAGCACCGGAACCACGAATAGGGTAATCAGAGCTATAATCATCCCGCCAAAGCTCGGTATAGCCATCGGTATCATGATATCGCTGCCCCGACCCGTTGAAGTAAGGATAGGCAATAATGCCAAAATGGTCGTGGCCGTAGTCATCAGACACGGACGGATACGTTTCTGGCCAGCTTCCACTATGGAATCCCGGATCTCCATTTTGTTATCGGGACTGTTACGATCAAAGGTTTGCGTGAGATAGGTGGCCATTACGACCCCATCATCGGTAGCGATACCGAACAGGGCGATAAAACCTACCCAAACCGCTACGCTGAGATTTATAGTGTGCATCTGGAACAAGTTCCGTAGGTTCTCGCCAAAGAAATTGAAGTTCAGGAACCAATCCTGGCCGTAGAACCATATCATCAGGAATCCGCCTGCAAAGGCCACGGCGATACCCGTAAACACCATCAATGAAGTCGATACCGAACGGAACTGAAAATAGAGAATCAGAAAGATGATGATTAGTGCCAAAGGCACGACTATGGATAAGGTCTTTTCTGCCCGTAATTGATTTTCATACGTTCCCGTAAACTGGTAGCTAATTCCTTTGGGAACGGTCAATTCGCCATTGTCAATTTTATCCTGGATCAATGCTTGGGCATTTTCCACCACGTTCACTTCGGCAAAACCATCGAGTTTATCGAACAGCACATAGCCCACTAAAAAGGTGTTCTCGCTTTTGATGACCTGTGGCCCCTGTTCATAACGGATATCCACCAGTTCACCAAGGGGCACGGGACTTCCTTTTTCCACCGGCACGTAGATATTTTTTAGGTCGGTGGGGTTTTCACGCAACTCGCGGGGGTAGCGCACCCGGACGGCATAACGTTCCCTGCCTTCGACGGTCTGGGTCAAGGGCATCCCGCCAACGGCCACTTGCAAAATTTCCTGTACGTCCATTATGGAAATGCCGTACCGGGCAAGCTTTTCCCTCTTAATATCGATCAGCAGATAGGGTTTGCCAACGATACGGTCGGCAAAAACGGCCTGCTCTTTGACACCTTCGGCCTGTTTGAGAATATCCTCGAGTTTTAGTCCGAAAGCTTCTATTTCCCTTAAGTCCTGGCCTTTTACTTTGATTCCCATAGGCGCGCGCATTCCCGTCTGCAGCATTACTAAACGGGTTTCGATGGGTTGCAGTTTGGGGGCGGAGGTAATACCGGGCAATTTCGTGACGCTAACAATCTCGTTCCAAATATCATCGGAACTGTTGATTTTGGGCCGCCAATTGCGGTAGTACTCGCCATCGTCATCGGGTACGAGTTCTTCCCTTGTCGCCGTAGTTTGCAATTGGGATGCTTCGTAGTTGGCATCTTCCTCAACTTTGTTGTTCGGATTGATAATGAATTTGTCATTTTTCAAAACGAACAACCCATCATCGTTTATCTTGTAGCGTTGGCGTTCGCCAGTGGCATTGCGCATATATTCCGACTTGTACTGAATAATGTTCTCGTACATCGAAAGTGGGGCGGGGTCAAGGGCGGATTCCGTTCGGCCGGACTTTCCGACCACGGTCTGTATTTCGGGAATGGTCGCCACGGCCATATCCAATTGCTGTAAGACCCGTTTATTTTCTTCCACTCCTGCATGTGGCAATGACGTCGGCATCAATAGGAACGAACCCTCATTGAGCGAAGGCATAAATTCTTTGCCAGTATTCTGCATAATCAGGACACCGAGGATGACGATAACCGTGGGGATCGAAAGAAAGAGGAATTTATGGCGTAATGCCCATCGCAGAATTTGTGTATAATAATATCGGAAAACCCAAAATATACCCAACAACCCGAAGCAGACGATACTAACAAAAATCAGGTTCATCACAATGCTTCGGTCAAACCCCAAAGGCCGCCAGTATTCGGCAAGCAGGAATACAATGGCTGTCGCCGAAATAATGATATTGAGCAAGTTCGCCCGTTTTTCGGATAGATTACCGCGCAAGCTGCCCATGCCCGAAGCACCAAAACCAATCAAAATCAACCCTAACCAAAAGCCATAAATCAAGCCGATAACACCTGTGATAACTAAAGAAATATTGAGGATATATCGGAACGAACTTTTCAGGTCTTTCCTACGGAATAAAAACGCTGCAAACGGTGGGATAAGAAACAGGGCAACTATAATGGACGCTGTGAGCGCCATAGTCTTGGTAAAGGCCAAGGGACGGAACAGTTTCCCCTCTGCGCCTACCATTGTAAATACCGGAATAAAACTGATAATGGTCGTTAGTACGGCGGTCAATATCGCGCCGGATACTTCTGCGGTAGCATTGTAAACGACTGTATTGATAGGCAGCTCATTACCATCAACATCCGTATTTTCCATATCCAGATGTCTAATGATATTTTCGGAGAGGATTATGCCCACATCCACCATCGTACCAATGGCAATTGCGATACCGGAAAGTGCCACGATGTTGGCATCCACATTAAACAGCTTCATCGTAATGAAGACCATTAAGACAGCCACGGGTAACAGTCCTGAAATCAAAAGGGATGCCCGTAGATTAAATACCATAATGATAATGACCAAAATAGTAATCAAGATTTCCAGGGTCAGGGCCTCATTAAGGGTTCCCAAAGTCTCCTGGATGAGTTCGGTACGGTCGTAAAAGGGGACTATGGTAACTTGTGAGGTGCGGCCATCGGCCAACTCTTTTGAAGGCAAACCGGCACTCAGTTCATTGATCTGGTCCTTGACGTTGTTAATGACCTCCAAAGGATTGGCGCCATATCGGGCGACTACCGCACCGCCCACGACTTCGGCCCCTTCCTTGTCCAAAATTCCACGTCGGGTAGCCGGTCCCAAATGGACATTGCCGACATCCTTGATCCGAATAGAAGCGAAATTTTCTGAAGTAACGACGGCGTTTTCTATATCCTCGATCGACTTCACATAGCCCAGGCCTCGGACAAGATATTCGGCCTGGTTCATTTCCAAGGTCTGTGCGCCGATGTCCTGATTGCTTTGTTTAACCGCTTTAACAATATCCGATAGACCGATACCGTACTGGCGCATTTTTTCGGGATCTACATCCACTTGGTATTCCTGCACATATCCGCCGACGGATGCTACTTCCGACACACCGCTTGCAGAAGAAAGGGCGTATTTTACATAATAGTCCTGAATGCTACGCAGTTCCTGCAAGTCCCATCCGCCCGTTACATTTCCATCCTTATCGCGGCCTTCCAAGGTATACCAAAAAATCTGGCCCAGTCCCGTGGCATCCGGTCCCAACGCGGGGTTGACACCCTCCGGCAATAATCCACTGGGCAGCGAATTGAGTTTTTCGAGGATGCGGCTGCGTGACCAGTAGAATTCCACATCCTCCTCAAAAATGATATAGATGCTCGAAAACCCGAACATGGAGGAGCTTCGGATGGTCTTTACACCGGGGATTCCCAATAAGGAAGTGGTCAACGGATAGGTAATCTGATCCTCGATATCCTGCGGCGAACGCCCTTGCCATTTCGTAAAAACGATCTGTTGGTTCTCGCCGATGTCAGGAATGGCATCTACGGCCACCGGGTCGCGGGGCAGGAAGCCGGTATCCCAGTTGAAAGGTGCGTTGATTGTGCCCCATCCCACAAACAGGACGAGCATTAGCACGGGAACAAGCTTATTTTCTATTAGGAATTTTATGCCTTTGTTCAGCATTAAATATAGTTTTAGTTTTCAGACTTGAAATCGACCCGTCCTGCGGGCGGACATGAGCTTAGGGAATATATAAAATTCCGAAAATCTCCGGTTTTGGCAGTCCCTAAACTAGAATCCGGTAAAATTTTTCCGGAGAAAATAGGGGACACAAGATTTCGCAACACGGCTATGCAGCGAAAAAATCTGAAACTAAATCAAATTAGAAATACTTGGTTCAGAACAAGCACGTCCTGCTCCAGGAAGGGAGGGTGGTAGTCTTTAAAAGGGATAACGGCAGAATCAAGTCCCCCAAAAAGTGTAACAAAAGTGTAGAAAAATTGGGCAACGAAAGTCTGTGGCCCGAAGGTTAGTTTATCAAAGGAAGTCTTAAAGTCTTGACTGGCTTCTTTGACGATTTGCAAGTCGGAACAGCAGGATTTTTGGGAAAAAGCAGGTTCTTGGTCATGGGCTGCCGGAAATTCTTCCATTCCACAACTTTCCGCTTTGTGGTACAAAGAAAAATCCACCAAAGAATCCCCGCAATAGTGCATATCGACTATGAACGACATGGTGGCGAACAGCACTACAAGGGCCATGACAACGGAAATGCTCTTATGGAAACCCTCTTTCATAATCGCAAAATTAGTAAAAAATACTAATTTTAGAGGATATTAGCATTTTTTATTGCTCCATCTCCTTTTTCACATTCTGCCTCTCAACCACTTTTCGCTTAGGACAATCCATACCGTGAGAATCCCAAAAGGATAGCTATTTTAATGACATTCGAGCCTATGTTGTTGCGTCCATTGATCTTCATTTGAGCGACATGCCCACCAAACCAATTTATTTATAAATGCATGCGCCTTATCGTCCATTGCGTGGGGTTGGTCTTGTACAAGATAATCTGCTCCTCCTTACGGCGGGCAAATCAAGCTGTTGTATTTTCAGGTCATCTACCTCCTCAGATATCAGAGCGGGGTGGAAATCTTTATTTCCAAGGTTCAATTTGACGTAGATAAGCCATTGAAGATGCTTAACACATTACTCAGATAAACTCCCGCCCCAGTATGCGGTGAAACAAAAAAACCCCTGACTTCAATGAAATCAAGGGGTTAAAACGTTGGCCTACTAGGACTCGAACCTAGAACGACTGGACCAAAACCAGCTGTGTTGCCAATTACACCATAGGCCATTACTATTTGAGCGTGCAAATTTAAAACAAAGTTTGGTATGCGCAAACAATTTTGGTGACAATGATAGGTAAACGCTCCTTCCGGGGCTGTTAAACCTTTATCAAAAACCCCATCCCATATCTATTTAAATTAGTAATTTCGCCAAACCAGTTCAAATCTTAGGTTTGGCAAACCGATTGGCCTAACACAACTCGCATACATGTTTGCAAAGAATTTCGAAAAATGGGATACCCTATCAGGATGGGGTGTTTTTTTTATTGCCCTCATCGTTTACGCCATCACCGTAGAACCGACCAACAGCTTTTGGGATGCGGGTGAGTACATCGCCACCTCTGCCAAACTGCAGGTGGGCCATCCGCCGGGGGCTCCGCTCTTACAGATGCTGGGCGCCTTTTTCGCCATGTTCGCCCCAGACCAGACCGAAGTGGCCCGCATGGTGAACTATGTGTCGGGGGTGTCGAGTGCCTTCACCATTTTGTTCATGTTCTGGACCATAACCAACCTCGTCCAAAAACTGGTGTACAAAAAAGACGAGGTAATGACCAATAGCAAGGCCATCGCCGTGCTGGGCAGCGGACTCGTCGGTTCCCTGGCCTTTACCTTTTCCGATAGTTTTTGGTTCAATGCCGTAGAGACCGAGGTGTACGCCAGTGCCAGTATGGTTATGGCATTGCTGCTTTGGCTAGGCCTAAAATGGACGGATAACCTCGACAATCCGCGGGGAAATCGGTGGCTCGTGCTTATTTCCTTTGTGGTGGGGCTTACCTTCGGTATCCAATTTATGGGCTTTTTGGCCATTCCTTCTATCGGACTTCTCTACTATTTCCAGACCTATAAAAAAACTACCGTAAAAAATTTCTTGATCGCCAACGTCGCAGTCATTGCCGTTCTGATGTTGGTTTACAAATTTTCGTTGACCTATGTACTGGAACTCTTTGGATGGAGCGAGGTCTTTTTTATCAACAGCGTAGGCCTTCCCTTTAATTCCGGTACCATTATCATGGTGTTGCTATTTGTGGCCGCCTTTTATTTCGGCCTGGACTATACCCGAAAAAACAACTACAAAACGGCCAATACCATCGTACTCTGTATGATGTTCGTTTTCCTCGGATTTTCTTCTTGGTTGATGCTTCCCATTCGCGCCAACGCCCGAACGGTCATCAACGAAAACAACCCCGAGGATGCCCGTGCCTTGCTGGCTTATTACAACCGTGAGCAATATCCAGGGGTCGATAGTCCCGTTTACGGTACCTACTACTCGAATACCTTCGGCGACGGCGGGCCCGACAAGGACGAGGCCCCCAAATACGAAAAGGACGAGGAGACCGGCAAGTACGTTATCGTAAATTACTACAAGGATGCCGTACCGGGCGACGACCCGAAACATGTGGGCCTGCTGCCCAGAATGTGGAGCGGCCCCAACGCCGAAAACTATATGAAATATTTCGGGCCGTTGGACTTCACGATGAAGCAATCGAACGAAGAACTGCGCCAAGCTGTAAAACAGGTGAAGGAAGGCTATGCCAAGGGGGATATCGATGCGGAGCAATATATAGGTTTCCTGCGCCGCTTCAGCGAGTATCTTGAAGTGGAGCCGCCATCGATATGGCAGAACATCAAATATATGTTACAGTTCCAGTTCGGCTATATGTACTGGCGGTATTTTATGTGGAATTTTGCAGGGAAGAACAATGACGTGCAAGGCCGCTACAACGGAAACGGGGAATGGCTGAGCGGTATCGGTTTTATCGACAGTATGCGGTTGGGAAGCCAGACCAATCTGCCGGATGACGTAAAGAACGACAAGGCACGAAACACCTATTTCTTCCTGCCTTTAATTCTGGGGATAATCGGTATCCTGTTTCAGGTGTCGAAAAACCCCAAACAATTTTGGGTGTTGCTGGTGTTCTTTTTATTTACGGGAATAGCCATCCAATTCTATACGAATCCCTATATCTTTCAACCGCGTGAGCGGGATTATTCCCTAGTAGGGTCCTTTTATGTATTTGCCCTTTGGATAGGCCTCGGAGTGTACGGGCTCTTCGACGAGTTCAGAAAACTGCTGACACCTAAACTACTGGCTCCGTTGGTTACCTTGGTCTGCTTTTTGGCCGTCCCGACGGTAATGGCCATTCAGAACTGGGACGATCACGACCGCTCGAACCGCTTTACCGCCAACGCATCGGCGAAGGCCTATCTCGACTCTACCCAAAAGGATGCGGGGGCCATTCTTTTTACCATTGGCGACAACGACACCTTCCCCTTATGGTACGCCCAAGAAATCGAGGGCTACCGTACCGATGTGCGAATCGTCTGCACCAGCCTCTTCGAGACGGACTGGTACATCGACCAGATGAAGCGCAAGGCTTATGACAGCGACCCCATCCCCTCGCAGATTACCCACGATAAATACCGCTGGGGTTCGCGTGACGTGCTCTATTACCAGAACGTTGACCAATTGTTCAACAAAAAACTCTCGGAAAGCCGCTGGTCGGTCAACGATTTTATTCGTTGGGTCGATAGCGACGAACCACAGACCAAGCTGAAATACATTCTTGAAAAGCAGGGGGCCGATCTCGAGGCATATCCGGAAAATACCCAGCAGATCGTTTACTATCCGACCACCCACCTGCGCATTCCCGTAAATAAAAAGAACGTTCTGGAAAGCGGACTGGTCAAGGAAAAGGATTCGGCCGAAATCGTCGATTATATCGATATCGACCTTCCCAAGCAGGCCATTACCAAAAAGAGCATGATGATGTTGGATATTCTCGCCAACAACGACTGGAAACGGCCCCTCTATTTTTCCGGGGGAAGCTTTGATGATGCGGAATTTATCTGGATGAAGGACTATTTGCAGCTCGACGGCATGGCCTACAAACTGGTGCCCATCAAAACTCCGCGTACTAAATCTTCCTTTGAAATGGGCAGGATAGACACCGATCTCATGTACGATATCGTTACGAATTGGTACTGGGGAAATTCCGGGGATCCCGATATATATCACGACCCCCAGACCCGGATTCAAGGCCTATCATATCGCAGCAATCTCGCCCGCCTGACAGAACAACTGATCAAGGAAGATAAAATCGATAAGGCCAAAGAAATCATAGATATTACCATGAAAAACCTTCCTGTGGAATACTATGAATACTACACTTTCGTGGAACCTTTTGTAGATGGATATTATAAGGTAGGCGAAACCGATAAGGCCCGGGCTTTGTTCGAAAAATTAAAAAAAATCTATCAAGACCGTTTGGAATATTACGAAGGGATTCCGTTGGATGAGCAGTACGACCAAATTGACGAAATCATTGCCGATATGGAAGGCTACCGTAGGAATATTGATATCCTGATTTCGAACAATGACCGCGAAAAGGCTGAAAAGGAAACCTTGATATTTAACGAGTACATCGATAGGTTCGAGCATTTTTACAAAAACAATATGCCAGGGGAAGAACTGCCGGTTCCCGGGGATAACCCCGATATTATCGATACGATGCCGGTTTCTGATACCACCGCAACTGATGCTACGACTGTCGAAAATGATGAAGTCGAGGATACGGTGTTGGCACCTGAAGGTAATTAGTGCCGGGTTATCTCAAAACCATCGCATAATCCATTGCGTTTTTTGCCTAGGGCAAACAGCCTCCGTTTGTGGAATGTGGGAAGAAGAAAAATATTTTCTGCTTGAATCTAGAAGTGCGGCAGGGCTACCGTTTTTTAAACGTATTCCTTCAAAACTCCAATAAGCGTATTGGCCTCCTGTTCGCCGCTTTGCCGCCAGACCATTTCCCCTTTTTTGTAGATTATTAGGGTCGGCAAGCCCTTCACGCGCAAAGCACTGGCCAGTTCCTTGTTCTTATCGACGTCGATCTTGATGACCTTGCCCTTATCGCCCAAAGCAGCGGCTACATCGCGAAGCACGGCATGCATGGCGGTGGACTGCTCGTTCCATTCCGCATAAAAATCCAAGAGAACCGGGACTTCCAAATCGATAAGTTCACCAAACTTTGACATAAATATACTACTTTGGGTTATCCGCCAAAAATAACAAAAATTGTGAAATCAGTAGTTGTACACTGAACATTTAGAATTGCTAGGGCGTTAAAGTCATGTTAAGGAAACGGCTACACCCTTTTGGAGTGTCAGATCAATGTTGATGGCACAGAAGGCCATCATGAATTTCGGGGTAGCCCTTGACAATAAATTATGGCATATCCGTATGGACTATTCTTTAAGAACGGGATGCCGCAAAATAGGAATTACTTTTTGCGACCATTGTGGTCAAATATGTTATTAGGTTCTTTTCTTCAGCGTAATCACACTAACTTCCGGCCAGATTCCGACCCGGCCCGGGTATCCCAAAAAGCCAAGGCCTCGGTTAACGTTGATAAATTGTTCCTTTTCCTTGTAAACCCCCGCCCAATACTTATAGCGCCACCTGGCGGGACTCCATTTAATCCACCCGGGGATTTCGATGCCGAACTGCATACCGTGGGTATGCCCGCTAAGGGTCAGATGGTAGTGCAAATCATCGAACAGCACCACATCTTCCCAATGTGAGGGGTCGTGGCTCATCAATATCTTAAAATCGTCTTTGGCAATTGTTTTGGTGGCCTCTTTAAGGTCGCCGGCTTTTTTGAAGCCCCCCCTACCCCAGTTCTCCACACCGATCAGGGCGATTTTGTCGTTTCCTTTGGTCAGGTACCGGTTTTCGTTGAGCAATAGGTCAAAGCCGATGTTGCGTTCAAGGGTTTTCAGATCTTCAAGGTTTTGGCGCTTGAGTTCCTCGGTCTCCCAGTCCACATAATCGCCATAATCGTGGTTTCCTAAAATGGAAAACTTCCCGTCCTTCGCCTCGAGGGTCGAAAAGAGTTCGGACCAAGGTTCCATTTCCGTAGCGAGGTTGTTCACCAGATCGCCGGTAAATAAAATGACGTCACCTTGCTGCCGGTTGATCAGTTCGACCGCATATTCCACTTTTTTATGATTATCAAAACTGCCGCTGTGGATATCGGAAATCTGGGTAATCCGGTAGCCGTCGAAGGCATCCGGTAAATCGTCAAATTCCAAAGTGTATTGAAGCACCTGAAAGTTATATTTGCCCTTGTACATTCCATAGAGCAAGGCGCCGAAGGGCAAGGCGGCAATACCCAGACCCAAAATACTCAAAAACCTCCGGCGTTCGGGGAGGGTGAATTCCTTTGCGTTTCCCGTAAATTTTTGATAGGCCCCGGAGATGGTGCGAAAAGTATCCTCTGAAAAAAGAAAGAGGATGGTAACCACCTGAAAGACTATAGCTGTAAGCAAAAATCCGAATGCGTAGCTTTTAGGCCTGCTCAGAACCCTGCCTTGTTCCTCGCCCCAAGTAAACTGGTATATAAAATTTCCCAGTACAAGAACGGATAGAACGATAAAAAGATAATATACCCAAGGATGGCGGGTCGCCGTCTTCAAGGCCTGCAAGGTATAAACGCCCAAAAGAACGTACACAACAATAAATACAATCCAGCGTAACATGGGTGCAAAGGTATTTCTTAATGCGCGTTGAATACGCGTATTTGGATTTTATTTAACGGCATTTACGATTTTTCGGATGCTTTCAAGTTCTGACAAGGAAATTTCATCCTCCTTTAATAGGGAGGGGGTATTCATGGGAATACTCGGCGGGGTCGACAGGGTTTTTATAGGTTTACTTGCCGAAAGATGAACGATCTGAAAGCCCTTTTCCTTAAATACACCGACGTTATTAGGGCGAATACCCCCTCCGGGCATGATAAGTGTTCTGCTCGCATTTTGATGCAGTTCGGTCAGCAGTCCGATTCCCGCAGTGGCGGATTTCTGTTGTCCGGAAGTCAAGATGCAATCCACGCCCAAGGCTTCCAATTGCCTCAGGGTTTCCAAGGGATTTTTCACCCAGTCGAACGCGCGATGAAACGTAAATTTCAGGTCTTTGGATGCCTCGACCAATGCGGTGGTCCGTTCTTCATCCAAAATGAAATCCTTCCTTAAAACTCCGGACACAATGCCTTCGAACCCCATGTCAACACATTTTGCGATATCGGTTTTCATGATCCCAAACTCCTCCTCCGAGTAGGTAAAATCCCCACTTCGCGGCCGGATCAGGACATGCACGGGAATAGAAATTCTTTCGCGGATGGCTTTAAGAAGTCCATAGGAAGGCGTAATCCCCCCCACGGCGAGCTCCGAACAGACTTCGATACGATGCGCGCCCCCCTCTTGGGCATGTAATGCGGATTGTAGGGAATTGGCACAGATTTCTACCAGCATACCATAAAATTTAAGTGTAAAACCCACCTTCCAGCGGCAGGGTCAAGTCAAGCTTGTTTCAGTTTTGGGGTTGGTGGTCTCCAGTAATAACCCGTATATTTAGCCAGCCTAAATGTAAACAGGAATTATGGAACGAAGAAAGTTTTTAAAAAATTCCACGGCCGTTACGGCGGGACTGATTTCAGGACCTTTAATGGCATCGTCCTTGGAGGCTAATGAGCCTAGGGGGCAGGGTAAAGGAAACTCCCGCAGCGAGGCGTCCGATCGTTATATGCACCTGGGATTTTCACAAGGCCTCGGCCAAGGCGTGGGATATATTAAGGGATGGGGGCAATTCCTTGGATGCCGTGGAACAGGGCGTGCGAATCGAGGAAGCCGATGTTGACAACCAGACCGTAGGCGTAGGCGGAAGGCCCGACCGGGACGGCAACGTGACCTTGGATGCCTGTATCATGGACAAGGCCGGCAACTGCGGGGCGGTATTGGCGATGCAGAATATAGCGCATCCGGTCTCGGTAGCCCGCAAGGTGATGGAAGAAACGCCACACGTGATGCTCGCCGGGAAAGGGGCGGAACAATTCGCCTATGAAATGGGCTTCGAAAAGACCGACCTGCTCACTGAAAAATCAAAACAGGAATGGCTCGAATGGAAAAAGACCTCGAAATACGAACCGATCATCAATATCGAGAACCACGATACCATCGGAATGTTGGCCATCGATAAAAACGGGGATATCTCCGGGGCCTGTACCACCAGTGGAATGGCCTACAAAATGGCGGGGCGCGTAGGCGATTCGCCCATTATCGGGGCGGGACTGTTTGTCGATAATGAAGTGGGCGGAGCTACGGCCACCGGGGTTGGGGAAGAAGTGGTACGGACCGTAGGCAGTTTTTTAATCGTCGAACTCATGCGGCAAGGCAAATCGCCCCAAGCCGCTTGCGAAGAGGGCGTAAAACGGATCATCGCCAAGAACCAGGAAAAACAGGATTTTCAGATCGGCTTTATCGCCATTAATAAGAACGGGGAGACCGGTGGATACTGCATCCATCCCGGGTTTACCTATCGGACCTTTTCGGAGGAAGGGCATGTGAACCATCCTTCCGATTCATATCTTGGTTCATAATCCTGTAGAAACCCAATGCAAAATCCCATATCAAAAATCCCATGCCCCCTATAAAATCTAACAACTAGAATCTCATATTTAAAAACATGCCAGAACAAAAACGACTTTTCCTTCTCGACGCCTACGCCCTGATTTTCCGCGGATATTACGCCCTTATCAAAAATCCGCGTATCAACTCAAAGGGAATGGATACCTCCGCCATCATGGGCTTTATGAATTCCCTTTTCGACGTGATCAAACGGGAGAAACCCGACCACCTCGCCGTCTGTTTCGACAAGGATGGCAGTGCGGAACGAACCGAAATGTACGCCGATTACAAGGCCCATCGCGACGAGACACCAGATGCCATCAGAACGGCCATCCCGTGGATACAAAATATTCTAAAGGCCATGCATATTCCCTGTATAGAATTATCGGGACTGGAGGCCGACGATATTATCGGCACCTTGGCAAAACAGGCGGAAAAGGAAGACTATAAGGTCTTCATGGTCACTCCCGATAAGGATTTTGCCCAGCTGGTTTCCGAGAACGTGTTTATGTACAGACCGGCACGTATGGGTAACAGCATCGAGATATGGGGTATTCCCGAAGTTAAAAAACGTTTCGGGGTCGAGCGGCCCGAACAGGTTATCGATTATCTAGGGATGATGGGCGACGTTAGTGACAACATTCCCGGCCTACCGGGGGTAGGCGATAAAACGGCCAAAAAGTTCATCAAACAGTTCGGATCTTTGGAGGGACTTTTGGACAATACGGATAAGCTCAAGGGCAAGATGAAGGAAAAAATCATCGAGAACGCCGAACAGGGTAGGCTTTCCAAAAAATTGGCCACCATCTTTACCGAATGTGACGTCACCTTCGATGCCGAGGATTATGAGCTTTCCAAGCCCGACAGCGAAAAGGTGCAAGTACTCTTCGAAGAACTGGAATTTCGTAGGCTAAAAGACCAGTTCATCAAAATATTTTCCGGGGAAGAAGATACTACACAGGCGCAGGTCAGCAGCACGCCGACTGCCGAGGCGCAGGCCAAACATGCTGGCGGCGGCCAGTTTTCATTATTTGGTGCCGACCCAGGGAATTCCGCCGAAACCATCAAAGATCACAACAGCCGAAAGACCATAAAAGACGTATCGCACGTGTACCAAAGCGTAGCTTCCGGCATGGCAATGGAACTTTTTCTGAAAAGCCTGATGAAGCAGACCTCCGTTTGTTTCGATACCGAAACCACCTCGTTGAACGCCTTGGAAGCCGAGCTGGTCGGTATCGCTTTTTCCTGGGAGGCCACAAAAGGCTTCTATATTCCCTTTCCCGAAACCAGAAAGGAAGCACAGGAAGTTATCGAGCAGTTACGCCCGTTCTTTGAATCCGAAGACATAGAAAAGGTCGGCCAGAATCTCAAGTACGATATCAAAGTGCTCGACAAGTACGACGTCAAGGTCAAGGGAAGGTTTTTTGACACTATGTTGGCGCACTATCTGATCAATCCCGATATGCGGCACAATATGGATGTGCTGTCGGAAACCTATCTCAATTACACGCCCGGTTTCCATCACTGAACTGATCGGAAAGAAAGGAAAGAACCAGCTCAATATGCGGGAGATTCCCTTGGAAAAACAAACGGAATACGCCGTCGAGGATGCCGATATCACTTTTCAATTGGCGCAGCATTTCAGTCCCGAACTGGCCGAGGCCAAGACCGATAAGCTCTTCAACGAAATTGAAATTCCGCTGCTTCATGTTTTGGCAGATATGGAATTGGAAGGCATCAATTTGGATAAAAAATTCCTCAACTCCCTTTCCGTAGCCCTCGACAACGACATCAAGGAATTGGAGGAAAAAATTTACAAAGAGGCCGACGAGGAATTCAACATCGGATCGCCCAAACAATTGGGGGAAATACTATTCGATAAAATGAAACTGGTCGACAAGCCTAAAAAAACCCGGACGGGACAGTACTCTACGGCCGAGGAGGTACTCTCTTATCTGGCCAAAGATCATAATATCATTCAACAGGTGTTGGATTTCCGCGGATTGAGCAAATTAAAAAGCACCTATATCGATGCCCTTCCGGAACAGATAGAACCATCGACCGGACGGGTACATACCGATTACATGCAGACCGTAGCCGCCACAGGACGATTGAGTAGTAATAATCCCAATCTACAAAACATCCCCATCCGTACCGAACGGGGGCGGCAGGTGCGCAAGGCCTTTATTCCCAGGGACGAAAACTATACCTTATTGGCCGCCGATTATTCTCAGATCGAACTGCGTATTATCGCTTCCCTGAGCGAGGAGACCACCATGATCGAGGCATTCAAGAACGGGGAGGATATACATGCCTCCACCGCGTCCAAAGTATTTGATGTGCCCATCGAAGAGGTGACCCGTGAGCAGCGTAGCAACGCCAAAACCGTCAATTTCGGTATTATTTATGGGGTATCCGCCTTCGGCCTGAGCAACCAAACGGACCTCAGCCGTTCCGAATCCAAGGAACTAATCGACACCTATTATAAGACGTATCCAAAGCTCCGTAATTACATCAGTGATCAGATAGATTTCGCCCGCGAGCATGGTTACGTACAGACCGTTTTGGGAAGGCGCAGGTATTTAAAGGATATCAACGGCAGTAACCAAGTCGTACGAGGGGCGGCCGAACGAAACGCTGTCAACGCTCCAATCCAAGGCAGTGCGGCGGATATTATTAAGATCGCTATGATCAATATCCACAAAAGGCTATCCGAACGAAAATATAAAAGCAAGATGCTGTTGCAAGTACACGATGAACTGGTATTCGATATATACAAATCGGAATTGGAAGAGCTCAAGCCGCTGATCAAATCCGAAATGGAGAATGCATACCCACTTTCGGTGCCTTTGGAGGTTGAATTGGGAATCGGTGACAACTGGTTAGAGGCGCATTAAAGCCTGCTTCAAATTTGGGTCGTTGCAGGTGAAAGTAATTATTTGTCTTTAAAACATACAAAAATCCCCTCAATTTACGTTCACCCAGTACTATAACCCAAATGGAGATCCAATTATGTCATTTCTAGCCAAACTTCTTGTCGACGGAAAGGAGTACAATGTATTGCACTGCACCTACAATTTTGAACAGGCCACCGATGCCACTGGCAAACCTGCAGCCAGGCCTATGGGCGGTCGTATCATGGCCACTATCGAAGCTGATGGCAGCTATGACCTTCTTCACTGGATGTCTTCGCCCGATCAGACAAAGGATGGTAGCGTGGTTTTTTACAAGCGCGATGCGATGTCAAAACTGCAGGAAGTCCTCTTTCAAAAAGCTTATTGCATAAGTCTTGAAGTGGAATTCGACGCTGTGGACGACTCGCCGTTGCAGAAGCGTATCGTTTTATCGGCAAAAAGTATAAAAATCGGGGATATGACCTTTGAAAACCATTGGGGCGAACCATAAAAGGGATACTACCAATCTTAGTGCCGGGAGGCATAAGCTAAAGGAAAAAACGAAGATATAAGAATTCGAATTTGATCAGAGCGGAGATAGCCAATACTTCGCTACGGTACTAGAAGTATGCGGCGAATATCAATATTGAACCCCTCTTTGACGGCGACGATGACAGTATTTATCAGTTCGTTTGCGGGTTGCGTTCCAACTAAAACACGCCTTCACCTACAAAAACCTCGAATACACAACATTTCTTTGTCCATAATCGAACAACACAATACTTTTATCCCAAATTCCGCCCCAACGGAACCCCGTTATGAAAAAGTATTTCGGTCTTGTTCTATTTTTATCGATTACCTATATGGGTAACGCCCAGTCACGCGCTTCAGAAGGTGAGCTACCCGCTAAAACGATATCGGAGTCGGTGGCAAAGACCAAAGTCAAGGTATTTCCTAATCCCGCTACAAACCTAGTAAACATTCTCGGCCTGAAAAATAGCCCGAAGGCAGAGATCATAATAGCAAATATCTATGGCAACACCGTTTTGACCTATAATTGGGCCATCCGGCGCAATGCATTGAACATTCCTATTTCCGCACTTGAACCCGGGGCGTATATTATTTATATACGTTCGGAAGAGCAACAGGTGCGGACGAAATTCTATAAGCAGTAAATCGGCATAAAATTCTTTTTACCCTACTTAAGAACGTATTCTAACACCCACTCAACAATCAAAAGGCCGCATCGATAAATCGATGCGGCCTTTTAGCTTGATTGGGCCAAGGGTACTACCCAGCCATCTGATTTTCAGTAGGTAAATGCCTTCATCGGTACCCGTGCCGGATTCGGCACGGGAGTCGATGGTAGAAATACTGGGATTACCACCTATTATACGGTAGAATAAGGTTAATTCCTTAAAAAATATTCGGAAACGAGGGTTTGTAATTTAAGTTTATTAGTGTACATTTGCAGCCCGTTTTACGGGATAGAATCATTTAATCTAAAAGTAACCGCAGTGGATACATTAAGTTTTAAGACCGTTTCGGCCAACAGAAAGACTGTTGATAAACAGTGGGTGTTAGTCGATGCAGAGGGGGAGACTTTGGGGCGAATGGCCTCCAAAGTGGCCAAAATGCTCAGAGGCAAGCACAAACCCAGTTTTACGCCCCATGTCGATTGCGGCGACAACGTAATCGTTATCAATGCCGAGAAAGTCAACTTGACCGGCAACAAATGGGAAGATAAAGTCTATCTGCGGTATACCGGACATCCCGGTGGACAACGGTCGAAGACGGCCAAGGAAATTTTGGAGAAACACCCCGAGCGTATCGTGGAAAAAGCGATTAAGGGCATGCTTCCAAAAAACAGGTTGGGCGCCGAACTTTTTAGAAACCTAAAAGTGGTCATAGGGGCAGAGCATGATTACGAAGCCCAAAAACCAACGCTTATCAACTTAAAAGAATTCAAATAAATGGAGACCATTCACAAAATCGGAAGAAGAAAAACGGCGGTCGCCCGGGTCTATGTTTCGGAAGGTAACGGAAAAATTACGGTCAACCAAAGAGATCTGAACGACTATTTTTCTACAGCGGTACTGCAGTATAAGGTCAAACAGCCTTTTTCCTTAACCAGTAGCGAGGATAGCTACGACGTAAAAGTAAACGTGTACGGCGGCGGAATCACTGGCCAGGCAGAAGCCATCCGGTTGGCACTTTCCAGGGTCATGTGCGAGGTGGACGCGGAAAACAGGTCCGTGCTTAAGCCAGAAGGTCTTTTGACCCGGGATCCCAGAATGGTGGAACGCAAGAAGTTCGGTCAGAAAAAGGCCCGTAAGAAATTCCAGTTCTCCAAACGTTAATAGCAAGAATGCAAAACATCCATCTCCCTACTTGGTATGGGGATGGATGTCATTTATATATTTTTAATCCAGTTCATTGAAAGTCCTTTCCCCGCTCATTTGCGGGTTGCGGATAAATTAAAAAAACCATACTTCATATAAAAGGATGGTTTCCGGTAGATACCGACATTCCGTGGGATCACCGTTAGTTTAGCATCTAAATGCCAGAGGCTTCCCGGCCTAACCATTGGGATACCACTCCGGCATTGCCTATTCAAAAGAACGTAAACTAAATCAAAGATGGCGAAAGTCGAAGTAAAACAATTATTGGATGCAGGTGTGCATTTTGGCCACCTCACACGCAAGTGGAACCCGAACATGGCGCCCTACATCTACATGGAGCGTAATGGGATACACGTTATCAACCTTTACAAAACGGTAGCAAAATTGGACGAGGCCAACGAGGCCCTCAAAAAGATTGCCGCATCGGGGCGAAAAATTCTTTTCGTCGCCACCAAAAAACAGGCGAAGGACATTGTGGCCGAAAAAGTGGCCAACGTCAACATGCCCTACATCACCGAAAGATGGCCCGGCGGCATGTTGACCAATTTCGTAACCATTCGGAAAGCCGTCAAGAAAATGGCCTCCATCGACCGCATGAAAAAGGACGGTACGTTCGATACGCTCTCCAAAAAGGAGCGTCTGCAGGTTGACCGTCTCCGTGCCAAGTTGGAGAAAAACTTGGGATCTATTTCCGAGATGAGCCGTTTGCCCGGTGCCCTTTTCGTAGTGGATACTATGCGGGAACATATTGCCGTAAAGGAAGCGCAGAAGTTGAATATTCCCATCTTTGCCATGGTCGATACCAATTGCAATCCCAGGGATGTGGATTACCTGATTCCGTCGAACGACGATGCTTCGAAATCCATTGACATCATCATGACCCAGGTTACCGATGCCGTAGCCGAAGGCCTGGCCGAAAGAAAATCCGAAAACCAATCGGATCAAGAAGGAAAAGACGAGGGCGAAGGCCAAAAGAAGAAAAAGAAAGAGAAAAAGGAGAAGAAGGAGAAAAAAGGCAAGGACAAAGAGAACAAAGTAGTCGAAAAAGCGCCCGAAACCGCTAAAAAGGCCGAACAACAGGATTCCGTGGCCGAGGACGATTCCACTACCCTTGAAGAGGCCCCCGTCGTTAAGGAAGGTGTGTCAACGCCAAAACCGACCCCCGAGACCGCTGAGACCAAAGCCCCGCCAGTAGTCGGTAAAACGCCGAAGCCGGAGGTCGATGTTGAAGCTACCCAAGAAGCGGTCGAAAATTCCACTTCAACCGAAGAAGAAGAAGAAACGGCAGCTTCTAAGAAAGAAGCCAAAACGAAAGACGATCAGGCGGACGACCTGACCAAAATAGAGGGTCTCGGTCCTAAAGCGGCGGAAGCCCTTGAAGCAGCGGGATTGGGAACTTACGTTGATCTGGCCCAATCCGAGGCCGACAAAATCAAGGAAATCTTGACCGAAGCCAGTTCCCGAATGGCACATTTAGACACTACCTCGTGGCCCAAACAAGCGCAGATGGCCGCCGATGGTAAATGGGACGAGCTTCAGGAATGGCAGGAAAAGACCAAAGGAGGCGTGGAGTAAACCTCGACCGGTACTGCTATAAAACTACCGATTCTATTTCTCGATGGTTACAGCCCGAGTAGATAGGTATAAAGTTATTAATAATAAATAGATTTCTGCCGTGGCCTATGCCGTTCCTGCCTCTCAGGTAGGCATGGTCGAACGGCGGAAATGAAAAAACATATTCATATTATGGCAAAGATTACAGCCGCAGAAGTAAATAAATTAAGAAAGACTACCGGCGCAGGGATGATGGATTGTAAGAACGCCCTGGTCGAAGCGGAAGGCGATTTTGATAAAGCTATCGAAATTCTCCGCAAAAAAGGACAGAAAGTAGCCGCCAAAAGGGCCGATCGCGATTCTTCGGAAGGTGCCGCTATAGCCAAAGTGAATTCCGATGACACGAAAGGGGTTATTATCTCCCTGAACTGCGAGACCGATTTTGTTGCCAAGAACGATGATTTCGTCACCTTGGCCAACGAACTGGCCGACCTGGCATTAGGCTATCAGGACAAGGAAGCTTTTCTTTCCGCTGATTTCAAAGGAATGACGGTTCAGGACAAACTGACGGAGCAGACCGGCGTTATCGGTGAGAAAATAGAAATTGGCGGATTTGAAAGATTGAGCGCCGCGTTCGTAGGAAGCTACATTCATGCCGGAAATAAGATCGCTACCCTGGTAGGCCTATCCGAAGCTGTTGACGGGGCCGATACGGTGGCAAAGGATGTCGCAATGCAAGTCGCTGCCATGAACCCTGTGGCGTTAAACGAAGAAAGTGTCGATCAATCTGTTATCGACAAGGAAATAGAAATCGCCAAAGATCAATTGCGACAAGAAGGCAAACCTGAGGAAATGCTGGACAAAATCTCCAAAGGAAAAATAAAGCGTTTCTTCAAGGACAATACCTTGATCAACCAGGATTTTATCAAGGACAGCAAGAAAAGCGTTTCCCAATATGTAAAATCAGTAGATTCAAACTTGAAAGTTACCGGATTTAAAAGGGTCGCTTTGGGATAAATTAAGAGAGCCTCATGAAAAAACCGCCAAAATTGATATTTTGGCGGTTTTTTTATTTCCAATCGTTCCTCCGGTTTTATCCCTTCAACCAGGCTTCTCTCAATTCGGCCTCTTTTGGGCTTAGACTTTCGACGGGAACAATGGTCTGTTGCTGCAACATGGGTCTGCCTGCTTTTCCTTGAAGCTCGACTTCCTCTTCTCCTTCTCCACGTTCCACCGTCATGGTTATATCGGTATCTGGGGACCAACCGAAACTCTGCCCAATAATGGATCGCATGGTCTCCAAGGTAACCGGAGTACCATTGATGCTTTTGATCACATCGCCGCCCTGGACCCCCAAATCGGTAAGGAAGCTATTGAGCCCTATACCTTTTCGAATAAAGACCGCATTGTCGTTCGCGGGGTCAACATCGATAAACGGAACATCACCGTTCAGAAAATAGCCGGTCTCTTCTTCTTCCGATTCCATTTTCAGGCCTACCTTGGCCAAATACGCACTATAATCTATAGGAATGTCGCCAATAACATGCTCATCAAAAAATGTCCTGATTTCCGGATAGGTCATTGCCACGATCTCATCAATGAGCTCGTCATCTTCGAAAGGCGTATCATTACCGTATTTTTTGGAAAGTTGCTTCATTAACCACAATACACCTTTTTCGCCGTTGCTCAACTGTCGTAGCTCAATATCCAAGGCCATGTTGATCAGGGCCCCTTTTTCATACACGTTGGCATAATTCTTTTTGTACGGTGCTTCCAGCACATTTTCGCTCATGGTCGTAAACGATAAAGTATCATTGTACGATTTGGCGTTGTTGATCTTGTCCATCATCCGCTGATAGAATGCCGACTCATCGATCAGGCCCTGCTGGACCTGAAAGAGATTGGCGAAATATTCGGTAGTGCCTTCGTACATCCACAAATGCCTCGACATTTTAGGATGGTTAAAATCGAAATACTGTATCTCCTTGGAATGCACGTTCAGGGGTGTTACCGTATGAAAAAACTCGTGGGACACTACATCGATCATCGTCTCTTCTAGCCGGTCTTTAGGCATGGCTTCCGGCAATACTACCGTGGTCGAAGTGTGGTGCTCCAAAGCCCCGAAACCTCCGGCATCCGTAGAATCCAATTTGGAGAGGTACAGCAAAATATCATAGTTTTTGGTACTGTTGACCTCACCTAAAAACGCTTTTTGAGCGGTCATCATTTTCTCCATTTTTTCCTTGAGATCCGATGCTTTATATACCCCAGTTGGGAGAATATACGCTCAACGTCACCTTGATATCGTTGAGCTGGAACGATTCGGTATTGGGCTCGGCGTATAAGATAGGGTTATCGATTACCTCGAAATACCGGCCCGCCAAAAATGAATCCGTATCCTTCTGATCGGCGGATGATGGCTTGATAGGGAGCGTTGTCGTCGGTTTCAGGTTTTCCGGCGCACTGATGGTAATTTCATAGGGCACCTCCTTCAGGTCATTGAAATAGCCGACAAAACCGTGAAGATTGAGCATAAAATTTTTATCCTTAAAAATATTGGTGCCTGCCGGCGAAAACACGGCATTTTTAGTTTTGGCTTCCGTGTCATAGGTATCGTTCACGTAATAGGTAACCTTATCCAATTTTTTCCCATTCGAAATATTCCAGGTGTTTTCATCGGCCTTTGAAGCGGTCAATTCCCTTCCCTCATAGTCCAAAGCCTTTAATCCTTCGATGTATTGGCCATAGTTATCGCTACTATAAGTTCCGGGCACCGTTTTAGGGATATAAAAGGAAACATCGTTCGAAGTAAATGCACCGGGGTCTATCGTTACCTTGACCTTGTCGTCCACCACGTTTTTGAGGTCCAAATATGCCTGAATGGTGGCCTTATCGGCGGTAACCAATGCTTTTGACGAACCGCAGCCATACCATGCGAATCCTACAACGGCCACTAGCACTATTTTTTTCATCCTGCTCATTTTCAAAAAATGTTTATGCGGTGAACCCGCGTTTAAAGTGTTGCAAGATTATAAAATTTAACACAGCCCCGCACCATGATTAGCAAATAATTAAGGATGAAACTTAGTGACCCTAACTTGGTTTTTCTTCCTCCCTACTAACTATTTTTGATTATTTTTGCAACCAAGAAATCGCGACCAATGCAATACAAAAGGATACTTTTAAAACTCAGCGGCGAAGCTTTAATGGGCGAGAAACAGTATGGAATAGACCCCAAACGCCTTGCGGAATATGCCCAAGAAATAAAGGAAGTAGCGGATAAAGGAGTAGAGGTCGCCATTGTTATAGGGGGAGGAAATATTTTTCGGGGTCTAGCCGGTGCCGCCACGGGAATGGATCGCGTACAGGGCGACCACATGGGGATGCTGGCAACGGTCATTAATGGTCTGGCCCTTCAAAATGCCATCGAGAACACAGGGGTGCAGACCCGCTTGCAATCAGCGATAAAAATCAACGAAGTGGCGGAGCCCTTTATCCGCCGCCGGGCCATGCGCCATTTGGAAAAAGGACGGGTGGTGATTTTTGGCGGGGGAACCGGAAACCCGTATTTTACGACGGATTCCGCAGCAGTGCTTCGGGCCATAGAGATAGAGGCCGATGTGATACTGAAGGGTACCCGGGTAGATGGCATTTATACCTCTGATCCGGAAAAGGACGAGGACGCCGTTAAATTCGACTCCATTTCCTTTGCGGATGTACTTTTAAAGGGATTGAAAGTGATGGATACCACCGCCTTTACCCTGAGCCAAGAGAACGAACTGCCCATAGTGGTTTTCGATATGAACAAAAAAGGAAACCTTTTAAAGCTGGTCGAGGGAGAGAATATCGGAACAGTGGTAAACCTTTAAAAGAGTCGGCTAACCCCGATTTGGATTAAAATTTTTATTATGAACGAAGACGTACAGTTTATATTGGATGCCACCAAGGAACAAATGGCCGGCGCCATGCGACATTTAGAAAAGGAATTCATAAAGATACGCGCTGGCAAGGCCAGTCCGGCCATGCTCTCCTCCGTAATGGTAGAGTACTATGGTTCGGAGACGCCCCTCTCGCAGGTTTCCAACATCAATACCCCCGATGGCCGAACCATTTCGGTACAGCCTTGGGAAAAGAATATGCTGCAACCGATCGAAACAGCGATCATGAACGCTAATCTGGGCTTCAATCCTATGAACAATGGGGATTTTGTAATCATTAATGTACCACCGCTTACCGAGGAACGCCGCAGACAACTGGTCAAACAGGCCAAGTCCGAGGCCGAAGATGCGAAGGTCGGAGTACGGAACGCCCGTCAGGAGGCGAATAAGGATATTCGCGACCTCGACGTTTCCGAAGACCTACAAAAGAACGCCGAAGTGGACGTACAGGAGCTTACCGACACCTACATTAAAAAAATCGATGTTTTTTTAGAGGCAAAGGAGGCGGAGATTATGAAGGTTTAAGCAAAGAACCACAAGTGGCAAATAGCCTATGGTGTGGGGTATAGCCGCAGATTAGGGTTTGCCGGATCAAGGCGAAAAACCTGCCTCGCTGGCAGACAGGTTATTACCTAGCTGCCGCTACCGCCCGACCGGTAGGCAGATTTTACGCAGGACAGGTGAAAAGGAAGAAGGCTGCGGCCGACTAGAATAGGCTTAATACAACACTAAAACGTGTCGAACTTCACAAAAGACTTTTGGGAAAAAACGGCGAGTATCATTCTTCGCAATCGGATCTTGATTTTGGTCCTGATCGCCGCCTTTACGGTTTTTTTGGGCCTGCAGTGGAAGAACATGCGCTTCAGTAATTCCCAGGCCAATCTATTGCCGGACCACCACCCCGTAAACCTTGAATATCAGGCATTTTTGAAACAGTTCGGCGAAGAGGGCAATGCTATTGTCTTCGGAATAAGGGATTCCTCTTTGTTTACGCCTTCTCAACTGAATCGCTGGAACAAGTTTAGCAAACAACTGGAAGCATTTCCCGAAATCGATTTTGTCTTATCCCTAGACAATCTTCGGCAACTTGAGAGGGATACGACCGGCCAAAAGTTCGAACTGGAGCCGCTTATAACTTCCCCGTTACGAACGCAATCGCAGATAGACTCCCTTAAGAATCACCTTTTCAACGACCTGCCATTCTACGATAACCTGCTTTTCAACAAAGAAAGCGGTACCGTCAGAACTATTGCCAATCTCGATAAGGAAATCGTCAACACTACGGTCAGAAAAGATTTTATACTTCAGGAAGTCACTGACCTCGTTGAAAATTTTGAAGGGGAAACGGGACTTGACGTGCACGTTTCGGGCATGCCCTATATACGTACAATGAATTCCCAGAGTATTATCGACGAAATCGGTAAATTTATCGGGGCCGCACTTTTGGTCACCTCCTTAATCTTCTTTTTCTTTTTTAGGAGTTTCCGGGCCACTTTTATATCGATGTGCGTGGTGATAATCGGGGTCATGTGGGCCTTCGGTATCTTGGGACTGCTGCAATACGAGATTACAGTGCTGACTGCATTAATACCTCCGCTGATTATCGTTATAGGTATCCCCAACTGTATCTTTTTGATCAATAAATACCAGCAAGAGGTCAAAAAACATGGCAACCAGGCACTCTCGTTACAGCGGGTCATCTCAAAGATCGGCAACGCAACGCTGATGACCAATATGACCACGGCATCCGGATTTGCGACTTTTATCATTACCGATAGTAAGCTGTTGAAGGAGTTCGGTATTGTGGCTTCCCTAAATATCATAGGAATATTCATCTTATCGCTGCTGATCATCCCCATCGTCTATAGTTATTTATCCCTTCCCAAAACCCGTCATTTACGGCACCTGAACAAAAAATGGATCGATGCTTTCGTGCATCGGATGGAACATATCGTCCGCAAAAAAAGAATTGCGGTATATATCGCTTCCCTAGTGCTTCTGATAGCAAGCATCATCGGCATTTATCAGATCAATATTTCGGGAAGCCCCATAGAGGACATGCCCAAAAATGCCCAATTCTTTAAGGATATCCGATTTTTTGAACAGGAGTTCGACGGGATTATGCCAATTGAAATCGTTGTCGATACGAAAAGACCGAAAGGGGTAATGAACGAGAACAACCTGAAAAAGATCGACCGGTTGGATGAGGTAATTACGGAAATTCCCGAACTCTCCAGCCCGCTTTCCGTGGTAAACCTGGTAAAATATTCGAAGCAGGCATTTTATAACGGTCTTCCAAAATATTATCAGCTGCCCACCAAACAGGAAACCAATTTTATTTTGAGTACGGCCCAAAAATCGGCGGGAAATGGCAATCTGCTCAAAAACTTTGTCGACAGTACCGGGCAAACTGCACGGATCACTACCTTTATACAAGACGTGAAGACCGAGCGGATGGAGCAGATTATGGACAGGCTCTCCGAAAACCTTGACAAGTTCTTTCCACCTGACCAATATGATACCTATATGACCGGCAGTGCCCTACTTTTCTTGAAAGGCACCAAATATCTTGTGAAAAACCTAGTGATCTCCCTCGCCTTCGCCATATTCCTAATCGCCCTTTTTATGGCGTACCTGTTCCGATCCTTTCGCATGATTGTCATTTCCTTGGTTCCGAATTTGCTACCTTTGCTCATTACGGCGGGCATTATGGGATTTATCGGCGTACCTATCAAACCCTCGACCATCTTGGTTTTTAGCATCGCCTTTGGAATTTCGGTGGACGATACCATTCACTTTTTGGCGAAATACCGTCAAGAATTGATGGTCAACAACTGGCAAATAAAAAAATCGATTTATGCGGCCTTGCGGGAAACGGGTGTGAGTATGTTCTATACCTCTATAGTGCTTTTCTTCGGATTTTCGGTCTTTATTATCTCGGATTTTGGGGGGACGGTCGCCCTGGGCTCCCTCGTATCGGCCACCCTACTCTTCGCTATGTTGTCGAACCTTATCCTGCTTCCATCGTTACTATTGTCCCTTGAACGGAATATCGCGAGCAAAGAGTACTTGAAAGAACCTCAGATCGATATTCTTCCCAAGGATGAGGATAACCAATAGGATAAAACACCAAACTTTAAGCCCGCCCAGTCAGCAGGTACCCGTTTACAAATCTACAGGATTTAAAACCCTTCTACGCCGGTTGTTTTTTTTCAAAATCCTATCTTTGAGCTTCCAAATTCAAGCTAGCTAACATGAAATCGTATAGCATAAAAGAACTGCTTTCCAAAAATCTTTTATTACAGGAAGTCACCGTAAACGGATGGGTCAAAACCTTTCGCAGCAACCGTTTTATCGCCCTGAACGATGGGTCAACCATCGATAATATCCAATGTGTCGTCGATTTCGAATCTTTAGATGATGTCACTCTAAAGCAGATCACTACCGGAGCGGCCCTTAATATCAAAGGAACTTTGGTCGAAAGCCAGGGCAAGGGCCAAAGCGTGGAGATCCAGGTCACAGATGTCTTCGTACATGGGGGAGCGGATCCGGAAGTATATCCAATACAGCCCAAGAAGCATTCATTGGAATTTTTACGCGAAAAGGCGCATTTACGTATTCGCACAAACACTTTCGCGGCGGTCATGCGGGTGCGCTCGGCCCTAGCCTTTGCGATTCATCAGTATTTCAACGAAAACGGATTCTATTACTTCCACTCCCCCATCATCACGGGGTCGGATGCCGAAGGTGCGGGCGAGATGTTCAGGGTGACTACGCTGGATAGTAAAAAACCGCCCTTGAACGAGGACGGATCCATCAATTTCAAGAAGGATTTCTTCGGGAAGGAAACCAACCTGACCGTATCGGGCCAGTTGGAGGCGGAAGCCTATGCGATGGCCTTGGGAAAGGTATATACTTTCGGACCTACCTTCAGGGCAGAAAACTCCAACACGTCGAGACATTTATCCGAATTCTGGATGATCGAACCCGAAGTGGCCTTCAACGATTTGGACGACAATATGGATTTGGCAGAAGACTTTATCAAGAAGGTCGTGCAGTATATTTTAAAAAATTGCGAGGAGGACCTCCGATTTTTGGAAAAACGCCTATTGGACGAAGAAAAATCCAAACCTCAGGCAGAACGTAGTGAGATGGCATTGATCGAAAAACTAAAATTCGTTGCCGACAATACCTTTAAAAGGCTTACCTATACCGAGGCTATCGATATCCTACGGAACAGCAAGCCCAACAAAAAGAAAAAATTCCAATACAACATCGACGAATGGGGGGCGGACCTGCAGAGCGAGCACGAACGTTACTTAGTGGAGAAGCACTTTCAATGTCCGGTAATCCTCTTTGACTATCCTGCAAAAATAAAAGCGTTCTATATGCGTCTGAACGAGGATGGGAAAACGGTACGGGCCATGGACATTCTCTTTCCTGGTATTGGTGAAATCGTGGGTGGGTCGCAACGTGAGGAACGGCTGGAAGTACTGCAGGATAAAATGGCGGCCCTGAATATTCCCGAAGAAGAACTCTGGTGGTATCTCGACCTGCGCAAGTTCGGTACTGCAGTACATAGCGGTTTCGGGCTAGGTTTTGAGCGGTTGGTGCTTTTCGCCACGGGCATGGGCAACATCAGGGATGTGATTCCCTTTCCCAGAACTCCACAAAATGCTGAGTTCTGATCGGAAAATGTTAACTTTATAAGGTACGCAAGATTTGCCCCAATGCTAAAACAACACTTACAGTTCAAATTATCCCAAAAGTTATCCCCGCAGCAGATACAGTTAATGAAGCTGATACAACTGCCTACCCAGGCATTTGAGCAGCGGCTGAAACAGGAGCTTGGCGAAAATCCCGCTTTGGAGACCGGCAAGGAAGAAACCGATGTCATCGAGGATGCCTATGAAGACCTTTATGATAACGAGGAGACGGACAACGAGACCATCGACACCGAGGACATCAATATCGATGAGTACCTTAGTGATGACGAGATTCCCGATTACCGTACTAAGGCCAATAATTACAGTGCCGACGATGAGGAAAAAAATGTTCCCTATTCTGCCGGTATTTCGTTCAATCAATATTTGCTGAACCAGCTCAATACCGTCTATCTCAGTGATGAGGAATGGAGTATAGCGGAATTTTTAGTGGGCAGCGTCGACGAAAGCGGCTATATACGCAGACCCCTTACCGATATTCTAGATGATCTGGCTTTCACCCAAAACATCTACACCGATGAAAAGACCATTGAAAAGGTGCTCCATATAGTCCAAAAATTGGATCCTCCCGGGGTGGCCGCCCGTTCGCTACAGGAAAGCCTAATCATTCAACTCGAAAGAAAGGAACCTACCCCGAGTATTGAGCTGGCTATAGCCATCTTGGATAAATCTTTCGACCAGTTTACCAAAAAACATTATAAAAAGCTCCTTCAAAAGCACAACATCTCCGAAGAACGGCTTAAGGAAGCCATCTCGGAAATCGAAAGGCTCAATCCCAAACCTGGCGGTTCATATTCCGGTAACAACCGGATTGTAGAGCATGTGGTACCTGATTTTTCCATACGTATTGTCGAGGGTGAACTGGAGCTTAGCCTCAACGGTAGAAATGCACCCGAACTCCACGTATCCAGAGAATACAACAATATGTTGAAAGGCTATAAGGATGCCAAGAACAAAACGAAGTCGCAAAAGGACACTGTGCAGTTCATCAAACAAAAACTCGATGCCGCCAAATGGTTTATCGACGCCATCCGCCAACGGCAACAGACCTTGTTCGTTACCATGAGTTCGATCATGAACTATCAGAAGGAATATTTTTTGACCGGCGACGAGCGCAACCTGCGCCCAATGATCTTAAAGGATATTGCTGACGAAATCGATATGGACGTTTCCACGGTATCCCGGGTGGCCAACAGCAAATACGTCGATACACCCTACGGCACCAAATTGATTAAGGTTTTCTTTTCCGAGTCCATGAAGAACGATCAGGGAGAAGATGTTTCTACCCGCGAAATCAAAAAAATCCTGGAAACCGTTATCAAGGAAGAAGCCAAGAAAAAGCCGCTGACAGACGATAAGCTAGCAGCCATTCTCAAGGAAAAGGGCTATCCCATCGCCCGCCGAACCGTCGCCAAATACAGGGAACAATTGGACATTCCGGTAGCTCGATTGCGAAAAAAGATATAGAGGTCGTCGTCCCGATGAAAATCTTCTTCAAAACCATATCCTATATTTTTCATCCTTTGTTCGTGCCCTTGGCAGGAACATCGGCCTACTTTATGGTCACCCCAAAATACAGACCCGTTGCCCTACAAACTGGGAATATCTTGCCCATATTTATTTTAACGGTTATTATCCCCATACTCGCTTTTTTTATCCTGAGAAATATTGGCGCAGTGAATACCGTCTTTATGTCCAAAATCAAAGAACGCAAATATCCCTTATACATTCATATTATAGTATTGCTGATGGTCGTGTACAAAGTGGTACCGAAGAACGATACCCTAGAGCTGCATTTCTTTTTTCTGGGGCTGATAATTGCGGCGATGACCACACTGTTACTATTCTTCCTCAAGTTCAAGACCAGTATGCACCTGATGGGGATGGGGAGCCTCTTTATGTTCCTAGTGGGACTCAGCATCCATTTCGAACTGAACATTACGTTAGCCATCAGCCTGTTTACCATAGCGACCGGACTCGTCGCGACCTCGAGACTGTATCTTGGCGCCCATTCAAGGCCCGAGCTCCTGATCGGTTTTTTAGTCGGGTCGCTATCGCAGTTGTTCTTGGTGAAGTTTTGGTTATAAAATATAGAAGATGAGGCCGATTCGAAGCGGCTTTATCCCGATTGCGGTATCTTCTACCGTTGTTTCATAATCAAATAGGTTGTTCAGGGCGTAATACACATGCACGTTGAAAGTATTATACCCAAAATTAAAGGAAAGACCATATTGGAATTTTCGAATATCGGAATTATAAAAGGATTTTTTTGAATTTTGAGAGACAAACTTTGAACGGCCTCCGATGACATACCCAAGTTTTATACCAGTATAAATACGCCAGAATTTATATTCGATGGCGTTGGAGTTACGCCAACGGAATTCAAACGGGAATTTCTAGCATGTGGGTCTCGACCTTGTTTCTTTTCAAACTCTCGATATCGGTTATAATGTGATATTCAAAATCACTCGCAGTTTCCAGGGCCTGAAGGTTGGAGTAATAGGAATAGAGCTCCGTATCCAACACCTATACCGAAAGCGGTGGTTCGACTTTCGTTAATCGGAATATCCTTAATGATACCGGCCATAAGTCCATAAGACAGATTCCGTTGGCTTACATTGTCAGGCTTGTCAATAGAAAATTATAGGTTAGGCCGATATACAACTGATCTTCAAGATATTTGGTATCCCTTAACACGGAATCAGGATAGACCTGGGCGTTCGATGCCAAGGAAAAGAACAAAATTCCAGCGAGTATTGAAAAACGCATCATGGCCATGGGTAAAACAAACACAAAAAACGCTTCAAACACATAGTCCGAAGCGTTCAGAATTTATAATTTTAAGGATGCTACTGAAGGTTATTAAAGGCATCGCCGTCATAGGTCGTATAGTTGACCTTCAAGGCATTGACCTTTCGTAATTCTTGTTTAATATCGGAAATCAAACCCATATTGGCATTTTTGTCCACCTTTAAGGCGGTGGTCAAGACGTTCTGTAGCTCTTGCGGTTTCTTAGCCCTTTCCTCCAGTATATAGGCTCCCACGTCGGAAGGGGATGAGAATTTGTCGTTTAGTTGAATTCTCGCCTCATCCCCGAATTTGGACCGGTACTGGGAGGTAGGTTCACCGACATAAATATAGATAACCCTATCTTTTTTCTCCAACTTTTTAGTCTCGCTCGCATTGGGCAAAGTATTCTCAACCTTTAGCGTATTATCCTTCATCACGGTTACCGTCATGAAAAAGAACAGTAACATAAAAACAATATCCGGTAAAGAAGCCGTGTTCACGGCTGGCAAGCCGGCATCTTTCTTCTTTGCAAACTTTGACATATCTTATTATTTAATATTAATTCGTAGAATCGGTTTCCGCCTCCGAAAGTTTCTGTGGAAAAAGATCTTGGATTCGTTGTACCTTTTCCTTTAGTTCATCCTTGGTTTCGGAAGGGGTCTCGGGATCCAAATAGTCCGCTTCCATAGCGGTGAAATCCCTGCCGTACAATCTTTGTGCCTCTCTGTTCCTAAGTTCGTTGTAAGCACCAACCAGCTCGTTCTGCACCGTAATATAAGTGCTGTACTTGGTCTCCCTATCGTTCTTTAACGAGATAATTGCCTTGGTAGGGTTATCTGAAGACTCAGGATTGCGTTTACCTTTACAGTAACTACAATATTCGGGAGACCCGGAAGGAGCACCGCCGTTATCCAAGAAAGCCTTTGCCTTTTCCCGTAACTTTTTGATATCCGTAATTTCTTCCTCTACAAGAAGTTGCCCGTTACGGTTGATGTTTACCGTAAAGATATTTTTCTCTTTGATTATCGGTGGTTCCTCCGTCGGCGGTTCGATGGGGGGAAGCATCCGGTCCAGACCTGCGTCCGTTTCAATGGTCGTGGTGACCAAGAAAAATATTAATAACAAAAAGGCGATATCGGCCATCGAACCGGCGTTTACCTCTGCTGGTGCTCCTCTTCTAGCCATAATTTTATTTTTTAATGATTGTTTTTCTTACTCCGCCCCACAACATAGCTCCAACGGCGATAACAACAAGAATAAAAAACATGTTGATACCGGTTCCGATTCTCTTGATGATGGTTTCCGAAGTATCGATTCCCCGATCTGCCATTTCAGGTATACTCACATCGGTACCGTCGGCAAAAACATAAGCTATCGCTACCACCAGAACAAACCCTACGACAACGAAAATAGTTTTCTTAATGCTCGCCGGATTAGCGAATAGATGAATCAGCGAAAATACCAAACTTACGACCGCTGCAATACCCAGTAGGATATAGGTAATCCAAAACATGGCATTGAGAGCGGCATTTTGTGTGGCCTCACCGACCGGGGCATCCCGTTCCGGTAGAAAAAACCACAGTACGGCACCGGCCAAACCGACTACTATCAATAGAATTTTTACAATATTGTTCATAATTTAATCTATTTTTAGGTTTATTTCTTTACCACCACATCTTTCCGGTGATCGACCAACATATCGATCAAAACAATCGAAGAATCCTCCATATCATTCACGATACTGTCGATTTTCGCAATAATATAGTTGTAAAAAATTTGCAGTATAATCGCCGTGATAAGACCGAATACCGTAGTCAATAAGGCTACCTGAATATCACCTGCAATCAACGAGGCACTCAAGTTACCTACCGCGCTAATCTTTTGGAAGGCTTGGATCATACCGATAACCGTACCCATGAACCCAAGCATCGGCGCAACCGCGATAAACAGCGACAACCAAGAGACGTTCTTCTCCAACTGGCCCATTTGAACGCCACCGTAAGCGACAACTGCTTTTTCGGCATTATCGACGCCTTCATCTGCCCTATCCAAGCCTTGATAGTAAATCGACGCAACGGGGCCTTTGGTGTTTCGACAGACCTCTTTGGCCGCCTCTACACCACCAGAAGCCAATGCATCTTCGACCTGTTGCTTGAGTTTGGTGGTGTTGGTAGTCGCCATGTTCAAGTAGATAATCCTTTCTATGGCTACTGCCAGACCAAGAATCAAACATAGCAAAACGATACCCATAAAACCGGCACCCCCCTGAATGAACATTTCCTTTAGAACCTGGGTAAAACCTTTTTCAGCATCTGCAGGGGTCTCAGCAGCATCTTGAAGCATCGTTGCGGCAGTTGCCATTGCATTTAAAGTGTTCGTGCCCAATACAAACAGACCGCCAGCGGCTAGGATAGAGAATAATTTTTTCATTTTTTCAAACTTAAATTAGTTATTTAATTAGGGATAAAGATAAAAAAAAATCACAATAAAAAAAGAAAGTACTTCTTGGTAATCAAACTAAACTACAAAGAATTTCAGAATAAACTAATTTCTATACCGAAATCTTTTTGTTTTCGCAGAGAGGAAGGGATTCGAACCCTCGATACACTTTTGGGGTATACACACTTTCCAGGCGTGCGCCTTCGACCACTCGGCCACCTCTCTATTCTTACTCCTGCCCCTTTCTTATAAGGGTGGGCAAATAACAAAAAAAATATTAGTTGATAAAATTTAATCCGCTATTTTTATTCCATCTCCCCTCGCAAGGGGGTTTCAAACACCGTTTTGAACAATTTGCCGCTGATATCGTTTCCCAATAAATACATAAGCTTGGTAATGGCTGCTTCTGTCGTAATGTCCTTGCCACTGATTACCTGTAAGGCCTTAAACTGTTCACTGGTCTCATATTGGCCCATGTGAACGCTGCCCCCAGAGCACTGGGTAACATTGATAATGTGTACGCCCCTCGCCATCGCCTTTTCCAGACTTTCTACCAACCAAGCTTCCTTAGGCGCGTTACCGGCCCCATAGGTTTCCAATACCAAGCCCTTAAGTTGGGGGATGTTCAGGACACATTCCAGTACCGTAGCATCGATTCCGGGAAACAGTTTTAGCACGGCCACGTTCCGGTCCATTTTCTTGTGTACCTTCAATTTTTTTCTGGTATCGACCTTCAATAGATACTCCTTAAATATGGTGAGGTGCACCCCTGAGACTACCAACGAAGGATAGTTCAGCGATGCAAAGGCCTGAAAATGATCGGCATTGATCTTGGTGGTCCGGTTTGCCCGGTAAAGCTTGTATTCAAAATAAAGGCCGACTTCCCGAACGACCGGCCTTCCTTCTTCTTGCAGCGCAGCGATCTGTATCGAGGTTATCAAGTTCTCCTTGGCATCGGTACGCAAATCACCAATCGGCAACTGCGATCCCGTGAACAGGACCGGCTTGGCCAAATTTTCAAGCATAAAGCTTAGTGCCGAAGCGGTATAGCTCATGGTATCACTGCCGTGCAAGACCACAAAACCGTCGTGGCTTTCGTAATGTCTTTCGATAATGCCCGCAATCTCAGCCCAATGCGCGGGGTTCATGTTCGAAGAATCTATAGGATGTTCAAAAGAGATCGAATCGATATGGCAGTCCAGCTGATTCAGTTCGGGAACGTGTTTCAGCAGTTTCTTAAAGTTGAAGGCCTTAAGTGCACCCGTTTCATAATCCTTGATCATACCAATGGTGCCGCCGGTGTATATCAAAAGTATTTTGGTCATGGGCTTTCAAGTTCAAGCCTGCGTGTCGGCGAGGCAGGGTTTAAGGACTATTCCGTAATGGGTTAAATTTCACAGGCTGGGGGTGTAAGATATAAAACACCTTCTTATCACAGTGGGAACAGATTTAGTATCGTAAAATTGATTAATCTTCCATCGCTACTGCCACTGCCAAATTAAATCAAATTCCAAATACTTCCTTGGAGTTCTCCGTAGTAATCTCGGCTATATTTTCTTTGGATAGACCATAAATATCGGACAGTTTTTCCAATACATTGATCAGGTAGGCACTTTCGTTCCGTTTTCCTCGGTATGGGGCCGGTGCCAAATAGGGGGAATCCGTTTCCAGTACAATATGTTTTAAGGGGATTTGATCGAGAAACGCATCGATCTTGCCGTTTTTAAAAGTGACCACGCCCCCAATACCCAATTTCATATTATAGGATATAGCCTTTTGCGCCTGCTCCATCGTACCCGTAAAACAATGAAAAATCCCATATAGGTCATCGCCCTTTTCACTTTCGAGCACTTCAAAAATTTCGTTAAAGGCATCACGACAATGGATAACTATGGGCAGTTGGTGTTCTTTCGCCAACCGGATCTGATATCGGAATGCTTCCTTTTGCTGTTCGAAAAAGCTTTTGTCCCAATACAGGTCGATACCTATTTCCCCCAAGGCATAAAATTTATGTTGGAGCAGCATTTCTTCCACATGCCGCAACTCATCCTTATAGTTTTCCTTCGTATGGGTAGGGTGAAGCCCCATCATCAGATAAATATTTTCGGGATATAAATCCTTCAACCTGAACATGGCCTCGGTGTAGGTGGAATCGATAGCAGGAATAAAAAATCGCTCAACCCCCTTATCCATGGCATTTGCAATGACGGCCGACCGATCATTGTCAAAGGCTTCGCTGTACAAATGGGTATGGGTATCCGTCAATATCATGCTGCAAAAATAGACTTATCTTTGCACAAACAAAACAGACAAGAGGCAAGAGAGGTGGGATATGTAGCATGTACGGTAGAAATCGCTTTTTTACCATGGCTCTGGCCTACTTTGTTCTCTTCTCTCTCTATATCCTTATTAACTTCCCCTGTATGGCATCCCTCAAAAAGTTTTTGAAAAAGAAAAACTACGTTCGAATACCCTTAGTGCTGACCGAGACCCAGCATTTCGAAATCACGGCGAAAATAAACGGGGTCAAGGGCCGGTTTATATTAGATACCGGGGCCTCGAACACCTGTGTCAGCTTCGATAAAATTGAACTATTCAAACTGACTTCCGAAGAATCGGAAATCAAGGCCGCAGGAGCGGGAGCGACCAATATGGAAACCCTCATCTCCACCAAAAATCGAATCAAAATCGGCAAATGGAAGAAAAAGAAACTAAAAATCGTACTATTCGACCTAGTTCATGTCAACGAGGCGCTGACCGCCCATAAGGCTTTACCCGTCGATGGCATTATCGGGGCAGATGTTCTGCGTAAGGCCAAGGCGGTCATCGATTATGAGAAATGTTGTGTGTACCTAAAGGGCTAGTAAAATCAGGTAATCTTCAGCTCTTACATCTCCAACGCCTTCTTCACATCGCCATCCATCAGTAGTTCTTCGGGACTTTCCAACGCCTCTTTGATGGCGACCAGAAACCCGACGGATTCCTTGCCGTCGATGATGCGGTGGTCGTACGATACGGCCACGTACATGATGGGGGCTACTGCGATGGCACCATCTACCGCAATGGGCCGTTCGACAATATTATGCATACCCAAAATGGCACTTTGGGGGGGATTTATAATCGGGGTGGACAACATGGAACCGAACACGCCCCCGTTGGTGATGGTGAAGGTGCCGCCGGTCATTTCATCGACCGTAATCTCGCCTTCCCGGGCGCGGAGGGCCAATCGCTTCACCTCAGCTTCGATACCCCTAAAAGTCAAGTTTTCGGCATTTCTGATGACAGGAACCATCAAGCCTTTGGGGCCGGAAACGGCAATACTGATATCACAGAAATCATAGGAAACCATTTCCTTGCCATCAATCATGGAATTGACGGTAGGATATTCCTGCAGGGCCCTTACTACGGCTTTGGTGAAAAAGGACATAAAGCCGAGGCCCACACCGTGCTTTTCCTTAAAATCTTCCTTATATTTTTCCCGAAGCGCAAAGATAGCGGACATATCGACCTCGTTAAAGGTGGTCAGCATGGCAGTTTCGTTCTTGACATCGACCAATCGTTCCGCCACCTTTCTACGGAGCATGGAAAGTTTGGATCGGGTCTCGCCGCGATTACCACCCGTGGGGGTGCCCATAGAGGGTACGGCATTTACGGCATCGTCTTTGGTGATTCGGCCATCTTTTCCGCTACCTTTAACGGTAGAAGCGTCGATTTCTTTTTCGGCCAATATCTTTTTGGCGGCAGGCGAGGCCGCACCCGAAGCATAGCTTTCCTTATTCTGGTCGGGCTGTAGCGCTTTTTTGCCATCCCTTTTATCCGATGTATCCGGAGTTTTTCCCTCTTTATCGGATTTTTTTTCCTGGTCTTTCCTTTGCTCCTTTTTGGTATCGCTATCCGATGCATTTTCACTTTTAGCGGCATCCGAATCGGATTCTTCATCGTCTCCCCCCGTCTTCTTGCCCTCCGTGTCGATCAGGCATACCACTTCCCCGACACCCACGGTATCGCCGACTTCCGCCTTAAAGGTTATCGTACCGCTTTCTTCGGCAGGCAGTTCCAACGTGGCCTTATCGGAATCGACCTCGGCGATGGCCTGGTCCTTTTCCACATAATCTCCGTCTTCTACCAACCATTCCGCTATCTCTACCTCGGTAATGGATTCGCCCGGGGACGGGACTTTCATTTCTAATATCATGCTGTTGTTGTTTGCTGTGTTATAATTGATTTAGCGGGAAGAAAGACCACCTATCCCGCCTTCGCTTCTTCTTCCTCCTTGGGTCTGGGTTTCGGTTTGGTCATGTTGTCCTTGCTCTTGTCGAACACATAATCGATAACCTGTTGGTGACGCATTTTCGATCGAACCGCACTGCCGGCCGCCGGAGAAGCATAAAACCGTCTCGAGGCCACCCTCATCTTATGGGATTCGCTGAAATGCATCATCAGGTGGCTCCACGCCCCCATGTTCCTAGGTTCTTCCTGCGCCCAGACGAGATCATCGACATTTTCGTATTTTTGGATGATTTCCTTCATCTTTTCAGAGGGTAACGGGAACAGCTGCTCTATGCGCACCAAGGCTACATCTTCCCTTCCGTTTTCTTCCTGGGCGGCCAAAAGATCGTAATAGAACTTGCCGGTACAGAATACCAAACTTTTAATTTTTTGTACATCCGCAGAAGCGTCGTCAATAACTTCCTGAAAACTGCCGTTGGCCAAATCGTCCACCGTCGAGACCGCTTTCTGGTGCCGCAAAAGGCTTTTTGGCGTAAAAATGATCAGCGGCTTTCTGAAGTTGGCCTTCATCTGCCGCCGCAAAATATGGAACATTTGGGCAGGTGTCGTTACATCGGCCATATACATATTATCACGGGCGCACAATTGCAAATACCGCTCCATGCGGGCGGAGGAATGCTCGGCTCCCTGGCCCTCGTAACCGTGGGGCAATAGCATGACCAGTCCGTTCTGCAGCTTCCATTTGTCTTCCGCGGCGGAGATATACTGATCGATCATAATCTGGGCCCCATTGCTGAAATCCCCGAACTGGGCCTCCCAAATGGTCAGCGTGTTCGGGCTGGCCATAGCATACCCATAGTCAAAGCCTACCACCCCATATTCGGATAAAAGGGAATTGTAGATTTGAAAACGGCCTTGTTCGTCTGAAATATGGTTCAGCAACATTACCTCTTCCTCGCTCTCCTCTACTTTCATGACCGCATGGCGGTGTGAGAATGTGCCACGCTCAACATCTTGACCGGACATACGTACGCCAAAGCCTTCGTGCAACAAAGTGCCATAAGCCAAAAGTTCACCCATGGCCCAATCGAGGTTATCGGTCTCAAAGAACCTTTTTTTACGGTCCTTCACCAGTTTATCGACCTTTCGCAGAAAATTCTTGTCCTTGGGCAGTTCCGTGATAACCTTAGCGATCTCGGTCAAGTTTTTCTTTATCGAAGGTGGTATCTACCGGGGTCATCATCTCCCATTCCCGAACGTTTTCAAAGCCTTTCCACTCGTCGGCCATAAAGGCAGTGATCTCGGTCTTGTCTTCCTTTCGGGAATCTTCCAGTTCTTCCTCCAGGGAAGCCTTGAATTCCTCTTCCAGCTGTTTTACGTATCCTTCCTCAATAACCCCTTCCTCCATCAATTTTTCCGCATAGATATCCCTGGGATTGTCATGCTTGGCGATAGCCTTGTACAGTTTTGGTTGGGTAAACCGCGGCTCATCGCCTTCGTTGTGACCGTACTTTCGGTATCCCAAAAGATCCAGAAAAACATCACGCTCAAAACGCATTCGATATTCCAGCGCAAAAAGGGAAGCATGCACTACGGCCTCGGCGTCATCGGCATTGACGTGCAAAACCGGACTTAAGGTGACCTTACCGACATCGGTACAATAGGTGGAACTGCGGGCGTCGAGATAATTAGTGGTAAAACCGATCTGGTTGTTGACCACGATATGGATGGTTCCGTTGGTGCGGTATCCGTCGAGTTTTTCCATCTGCACGACTTCGTACACCACGCCCTGTCCGGCAATCGCGGCATCACCGTGTAGGAGGATGGGCAGGGCTTTGGAAAAATCGTCGGGAAAATGGGTATCCTGTTTGGCACGGGTAATGCCTTCGACCACGGCCCCTACCGTCTCCAAGTGGGAGGGGTTCGGCGCTAGGTTCATTTTAATCCGGTTACCGTTATCGGTCTTTCGCTCGGAAGTCCACCCCAAATGATATTTTACGTCCCCGTCAAATATTTCCTGTTCGTAATCCTTGCCGTCGAACTCGCTGAAAATATCCTTGGCCGCCTTGCCGAAAATATTGGTCAGCACATTGAGCCTTCCGCGGTGGGCCATCCCCATCACAAACTGCTCCACCCCCATTTCAGCGGCGCGTTCGACTACAGCATCCAAGGCGGGAATTAAGGACTCGTTACCTTCCAATGAAAAACGCTTTTGACCCACATATTTGGTATGCAAAAAGCTTTCAAAGGAGACGGCTTGGTTCAATTTTTTAAGGATGCGTTTTTTGTGTTCCGTATCAAAATGCGGATGGTTATCATTGACGTTCAGATAGTTCTGTATCCACTCAATACGTTCGGGGGTTCTAATATACATATACTCGACCCCAATGGCATCGCAGTATATTCGCTTGAGGTGCTTGATGATATCGCTAAGGCTACTGGCTCCGATACCAATAATCTCGCCCGCGTTGAAGACGGTATCCCTATCGCTCTCCGACAGGCCGAAATTCTCGATATCGAGCGTAGGCTCATACTTTCTGCGTTCGCGTACCGGGTTGGTCTTGGTGAACAGATGCCCCCTGCTACGATACCCGTCAATAAGGCGGATGACCTGAAACTCTTTTTGTAACGACTTGGGCATTTCCAGCTGCTGGCGGTTACTGATGGCCGCAGAATTGGTATGGACCTTTGCTCCGTTGGTATTCGAGGCCCCTGCCCCCTCAAATTCTTCGAAGGCACTTTCGGTACCAAAATCAAAGCCTTGAAAGAAAGCCCGCCAACTGGGCTCTACGCTATCGGGGTTTTTAAGGTATTTGTCGTACAAGTCCGCAAAAAAAGAGGCATGTGCGGTATTTAGAAAGGAATATTTGTCCATAGAAAAGTTCTCTGTCTAGCCAATGAATCGTACTCCTGCAACTTCGAAATTAGGGTTAAGGTCTCTCTCCTTTTTCAAAAATCCCAAATTTCTCAATGGCATAAGCATAAATGGATACAAAAATACAACATTTCCCATTTCTAGGGATATCCTTGGGTCCATTATTGACAGATGGGAAAGATAAGCATTAAAACAGGCCCTATGTGCCGTAAAAGTATTTTTTTATGCCCATTTGAAAGGGGTGGGACGCATTGTGGCCACTTAGAATTCCCTATTATAATTTTCCTTCAACCAAACCTTTTGCAGCTCTCTTTTTAAAACTAAAAAGACAACCTGCTCCGCCACTTCTACCACATCGGTGACCTGAACTTTCCGGAACGCCATTTCAGGTACATCTATAATGTACAATAGGTTCAGATATTCCGGGAAGCGCTCCATGATCAGGTAGTATATTTTTTCGCGAAGTACGTCCTTTAGCTCATCGGCAACGATTCCCACGCCTATTTTAATAGGAATGTTAGCCAACCCGAAATCCTTTTCCAACTGGGCGACCAGTTTTGGATAAAGTTTGTTTTCTTGGGCATGTTGTAGCAGTGCGCCGCTGTTGGGAAAGTTCATGACCATGATTTATGCATGGGACCGAATAGTTCGCTCCCAGTCCCAGGCCGATTTCATGGCCTCGTCCAAAGAATATTGTGCCTTCCAACCGAGCACTTCGTTTGCTTTGGTGGTATCAGCGTATGCGGAAACGATGTCCCCTGGCCTTCTATCGACAATCTTGTAGTTCAATTTTTCGCCGGATACCCGTTCGAAACTCTTTATAACCTCTAACACCGAACTTCCCTTGCCCGTACCCAAATTGAATACTTCATAATTTTCGGAATTCTTTCCCTCCAAAAGCCGTTGCAATGCCTGCACGTGGGCCTTGGCCAAATCGACCACGTAGATATAGTCGCGGATACAGGTACCGTCTTCCGTGGGATAGTCATCGCCGAATACCGACAGCTCCTCGCGAAGGCCCACACCCGTTTGGGTAATAAAAGGTACCAGGTTCTGGGGTACACCTATCGGCAGTTCCCCGATCTTGGCACTGGGGTGGGCGCCCATAGGATTAAAATAGCGAAGGGCGATGGCATTCAAGTCCGGATTCACCAGACAGGTGTCGCGAATGATCTCTTCGCCGATTTGTTTGGTGTTTCCATAGGGAGATTCCGCGGGTTTTACAGGGGCATCCTCGGTAATGGGCATTTTATCGGCCTGTCCATAGACTGTACAGGAAGAACTGAAAATTAATCTGGATTTTTTCTTTTTCGAAAGTTCGTGAAGGATAAAGACCAGGCTTCCGATATTGTTTTCATAGTAAAGTAGCGGCTTTTCGACGCTCTCCCCCACCGCCTTAGAGGCCGCAAAATGGATGACCCCTTCCAAATCATGATACCTTTGGAAGAAATCGGCGACCTTCGCCTTCTCCTTCAGATCGATTTTCTCGAACAACGGCATGGTACCGGTAATGGCGTTTATCCCTTCCAAAACTTTTTCGGAGGAGTTTGAGCAGTCATCGATGATAACGACCTCGAAACCCTCGTTCTGCAGTTCGACTACCGTATGCGATCCGATAAAACCGAGGCCGCCTGTTACTAAAATCTTCATGAATTGTGTTTTATTGTTCCCGCACTTCGGCCTTGGCTGCATAGAGTCTACGCGAAAAGGTCTATCATAAGCTATGGCGAGAATCTATTTTAAGGTTCGGGGTTCACAAATTGGATAAGCGTTTTCGTAATAAAATCTATCTGCTCATCGTCTAGCTCCGTATGCATGGGTAGGGAAATGACCTCTGTTACCAATCGGTTCGTCACCGGAAAATCGGATTCATGGTATCGTTCGTCGGCGTAGGCTTTTTGCCGGTGCAGGGGAATGGGGTAATACACCCCGCACGGAATATCCCTTTCGTTGAGATGGCGAATCAATTCGTCCCTTTTTCCGTTGGTGATTCGCAAGGTATATTGATGAAAGACGTGACAATCACAGGTATCGCATATGCCTTCGCAATCATTTACGGTTTTGGGGGTTATAATATTTTTTTGCCCTGCAAAGGCATCGGAATATTTTCGAGCCGCGTTTCTTCGTGCGTCACAGTAGGCATCCAATTTGGGCAGTTTCGCCCGTAACACCGCCGCCTGAATGGAATCTAATCGTGAATTCACCCCGACCACATCGTGGTGGTAACGTTCGTACATTCCGTGGTTGACGATACCGCGAAGCCTGTGGGCCAAATCGTCGTCATGGGTAAAAATAGCGCCCCCGTCACCATAGGCGCCCAGATTTTTGGAAGGAAAAAAGGAAGTTGCCCCGACATGGCCGATGGTACCCGCCTTTTGCTTGCGACCATCCTTAAAAGTATAGTTAGCCCCAATGGCCTGGGCATTATCCTCAATGATAAACAAATCGTGTTTTTTGGCCAGATCAAGCAGGGCCTCCATATCGGCACATTGGCCGAATAGATGTACCGGAACAATGGCCTTTGTCTTGGGCGTAATGGCTTTTTCGACCGCTTTAATATCAATATTAAAGGTGTCCGGCTCCACATCTACCAAAACGGGGGTCAGCTGTAAAAGGGCGATGACCTCGACCGTAGCGGCAAAGGTAAAATCCGCCGTAATCACCTCATCGCCGGGCTGTAGTCCCAGACCCATCATGGCAATCTGCAGGGCATCGGTACCGTTAGCGCAGGGTATGACGTGCTTGACATCGAGATAGGCTTCCAATTCCTGTTGAAAGTCGCGCACTTGGGGACCGTTGATAAAGGCGGAGGTTTCCAATATCTCCACAATGGAGGAATTCACGCGTTCTTTAATCCCCTCATATTGGCCGCCCAGGTCGACCATCTGGATTTTCTTCATGCCACAAAAATACGAAACCAAGTATTACGATTTGTAGGAAAGAAGTGTAATTTAGCCGCCTAAACCAATCGGCAGTGTACACACTCTACAACCTGATCGTCAAAATTTCGTGGGCCTTCCTGAAAATACTGACGCTTTTTAATGCCAAGATCAAACTCTTTGTCACCGGCAGAAAAGCATCCTTCCCACTGCTTCAAACCGCTATTTCCGAAGGGGATAAAATCATTTGGATACACGTGGCCTCGTTGGGGGAGTTCGAACAGGGGCTTCCGGTCATAGAAAGGCTACGGTCGGAATATCCGTCCCATAAGCTATTGGTCACCTTTTTTTCACCGTCGGGATATGAGGTGAAAAAGCATACTTCCGCGGCCGATGTGGTATGCTATCTTCCTATGGATACCCAGAAACAATGCGTCCCGTTTTTTGGATGCCGTACGGCCCGAACTGGCTATTTTCGTCAAGTACGAAATTTGGCCCAATTACCTTCGGGAACTGGAAAAAAGGAAAATCCCCGCTATCCTGATTTCCGCCATCTTTAAAAAGGAACAGGTATATTTTAAGGGATATGGTGGATTTATGCGGAAGGTCCTCCGCAAGTTCGATCATTATTTTGTACAGGACGAAGCATCTCAAAGGCTACTGGAATCCATTCAAATACTAAATATTTCTGTCAGTGGGGATACGCGTCTCGATAGGGTTTCGGAAATTTTGGATAGGGACAACCACCTCGATTTTATGCAGGCCTTTAAAAAGGATAGGCTCTGTTTTGTCGCCGGAAGCACTTGGCCGGAAGATGAGGCCATTCTGATCGATTACATCAACCATGCTCCTAAGAACCTAAAATATATTCTGGTGCCGCATATCATTAAAAAGGATAAAATTCTCGGACTTGCCGGCTCGATTACCAAGAAAAAGGTGCTCTACTCGAATATCGGGGAAAAGGACATCGGCGATTGCGATGTGCTTATCGTCGATACCATAGGTCTGCTGACCAAGATCTACAGTTATGCCGATATCGCCTTTGTGGGCGGCGGGTTTGCCACAGGACTTCACAACACCTTGGAACCGGCGGTGTACGGGGTACCGGTCATCATCGGTCCGCATTATCAAGGCTTTAAGGAGGCCGAGGATTTAGTAGCCCAAAAAGGAATTCTGCCGGTAAAGGACCAGTGGTCGTTCGGGGAGCTGATGAAAAAACTGCTCGACAATCCGGAATTCCGCAAGAAAACGGGCGGGATAAATGCGGAATACATCACCAAAAACAAAGGGGCAAGCAGCCAAATAATGGCATATATTCGTACCTTGCCCTGAACCAATACACCGACCTATGAACTCCAAGATCCTTAGAATATCCTTGATTGCCGCCTTGGCGGGTTTTTTATTCGGTTTCGATACCGTAGTAATTTCCGGGGCCGAGAAAAAACTACAGCTTTTATGGGATTCCTCGGATACTTTTCACGGTACGGTCGTTATCGGAATGGCCCTTTGGGGCACCGTAATAGGGGCTATATTCGGAGGAATACCCACCAGCAAGATCGGCAGGAAAAACACCTTGATCTGGATCGGGGTGCTATATTCGGTGTCCGCCATCGGTTCGGCTTTTGCCAATGACCCCATTACCTTTGCGGCGGCCAGGTTCATCGGCGGATTGGGCGTTGGGGCCTCTACTGTTGCGGCCCCCGCGTATATTTCCGAAATAGCACCGGCCAAGAATCGGGGACGTTTGGTAGGTTTCTACCAGTTTATGCTGGTCTTCGGAATCTTGATGGCCTTTGTTTCCAATGCCTTGCTGAGCAATATCGGTGACAACGACTGGCGGTGGATGGTCGGCGTAGAGGCCTTTCCCGCCATCATTTATACCTTGTTCGTAGTCACCGTACCGAAAAGTCCGAGATGGTTATTGACAAAAAATCGTACGGAAGAGGCCCGATCCATTCTCGCTACCATCAACCCCGGACTAACGATCGAAAAGCTGAGGGCGGATATGGACGAGGGCATGGACGAGATACAGTGCCTCGGAGAATATCTTCATGAAAAAATACCGGTACCCGCTGATGTTGGCGTTTTTAATCGCTTTTTTCAACCAGTTTTCAGGTATCAACGCTTTTTTATACTATGCACCTCGGATATTTGAGGCAGCGGGACTCGGGGAAAGTACCGCCCTTTTGAGCAGTATCGGTATAGGGATAACCAATATCGTCTTTACGTTTATCGGTATCTTTCTCATCGACCGTTTGGGCCGAAGAACACTCATGTACATTGGATCGATAGGCTATATCATATCCTTATCTTTGGTGGCGGCCGCCTTTATTTTGGAGTGGCAGGGAATGGCGGTGCCCCTCTTCCTTTTTCTTTTTATCGCCTCGCATGCCATCGGCCAGGGAGCGGTTATCTGGGTGTTTATCTCCGAAGTATTTCCCAACCACCTTCGGGGTTCCGGGCAAGCCTTCGGCAGTTCCACGCACTGGGTTTTAGCGGCCATTATTCCTTCTTTGGTACCCGTTCTGTTTACACAGGTTGGTCCCGGGCCGGTATTCGCTTTTTTTGCCTTTATGATGGTCTTGCAACTCTTGTTCGTACGCTTTCTGATGCCGGAGACCAAAGGCGTGTCCCTAGAGGAATTGAGCAGGCAGTTTCGTGAGAAGAAGATTTGAAAAGTTGGATATCCACACAGTCCCTTAACGATTAAATCATCCTTACACCGACAAAACACACTAAAAACGAGGTTGTTACTCGAAATAAGAGGCTAATAAAGGTCTGTTGCATTTGATTTTTCCGTATCTTAGGAAAAACAATATTAACTATCATGGAACAGGATCTCAGCCCCGGTGTAAAGATTCTAAACGGTGTTCTTAGAATTATGATCGCCTGTTTGGTATTTATTTTGGTAGCCATCCCGATCGCTTTTATTTTAGATCTGATTGGAATTTTATAAGCTACCAAAGTTTGGTTTATTAGATATCGACGGTTCTTACCGTTAGGTATTTTTTTGGAATCTATCATACATAAAGACCCCGATAATCGGGGTCTTTTCTATACGTAAGCTTCGCTAATGGCCGCCTATTTTTTGTCTTCGTCTTCGTTAATCTCACGAATCTTTATGTTTTTAAACGATACCAGATTGCCATGGTCCTGCAATAGGATGTGGCCTTCGTCGGATTCCCCGAAATTCGGCCATTTATCGTACTTGCTTTCGGAGACTAGTTCTCTGTATTCGGGACTTTTCCGCTCGTATTCCAGCACTTTTGCCCCGTTTAGCCAGTGTTCCACATGGTTACCGTCGGAAATGATGCGGGCGGTGTTCCATTCCCCGATGGGGTTGATGGGTTTATCCGGATCGGCGGGAATGAGGTCGTACAGAGAAGCAACGGTGCGGTTGCCGTTTTTTCCCAATTTGGCGTCGGGGTGGCGCTCATCGTCTAAAATCTGATATTCGAGGCCGATGGATGAACCGGGCCCTTTGTTGAGGTCCGTATCGACAAAATACTTGATACCGCTGTTGGCACCCTCGGTCAGCTTGAAATCGGCCACTAGCTCAAAATTACCGTAAAGGTCTTTGGTGACTATATCGCCACCGGCAGCGGATTCTTCCCCACCCGATGGGAGGACGCTCAACACCCCGTCCTCGATTTTCCAGCCTTTTTCGGGAAACTCGTCCAATTTGGCACCGCGCCAACCATCGGTCGTTTTTCCGTCCCAGAGCAACTTCCAGCCGTTTTCCTTTTCCGATTGGGTCAGTTGGTTCTTTGTGGTGATGGGTGGAATCGGTGAGGATTTGTTGTATTTGGACAGGCTATCGGTCAATATCCTGATGTTTTTCCACATGATCTCGGTACCCGCCTCGTTTTCCTCCGGGATGGCGTGTACTTGAAGGGCTATAAAACCTTCGTCGGTCTTATCGTCGACCAGGTTC
>CAVXSA010000004.1:0-180389 GCA_963764285.1 uncultured Flavobacteriaceae bacterium
AAACCCCGAAGGTAATGGCCAGCGACAAGACCAAGGCGCCCCAAACCCAAACATTCATGGTCACTTCATTCTTTAGGAACGATTTCGAAAGCTTCGGCATATTAAAAATATTCAACAACTGGGCCAATACCAAGGTGTAGAACGCCATATTGTTTATCGCAAACGAATCTAGGTGCAAAACAGTATCCGCATACACTACTACACCAATGACTGCCATCGAGATAGTCAAACCGTATAGCACGGTGGCATGCCAGTCTCTTCGTCTCATGATAGGCTCTTTGGAATTTCTGGGGGGTAGTTCCATAATATCCTTTTGACCTTTTCCAAGCCCCAAGGCCAAGGCCGGAAATGTATCCGTAACCAGGTTTAAGAATAGGATCTGTAGGGGTAATAATGGTGAGGGTAAATTCAGCTGCGCCGCAATTCCCACTGAGAGTATCTCTGCCAAATTACAGGATAATAAATACACCACAAATTGCCGAATATTCCGAAAGACCACCCTGCCCTGATGTATGGCCAACTCTATAGCCGTAAACTTGTCGTTCTTAAGAATGACATCGGCCGCCTCTCGGGCCGCACCTGTTCCCCTAATGCCCATAGCGATTCCAATGTCCGCCTTTCTTAAAGCGGGGACATCATTGATTCCGTCACCGATCATACCGACCACATGATTGTGTTTTTGATATAATTGTATCAGCCTCAGCTTCTGTTCCGGGGTCGTTCTAGCAAAAACAACGGCGTTGAGTAATTGTTCCGTTGCAATTCCATCCGTTTCTTCTATACTTTCCAGATTTTGGCCCCTTAGGACTCTACTCCTATCCGCGGACAACGATAATAATCCGATTTCTTCGGCAATTTTTTGTGAAGTCCCGGGATGGTCTCCGGTAACCATGACCACCTTGATACCTGCTTTTTTGTAGATATCTATGGTTTCCCGGACATCGTTTCTTGCCGGATCAATGCAACCCATAATGCCCACGAAGGTCAGGTCTTTCAAAAGGGTATCTAGATTAGGTTGGTTCTCTGTTGATTTATGGGCGAATGCCAGGGTACGGAGACCTTGGGACGCCAATTCATGTACTTGCTCGAACCATTTTTCTTTATTTTTAAAGGGTATCTTTTTGTCGTCTTTCAAAAGTGTTTCGCAATGGACCACCAGACTTTCAAAGGCCCCTTTTGCAAAGACTTGAAAACCATCTTCGGAGAGATGCGCGGTCGCCATAAGTTTCCGTTCGGCATCAAAAGGCAGTTCTAATATTTCGGGAAATTTTTTTCGAATGTCTTCTGGGGAATATCCTATACGGCTGGCAAAATTTAGCAAAGCGACTTCCATGGAATCTCCATACCCTTCCAAGGAAATAGACTTTACATTATTACACAACATACTGGCCATCATCATCCTATCGAACGCTAAGGTATTTATTAACTCCTCGAATTCGCCCCTATTCTTATGTGGGATATCGGCGAGGGAACCGTCCTCGAATACCAAAGTATGCACTTCCATTTTATCTTCGGTCAATGTTCCCGTCTTATCGGTACAAATAATGTCGGTGGCCCCGAGGGTTTCCACGGCTTCCATTTTTTTAATAATAACCTGTCTTTTCGAAAGTCGAAGCATACCCCTTGCCAGTGCAATGGTAGCAACTATAGGAAGACCCTCGGGTATTGCCGCCACGGCCAAGGCCACGGCCGTTTCTATCATCAGAACCAAATCTTTACCATTTAGGTAGCCCGAGATGACGATGATAAGGGCAAGAATCAAGGTAAGCCCAATGAGCCATTTACTGAGATGATTTAGTTTTTTTTCTAAAGGGGTCGCCTGCTTTTGGGCATCAATACCCATTTGCTGTATGTGTCCCAACTGGGTATGTTTTCCTGTAGCGGTAACGATAGCCCTTCCGAATCCGGTCATGACCATGGTACCCTTGAAAACCATGTTGGATTGGCGTGTAATCGGGAGGTCGGCGGATAGTATTTTGGTGTTTTTAGGAATCGAGACACTTTCACCCGTCAACTCCGACTCCTTCACCGTTAAATTGTCGACCGCCACCAATCGCGCGTCGGCGGAGATGACATCGCCGCCTTCCATCGTCATAATGTCTCCTGGCACCAATTCCGATGCCCTTATCTTTCTGATCTGGTCCGACCTGATTACCGTAGTCATTGCCTGACCCATTTTGCGCAAGGCTTCCAACGACCGAACGGCCTGCAATTCCATAAAAAAACCTATAGCTACTGAGATCAGTATTACAACAATTATAGCGATGCCCTCCAGCCAGTCACGAAAAAGAAAGGCCAATAAAGCCGCTGCTATTAAGATGTAAACAATCGGATCGATCAATTGATCAAGAAGAATGCGTATCCTTTTTTTGGGCCGATGCTCGGGCACTTGGTTCTCCCCATACGTTTTAACGATATTCTTTTGCGCGGGATACGGTCAATCCGCTATCAATATTGCTGTTCAATTGTAAGGCAACATCTGCCGACTCAAGGGAGAATGGCGCTTGGACCATGGTCATACGGATTTAGGGCATCATAATAGTGTGAAAGAAAATATGCGTTATGACGATACATAGATAACCCTCGAACCAAACCTATTTTATGTGGACGCAACCAGGTTTTGGCAGGAGGGTATTGCAGAAAAAGAAAGGCTGGCTTTTCAGTACCTTAAGCAATCTGTACCTTTTTAGGTGGCAGTTTCTTTGCTTCCTCCTTTTTCGCAAGATTAAAGCTTAAAATTCCGTCATTATATTTGGCCTTTATAGCCTCTTGTTTAATACTTTCGGGCAGTTGCAATGAACGTTCGAAGGCATTGTAACTGAATTCCATGCGGGTGTTTTTATCCTGTTTTTGTTCGTCAGAGGTTGATTTTTCCGCTTTGATGTTCAAGCAACCGTCTTCTATGGTTACTTCAAAATCCTTTTTGGCAAAGCCTGGGGCGGCCAACTCGATCTCGAAGTTTTCATCGGTTTCCTTGATGTTCAGTGCGGGCTCCGATCTCTTTCCGTTCCAGAAATTATCGGGCATCATTTTTCTGACCCAACCACTATTGTCGAAAAAATCGTCGTCCATATCGAAAAAATCTTGGGTAATCAGGTTTCCAAAGGGTCTTCTTTTAAATTTTACTAGTGACATAATAGTACGTTTTTAAGGGTTAAACTTTTTCTTACACCAAAAGTACATCCAACTACCTTAGGAGAAAATGATTTAGGTCAGTCCGGCTAAATTTCTATCCCTTTAAATCTGGATAACTTTATCCCTAGCACTGGTTATTCTATCAGTAGTAGCTTCCAGCATTTAAGTTATAAGCGAAAATGGCGGTGATGGCATCTTTTTAGCTACTACCATCGTTTTGGTGGCCTCCCTCTCCCTCTATCAACATTCAAGAATTGACAGGCCAACAGGAGTCGGCCCTTTCCCGAAAAGATATTTCCTTACCTTGGCCTCTACAGTAACTTTAGTTTCATAAAGACATACTTGAGGTTAAATACTTCTTGAAGGATTAAGAAATTTTTTCAAAATGTTAAAACCTCACTCCCATAGGAATACTTCGGAACTATACCTCTTTCCCTTTCAACATCTTGTGCCAGTACAAATAGGGAAGAATGTACTTTTTAAGTATCCACAATCGCCAATGCTCTTTCGAAGAATCTTTAATGAGCATGCGTTTTAGTTTGGGATCGGGTGTGAACTTTTTGGTATAGTCGAACTCGGCCAACACCATTTTTCCATAGCCTGTCACAAACGGACAGGAGGAATAGCCATCGTACTTTTTATTGCTCAATTTGTTTATCCGAATCATATTCAGAATGTTCTCAACTACAACTGGGGCCTGTTTACGGATTGCCGCACCGGTCTTTGAAGTCGGTACATTGGCGACATCGCCCAAACCAAAAATATTGTAATATTGGGTGTGCCGTAGGCTGTAAGGGTCAACGTCCATCCATCCGGACTTATCTGCCAAAGGAGAATTTTTAATGAAATCGGGAGCCGTATTGGGCGGCACCAAATGCAACATATCATACTTGATGCCGACCAATCCCTTTTCCTTGAACGTATCCAAAACTGCCGGGTTATGTTCTTCACTATCAGGACTTACCTGAAACCAAGCGATTTTTTTATCGCTTTCGATTTTCTTAAGTTCCCAACTGAATTTTATGTTGATGCCTTTTCTATCGACAACCTTCATCAAAGTTTCTGCAATTTCAGGGACCGAAAAAATGGCATTTCCGGAAGTAGCATAGACGACTTTGGTCATTTTCTTGATCCCGGCCCGTTTAAAATGGTCATCGGCCAGATACATGATTTTTTGGGGCGCACCGCCACATTTATAAGGTTTGGGAGGTTGAGTGAACAAGGCCGTGCCGCCCTTGAAGTTGTTGATGACCTTCCAGGTATGGTTGGGGTTTGTATAATTGCTACAGACTACTCCTTTATCTATGGCCTCGGGCAAACCCTCCACAAGGCCAGTATCTAATTTTAGGCCGGGAGCGACTATCAAATACTCATAGGTCAGTTTTCGATCGCTTTTTAAGGTAACGGAATTATTTTCCGGGTCAATAGAAAGAGCCTTATCCTTTATCCAATCAGCATTCCGTGGAATAACTGATTTCATAGGTCTTTTGGTCTTTTCGTAATCATAGGTGCCCGCGCCGACCAATGTCCAAGCAGGCTGGTACCAATGGTCTTCTGATGGTTCTATGATACCTACCTGAAGTTCCGGGTTTTTACGTAGGAGGCTACTCGCTGTCATAAGACCTGCGGTGCCTCCACCGATGATAAGTATTTGATATCTAGTTTTCATTTTTGTTCACCTTAGGATTAAAGCATCGTGGTAGGCTCCCGATACTTGGAAAGATTGAATTTGCCCAGTTGCTTCATGGCGTTCATACCTCCTTTGATGTCAATAAGGTTTTCGTAGCCCATCGATTTGAGAACCGATATAAATACCATGGAGCGGTATCCGCTTCGGCAATGCACATAATAAGTCTTGTTTTTATCGACCTTGGTCATACTGTCCTGTAAATAATCCAAAGGTGCATTGACGGCATTCTCTATATGTTCACTATTGAATTCGCTCGCACGACGGACATCTAAAATTTGTAGATCCTCATCAATAATTTTATGGGCCAGTTCTTTGACTTCAATGGATTCAATCGTCTCGATTTCCTTTCCGGCTTTTTTCCAAGAAGCAAATCCGCCTTTTAAATACCCCAAGGTATTATCAAATCCGATACGGGCCAACCGGGTGGCCACTTCTTTCTCCCTATCTTTATCGGCCACGATAAGCAGCGGCGTTTTGATATCGACGATTGTGGTACCAACCCAATTGGCGAAACTGCCGTTGATGCCGATATTATAGGAATCTGGAATAAAACCTTTAGCAAATGTTTCGGCTTCGCGCGTATCTATGACGATAGGGCATTGCGTTTCCATAGCAGCTTCAAAAGCATTGACGTCTAAAGCAGTAGTCCCTTTTTTAACGACCTCATCTATGCTCTCATAGCCTTGTATGTTCGCCAATACATTCTGTGGAAAATAGCCTGGGGGTGGAGTCAATCCCGTTAGGATGGCATCTACAAAATCTTCCTTGGTCATGTCTGGCTGCAAGGCATAATTGGTCTTTTTTTGATGTCCCAAAGTATCGGTTGTTTCATCGCTCATCATCTTACCGCAGGCACTTCCGGCCCCATGTCCCGGAAATACCACGATATCATCGGACAGCGGCATAATCTTGTTGCGAAGCGAGTCGAAAAGGTGCCCTGCCAACTTTTCTTGGGTAAGTTCCGCGATTACCTTTTGGGCAAGGTCGGGTCGGCCCACATCACCGATAAAAAGTGTATCGCCGGTGAACAGCGAAGTTTCCTTACCATTTTCATCGATCAACAAATAGCAACTACTTTCCATCGTATGGCCAGGTGTATGTATCAAACGTATTATGACATTTCCCAATTTGAATTCCTGCCCATCCTTGCCGACAATGATATTGTAGGTGGTTTTCATACTGGTCGGCCCATATACGATATCGGCACCCGTTTTTTTTGCCAAATCGATATGACCTGAAACGAAATCCGCATGAAAATGGGTCTCAAAGACATATTTAATTTCTGCATTCCGTTCTTTCGCCATTTCGATATAGGGTTCAACTTCGCGTAAGGGGTCTATAATGGCGGCCTCCCCATTGCTCTCAATATAGTAGGCGCCTTGTGCCAAACAGCCTGTATAAATTTGTTCTACTTTCATGATTTCTAATTTTTAAGGATTCACATACTATAAAGCTATAGTCCATTCAAAACCCGTACAGTATCCTAGGTTACCAAGCTGAAAAATAACCGTATTAAATGAAGGACCTAAATGAGTAGTGGTCTCATTTCAGGGCGGATTACATCTTTAATGTTAGTTATCCGTATCGAAATTGATACTCCATAGACCACGGACTTCGTTCTCTCCGTAGCCAATGGCCTTATCATTTGGGTATAAGGATTTTAAAGTGGACAAAGTTTCCGGTAAAACCTGGGCATTGGGCTTACCATGGCATTGCAGGCACATGGTATTCGTGGTAATCGGATAATAAAAATCGACCTCGCCATTTTCTCTTTTTACGATAGGCTTTGGCTCCTTCCCCGAAGCGATCAGTTTTTTGAAATAGGTTATGTAACCCAATTCCTCCTCATTGGCGGTATTCATCGGGTTCCTAGGTTTGTCCGATATCCTTTTTATAATGGCGTTGTTCATGACGGATATACTATCGGTTAACGCCAATGCCTTTGTATTACAGAATTCGATTGCGCCAATAGTTCCTTCTTCACTGATGGCTTTCATAAGCTTTTTTCCCAAAGCTGTTTTGGCTGCCATGGCGTGCGCCATCCCAATGTCTGCATTTTTCTTTTGTATTTCTTTGGATATAATACTCCTGTTTAGCATGATGCCTTTCCCATCTCCCTCTCTTAAGGCCTCATCGTACCAGTCCGGCCTTTGAATATCATAATCATAAATGTACTCCGCAATCTGGGCAATGGCATCATCAGGGTAGGGTATGTATGGCATGCTACCAAATTCAAATATGGCATCGGGCATTTTGCTTTCCTGTTCGGGGTCGTTAACCCATTTGATCAGGTCTTCAGTAAACTGCTCCTTGGTGGTGTTCTCTCCGATGTAGTAACTTTTAACAGCTATCATAGGAGGCGCGATCATGCTTTCTTGCGAATCTTTGGGATTATGGCAGATGTAACATTCTTGCTCCATGACCAATTTTCCGGGATGGGTTTTTTGGGGCTGGATTTCCTCAGTAACCGCATTATCATTTAGGGGTACAATCCTAGTTTTTGGTGTATGGTTACAGTTTAAAGATAATAGGGCGGCTACCACGAGAATTATGCTTTTTTTCATGTTGTGAAATTTTCTGGTGCAAGCTCCGAATTTTGACATTGTTGGGGAATGATTTTTATCAGTGTGCCATAATTTAACCCAACTCCAAAAAGGATATAGATTCCCGTAATTAGGGCCACTTTATCATTTAATCCTTCTATCGTTAAATGTTTTATTATAAAGCCCGCCAAGACTGAAATCTCCTAGTTTTCCAAGTTAATTTTTCGAATCTCCCAACCTTTATCCTTAACGTTCACCGCGACCAGTCCATCGGCCAATCGCTTTGCACCGATGAAGGGCAATTGATATCTTCTTTTGGTCATCTGTATGTTTTGCCTCCTTTCAAAATATTCCTCTATTTCTCCGGATGCATTTAGCAAGACATCGAAAAACTTGAATTCATAAATTTTTAACTTGAACTCGTTTTCGCCTTTTAGGGTTTTCTCAAAAAGGACTCCCGTGGTATAGCCGTCCTTAAAAGGATATACATTGAGAAATTGTGGTTCAACTACGGTTTTTCCCTTTTTGTCGATAAAACCGTAAAGGGGAACACCATCTTCCGCCATTTTGGTAATCAGACATCTTCCTTCCTTGAACATGGGATATCGTATTCCCAAAACATCGGACCTGGAAGTATCGGCATCCTTGTTCCAATACATATCGTTTCTAAAATCGATGACCAAGGTACCCTCTTCGTTGATAAAACCCCATTTATCACCTTTTCGTAGTGCTGCGAGTCCTTCATTAAAAGGTGAGATTTCATCGATTCCTTTAAGGTCGTCTTGTGCAAACACTACTAATGGCGCAACCAGCAGTATCATTATTGCTATCATAGAATGTTTCATAAGGTTTCATTTTTGAGTTTACGCTAAAGTATCCACCCTTTACCTATTTAAAAATGACCTTGGTCATGTAACCGGTATTTTTTTATCGAAAGGATAAAAAAACAGAACTGACAAAAATCATTGCAGCATAACAGTCGGCATACTAGACTTACATATAATTTCAAAAAATAAGGACAGTGAAAAAGTTACTTGTTATACTAAGTGCAGTACTATTGGCCTCTTGTTATTCGACTCGTTTCGTGGATAGCTGGAAAAACAAGGAAATCATAAGGTTTCAACCAGAGAAACTTTAGATACATAGGTATGACCAATAACCTGACGGCACGTAAGATTTTTGAGGAGAACATGAAAAACGAACTTGCCAAAAGGGATATTAATGCTATCGAAAGTAGTACCGTGCTTGAAAAATCATTTACCGATTCGCGAAAAAACGAGGAAGAAATCGATTCCTTAAAAGAACAACTATTAGAAAAAGGTTTTGATGCCGTAGCCATTACCGCCGTGGTCGGGGTAAATGATAGGCGCAACATAGACCGCTTTCCAGAACATAGGTAATTGTGCGATAAACTGTAACGATTCTTCCGGCGGAATGATATCGCGCAACGCGTGCATTATGGCGGTAAAAATCCTGCCTGCCTTGTCCGTATCCTTGCCTAAGTTCATTTTCTTGGTATATTCCTTTAAAATGGGGTTTTCTTCCGTTGCGTATTGGTTAAAATTAATTGCCACAATTTCAATTTTTAGTTCTTGGTAAAATTGCGGATTTATACCTCCGTATAAAATGACTTAGGTCATTTTGGGATTCAAAGTCCCTTTTTAATTTTGATTCAAATCAAAAGCGCTGAAATATGACCATACAATATTAAGTATATCCAGCTATGCAAGAGCGCAAACCTTAACGACATTCCTGCCCAAAAACCTAGTCTGGAGGTATCGGTTTCTTATAATGGTCGATGTTTCCTTCAAATGGGGAAACAGTAGCGAGGTAAACGATAAAATCCGTAAAATAAAGTCAAGTGCCCCTGGCTCCGGATGGTTGGCCCCTTCAAATGAAAACAATTTTGAAAAAGCCGCATCCAAAACGTTGGGCGATTGTGCACGACAACATAGAAAGCGTAAAACAAAAATTGAAAACCGCAAAAAAAATTAGAAATGAAAAATATATTGGTCCCTGTAGACTTTTCCGAACCATCGGCCTACGCACTGGAAGTAGCCTCAAAGATTGCCAAACAACAAAAAGCCGACATTACCGTGCTACATATGCTAGGTCTTTCGGAGGCAGTGCTTACCAAAGACGAAGCACAGGAGTTTGAAGAGGCAAAATACTACATGGGTCTCGCTAAAAAACGATTCAAGACGTTTCTGGACAAACCTTATTTAAAAGGCATTAAAATACATGAAATTGTGCAGAATTATAAAATTTTCAGTGAGTTGAACAATGTGTCAAGGGAACGGCATATCGATTTGATCATAATGGGATCCCATGGCGCCAGCGGACTCAACGAATTTTTTGTCGGATCGAATACTGAAAAAGTGGTGCGCACTTCGGATGTACCTGTACTGGTCATCAAAGACCCAGCCCCTGACTTTAAGATAAAGAACATTTTATTTGCTTGTAGTTTTGCAGATGATTCCGTTTCGGCGTATAAGAATGCGACTGCTTTCGCCGAAAACTTCTCGGCCAAGCTTACGCCTATTTATATCAATACCCCTTATGACGACTTTTTGAGTACCTCGGAGACCGAGGAACGAATTTCAAACTTCATGCTCAAGGCCGGTGAATCGAAAGTGGAGGTTGAGGTATATAATGATTATAGTTTAGAACGTGGCCTCTTTAACTACTGCCACAAGGAACAAATGGATGTGCTGGCCATTCCGACCCATGGGAGGAGGGGATTGTCACATCTCTTTATAGGAAGTTTCGGGGAAGATGTGGCCAACCATGCCCGTTTACCGGTACTCACTTTCAAGCTGTAAATCAACCCCCTTTAAAAAGTAGTTTCTACTTAGCAAGAATTATTAGTTCTGCCTTGATCTTTCCGACAAAGGAGTGGCAATGGCATTTGCCGTTTCAAGGATTTAAATTTTTGATGGGGGCCCGGGACGAGTTTGGGTGAGGGGCATCTATGGCGAAGTGCTGTCAAAAACTGCCCATATCCGCGTACGGTATGCTACGAAATCGGACAAATCGCTGACGGGCGAGGAACAAATCCAAAAACCTGCTGTAATGCCTGCCCCATTCGATACTCAACCTCTCAGTTATCATATTCTAGACCCTAAAATTAGATAAATGCCATTCTTGATTTTGCCGTAAGCTCGATAGCCGACTTCATAATGGTCTTCAAGGGCTACAGTTTTCTGCAGGAACAATTTTTGGACCCTGCGGTCGACGAAGTAAGTTTCTATACGGCTCGTTCAGGGATTAGAACCATTGCCAGAGTTTTATAGAATGATATATATCATAGTTTGCTAGTGTTCTGCGAGATATTTTTGAGACATCATCATGAAACAATATAGAAAACATACTGATCCTACCGATTTCTCTGCCAAGGCCATGCACGCCATCAATGATGCGTTGGACCTCTACAAATGTGAACGTACCAATTTCTATTTTTTGCATGCCTTGGCCGATGAAGTGTACGCACCCTTCGAAAAAAACAATGGGACATCGGTCATGGTCAACTCGCGCCATTCGTTGGAGAAAATGTTGTATCGCACTAGGGTCAACGAAATCCGTCTGCATTCAAAACTTCCTTTTCTTCTGATGCAAAACCTCCCCCGATAACTATTAAACTCTGAAAGATGAAAAAAATATTGTTGCCTACCGACTTCTCCGACAACGCTTGGAACGCCATTGTGTATTCACTCGATTTCCTTAAGGATGAAAAATGTCAGTTTCACATATTGCATACCTATACCCCGACCTTTTATCGCGCCGATTATATGATGGGCGGCCCGACCTATAGCGCCTTACCTGATATTGGGGTTGAAGTTGCACAGGCGGGATTGGACAAGACTTTGGTAGATATCGAAGTGAAATTCAAGAACCCCAACCATCGGTTCAAAACACAATCCGCATTTAACACTTTGGCGAATGAAATTATGGAGCTTTCCGAACGTGATTTTGATTTGATAGTCATGGGCACACAAGGCGCTACGGGAGCCAAGGAAATTTTCTTGGGAACCCATACCGTACAGGTGCTCAGAAAGTCACGGATACCAGTTTTAGTCATTCCTCAGGCATATGCTTTTAAGGAGATAAAATCCATTTTGTTTCCCTCCGATTATGCTATGCCCTTTACTAAAGACGAGTTACAGATACTCATATATATAACACAGATGCACAAGGCCCGATTAAAAGTAGTGAACGTTAATGACGATAATGGCCTGACCGAAAGCCAAAAGGCGAACAAAAAATCTTTGGAGACCATTTTCAAGGTGCTTCAGCCGACATTCGAACAGGTCCATGGCCAGTTGATGCCAAATGCCATTCACGAATATATAGAACAAAACGATACCAGTCTCCTGGCCATGATGAACCGAAAGCATTCATTCTTTGATCGGCTGTTGGTAAAGCCGAATATAGATTCCATAGGTTATCATACCAAGATTCCCTTTTTGGCACTGCCACAAACCTCGGCAAAAACAACATAATAGGTCATAAAAAAATCTTGTTCCTACCGATTTTTCTGGTGATGTGACATAGCTACCTTTCTTAAACATGAAGGTACTCGCAAGATCTGCAGTTTAAACTGGTAGTCAAAACGAAATTAGGTCTAGAATAAGGCATTCCAGAAAGGTATAGGGATGAATAAGTAAAACAACACCAATGAAAACTTCACTTATCAACAATCAAGTATACGGTTTTTTGCCGACGGACATTGAAGGTGTCGATACGCTGGCAGACCTTGCGCTTGACCTGCGATGGTCATGGAACCATGCCGTAGATGAAATCTGGTATCAGCTGGACCCTGACCTTTGGATGGAAACCCATAACCCGTGGGTAGTTTTGCAGAACGTATCCCGGGACCAATTGGAAAAACAACTGGCGGACCCTACTTTCCGAAAAGAAATGGATGAAATGATCAAGTTAAAGGAAAAATCCATTTCGGAGCCTGCCTGGTTTCAAAAGGCCCATCCGAATGCTCCGCTAAGCTGCATTGCCTATTTCAGTATGGAGTTCATGCTCAGCGAGGCCCTGCCTATTTATGTCGGGGGATTGGGCAATGTGGCGGGCGACCAGTTAAAATCGGCCAGTGATCTAGGAGTACCGGTCGTTGCAGTGGGCTTGCTATATCAGCAAGGATATTTTAGGCAGGTCATAGACCGGTATGGAACACAACAGGCACTTTTTCCCTACAACGATCCCGGGCAACTGCCCATAAGCCCTTTGCGTCTTCCCAATGGTGAATGGCTACGGTTGGAAATAGACCTGGCAGGGCACTCGGTTTGGCTTCGCACATGGCAGGTACAAGTAGGTCGTGTTAGACTTTACCTGATGGACAGTAACGATCCTGCCAACAACCCTATTCATAGAGGCCTAACCAGTGAAACGTATGGCGGCGGATCCGATCTTCGGATCCAACAGGAAATTATCTTGGGATTTGGGGGATATAAATTACTCCAGACCCTGCACATAGAACCGGAAGTTTTCCATATGAACGAAGGGCATTCCGCATTTCTCATATTGGAGCGCACCCGTAATTTTATGAGGGAATCGGGAACCTCTTTTGAGGAAGCACTGGCCGTTACCAGGGCAGGCAATATATTTACGACCCACACCGCTGTTGGGGCGGGCTTCGATCACTTCGACCCTTCATTGATGTGGCAATTTTTTGGTGCTTATGCCAAAAATGATCTGGGTATTGATTTTAATGACTTGCTAGCCTTGGGAAGGGAGGATGCCAATAATTCGTCGGAAAGGTTCAATATGGCTTATCTTGCCATACGTGGAAGTGGTGCCGTGAACGGGGTAAGCCGTTTACATGGAGAGGTAAGCCGCCAACTTTTCCAAAATCTGTTCCCTCGCTGGCCCACCTATGAGGTACCAGTGGGGTCGGTAACCAACGGGGTGCATATGCCGAGCTGGGACTCGGAATTTGCGGATAAAATCTGGACGGAGGCCTGTGGGAAAGACCGATGGCGGGGTGATCTTGAAAGCCTCGAAGAAGATATTTCCAGGGTTACCGATGATGAGCTGTGGCAACTCCGCCAGGCATCCAGGACCAAATTAGTCGATTATGCGCGGCAAAGATTTGCAAAACAGCTGAGGGATGCTTTAGTGCGGCCCGAAATTGTTGATTTGGCAACCAACATCCTTGACCCAAATACATTGACACTAGGTTTTGCCAGACGTTTTGTGCCCTATAAAAGGCCAAATCTCTTGTTGCATGATGCGGAGCGGTTTATTCGGATATTGACCAATCCTGAACGGCCCGTACAATTGGTCATTGCCGGAAAATCACCTCCATTCGATGAATCGGGAAAAGCATTGATACGGCAATGGGTGCAATTCATTGAGCAGCATAATTTATACCGTCACGTAATCTTTTTAAGCGATTATGACATGCTGTTAACGGAACATCTGGTACAAGGGGCAGATGTATGGGTCAACACGCCACGGCGCCCTTGGGAAGCTTGTGGCACTAGCGGCATGAAAGTGCTGGTAAACGGTGGGATTAATTTGTCCGAATTGGATGGATGGTGGGCCGAAGCTTACATTCCAGAGGTGGGTTGGGCCTTGGGCGATACCTACGAACATGGTAATGATCCCAATTGGGATGCCGTGGAAGCAGATGCGCTATACCGAATACTCGAACAAGAGGTCGTGCCCGCATTTTATGACCGCAATAAAGAGGGAATTCCCGAGCAGTGGATAAAAAAAATGCGACATAGTATGGCAATATTGACCCCAAAGTTTTCTGCCAACCGTGCTGTACGGGAGTATACCGAGATGTATTACTTGCCCGCTTCGGCCAACTATCTAAAAAGATCGGCGGAAGAAGGTAATGTGGCGAAGCGTATAGTGGGTACCAAACATGATTTGAGAAACAAATGGGACGGAATACGTTTTGGGGAGGCCTCCATTGATTGTGTCGAGGGAGGTTTCCAGTACAACATATCCCTTACCCTGAATGCCATTGATCCCAATACTATTTTAATTCAACTCTATGCAAATGGCTCAAACAATGCGATGCCGGAGATTATAAATATGGGCTGCGAAACGGAACAAAAAGAGGAGTTGTTTAGGTACCATGCCCATGTCACAACCAACCGACCCGCAAGTGATTATACGGTACGAATTATTCCGAATTATGAAAACGTTTCAATACCCTTGGAAGACAATCTAATACGATGGCAACATTAAACTTAGCCACAATAACCGTTTTAGTTCAACGCAATTATGACAAGTTTAATGGATAGTGTATCGCTTCAATATTTTAAGTGACGGGAAAAAAGTGAAGGCATAGAATTACCCGTATATCGCTCTATATGCTGTTATAAGGATTAAGTGCAACCAGTGGGTTGAGCTCTGTGACCAAAGGTCAAAATAGATGTAAGGAAAGAATAATGAATACTAATATTTAAAGTACAGAAACATGACAAATTTAAAATTAAACGAAAGTACACGCATCCTAAGCCATAATTATGTAGGCCGCTTGGCCTTCATTGCTCAAGACAAACCATTTGCAGTTCCTATCACTTATTTTTTTGATCCGCAAGACAACACCATTCTGAGTTATTCCGGGGAAGGCCATAAAATAGACGCCATGCGCAAGAACCCCTCCGTGTCCTTACAGGTCGATGAAATTCAATCCGTTCATAATTGGGAATCTGCCCTTGTCCATGGCAGCTTCGAAGAACTTAAAGGTAGTGATGCCAAACAAAAATTGCATCGGTTTGCCGAGGGCGTAAAAAGTATAATCCACAGCAAGGAAAGGAAGGAAGTCGAGTTCATCAATGAGTTTTCAAGTAAGGAATATTCAGGTAAAAACTCCATTGTTTTTCGAATTAATATACTTGAAATTACGGGAAAGCGTAAAGAAACGTAGAACTGCTTCAAATGGTCACTAAAATGAATCTTTCCACCACAAGGTTTTGGAGCAAGTAGATTGAAGAAATGGAGACCCCTACTACACTTGAATATTACCAAAGGGCTCTCTGCGGAAGAGGGGGAATCGCGATGGCGAAAAAGGGGTGGTAATACGCTTGTGGAAAATACACATGTGTCGGACTTACGCCTGCTGTTTAACCAGTTCAAAAGTCCGTTTATGGCATTGCTTCTATTTGCAGATGCCCTTTCATTTTTTTTGGGTGAACATGTAGATGCGATTATTATATTCTGTATCATAATTTTAAGTGGAGTCTTGAGCTTTTGGCAAGAAAGGGGTGCCCAAAATATTGTAAAGGAATTATTGGCCATAGTAAAAGTCACCACCAAAGTATTGCGGGACGGCGCCTTACAGTCCATAGGATTGGAAAATGTAGTGCCTGGGGATATTGTCTCTCTTTCGGCCGGAGACGTGGTACCTGCGGATTGTTTGTTACTTGAAGCCAACGACCTGTTTGTAAATGAGGCGATGTTGACCGGAGAACCCTATCCTGAAGAAAAAAAGGTCGGGAAACTGTCTCCGGAGACCATATTAAAAGACCGTAACAATTCCCTGTTCAAAGGCACCCACGTAACAAGCGGCTTTGCGAAGGCCATTGCCGTGCTTACTGGAAAGGAAACAGCATTTGGTCAAATCGCCGAAAAGATAAAATCAAATAAGCAAGAAACGGAATTTGAAAGAGGATTGCGGAGGTTTGGGTATATGCTCATGGAAATAGCACTAACGCTTGCCCTAATTATTTTTGCAGTAAACGTCTATTTTGAGAAACCCTTTATAGATTCCCTGTTGTTTTCATTAACACTCGCCATTGGTGTTACCCCCTTTTTATTACCGGCCATTGTAAGCATCAACTTAGCCTATGGTGCGCGGCATATGGCCTCGCAAAAAGTTATTGTAAAGCGGTTGATATCCATCGAGAATTTCGGCAGTATGAATATCTTCTGTTCGGATAAAACAGGAACCTTAACCTCTGGCGAAATACATATACGCGACTATCTGGACGTAAACGGGATTAAAAATGAAAAAATAATGGAAATGGCCTATATAAATGCCATGAACCAAACAGGGTACGTAAATCCTATAGATGATGCTATAAAATTGGGATATAAATTTGATTTGGCACCCTTCAAAAAGTTGGATGAAATTCCGTTTGACTTTACTCGAAAACGCCTAAGTATTCTTGTCGAAGAGAAGGGCAAAAATCTTATGATTACCAAAGGAACGTTTAAACAGGTCATGGAGGTTTGTACGGATGTTGACCACAACGGAAAAATCGAAGCATTGGACCTGCAGCGAAAAAAAATTAACTCCCAATTCGAAGCAGCGACCAAAAAAGGACTCCGTATCATCGCATTGGCTTATAAAACTGTTGAGGAGAATAATATTGACCGTTCCATGGAAAACGGAATGACATTTTTGGGAATGATATTTTTAGACGACCCCGTTAAGGCGGGAGTTGTAGAATCCGTTGGGCAGATGAACCGCTTGGGGATCAAACTCAAAATATTGACAGGAGATAATAAGAACGTCAGCCTATTTGTAGGTAAACAATTGGGGATCAGTGAACATAAGGTACTTACCGGTACCGAACTCAATAAATTGGATGATAATGCATTGATAAAAAAAGTAAATGACATCGATATTTTTGCAGAACTCGAACCAAGTCATAAAGAACGCATTGTTAACATGCTGTCAAAGTCGGGCAATGTGGTCGGCTATATTGGAGACGGGATCAACGATGTATCTGCCATTCAGGCGGCCGATGTTGGCATTTCAGTTGAAAATGCGGTGGATGTGGCCAAAAATACAGCAGACTTTATTCTACTGGAAAAAGAACTCAAGGTATTGATAAATGGAATCCTCACGGGTCGCAAAACCTTTGTCAACACCCTTAAGTATATTTTTATGACCACCAGTGCCAACTTTGGCAATATCGTAAGTATGGCCGTTGTTTCCATGTTTTTACCTTTTTTACCAATGCTTCCAAAACAGATTTTGGCCACAAATTTTATTTCCGATTTTCCCGCAATGACCATTCCATCTGATAACGTGGATGAGGATTGGATAGCCACACCTAAAAGTTGGAACCTCAAATTCATCAAAAAATTCATGGTACATTTCGGTCTGTTGAGTTCTTGTTTTGATTTTATAACCTTCGCCATTCTAATTTTCATAGCCAGGAGCCAAGCCGAACAATTTCGCTCAGGTTGGTTCATGGTCACTATCCTTACCGAGTTTGTAGTACTTTGGGTATTGCGTTCTAAAAAAGTGTTTTATAAGAGTAAGCCGGGTAAGTTATTGTTATTTACTACTTTGGGGATGTTTGTTTTAGCCATAACCCTGCCATTTACGCCCTTGGGAACGGTATTGGAACTTGCCGTTTTACCTTTAAAATCAATGCTTATGCTATTGGGAGTAGTGGTACTTTACGGTATATCCAATGAAATATTAAAAAGATTTTTTTATCGAAAATTTCATTTTTGATGGCGTATGGAAACCCAGGATATTGCATATTATATTGCCCGTTATTCCTATTTAGGAATATTTATCTGGTTTTTTTTAATCGATCAGATAACCCCGATTCCAGAGGAATTAATACTGGTTACTGTAGGCTATCTGACCCATACGGATTTCATCAATCCCTTTTTTGCAGGACTGGCTGCGCTATTAGGACTTATGGTGGTGGATAATTCGTACTTCCTTTTGGCCTACAGGGGTAATAAATTTATCCAACGATTACAAAAAAAGAAACGGGGACAAGTATTGAAAAAGTTCCAAGATAAATTAGACAAACACCAGGTGCGTACCCTGTTCATCATTGCTTTTATCCCCAAAGTGCGTTTTTTTGGCCCTATAGTTGCCGGGCTCAGTAGAATGGATTATAAAAAATTCCTTTTGGTAAATCTCTGCGGGTCCCTGTCCTATGTTGCGGTCTATCTAAGTTTAGGAATTTTCTTCCATAACGCAATGGAAAATCTAATAAAACAGGTCGATGTTGTACGCCATTCCGTGTTTGGAGGTTTTATACTTATTACGGCTGTAATCTTGAGTATCTATATCGGTAAATGGTTATCGAAATGAGTGAGTCATATATCTGAGGGAATTGACATACAAGAGTAAAGAGAGTACCTTATGGAGGGTTTCTTGTACTATCATCTTTCAGTGCCTCATACCCCGATACGACGTCAAAGAGTTCCTCGTCAATAGAACTTTGCCGCAAACGGTGGTAGGCGTGACCCAGATCGTCCAATAATTCCTCTATGTTCTTTTCTGCGCGTTGCATAGCCGTTAAACGGCTATAATTTTCGCTAGCCAATGATTCGGTGCAGGCTTTGAACAAGGTTACAAACAGATACTCCGAAATAAGGGTCTTAAGAATGGTCTCAGCATTTCCGATAACCTGCGGTATTTTATTGGTGGGCCATTTCAGTTTAAGAATTTCCCTCTCCCATTGTTCATCCAGCGGCAGTAATCTCTGGTATTTTGGGTCATATACCGCCTGCGGTGTTGAATGGTTGTGGAAAATATAAAATTCATTCAGGTTTCCCTTCGCATGACTTTCTTCGACCTCTATCAAGATGGAACCAATCAATCTCGTTATCATATGGATGGAATTCGGTAGCGGAAAATTTTTGGTGACATCTAAACCGACATCCGATAATAACAACGGTATCCTTTCCCCTACCGTCCAAATTTCCTTTTTTCCCGATAGGCTGGGAAGTGAACTGGATACAAAAGCGGTAAGGGAATCATTAAATTGGCCAACAAAACCCTGATCAGAGCCAAAGACAATAGCACAGATGGACTTTTCGCTATTGTTCCTTAATTTTTCGCTTTCGTGGATAGCACCTATTTTCTTATCATCAAAATAGGCCACAACACCTAATGCTATCGAACTAAAATAGCCCTCCAAAGAACCCACAGCTACCTCATATTGCCCTATATTAGCGGCTGCCATGGCCTTCATGGTGCGTACTATGGAATTTAACTCCCCGGCACCGACCCTCTGTCTGTTTAAACTTTCTAAGGTACGCATTAGTTCTTGGTCTGTATCGGTTCAAGTATCTCCTGAAAAGAGCTTAGAAAGGTTTTCGCCCGATCTAAAATGGTTTCACGATCCGAAGAGTTCAATGTTACGGCCGAATTTAGGCGTTTGAGCATATCGGCAGGAAGCTCTTCCACAATTTTGAGTAATTCCATTTCGGCGTTTTGCATTTTCTCCAAGGCGACGTTATCGAAAAGTCCGTTCATAAGGGTCAATAAGACGACGATTTGTTCGGGTGCTGACATGGGTTGGAGTTCTTTTTGTTTCAGGCAGGCCCTGATACGTTTACCATGTTCAATGATTTTTCTTGTATTTTCATCCAAATGTGAACCGAAACGGGCAAAGGTTTCCAATTCCTCAAATTGGGAATAGGCCAGTTTTAAATTTCCCGTTATGGAATGATAGGCCGGCAATTGTGCCTTTCCACCAACGCGCGAAACCGATTTTCCCACGTCAACGGCCGGTAAAATTCCAAGTTCAAATAGCTTAGGGGAGAGATAAATCTGTCCATCGGTGATGGATATGAGATTTGTGGGTATGTAGGCCGATATATTCTGTGCCTCCGTCTCAACTATGGGCAAAGCCGTGAGTGAACCGCCCCCCAGTTCATCACTAAGATGGGTAGAACGTTCCAATAATTTGGAATGGATATAGAAAATATCCCCTGGAAAAGCCTCTCTGCCCGGCGGTCTTCTCAAAAGCAAGGATAGTTCGCGATAGGCCCGGGCATGATGGGTTAGATCATCATATACAATGAGTACGTCGCTACCCTGTTGCATAAAATATTCGGCGATGCTCGTTGCGGCGTATGGTGCTATGTATTGTAATCCGGGGGAATTGTTACCTTCGGTAACTATAACCGTCGTATATTCCATGGCTCCTTTTTCTTTAAGGCTGGCAATGACTTTGGCCACCGAGGAGGCGCGTTGCCCTATGGCACAATAAATACACAGTACGTTTTTATTCTTTTGGTTGATGATGGTATCTATGGCAATGGCAGTTTTACCTGTCTGACGGTCCCCCAAGATCAACTCTCGCTGTCCGCGACCAATGGGAACAAGGGCATCTATTACCTTTAGTCCCGATTGCAGCGGAACGGTAACCCCGGCGCGATCCATAATGGCGGTAGCCGTACGCTCAATGGGAAGGCGTTGATGAGAGGATATGGTGTTTTTTCCATCCAAAGGTGCGCCTAAAGGGTCTATGACCCTTCCTATCAATGCATTTCCGACGGGAACATCCATTACCCGACCTGTGCCTTCTACTTCATCACCTACCTTCAATTCAGAATCTTCGCCAAGGAGAACAGCACCTATCTCATGTTCATCGATATTGAATGCAATACCGAACAAATCTCCTGGAAACTTCAACAATTCTTCAAAACCTACACTGGGGAGGCCGGCAACCTTGACAACACCGGCCGAAACGCTAATAACCGTTCCCACTTCGCGAAGAACAAGGGAGAAGTTGTGCTTTTCACGGCTTTTGGCCAGTTGGGAAAAGGTTCGCTCTATGGCATCTTTGTTATCCTTTTGGGGCATATGTTGCTTATTCAGATTTTATTTTGAGGCTGTCCTTCCCACTTTCGATAATGCTTTTCTCTAGGGATTTTATGTATGCCGAAAAACTCCAGGACAATTTATAACCGTTGGCCGAGAGTTCGATACCGTTGATGAGTTCAGCTACGGTTTTAAATTGAAATTGACTTTCCTTGCCTAACAGTTTGGTGAAAGCTTGGCGTACGGCAGTTTGTTGTTTGCCGGAAAGTTTAAAAGCGCTTTGTATTAAAATGGGCCCATTGCCTGATTTTAAGGTAGCAGTAAACTTTTCCTTTTCTGTTACCGTTAGCGTATTGATTTTCTTTAGGAAGGCCAACACGGTCTGTTCTTCCAAACTAACCGAAGAAAGTTCGGCGAGGGTCGTTTTGGCCATATCGAGGACTTCGTGTTGAATCCTTTCGGTGATTTCCCGATTCCTATTTTCTTGATCTTTCCGAGCTCCCTTTTCCAGTTTTACCTTCAGCGCATTGGCTTCCTTCCTTGCATTTTCCTTCAGTTTCTGGGCTTCTAGATTACTTTCTGCGATCGCTTTTTGCATGAGTGCTTCCCTCTCTTGATCAAAAACTTCATTCTTCTTATTAAATTCATCACGCTCCTTTCCGGCCTCGGCCTTTTTAACTTCGGCATCCTCAAGTTGTGCTACAATTTTATTTTCACGTTCGTCTATGGCTTTCAGAATGGGCTTATAGAGGTACCGTTTCAGCAGCCACATTAAAACGAGAAAGTTGATAATTTGTGCTATTAGGGTAAACCAATTGATTTTCATTTTACCTATTGTTAAGCAATAAAATGGTTCCAGAAAGGATTGGCAAAAATGAGGATCATCGATATTACGAAACAGTATATCGCAAGCGATTCCAACATGGCCAATCCCACGAACAACGTACGGGTTATGGTCTGCTCGGCATCCGGTTGTTGTGCCATTGAACTTAGGGCGGTCGATATAGATTTCCCTTGTCCCAAGGCGGGTATCATACATCCGATTCCGGTGGTTACCCCGGCTGTTATAATAGAGACCATTGCAATTAAAGTTGAACTATCCATAGTGCTTTATATTTATTGTTTGATTTTTTTTGTCTCCGATTCCTGTGTTGCGGCGGCGATATACACCGTTGCCAAAATGCTGAAAATATAGGCTTGTATGATACCGGTAATCAGACCCAGCACGGTCATCATTACCGGAAATAACAACGGGGCGATACTTAATAATATGGTTACGATCAGCCCACCGCTCATGATGTTGCCAAACAATCGCACCGCTAGCGCCAAGGTTCTGGAAAGCTCACTTATTATGTTAAAGGGTAACATGATGAAAGTGGGCTGCACATACGTTTTTAAATATCCCCAAATACCCCTTTCCGCTATCCCGAATAAGGGTACGGCCAAAAAAACACTTATAGCCAATGCCGCTGTTGTAGATAACGAACTGGTAGGCGGCACATAGCCCGGGAAAATGATACAAAGATTGGCAAAGGCGATAAAAAGAAACATCGTTCCTATAAACCCTATAAATTTTTCAGGTTTATCAAGACCTATTTCCTTAATTTGTTGGTTCATGCCGGTTACCAGCATCTCGAGGATACTTTGCCAGCGTGAAATTTGAATATCGGTTTTGAGCCGTCTTGTAATTAATAGGGATACAAATACCAGTATAGCCATCAATACCCAAGTTGTGACCAAGGTAAGATTGATGGTTATAAATCCATGTTCCCAAAAAATAGTTTCATCCGGACTGAGTTCCATATCAGCTATCCTTTTGGATTTTTAATTTTTTATCATCCTTTATTTTGGTAAAACTCAGGACTAAAAAACGGGCAATTACAAACCCCACCAGACAAATAAGCATATTGATCCAGTTGCCCGTTGCTATATAATAAAAACCCACTATGGTTAAGCCTGTCCTTACCACTAGACTTCCCAAAAACCATAGTGCGGGCTTTTTGGACAACAATGCTTTTTTCACGGTAAGCCAAAGCCCACCAAAAAAAATGGTCCCTAAAGCCAAACCGGTGATAAGTACCAAAAACTTATAGGCAAGGTCATTCATTTTTTTCCTTTTTATGTTGATGCATCGATTTATTCTCCTTGGCTACCCATTGCCATGCAATGAGGCAGCCTAGAAATAGGCCTGCTACCAAAAAGGCCAAGGTAAAGGAAATTGATTGAGGATGATTTTCATCCACCCAAATTCCTAAAATCGTTCCCAAAACGGTCGGCACCGCTACCGACCAACCGACCATCCCGAACGTTCCGAGGCCTGCCCAAACACTTCTTTTATTTTGATTGAGGGCCTTTAGCTTCTGCTTTTCCTTTTCGCCGATTTCTTTCTTAAAACGGTCTTCCTTACTTGTGAGCATGGTCATTCTAGTATTCCTGACGTAAATTTTTTATGCGCTGAATAAATTCGCCTTCGAGCTTTGCCACTGCGGTACGCGCATCCCGTTCGCTTTCATCAAAACTCTTAAATTCTTTCTCGATCATCTCCCGAAGTTTCCCTATATCCGCCCCACCAATGGCGTTGCGAACGGAAACCATTATGTCGTTTTCAGTCTTTATCAACAACCCCTCATCAATGGCTACATAGTACACACCCCCTGTCGCCTTTTCATAGGTTAAGATTCCAGGAACAAGGGCCGCAACACAATCGAGCCTTTGCTGTAAGAACCCATAGCAACCGGCAGTAGTGTCCACCACCACTCGACTTACATTGCTGGCGTTCATAAAAACCCTGTGCGGTAAAAGAATTTTCAGATCCATTGCCAACTACGTTGTTGGTGTGCGCTCCGCTTCTTTAGCAATCGAAGCCCTTGGACTTTCCTTTTTGGTTTTCACTTCCGATTTTCCTTTTTCAATGGCTTCCTCTATACTTCCGACCATATAAAAAGCAGTTTCGGACAAGTCTTTGAATTCATCGGAAAGTATACGTTCACAACCCTTTAGCGCATCTTTCAACCGCACTCCTTTTCCTTTCATACCACTGAACTGCTCGGTTGTGAAAAAGGGTTGGGTGAAAAAACGTTCCAATCGTCGTGCCCGGTTTACGATGTTACGGTCGGCGACCGATAACTGCTCCATACCCAGCATGGCAATGATATCCTTAAGTTCTTCGTACTGTGCCAATGTTTCCCTTATTTGATTCAAAATGAGATAGTGTCTTTCACCAATTATTCCCGGAGTGGCCATTTTTGAACTGGATTGCAAAATGTCGATAGCAGGATACAATCCCTCGCTTGCCCTTTTTCTCGAAAGCACGATAGAAGCTGAAAGGTGTGAAAACGTATGGACCGCCGAAGGATCTGTTAAATCATCTGCGGGTACATATACGGCCTGTATGGAAGTGATGGCCCCGGTATCGGTATTGGCGATCCTCTCCTCTAGTTTGGAGAGCTCGGTTCCCAATGTCGGCTGATATCCCAACCTTGAAGGCATCTGCCCCATCAGTCCCGAAACCTCCATTCCTGCTTGTATAAATCGGAAAACATTATCTATCAGCAATAACACATCCCTATGCTGCCCATCGCGAAAATATTCGGCCATAGTCAATGCCGCATGGCCTACCCGAAACCTGGCACCGGGTGGTTCGTTCATTTGGCCGAACATCAGGACCATATTCTTCAAAACGTCGGCTTTCTTCATGTCATGATAAAGTTCATGCCCCTCACGACAACGCTCCCCAATACCACAAAAAAGACTTACCCCTTGGTGATAACCGACCATATTATGGATCATTTCGGTCAACAATACCGTTTTACCCACACCTGCCCCACCGAACAAACCGGCGTTTCCACCATGTTCCAAGGGCACCAAAACATCAATGGCCTTGATGCCTGTTTCAAAAATTTCGGATTTCGTGGATCTTTTTCCCAAAGGGGGCGGTGTTCGATGTATATTGTGCCATTTCGATTTGGGCAAAGAGGGACCATGATCTATGGTATTTCCGAATACATCGAACATGCGCCCCAGAATTTCAGTGCCCACCGGAACCATAAGTTGTTCTCCCCGGGTTTCCGCGATCATGCCCCTTGATAGCCCTTGGGTAGGGGATAATGCAATCCCCCGGACATGATGGTTATCGAGCTGTGCCAGTACTTCGATTACCATCTCTTTATCGCTACCTGTACGAATCACGGTATTGATAGCGGGCAAATTGGCTTCAAACCATAGATCAACGACACTACCGCGTACCGAAACTACCTTTCCATATGACAAGGGCTCCTTTTGCTTTTCCGAAACAACCTTCATGGCCATACCCATTATTTATTCTAGGTAAAACTAGGGTTATGGTAAAACACACAAAATGATTTATATCATTTCAAACCATTATTGGCCATAGGATATTTGTAAACGTAATTTGGATGTTATCCATAAAACCTATCTTATGCAAAACTTCATCAAGCACTTTAACCAAATAGATATAAACGATATTCCGGAAGTGGGGGGCAAAAATGCCTCATTGGGCGAAATGTTCCAAAAACTGACCTCGAAAGGAGTCAACGTGCCTGACGGATTTGCCACTACCTCGGCCGCCTACTGGCATTTTTTGGAAGAGGCACATTTAAAGGATATTATTTTTAACGAACTCCAAAAACTGGACAAAAAGGAATTTTCCAATTTACGCGCCGTGGGCACTTCCATACGAAATGCTATTGCAAAAGCGGAATTCCCAGAGGCCATCAAAACTTCCGTAGAAAAGGGATTTGAAAGCTTGGTCAAAAAGTACGGCAAAGAGATTTCCTTGGCGGTACGCAGTAGTGCCACCGCCGAAGACCTTCCCAATGCCAGTTTTGCGGGCCAACAAGAAACTTATCTTAATGTTAGGGGCATCGATGAATTGATAGTCGCCTGTCATAAATGCTATGCCTCGTTGTTTACCGACAGGGCAATTAAGTACAGGGAGGATAACCATTTCGACCAGACTAAGGTAGCCCTATCAATAGGCGTCCAATTGATGGTACGCTCCGATCTGGCGGCTTCGGGGGTTAATTTTACCCTTGATCCCGATACGGGTTTTGACCAAGTAGTCTTAGTTTCCAGTATTTGGGGATTGGGCGAGAATATCGTACAGGGCAGCATCAATCCCGATGAGTATTTTGTCTTCAAGCCAAGCTTGAAAAATGGCATCCGGCAACCCATCGTTTCCCGTCAATTGGGCAGCAAGGAGAAAACGATGGTCTATGATTCCAAGGGAAGCGGCACGGTAAATCTCGACACCGCCGCGGAAAAACAGGAAGCGTTCGTACTGACCGATGCCGAAGTGGTCAAGCTCGCCCAGTGGTCTATGATCATCGAGGAGCACTACAAACGGCCTATGGACATCGAATGGGCCAAGGACGGACAGACCAATGAACTTTTTATCGTACAGGCACGACCCGAAACCGTACAGAGTGCCAATAAAGACAAACTAAAAATTACCACCTATACCCTTTTGGAAAAAGGCAAGGAACTGACCCGGGGAATGGGCCTGGGCAACAAAATATCTTCCGGAAAGGCACGCGTGCTGCACAGTCCGAAGGAATCGGACAAATTGCAATCGGGTGAAATTCTGGTCACGGAACGCACAGATCCGGACTGGGATCCCATCATGAAAAGGGCGGCGGGCATTATTACCGATCAGGGTGGACGTACCAGTCATGCCGCCATCGTTGCCCGTGAAGTGGGTGCGGCGGCCATTGTTGGCAGCGTGAATGCGACCCAGGTTATCAAAGATGGACAAGAAATCACTATTTCCTGTGCAGAAGGCGATACAGGTGTTGTTTACGAGGGAAGATTAAAATGGGATGAAATGGAGGTGGACACCAAAGCACTCAAAAAACCCGAAACACAAGCTTTGCTTATTTTGGCCGATCCCGACCAAGCGTTCAAGCTATCATTCTATCCCACCGCTGGTGTTGGATTGATGCGGTTGGAATTCGTAATCAACAACTCCATTCAGATCCATCCCATGGCCTTAAAGCATTTTGACACCCTGAATGATGATTCGGCCAAGAAAGAAATAGAAAAGCTGACCCACCACTACCCCAATAAGGCCGACTATTTTGTGCATAAATTGGCCGAAGGCGTTGGTACCATTGCAGCGGCTTTTTATCCCAAGGACGTTATCGTGCGCACCAGCGATTTCAAATCCAACGAATATGCCAATCTGATTGGCGGCAAAGAATTTGAACCTGTTGAATCCAACCCTATGATCGGATTCAGGGGCGCATCCCGTTATTATCATCCCAAATATCAAGAAGCTTTTGAATTGGAGTGCATGGCCATGAAAATGGTTCGTGAAGATATGGGCTTCACGAACGTAAAAATTATGATCCCCTTCTGCCGTACCCTCAAGGAAGCCGAAAAAGTAGTAAACCTCATGGCAAAAAACGGATTGAAACGGGGCGAAAATGGCCTTGAACTTTACATGATGACCGAGATACCGAACAATGTAATCTTGGCAGAGGAGTTTGCAAAGTTCTTCGATGGATTTTCCATAGGTTCCAACGATCTGACACAATTGACCTTGGGCGTTGATAGAGACTCCGAATTGCTGAGTGATATTTTCGATATCAATGATCCTGGAGTAAAAAAAATGATTGCATCGGTCATCGCTTCGGCTCATAAGACCCATACAAAAATCGGGTTGTGCGGGCAAGCCCCGAGCGATTATCCCGAGTTTGCCCAGTTTTTGGTCGAGCATAGGATCAATTCGATTTCCTTTAATCCCGACGCTTTGATTTCAGGTATCGAAAATATAAACAAAGCCGAAGAAAGCAAGGTAAGCTTTGGAATGGCGGAAAGTAGTAATTGAGGATTATTAGAGCAACGACCTTTTTAAAACCATGCCCAAAAACAGCGCAGGCATTCTACTATACCGCTTTAATGCCAAAAATCTGGAAGTATTATTGGTGCATCCCGGTGGACCGTATTGGGTAAAAAAAGAGGTGGGTGCCTGGTCCATTCCCAAAGGGGAGATTGAACCTCATGAGAACCTCTTGCAAGCCGCCATACGGGAAACGCAGGAGGAAACCGGAATTAAGGTTCAAGGCAACTTTATTCCCCTAACTTCGCTAAAACAAAAAAGCGGAAAAGTAATCCATATATGGGCATTGCAGAAAAATGTTGAAACTTCGAAAATCAGGAGTAATACATTTGAAATGGAATGGCCCCCCAGATCCGGTCATAAAAAGGTATTTCCTGAAATCGATAAGGCGGATTGGTTCGGTATCGTAAAGGCCCAGATAAAAATTGTTCCCGGTCAACTGCCCTTCCTGATCGAATTGGAAAAACTTGTATAGGGTCAGCGAAGGGAAAAAGGAATTCCTTAATTTCTTCAGTACATGGAGACTACCATTCTTTAGACCTTCCATCTTCCTACCCCATTCTTAGGCCTCAATAATGAAACATCATGGTCAAAGGAATCATGATTTATATCATTTTTAATCCCACGGAGACACACGTCCTTTGTCTTTATAAGTAGAGTGGAAGGGCATGTTCAAGAACTAAAATTATGAAAGTAGCTGTTTATAATACCCACAAGTTTGAAAAAGACTATTTACTTGACGCCAGTAACGGTAAAAATGATTTGAGGTTATTGGACGCTTATCTCACTTTAGATACACCCATATTGGCCAAAGGCTGTGAGGCCATATGCATCTTTACCGAGGACTTGGCTTCTGCACCGGTTTTGGACCAGCTTCACGCCCTTGGGGTCAAATTTATCGCTCTTCGATCTGCGGGATATAATAATGTCGATATACAACATGCCAACCAATTAGGCATGCGCGTTGTACGCGTACCGGATTATTCACCGCACGCCATTGCGGAATTTACGGTTGCCATTATTTTAGCCCTTAACCGTAAGTTGATACGCAGCCATTACCGCATTATGGAAATGAATTTTTCTTTAGATGGGCTTGTGGGCTTCGATATGAACGGAAAAACGGTGGGCATCATCGGCACAGGTAAAATTGGTCATTTAGTCGCCAAGATCCTTTACGGGTTTGGTTGTACCATATTGGCTTACGACAAAACCCAAAACCCCGACTTGAAAGATAAGTTCGGTGTTGCCTACACCGATTTGGACACGCTATGCAATAAATCGGACATCATCACCTTGCATGTACCGCTTACCCAGGAAACAAAGTATATGATCAACGAACGAAGAATTGTTCGCATGAAGCAAGGGGTCATGTTGATCAATACGGGCCGTGGCGATTTAGTAAATACCCAAGAAGTAATAGATGGCCTAAAATCTGGGCACATCGGATATTTTGGAATGGATGTCTATGAAGAGGAAAAAGGACTTTTTTTTGAAGACCATTCCGAAGATATCCTACAAGACGATACGATTGCCCGCTTGATGACCCTTCGAAATGTGATGATTACCAGCCACCAAGCTTTTTTGACGGATACCGCGCTTAAAAATATCGCGAAGACCACTATGGAAAATCTGTATTGTCTGGAATTGGGACAGCCTTGTGAAAATGAAATCAAATGATCTTGAACAAAAACAATTAAAACCAAGTAGCCATACTGGAGGCAGAGCCGCCCAGGGAAAATATAATTCTAAACTTTATAGAAGTATCCCTTATGTTAGAAAAATTAAAAAAATTTAAAGGTAATACGTTAGCCATAGAGGTCATCGACGGTTTTACCAAAACAGATGAAGCGGTGTGCCAAAAATTCTTCAATGAAAAACTGGAAGAGGGTTTCGATCAGGTAAATGTTATGGTAAAATTGGATGAACTAAAAATCTCCCATAGCAGCGTCAAGGCATTTTTCGAAGATACCTTATGGGCCATTCGAAATTATTCAAAATTAGGGCATCTGGCCATTGTAGCGCATTCCAATGTCCTGAAAGCATTAGTACCAATAGATAATGTTTTCTTCGCTCGGGCGAGTAAGGGAAGGGAAGAACGTTATTTTGATATTTCACAAATGGATGAAGCCATGGCATTTGTAGCGCCTAACGAATAACGAAAGTTGATTATGGTAAGTGGAATATGAGCGGTATCATACAATTGATAAAACAAGGGCAATGGGAAAACTGATAGTGGTACGACATGGTAAAAGTCTTTGGAACGTAGAAAATATCTTTACGGGCTGGACGGATGTTGACCTCGCCTCCGAAGGAATAGAAGAAGCCAAAAAGGCGGGGGAACTTTTAAAGAAAAGTAACCTATCCGTTGACATTTGTTTTTCATCCTACTTAAAGAGGGCCATACGGACCAATTGGATCATATTGGATACTTCAGACATGATGCATATCGATTGCATCTATAGTTGGAGGTTGAACGAAAGACATTATGGAGCTTGGCAAGGTCGGAACAAAGACGAAGTAAAGAAGGAGGTTGGGGAAGAAATGTTTTGGAAGATACGTCGCGGTTATGATACTCCCCCACCCGTTCTCACAGAGAATAGTCAACATCCCAAATTCGAAACAAAATACAATGGAATTGATCCTGCGGTTCTACCGGTTAGCGAATCTTTAGAAGATACACGAAAAAGGGCCGTACACTATTTTTTTGAGTGTATTGCTCCCCAACTGGTAAAAGGTAGGACCGTGGTCGTCACGGCTCACGGAAATTCCATTCGGGCACTGATGGCGCAAATCGAAGATATTCCCCCTACTAAGATTTCTAAAATAGAAGTACCCACAGGTGCCCCTTATATATATGAGTTTGACGATAATCTGAATCTGACCGAAAACTATCGACTAGAATAGTTCAAGTAAAAAACCTTTCCCATGCATAAGAGAGTCATTACGCTTACCGTAAATCCCGTAATCGACAAGAGTACCACCGTGGCAGGCATATGCCCGAATACGAAGTTGAGATGTTCCGCCCCAAAATACGATGCCGGCGGCGGGGGGATCAATGTTTCCCGTGCCCTAAAAAAATTGGGTAGTGATTCCCTTTGCATGTATTTGGCAGGTGGTCCCACAGGCGATCATCTCAAACAGCTTTTAGACGACGAAGGTATTGAACAGTTGGCGGTGCCTATCCAGGGTTGGACCCGTGACAACCTTGCCGTTACGGATACAAGCACCCATCAACAATATCGTTTTGGAATGCCGGGTCCCACTGTTGATAAAGAGGAGTGGGAAGCATTACTGAAAAAGTTGGAGGAATATCTTCAAGAAAGCGATTATTTGGTCGCCAGTGGAAAATTATCGCCCGGAATGCCCGACGATTTTTATATGAAGGTGGCCGCCATTGCACAAACAAAAAAGGCACGCTTTGTTTTGGATACATCCGGAACGGCCCTGATACAGGCTTCCAAATCACCTATTTATATCATGAAGCCGAACTTGGGTGAACTAAGCAGCCTGTGCGGAATCGATTCCATTTCGGCCTTGGAACTCGAGTCCATTGCCAAAAAGTTCTTGGAGGGCCATGATTGTGAGACCTTAGTTGTTTCATTAGGGGCGAAAGGAGCACTCTTGGCCACAAAGTACGAAATGGAGCATGTTCCTTCCCCTCCAGTACTTCAAAAAAGCACCATCGGAGCCGGCGACAGTATGGTCGCGGGCATGATAGTGAGTCTCCTTCAAGGCAAAACGTTTAGCGATATGGTAAAATATGGAGTGGCCTGCGGAGCAGCCGCAACCATGCACGAGGGTACCCAATTGTGCAATAAGGATGATGCGGATAAATTGTATAAATGGATTAAAAGACAAAAGAATATTCCTCTAAAGTTAATTTAAGAAAAAGGATATGGATATTGAAAAATTATTGAAAGAAGAGGCCCGCTCCCTTATGGAACATCGATGCAGTACCATTCCCAAAGAAAAACTACACTTGCCTGGATACGATTTTATTGATAGGGTTTGCGCTGTTTCAGATCGTTCTTCAAGGGTTTTGGGTAGTCTTCAACAAATTTACGACAAGGGTCGGCTTGGGAAAACGGGATACTTGTCCATTCTGCCGGTAGACCAAGGCGTAGAGCATTCCGCAGGTGCCAGTTTTGCGCCTAATCCCGATTATTTCGATCCTGAAAATATTTTAACCTTAGCTATAAATGGAGGCTGCAATGCCGTAGCATCGACTCTGGGCGTATTAGGTTCGGTATCCAGAAAATATGCCCATAAAATTCCTTTTGTAGTCAAGTTGAACCATAATGAACTCTTATCATATCCCAACCATTTTGACCAAATCTACTTCGCACAGGTAGAGCAAGCTTGGAATATGGGTGCTGTGGCTGTCGGAGCGACCATTTATTTTGGATCCCCAGAATCGGATAGACAGATACAGGAAACTAGTAAAATCTTTCAACGTGCCCACGAACTGGGCATGGCCACCATTCTTTGGTGTTATCTTAGAAACGATGCCTTTAAAAAGAAAATGGATTACAGCCTCAGTGCAGACCTTACGGGACAGGCCAACCATTTAGGGGTCACCATTGAGGCTGATATCATCAAACAAAAACAACCGACCAATAACGGAGGTTACCTGGCCCTTGAAAATTTTGGCAAGACCAATGATCTGGTTTACAGTAAACTGACCACTGATCACCCTATTGATCTTACCCGGTATCAAGTAGCGAACTGCTATATGGGCCGAGCAGGGCTCATCAATTCTGGGGGAGCTTCTGGGGGAGATGATTTTTCAGCCGCGGCCCGTACCGCCGTAATCAACAAAAGAGCTGGGGGCATGGGATTAATTTCTGGTAGAAAAGTCTTTCAACGCCCTGTAAATGAAGGGGTGAAGATGCTTCACATGATTCAGGACATTTATTTGGACAAGACTATCACCATCGCCTAAAAAAGCATACCATGGATAAAATTAAACGTTTTTCATTACCGGTTATCCGTGAAGGTCAGATTCCGTTGGCTTTTATACATACCTCTAAACCTCAAGAGAAAGGGGTCGTTTTAGCGGGGGATGTCGGTGGCACCAAAATAAATCTGGCTCTTTTTCAGATAAAGGATGGGGAGCTTTTTCTTTTAAAAGAACAATCCTTCCCCACCAAAACATATAAATCGGTAGTAGAAATCATTCGAAAGTTTTATAAAGGCGATTTGCCTTCTATAGATGGTATATGTCTTGGGGTGGCGGGCCCTGTAACCCAGGGCAGGGTACACGGCACAAATTTTCCGTGGGCCATCGATAGCGAAGAAATCGGTAGGGAATTGCACATCCGATCGGTCTCGTTAATTAATGACATGGAAGCCAATGCATATGGATTGGCGGCACTTCAGGAAAAGGACTTTGACACACTAAAATATGGCCCAAATATACCTGGAAATGCGACGCTGATTTCTCCGGGGACCGGTCTTGGGGAAGCCGGACTGTTCTGGGACGGTTCGCATTACCATCCATTCGCAACCGAGGGAGGTCATTGTGATTTTAGCCCCCGAAACGATTCGGATGTCGAGATCTGGCAGTACTTACAACAAAAATATGGACATGTGAGTTGGGAAAGGCTGGTATCGGGACCAGGGATTTACGATATCTATCTATTGCTACGGCGGATCAGCGGCGAAAAAGAGGCCCAATGGCTGAAAAATCAAATAGCGCAGGGGGATCCCTCTGCCGTGATAACAAAAACCGCTCTTGAAAACAAGGATCCGGTTTGTGTGGAGACCCTAGAACTTTTTATTCGATTCCTTGCCATAGAAGCGGCACAGCTTGCGCTAAAATTCAAGGCCACTGGAGGCGTATATATTGGCGGGGGAATTTTACCGAAAATTATAAAAAGAATGAACCGGGAAATTTTTTATGGGAATTTTGTTCAATCCGGACGGTTAAACTCCCTACTGCAAATGGTACCGGTCAAGGTAATTCTAAATGAAAAAACTGCACTCCTCGGAGCTGCCTATTATGCAGCTACGGCACTTACAAAAGAATAAAATGTAAGGGATTACATCCGCCTTAATAAAGCCCGTTAAAATTGATGGACCTATTGAAAGTGTTTTAGCCGATTTTAAGAATGGTAAAAGAAATATTGAATAAAATACCGCTCGATTTCTTGAATTTTCTGCTTGTCACACTGTTCTCTTTGTTGATAGGGTTAGAACAGCGGAGCCGACATAAGAACCAGCAGTTTGCAAGTAGGTTTGGAACGGACAGAACCTTCACTCTTATAGGAATTTTTGGGTATATCGTTTATTCCCTAGCCCCCAAAAATCTAGCGTTCTTTGCAGGCGGAGGAATCGCTGTTACCGCTATGCTGTTAGTGTACTATAACGGAAAAATAAGGGAAAGCCAAAAATTCGGAATTACTTCTTTGGTAACTGCCTTAATCACCTATTGCTTGGCACCCCTAATATACTTGCAGCCTTCTTGGTTGATAATCTTGATTGTGGTTACAGTACTCTGGGTTACGGAGTTAAAGGAATCTTTCTGGAATTTTACAAGAAAATTCGATGACTGGGAGTTTGTATCACTTGCGAAATTTCTTGTCATTGTTGGTGTCATCCTACCTTTGCTTCCAGATAAACCCATTTCTACTTTAATCAATATTTCTCCCTACAAATTTTGGATGGCAATAGTCGCCGTTTCCGGAATCTCTTATTTCAGTTACCTGCTGAAAAAATTTGTGTTCCCAAAAGCAGGCATACTGTTGACAGGTATTTTAGGAGGGCTATATAGTAGTACGGCAGCTACGGTTATTTTGGCAAAAAAGAGCAAGGAAAAAGGGGAAACCTCCAAGGTTGCTCCCGCCATTCTGCTGGCCACTACCATGATGTATATTCGCATTTTGCTGCTGGCCTTTTCTTTCAATTGGGATATAGCCCTAAAATTAGTTCCTTCATTTGCCGTTTTTATCTTTGTTTCCATCGTCGTTGCGATTTACTTTGAAAGGTTTTCAAAATCGAGGAATACGGAAAAAGAAGTTACTGTCTCCGCTAATACTTATACCAATCCCCTTGAGTTTAGAACTGCCCTTCTCTTTGGTGCCCTCTTCATCTTTTTCGCACTGGTTACTGGTTATGTAAACGAAATCTATGGCGAAAATGGAATAAAAGTTTTGTCCCTGGTGGTCGGTGTTACCGATATCGACCCTTTTATTATTAATTTATTTCAAAGCAAATGGCCCATAGGAAATTCCGTAATAACCAGTGCTGTAATCATTGCCACCATAAGCAATAACTTACTGAAGATGATTTATGGCATCGTACTCGGCAATAAATCCACTGGCCCCGTACTGGCAATAGGCTTTGGTATTTTAATTGCTATTGGGCTACTATTTGCCTTTGCCTTCCCTCTAAATTGAAAGTAGCCGCCAACATCAAAAATAAGAACAAGACATTACACCCTTAACCCATGGCAGCTTATTCTAACGGAATTGCGTATGAATTTTCCATATTGATACTCGGGTATTGGTGGCCATAGCTAAAAGGGAGGAAATAAATGATTGGGCCCAGATATTGCCAATACCATCTTAGCAGTGGAAATTCAGCTTCCCATCTTTTTTCATATCTGGATTCGTTAAGAAAGCTTGTGTAAAATACTCCGTTTGTATTACTTACATCATTTTTCAAACCCCTGCCGAACTATATTTTAGGCCCTTTATTTTCCGTGAAATGTCGATATTCAACCCATTGCGAAACATATGGAAGCTTTAATATAACATAAAAACCAGAACCATGATCAAACTGATAATTGGCGTATTTATTCTCGGATCGATGTTCCGGTCGTATGTCCGGAAAAGGCTTTTTGAAGGAGAATTGAAGGAAAAAGTCGTGCCCCTTTCCCCGGCAACTACTGAAGTATTAAAATGAAAGACTAGTATTAGAAATCTTTAAGCGGGTTTATGGGTTTTAAGGTATTGCTTGACCAACTCCTTTAAATCGTCAAGATAAGCCCGTAACGCCTTTTCATCTATGTCGGGATGCGCCATATTGGGTATGGTCATAGGGTCTTCATCTAAAAACTTATATATTTCCGGATAATCCGTCTCGATTTTATTCGTCAATTCCGTGATTTCCACTGATATACTTTGCGCTTTGTCCATTATGTGAAAATTATGTGATTTCTGCCTTAACCTTCTAATATACGGCTCAAAACTTTACTTTCCATTAGGTGCTCTGTAATGGTAAATACCTCTTTGCGGTTGGCTCTAAACGATTTTACAAAAATGGCAATATCGTCTTCCAACTTTTCATGCTCCCCGCGGAAGACTTGGGAATCGTATTTAAAAGGGTCTTCGATAAGATCGGCTAGATGTGTCAGATGTTTTTTGATTCTTTTCATTAACCGATTGCATTCGCGATCGGTTTCCACTAAGTCCGACTCGATATCCCGCACTTCATCTATATTTTCTTTGCGCGTCATCCAAATAAAATATTTATCGATAAGATGTTGTAAAAACCTCAAATCCTCACCAAAAAATTCCAGGTCGCTTTTCCAGTGCTCGGTCAAAACATAAAGGCCCTGCCAATCCGCCTCATGAATATAATCGCCTTTAGGTCTGTATCTGTAATGGCCCATCATCCCAGCATCTTAAGATTTGTGGACTAAAATAGACGGGATAAACAAAAGATAAAATGACTTGCGTCATGATCGGGGTCTCCCACACTATTTTTATTGCATATCCTTACAATCACAAACAGGAATCGGTTTGCCATCAATGGCCATAAAGGCCTGCTCAATAGCCTCTAGCCTCATAACTTTATTCTCGAAACCTGGATAAATATTGGCAAATTCGATTTCTTGTCCTGCTTCATTTTTTCCTTGCAAATCATACCTAATGACAACTTTTGTGCCTACGGGTGCATAATAATAGACCCTCCAAGCATCGGATTCCCGAAGCCCGATACAGCCATTTGAATAGGCTTTTTTCAGGGTCGCCAAATTGGTAGTGGGATGAATAAGCTGTCCGAAACGACGACTCGTTTATTTCTGGTTCCAGCCATGGAATAATGGGTAACATGGTAACATGGTCATCGTCCCGTTTGGTTGTGGTATATTGATGGTTATCCCTCGGATTGATAAACAATGGGCTCTTATTTACCCTAATTATTTTGCCAACACCAGGTTTCGTTCTCATATCTACTTCTCTTTGGGCCATGGCCAAAAACCGCTTGTCGTTTTGACCTACACGAATGGGGAATTTGAATTTTACCTTTCCGTTCTCAATAATGCGGAGCCTAAATTCGGGAATGTTGATATCAATGTATGTATTTGACAATTTTGCTTTTATCCTTTCATTTTGTAATGAATCCGGCATCAGTAAGGTTTGGCCTTTGCCAAGAGCTATTAGGGACTTTGAATCCTTGTTAAAAATACCTCTGTCCTTCAAATAATAGTAATCCGTATGTGCCAGAGTGTCCATAAGCCAAGGATTGTTATGGACAATTGTGTATTCGCTGATCCTAAAGTTCTTCTCTAGGTTGTGGGTGGCAACCGTGCTGTCCATCCACATAAAATACGAGTGGATAGCTACATCTTTTGGTACCACTACCTGTTCGCCCTTATACTCTTTTTGTATTCCAATACTATCGGTAACTGTAATATTTTCAATTCGTTTAGCGGTATCAGGGGAAGTATCTTTTTTGTAAATACTTTTACAACTCACAAACGTGAAGAATAAAAAAATGGAAAATAGAGAAGCTTTTGTCATAAATGGTTTGAATTGGTAGTTATCGAAAAGGCCAGGGTTTAAGGCAATAAAATTACTTTCGATTACCAAATGAAGTAATGATAAATATCATGAATTACATCGCATATTGAAATCGACTTATGGTTGCTCCTCAAAGAGAATAGTGAACGTAAAATGAAATTCCTTTGATTCGCTAAATGTGTTGAAGACCATACTCTCCGATTGTGCAATCTGTTTAACCCTAAAGTTCTGCTTTTTCATGTCCTCTATTCCCTTTTGGGCAAGCTCTAAAGCTTCATGAGGATTTTGTCTTGATACAAATGATTTTATCTGCATTTGCTTTGATTTAAATGATTTTTAAGTGAAGTGATTTAAACTTTCTGTTGGGAACCGAAAATTTCGGATTTTGTACCCTAATGAAGACATTTTTGAGCAGAGTAGCCGTCGCTACGGTTGGAAAAAATGACAAAATTATAGGGCAAAATGTGAATTTTGCAGGTAAAAGAGAAAGTTTAATCCACTTCAGTAAAAAGTCTAAAAACGTTATAGCCATTTTCTTCGTTTGAAATAATAGAGCATTCCAAGAAAAATAATGACCATTACCGCTAAAAGGATAAAATATCCATTTTCATAGTTTAGTTCTGGAATATTTTTAAAGTTCATACCATAAATACCGGCAATAAAGGTCAATGGGATAAAAATGGTGGCGATAATCGTCAATACCTTCATTACTTCGTTCATTTTATTGCTTATGGAAGACATAAACATATCCATTAACCCCCATATCATTTCCCGTTGTATTTCAACGTTTTCCGACACCTGAATAATATGGTCGTAAAGATCTCTTAGATAAAATTGGGTCGTTTCTGAAATTAGGCTATTATCGCTCTTTTCCATTTTGTTGACCACTTCACGCAACGGGAAAACGGCCCTTCTGATTTTCAGTACTTCTTTTTTTAGGTTTTGTATATCGTATGTTACGTCAGCATCGGCCTTGGCAGCGAAAAGATTGTCTTCAATCTCTTCTATCTTTTCGCCCATAGCTTCGATTAGATGGTAATAATGGTCCACTACGGCATCCATTAGGGAATACATCAGATAATCCGCACCCATTTTACGTATCTTTCCCTTACCTTGTCGAATTCGTTCCCTAAGCGGATTTAAGACATCCCCTTCGGCCTCTTGAAATGAAACCACATAATTTTGGCCCAACACACAACTGATATGCTCGATTTTTAGTTTCTCTTCCTTATCGAAATAGAGCATCTTTAAAACTACGAAGATATATGTTTCAAAATCGTCCATTTTAGGTCGCTGATGGGTATTTACAATATCTTCCAGCATCAAGGGATGAAAATCGTACTCCTTCCCAATCCTTTCAATGGCATCAACATGATTCAACCCATTTATATTTATCCAAGTCATTGTTTCGGAACTTTTATACTGAAAGGCCTCTTCAATATCTCTTAGCTCTTTCTCTGCTATGGAATCTGCGGTATAATCAAAAACCTCTATGAAAAGATTGCTCGCATTTTTATAGCCAACATACACCACGGCACCAGGAGCCTGCCCAACATGTTTAGCTGCCGATGATATAATTTTTGAATCCATATTTACAGTCGGGTCGAAAGATTATCTTAAAATTATGGGCAATACCTCAGTATGACTATGACAATTGTCATATTGGTTTAGCATGTAAAATCAGGGATATTCCACCGATGGAACTCCTTATAAGAAAAACCGCTTGAACCCCATTCCGGTCAAACTGACAATAATCATTTTTTTAAACCAGAATCAGCCATAGCTTTAAACTATATTTTAAGCTAGAAAAAATGTCGAATACGAATACATCGGATGAAATGTTGCACGAATTCCATGAGGATGCGAAAAGTTGGGGGTCCATGCTTACCTACCAGGAAAATGAAATTCTTTTTCTTTATAAGCTATTAGGCTCCAATGTTTTTGCTATAACAGCACCGAATCTTTTAAAAAAACTGGCTACCTTAAAGGAAGAACTCAATACCCTCACAAAAGAAACGGAGAACTTCAAAAAAGAAATGGAAACTTACGAAGACAAAATGAAGGGGATATTGGAGTGTGAGGATATTTCGTGCGATACCTTCTACACAGAAAATCACAAACAGTTGAAAAGGCGTTTTGGCTTATTTTTTGAACGATTCAATACCTACAAGTCCCAGGTTTTCAATCTTCTTGGGAGTATTTTGTAACAAGGCAAATGGCAATGGCATTTCTGTCCCACGTTCGTCATAAAAATACCCATTAGACTTCTGATATTTCCGTACTTACTTATTATTTCTATCCTAATTTGGAATGTTAGCGGTCTTTTTTTTAAAAATGGTAATGATAAATAGTCAGGTCATCAAAAGCACCCATTAGAAAAGGGGTTTGTTTTTTCCATATTTCCGAACCCTCTAGAATAGAATAAATCGAACGGATTTCATTGACTTCTCTTCAATACATGGAATCACAAAAACCACTATTACCATTACTGACCTTAAACTTACGTCCGCCAATTATAGTTTAGGCATAATTAGGTTGAGGAGTACCGTAATCAGTGCGTTTCAGGATTAGTATTCCTAAAGACTTTCTCTTAAAATTCATGATTTCTGCCCAAGATAGTTTTTGTCGAAAGAGAAAATAAACCTTCTCATATCCGGGTGGGGACGGTCTCCCCGAACCACCATTTTGTTCTCATAGGTTTTTTGACCAATCCGAACCGCTTGACCGCGTGTTCCATGAGGTGTTCCCTCATTTCCTCAACGGAATCTGTCAAGAACAATAAGTCCATATCTTCCTGTGAAATACTTTCGTTTTCCGCCATCATCTGGATATGTTCGTACAATTCTTTATGGTAATCCTTTCCAAAAAGCACTACTGGAAAGTGAAGTATCATCTTGGTCTGTATCAGGGTCAGCGCTTCAAAGAGTTCATCTAAAGTACCGATACCACCGGGCATTACGATAAAGGCATACGAATATTTTAGCAGCAAAAACTTACGTACAAAGAAGTAGGGTATATCGATCCATTTGTGCAGATAGGGATTTGCCTCTTGTTCATGGGGCAAAACGATGTTGCATCCCACGGAATACCCATTGTTCAGATAGGCACCTTTGTTAGCTGCCTCCATAATACCCGGCCCACCTCCAGTCATTACGGCAAAACCTAATTTTGACAGCGCCTTGCCCACTTCTTCCGCTTTTTTGTAGTAGGGATTGGTCTCATCGAATCTTGCGGAGCCAAAGACGGTAATACAGGGGCCTATAAAGTGGAGTTTTCGAAAGGCACGAATGAAATGGTATTGCACCTTGAACGTAAACCACAGCTCTTTGAACCGATTTCTGGGCCCGTCCAAAAAGGCCCGTTCCTCGCTCAGGTAAAACGAATCGGTAGTAGTCTTCTCTCCATTGGGTCGGCTGTCTTGACGTTGTTTTTTCTTTCCTATCATACCCAATAAAAGTATGCTTTTGCCCGCTTTCTTAAAATGATATTTATCAGGGTCGAGGTATGACGATGGTCATTTTTATCCGACCATGGCTACGCTACATTTGGTAGTGTTGATAGTAATTCAGGCTTTAGTATGACGATAGCATCGGAAATGGTTCACAAAACCAGACATTTTTTTATCGAAATAGGAGAGCTCTCCCATTTTGCCGGTCGGTATTTTAAAGAGGTAATAAAGCCTCCCTTTGAATTCAAGGAACTGTTGAGGCAGTGCTACCAGATGGGCGTTCGTTCCTTATTGTTGGTAGTATTGACGGGATTTATCATCGGGCTGGTGCTTACGCTACAATCGCGTCCTACATTAATCCAGTTCGGTGCGGTTTCGTGGATGCCCAATATGGTCGGTATCTCCATCGTACGTGAAATCGGACCCGTGATTACTGCACTGATTTGTGCAGGCCGTGTCGCCTCGGGCATAGGAGCGGAACTGGGATCGATGCGCGTTACCGAACAAATTGACGCCATGGAGGTTTCCGGTACCCATCCCTTTAAATATCTGGTTGTGACCCGAATTTTTGCCACCACCCTAATGTTACCGCTGCTGGTCGTATTTGGGGATCTGGTCGCTCTGTACGGTTCTGCCCTCGTGGAAAACCTGAAAGGCGATGTTTCGTTTCAGCTGTATTTCAACACCGTATTCGATGCGCTAACTTTTGGAGACTTGGTGCCGGCGACGCTAAAGTCCTTCTTTTTTGGTTTTGTAATCGGTCTTGTCGGCTGCTATAAGGGTTACAACAGTAAAAAGGGAACGGCGGGTGTCGGTATAGCCGCTAATACAGCGGTCGTTATGGCCTCGCTCCTATTGTTCGTGGTGGATTTTATCGCCGTTTTTGTTTCCGATATTTTTTACGAACTGTAATATGAACACTAAAGAAGATATTAAAATTGCAGAGAAAGAAGACCAGGCAAAGGAGATCGTCATCGAAATCAAGGAACTTCGAAAAAGTTTTGGCGATAAAGTAGTCTTGAACGGATTTACCATGCAACTGTATAAGGGAGAAAATTTGGTGATTATGGGGAAGTCCGGTTCCGGGAAATCGGTCATGATCAAATGCCTTGTGGGGCTAATGCAACCGGATGCTGGAACCATCGAAGTTTTGGGGAAGGATATCACGGCCCTTGATAGACCGAAGTTGGATGCATTGCGATCTGATATCGGTTTCCTCTTTCAAGGTAGTGCTTTATACGACTCCATGACCGTACGTGAAAATCTGGAGTTTCCCATGCGCAGACATAAAGAAAAGTTGGGTGATGTTCAAGACACCGGCCCTCTGGTTATGGAGGCCTTGCAAAATGTGGGTTTGGCACATACCATTGACCTGATGCCCGAAGAGCTTTCTGGTGGCATGCAAAGGCGAATAGCTCTGGCCCGTACCCTCATTTTAAGACCTAAGGTCATCTTGTATGACGAGCCCACCAGCGGTCTGGATCCCATAACATCAAAAGAAATCATTGAACTTATGCGCTCCATCCAAAAGAAATATGGTACTTCTTCCTTGATCATTACCCATGATGTGGATTGTGCTCGGGTCATTTCGGAACGGATGATTTTATTGGTGGATGGGATAAACTATGCGGAAGGCACTTTTGCCGAATTATCGAAATCCAAAGACCCAAAAATCGAAGCTTTTTTTAAAAAATAAGATTATGGCAAAAACAACATTGGAAAATCTGAAATTGGGCATTTTTGTAGTCCTTGGAACCATGCTGTTGCTGGCAGCCGCCTACCTTATAGGAAACAGGCAAAATATGTTCGAAAAAACATTCGTCATAAGTGCCGTTTTCAAAAGTGCGGGCGGGCTCCAAAAGGGAAACAATGTGCGCTTTTCGGGTATCAACGTGGGTACTGTTAACAAGATAGCGATGGTAAACGATACGACTATCCGGGTACATATGATACTGGAAGAAAAAATGCTGCAGCATATGCATAAAGATGCCATTGCCTCCATAGGTTCCGATGGATTAGTGGGCAGTATGATTGTCAACATCGTTCCCGGTGAAGGAACGGCACCTTTGATTGCCTCTGGGGACCAGCTAATCTCCTACAGCAAAGTGGCGACCCAAGATATGATGAATACTTTGAACACGACCAACGAAAATGCGGCGTTGCTGACCGCTGACCTGTTGAAAGTGACGCGTTCGCTGACCAAGGGCGAAGGAACTCTGGGCAAACTACTAAATGATACAAGTATGGCAACGGATTTGCAGCAGACCATCGTCAATCTAAAGCTCACCAGCATTAATGCAGAACAAATGCTCACGGAATTGAATGCTATGTTTCATCAACTTAATCTTAAGAAAGCGTTGCAGGGGTTTTACTTAGCGATACGCTATCTGCAGATAAAATGCGTATTGTCATTGCAAATCTGGAGACCTCCAGTATCGAAATAGAAAAAATGACCCAAGACCTGAATAAGATTATGGGAGGAATAAAGGAAGGAGACGGTGCTTTGCGCTATTTAACGGAGGATACAACTTTGGTACATCAATTGGACAGGACGATGCGGCATATAGAACAAGGCACCGAGCGTTTCAGTGAAAATATGGAGGCTTTAAAACATAACTTTTTGACGAAAGGATATTTTAGGAAGTTGGAAAAACAGAAAAGGAAAGATGAGGACTAATCGGCTTTATTGTACCACTGTTTGTGCCGAGTGGCTCCTCTATTTCTTTGATGTGAGGGTAGATAAGGGAAATATGTCCTTCCATAGGGGTAAACTTGGGAATAGCCTCTATCTGTGCATTCATTTTATGGTTCAAATGGATTTAGATGCGAGTTTATCGCTATTCGGGATACATGCGTAGCACTTTTGCCCCCCTGATATGCCGTTCCCTTAATTCAAGTAGGGCTTTATTCGCCTCTTCCAAGGGATAGATTTTAACTTCCGGCCTTATTCCTGCCTCTGCAGCCAGTTCTAAAAAGGCGGTAACATCTTTTGCGGTGACGTTCGACACGGATTTTATTTCCTTCTCCATCCAAAGATGATCTTTGTAGTCAAGTTTTAGGAGATAGTCCTTATCGTCCTCTTCTTTCCGAATGGCATTGATGACCAAGCGGCCTTCCTTTTCAAGATTTCCCAGGGCTTCCACTACGGGTTTCCAGGCGGGGGTGGTGTCGATTATTGCCCTCAGTTTTTCTGGGGATAAATCGGTCGTATCCCCTGCCCAGAAAGCCCCCAATTCTCTAGCAAATTGCCTTTCTTCGACTTTTCGGGCAAAAACAAAAACTTTGGTGTTCGGATAACGGTATTTGACCATTTTTAAAACTAAGTGTGCCGATGCCCCAAATCCCGTTAGTCCCAAGGTATCCCCATCGTTTATTTGTGCCAATTGTATGGAACGGTAGCCAATGGCCCCTGCACATAACATGGGGGCCGCTTCGGAATCGCTAAAAAAGGCTGGGATGGTATAGGCATATTTTTCGGGAACGGTCATGTATTCGGCATAGCCTCCATTGACATCTTTTCCGGTAGCCTTGAAAGCATCACAGAGATTTTCATTACCCTCCTTACAAAATTTACAGTCGCCACAGGCAGAAAAAATCCAGGCGACCCCTACCCTATCGCCTAGCTGGTATCTAGAGACTCCGGGACCTAATTTTTCTAACCACACCCACCGCTTGATGCCCGAGCACTATAGGAAGTTTGGGCGGTACCAATCTACCTTCGATTTCATCAAGTTCGGTATGGCAAACCCCGCAGACCGAAATCTTTAGCAAGACTTCATGGGTTTTTGGCACTGGAATAGGTAAGTCCATAAATTGCAGTGGAGTTCTGTTATCCTTAAGTACAGCAATTTTATTGAGAACCATTGCTTTCATAATTGTTGCTGATTTTTAATGTCCCGTTTTTTCTTTCCTTTAACAACAGCCCAAGTGTCGTTAGGGCGGAAATCAAGAGGCTAACATCTTGTATTATGCCTAAGGAGAAAGCTGCTGAAAAACCGATTAAAGCCCATACAAAGGGAATAATAAAGATGGTAAACGGCAGTTTTTTCTTGGCAAGCAGAAAGATTCCAAAAGTAAATATTGTTGTAGGGCAGGGAAGCCCAAAGGTGGGATCGGTAGGATAAACATGACCCAGCCCATAGCCGAGTACAGGATACAGGAGCAAAGCAAATACCATTAAAACCGCACCGGCAATACCATTCACATTCCACTTGAAATGAAAACTAAGCTTCTTACGGTACACCCCATTCCATAAAAATAATGCTCCCTCCACGATGAAGAAGGTTCCGAAAAGATATGCTGCCTTGTTTATGGATGAAAAAAAGAGGATGTGGTAAACGAGTCCCATCCAAATCCAAAAAAAGGCGAGAATGGATGTTATGGCCATGTCTGCCCAAGACGCTTTTTTAAATAACACATAAATGGCCGCGAGAGCTAAAAGAAAAAGAACCACCTGCATGGGGAATACCGTTCGATTGTATTCGGCAAAGACATTTAGGAATTCTTCGGATGTGAATGGAAGTTTCATTTTTGGTTACATATTTTTATTTTTCCTAAACCATAATGCCAGAAATAGCATCATCATTGGGGCCGTAATCGTCCATGGAATCGCAAAAAGTAACAGCCTTTCCGAAAACTCCGGATAGAAATATACAAATGCGATCAAGGGGGTTACCAGGGCGTTTGCCATAAAGGCGATCCGTACCCATCGGTCAAAACCTTGCCTTTTAAATAGGGGCAGCAAGAATACCGAAGCTAGACCCATACAGATATAACCGATGGCATCAAAGTCCCAAAAAAGGGAGTGTGGATACTGAACAAGAATCGCAATTTGATCCGCCTCCCCTTTAAGGGTCATAGGAATGACGGTGGCCAGTTGTACCACGTAGTTGGCCGTTACGAATATCGCATACATAATGCTAAAAATAAGTGCGGCATGGCTCCAGAACTTTCTTCTGTTGGAAGTGACATAATGCAGTGCCAACACTTCCAATAAAAAAGGGATAACAATACAAAGGGAAAATCCATAAATTAAAATTTCATCATAGGGATACTCCAATATTCCCAAGAGCTGTAAGGTCTGGACAATGACGAAGAGGGTATTCGCGCAGAATGCCAGCATCCCCGACCAAAAACCGATGTGATAGACCTTGGTGTTCATTGGATTTCGGTTACGTTATATTCAACACTTTTCACATTGAATTTCCCGTAGACAAATTTTTCATTGGGATAATGCCAAATAGCTTCACCATAAGTGGGTAGATAATAGCCGTTCAGGTTCTTATAATTTCCGGCGGGTGTGGAAAACGGGAAGGTCTTCATTTCGTCGATAGCGATCCTGTCGTTGGAAACAAAGTTGACCAATTGCCCTTTGTGGTTAAAAAATAGAATGGCCGAAATACGGGTACTGTTCGTAACATAGGTCGCCTTAACAGATAAATCGTCCAATTCCTCCCAAGAAATCCGGTCGTCGATGAGGGCGGACGGAGCGAAAAGGCACATATCGTTAAAAAACGTTACCGTTTCGGTGGGGAACAGTTCAGGTTTGTCTAAATCCACAACCGGAAATAGCGACAACAATTTAATTTTCATGCGTGCCCCTTCCTTTAAATAGCGATGGTAGCCATACGTTGGCAATCCTTTTATTTTAGCCCTCATAAAGAACAAACGTGTAGGGGAATCGAAAAAATTATATTGTTCCGAAGTAAAACCAAACCAATCTTTGCCCCTGTCACGCATTTCCCCCTCAAATTCAATTTTGACATTGTAAACTTTAGGTTTTCCCACTACTCTAGCGTACCTTAAATACTTTTGTACAGCTTTTGGTAGGGGCTCCAGGTCTTTTTCCGTTAGGGGTTCCTCGGCCAGTCCGGTGGATACCATTTGGGAAAGGACATCCTTTTGATAAGTCTTTTCAAATCGTTCCGTTCCAAAAGCTATAATAGCGGCAATTAGTATTATGATGTTCGCAATAGTGCCGTATTTCGCTTCCGACCAAACCGTTAAAATTAAAAGCTGGGATACGATAACCGCAAGTATAGCCAATACCGGCCATCCTTCTTTTTTAAGCAGCAGCATTATTGCCGACATGATAAAAAGCAATCCCGTCAATAACCATATCAAGCCGATGGGCTTTGACAGTTCTTTAGCAAACTCTGCGGTATTTTCTATAGCATAGGTCCTGGCGAAGCCCATAAAATGCAAAAGGCCATGTATTGACATCAAGATGGCTACTGCTATTTTCACGATAGTTGGAATATTTTAAATTCTATTCTGTATTTCTCCTTCTAATTGTCAATCCAGAAACAAGTAGTAATATGCCGATTAAATAAAAGGGAATCAGTAAGTATGGGGTGTATAAATCAAGATTAAGTAGCAATTGCGTCGTAAGCCAAAATAGCAATACCAAGCCTTGAACTATCATGAAAAAAGGATAATTCTTGATTTTTTGAATAACTCTCGTAGCGATAACAATACTGGAAATACCAATGGTCAGTAATAGAACCAGTGTCGGAATCAAGTAATCGTCGAAGGAGGTATCTTTCAGATATTCCAAAGGAATTTGCAACAATGCCCCGGTCGGGTCAACTAGCAATGCGAAGCTTCCCATAAGTGCCCAAAACCCCATAAAGAATAGTAGGACTACTGCTATTATCCTTTCCGGTTTTGTTTTCATAGTGTTTATACTTAACTACTAAAGCTGAAAACCATATTTTGAACCAATCGGGTAGCCAGTAGGTTCAACTGCTGATTATTTCATTTTCCTCGAGCAGGTAGACAGGCCAAACGGTGCATAAAGCGGACAAAAACGCACGAAACTGGTCAGTAGAAATACTGCTGCCAAAACAAGGAGTACAATGCCTAACGTACCTGAAATAACATTGTAATAATAAAGTAAGGCAATGATAACAGCGATTATCGTTCTGATAATGCGATCTGCGTTTCCCATATTTTTCTTCATGATGATATTATTTTAAGTAAATGTAGGTTCGCATAGTGTCAAATGAAATGACAAAAATCATATTCGAAAACTTTCAGGAATTATCCAATATTTTGATATAGCCTTCCATCAAGAACAAGTATTTTCTTGCCTCGGCCAAGGCTTTGGTTTTTGCGATTGAATCCTTTGCGCTCCTTGCACGTAGACTGTTGACCTTGGCCCGCACATTAGCACGGTAACATTTGTAATAGACAAAAAGTTTACGTTCTTCTTCGTTACGCATCACAGTAAAAAGGCGATTGTAATGCTTGATAAATACCTCGGAAAGATCCTGCCTTCCCATAGCATCCAAATCCATACAAAGGAAAGCAACTTCGTTCAAGGTATCGATTTGGCGGTAGTCATCGTTGAATTCGATACAATCGAAGGGCTGTGGTTCGGGTAACAAAAAAATGTTTTGGGTATGCAGGTCGCCGTGGCAATCTCTAAAAAAACCAGATTTTAATCTTCTTTCCAAAAGTGCGCTATTATGGTCAAGAAATTTATCTGAAAAATGCAGGGCACGGTCAATAATGTCCTCGCTAAGCAGACCAAGATACTCTTTAAGAAATCCTTTTTCCGCTCCCAGATCATTGAATTCTTCCCTACTGTAAAACACATTTTTCTTATAAATAACTTCAGTGCTCTTGTGAAAATCAGCTATGGTTATCGCAAGATTCTTGATGTCGAATTCGCAAACCTTTTTTTTCGATAGTAGTACGTCCATTTGTTTTTCAGGATCGAGTTTATACATCTTCGTGCAGTAATCTAAAATCGTACCCTCCGCGCCTCCTACGCAATACCGGTCTTCAAATGCGAAATAATACAGGGGCAGGACATCGATATAGATGTTCTTTGCAAACCTTCGGTTCAGTTCCAGTTCCTTTTCGCAAAAATGTTTTCGCAATTCCAGGCTAGAGAAATCAAGAAAGGAATACTTGATCGGTTTTTTAATTTTGTAAACAAACTGGTCGCAAAGGATGACCCATGAAATATGGGTCTCCACCAATTCCCGATGTCCCGTGTCTTCAGGGAAAATTCCCTTGGCAAGTAGTCTATCGATCTGCTCTTTGGTCATCATTGAGAAATTGGGTGGCCTTTTGCAGCATCACATCTATGTTTTCATTAGTGGAATCCAAGGTCAAATGGGATTGCTTTAATGGTTCCCATTCCTTTTGTATCAATCTATAGACCTCAAAGCCCGCCTCACTATAGGGCCTACTTTTCGTCAATCGTTCCCTAATGATATTTTCATCGGCCCGAACTTTTATAAAAAATGTGCGTGCATCTTTTGTCATATTATCAATGAAGAGCTGTCTAGTTTTATTTTTATGGAAGGTTGCATCGAGCACTACATTCTTGTTTTGATCTATTGCCCTTTTCATTTTTTGCAACATTAGCCTATAGACTTTTTCCTTTTCAATTTTGGAATAGGTACGCTTGCGAAATAACTCTTTCCGTAGTCTGTCACTACATAAATACATCGCTTCTATTTTTTCTGCAAGCCGCTCTGCAAAATAACTTTTGCCCGATCCAGGGAGGCCAAGGACCATTACGATCAGTGGTCCGGACTTGGCCTCAAAATATTTGAAGGCCCGTTCCTCCTTGAACGTCTTCCGGCTTCCCGCTCTTTCCATGCCAAAATGCGTTAGCCCGGGAGCACACCTTATGATCTCGGTTTGGTGGATCATATGGTTTCTGAACTATCATTTCTCAACCTCCGTTTATCTTTCAATGCCCAATAAATTCCCTTTACATCCTCCACCCAATTATCGTACATAAAAATAAGGGTGATTTCCTCTATGGTTTCCAAAATGCCGATGACGATCATCAAATAAAACAACCAATACACGGGGCCGAAGAAGAGCGTCCATAGAATAAATGTGCCTTGTACGACTGCGGAGGATTTTGCTAAATACGTATGAAAAGCGGTTGCCTTGCCATATTTCATAAACGCAATCAACATCTGCAGGATATAGGGTACAAAGGCAATAGAAATAAGTAGAAGTTTGGTTTTGATAAAATCGTTTTCAAAAACCCAAAGTCCGACAAGTCCCATCACAAATGTCAGTTGGTCTCCAACGGAATCGAGTTGCGCTCCCCTGGGACTGGAGATTTTTAACTTTCTTGCCAAAAAACCATCCATGGCATCGGTACTGTAACTTACCAGAAGAAACCATGTAAATATTTGTCGTTCATCCATTAGGGTAAGCGCCAACAGAACGGGAACCATAGCTATACGATAGAAGGAAAACCAGTCGGCGATGTTGTAATTTTTAAATGTGAGCATAACGGCCTTAATTTTGGGACAAGGGGTTCAGTTTATCGATAACTCTATCTACAAAAAGTGGGGTATCTTCTACTATTGACACGCCGGTCATGGCATACACATCGACCATCTTATAAATTCTTTCGCCCAAAGTGCTTAGATAAACTATTTTCGGTTTTTGTTCGTGGAGCCAAGACGGTACTCGGCCGTTCCTAATTTTCCGAAGTAGGAATGTTCAATATGGCATCGGAGTTATTCAAATGGGAAACATCGATGACCTTGATGTATCTGGTTTCCTGTTCGTATTTTTCCATGATACCAGGGGTAACCGCATATCTGAAATGACACGGGTAGCCATCGATAGTTTTTTGTTAAGATAGGGGAACGGACTTCAAAAGCTGCTTTCATTGAGCTATTTGTATTTATTCGGAATAAAAGTACTTTCAAGAATTCATTGCTCACATGACATATATCAGTACACCGGATGCAAGTGTGCAACACCGACAGAAAATAGCCCCGTATAGACGCCATTGCCCTTGGCTTTTCAGAGCAAGGGGCAATGAAAAAATGGAAAGGTGTAAGAGAAAATTTAAACAGGAACCGGAATTACAGGATTGATAGAACGTGATGCCAGCTTAATCCAAAATCAGTCCATCCTCCATTTGAATGGTACGGTCGGTTCGTTTGGCAAAATCCTCGTCATGGGTCACTATCAATAGTGATAATCCTTCTTCTTCCCTTAAGCGTTTAAAGATGCTGAAAACGTTCTCGGAGTTATGGCTGTCTAAGTTTCCGGTGGGTTCATCGCCCATTAAAATCGTCGGGTTGTTAATTAAAGCCCGTGCAATCGCCACCCGTTGTTTTTCACCGCCTGAAATTCGGGAAGCACGTTGCGTAGCCAGCCTCTCTATATCCAACATCTTAAGTTTTTCCATGGCGTCGTGCTCGATTTCGGCATGGGATTTCGTGGCGAGTTTTTTGGCAGGTAACATCACGTTTTCCAAGACGCTGAATTCGGATAGCAAGTAGTGGAACTGGAATACAAAGCCAATATTCCTATTTCGGATCCGTGATAATTCTTGATGGGATTTTCCGGTAACCAATTGCCCGTTCAGATATAATTCGCCCGTATAATCGGTGTCCATAGTGGAAAGTATATAGAGCAAGGTCGATTTACCCGAACCCGATTTTCCCATAATGGAAGCGAATTCCCCTTTTTTGATACCAAAGGAAATATCTTTCAGGACATGAAACTTCACAGGCTTTTCAAAGTACTTATTTATATTTTTAGTTTCTAGAACCCACTCCATAAGCACTTTCTTTAAGTCCCGCGAATGATCCGTACAGGGTCTATACGTCTTGCCTTAATTGATGGTAGCCAACCTGCCACAAAAGTGGATAGCAGCGCAAACACAATTCCAATGACATAATACAGTATATTAAAATTAATGGGGTAGGTTGTTATCGTTGGCAAGGCCTGGGTTTCAAAAGGTGCATTATCGATCATTATGGAAAGCCCGAAACCGATCAGAAGACCCAAAAATCCGCCGACAATTCCAATAATCATTGCTTGGCTCATAAAAATAAATTGAACGTCACGACCAGAAAAACCTGTGGCCTTCAATATCGCGATATCTTTCATTTTTTCATAAATCAGCATGTTCAAAATATTGTAAATTCCGAATCCTGCTACTATTAGCAGGGTAATCGAAACCGCATACGTGATCAGGTTCCGGATGTTGGAACCGGTCTCAAACTGTGCGTTGGCCTGATTGATATCCATTGCCGTTACCTCAAACATTTTGCCCATAACTTTGGCCATAGAAGGGGCGTCGTTAATATCGTTGAGTTTAACGTTGATATCGGTAACGTAGTTTTCAGGCTCGCCCAAAATACGTTGCACTGTCTTTAGGTTGGCAAAACTTTGAACGTTGTCGATATCGGCAATGCCACTTTGATAAATCCCTACAATCTTTAGCGGAAATACATCTCCCCTTACCGTACTGACCTGTACCCTGTCTCCTTGGGCGAGGGACATCTTTTTCGCCAAACCTGCTCCCAGAAGTATTCCGCTTTGGTTGTTCTTTAAATCCTCGGGCGCTTCCTTGAACAATATAGTTCCGCATGTTGGAGAGCCTTGTTTCTTCCATAATATCGACCCCCACCAGATTTCCGCCTAATTCAATGGACCCGGAGAGATAGAAAATCTGGGCACGGAGTTGGGGCGTCGCACCCTTTACCTTATTATCCTTTTGCAAATAATTTAAAATAGGCAAAGCATTATGTATTTTCGTCTGGCTCTGTTTGGGCTTGACGGAGCGTATCATGTTCACCCCATTCTGTAATCTATCATATAGGTCGATCGGTTGCTGTTCGGAGGGCTCTATCTCATTGTAGAGATGAATGTGAGGGGTCTGGTTCAAGATTAGACTGTCCAGCATTTCGTTGAGGCCGGTCATAAAGCTGACTAGGGTAATGTAAGCCCCGATACCAAAGGTAACTCCTAGCGAAGCTGTGACCGTTGATTTCATTTTGGTCAGCAAATGCGTTTTGGCAATGTTTAATATCACGTTCCAATTGGTCATTCCATGGGTTTTAAAATTTCGGTCGTCCCGCTGATGCCTCCTAATATTTCCACCCGATCTAAATTTTGAAGGCCTATCTTGACCTCCATTTCTCCATCCCCAGTAAGCACTTTATTTCCTTCCAAAAGAAATTCCTTGGGGATGGTCAATGCGTTTTGCTTTTCGGAGATAATGATATTTCCTTCCCCTGATAGGCCAGGATAAAGCGTTTGTGGGGGACGGTCAAATATGGCCTCAACTTTAAAAGTCTGTGAACGCTCGTCCTTTTTAGGATAGATTTTGCTCACTTTGGCCTGAAATACTTCCGAACCATAGGCATCAAGAGTGATCAAGGTCTGTTGTCCTACTCTCAATTTAACGATATCGACTTCATCTACGAGCATTTCGATTACAAAAACCGAATCGCTACCTACCGCTGCCAAAGGTTCCATAGTAGTTACGATTTCCCCCGGTTCTTTCAAAAGCGAATATACCTTGCCGTTTATTTTACTGGTTATGGTAAAATCTTGGGTAGTAATCTGGGAGTTCCAGTAATTATTTTGGGCTTGTTGCACTTGGGTCGAAAGCTCGTTCTGGGTTTGGTCGTACTGGGTTTTGAGCTGTTTTAGGTTATTCCGTGAAAGTTCAAAAGCCAATTTGCGACTCTCATACTGCGTTTTAGACCCGATATGCCGCTCCCAAAGTCTTCTTTGCCTGGCATAGTTGATAGAATCGTTATAGAGGGTTAAGGAAGCGGACTTAATCCTATCTTCCAACTGACCCAGAACCGCCGAACTTCCTTTATAATTATTCTGTGCCAGTTCGAGGGCCAATCTGGCATTCTCCGCATTTAATTTCGGGGTATGGTTAATTATTTGCATCAAGAACGTTCCTTTTTGGACCAAATCCCCTTCTTCCACTAAATTGCGATCCAAAATACCAGCCACAGAGGCATAGGCTTGGTATAGGCTATCGGGCTGAACGGTAACGGAAGCATACACCGATTCCGTCAAAGGAGTTTTGGTAGGGAATATCTTTTCCTGTGGATTTTTACAGGAAATAAAAACCAAGTTACAAATCAAAATAAAAATATATTTCATACTCATTCATAAACATCGATTCAAAATAAGTGTAAAATCCAGTCTAGGAATATGAGGAAAGTCATTATTCAAATAAAATCCGAATTAATACCATTTTGATGGAACGAACGCTAAGGCAATACTAAAGAAGTCTGTCAGGTTTCCCATGAAGTATCGGTTCGATGCAGGGATTGGGCTCGTGAAGAACAACTTGATTGAAGCGGTTGCCTATATCAGCTTCAAGCTTAAAAACAACCGAACTTTTCCAACTTCCTTTGTCATTGCTTTCCGCTAAACATTCTTTTTCATCAACAGATTTGGTCCTTTTCTAACCGATCAAATAATACGCCCTAGCATTGGGCACTATCCTTCTTTCCGTAACTTCTTCTACCTACATCCTACAATAGATAAGAACCCAATGTCCAAATAGCTTTGGAAAAGGCCCGTGATATGGGGAATAAAAACGGCCAAGTAATAAAAATAAAACCAGATAATCCGTTCGGCTGAAAATCAAAGGTTATGGATAAAAAACGACCAACTGACCTAAGTCATTTTAAGGTCAATGATCATGAATTAGTTTAGCACCATCATAAGTAAGTTATTGTTCTTTGAAAATGGGATGGAGTTTGGGGGAATTTCCATTCCATATTTAAGAACAAGAAGATATTCGGTTGTATCGGGGTTTAAGATTTTACAGGTGGCCGAGAAAAAGGCGTATATGTGAAATTAAAGTTGGATTACACGGTAGAATATCTTCTAAGAAACGGGAACAGATTTTGTTCCCGTTTCTAATACTTAAAGAGGTGAACTTTTCGGCAAACCTCAAGTTACTTTTTTCATTGCTGTGTGCTCCAATGTTGTTTAGGATGGATGCGTCCTAAAATAACTCAAACACTTCACAGAAAACTGCGGGCTTTGGCTTCCTGTTTTTTTTGTGGAAATTCCAAAGGATACTTTTCAAGAATCCCATCATTTTGTACTACGAAATATACGGTTTATGAGTAAAGCCCTTTAGGTGGCCACCACGGAAGCCAATATTCGAAATTTACTCGTTTTGCCGTCCGGGCTTTCTATACTCATTCCAATTTTTAAGAACGAGGGAGAATAACCTCTGTACTCGTAACCCATACCGGGTTTAAACTGGGATCCCCTGATTCAAATCATTTTTAACGCCTTACCTCCAAACTATTTTTGGGCTTTTAAAGATTAACTAAAATTAATACTGTAATGAAAACAGATTCAAAGATCAAAATTGATGTTCAAGATGAATTGTCATGGGAACCTAGCATCGATGAAACAAAAATAGGGGTAACCGTTGACCATGGTGTGGTTACCCTAAGTGGGGAAGTAGATAGCTATGCTAAAAAAATGGCTGCTGAAAAAGCGGCAAAAAGAGTTCATGGCGTTAAGGCCGTTGCCGAGGACATCGTGATAAAATACCCGTCGGGCCTGGGTCAATCGGATACTGATATTGCCAAAGCCGCTGTAAGTGCTCTACAATGGCATTCTTCGGCACCCCACGATACCGTAATGGTAAAAGTTGAAGATGGTGGAATTTATCTCTCGGGCGAAGTAAAATGGGCCTATCAAAAAGAATCGGCCCAGAATGCGGTTAAAGGCTTGTTCGGGGTCAAGAAGGTCAGCAACAGCATCAAGATCAAACAAGAGGCGAGAACTTCTGAAATTAAGGATCAGATCAAGGAGGCCTTTGAACGCAATGCCGATATCGAGGCCCGGGGAATTGTGATTTCTACCGAGGGTAATACGGTAACCCTTAATGGCACCGTACATTCCATCAAAGAAAAGGAGAATGCGGAAACGGCCGCCTATAAAGCTCCGGGAGTCTTTAATGTCATCAATAAACTTAAAGTACAGTATGATCCCGCATACATATAATCAAGAACCAGGGACTTCAAAATCTTACCGGTCTTTTTTAATCAGCCCCGATTCCATATCTTTAACCTAGGCTTTTTTCTTTGCCTTGGTTAAATTTAGGATATGAAAATTATTTCATGGAACGTCAACGGGATTAGGGCAGCCGTTAAAAAGGATTTTTTCGATTCTATCACGAAATTGGCACCGGATATTCTTTGCCTACAGGAGACAAAGGCACAGGGCGGAGAAGTCGCAGAAGCACTTATGCCGTTAAAGGAATACCAACTCTATTACAATTCTGCGGATAAAAAGGGCTATTCCGGAACGGCCGTGTTGACCAAGATAAATCCTCAAGGCATACTTGATGATATGGGAATAGTCGATGATGATACAGAGGGAAGAATACAGTGTACGGAATACGAAGATTTCATTTTGATCAACGTATATGTGCCCAACTCCGGGCAGCAGCTCGACCGTTTGGAGTACCGAAAAGGGTGGGATGCCAATTTCCTTAATTATCTGAAGAACCTTGAAAAAACAAAACCAGTAATCGCCTGTGGGGATTTTAACGTCGCCCACCATGCCATTGACCTCAAGAACGACAAGGCGAACTACAACAAGACCGCCGGCTATACCCAAACCGAAATTGATGGTATGAACAATTTAATAGACTCTGGCTTCGTCGATTCCTTTCGGCACCTGCATCCAAATAAAGTGGCCTATACCTATTGGAGCTATCGGTTCAAGGCCCGGGAGCGCAATTCCGGATGGCGTATCGACTATTTTTTGGTAAGCCCCACCTTAGTGGATAAAATAACGGAAGTCACCATTTATTCCGATGTAATGGGTTCCGACCATTGCCCGATCGGACTGGAATTGAAATTTTAATCAATGTGCTTCCAAATATTGCTGTAAGACGCTAACCTGAAAGTCACCCACAACCCGGAGTCCCACATCGGCATTCATCAATACCAAACAATACGCCAAATGTGAAAGCTTGCAGTCGCTGATGATTTCCTGTTCAATTCCGCTGAAAACGGGCATAAAGTGCTGTTGCAACTTGAGACCCGACACTTTACCAACATTGACAGCCCTGACTACCGCTTCTGAAATCTGCTTGGGCGAAAGGCCTTGAGCCAACAGATCACTGGCGAGGTATTTCAACCTTAGGGCATTGTAGAAATCCATAAAATTAGCGATACTGTCCGCTTGGCGGAATTCCTTGCTAAAAATAGTGATGTCCATAGCGCTCTTTTTTTATCTGGTTAGCCTATGCTGTTTGTTGGATATCAGGAATCAAAGTTTCTTGACATAACCAAAGACCATCCTTTTAAAATCCTTGAAATCTTGGGCAAAAACGGCCATTCTTTCGGTCAGTTTTCTATGCTGTTCCCGATAATTTCCATCCGACAGACCCTTTTCACCCTTTTCCAAACGGGCTAAATTTTTCTCATGATTTACGATATCATCCGTTAGATAATCAAAGAGGTTTTCATGAATTTTGTCCAAGTTTTTCAGCATTTTGCCATATTCCGATTCCTTGATTTCCTTTTTTGTCAGAAGATCCGCGAAAAATTTGGTCTCGTCTTTCCAAAAGGCAATTGTTTCTAGCCATTCCCGGCTTTCTTGGTGTAACACATCCAAGCCGGCGCCCAATAATAGCTCGGTTTTAAGATTTGCGATTTTTGTATTCATGATGATTGCTTTTTAAATTCTTATTCACGTAAATATCGATTTAGAAAACTGGTTCTCAGGCTTTTTCTTGCCTCATCCAAGAGGTTCTCCACCTCCTTGACACTGCGGTTGCGTATTTTGGCGATTTCGGACACATCGAATTGGTGTTCGGTAAAAAGTTCGTACACCGTACGCATTGACGAAGGCAGATGATATAGGACCATATCGGCATGCCTTCTCATATTTTCCGCACTTAAATCCTTATCAAGCTGAGTTATGATTTCTTTATCGTCTTCCTTCACAAAGATAGGATTGAGCAGATATTCGTTCTTAGGATATGAAGTATCATCAAGCTCTTCGATCATAACCAAATCGCCATCGCCATCGGTACTGAACTTTTCCTCCATTTCATCCCATTCGGGTTTGGCATAGGTGTCGATATTCTCAAAGAAATAGGAGTCGAACTCTTCTTCCACCAGAACGTCTTCCAACAATTCGTCCACTTTACGGAACAACCAGGGACGTAGTTCCCCTGCATTTTGAATTTCATCAAAATGGTCATAGGCCTCGATAAAAAGCTGATCGGTGAAATCATCTGCCCTATACTTGTTTTTATCGATTTGGCCTTTCTTTAAAGCGATGTTCAGTCTTTTTTGAACATACCTTTTTATCTCGGGCATCGCCTTGAGCAATAGCGCGTTGAATGCCGATGTATTCCCTTCTTTTTTCAAGCGTTTCAAATCGGGGAAGGAATTGGCCACAAATACATGAAAATCCCTTTCTGCCTATAATAATTAATCGTATTTTCCATATGAATATCCATGTTGTATTTCTTTCTCTCAAAAGTGCAACCTTAATTTGATTTAAAAAATGATATATATCAGTTACGAAAGTCTGTTTGCAGCATTACCTATTTTCAACTAGGTATCATCAAAACTGAGGTATATCAGTACAGGGTAATAGGCTTTAAATTCTTATTAAGCAAAATATATGCACCTCAAACAGAACACAAAAAACATATGCGTGGATAAGATTTGCAACGTGCCTGTTCTACGCTGTTCGTTATAGTTTCGCGTACATCTCATTGTCATCGATCAATAGTATTTTCCCTATCTGGTTTTAGGTTTACAGGCAGTTTCAGGCTAAAGGTGCTTCCTACTCCTATTTTACTTTCAAAACTGACAGCTCCCGCCATCAGTTCAGAATATTGTTTTACGATATGTAGCCCGAGCCCCGTGCCTTGGATACTGGTAACGTTTCCTGCCCGAAAAAACCGTTCAAAAAGGTTTTTTTGTTCCTCCTCGGGAATCCCGACACCTTTGTCCACGATGTTGAAAATGATATCTTCCCGGGATTTTTGAAGCTCGAGGATAACTTCTTGTCCCTCATCGGAATACTTTAATGCGTTGGAAACCAAATTAATTAAGATATGGCTCAATAGTTTCGGATCGAGAAATACCGAAATGATGTCGCGACTGTGTTTCACTCTAATGGTTTGACCCTCCTTTTTTACCGATTCCATTTCCTCTAACAAAAGTTTTGCAAACTGCACCAACTCAAAATGTTGTGGGTTTGCTTTTACCTTGCCCTCTTCCAACTTGCTCAACGACAGAAAATCGTTTAGGATGACCACCAGGTTTTTCACGTTGTTGCGAATACGGGTCACGTGTTTCATTCGACGTTCTTCCTTCCCCGGTTCGTTCTGCTTTCCGATAAGGATGGCAGAGGAGAGAATAGCGCTCAGAGGAGTACGGAATTCGTGGGAGGCCATGGAAATAAAACGGGATTTCAGTTCGTTCAGTTCCTGCTCGGCCTTCAAGGCTATGGCCAGTTTTTCCTGTACTCTTCGCTGATCTGTAATGTTATGGTATACGAAAAGGGCCCAAACAATGTTTTCCGCATCTGAGCGTAAGGGCGTTGAATCGACGGAGTAGCTATTCTCCTGAAATTCCAGTTCATAAGAAAGGTTTTCGCCTTCGATCGTCTTCACAATATCCTTCTTTATACTTTCAATTTGTGTAGAGGAAAAAATATAAATATCATTGATACATTTTCCTTCATAATCTTCTTTATTAAGGTCGAGCCGTTTTAATTCTTCCCCTTCTACATAGACCAGTTCAAAATCGGCATTGAATACCACAATAAGGCCTTTTGGAAAATTTTTGGCGATTGCGGCGAACTGCGTCTGGCTGATTCTAGCCTTTTCTTTCGCCAATATAGTAGCCTGAATCTGATCTTCGAGCTTCAGATTGGTCTCCACTAATTTCTGAACGGTGGATACGATTTCCTGTGTTCGCTTTTCTACCTTGTCCTCAAGTTCATCGGCATAGTCCTCCAACTGTTGTCTGGCCTTTTGCATCTCGGTAATATCAACGCCAGAACTTATTAAACCAGTGACCTTGCCGTTTTTATCCTTTAATAATATATTTCGCCATTGAACCAGTATTCTTTCGTTAGCCTTGCCCACGATCCAGTTCTCATAGACATCTGGGGGTTCTATGGTACCGGCAATAATCCGGTCATAAAAGAGGGCCAGTTCTTTCCTTTCCTTTGCCGGAACACAGCTATGGAACCAATTTTTTCCAATAATTTCATTTCGGGTGTAACCCAGCACTTCGCAGCCTTTTCGGTTGACCAGTTCAATAGTGTGGTCAGCCCTGAGGACCAAAAAGATGGAAGCGGAGGCATCCAAATATTGGAAAAGGTTCCTGTCTTCTATTTCTGTTGATGCACACATGGTTTCATAGCTTATATACGAATGAAATTGATAGCCAGACACATATACCGGCAAACGGAAAGATTCTGGAAAATTCCCTATTTTTATTCGAGGTCGATAAGATTGGGCAAGACAACATTTTACGCTTATATGTAAATCTAACAAAAGGGTTTGTGAGCAAAAATGATATTCGTCATCCCCTCGGTCTTCCCTTGCGAAATATGACATAGGTCATTTAGTACAAGATTAGCGGAATCCAATTTTGATGGCGAACATAATAAGGAAAAGGATGAGAAATAGTTATGGTACTTTCCGGTATCGGTGTCCGGGAAATCGCTTATAGTTATCTTCGCTTTCCGCTTTGATATTGGGCACCCATCTTCAATGGTCACTTCCAAATCTTTTTTAGTGAAGCCTGGGGCCGCTAGTTCGATTTCAAAATTACCATCGTTTTCCTTGATGTTCAATGCAGGTTCTGATCGTTTACCGTTCCAGAAATTAAGGGCGGCATATTTTCTGGCCTTTCGGCTATTATCCAAAAAATTGTCCCTATCAGAAAAATATTGAGTGGTCTGGTTTCCAACGGGTCTTCTTTTAAATTTAATCAGTGACATACTAGTACGTTTAAGGGTTAAACATTTTCTTATGCCGACAGTTCGTTCAACTACCATTTGAGAAAATGATATAAGTCAGTTCCTCAAAATTTCTTTCCCACTTAATTTGGGATAACTTTATCGCTAATACAATGAATAAACTATATGATCAATCCGGCCGATTTTGGAATTGAAGGGCTAACCGACGAAGCTGTCCTGCGTTCTCGAAAATCCCACGGCAAGAACATCTTGGACTATAAGAAGGAAAATAGTTTCTTGGACGCCCTAAAAAGCGTACTCAAGGAACCCATGGTCCTTCTATTGGCGGTAGCCTCCAGTATCTATTTCATCAGTGGAAATGTCGGGGACGGCATCTTTTTGGCCTCGGCCATAGTTTTAGTGGCATCTATCTCGCTATATCAGGATTCAAGAAGTCGGAAAGCTTTGGAGAAACTAAAAAATCTGACACAGCCTAACAGCAGGGTCGTTCGCAATGGGTCGGTGGTAGAAATACGCAGCGATGAAATCGTCATTGGTGACAGTCTGATGGTGGAAGAAGGCAATATTGTTCCCGCAGACGGCGGACATTGTCCATTCCAACGATTTTTCGGTCAACGAATCGCTGCTTACCGGGGAGTCCCTTTCCGTATTCAAGGATACCACAAAAGCGGACAATCATATTTTTACCGGTACAACGGTGGCCAGCGGTCTGGCCATAGCGACGGTTACCGCCATAGGCAATACAACCCAATTAGGAAAAATCGGGAAAAGTCTGGAATCGATTCAGGAGGAAAAGACTCCCTTAGAGCGGCAGATCACCAACTTCGTCAAAAATATGTCCCTCTGGGGCGGTATTACCTTTTTGTTGGTGTGGGGCATCAACTATTTTAAATCGTATGATGTGCTTGACAGTTTATTGAAGGCACTCACCCTAGCCATGAGTATTTTGCCCGAGGAAATTCCAGTGGCCTTTACCACCTTTATGGCCCTTGGCGCCTGGCGCTTGATGAAAATGGGCATCGTTGTCAAAAAAATGAAGACCGTTGAGAGCCTTGGGAAGTGCCACCACAATTTGTGTGGATAAGACGGGGACGATAACCGAGAACAAAATGAGTCTGGTCAAGTTGTTTACGATGAAATCAGGAGAGGTAAGTGCCGCCGATGGGGTATATAGCGAGATGGAGAAAGAACTGATTACCCTTGCGATGTGGGCGAGCGAGCCCATTCCCTTTGACCCGATGGAAACTGCCCTGCACAATGTTTACAGCCAACTGGCAACCCAGGACGAACGGCCCCACTACAACATGGTTCATGAATACCCCTTGGGGGGAACGCCGCCCATGATGACCCATCTGTTTGAAAATAATCAAGGCCATCGGATCATAGCGGCCAAGGGTGCTCCCGAAGCTTTTTTAGACATTTCGAACCTTACCGAAACTGAAAGAACAAAAATCATGAAGACCATAAAAGCCTTGGGAAAAGAGGGTTATCGGTTATTGGGCGTGGGAAAAACGGATTTTAAGGGAACCCGATTTCCTAATAAGCAGCAAAATTTTCAATTTGAGTTTATGGGAATTGTCGCCTTTTACGACCCGCCCAAAGAGAATATCCGTTCGGTGTTAAAGGATTTCGATAGGGCCGGGATCACTGTAAAATTGGTGACCGGTGATAATTCCGCTACGGCGATGGCCATCGCCAAACAAATTGAATTCAAGGGGTATGAAAACTGTATGTCCGGCAACGAACTGATGCGATTGCAGGATGGCGAATTGCAGGAAAAGGTAAAGACCGTTCAGGTCTTTACCCGTATGTTCCCCGATGCCAAACTGCGTATCATCAATGCGCTAAAGGCAAACAATGAGGTAGTGGCCATGATCGGTGATGGCGTAAACGACGGTCCGGCTTTAAAAGCCTCACATTTCGGAATAGCCATGGGCAAAAAAGGAACCGAAATCGCCAAGGAGGCCGCATCCCTTATCTTGGTAGAAGATGACCTATCCAAAATGATAGATGCGATTGCCATGGGCCGGAAAATCTATACCAACCTTAAAAAAGCGATTCAGTATATCATTTCCATCCACATCCCCATCATATTGACCGTGTTTATACCGCTGGCATTAGGTTGGCTATATCCGACTATATTTTCGCCCTCTCATGTTATTCTCCTGGAATTGATTATGGGGCCCACCTGTTCGATCATCTACGAAAACGAACCCATGGAAATGAATACGATGGTACAAAAACCTAGACCTTTTACGACTACATTTTTTAATATTAAAGAATTGACGACTAGCATTATTCAAGGAATTATCATAACTGTTGGTTCATTGTCAGTCTATCAATATGCCGTAGCACAAGCATTTAATGAAGACCGTACAAGAACGATGGTTTTTATGGTATTGATCAGTGCGAATATTTTTTTGACTTTGGTCAACCGGTCTTTTTACTTTTCGATACTCACTACCTTAAAATACAAGAACAATTTGGTACCATTGATTATCGGGATTACTTTCATGTTTGCCGCCCTATTGCTTTTCATCCCTAGCTTTACCCGATTTTTTGAGTTTGAAAGGTTGAGTGCAGACCAATTAGGGGTTTCGGTTTTCGCAGGAGCTGTCTCGGTACTTTGGTACGAGGTGGTTAAATGGGGGAAGCGGGCAAGTCATAAATAACATAAGGTAAAAGGGTTCCATCTTTCTTTCAAAAAAAGAGCGCTCCTTTTTAAGGAAATACCACTTTATTCACCACTCAAAAAAAAATACTATGGAGACTAATCCACATTTCATTTTCGGTCGATAGCCTACTTATTTTACAGCGGTGATATCTTCCTTTGCAAGTCAGTGGAGCATCGTCAGCTTTTAGAGTGTTTTTAGTAGAATAAACTCGCTTATATTGACAATATCAATAGCCCCGATAAGTTTCTCCGCTTCCATGACCGGGAAAAACTTTTTCTTTTCTTTTTTCATCAATTCCAAGGCCATGGTTATTTCTGTAGCCGCATCGATGCTGCTAAATGTCTTTTGCATAATATCCCTGACCAAAAGCGATGGCGTTTGGGCATGCTTAATAATGTCCTTTTGAGTCACAATTCCTAGTAATTCATCATTTTCCGCTACAACAAAATCCCTTTCCGTTCCGGCCAATGTTATATTGATGACTTCCTGAACGCTGCTTACGGGGCTTAATTTTGTAATTTGTGTTAAGGTGGCCTCTTTAACAAAATGACCAAGCAATGCCGCATTTTGTTTTACCATTCGGTTCTCACCATAGGCCCCAAAGTAGATGAAGAAAGCAATCAATATCAAGAAGGGACTAAAGAACAGACCGAGAATGAAAAACAGAAAGGCCATCCCTTGGCCAATGCCAGCAGTAATTTTAGTTGCCTCCACATGTCCAAATCTAAATGACAACAAAGCTCTGAGGACTCTGCCCCCATCCATTGGGAAAGCAGGAATTAGATTGAACAGGACTAACATTACATTAGCGACAAAAAGATAGAACAGGAAATTCTGCGCGGTAGGTTCGAATAGTTGTTCCTCCAGCACCACCGTATCAAAATTAAAATAGCTACGCAACGGGATCATCAAGGCCAATAAAAGAGCAAATACTAGGTTTACGGCAGGGCCGGCCATGGCCATGAGCAGTTCTTGGATAGATTTTTCCGGCATTTTGTCCAAAGTCGCGACTCCGCCAATCGGTAACAAAATGATTTTTTGGGTCTTGATATTGAACCGACTCGCTGTCAGGGCATGACCTAGTTCATGGAGCACCACACAAACCATGAGGACCAAAATAAAACCTTGGCTGATGACCACCCTTTCCAAGTCCCGACTATTCTGAAATTCAACGTATCCTATCCAAATCAGCAGTAACGCGAAGGTCCAATGCACCTCTATTTTTATGCCTGCCACTTTGCCCAATTCCAAAAAACCCTTCATCGCTAAAAATTTTTGACCGAAGTTATCTTTCCATTGGAATACCCACAATGACTTTTGTCAGTTCAAAGCTTCAGATCAGGAATTACCTTTAAAAGATGCTCGTCGTGTTACCACCGTTATAGCACTCCAAAATAGATGACTAGTTGACAACCTTTTTAAAAGACATACACTTCGAAAATGCCGTTCAGAAAACTCCGAAAGCCCTAAAACAGGTGGGTTTCGGCGTGTTGATCGAAAGTGGTTTAAAGGATCCTTTTAAGAAAATACTGGATGTGAATTTCTACAACTACAGAATGGTGGATACCTGTAGTCCGTCCTTAGCCCACAATGCCCTGCAGACCCCGGATAAAATTGGCCCTATGTTTCCTTGTTTGTTGCGGAAAATTTGATCTACACCCTTTCCAAGTTTAAAATTGAAGGGCTTATCCCGTTGAAGGAAGAAACATAGGAGATAAGGAACTGAAAGCGCTGCATTATGACGACTAAAGTCAGGGAGCGCTAGGCTAAAGTAGGGATTGAAATATGATAAATATCATTATTCCGGTCTAGGTGCCGCCCTATTTTTGTACTGTAGCATCTGATAGATTTAATGAAGACCATACTAATCCCTACCGACTTTTCCGATAACTCTTGGAATGCCGTTGAATATGCCGTTACGTTATTTAATGACGTCCCCTGTACGTTCTACATATTTCATATAGAACCTCTTACCCAATCGGGGGTGGAAAGCAATTCGTTTACGATGTCGACCGAACGCGTGGAGGTTTCGGTAAGGAAAAAACTGTCGGAATTGTTCAAACGGATAGCGTTACTTACCACTAACAAGCACCATCACTTCATTGCCCTGCAAGAATATGGCAATCTGGTCACTGGTATCCGTAAGACCGTAGCCGAAAAAGAGATAGATCTCATCGTAATGGGTACCAAAGGAGCTTCAGGAATACAGGAAGCCGTAGTCGGTAGCAATACGGGCGATGTTATTACCAAAGTACCCTGTAATCTTTTGGTAATACCTGAACGGGTAAATCTGGCCCGGCCCAAGGAAATTGCTTTTCCAACAGATTTTAATATTTTCTATTCACATACTATTTTAGAGTCCATTTCTGAAATGCTCCAAATTAGCGGGGCCAACCTACGCGTCCTCAATGTCTCAAAGCCAAAAGGAAGGCTGATTTACTCCCAAAAACAGCATAAACACTACTTAGAAGACTACCTAAGGGAACTGTTTAAAGATTCACACAGTTTCCATACCATAGCGGACGATAACGTAAAAAACGCCATTGAAGGTTTTGCCGTGAACGGAAGTATGGATATGGTTATAATGGTAGCTAAAAATCTGAATTTTTTACAACAACTATTGTTCGATACCACTATTGAAAAGTTAAGCTTCCATACCACCCTACCCTTAATGGTACTTCACGAATAAAATGGAATTCACCTATAAATAGTACATCGTACTGACATATATCATAGTTCTTGCCGGGCCTCTTGGATATTTTTGAGATAGCATAAAACCGCTAGATGATGAAAAAGATATTGATTCCTACCGATTTTTCAGCCAATGCCATGCACGCCATCGATTATGCAGTGGACCTTTATAAACGCGAGCGCACCAAATTCTACTTATTGCATGCCTATGCCGACGAGGTTTACGGTCTCTTAAAGAAAACTAATGGCGCATCTTTTGAAGAGCGGAAAGAGGCAGTAAAGAAAACCGTTGTCAAAACGCTTCATGAGCAGGTAGAAGACCTAAAGAATCAAGAGGCTAACCCCCAACATTCGTTTGAGGCCCTTTCTGCTTTTGATTCCTTGGTAGATGCCATAAACGATGTGGTAAACCGAATCAATGTCGATCTTGTATGTATGGGGACCCAGGGGCAAACGGCCAATAAAAAAATTACCTTTGGTAGCCATACGGTACAAGTGATAAAATATGTGCAATGCCCCGTATTGGCCATTCCGGAAAATTTCGAGTATAGGCAACCAAAAAAAATCCTCTTCCCTACCGATTATATGCTTCCCTACCAACGCCGGGAACTAAAACTTTTGAACACCTTGGCGGCAGAATTCAAGTCTGAAGTCCACTGCCTCTACATCTCTGATTTTGAGGACTTGAGCCTTCGGCAACTCGACAACAAGCGATTTTTGGGAGAATCTTTGCCAGATGCCTTACAGTATTTTGAACGGGCACCCGTGAAAAACAAGGCGGAAGCCATTGTGGAATACATTTCAAAGAATAGATGGACCTTTTGGTCATGGTCAACTCCCGCCATTCGTTTTTGGAGGATTTACTGTACCGGTCAACCGTTGATAAAATAGGTCTGCATCCGAAAATTCCTTTTTTGGTGATGCAGAACCGGCCCAGATAACTTTTATACAGAACCGATGAAAAAAATACTCTTGCCTACCGATTTCTCCGACAATGCGTGGAATGCTATATTCACTGCCGTAAAGCTCTATGCCAATGTAAAATGCCACTTTTACCTTTTGCATGCCTACGAGCCGAATGCATTGAATTTACTGGGTAGAAAAGGGCAGCAACGATTGGGGACTATCTACGATTCGTTGTCGCAATACTCGGTTCAAGAGTTGGACAAGGTATGGGCCTATCTGAAAGAAAACCATCGCAATCCGAACCACAGCTTCGAGACCATTTCCAAATCGGATATTTTGGAAAATGGGGTACGGAAGGTGTTATCCGTACAGGATATTGAACTTATCGTAATGGGTACACAGGGTGTAACGGGTGCCAAACAGGTCTTTATGGGAAGTAATACGGTCAAAATCTTGAAACACATTGAAAATCGTGCCGTGCTGGCCGTGCCTTCCGAATATAATTTTCAGACACTTAAATCTGCCGTATTTCCGACCGATTTCACCAAAAATTATAGAAAGCATCAACTACAGCCATTGACCGAATTGGCATTACTCTGGAAAGCGGATATCCAAGTAGTACACATAGCCCTGGAGTATATCCTGAACGAGCAACAAAAGATGAACCAAAAACTGTTGAAAGAACGGTTTAAAGGTTTGGGAGTCCAATTTCGGAATATCGATTTTGAGGCGGACATCTCCTCTACGTTAGAAAAATTTATGATTAGACGAACATAGACCTGCTGGCCATGATACGCTATCATCATACCTTTTGGGAAAAGTTAGTTGGCGAGCCTGTTGTTAAAAAATAGCCTTTCATACTCAAAGTCCCTTTACTAATTTTACCCGAATAAAAAGTATAGAAACAGAAAAGCAAACTGGAAAATTATTCTTCTGCCTACCGATTTTTCAGCTGACGCACCTAATGCCATCGATTACGCCAGCTAGCTCTTCGAAAAGATTGACTGTTTCTTTCTTGTGCTGAACGCCTATCAGGTAAGAACGATAGTTAGATCAAAGATAACTGCTTGTTCAGGGCTTCCAAAGGAGAATCGGAAGGAAATGTCAAATCCCTCGTTACGCAATCGGCAACCACAAGATAGAATTCGCTACATAAATTTAAAGGTCATACTAAGCTTCCATTCTTGGTTTTGCAAGGGGAGAAAAAGTAGAGGTCTAACCTCTAGGAGTCTGTTTAAAGCCCAACTTTTAAATTTTGAGTGAATTTAAAGGACTAGACATGTGGTTGAACGACGCTTATTATATCGTTCTTCTGTAACACTCCCGATTGACGCCAAAGCTGCTTGCCATTTTTAAACAACAGCATGGTCGGGACGCCCCGCACTTGATATTTGGCGGCTATCGCCGTGTTTTTGTCCACATCTATCTTTACGATTTTCAAGACCTCCCCCATTTCCTCCTTGACCTGTATTAAAATCGGCGCCAACATTTTACATGGACCGCACCAGTCAGCATAAAAGTCCACCAGCACGGGGGTTTCGGAATCGATTATTTTGTTAAAATTACTCTTCATAACCTACTATTTTGATCTATAAATTTACTGAAATTGGAAAGAAGATAAACTGATTAATATCATGGGGTTTTAAAATCCTTCCGTTTAATTTAACAACAACAATCTAAAGCAACTACTAATAAGGCGAATATTGTTGCCCACCGATTTTTCGGGCAATTCTTTAAAAGCGATACCCTATGCTCTTTTGAATCTTTAGTGCATGTTGCCCATTTTTTACAAAAAATATATGCCTCCCGTTTACAATACCGAAAAGACGTGACATTTATAATATCATTTTCGGTCTTACCTCAATGATACTGATAATTGTCATAGTTACAGCATCCCTTTCTGCATATATTTACTCTATAAGCCAAAAGATAAGATTATGGATAAAAGAATTTTAATACCAACGGATTTCTCTAAAAATGCCTTGAATGCCATACGTTATGCACTAGAACTGTATAAAAAAGAGCCGTGTGAATTCTATTTTCTCAACGTATTCCGGGTCGATTACTACACCACCGATACGTTGATTGTTCCAGAGCCGGGAAAGGCCCCGTACTGAAGCGGCAAAAGCCAAATCAGAAGAGGGGTTTTCAAAACTTTTGGATACTCTGGAACTACAGCATGATAACCCCAAACATACCTATCATACGATTTCCAGCTACAACCTTTTATCGGAAGCCATAAAACAGACCATAGCCGATAAGGATGTTGACTTGTTGATCATGGGTACCCAAGGCGCGACCGGGGCCAAAGGGGTGATATTTGGCAGCAATACGGTGAATGCCATGGAAATAATCAGGGAATGTCCGGTTTTGGCAGTTCCGGAAGATGTTTCCTTTGCTACTCCAAAAGAAATCGTCTTCCCTACGGATTATAAGTCTAGCTTTAAGCGCAGGGAATTGAGCTACCTCATCGAAGATCGCCAATATCCATCAGACTTCCATACGGGTTTCGTATGTTGCCAAACGTAGCGATCTGAATGATAAAAATAGAGCAATAAAGAATTGCTTGAAATATTTTGGAAGCCCGTAGAAACAGTTTCCATATCTTATCTGAAAAGGATGTTTCCGAGGGGATAACTTTATTTGTAGAAAGAAGGGATAGCAATATGATCGCCTTCATAAAACATACACTCCTCTTTTTAGCAGTGTATTTTCCAAACCTTTAATCAAGGAAAATGGTTATCATGTAAATACACCTATTTTGGCAATACATTAATCCTGTCAAAGGGGAACATTGAAACTTTTCTTCAGCTCGAGGACCATCAATAAAAACGCTAGTAAGACCGAAAATCTTATCGAAATATTTGATTACTTGCCTTTACGTTAAATGTGAGGGTTGTCAAAACAAGCCCTGTTTTTGATGGCCGGATTCAAAGAAAAAGACTATGTAATAAAAACATGATATGAACAAACAATAATGCAGGAGTAAAGGGATTCAAGTTCATCACGTCCTAACATCACCCAACTCATATTCCTTTCCTTTGGAATTCGGTTACTTTAAAAAAAAGGCTTGAAGATTTGGATATGAAAAATTTACTTAGGCATTCTCACGTTAATGTTCGGTCTTTGCCTTTCGGCCCAGGACACCATCACGTTCAGTTTATGAGACTTTGGCAAATGTGAAGACCATTCAGATTCAGGATAAACTTTCCGCCATACTATACCCCACCCACTTTTTTGGGGTACAAATCAAGGCCATAAACACCTAAAGGATATTATCAAATGGGATATTCAAGGATTCTATTTTAAAACTTTATACCCCCGAGGAGAATACTTCGGCAAGCTATGCGGAAATAATACTCTATGTCAAGGATTTTGAGGAATTATGGCTTTCGGGAAACTCGGCCAAACAGATAAAAAAATGCTGAACTCAAACTTTTATTATGAATTCAAGTGGAAATAGTAGCTATAACTTTCCGATGGAATGCAACAATTTTACACTGATTTCAGAGGGGGAAAGAACCGGTTATCTCTACCTTGTTGTGGAGAATATACGATAAAAATCAGCCCCAATGCAAGCACATCCATCAAAGTATTGGGGGGCAAAGTCAATGTGGAACTCACCGATAATAGCATCATAGGGCTGCGAGGCTCGGCGCAAGCCTTAAGCGCAACGGTGCACGACAAAGCCAGATTGACGGCCTGGGGGCTGGTGGCCGATGATGTGTACCTTCTTTCGTCTAGTACGGAAGAGATTGAAATCTATGCGAAAAAAACAGATTGAAAATCAACGGACAGACCAACTCCAAAATCTATGTGTCCGGTAATCCTACTCATATAGATACCATTGATATCAACAAAAAATCGAAGATTTTTTTATCGCGAACGAAATTGATTTGCCTAGGGCAGCGGTAATTTTGGCCGCAGTACATAGACATTGCCCTATTGGAACCTATTTCTGCTATAGAAGCAAATGACCCCCATTCGGGATTTCTAAGGTGTGGAAGAATAATATCCACGTACTAGATTGTTTCCTGATGGGTATCCATTTTCGAAATTTTATTGCACGGGCAGAATGCTTCGAAAAAAATCAGGTCGCATAGTCGAGCTTTCGGAAGAATTTATCCCTAAAATGACATTCCTCATTTTTACTTCTAAAAAGCGCTCCTACTTTCGAACCAAAATAAATAAACATGAAAACTGCTGTTGGTTACCCTCTATACGGTAACACTAATTTTATCCCCTTCCCATCAAGACGAGCTGCAAGCCGTAGAAGCTACCTATGACGGCAAATCGGGAGGTATTTTTTATTTTGTGGACATAGAAGGTCTATCCTATGCATTTAATGATATCGAAAACCAAGCCCTGGAAAAATTCGACCTTACCGATTCACGTTTTGAGGGAAAAAAATTTATGGTAGTATATCGAATTGTGTACCACATAGAAAAAGACAAGGAACAGCAATATGAAGAACAAGCAGGAACTGGGCAGGAAGAAATGGTCGAACAGGAAGATGATGAAGATGATGAGAACGAGGAAGACCTTTATGGCGAATGCATTATTGTAGACCTTGAACTGTGCGGATAACATTTAAAGCACCCTAAACCGTAAAAAATGTCCATAGCCGATTTGTGGGGGCGAGCGGTAAAAAGAAAATGGAATGAGTTTGCCGAAGGCATACAAACGCATTATACAAAACAAGGAGGATCGGAACACCGGATTTTTTGGGAAGTTCTACTCCCGTGACACTCCCCTGGTCTATCGCATATCGGTCCGACCCGGCCAGTATATCGATTTCCGTGTTTTGCAGAGGATAGTTTATCACCGAAGAATCCCATAAATTTGCCATCCAAAAATCTCCCAGCACGTGAGCAAAGCCATTTATGTCGCCACCACCGAACCCAATAGCGGAAAATCCATCGTTTCTTTGGGCCTTATGCATCTTTTGTTGGGCAAAACCGCTAAAGTAGGCTATTTCAGGCCTATTGTAGATGATCTTGCCGACGGGAAAACGGACAATCACATCCAAACCGTGCTGAGCCACTTTGAAGTAAAGGTTAAACCGAAGGATGCGTTTGCCTATACCCGCAGCCAAGTTGTTCAGCTTAAAAATCAGGATAGGGACGATGAAATTTTGGGATATATCATCCATAAATACAAGGCCATCGAAGACCGGTTCGATTTTGTACTGGTAGAGGGAACGGATTTTTCAGGTGAAGGTGCCATTATCGAGTGGGACATCAATGTACTCATCGCAAAAAATTTGGGCATACCCGCGGTCATCATCGCCAGCGGTACGGGCAAGACCTTGGAAGAATTGGTCGGCAATCTCTACATGGCCTACGACTCCTTCAAGGAAAAAGGCGTAGAAGTACTGATGACCGTGGCCAATAAGGTACAGCCAAAAAATGTGGACTTGGTCGTCTCAGGATTACAGCGTAAACTTCCAAAAAAAGTATTGGTCGGGGCCATCCCCCTGAATCCAGTCCTGGGAAGTCCCACAATCAAGGAGATTGCCCGAGAGCTGGATGGAAAAGTCCTTTTCGGGAAGGAGTTCATGAACAACCGCGTCGGTGCCTTTGGGGTGGGTGCCATGCAGTTGCGCAACTATCTTACCCACTTGAAAAAGGACAGTTTGGTCATTACACCCGTAATCGTGCAGACATTATCCTTGGGGCGCTACAGGCTCATATTTCCGCAAATTATCCCCATCTTTCGGGTATCATTCTAACAGGGGGACTGATGCCGGAGGAATCTATCATCAAATTGATCAAAGGACTTTCCGATATAGTTCCGATTGTCTCCGTTGAAGACGGTACCTTCTCGGTCACAAACCGGATCGGAACCATCAGGCCCAGAATCTACGCCGAAAACACCGACAAAATAACCACCTCGATACAGGAATTTGAAAAACACATTCCCATTAACGGGTTGGCCGAACGTCTCGTTACGTTCACGGCAGCGGGATTACCCCCAGGATGTTCCAGTACAATCTGCTCAAAAGGGCAAAATCATCGAAAAAGCACATCGTGTTGCCGGAGGGAACCGATGAGCGCATCCTTCTCGGTGCCAAGAAATTGATCGATGCGGATGCCGTAACCCTAACCTTATTGGGAAATCCGGAACAGATCAAAGAAAAAATCGTAGCTTGGATATCGAACTTGATCTTGATGCGCTTAGCATTATCGACCCTACCCAATCTCCCCATTTTTTGGAATACGCCACTACCCTATTTGAATTACGCAAACACAAGAACGTCGATCTGGCCATGGCGAAGGACCTGATGGAAGACGTTTCCTATTTTGGCACCATGATGGTCTATCTAGGGCATGCCGATGGCATGGTCTCCGGTGCGGTACATACTACGCAGCACACCATTCTACCGGCCTTGCAGTTGATCAAGACCAAATCGGATGTTTCCATAGTTTCCTCCGTATTCTTTATGTGCCTACCCAATCGGGTAACGGTTTTCGGCGACTGCGCCATCAATCCCAATCCCACTGCGGAACAGCTTTCGGAAATCGCTATTTCCTCCGCGGCGACCAGCGCTGCCTTTGGTATCGAACCCAAAATAGCGATGTTGTCCTACTCCTCTGGAGCATCAGGTGTCGGGGAAGATGTAGACCGGGTACGCCAGGCCACCGAAATCATCAAGAAAAAAAGACCGGACCTTAAGGTAGAAGGACCCATTCAGTACGATGCCGCGGTGGACATCAATGTGGGCAAAAGCAAATTGCCGGATTCCGAAGTCGCAGGCCAGGCCAGTGTCTTTATTTTTCCCGATTTGAACACCGGGAACAACACCTACAAAGCGGTACAACGGGAAACGGGTGCTTTGGCCATAGGCCCCATGCTACAAGGCCTGAATAAACCTGTAAACGACCTGAGCCGAGGCTGTACGGTAGACGATATCTTTAACACCGTCATCATTACGGCCATACAGGCACAAGGACTTTAACCCACTTTTTTCCATGAATGTATTCATCATCAATTGCGGTAGCTCCTCCATCAAATATAAACTGTTGCAAATGCCAACGGAACAGATCATTTGTGAAGGGTTGGTGGAGCGAATCGGGAGCGGTGAAGCTATTTTGCAATACAAGACCGAAAAGGGTTTCACTGAAGAAACCCATGAAATACCCGATCACAAAACCGGATTGCAAAAGATAACCGACCTTCTGTTGGATATCCACAAAGGAGTGCTTTCCAGCCCACAAGACATTGAGGCCGTGGGTCATCGGGTGGTCCATGGTGGCAACACTTTCTCCAAAACGACCTTAATCACCAAAAAGGTAAAGGAAAAGATCAAGGACCTTTCCGTTTTGGCCCCATTGCACAATCCGCATAATCTCGAGGGCATCCTACTTGCCGAACAGCTCTTCCCCACGGCAAAACAGGTGGCGGTATTCGATACGGCCTTTCATCAGACCATGCCCGTCAGGGCCAAAAAATATGCCCTGCCCAATGCCCTTTTTACGGAAGAGGGAATACAGGCCTATGGCTTTCACGGTATCAGCCACAAGTACGTCTCCGAAAAGACGATAGATTATCTGAAACTCGTGCGATCAAAACTGATTACCATCCACTTGGGGAACGGCTGTAGCATGACCGCAGTAAAAGACGGAAAAAGCAGCGACCACAGTATGGGTTTCGCACCCTCCAACGGACTCATCATGGGGTCCCGTAGTGGCGATATCGATCATTCCCTCCTGTTTTATTTGGTCGATTCGCTGGGATATTCCTTGGAAGAAGTTAACCAGTTGCTGACCAAAAAAAGCGGAATGCTAGGCTTAACAGGGTTCCAGGATTTGCGGGACATTCAGGCGCAAGCCGAAAAACAGGATACCGATTGCCAATTGGCCCTGGAAATGAACGCCTACCGCATTAAAAAGTATATCGGTGCCTACACCGCCGCCATGAACGGATTGGATGCCATCGTCTTTACGGCCGGAATCGGTGAGAATTCCAGTCTCCTTCGCAAAATGGTCTGTTCCGAAATGGAATACCTGGGCATGGTGATCGACGATACCAAAAATAAGTCCAGTTCCACTTTGCTCCGTGAAATCAATGCCGATGCCTCGAAGGTCAAGATTTTGGTCGTTCCTACCAATGAGGAGTTGGAGATTTCAAGGCAGACTTTTGAGCTTTGTTCAAAGGCATAGCTGATATCCGGTTACAAAGTAAAACTGCCCACAAATTTCCCAAATGACAATTATCATTGCAAGGATTTCTGCACTGCCCTAGATTTATACAGCATCCAAACAACATCAAAACAATACTTCGAATATAAACCGATGGAAATGGAAATCATCTATAATGAAAACCTGCATTTTGAACACCAGCTTTGGAGGCGCGAACTTTTCTTCTGGCAAGACGAGCTAAAATTTTTCAACAACAGGCTCAGCGAACTGGTTACCCGATGGACTTCCAAGGAGGTACTTGTAAAATTGGAGCATTATCAAAACGAATTCATTTTGCACGGTGGGGTCATCGAAGACCTTTTGGAGGCCATAGAAGTCCACGGAGGCGGCCAAGGTGCACTGGATACCATTTTGGTCAAAAAACACTTGGAATTCCGGAATAAAATGGAGACGCAGAGACAAATCTATACAGATCTTAAAAAAGAGTTCTTCCCTTTTCTTGGCCAGTATCAATAAACCGTATGTTAGGACTAAAACTTCCGAAAAAACAGCATCCTAAAAAAACCGTTTTTGGTGTACTCGCTAATAGGGTTACGATGAGGTGATGGCCGGCAGTCCGGTCAAAAAACTGATTTCCTGAAATTTTCTCAGCCTTCTGACACCGAAATGTTGCTTTCCCTGTCCACTTTTGAGCGGATACGTATAGTCTTGGAAGAGTGGGGACCTACCTATGACACAATGGTGCAGCTTGTTAGCCATCGCCTAGATCTATTCCCACCCGAGCTGATCAAGGAATTGGAAAAGCTACAGAACCTTGCCCTTCCTGATCTACATCATTTTCAATGCCATTGACCCCACTTACTTTTGTAATCAAGGAGCTTAACTAAAAATACTACTATCATGAAAACAGATTCAGAAATCAAGACCGATGTACAGGACGAACTGGCTTGGGAACCTGGCATCGACGATACCAAAATAGGCGTCACCGTTGATGATGGGGTCGTTACCCTTAGTGGTGAAGTGGATAGCTATCCCAAAAAAATGGCGGCGGAAAAAGCGGCCAAAAGGGTTTTTGGCGTGAAGGCCGTGGCCGAGGACATAGTGGTTAAACACCCTGCAAGCCTTGATAAATCGGATACCGATATCGCCAAGGCCGCCATAAACGCCTTGACCTGGCATTCCTCGGTACCCAATGACACTATCATGGTAAAAGTAGAGAATGGCTGGATATATCTTTCTGGGGAATTAAATTGGGATTATCAAAAAAAATCCGCCCAAAATGCGGTCAACGCCCTGACCGGCGTTAGGGGAGTCAGCAACAACATTACGATCAGGCAAGATGTAAAACCCTTTCAAGTAAAGGACAATATTGAAGAGGCCTTTGAGCGATCGGCGAGGATCGGTTCCAAAGGCATAAGCGTCACCACCGAAGGGCATACGGTAACGCTTGAAGGAACCGTTCGTTCCATCAAAGAGCGGGAAGAAGCGGAAAAAGCGGCCTATAGGGCACCGGGAGTCTTTAAAGTCATCAACAAGCTTAAAGTGCAGTATTATCCCGCCTACGCCTAGCGCGAATATAGAACGGATTAAAAGCCCCGGGGTACCAAGTATGGGTCGGGGCTGTTTTTACAGGATATTAAACGCATTCATTGATACCTAGTTAAAGATACCCTGTATATATTGCTATCGAGGTGCCCTTTTTGTAAGGCGATATAACATCCTTTTATACCTATTTACCACTCCCGGTATCGCTTTAGGCAACAGCCTATTTACACCAATAGATCGCCTTCCTCTTTTAAGCGTTTCTAATCAGCAACAGAATAGCTAAAGCTACGAGTTTTTTTCGCTGCCTATAACAACACACTATGTTTTTCTTATCGGAACCCATTATTTATTGATTCCCCTCAAAAATGCAACCTTGAGGTCTGTAATAAATGATTTGTTCCAGTTCGGGAAGGTCTATTCGGGCCGTTGCCGACTCCATCCTAAAAATCGTCAACACTGATGTAAGTCATTTTAAGACACACTATTCCCTACTACTTTTATACAAAAGATACATTCACTTTAAAACAGAACCCATGAAAACAGATGTTGAGATAAGAAACGACGTGCTGGCCGAACTGAAGTGGCAGCCGGAAATCGACGAGACCGAAATCGGGGTCACCGTAGAAGATGGTATTGTTGCCCTTAGCGGCGTTGTGGACCAGTACCGTAAAAAATCGGCCGCCCACGAAGCCGCCAAACGTGTGGCGGGAGTCAGGGCCGTGGCCGAGGATATCGAGGTCAAGTACGGGGACGATTATAAAAAGACCGATAAGGAAATCGCGAAAGCGGCGGTAGATGCCTTGGAATGGAACACTTCCATCCCGAAAGGGGAAGTCAAGATTTACGTGGAGGATGGCTATATTTACCTCAACGGAAAGCTCCGATGGGAATATCAAAGCGATGCCGCCAAATGGGCGGTGCAAAACCTGCTCGGTGTTAAGGGCGTGGTCAACAATATTGAAATTTTTCCGAAGGAAAAGCCCAAAAACATAGAAGAGCAGATAAACAAGGCCCTCGAACGTTCGGCCTATCTCAAAGCTAAGGGAATTCGGGTGCAGGTAGATGGTACTACGGTGCAATTGAAAGGTAGGGTACATTCGGTATGGGAAAAGGAGGAAGCGGAAAGAATGGCCTATAAGGCGCCCGGGGTCCACAAGGTACAGAACGACATCATGGTACAATACTCTCCAGCATTCGTATAATTTTTGAAAAAAAGATCATACAACTGATCTAGGTCATTATATCCCTATAATAAATGCCCTACTTTAGCATCGGTTTCAATGCATTTGATAGTTCTTTAATAATAATAGGAACGGGTGTCCTGGCGTAGGAATACGATCAGGAACCCAAGGGAAGGTGCCGTAGATGCTTTAGACCTCATAATTTTCTCTACGTCTAGTGATAGACGATACGGGCAGATTATGGTAAGCGCAATTAGCAGATGCAATACCTTCTTTGAAACCGGGACATTTCAATGTTCCGGTTTCTTCAAAAATATAAGTGGAAAGGTTCTAGTAGATCGAAAGTTCGAAGAAGCCATAGTGAAGGGAGCGATGCCGTCCACACCAAAATCGGCCTCCAATTCATTCTAGAGATAAAGTGTATAGGAGATTTGATTAAATGAGGGACAAAATCCAACTTTTTCACGGGAAGCAGGGGACCAAGGTCCCCTGTTTTTTTCATAGGATTAGGTGGGTCGGCAAATTCCGGCAGTATAGGTTTTTAAGCTCCCTTTTTAAGAATGACGAAAATCATTTCCTGAACCTTATTATCTCTTTATTTTTGAGAAAAGCATAAATAAGTTCAACAACCTAAAACGCAAGACCATGGCAAACGATAACGGAAATATGGTATGGGCAGTTCTAACAGGAGCTGCCATTGGCGCAGTAATCGGAATTTTGTACGCGCCGGACAAGGGCACCGACACCAGGGACAAAATCAAGCACAACGTGCAGGACGCCCAACACGATGTGGCGGAACGTCTTTCGCATGCGAAGGAAGAGCTTACGAAAACCACACTCGAGAAGAAGGATGCCTTCGACCGAAAATTGTCCGAGGCCATCTCGACCATGAGCAATAAAGCGGATGAAATTATCAATACCCTGGAGCGCAAACTGGAAGAGCTGAAAAAGAAGACCGGTCAATTTCAGAAATAGCTGGAAGGTGGGGGTTTGTAACATTCCAACAAGGCCTCAGAAGGTTACGACCCCTATGGGGCCTTTTTTTTGGGGGCGGGGTTTTTAAATCATTCTCCCTACCTGAAATCCGCTACGTTTTTTAGTTCTTCCTGATTCAAAATAATGATCCTACGGCCACTATCCGTGGTAATCAGTCCCTCGTCCTTGAAATCGGATAGGGTACGTATAGCGGTTTCAGTGGCGGTACCTATCATACCGGCAAAGTCTTCTCGGGGTATGCCCATACCTTTGCTGACCCCATCTCTGATGATTCCTTTTTCGTAGAGTTCCAATAAAGCCTTGGCGGCCCGTTGCCGTACCGAGGCGAAGGCCATATCCACTAATTGTGCCTGCACCTCGATCAGGTCATTAGAAATCATTTCAATGAACTTCTGGGAGACAGCGTGATTACCGTACAACAATTTAGTGAAATCATTTTTAGGTATTGCACAGAGTTCGGCATCCTCCAAAACGATAGCATTTTCGGCATAGGTGCCCTTTTGGTTTAAGAGGGAAAGCTGCCCGATAAACTCCCCGGCACCATGAATTCCACTTACGTATTCCTTTCCGGATTCCGTGCTCTTATACGTCTTGACCCTACCGCTTTCAATAAAGAACATCGAATGTGCCGTATCGCCCTCCCAATAGACCCTATCCTTTTTATTGTATGGTCTAAGGGCAAAATCTTTGGATAGACTTTCAAAATCCACATATTGGGCTGCTTCTTCTATAAAAGCAGTTAGGCCGCCTATGTTTTTAGCGATCTCCTTTTTCATAAACTCGTTCTTTCGCAAACGACAGCTTATCGCCTCCAGCAATTCCTTTTCATCAAAGGGCTTGGTCAGGTAATCGTCGGCTCCTAAGTTCATGCCCATCCTCATATCGGCCTTATCGGTCTTTGCCGTTAGAAAGATAAACGGGATACCCGCCGTCGTGCTGTCTTTTGACAGTTGTTCCAACACCCCATACCCGTCCAATCCGGGCATCATAATGTCGCAGACCACCACATCCGGATGAAATTTTCGGGCCTTCTCCACCCCTATCTTCCCGTTCTCGGCCATTGCCACTTGATAACTGGCCAGCTCAAGGATGTCCGCCGTATTTTCACGAACATCTTCATTGTCCTCAATCAATAAAATTTTTTTCATGGTGTTCTTGATTTATGATGAAGTGATAAGGTAAAGGTGCTATCCCTTCTAATTTTAAATGAGCCCTTTTTTCTATCAGTCCCGAATGTGGTTTTGCGATATGCTGCCCTAGATCGGTATCAAGGACATAAATTACGTCGCCGGACCAAAAAACCGTCCCTTTGCCAGCACCCAATTTTCATAAACCACGGTCGGTTTTTCGGTACCGGAGACCTTTAGGTCGAAAAACGGGGCCAGTTTTTGCTTCTCCTTTTTTTAGCATATAGCTATGGAACCAATTCTTGCCGATCACTTCGCCATGATGGTAACCAAGTACTTCGAAATCTTTCCCGTTGTCAGACTCTATGGAACGGTCGGTGATTTAACCAAAAAGACCGAGGCCGTATCCAAGTATTGGAAAGGATTCCTGTGATCTATTTCATTTGAAAAGTTCATTTGTTATAGGTTATGCGTAACGCATTTCATATTCACGTGCACGCCAACGTAAAGGGATAGACCCTGGATATCATTCATAGCTTTCTTGAAGGTCTGTATGACGGGCCTATCGGAATTCCATACGCTTCCTAGCAAATGTAAAACAAGGGTGTCCCCAGAAAAATGATATTGGTCATACATCTTATTTCTAGGGAATAAGCAGAAGTTAAAACGCCTATTCGCTAAGGGTGATCAGCCTGTAAAACTTGGGCTTGTTAGTGCGGAAGAAAAAAGGAGGATGACCCAAGAAAAGTATATTAAAAGCCCTCCCACCAAAACCCTGCCACATGGATGTATTCGGATTTCGCCCGAAGGGCCTTTTGTGAAGTAACAAAAGTTTACTTTATAAAACTTTCTATCTAGGCAATCTGCACCTTTTTGGGAGGTAATTTTTTGGCTTCTTCCTTTTTGGCGAGACTAAAGCTCAGAATCCCATCCTCATACTTGGCTTTGATAGCTTCTTGCTTGATACTTTCAGGCAATTGCAGGGATCGCTGGAAAGAGTTGTAACTAAACTCCCTACGGGTGTAGCTGTCTTCTTTTTGTTCATCCGAGGTTGACTTTTCAGCCTGAATATTTAGGCAACCGTCCTCGATGGTCACATCAAAATCCTTCTTTTCAAAGCCGGGAGCGGCCAGCTCGATCTCGAAGTTGTCATCGGTTTCCTTGATGTTCAGGGCGGGCTCCGATCTCTTTCCGTTCCAGAAATTATCGGGCATCATGTTCCTGACCCAACTGCGATTATCGAAGAAATCGTCCATGTCGAAAAAATCTTGGGTAATCAGGTTTCCAAAGGGCCTTCTGCTAAACTTAACTAGTGACATAATAGCTTATTTTAAGGGTTATACATTTTTCTTGGATCGAAAGTACACCCTATCAACTTCTTATAAAATGACCTATGTCAGTCTCGGAACATTTCTTTACATCCATTTTGAATAAGGAATCGGTTGATGGTCGGTCTTTTAGCGGGAAATGTTCCGGTACTCGGCGATGAGCTAGGTAAATGGGGGAAACGGATGAAATCGTTTCCCCAAACCGTATAAAGTGGATATCTATAGGAATATCAATGGGGCATCTTGTTCCTGAGTAATCCGTAAACAAACGTTCCCAAAAGGGCACCGGCAATGACCACCAAAATCGATAGGTATCCAGCACCTGCAAGCACGTACATAGGTCCGGGACATGCGCCTGCCAAGGCCCATCCGAGCCCGAAAATAATACCACCGGCCAAGTACCGGGTCACACTTCGGCTCTTTGGGGTCAGCTGCATCTGTTTTCCGCCGATGGCCTTGATGTTATTGCGTTTGATGAACTGAACGCCAATAATACCTAAAACAAGGGCGGATCCGATGATACCATACATATGGAAAGAGCCGAACTCGAACATTTCATAAATCCTGAACCACGAGGCGGCTTCGGACTTGTACATTACAATCCCGAAAAAAACGCCTACGGCCAAATATGTTATATGTTTCATTTATCCGAAAATTAGAGGGTACAACAAATGGACCATCACCAGGCCGCCGATAAAGAATCCTACGACCGCGATCAGTGATGGCAGCTGCAGATTGCTTAAACCGGAAATCGCGTGGCCCGAGGTGCATCCGCCGGCATAGCGGGCCCCAAAGCCTACCATAAATCCACCGAGTAGCAATACGGCCCAAATAAAGGGATCCCCAAGCTTATCGGCTGAAAAAATTTCAGGCGGCAGATAGGCTTGCCCCGCACTGTCAATGTGGTAATCCCGTGAAAGCTTGTCTGCGATTTCTGGATTGATGTCCACCGTATTATTTGACATATAACGGGAGGCCAAAAATCCGCCAATCACCGCTCCCACAACGACCAGCAGGTTCCAACGCTCCTCCTTCCAATCAAAACGGAAAAATTTAGCGGCCTTTCCCCCACCGCCCATAGAACATATCGTGCGCAGGTTAGATGACATGCCGAACTGCCTGCCCAAAAACAATAGAATAAACATGGTCAGGGCAATCAACGGGCCCGCAACATACCAGGGCCAAGGTTCATAAATCCAATCCATAACATTTTATTAAAGGGCAAAGAAATAATAAGTAAAAAACGGTCAGTAACTATGGTTACATAATACGGAAACCATTCCCGCAGATAACCTACAACTATCAACTGAGAACCCAAAGATTTACTTAACTACTTCTTAAGAAATTGTTCATATTAAACCTTTGATAGTTAGATAAAAGGTTATTTAATTGTCCTGTGGTTTTAACGGAGCTTTTTTCGCTCCACCCGACACTGTTTCCAATTTGTACTTTCCATGATGCTATGATTTAAATTCATTGACTTTTTCACCAAGGTCATAGACTTTGGCATTTTTGATTTCCTTGCTCACGATGCTACTGCCTGCCGCACTCCGGTATCCCCCGGCGCAATGTACTACGATTGGTTTTGAGGTCGGAATCTGATCCATACAATTGCGCAAATCGTTCAGGGGAAGATTTATACTCTCTTTAAAGTACTTTTCTTCATCCACTTCGCTTTTGTTCCTGACATCCACTATGGTGTAATTTTCGGGATGTTCTTTAAAATCCGAAAAGTCGAAATCCGCCGCCTCTGTTGGCAGGGTTCCGCCGGAAAGCGTTACTACGGCCTGTGTAGTTGGGTTTCGTAGCCCATCTTGGCAATACGTTCAACCACGGGTCGCATACTTCTGACGCTATCGACCACAAGATAAAATTCCTCATCCGGTTTAACAATGGCGCCTAGCCAGGTCTCGATCTTATCCTCTTCGTCCCGCGCCATGATATTGATGCTGTTGGGCAGATGGCTCTTTTTAAATATCTTTTCATCCCTGGTATCCACTACTAAGAAGTCTTTGTCAACGTGGTCAACATTGGGCAGAAACGGGACTTTTGAAACGCTGCCGTCAAAATTAGGCGCCCCCTTTTTATTAATATCCACATCGAATCCGAAATAGGAAGGAATAAACGGCTGATCACTCAGAATGTGCTCTACGAATTCTTGTTCAGTCTGCTCTTTAAAGGCCCAGTTGCCCATACGTTCGTTGCCCAAAGTACTGGATTTATCGCTACTCAAATTCTTGCCACAGAGTGAACCGGCACCATGGGCGGGATAGACCAAGGTATCGTCGGGTAAGTGGGAGAATTTGGTCTGGATTGTGTGATACATTTTCGAGGCCAGTTCTTCTCTTTTCGCCTTCATATGCCCTGCTTTCTCGCGAAGATCGGGCCGGCCCACATCGCCTATGAACAGGGTATCCCCCGTAAACACCGCAGATTTACCTTGTTCGTCCTTTGCCACAATGGAAATGCTATCGGGTGAATGACCGGGCGTATTGATTGACGAAAACCGTATAGTTCCCATCTTAAACGCATCGCCATCGTCGAATGCTTTATGGGGGTAGTCCGCACCCACCAATTTGCTCGTAAAAACCGTTGCACCTGTCTCTTTGTGAATCTGCAAATGGCTACTTACAAAATCCGCATGGGGGTGGGTCTCAAAAACGGCAACGATTTCCGCATTCTTTTCTTCCGCAAATTCATGATAGGGCATGGGATCTCTTGCTGGGTCGACAAGGGCCATTTTTCCCTCGCTTACTATGGCGTAGGAGTAATGGGCCAAGGGCTTATCTTCAAATTGTTTTATTTCCATATCTAAATTTTTCCTTTGTTCTATTAATGTTGTAAAATTACTTAACACAAACAATTCTGGCAGTAACTTAGGTTACATAGCTCGAAAATAAGGTTGTCGATAATACATTCAATTTATAGAACGTATTATTTCGTGGCTTTGCTATGTGACACAGCAACCTAAGTTGGTTTATTTTGCGGACTGTAGGGAAATCTTTTCTTCAATGGCCGTTTTCTCGCTCAATGTCTTGCAATGTTCAAAGGCTTCACTGGTTTTGACGAAAAAGTTCTCTTTGCCAATATCATCGATCAATCCGCTACTATAAAAAATATCCCTTGTCGGGCCTATTGCTCCGGCAATCACTAATTTTATCCCTTTGTCCTTTAGCTCGTTGATGGTCTGCCGCAACATATGAACGGCGCTGCTATCTATATAATTGATGGCCTCTGCATTAAGGATGATATATTTTAAGGCCGTGTCCTTTTTATCGAGCTGTTTTTGCAATTCTTTTTTAAAATATTCTTTGTTCCCAAAATAGAGTTGTGCATCAAAACGTACGATTAAAAATTCTGAATAGGTTTCCGTGTCCTCCGGAAAACGGGCCACATTCTTAAAGTAGTCGGTGTTACGAACGCGTCCTAACGTAGCTATATGGGGCCTTGATGTTCTATAGACCAGCAATAGCAGGGAAATCAAGACCCCTAATAATATCCCTTCCTTAATGCCGACTACCAGGGTTATCAAAAAAGTCGCCATCAACAGAAAAAATTCGTCTCTCCTGTTTTTATACAGTTCAACAGGGTAATTGAAATCTATCAACCCAAAAACCGAGACCATAATAATGGCGGCCAAAATCGCATTGGGCAAATAGTAGAATAAAGGCGTTAAAAATAATAATGTTAGGCCCACTACCGAGGCGCTTACTATGGGGGAGATACCCGTTTTTGCCCCTGCCTGATCGTTTACGGCGGTTCTTGAAAAACCCCCAGAGGTAGGGTACGATTGAAAAAAAGATCCAATGATGTTTGAAGCCCCTAAGGCTATAAGTTCTTGGTTAGAGTCAACTTGATAATCGGTATGTTTTTCTTCAACCGCTTTTGCTACCGAAATGGCTTCCATAAAAGCGACCAGGGCAAGTGTCAGTGCAATCGGCAAGAGTTCCGAAATTCTTGAATATTCGATGATGGGCACCTGCAACGAAGGTAATCCGCTGGGCACCTCGCCCACTATTTTTACACCAAAATCATTTAAACCGAAAAGATAGGTGCCCACCACACCGAGTACGACCACCATCAAGGCCGCGGGAATACGTGGGCTCAGCTTCTTTATAGTCTTTATAAGAACAATCGCAGTGACCCCGATTCCGAGAGTGATTATATGGGTATCGGCAATATGGGACATTGCATTTTTTATTAGGATGTGTATTTGATTGCTACTTTCAATGGAAGTACCCAATAGGTGCTTTAACTGACTTAATCCTATGATTATGGCTGCGGCCGAAGTAAATCCGCTGATTACGGGCTTTGATAAAAAATTGACCATAAACCCCATGCGCAACAATCCCAATCCTAGCTGAATAATTCCCATGAACAGGGCCAAGAAAATGGCCATTGTCACGTATTCATCGATTCCCGTAAGGGCGAGTGCGCCGAGTCCCGAAGCTACCAAAAGCGAATCCATTGCTACTGGGCCTACCGCCAATTGGCGCGAGGTACCCATAATAGCATAGATTATCTGTGGAATCAAGGAGGCGTAAAGGCCGAAAACGGGAGGCAGTCCGGCAATCATGGCATAGGCCATACCTTGGGGAATGAGCATAATACCGACTGTCAATCCCGCTCCAATATCGCCGGATAAATAGGACCTTTTATAACCCGGAAGCCATTGAAGTATAGGAAAATAGCGTTTCAACATTTAATAATTTAGCTCCAAAAGTACAAAGGAGCACATCCTTATGCAGTAACATCGGTTACAGAGCCGTTATAATTCCAATAGCTTAACGTGATTTCTTTGAAGTTCGATCTTCCCCATTTGCTCCAGTTTTTTGAGCAGCCTGGAAATCACGACCCTAGAGCTATGTAGATCATATGCAATTTCTTTATGGGTTTTACGGATAACATGGTCATTGTTGATTCTGGCTTGTTCTTTCAGATAGCCCACCAAGCGTGTATCCATGTTCTGAAAAGCTATGCTATCCAATGTATTCAGCAGTTCATTTAAGCGACCGTGATAACTTTCGAAGACGAAATTTCGCCAAGATTTGTATTTTGCGGTCCATTCCTCCATTTTACTAATAGGAATCATGATAAGTCGGGTAACCGTCTCCGCAATGGCCCTGACTTCACTTTTTGAATCTCCCATGCAGCAAGCCAAGGTCATAGAACAAGTATCCCCTTTTTCAAGATAATAAAGCAACAACTCGTCCCCGTCACTATCTTCTCGCAGCACTTTTACCGCCCCTGAGACAAGTAAAGGCAAAGCCTTTACATATTCGCCGATCTCCATCAATTTAAAACCTTCGGGAACTTCCTTAAAAGTGCCTACCTCCACTATTTCGTTGATCAGGGCTTCTTCGAAAATTTGTCCGTAACTCTCCTTTAGTTCTTGAATCATGGAAATTTATTTAATGAACTCCTTTAGGAATTTACTTTTTCCTACGAATATCGGCTTTTGAAGCTATATTTCCTCATTTTTAAATACGGTAGCCCTGCTATGCCATTAAAAAAGACTTCAGCTAGCTTCAAAACCCGATATTTTCGGTTTCAAAAAAAAGTCTTCATGAGTTCGTCGCTTTCGGCTATCCGTTTGTTAAATTCAGCTGAAGGTATTTATGAGGCTACTTCCCGACAATGACATTCGTCATAGGTTGCCGCCGTCTTTACTATTACATTTGGAATATAGTCTTTGCAAAGATAGAATGTGGAACGAGGCTATAAGGGGATGAACCCCAAAAGACCAAAATTTTAAGTGCAACTCCTTAAAGGATGCATTTTTGTATAATGGTACTGAAACAAATTTAACGAACACAAAAAAGTGTACTATGGACTATTATTTTTCAACGCACCTTAACAACATAGATTTTGAAGAAGCCGTATCCAAAACTACCGAAGCCTTGAAAAAGGAAGGTTTTGGGGTATTGACCGAAATCAATATGAAAGCCACCTTAAAAAAGAAGTTGGATGTGGACTTTCATAACTACAAGATATTGGGAGCCTGTAATCCGCCGTTGGCCTATCAAGCCCTAAAGACCGAAGACAAAATCGGCACAATGCTGCCCTGCAATGTTATCCTTCAGGAGAAAGAACCGGGCATTGTAGAAATAGCCGCAGTAAGACCCGGCAGCATCTATGCAGGCGGTAAAAAATGATGCCCTGACCGAAATCGCGGAAACGGTGCGGGAGAAACTTAAAAAGGTAATTCGGCAGTTGGAGGAAGCTTAAAATTCGCTAGCCTCTCGCAATGGAATAAGCTCTTAAAGGTGTAATTCAATACATGAATGCGCGAAAACTTAACTCAGATTACCATTAACAGCTACCCCTCCCCTTTTCGTTCGCATCCTATCGAACACGCCCCGAAGTTTGGCTGCTGTTTCGCCCATAAAGTGAGTCGTTTACATATCCGTCATCATTACGTACAAAAGTAACGCACCGGCTATGCCGGATGTCGTAATGGTCTTCCCCGTACTGCGGATATCTGTCCATAATCCCTTGCTTCCCTTGTGTAGCTTGAATTTGTGGATTTTGTCGCATTGCTCGTATTCGGTAATTATTCTTTACGTTTTTCTTTCTTACCTCTTCCGATAGAATAGGTTTGGATAGCCTATTCTCTGGAAAAAGACTACTACAAGCTCCCTAACATCCCCAACGCGTTTGATGACATTGAACCCGCCGGATTTTAATTTGTCAACCAGGGATTTGATTTCTGGGGCAATGTACTTGTTCCCTATTCTCGCCTAGTGGTCCGCCACCGGTGAGTCAATGGAAGTAAACTGCACTTCCTGGTCTGGGAAACAGGATTGACGTAGGGGTTTAAGATAGTCAGTGGGTTGCCTTGTTTTAAGACAGTCAATCGGAATAGTCTTGGAATAGCAAAAACCAAAAAGTTCTATTTTCCATATTTGACCAATACTGCCATCTGCCCCGCGTGGTGATTGGTGTGGGATATGATTCGACCGAAGGCCTCCGCTTTGGTCTTGGTACCGAATTCGTTGGTGGTAAGCGTAGTTTCCCAGTCGGCATCGGATTGTTCCGTTACTATGGCTTTCAAGGTACTCGAACGAATCGGTCACATAGGTTTTCAGTTCTTCGAGATTTGTCCATTCCCCGGTATCCGTGTGGGCAATGACGGTTTTGGCGGTGACTTTTACACTCTTGGCCCCGAAAACGTTTTTGGCAAAGAGCAGTTCGACATCGCCGATGTGCCGCATCAGAAAACCGACGCTATTGACCGAAGGCGGAAGCCTTTTCTTCAAATCTTCTTCAGTGAGGTTTACGAGTTGATTCGTAAATCGTGTTCTCGCCTCCGTCCAAAGTTCGACCAAAAGCTGTGTTTTTGTTTTCATTTTCTATTCTTAACATTCGCCGAAGGCTCTTCTGCATCTTCAGGCCGTCAACATTCCCCCGTCCACCACGTGGGTACATCCAGTAATGTATTTGCTTTCGTCCGAAGCCAGAAACAGGGCCATTTCGGCAAGTTCGCGTGATTCTGCATAGCGACCGAATGGCACGGCGGATTCAAAACCCTTGAGTACTTCCTTCGGATTCTCCGGCGACATATCCTTTTCGATCCTTCTCATCATATCGTTGTTTACCGGTCCGGGATGAATCGTGTTTACCCGAATTTTTCGTTCGGCATTTTCCAACGCGGCTACCCTCATGATACCGATAATGGCATGTTTGGTCGCCACATAGGCCCCCAGACCCGCAAAGCCTTTAAGACCGGCTACAGAGGAGGTGATCATTACGCTACCCCCTCGCTTCATTTTAGGAATAACGTGTTTACAGCCCAACCAAACCCCTTTCAGGTTCACGGCAACGACCTTATCGAAAATTTCTTCGGGATATTCCGCAATGGGGCTAGAAGTCACCTTCGATTCCGGCATTGGCAAAAAATATATCAATCTGGCCGTGCACCTCTAAAGTCTGCTCCACATATTTTTCATTATCGTCTGCTTTTGAGACATCGGCCACACAATAGGTAAGATTCTCATGATGCAGCTCAGAACTGGCTTTTTCCAAACGTGCTTTGTCAAGATCAACTATGACCACCTTGGCTCCTTCCGCTAAGAATAACCTTGCAGTGGCCAAGCCTATTCCTCCCGCGCCACCTGTAATGACGGCGACCTTCTCCTTTAATCGTTCCATTCCTTCCTTTTTTAAAAGTTATATCCTCAAAGGTGATAATTAATTTTCCACGGTCAGTTACCTAATTTCCCGGCCCTTTTTCCAAAAATATTCATGCCCATCAGGCCATCCGCCAACCTTTTGGCAGCGGTACACGGCATTTTGTACCGTTTTTTGGTCATTGAGTGTTTTGCCTGCTTTCATACTTCTGGATATTTCCCGAAACCTCAAAAGCCAAATCCAACTTTAAAACCTCCCTGGTTTCCTTTTCGAATGGCCGCCAAGCCTCGTTGAACGGAGCTATCCACATCGAAATTTTCAATACATTTGGGCCGTACCACGAAGGGTAACATACAGACCCTAAGTATGCCATGATTTCTGTTTTTACATGTTTGGGGCAAAATTGAGTATTCAAAAAAGGGCACGAAATGATATATGTCATTTCGCAAAAAAATTTCATCCCTAGTTTGACCGCTTTTTAAAAAAACAAGGCTAAGTGGAGGGTGAGATGGATAAAAGAGCGCGATGAAATAGGAGGCTTGCACCCGTTAAGATACCTATGCATCCAACAACAATTCCAACTTGGAGAGCATAATCAGCTCCGATTTGTTCTTTCCGGCAAAGGAAGCGGCAATGGCGTTTGCAGTTTTTTTGACGAGGGACTTGATTTCCTTTGAAAATGCATGCGGGTGCTCTTTGTAAAAATCCTTGAACTCCTGAAAGCATTCCTTGCTTGTCTTTTCGTATTCCATGAGGCCGTCGAAAACGATTTCAATCTGGTTCGCAGCATCGGTACCGTAGCGGTCGGTAAATTTATCGACATACAACCAATCCGCCTTTACGATTTCTTTGAGTTTATCCCATTCCTTCACATGAACACTGCCATCGCTAATGGCGATTGCGTAGAATAACTTTCCCAAGTTTTCATAGAGCTCGTTCATTGTTTTCCGTGTATTATTCATTTTTGTAATTTTAGTGGTTATAGCTTAAAAATATGCAAGGACAAGTACGATTTCTATGATAAATATCAGTTGGGAATCTCTATTTTTGATACATGAAGGTCTTTCAAAAAAACAGTAATATTTTCAATTTGCTTTCGGAAGGGGTTTCCGAAGGCATTATCGTGGTCAATACAAAGCAGAAAATTGTCGCGAGCAATTCAGCGGCGGAGATCATGTTCGGGTATGATGATGACGAGCTGCTCGGAAAGCCGTTGGACACCCTTATCCCACGTCGTTATCACGGGCACCATGCTCAGCATGTGGAACATTTTATCGAAAAAAGCGCCAAACGCCAGATGGGCCACGGACGCGATTTGCAAGGCATTCGTAAAAATGGGGAAGAATTTCCGGTAGAGGCGGGCTTGAACCCTTTTGAACTGTACGGTTCTACCTACGTCATGGCATTGATTATCGATATTACCGAGCGAAAGATAAGGGAAAAAGAATTGAGCCACTGGTCGCATATTTTTGAGGAATCGCTAAACGAAATCTTTATTTTCGATGCGGAGACCTTCAAATTTACCCATGTCAACAGTGAGGCAAGACGCAATATCGGTTTCGAAATGGATGAATTGATCAACATGACACCGATTGACATCAACCCTCAATTCACTCGGCCCAAATTAAAAAAATTGATACATCCGCTGTTGACAGGTAAGAAAGAAAAAATTAAGTTCGAAACGGTACATCTCAGAAATGATGGATCGTCATATCCCGTTGAAGTACACCTGCAACTTTCCGCCATGGGCGAAAGACAAGTTTTTGTAGCCATTATCCTTGACATCACCGAGCGTATGAATTATACCGAAAAATTGGAAAGGACGGTAGATGAGCGAACCAAACAGCTGACCGAAGCCCTTGCTGTGGAAAAAGAACTCAACGAACTCAAGACCCGATTCCTCTCCCTGGTATCCCACGAATTCAAAACACCCTTGAGCAGCATCCTTACCTCTATAACCTTGTTGGGCAAATACACCCAGACCGAGCAACAGCCAAAGCGGGACAAGCACGTAACCACGATCCGCAATAAAGTAAAATACTTGGATACCATACTGAACGATTTTCTCTCCGTAGAACGCCTCGATTCCGGAAAAGTGAACTATAATTTGGAAATGTTCCCCTTGAGCAAGGTCATAAACGAAGTCGTTTATGATGCCAATATGCTGCTCAAAACGGGACAAAAAATCCAATATCCCGAAGATATAGACGATATTGTTATCGAATTCGACGAAAAGACATTGGAGCTAGCCCTATCCAACCTTATTCATAATGCCATAAAATACTCTCCGGAAGACTCCATTATCGACTTGGTAGTCTTGAAAAAAACGGATACTATAGTGTTGAAGGTCATCGACCATGGCATCGGGATACCAGCGACCGAACAAAAACACATCTTCGACCGCTATTTCAGGGCCGAGAACGCCCTTTTAACCCAAGGTACAGGTATCGGACTTAATATTGCCAAACAGCATTTAGAAAATCTAGGGGCGACCTTGGAATTTAGCAGTAAACAGAACAGCGGATCTACTTTCCTACTCCACATACCTATACAACCCATCAATGTCTAGAAAATGAAAAAAATACTATTGATCGAAGACGACAAGGCCTTACGCGAAAATACCGAAGAGCTCTTAGAACTTTCCGGCTACAGCGTTGTGACCGCGGCGAATGGAAAAATCGGTATTGCAACGGCCAAAGAGAAATTACCCGATCTTATAGTTTGTGATATTATGATGCCCGAGGTCGACGGTTATGGGGTGCTACAGTACCTCTCCTCCGACGAGAACACCAAGCACATTCCCTTTATTTTTTTATCGGCCAAGACCGAACACAAAGAAATTCGCAAGGGCATGAATCTGGGCGCTGACGATTACTTGACCAAACCCTTCGAGGAGGAAGACCTTATGAGTGCCGTGGAAAGCCGTTTGGCAAAGGCCGAACTTTTGAGCCGGATGTTGGGCAACCCAGTTAAAACTCCCGAGGTTTCGGAAGATGAGATGCGCACCCTGCATGAGCTGAAAAACTTTTTTGACGACAACGGGAAGACTTCCCATGTTGAACAAGGGGAAATCGTCTATCAAGAAGGTTCCCGATCCACCACCATCTACCTTATCCTAAAAGGGGTGGTCAAATGCCATACGATGGACGAAGATGGAAAAGAATTGACAACATCCCTTTATCGCGCCGATGATTTTTTGGGTTTTACCTCCTTTCTCAATAACATTCCTTATAAAGAGTCAGCCACTGCCATAGAACCGGTCGAACTGGCGGGTATATCAAAGGAAAGCTTAAAGGCCATCCTCCAAAAAAATAAAGATATTTCCTTGGAGCTTATGGAACTCCTTTCCGATAATATCACCGAAATCAAGGCCCAATTACTTCAAATGGCCTATAGTTCCGTCCGTAAAAAGACGGCTCAGACGCTGTTGCAGTTCGCCGAGATTATGAATACCAAGTCCGAGGATCCCATCAAAATATCCCGCAACGACCTGGCCAGCGTAGCCGGTATAGCCACGGAAAGCTTGATACGTACGCTTTCCGGCTTTAAAAAAGAGGGACTTATCGCCATTGAGGGACGGAACATCCGGATAAGGGAACTGAAGGCCTTGCAATATGTCAGCTAATTTTAAGCAATAGAAATTCCAACAGAAATCGTATTCCAGACGTATTTTTTATAGTTTCTATACCCACTCCATATTACTTCCTCACGCGATGCCGAGAACCGATGGTATCGTTACGGGTGCTGACCGTTTCATAGGTAGATGAACATCTTAACAATCGTTCTCGTTGATGACAAATATCATAATTAATATGAAAGGCGGCCGCTATTTTTGAGGGTTATTTAAAATTCACCGACATGAGAACAGTACTTATACCTACGGATTTTTCAAAGAATGCAATGAATGCCATTAATTATGCCTTAAACCTCTACAAATGCGAGCGGACAAACTTCTACTTTTTGCATGCGTTCGCCGACGAAGTGTACGGCCCGTTTAAGAGCAAGGGTGCATCTTTCGAGGAACAGAAAGCTACGGTCAAAAAGAACGTGGAAAAAAAACTGAACGAACTGGTCGAAACCATAAAGCAAAAGCAACGCAATCCGAAACATGCCTTCGAATCCCTTTCCACCTTCGAATCCCTTGTCGATGCCGTCAACAATTTTGCAAACCAGATCAATATGGACCTGATTATTATGGGGACACAAGGGAAGACCGCCGATAAAAACATTACTTTCGGTAGCCATACGGTACAGGTGTTCAAGTATGTACAGTGCCCGGTGCTGGCCGTTCCCGAAAACTACGAATACGAACAACCTAAAAAAATACTGTTTCCGACCGATTATATGCTACCCTATAAACGCAGGGAGCTAAAACTATTGAATACCTTGGCGGCGGAATATAAGTCGGAAGTGTACTGCCTGTACCTCTCCGATTTCGATGATTTGAGTCTCAGGCAACTGGATAATAAGCGATTTTTAAGCGAATCATTGCCCGATACCTACCTGTTTTTCGAACGCGCACCCGTCAAAAACAAAGCGGAGGCCATCTCGGAAAACATAGCGAAAAATGACATCGACCTTTTGGTCATGGTCAACGCCAGGCATTCCTTTTTTGAAGATATGCTGTACCGGTCCACGGTCGATGATATCGGCCTTCGGCCCAAAATTCCCTTTTTGGTGATGCAGAACCTGCCGAGATAGCCTATTACAATGGTTCTGATGGAAAATATACTATTGCCCACCGATTTTTCGGACGATGCCTAGAACGCTGGCCTCTCCCACAACTTGTGAAAGTAGAGGCTAAGGCATCGGAAACCATATGCTTTAACGTTTCGAAACACGAGAGGGTAAGATCGATGGCCATAATCGGGTATTGCCACAGTTATTTCGAGAAATTGCTCAATGAAAACGTCATCCATAGCGTGACATTGAATCAGGGAATTCCTTTTCTGGTTTTTTCCTTGGTCAATCTATAGCCAGATAGGGTCTTCTTGCCCCACCGATAGAAAAGGATGGGTCGGATTTACTGATCGGCGATTCCGTTTTACGCACTAGTTCTTTGGTAGATTCCAGGATGGGATGACCTATTCTGCCTAACTCCCTTTTTACTTGTTCAAAGGCTTTTTGTCCGTTGCAGAGAAAGTGAAGGATACCGTTCTCGACATCGATATCGATGATTCGGATGTCCAGGATACGGTTCAGGTTTCGGATGATAGTGAGTTTACAGGATTCCGAGTTTACGTTTTGAAGGGTGGCGTGTGCTTTCATGGGATTTGTTTTTTGGGTTGCTTGCAAATTACGACGGTACTCCCGTCCACAAAATGATTTAGGTCAGTGGAAAGAAAAGAAAGTATAAATCTTTTGTATAGCGGAATTAAAACACAGAACGCTGGTAACAGAAATCGTAATAGGAATCGACAGTGGGGGAAGCCTCACAAACATAGAATCCGTATCGAGGGAAGGCCGGATTGGGGATAGAAAAATATTCCATACCCAAGCCCCAAAAGGTTGAAAAGGACACCCGATAGCCTATCCGGGCAATCGGACTTTAGCCGACAAATTCGATTATACGCACCTAAAGATTCTAGGCGGAGAGAATATTTCGCACGCCGCCCTCAATGGAAATCTGATAGTCCTGGCTGCATTTGAAAAACCTGTAATCTTTTGGACAGGAAGAGTATCCGCATCGCTCTGCAGACTTATCCCCAAGGATGGGACAGCCCTATGACAAATATCATTGCACAGTACGCCGCAGCCCAGATACTTTTAGTGATTAACAAATAACCCAAAAATGAAAAACATACTCGTACCCACAGATTTTTCCGAAAATGCCTGGAATGCCCTTACCTATGGAATAGCATTGTTCAAAAAAACAAGATGCACCTTTTATATCGTTCACGTACATCCCATCACCCCCTATTCGGGCGGAGAGGCGGCGATGTATGTCTCCCCAGAAATTCTGGAAAAAAGTATCTTGAAAGAAAGCAATGAACAACTGCAAGAACTGCTTCATAAAATCGAACGCCTGCCCTTCAATACAAAACATACATTTCACACTTCGTCCCACTATGGCTTTTTTACCGACCATATCAAAGAGGAGGTCAACCACAAGAATATCGACCTGGTTATCATGGGCACCAAGGGCGCATCGGGACTTAAAGCGGTGTCGGTCGGTACCAACACCGGCAATGTGATGACCAAGGTACCCTGTTCCGTTTTGGCCGTACCCGCAGATGCCGAATACGGATCGGCCCAAAGAAATCGCCTTTGCCACCGACTACCAATTGGGGTATGATACGAAGGTATTGAACGAGCTAAAAGATCTGGCCATGTCCTACAAATCGGCGTTGCACTTTTTATATATCGCCACCAAAGGGGAAAGTCTTAGCGACAATCAACTTAAAAACCGGGAGTTATTAAGAAATTATTTTGCCGACATGGAATGTTCGTTCCATACACTTACCGGAAAAAAACTTGATGAGGCTGTACAGTCTTTTAACGAGAGTAGGGATTTGGACCTCTTGGTCATGGTGGCCAAAAACCTAAATTTTCTGGAACGCATCCTGTTCCGGCCGACGGTCGAAAAAATCAGTTATCATACCACCGTTCCTTTTCTGGTGCTGCACGAGTAGCGAATTTTAAGGGTTTCAGCCCCAAGAATCCAGTTTAAAACGAAGTCCTATATATTTTTCTCTCACACCTATTATTTGAGAACGCTGATTATATCTTTCTTCTGTACTACTCCCCAAATGCCACTTGAAGGGGCCGCTCCAGTTCACATAACATACGCGGACTCCGGGACCTCCGCAGCTATACTATTAGAAAAACGGCTTTTCATTCGCGTCCTTTCGGAAATATCCAAATAGCAATACAGGGAACTGACCATTGTCATGGTTTTCGAAATTCTTCTCCCTTAGATTTATCCTATAATCAAAAACAATTAATATGACACGGATTCTAATGCCCACGGATTTTTCGGATAATTCCTTCAAGGCCATTCAGTATGCCCTTTTGGTCTATAAGGATATCAAGTGCAGCTTTTACCTCTTGCACACCTACACCCCACCCGTTTATCAAACGGAATACCTTCTGGGCAGTCCCGGACTGATCGGTCTGGGCGATGTGATGCACGAAACCTCGATGACCCAGCTGGAAAAACTTAAAAGCCGTTTGGAAAATCAATACGAAAACGACAAACATACCTTTATTGTGCATACCGCCTTCAACACCCTTCTGGGCGAGATATCGGAAATCGTGACCAACGAAAAAATCGATCTTATCGTAATGGGAACGCAAGGAGCAACGGGTGCCGAGGAAATTCTTTTCGGTACCCATACGGTACACGTCATCAAAAAGGCTAAATGTCCCGTAATTGCGGTACCTCCCAATTATGAATACGAAGCTCCCAAGGAAATACTATTTCCTACCGACTACGAAATCGACTACAGAAAAGATAACATAACACATCTGCTGACCATTGCCAGACAGCACAAATCCCGCATTAACGTCATGCACGTCCGCACAGGGTATGACTTGAACGTGGTACAGGAAAAGCACAAAGGCCAGCTCGAAAAATTGTTGGGCAGCAGCGTCCTCTTCCATGATATGCCGGACAATGGCATTATCGAAGCGGTCAATGCCTTTCAGGTCAAGGAAAAAATAAACCTATTGGTGATGGTACAGAACAAACATACCTTCATGGAGCGGTTATTTATCGAACCGGTCATCAAAAAAATAGGTTTCCACATTAGCATTCCCTTTATGGTACTACCCCAAATTTAAACGAAAGCTATGAAAAACATTCTTGTTGCCACTGATTTTTCGCATGATGCGTACTGCGCTCTTTTCTACGCCACGAAACTGTTGGCATCAAAGCCCAGTACATTCTTTGTGCTCAATGTCTTCAATGAAAATACGCCATGGCATGGAAAACAAGCACCACTTTTCGGTAACAAAAAGCGACTCAGGGAACTAAAGGTCGAATCGAAGGAAAAGTTGACCGAGACCTATCATAAAATCGTTTTGGACGACAACGACCCCGTACATCGCTTTCAGACCTTATCAAAAAAAGGAATCTTGACCAAGGTCGTGAAAAAGACTATCAGCGAGTTCGACATCGATCTGGTCGTTATGGGCAACAAAGGCCAAACGGGGTCTAAGGAAATTTTTCTGGGCAGCAACACGACCCAGGTCGCTAATGCCATAAACCAATGTCCCATTTTGGCCGTGCCCAAGCAGATCGATTATAAAACCCCTAAAGAAATCGCCTTCGTAACCGATTTGAAACAAGGTTGCACAAAAGAGACCCTTTCCCCTATGTTGTTATGGGCCTCATGGTTCCATGCTTCGATCCGTATCATGCACATCACGGAGGAGGAACTGCTGAACAGCGAACAGGAATCGAACCGAAAACTGCTTGAGCAATGCCTACAAAGTTACGGACCATAGCTATCATAAGGTAAGGGATTTCGACGATAAGGCGCTTGTCATAAAATCCTTTTTGAAGAAACTGAATATCGATCTGTTCGCCATGGTAAACCACAAACATAGTTTTATTGAGATGTTGGCCCGAGAACCGGTCATCAACGATGTAAGTATTTACGCCGATATTCCGATGTTGATTCTACCCGAGCAGAACTGACAATTGTCATAGGTGGCACATACCACTCAAATTATCTTTACACAGAAACCTAAACTCACTATAATGGACAAAAGGATTAGGGGTGCTTAGCGAATTTTTAACGGACGTGAATCCAACCCAATGCGCACTGGATCTGTATTCAAAATTGCCGTGTGAGTTCAATTTTCTGAACGTTTTACAGTTGGATTTCCCATAATCAGGAACTTTACGATTACAAAATCCCGAAGTGCCGAATACAAAATTTCAAAAACGGGGTCTTAAGATCAATTTTAGCAATTGTTGGATAGCATTCCGGCATCACGAGACATACCAGGCATACCTATCATACCATTCCCGTCCTGAATCTTCTGCCGGATACGATCAAAGAGACGATTACAAAAAAGAAATCGATTTAGTGGCCAGCCGCATCTGATTAAGATCAAAAAATGTAGGAAGGAGATGCTGCTGGAACCATACGGACCAAACAGCCAAATTGAGAACGCTTGTAGAAAGTCGATAGCATGACCGAGAACCCGATGAACGCTTTGGTGCGGGACGGTTGTCAGACAAGAATTAGTCATTCAAAATTCAACAGACCAAAGACCTTAACCGGTTTTCGTTGCCGTTCAAATTTCTATGGAACGTCTCTTTAAATCATGACAATGGACGAACTCATCAATTTTTTTTCCTATGATGTTGTTGTAAAGGCAGCCAAACTTCTCCTGTGGATACTTTTCATTCTGGTATCCATAGCTTTATTGCGAAAATTGCTTAAACGGCGAATAGCCGATACAAGTATTCGATACAAGGCCCAGAAGGGGGTCGAGGTCGCAGGCTATCTACTCATCGGCTTACTGATCCTCGTTTCGTTCACCTTAGAAAATATTGCCGACTACACCATCATCATCGGCCTCTTTACGGCCGGCATCACTTTCACGTTGCAGGAACTGATCTTGAGCATAACCGGCTCGTTCTTCATCTTTTTATTCGGGTCTACAAACCGGGCGACCGTATCGAAATCAACGGGATCAAAGGCGATGTCATCGATATTGACAGTATCTACACCACGCTTATGGAAATGGGCGAATGGGTAGGTAGCGACAATTACTCCGGTAGAATCGTCAAGATCAGTAACGCTTTCGTCTTTAAAGGGCCCATTAAGAATTATTCTATGGATTTTCCCTTTGTTTGGGACGAACTGAACATACTTATTACCTACGGTTCCGATGTTGTACTGGCCAAACGATTAGTGCTTGAGAAAGCTACGGAGCTCTTATCGGCCTATACCGAAGATTCCTTGGCAAAATGGAAAGAAATGGTCGAACGCTACTATATCGAGAATGCCACCATCGAACCGACCGTGGCCATCAGCCTTACCGATAATTGGATAGCCTTGAACCTTCGATATATAACGGACTATAAGCGACGACGGGGCACCAAAAATCAATTGTTCGAACATATCGAACAAGCTGTTATACAAACCAAGGGAAAGGTAACTTTCGCCTCCACCACCTTGCAATTATTGAAAATACCGGAAGTGGACGTACATCTAAAATGATACTTTGAAAAAAGAAGAGGACATCAAAATCATAAAATCATCGGGGAAAAAGGCCAGATTTTCCTTGGACAAACTACGCCATTCGCTAAAGCACAGCAGTGCCGACCCGAATTTGGTGGAACAGATTGTCGAAAAGGTCAGGGACGAGCTTTACGTAGGTATATCAACCCATGAAATCTACAACCGCGCCTATGCCTTATTAAAAAAGAACAAACCGGTCTTTGCCTCGAAATACAAACTGAAAAAAGCAATCTATGAGTTGGGACCTACGGGATTCCCTTTCGAACGATTTGTAGCGGCCATTCTGGAATACTCGGGTTATGTTACCCTTGTGGACAAAATCTTGGACGGCATCTGTGTGGCGCATGAAATCGATGTGGTGGCGGAAAAAAAGGGATCGGTAACGGTCATCGAATGTAAATTTCATTCGGAAGAAGGGCGTAACTGCAATGTCAAAATTCCTTTGTACATCCACTCACGATACAATGATATTAAAGCACATTGGGCAACAATAAAAACGGAAACCAAAACAATGGATGCCGGCTGGGTAGTAACCAATACCCGTTTTACGCAGGATGCCATAAAATATGGAAAGTGTGCCGGACTGTATTTGCTAAGCTGGGACTATCCCGTACATGATGGCCTCAAAAACCGTATCGACAGGCTCGGCCTTTATCCCATAACGGTATCCACCCTATTGAGCAAACGCGAAAAGCAATTTTTGCTGAGCAGGGATGTCGTCCTCTGCCGACAACTTGGAAAGGATACGTTTTTCTTGGACCATTTGGGAATCTCCCAAAACAGAAAAGAAAAAATTCTCCAAGAAATGGGGCATCTCTGTTACTAGACAATGAACACTATCAAAATACGCTTTTTAGGGGCATCGGGAACGGTGACCCGAATCCAAATTCCATCTGGAAACCCCGGAACTGAATATCATGGTCGACTGTGGGATGTTCCAAGGACTAAAGGAACTTCGCCAGCTCAACTGGACCACCCTTCCCATCGATGCCTCTAAAGTGGATGTAGTATTGTTGACCCACGGCCATTTAGACCATACCGGATACCTGCCAAGATTGGTGAAAGAGGGGTTTCACGGCATCTCTGTAACTAGGCAATGAACACTATCAAAATACACTTTTTAGGGGCATCGGGAACCGTGACCGGATCCAAATTCCATCTGGAAACCCCAGAACTGAATATCATGATCGACTGTGGGATGTTCCAAGGACTAAAGGAACTACGCCAGATCAATTGGACCACCCTACCCATCGATGCCTCTAAAGTGGATATAGTATTGTTGACCCACGGCCATTTAGACCATACCGGGTACCTGCCACGATTGGTAAAAGAGGGGTTTCGCGGAAAAATTATTGCGACCGCCCCTACCCTGGCGATAACCCGTATCATATTACGGGATAGTGCCAAAATACATGAGGAAGAAGCCGAGCGGGCCAATAAAGAGGGATATAGCAAGCATCATCCGGCATTACCTTTCTATACGATAAAGGAAGCCGAACAGGCGATCGACCTCTTCAGGTCAGAAGGGAAGGATGAATGGATCACGCTATCGGAACACATCGGGTTCCAATTCAGGTACAACGGCCATATCATCGGGGCAACGTTCATAGAACTGGAAATCTTCGGGAAACTGTTCGTTTTTTCCGGCGATATCGGGCGACAGAACGATATGCTTTTGGCTCCGCCCGAATATCCTAAGTATGCCGACTATCTTTTTGTCGAAAGTACATACGGCAACAAGCTACATCCCCAAGAAGACGTGGAACAGAAAATCACCGATTTGGTCAAAAGAACTATCCATGAACGGGGCAACCTCATCATTCCCTCATTTGCGGTCGAACGGCTGCAATCGTTGATGTACTTGCTTTGGCAGCTATACAAGCAGAATAAAATTCCAGATATTCCCATCTTCATCGATAGCCCCATGGGCAATAATGTGCTATCCGTTTTTGAGCGCTTTCCCGATTGGCACAAACTACCGATGAAAGAGTACCAGGGCATGTACAACCATTTCAACATCATCTCATCTTATTCCGATACTTGGAATACCATAGACGACCCAAGACCTAAAATCGTAATTGCTGGCAGCGGAATGGTTACCGGGGGCCGGGTCTTGACCTATATCAGGCAATTGATCGATAAGAAATCCACCACGGTATTGATGGTCGGCTTTCAAGCCGAAGGCACAAGGGGAAGACAGCTTTTGGAAGGAGCACATGAGCTTAAACTATTTGGAAAATACCATCCCGTGAAGGCAAAAATTGAACATTTGGATAGCCTCTCCGCACACGCCGACCAAAAAGAGCTATTGCAATGGCTTAAAGAAATCAAGAACATTCCTGAAGTAGTTTACCTCGTTCATGGTGAGCCTCTGGCCCTGGATGCATTCCGAGTAAAAATTCAGGATACTCTCGGTTGGAAAACACATATTCCCAAACGGAATGAAAGTATCGTGTTGATACTGTGACCTTCAAAAAACAAAAATCTAACTGACCAATGTCATTTTTCCTTTCACCTACCGCCTCTATCTTTATACCCAATTCGTTTCAGAACCTAAAACATCATCAAAATGGACCCACTACGAAATGCTCGTTACACAAATGGTTAGCGCCCGAAATGATGCACGAACAAACCAAGGGATGGTTTTCAGAACTCTCATTTATAAAAGATGAGCAGCAATTTTTGAACAATCTGATCCAGTCCTTCGCCATCAAACCTATCGAGGAAAAGGAATTCGCCCTTATAAACGATTTTAAGAAAGCGATCGCCGATAACCAACATAGGCTAAACCAACTTACGAAGCAGGTGCAAAAACACATGAATCAATTGGAGATTATGTTGGATGATGTCAACCAACATGAAATGGAAAAGGCGTACCAAAAGACCCATAAAAGTCTATATCAAAGGTTGAACAAGTACTTTTTGGATTATCGGACAGTCAAGGAACGAGGATTTGCCAAACTGACTCACATCCTGAAAAACACAAAAAGAATAGCCTTGGGCAACCCGACCTATCGGCTAAGTCCGACGGAATTATCCGAAAACCCCTAAGGCCGATTTCGGAATAGAATAAACATACACTAGCACATTATGAAAAATGTTGTTCAACGAAACCCAAATAAAATGAAAAAACTACTGATTTTTTTGACCATAGCGATTTGCGGTTGCTCCTCGGCCGAACTGGTCGATAACTATAAAAACCCAGATATCGTTCTTTTTAACGCCAATAAGGTGTTGGTCGTAGGCATGACCAACACTGAGGCCGTTCGGACCGAATTTGAGACCAAACTGACCAAGGAATTCGAAAAGCGGAACGTAGAGGCGGTAAGAAGCCTGGATGTTTTTGATGTCAATTTTACCAATTCGAGAAGAACCGAAAAAGAACTCGATGCCTTTGAGGAAAGTCTGTTGGACAAGGATTTCGATGCCATTCTTCTTACCAAAATTACCGGTTCGGAAGACCGAAAAACGCTGATGAGGGCCATGAACGAACTGTACAGTTATAAAGGCGGTTTCAAAGAAGATTACAGGCAACACCAAAACATTTTTTATGATAACGATTACTACCGAAAGTTTAAGGTTTATCATGCCGAAACCTCGTTGTACTGTATCTGCATGGGCAAAGAGCGTTCTTTGATCTGGCGGGGCAGTATAGATATTTCCGATCCCAAGGATATCCAAAAAACAGTGGACGATTATGTGAAACTGGTCGTTTTAGCCATGGAAGAGCAAGATTTAATTTTTCAGAAAAGAAACGGACGATGAAGTTACTGGTCTATAGTGCCAAGAAATTTGAAATTCCCTTTTTAAAGGCCGCCAACCACGGCAAGCATAAGGTCACTTTCATCAAAGAGGCACTCTACACTGATACGGCCGTAAAAGCAGTTGGTTTTGATGCTATTTCCATATTTTCAGGCGACGATGCATCCTCCATCGTTCTGGAAAAGCTGTGGGATATGGGCGTACGTTATATTACCCTGCGCTCCGCTGGGTATAATAATATCCATCTAAAGGTGGCGCACGATTTCGGGTTCAAAGTAGCCAATGCCCCAGAATATTCCCCTCATGCCATTGCGGAATTGGCCGTGGGCCTTTTGCTCGCCCTCAACCGAAAACTCATTCTCGCAAACTCCAAAGTGCATAATGGCAATTTTTTACAGGAAGGACTGTTGGGTTTCGACCTGAACGGAAAGACGGTCGGCATTGTCGGTACGGGAAATATAGGATCGGTTATGGCTAAAATAATGAAGGGGTTCGGTTGCACGCTTTTGGGCAATGATATGGCGCCTAACTTTCACCTTATTCAAAAATACGGGATGAACTATGTGAGTTTGGAAGAGCTTTGCACCCAATCGGATGTAATTAGTCTTCATCTGCCTTTGACCCAAGAAACGCATTACATAATAAACGATACCATGTTCAAACGCATGAAAAAGGATGCCATACTCGTCAATACCGCCCGGGGCGCTGTTGTAGATACCCAAGCCTTGCTAGATGCCCTGGAAAACCATAAAATCGGCGCTTACGGCACCGATGTCTTCGAAAAGGAAAGAGGAAACTTCTTTCAGAACCATGGGAAGGGGGGACTAAAAGATCAGCAATTAAAAAAATTGCTTTCCTACCCAAATGTACTGCTAACCCCCCACCAAGGATTCATAACCCAAGAAGCCTTGACCAATATCGCCGAGACCACATTCGACAACATGGATTGCTGGGCAGAGGGAACCGCAAGTAAATATGAATTGGGCCAAGAAATCATAGTTTCATAGTAACGGGCCGAACACTTTCTAAAACCCTCCTTTAATTTTCCGGCCCATGCCAGATCGTCACTTACCAATCCATCCCAACTACATAGTCCAAATGGTTTGCCGAAGGACCCTCCATTTTTTAGGTGCATATCGTGCCGATTTTCCAAGGCCGGGTCTCCCTTGGATGGATGTTGGGGATATGATGCCGGCTACTACATCAGCTTGAAATTCACCGGAAGGCTGTAGGGTAGGTTCACAGGTCTAGCCCTTTGTTTTCCAGGAGTCATATGAGGTAAGGATGCGATGATACGCTCAGCCTCCTCTTGCAAAAGCCGGTTCGGCCCCCTTGTTTTTATCCGGGTAATCCGTGATGCCCGCCCCTAAACGAAGTGCTTACGTTATTTTGGAGGATAAGAGGGACGAAGATGGCGATTGAATCAGTAACTTTGATGGTAAACTACTTTTACAACCCCTTCATTAAATTATCTACCAAATGAAATTTTTTGGATTTTTAAAGAAAACCATGCTCCTCTTGGCGGCAACCTGCTGTGTGGCTTGCCATTCCCTTAAAAAACTGGATTCCGGTAACGCCTCCGAAAGGGAAGCGCATTATGCAGACTATGACCACAGCACGCTGAACGGCGTTTCGCTACCGGTGATGATGCCCCACAACCGCATCATCAGACCCGCTGGAAAAGTAATTTCCTTTGGCAATCCTGATTTGGAGAACCACAGCCTGGATGTCCAATCCCTACCCGAATCAAACCTGATGGTCATTGAAGACCGTTACGGCATCGCCTTGCTCGATCCGAGGACCCGAAAAATAGTGAATCGATGGTCCTATTTTGATGAGCCGGAATACAGCGGGTTTATGAGCACTTATTCCGGCATTCAAACAGTCAAGGATGAGCACGGGGTTTCCATATTTTGGAGTGCCGCCAATGGACATAACCCAACTTCAAAGGTTTTTCAGGCGAAGGTAAAGGGTACCTCCCTGAGTATTGTGCAAACCTTCGATTTTGCGCCAGCGGGCGATTCTCCATTGGCATTGCCCAATGAACTGGCTATCACCACGGAAAACGGAAAGCAATTTTTATATGTAGTACTCAATGGGAACAATACCCTCGAAAAAATAGAGGTCACCTCTAAAAAGACGATTTGGTCCGTCCCTACCGGGGTAGCTCCCTACGGTATTTTTATTCAAGGGGAAAAGGCATTCGTTACCAATTGGGCGGGTACCGTCCCTTCTGGGGATAACCAGGGGGAAACAGCCGGTGTGCCCTATGGGGAAGCCTATATAGATCCAAAAACAGGTGCGGTGAATAATGGCAGTGTTTCGGTATTTTCCGTGACGGACGGAAAGCTGCTTGCTACTATACCGGTCGGGCTTCATCCCAATGATATACTGGGCAACCCCAACAACGATCTGATATGCGTGAGCAATGGCAACAGCGATGTTATTTCCGTCATCGATCCCCAGAGCCTACAGGTGAAAGAAATCATATCAGTAAAGATACATAAGGGCAAGAGGGGTTTTATAGGGGATTCCCCGAACGCCTTGGCCTTTAACGAAGACGGATCGAGACTGTATGTGGCCAACGGAATGGACAATGCCCTGGCAGTAGTACGATTTTCCCCCGACCATCGGCAAAGTACGGTGATGGGTTACATTCCAACGGAAGCCTATCCTGGTGGCATTATATTAAAAAACAATACCCTTTTTGTAACTAATCTTGAGGGTGAGGGGGCCCGCGTGAACAGTCTGCAAATGGAAGATCCCGCCGAAATTACCGAGCAGATTAAAAAAGGGGCGTTCAACTCGCACCATCAAAAGGCCACCGTTTCCATAATTCCCGTTCCCGACGAAAAAACATTGGCCACATACACCGAGCGGGTAAAAGAACAAATGCTGCATTTCAGACTCGAACTCGCTAAACTATCGCCCCGCCCAAATCAACCTCTAAGGCCCATGCCCGAACGCATCGGGGAACCTTCCGTTTTTAAGCACGTCATTTATATTATCAAGGAGAATAGGACCTATGATCAGGTTTTAGGGGATATGTCTTCGGGAAACGGGGAAAAGGGCTTATGCATTTTCGGGGATAGCATAACCCCCAACCAGCATCGGCTAGCACAGGACTTCTTGCTGCTGGACAACTACTACGCTTCCGGAAAATGTTCCGCAGAAGGCCATCAATGGACGGATGCCGCCATGGTAACCGATTATATCGAAAAGAACGTACGGGCCTGGTTCCGAAGTTATCCCCATGTACAAAACGATGCCCTTGTATATGACCAAAAGGGCTTTATATGGAACAACGCCGCCGACCATGGAAAAACAGTGCGTATTTATGGTGAGGCCTGTGATCCCAATATCGACCCGGGCCTTACTTGGACTTCAATCTATAAGGACTACCAAGCAGGTAAGCGTTTGGATTTTCACAATACTACAACTATCTCTAGGGTCGCCCCTATGCTTTCCCAAAATTATCCGGGATCCGACCAGTTAAAGATTACCGAACAGATACGTGCCGATGCGTTTATCAAAGAGTTACAAGGCCTATGAACAGAGGCCGGGGGATCAATTTCCTGAACTGTCCGTAATGGCCCTTTCGGCGGACCATACCACGGGCACTCGGCCTGGCATGCCGACCCCCAGGGCCATGGTGGCCGATAATGATCTGGCCCTGGGCCGAATCGTCGAGGCGGTCAGTAACAGCAGGTTTTGGAAGAACACCGTCATCTTTGTAACCGAAGATGACTCCCAGGCGGGATGGGACCATGTTTCCGCCTATCGTACGACCGGTTTTGTGATTAGCCCGTATAGCCGATTAAAAAAATCCATCAGCACCAATTACAATCAAACTTCCGTAGTGCGGTCCATTGAACAAATTTTGGGCATTCCTCCCATGAACCTTATGGACGCAACGGCCTTGCCCATGTTCGACTGCTTTGAAGAAAGTGCTATGGGGCATAGCTTTGAAAAGGTCCCTAACCGGGTCGCGTTGGATGAAATGAACCCAAATTTGAACGAGCTAAAAGGAAAAGGTCTGTCCTTTGCCAAAAAATCTTTGCGTCCGGAGTACGACCATATCGATTCGGGTAGTGACGACGTCCTCAATCGTATTCTTTGGTTCAGCAGCAAAGGAAACAAACCCTACCCTACTAAATTGGCGGGAACGGATCTTGACGACGATGATTGATTTTAAATGGTAAGGATTTCGTTGCAATATGTTTTCTGAAGACACGTATTCTGCTCCCCCACTTCTGGCAATGATGTACTATTGCGCATCTTGCCTCCAGAATCGTACTCACCCGAAGTTGCGGTGATGAGCTCCCCTATTACCTTTCGACGCTCGCCAATTCTCCAAACCGGGCTGGCCTACTCCAAAAGAGTAGCCCTGATCGCTGACTTATCCGATAACCTGTGGGAAAAGCATGCGGAAACCATGGCGATGGCGAGTGGCGCCACAAGTATCGCCCAACCTGGGTATGATGAGCCTACTTTGGGCCTCCCTCAGAATGTTTTGGGATAAATATCATTTTTTTTGGATCAATATCCGAACGAAAAGAATGGTATTTTTAAGGTATTAGAGTATCGAAGTCAAATTTTTAAATCCATTATTATGGCAGAGGATAAAAGAAAATTCAAAAGAGAACAAAAACAAAGTACTCCCACCAATCCCACGGCTAACACGAACATCGACGAAAACGAATATGATATCGATGAAAAAACCATAAAAAAGCAGCAAAACAAGAAATAAAATGGTGCTGTGCGGTTTCAATGTGAAGCATGCAAAAAACTTTAAAATAGTTTGGTTGGTTGTTAGGAAGGGCGGTTCCCGGTCTTAGGAAATCGCCCTTTTTTATTTAATATCCCAAGCATCGGTTTCTGCGAAGAAAAAACAGGAGCTAGGATATTAACAAAAAATGAATTTATAAGCAAAAACGAACCCCGCATAGGCCTGTCAATCGCCACTGCCGGTATTGCATCCGAGAAAACAGGCGCTAAACTATGCCCCAGGATTTGAGAAAACCCATGGTAATCGATAATGTCCAGAAAATGCAACTCACGAAGAACCCCGAAATACAGCATTCCGCCCTTATGGATTTTCCCGTGGTCGGCGTAGGTGCGTCTGCCCGACCTGCCAGTCCATCGAATCGCTGAGGACAGCCGGCTCAGGGAAAATAACATCTACATAATTCCGGAGAATAAAATATTAGAAGTAATCGATCACACCCTGAAACTGAGTCCACGACAAAAAGGGGGCGTTAATAGGTCCATCGATGTCTTTTTCGCCTCATTAGGTAGAGTTCACAAAGAACCTTCGGTCGGTTCAGTACTCTTGGGCACGAATGGGGAAGGTACAAAAGGTCTTTGGGGAAATTAAAATGAACGGGGGTATCACTTTCTCCAAGAATGCCGCATCCGCCGAATGGGAGGGAATGCCCCAAAGCGCCATGGAGAACGGGGTTGTGGATTTTGTGTTGCGTCCCTTGGGAGATGCCGGTAAAACTACAGGAAATCAGGTACATGCACCCTTGGGCCTTCGGGGGGCAAATGGGCGGCCGATACTCCCGATACTTTGCTATTTGGAGGGGTATGAAGCCCCAGCATCCTGTTATGGATACCTCGCCCCAGATGATAAAGAACTTGAAGGCCGATCCGGAAGAATGGTATAAAAAGTATAATCTCCACTGAATATGGCAGAACTAAAGGAACGAATACCGCCCGGTTGGGACTATAATCCCGCTGCTTGGCCTCAGCGCATACCTATAGCCGTTCTGGCCTTAGTGGGCCTGGGTATCGCCACCTATCTTTCCCTGTATCAACTCCATTATATCGATAAAGTATGGGAACCTTTTTTCGGCGATGGCAGCGTTAGGGTATTGAACTCGAAAATTTCGAGTTTACTACCGATTCCCGATGCCGTATTGGGTGCGTTAGGCTATTTGGTAGATGCGGTAACCGGCGTTATCGGAGGCACCTACCGCTGGCGTAAAATGCCCTGGATCGTTATCTTATTCGGGCTGGCCGTAGGGCCATTGGGTTTCGTGAGCGTTATGTTGGTGGTCTTTCAACCGGTGCTTTTTTCTGCTTGGTGCTCTCTATGCTTAGCCTCCGCAATCATTTCAATTGCCATGATCGGCCCTGCCATGGATGAGATGCTGGCCAGTCTGCAATTTATGCAACGGGCCAAAAAAGCGGACGTATCGATGTGGAAGGTCTTCTGGGGGATAAAATCGGAAGTCGAAAAAGTAAAATGAGATGCGGGATGTTCGATATTCGAGGTGGGACTAATGACATATCAGGCTAAGGGTTTGTCTTAGCATAACTCATAACTCAAAAAAAATGTGGGCAAAAATAATAAATATTCTTACGGGATTATGGTTAATGGTAGCACCCGGTATATTGGGGTATGGTTCCGCGGCCGCTGACAATGGACATATCATAGGCCCTATCATCATAACTTTTTCGGTCGTTTCCCTTTGGGAAGCTACACATTCGGTTCGTAAATGGAACTATCCTTTCGCCCTGTGGCTTCTTTTGGCCCCCTGGATTCTTAGTTATAGCAATACCTTAGCAATTGTAAGCGATATGGCTGCGGGGATTCTGGTCATCGTTTTGTCCACCCTCCATCAAGAAATAAAAAGTCGGTTTGGCGGTGGATGGGCTTCACTATGGCACGCCCATCCCGAACATGCCGATAAAAATCAAGGTGAAATCTGAACTAATAAGGATGCTGGGGTTGTAAATCGCTTTGGCACCTACATGCCTAACTCTTGGGTCTACGCTGCTATGCCGGGATAACGTATCAATCTAGATAAAACTGTCCCTAAAGCTTCAAATCATCTTTAAACCAATAATTTATCCAAGGTTATCGGTAGATCCCGAACCCTCTTACCGGTAGCATTGTACACCGCATTGGCGATAGCGGCCGCGACCCCAACAATACCAATCTCGCCCAGTCCCTTGGCGCCCAAAGGATTTACGATATCATCCTCTTCCTTCACAAAAATTGCCTCTAGCTGCTGTATGTCGGCATGGACGGGTACATGGTATTCGGCGAGATTGGAATTGATCAAGCGCCCGTTTCGGTCGTCCATCATCCCTTCTTCCTCCAAAGCCATGCCGATTCCCCAGATGATGCCGCCCAAGATCTGGTTCTTGGCCGTCAGGGGATTTAAAATTCTACCTCCGGCAACGGCCGTGACGGCCCTTGGCACCGTTATAGTTCCCAAATCCTCGTCCACATGCACTTCTACCATCACACAGGAATGGGTGTAGCAAGAAAATTTTTCACGATTTTTTTCCGGTTCGGAGGAGACTTCGGCAGTCAGCTTGTCCGTTTCGGTAGATTTGAGGATATCGGAATATGGTAAGGGGACACCTTGATTAGGGACCAATTTCCCGTCTTTAAAACCGACCTCCTCCAAGGTCAGACCATCCAATTCGTCAGGATTGGCTTTTTGGGCCAGTTCGAACAACTTTTTCCGTAGCTCTTCGCATACCAGCTTCACTGCCGATCCCACCGAGGATGCCGTCCACGATCCGCCTTCGATCGGAGCTTTGGGCAGACTGGTGTCCCCCAAGATAAAATCCATATGGTCTAAGGGCACTCCCAAGGTCTCGGCGGCGATTTGTGACATAATAGTATAGGTGCCCGTACCGATATCGGCCGTGCCGGAACTTACGGTAAGTACTCCGTCCGCCCCCAGTTCGGCCTTAGCGGCCGCTTTTTGCTGCATGGCTTCCCAACAGCCGGTAGCCATGCCGTATCCGATGAGTTGATTGCCTTTTTTCTGCATCCGTGGGGTGCTTTGCCACTTGCTCCAACCGAACCGCTCTGCGGCTTGGCGGTAGCATGCTTTCAGTTCTTTGCTGGAGAAAGGTTTGTTCTCGTTCTGGTCCCTTACTGCGTAATTGCGCAACCGGAATTCCAAAGGATCGATACCCGCTTCGATGGCAAGCTCGTCCATCGCACATTCCAAACCGAACATACCCGTTGTGCCTCCAGGCGCTCGCATATCATTGGGAGTATAAACGTTCAACGGCACGAGTTGGTAATCCAAGGCCACATGCGCACACCGATACATGAGGCCGGACCAACCGACGACATTTTCGCTGTATTTTTCGAAGGTCGAGGTTTCCGAGAAAGCGGTATGTCTTATGGATACCAGTTTGCCCTTTTCATCCGCAGCCAAGTGAAAGCGCTGGATGCATGCCGGGCGATGGCCGAAAGAGAACATCTGCCTCCGGGTCATGGCCACTTTAACCGGCCGCTCCAAGACCTTTGATGCCAAGGCGGCCAAGAACAATTGGTACTTTGGGCGCAGGCCGGAGCCGAACGCCCCGCCCACAAAGGGGGACAAAATCCGTACCCTTTCCTTTTTTAAACCGAAGATACCGCAAATATAGGTCTGGGAGGTGTCTATTCCCTGAATCTTGTCATAGATGGTAAAGGTTTCCTTTTTGGGGTCCCAGTCCGCGACCGAGGCATGGGGTTCCATAGGGTTGTGATACATTCTGGGCTGGCTATATTCCACAGAGACCTTGTATTTTGCGGAACCATAGGTCACTTCGGGGTTCCCCCGGCTTTCCGGCGGTGCTTGCACATCATCATGAGTGGCCCGATGTAAATTTTCTTTCAGATCCGTAACACAGGGGCCTTCATTATAGGTGGTGGACACCAATCCCGCCGCATAGCGGGCCGCTTCAAAGGTATTTGCCACCACCAGAGCGATAGGCTGCCCGTTGTAGAGTATGTTGTCGTTGAACAGGGGCCGAAATGGTTTGCCGGGCGGAGTTAACGGATCGCTATAGTCCGCATTTTGCTTTACCGATTCCGGCAGATTTTTATGGGTAAAGACTTCCAGAACGCCCGGCACCGATTTCGCCCTTTCGGTATCGATGGAAATAATCGTTCCGTTTGCAATACTGCTGTTCACGATGTAGCCGTGGGCCAAGTTTTCCGGTAGGAATTCGCCCGCATAGGTGGCCTGTCCAGTTACCTTTTTGGGACCGTCCACTCGAGAGACCGGCTTTCCTATGTACGCTGTGTTCGTTGGCATCCTTAATTTTTTTGGGTTGTGGACAATTCCTTGGCCTCATGTAAGGCCCGCAGGATCGTTTTTTTAGCAAGGGATATCTTAAAATTGTTATCGCCATATCCCTGGGCCCCCTCCAATAGGCCATCCGCTATTTTTTCAAAGGACGGCCGTGTGGCGGGCTTTCCTTGCAGATCGGCCTCCAGTTCTGGGTTCCGCCACGGTTTGTGCGCCACCCCGCCTAGGGCGATGCGGATTTCCTTTATGGTTTCTCCCTCCAATTCGAGGGCCGCGGCCGCTGAAACCAAGGCGAAGGCATACGAAGGCCTGTCCCTGACCTTCAGATAGGCATAATTTTTCGTAAAGCCTTCTGGGGGAAGATCGATGGCAGTTATGATTTCTCCCGGTTTTAAATGGGTATCCTTCTCTGGCATATCGCCGGGCAGCCGGTGAAAGTCCAAAATGGGAATATGGCGCTCCCCACCGTTCCCCCTCACCAGAATGTCCGCTCCAAGGGCGGCCAGGGCAACACACATATCCGAGGGATGAGTGGCGATACAATGTTCGCTGGCTCCCAAGATGGCATGAATCCGGTTGAAGCCCTCCAAAGCGGAACAACCGCTGCCCGGTTCGCGTTTGTTGCAAGGTGTGGCCGTGTCATAAAAGTAATAGCATCGGGTGCGCTGTAGCAGGTTGCCCCCATTGGTGGCCATGTTGCGCAATTGGGCAGAGGCCCCCGCCAAGATAGCTTCGGACAGCAGCGGATATCGATTACGAATCTCTTGGTGATAGGCGGTGTCGGCATTGGTGGCAAGGGCACCCAATCGTAGGCCACCGTTTTCCCGGCGATTCTATTTGCTGCAGTCCTAAGCGGTTGATATCGATCAGGTGCCGGGGATTCTCGACCCGATATTTCATAAGGTCGATCAAGTTGGTGCCCCCGGCAATAAATCGCGTTTCCTTTTCCGAATTTGAGTCCTCTATGGCGCGATCTATACTTTCGGGCCGGGAATATGAAAAGTTTTCCATCCTATTCTTTTTTAGGGGATAAAAATGCCTCGGCCACCTTAAAGATATTGACGTAGGCACCGCAACGGCAAATATTGCCGCTCATCAGGTCCCGAATTTCCTCTGCATCCATTGGTTTATCTATGTTCAAAAGGCCTTTGATGGCGCAAATTTGTCCCGGGGTGCAATAGCCGCATTGATAGGCATCTTGGTCAATGAAAGCCTGTTGCACCTCGTCAAGCCCATCTTTTCCGGCCAAGCCCTCAATGGTGGTGATAGCATCTTCTTCGTGCATAACGGCCAATGTCAGGCATGAATTGATGTGCCTGCCGTTTACCAGAACCGTGCAAGCTCCACATTGGCCATGATCGCAGCCTTTCTTCGTGCCCGTCAATTGCAGATGTTCACGCAGTGCATCCAAGAGGGTGGTCGAGGGTGAGACCTTAAGGGATTGGTCGATATTGTTGATCGACAAGGTGATGTGGTGCTCGCTTTTGCCCATAGATTTATTTTTTGTGATACTAAAAAAAGGGCGATTTCCTAAGATTGGGAACCGCCCTTCCTAACAACCAACCAAACTATTTTTAAAATTTATGTATACTTCAAATAGAAACCACACAGGAAAATTCTATTTCTTGTTTTGCTGCTTTTTGATGGTCCTTTCATCGATATCAAATTCATTTGCGTCGATATCAGTGTTAGCCTTGGTATTGCTGGGATTTTGTTGTTTTTCCTTTTGATTTGGCGTTTATCATCCGCCCTCATAATGGCTTATAAAAGTTTTTTTTCAATGCTCTAAAATTACCTTTCTTTTCGACCGGATATTAATCCAAAAAAAATGATATTTATCGCAAAACATTTTTAACGAATCAAAAATATGGGTACGAGGGGACCCAAGTTAGATGCTATTCGCCTAAAGTATTTAGATACAGCGCCAATATTAAACCAATGGTTGTAGCCAAGCCGGTCCAGTATTTGTCCTTTTTGAAAGCTTTGGGGAATACTTCTATGGCGAGGGAGCCCACCACTGCCCCACCCGCTACGCATTTTATATAATTCAAATATTTCTTGGGTACGTCCGCCAATAGGTAATGGCCTAAAAGGGCCGCTGCCGAAAGTATTAAGGCCGTTCCTATCCACAGTAGAAATATTTTCTTTTTCGAGTGGTCATTGTTCGACATTTCCTTGGCACCTCCCGCCGCTTCGGGTAGATTGGAAAGAAGAATGGAACCTGATAAAGCGGCGACCGCTAATGGTCCTGCCCCGATCAAAGCCACCCCCAGCGCCAAGTTTTCGGGAATACCGTCCAAAGTTATTGCGGCAAGTAAGCCTGCCCCGCTGTCGGAACCCCACTTTTCCTTTACCAAGTAATCCAAGACCGTAAAGGTGGTTGCTCCTACAAAAACCATTGCCAAGGCAATAGCGATCGAATTTTTTTCAACGGCGGGACGTATGAGTTCGAGCAGGGCGGATACCAGAAGTGCGCCGCCCGCCAAAGCGACCAGAAAACCCTCGAGCCGTTTCGATAAATTTCCGTAAATGCCCCATAGCGCACCTAATCACAAGTGCGCCCGAAACAATAACCACTACTATGATTGTCATCATTTTATTTAATTTAAAAATTTCAGAACCTTCTATGAAGTCCCCTTGTTCCGTAACGCTCCCCAAAGAAGGACTACTTCACATATTTCTCCCATAGGCCATAACTTTCCCTAATGGGCCCTTTCCGAAAGACAAGGATACCGATTACTACGCCCACTATCGTTCCGATTATGTTCATTGTAAGGGTACTGTCATCCGTTAACCACGGACCAATGGCCAACGCCAATCCCAATACTATATTCAGGTACCGCCCGACCCGCACGATTTCACCCATGCAGATTACCGAAACAACTATGATCAGAAAACCGCTCAAATGAAAAATATGGGCGGCCATGGTGCCGATATCGACTCCAAAGAAAAAAGGAACAAACACCAGTCCAATGCCCAACCAGGTAGAAAGGCCAAGGTTCCAGGGTATGCTCATTCCCCATACCGAAGCTTGATAGACTTTCAAGGGATGCTTAGGCAGGTCCACAAGTTGTGGTGAGCGTTCATCCTCGTTTTTTTCAAAAGGTTCGCCGCCTTTCCAGAAAACATGCCACATATTATCGCCCCGTCGTTTTGCCTGTACCATGTGTTGCCCCATGGCTATGACCTCGTCAAATTCCAAGGGGATCATCGGCAACATAATGGCGGCGGCCAGAAGGCAAAAGCTACACCATTCTCCCACGATGATGGGTTGTGAGATGACTAAAAAGATATGTACCAGCCCTAAGGGAATAACTAAAATTCCGAAAAAGGTAACCATCCACGGCATGGTGCGCCATCGGGTGGGACTGCCCATCCATCCCATTAAAAATTCGAAGGTATAGGCAAAGGCACCCAGTCCCGCATCGGAAATAGGAAGGGAATGCGACATATTGGAATTGAGCACTTGCATGGTGCTTTCCCCAAAAAAAGGATCCCAAACGTAATCAATATAGCCAAGCTGAAAAGCTCCCAGATAGCGTGAAACGACCCAGCCTAGAAAGCCGAGAACAATCATGATCCACCGCTGTGGCCAACTGGAAGGGTTATAAGTCCAACCGGGCGGTACTTCAGAACCCATTTTCATATAGGTGATCATATTGGGCATTCCCGGAATAAGGATGGTCAAGGCCACAACGAGCACCCCGACCAGGGTGTCATTGAGGTAGATTGTAGCGGTCGGCGCCCAAAAAATGAGTGGGGCCATGTTCAACCAAATTCCTACAAAGCAAGCGATCCATAAGCTTACGGGGCGGTCGGGCTTTAGGGATCGCCATCCAAGGATGATCAATAAAAGTCCGCTGATACTATCGCTCCACTGCATGACCGAAATCCGCATTCCATCTGTTAGCCAAAGGCTACGGCCGCCGGAGGGTTGAACGATGTCCTTGGCGTAACTGAAGGTCAGGGGCGATAACAACATCCAAATCCCCAAGATGATGATGGTCCAATAGATCCATAGGGTCTGGGTATGGTGTTTATGTAGCATCTTGGTTCGGTTCATGTCCCCATTGTTGGAATGGCCATTCGAATTAGACATCGGTCTGCTTACGCCTCGGGAGCCCATCTCTCCCTTGCCTTGTTTTTTTTCCATGGATGAATTTTTAAGAATTACGTATCAAGAATTTCGATTGGAAAGGTCTTCTTAGTGCTTCAAACCTTTTTGAGATGATCCGTTATCGCGAAAAATGCTCCACAAAAGAATCCCCCCCGCTATTAATCCGATGGCGGCCAAGCCTTTTTTATGCTCGTTTAATCGATCAAAGACGCTGGAATCCAATGCCTGTTGACCAAAATCGCCATGTGCGCCATGATCTCCGGGCAGGGGATCCCATAAATTATTCTGTCGATCCGAATCTTCGGGCTCATCGGTAAGTTGGCCGTCAAAACCGTGCTGGGCCATGTAATGATCGAGGTATTCGGGAACAAGCCTGTTGCCCCAGATTGTTTTTACGGTGGAAAAGGCGACCCATCGCTCGCGTACGTCTTCATGGGCGATTTCGAAAATGGCCTGCGAGGCCACTTCGGGCTCAAAAATGGCGCCCATGGGCTTGGGCTTTTTGGGCATACGAGATTTTACCCATCCGAACTGGGTCGTGTTCATGGCGGGCAGGTGTACAATAGAGAGCCCAATTTTGGAACCCTCGTGGAACAGTTCCGCACGCAGCGACTCAAAAAATCCCTGGATGGCATGCTTACTGGCGCAGTAGGCGGACTGTAAAGGAATGCCCCTGTAGGCCAAGGCGGATCCCACCAAGATAATTTTGCCCCGGTTTCTCGATCTCATATGTTCCAGGGCGGCGAGGGTACCGTACACCTGCCCTAGATAGGTGACATCTGTCACCCTCTTGTATTCTTCGGGCTCCATTTCGGAAACCGTGCTGAAAACGCTCACCATGGCATTGTTGATCCAAATGTCGATGGGTCCCAGGTTTTTTTCGGCAAAGGCCGCCGCTGCTTTCATTTTTTGGGCATCGGATACATCGGCCACATACACCCAGGCCTTGCCGCCACGAAGCTCCACTTCCTTTTTGGTGGCTTCCAACGCTTCCTCGCCCCGGGCTATGAGCAGAATATGCGCTCCTTCTTCGGCAAAACGCCAGGCCGTAGTACGACCGACCCCTCCGGATGCCCCGGTTATCACTACGATTTCCGGTGCCGTACCTATTTGATCGGGATGTTTCTGGTAGGCTTGTCTCTTCCTTTCCCAACCATTCGACCGCCCTGTCCCTTTCGTTGCTCCCAAATGTTTCGATGGTCAGGTTCGGCGTAATCAGGTTCAATGCCTGTACGGTATCCTCGACCCATTCCACATTGCTTACCAAGGCCGCTTTTTGAATGTCATCAAAATATTTCAATCCCGTTTTCAGGTCCTTCCACATAGCCTGGATACTGGCGTAATCGTAATCTTCCACAACGGCAAGAAAATTAAACTTGCCGTGTTTATTTTTGAAATGCTCCATCAGTGCGTCTATTTTTTTCAGCTCTTTTTCGGAGACATTTCCGGACATTTCTATTCCGAAGATACCATTTGGGATATTTTTTATCTGCTTCAACATAATCTTTCAATTTTAAAGTTAATACGTTTTTTATACTATGGATTGCCGATGGCCCTCTCCAGCACCTGTGCGATATGTTCGGGCATTTTTCCCGTGCCGTGGCGGATTTGTTCCCGACAGCTAAAGCCATCGGCAATCAGTAGTTCCTCGTCCATTTCCTGTACCGCGGGAAATATTCTTCGCTCTCCCGCCTTCATAGAAATGTTGTATTTTTTGCCCCTTTCGAAGCCGTAGCTGCCCGCCAGCCCGCAACAGCCCGAATCGGGTACATTCAAGTCCACACCGATCTTATCGAATACCTTACGATCGGCATCGTATTTCATGACCGCCTGATGGTGGCAGTGCCTTTGTAAAAGACCGGTAGTATGCAGGGAATGGAATGCGAACCGATCTTCATGGGCCATGATGAACTCCGGCAGGGTATAAAAATTATTCTGTAATCGCTTGGCATTGTTGTCATGTGGGAATAGGTTGCCCAGTTCGTTTCTAAAGACGGCGATGCAACTGGGTTCCATGCCCACAAAGGGGACACCGGCCTGTATATATTCCGAAAGATTGTCCAAAATGTCCATAAGATAGGATTTGGCCCGCTCCAGCATCCCGAAATCGTACAAGGCCCGCCCACAACAGAATTTTTTGTAAGGGACGATGACGTCATACCCGCCACTCTTCAGGACTTTTTCGCCCGCTTCGAGCACTTCGGGAAAGAAATAGTTGTTAAAGGTATCGGGCCAGAGCATGACCGTGTTGTCCGACATTTTGGATGCTTCCTTGTTTCTGCGTGATTTGGTAAAGGATTCCTTGGCGAACTGGGGAACCTTCCGTTCGGGGGCGATGCCACCCGCCCATTTAAAGAGGGGACTTAGAAATTGAGAACTACTGATAAAATTGACTATCGAGGGAATATTCGTCGCCATGGAGGCCCATTGGTCGATCAGCCCAAAGGCGTATGCAGATCGGGGCCGGATTTTTCCCTTGTAGTAATGCCCAAAATATTCGGCCTTGTAGGTGGCCATATCGACGTGTACAGGACATTCGCCCAAGCAGCCCTTGCAGGCCAGGCAGAGGTCGAGCGACTCCTTGACGTGGTCGTTTTTCCATCCGTTCTTGATTTCCTTGCCGTTCATCATCTCGAAAAGCAGGTGCGCCCGGCCCCGGGTAACGTCCTTTTCGTCAAGGGTGACCATATAGCTGGGACACATGGTGCCCGTATGGGTCTTACGGCATTCACCCACCCCCACGCAGCGCATGGCCGCCCTGTGAAAATTGTCTTGGTCCTCGGGATACTTAAAATAGGTGTCGGGATTGCTCGGCCTGAAATCCGTGCCCAATCGCAGGTTTTCGTCGCGAGCCATCGGGGCTATGATCTTGCCGGGGTTCATCTTCCACTCGGGATCCCAGATTTTCTTGAAGCGGTGGAAGGCCTCCATCAGGCGATTGCCGTACATACGGTGCAAGAGCGGCCCCCGGGCCTGGCCGTCGCCATGTTCCCCGGACAGGGAACCCCCATAGCCCACTACCAGGTCCGCGGCCTCGTCGGTAAAGCTTTTATAGTTTTCGATTCCGTCGTGGGTCTTTAGGTCGAACCCGACCCGACAATGGATACAGCCCTGACCGAAATGTCCGTACAGTGACGGGTGATAATCGTACTTTTGAAAGAGCTTCCGCAGGTCCTTGAGGTAATCGCCTACCTTGTCGGGCGGTACGGCGGAATCTTCCCAGCCAGGCCACATATCGGGAAGCCCTTCGACGAAGGCGGTCGCTCCGAGACCTGCTTCCCGGATGGCCCAAATGTGCTCCTCTATACCGGGGTCGTCGTAAAGTTGCATCTCCGGGGCATCGCCGTTGGCATTTTTCTTCAGTTCCTTCATCAGGTCCTTGGCCTTTTGGTCCGAGGCCTCTTTGGAATCGGCGCCGAATTCCACCAATAGCCAGCCGTCGCCCTTGGGCAGCAGCGAAAGGTACTGCTCGTGCAGGTGACGTTTGTGCATATAGGTAATGAGTTTTTTGTCCATTCCCTCCAAGCCGACAGGTCGGTGCTTCATTATTTCGGGGACATGGTCGCCACAATCAAAAACGGTATCGTAGCCCAGGACCAAAAGGGAGCGTTCTTTAGGTTCGGTTATCAGACGCAGGGTAACCTCCAAATAGACCACACAGGTCGATTCCGTTCCCGAAAGGGCCCGCGCGACGTTGAAACCCTTCTCGGGGAGCAGCTCGTCGAGATTGTAACCGGAGACCCGTCGCGGAATGTCGGGAATGCCCTTTTTGATATCATCGGAATAATCGTCGCGCAATTTTTTCAGGTTCTGGTAGATTTCTCCTTTCCGACCTCCCTGCCCTGTAATCGTTTCCAGTTCTTCTGGGGAAGTAGCGCCCACTTCGAACACGTGGCCATCGTAGGTCAGCACTTCCATACTTTCCACAAAATCGCAGGTACGTATGCCTCCGTCCTCCATCTGCGCCATTACGGAATGGATACCACAGGAATTGTTGCCGACCATCCCCCCCAGCGTACAATGGTTGTGCGTGGCAGGGTCGGGACCAAAAATGAGTCCGTGTTCCTTCAGTGCGCGGTTCAAATCGTCCAATACAAGACCTGTCTGCACCCGGACCTGCTTCTTGTCGGGATCTATTTCAAGAATCTTATTGTAATGCTTGGAAAAATCCATGACGAGGCCCGAATTGCAGCACTGGCCCGCGAGACTGGTACCGCCGCCCCGTGTCAAGAGGTGCAGGCCGTATCTTTGGCAGAGCTCCACCGTAATGATAATGTCTTCTTTGTCCTGTGGAAAGACCACGCCTACGGGCACTTGACGGTAGTTGGAGGCATCGGTGGCGTAAAGGGCACGGTAATCGTCACCAAAATGGACCTCGCCCTTTATCTTTTCTTCAAGTTCATCTTTGAGAGAGTCGATCTGGTTTTTGCTTAGGGATACCTTCATTTTTAGAAATTGATTTTATAGGGTTCTGCCTCCTTAGGTTTGAATTCCAGTCCAAGGCCATAACGGTCGAGGTCGGGTGCCAGACGGCCCTCCTCCGCTTGGGCCGCCCCCTTGAACAGCATTTGTTCGACCCGCACATGATCTGCAAAATATTCGACATGTACGGCATTCTTCATCGCCAAGGCGGGATGAAGGTGCAGCGACGGGGCACAATGCGTGGACAAAGGGAGATGATGGGCCTCACAAAGGGTGTTGCACTTTCACCAAGCCCGTAATGCCCGCACACCGGGTAGCATCGGCCTGTAGCACGTCAACCGCCCCGGCATTCAGCATCCGTTGAAAATAGGAGAGGTCATAGCCATATTCCCCTGCGGAAACCTGTACTTTGGCAGTGGTGTTGTGGCGGACAAACCGGAGACCTTTCAGATTATCGGAGGGCACCGGTTCTTCGTACCAGCTGATATCGAAAGCTTCAAAATCGGCCGCCATGGAAACGGCTTCCCTTGCAAAATAGGCCCCGTTGGCATCGACAAAGAGTTGGGCGTCGTCTATGGCATCCCGTGCGGTCTCTATGCGTTTTAGGTCCTGCTTTTTGTCCCTACCGATCTTCATTTTGAACATATTAAAGCCTTCCTTGCGCTGTGCCCTGAATCGGTTGCTTAGTTCATCGGGAGAATAAGAGGTAAATCCCCCGCTCGCATAGCAGGGGATATCCTTTCGGAGTTGCCCCAACAAGCGGCATAAAGGCATTTTCAAGACTTTGGCATATAAATCCCAAAGGGCATTGTCCACCGCGGCGATGGCCATCGAGCAAATTCCGGGGCGGCCCAGATTGCGGATATGCTGTACCATCCTTTCCCACAATCTCGCCCGTTCATACACACTTTCCCCTTCTATTAAGGGCAAAAGCAGGTCGTGGACCAGCCGGGCCGTGGCCGTATCCGCATAACTATATCCCCATCCCTTGACATCTCCCGTCTCCAAGGTCACCAGAACCATATCGGTATGGTCCCATCTAAGCGTACCATCCGATTCTGGTTCCTCGGTGGGAACGCGATAGACTTCCACTTGCGCCTCTTTGATGTCCATTATCAATGAAAATACTCTGAAATCGTATCCTTCCATGACTGTTTGATCATGTCAATGGATTCCGGATCGCCCTTGAGCACCGCCTTCATAAAGGCACCGGCTTGTTTGGCGCTTACATGTGGGGGAATTGGAGGCACTTCGGGATCGGTCATTACCTCGACCACTACCGGACGGTCGGCGGAAAACGCATCCTTAAACGAGCGTTCGATATCGTCGGGATTATCCACCTTTATGCCTTTAAGCCCCAGCAATTCTCCGTATCTGGCATAGGGAAAGTCCGGAAGGTTCTGTGAGCCCTCATATTTGGGGTTTCCGGTCATGATCCGCTGCTCCCAGGTCACCTGGTTCAGGTCGCCGTTGTTCAGCACCATGACGATAAGGTTGGGGGTTTTCCATTTTTCCCAATATTTCGAAATGGTAATTAAGCCGTTGATTCCCAACATCTGCATGGCGCCGTCGCCGACCATGGCCACGACGGTACGTTCAGGATAGGCGAATTTGGCCGCCACGGCATAGGGTACGCCCGGGCACATGGTCGCCAGTTTCCCCGATAAAGATCCCCGCATGCCTTTTCGAATTTTAATGTCACGTGCGTACCAGTTGGCAGCCGATCCGGAGTCGCAGGTAAGGATGCAGTTGTCCGGGAGTTGCTTGCTGAGTTCCCAGAATACCTTTTGCGGATTGATGGGGTCGGCACTTTTGCTGGCGCGTTCTTCCAATACTTCCCACCAGGTCTCGATTTCGTCCTCGATCTTTTCACGCCATGAACGGTCTTTCTTTTTGTTTAGAAGCGGAATCAGTTCCTTCAGGGTTTCTTGGCTATCTCCGATCAGATTAACATCGGTGGGGTACCGGGTACCTACTTTTCGGCCTGAAATATCGATCTGTACCGCTTTGGCCTGGCCTTCCTCCGGTAAAAATTCGGAATAGGGAAAGTCGGTCCCGATCATCAACAAGGTATCGCATTCCTCCATCAACACCCAACTGGGACGGGTGCCCAACAGTCCAATGGAACCGGTTACGAAAGGAAGGTCATCGGGCAATACATCCTTTCCCAATAATGCCTTTGCCACGCCGGCCCCCAAAAGATCCGCCGTTTCGATTACTTCCTCGGCCGCGTTCAAGGCTCCGGCACCGATTAGGATGGCCACTTTTTCGCCTTCGTTCAATATATCTGCCGCCCGCTCAAGATCCTTCCTTTGGGGAACCACTTTGGGAGCGGAATAGCCGATTCCCGAATGTACCGATCCGTGAATACGGGGGGGCGTGTCGGAGGCGTCCATTTCCTGCAGGTCGTTGGGGAGAACAAGGCAGGTAACGGTGCGTTCGGCCTTGGCGATACGTATGGCACGATCTACCAGGTGCCGCACCTGATCGGGGTTGGTAGCCATATGAATATAATCCCTTGCGACATCTTTATATAGGGAAATCAGATCGATTTCCTGTTGGTAATCACCGCCGAGAGCGGTCAACGCCTGTTGGCCAACAATCGCCAAAACGGGCATATTATCCATACGCGCATCATAAAGTCCGTTCAGCAGATGCACCGCTCCCGGCCCCGATGTGGCCATACAGACCCCGATTTCTCCCGTAAACTTCGCATGGGCACAGGCCATAAAGGAGGCCATTTCTTCGTGCCGGGTCTGTATAAATTCCATTTTGCCATCTTCATCCGCCTGTTGTACTGCGGCGATGAAGCCGTTGATGCCGTCGCCGGGATATCCATAAATGCGGTGGATGTTCCAATCGAGCAACCGCTCCACCATAAAATCGCTTACTGTAGCCATAACATGTCTAGATTAAAGTTTATTCATAACAAATTATAAATTAACAGTTCTCCTCAGTGAAAAGAGAAGATATGCTTACATAACAAGGTCAGATCGATTGTTAGGGTAAACCTGTTGGAGATGGTGAAGGATTACAATGATTAAAAGTACCGGGGCTAATTGATCGGTTGTTGCTCTAAAAATTAAAAAATTGACGCTATGGGAGAAGGGTCGTTGGGAGAGAAAAATGGGGATAATTCGGTTCTTTGCTCAATGCGTTTTAAAATTGACGCAAAGGGGTTTGAAGGATGGAAATTCCCTCAACTTGGTTTACTTTCGAACATCTATCCGAACTCTCCACAACAACCGCCCCGTTTAAGGAATGTGGATAAAACAACATAGATATGAAGCCGTTTGGAAAGAAATTATGGATAATCGCAGAAGGCTATATCCCTGCTTATGGCACGGGACCTGAACCGGAGTTTACGAGCCATGAGGCGGCCTGTTTGGTCAATACCGGCGAAGGAGGACGCGAAAGTAAGGATGACGATTTATTTTTCGGACAGAAATCCCGTTGGCCCTTATACCATTCTTGTAAAGGCCCAAAGAACCCTGCATTTGCGGTTCAACGATCTCGATGACCCCGCACCCATCCCGAGGGCCACCGACTACGCTTCGGTCATCGAATCGAACCTGCCGATCGTCGTGCAGCATACGCGACTGGACTCCCGGCAAAATGCGAATGCCCTACTTTCGACCATTGCGTATTCGGAGTAGGACGCTGTGAAGAAGCCAGAAGTAATACATCTGAATTATAACTTCGGCCTAAAAGTAATGGGCATTGACTTAAGTAATATTTGGCAATCCATACTCAATAATTCTTTCCCCTATGAAACACAAACTTCTCAACGAAAGTGAACAAAAAACGTATGCCCTAATCATGGACAGTGGCGACCGGATTATGGAAAAGATTCGGGAATTCGCCAAAGAAAACCAACTACAGGCCTCCCAATTCAGTGCGATAGGGGCATTTAAAGAAGCTACCATAGGCTACTTCGATTACGGGATAAAAGACTATAAAAAAATCGAGATCCACGAACAGGTCGAAGTCCTGAACATTGCCGGCGATATTTCCCTTAAGAACGGCGAAATACAGTTACATGCCCATGTAGTGCTCGGAAAAAAGGACGGCACGGCTCACGGGGGCCATCTCATGGAGGGAATCGCGCATCCGACTTTGGAGGTCATCCTTACCGAATCGCCCGCTTATCTGAGACGGCAGTACGATGATAAAACGGGACTTTCACTAATAGAGATTTAGCAGGTCATGTGTATGGAGCTGTGCTGACGTATCGTAAAGCTGTATATGGACCTGCACTTCGACTTGCACACATAATTATAAAACATCCCAATGAATCATTTAGACCTATGGTTTGGAACCGGGAATATCGGCTTTTGAGGCTAGATGAATTTATTTTTTAAAAACATAGCGGGATATCATAATACAAAAATGAGGAAATACTAACCTCAAAATGTGACTATTCGAAGGTAAAAGAAAAAGTCTAACTGAGTTCAATATGGAAAATAATAAAAATCCCGCTCCCGGTGCCCCTGGCATTAGCCCCAAAATGGACCTCAAGTTCCAAGTCCGGTATCGGAAAGGCCTTGAACCCCGCCTCGCAGGTGGCCTTTACGATCAGCCACGGCATTCTCAACGAAGTATATTATCCGAGAGAGGATATCGCCTGTATCCGTGATATGCAATTTCTGGTGACGGATGGTGAATCTTTTTTTTCAGAGGAAAAAAGGGATACCGATCACAAAACGGAAATGCTTAAGCCGGGAGTGCCGGCCTACCGAATTACCAATACCTGTCAAGAAAAAAAATTCGAAATTGTCAAGGAAATCATCGTAGATCCCCGTAGAAATACGGTATTGCAGAAAATAGATTTTACCCGCAAAGGAAGAAAAAACACCCTTATCATCTCTATGCATTGCTCGCTCCGCATATGAACAACGAGGGCGCACATAATTCAGGATGGGTAGCGGATTATAAGGGCATACCCATGCTATTCGCCAAAAATGGGGACACGGTTATGGCAATGGCCTGTTCGGAAAAATGGATAAAGCGTTCCGCTGGATATGTGGGAAGTTCCGATGGGTGGACGGACCTCGACCGCCATCGAACCATGGATTGGGAATACACCCATGCCGATAATGGCAATATTTCCCTTACCGGCGAAATCGATATTTCGGAAAGCGGCGAGTCTGTACTGGTGCTAAGTTTCGGAAGATCTTTGGAAGAGGCGGCCAACCATGCCCGGGCGAGCCTGCTGGACGGTTACGATATCACGAAAAAGCGTTATAGGGAAGAATGGTCCGGTTGGCACAAAACACTCCGAACAATGCCGGCTAAAAATTTTGCGATCAGTGCGGCGGTACTGCGTATGCACGAGGCAAAGAACTTTCCCGGGGGCATCATCGCGAGCCTTTCCATTCCTTGGGGAGAGTCAAAAGGTGATTCGGATAGAAGCGGCTACCATGTGGTATGGCCCCGCGATCTGGCGGAAAGTGCCTTAGGCTTTCTTTCGCTGAAAGCTACGGAAGATGTCTCACGAATCGCCAACTATCTGATGTCCACCCAAAATGCCGACGGTAGCTGGCCGCAGAACATGTGGCTGCAGGGAGAACCGAACTGGCAAGGCTTGCAAATGGACCAGATCGCCCTGCCCATACTCCTGCTCTCGAAGTGCTTCGACGAGGATGCCCTGGAAAAGAGCCGTATGCAACGTTACTGGCCCTTGGCGAAAAAAGCCGTCGTCTTTCTCTTAAAGCACGGTCCCTATTCCGAACAGGACCGCTGGGAAGAGGAAAGCGGCCTCTCGCCCTTTACGCTGGCCACGGAAATAGCGGGACTGCTGGCGGGCGCCGATCTGGCCGAGGAAAACGGCGAAAGGCAGCTGGCCCGCTACTGCCGGGAAACAGCCGATAGCTGGAACGACGCCATCGAAACCCAGACCTACGTTACCGGTACCCGGCTGGCCCAGGAAAACGAGGTGGATGGATATTATATCCGGATCAATCCCCATGCCGAAATTCCCGCGGATCAACTGGGGGATCGCAGCATCGACCTGAAAAACCATGCGGACGGGTCTGGTACCACGAAAATTAACGAGCTGGTCAGTGTCGATGCCCTGGCCTTGGTGCGGTTCGGACTGCGCGCCGCCGACGACCCAAAAATTTTGAACACGATCAAAGTGGTCGATGCCCTACTAAAGGTCGATACGCCCAACGGCCCATGCTGGCACCGCTACAACAATGATGGGTACGGCGAGCACGAAAACGGCGATCCATTTGACGGTTCGGGCATAGGCCGCGCCTGGCCCTTGCTCACGGGAGAAAGGGCGCACTATGAAATCGCCGCCGGAAATGTGAAAGGTGCCAAAAACCTTTTAAAGAGTATGGATGCCTTTGCGCATAACGGACTGTTGTCGGAACAGATATGGGACCGGGAGGATATCCCCGAAAAGGGACTTTTCTTCGGACAACATACCGGTTCGGCCATGCCTCTGACTTGGGCCCATGCCGAATATCTAAAACTTTGTGCTTCCATAGCGGACCAAAAAGTTTTCGATATGCCCGACCGGACCCGGGAGCGCTATGTTGAAAAAAATACCCAATCCAAATTTCAGGTCTGGCGTTTCGACAATGGGCTTCGACGGCTTTGGAAAGGGAAAATTCTTCGTATCGAGGTCAGGGCCGAAGCCGACCTCAAGTGGACGGAGGATAATTGGGAGACTGAACATACTACGGAAGCCAAAGATTCAGGTATTGGCATTTTTATAGCCGATATCAAACTTAAAAACAAAAAAGCGGAAAAATTAGAGTTTACCTTCCATTGGAAGGAGGCCGATCGATGGGAAGGAAAAAATTATTCCGTCGAAATAAGGGAGAATGGATTAAAGTGTGATAATTTTGCACCACTATCTTCCTACCCTGAACCCATCCTATCTAACCAGAACCTGCGCTTGAACCTTTAACCCTATGGCCGGCAAATCTAAAATTTCAATTTATGGGGCTATCACCGCCAACGTACTGATTGCAATCAGTAAATTTTTGGCCGCCTTTTTTACCGGCAGTTCTGCCATGCTTGCTGAGGGTATCCATTCTGTCATCGATACCGGCAACGGTTTACTGCTGTTGCTTGGCATAAGCCGTTCAAGCCGTACGGCCGACGAAAGTCATCCGTTCGGTTATGGCAAGGAAATTTATTTTTGGAGCTTTGTGGTCAGCATCCTGATTTTTTCGTTGGGCGGCGGCTTTGCGATTTATGAGGGAGTCCATACTTTGGGCAATCCGGAGGACATTGAAAATCCTGTCTGGAACTATTCGGTGCTCGGGGCGGCAATGGTCTTTGAAGGTACCTCGCTGATCATTGCGATTCGTGAGTTCCGTAAGTCGAACCCTTCCGGAGGCCTCGTCTCCAATATCATAAAAAGCAAGGATCCCGCTAATTTTGCGGTGATCATCGAAGATTCGGCGGCCGTGGCCGGGCTGTTGATCGCCCTGTTAGGCGTTTTCCTCTCCGTACAATTGGAAAATCCCTATTTAGACGGCGTCGCCTCCCTTCTTATCGGCGCTGTTCTTTTGGGCGTCGCCACTTTTCTTGCCCGGGAAACCAAGAACCTTTTATTGGGAGAAAGTGCCAGGCCAGCACATCCTTGGTAAGATCAGGGAGGTGCTTGACGCGGATGAAAAAATAGAACAATATGCGCTTCCCAAGACCATGCATATGGGGCCGGATAGCGTTTTGGTGGTGGTCGAAATAGAACTTGCGGGAAGTATGGATCTATCGGATGCGGAAACAATAGTCAAGCGTATCCGGAAGGAAATCCGTAGGAAAGTCGAAAAAGAGACCCAAGTATTTGTCCAGATAACAGGAACTATCGACAAGGATGTCCGGCAAGTGGAAACTTGATCATTATCTCATTTAGTCTTATTGTTTGGAACGGGGAACAACGGCTTTTGAGGCTAGATGAAGTCATTTTCCAAGAGCATAGCAGGGCTACGATGTTCAAATATGAGGAAATATAGCATCAAAATAGCACATCCCTAGGTAAAAGAAAAAGCCTAAAGGAGTTCATGGCTTCCGAATCTTCCGAATTAGCCTTTCAAGGGTCAGGCCTTGCACCAAAATGGAAAATAGCACCACGATATAGGTAATGCCGATAAAAATATTTTTTGAAATATGCTCGGACAGACTGATTGCCATGGCGATGGAAATACCTCCCTTCAGCCCGCCCCAGGTCATGATCAAGGTCCCCTTCGACTCAAAGAAGACCCATTTTTTCATGGACTGGATTAGGATGGTAAGGGAAAAATAGCGGCTTACAAGTACCAGTAAAATGGCAAGGACACCGGTATAGAGGATGATTTTGTCAAATTCTACCTGCAATATCTTCAGGCCGATCAACAAGAAAAGGATGGCGTTCAGGAGCACGTCTATCAATTCCCAGAATTTTTGTACGTAATCTTTGGTCGTTTCCGACATGGCATTTTCGCCATTGAGGCATTTGGCAATGAATATTCCACCGACCACCATCGAAATGGGTCCCGAGGCCCCGATCCACCCCGCTACCGCATAACCGCCCATAACCATGGCGAGGGTAAGCAGGACCTCGGTCTCGTACTGATTGATTTTCGACAGGGCGAAGGCAGTGGTCTTTCCCAATAAAAACCCCAGTAGCACAGCTCCCCCTACTTCCCTTATAAAAAGAAGACCGACGGTTCCGAAGGAGATCTGTGGCTGACCGTTGCCCTGCATGGCGATATTTGTGAGCGATAAAAAAACTACGTACCCCACTCCATCGTTAAAGAGGCTTTCGCCCGTAATCTTGATTTTCAAGGACTTGGCAATAGAAGTCTTTGTCAAGATGCCCAATATCGCTACGGGATCCGTGGGTGATATCAGGGCCCCGAATATCAGGGCGTGCAAAAAAGCAATCGGCGAGCCTAAGAATTGCAGGATATAATAAATCCCCGAGCCTACCATAAAAGTGGATATAAGGGTTCCAAGCGTCGCAAACATCAAAATGGGAAGTCGTCTGCGATCGGAGCTGCTCGAGATCCAATCTCAATGCCCCCGCAAAGAGCAAAAGACTGAGCATCCCGTCCATCAGCACCTTTTCGAAATCGATCTGGACCAAGAGACTTTTTTCGTAGGATATCAAGACAGGAAAAAAATTGCCCAAAAGCAGTACAAGCAACGAAAATACGAGCCCTATTAAAAAGAGTCCGATTGTGTTGGGCAATTTTAGAAAGCGGGTATTGAGGTAGGCGAACGTTGCCGCGAAGACGATCAGAAGACTTATTAGGTTGTACAGATTCATAATAAAATAGTTCTAGTGGCAGTGTCAAACCCAGCCCGCTGCAAGAGCCTTCTTATCGAAGTCATGGCCAAGGCCACCGTGATGTAAACCGATGGGCAGCGGAATACCGATGAATCCTTGGGACCCCAAGTGTGCCTGTATCGGTAATTTTAACGCCGAAATCAGAGCCAAGAATAAAAAGGTGGGCACCTTTGCCTCTACATTTTAAAGAAATAAGGCCGTTGGAGGTAAAAAACAAAATCGCGGGCTCATCCAGTGTTTTTCATGTAGGGGACTATCTCCCTTAACATCGGGATCCATAAGTTTTCGGGCGCTTTTTTTGCCCGCCTTCCTTGACGAAGGGCCAGGGTTTGAATGTACTTTATCTTCCTGCATCAGGTATTCTAGTCAAGGCCTGCAGTTCACTGTCGGTGAGAGAACCGGCATAGGCGGGCATGTCTTCATTACCATTGGTTATCTGAATCAGGATTTGCTGCTGGTCGAGTCGATTTTGGACCTGGCTAAGGCTCGGACCTTTTTCCCCGCCTTTATCGCCTATTTTATGGCAGTACAGGCATTTCATCTCGTTGAAAATTTGTTCGCCGCGTTTTACCTGCGGATCGGCATCGGGATTGTTCTGGTACACCGAAACAGGTTCGTATTGAAATTCAGGCACCCACGGTGCTTTAATCCCAATATAGGTAAGCGAGCCTATCGCCCCGACGGTAAAGATTACCCCCGCCACCGCCCACGGCCTACGCAGCGGACTACGTTCCCCGCCACGGGCCAGGAAGGGGATCGAAAAAAGCAGCACCAGGCCCAGCAAGGGGCCAAAAAACAAGAAGTAAGGCTCCAGGTGGCGGTTCATGGTGGCAAATATCGCATAGATCCAGGCCACGTACCAGTCGGGTTCGGGCTCGGTGATGAGCGTTGTGGGATCGGCGGGTTTCGTGAGGCCGGGAGCGCCCACAAACCAGGCCAACAAGATGATAGTTACCAGTACCCCCGCACTAAATACCACATCCCTCCAGATAACATCGGGAAGAAAAGGCACCCCTTTTTTATCCAAAAGATCTTGGTACCATTTCCTGTAGTTTTTGGGATCAACCTTCCTGCCCGGCTTAGGGGGCTCTGAAATCCCGTTCCTGAACACCTGATAAAGGTGAAAGCCGATGATGGCGAACAGCAGGGCGGGGAACAAAAACGTATGCATGGCAAAAAAACGGCTGAGGGTGAGGCCGTTCAAGGTGGTGCTCCCTATAAAAAAATAGGCGATTTCGTCGCCGATCAATGGGATGCGCCCCGTGGTTTCCGCCACCAGGACACTTACCCAAATTGAGCTGGAATCCCAGCGCAGGAGCTGTCCCGTCATGGCCATGGTAATAGTGAGAACCAGCAGGAAAACCCCTGATATCCAGCTCATTTCCCGTGGGTATTTATAGGCTGCGGTAAGATAGACCCTTATCATGTGAATCCCCATTAGCACCACCATCCCATTGGCACCAAAATTGTGCAGCCCGCGGATAAAGCTGCCCATAAGAGCTTTATTTTCTATGTACTGCATGCTATCGTATGCGGCATCCACAGAGGGTTGGTATAAAAAGGCCAGAGCAATTCCTGTGAGTATTTGCACGATAAAGCAGAACAAGGTCGCGCTGCCCCAAACGTAGTTCCACCCGGTGCCGGGAGGCACCAAATGCGTTTTCAGGGGCTTGATCGCTTCCGAAAATCCGCAGCGGTCGTCCAGCCAATGCCATATTTTTTTTAATGTCTTTTTCACACATTGATGTTTGTGACCGGTACCGCACCGGTTTCCAGTTCGACCCTCCCATTCCGTACCCTTACCGGATAGGAATAGAGCCCCCGGTTGGGCGGCCCGGCGGCCCGGGAGCCATCTTTATAAAAGGCTCCCCCGTGGCATGGGCAGAAAAACATCTCCGGTCTTTGCTCCCAGCGTACGGGGCACCCCAAATGGGAGCAGTTCACACTAAAGGCTATAAATTCATCGTCCTCGTTGCGGCGCAGATAGGCGGCCGATTTAGAGATTTTGGTGCTCCAGTCATAGCGGGAAGCATTCCTGAATTCCACCTTTTTTGTCGTGCCGATCTCAAAATCACCCAATTGTCCCACTTTTCTCCATTTCTTATCTGCTTTCCCCAACAGCGGCTCCACCAGGTTGTTGATGAGCGGCAAAGACAAAAACACCCCGATGGCAGCCACGATACCGCCAATAAGTTTGTTGAGGAAACTTCTGCGGGCCATTTTTTCTTTTTCTTCCTTCTTGCAATTACAGCTCATCTTGTTTCTGTTTGTTTTCATGGTAAAGGTCGGTCAACCATCCGCCCAAGGCTACGATGAACGTAGCCAGTCCGATAAGGGAAATCACTATGTTGGTCAGTATGCCCCAAAGCAGTAGCACGACGCCCAAGGCCGTGAAAAAGGGCCAATAGGTCGGTTCTGGCAACTGCTCGGGCTGGGGTTTGTTATGGTCTTCCACAATAGAAAAATTAGGTTTTTCGGCCTTCCATTATACTTCCCACTATTTCAGAAGTGGCATCGGGTTTTTTCGGTGCATCCGGATGGTCCAGCCAATCCAAGGCGATATGCGCCGAAGTGACCACATACAGCACACAGCCCGGCACCCACATGATCATTCCCGCGAGTTCCTGGTCCGCGACAAAACTCAGCGGCAGGGGACTCCTCAATGTGGTAAGATAAGATGCGGCATGGCCCGCTTCGGCGGAATTGGCCGAAAAGGCAACGTAAAGGCCAAGGATGGAACAGCTTACACAGGCAGCGAAGAGATAGATGACTGCGGCCAAAGGCGATAACCTCCATTTTTCCCTTCTGCTGAAGACCGGGATCAGAAAGATAACCCCGGCGACGAACAGCAGGGCGAGCAAGAGCGCATTGGGTACCTCGACGGCCCAAGAATTCGGTCCCGCTTGGATACCGCAAATGGACAGGCCCGTTTCGGCCGCTAATTTGGCAGCACTGGTAAAATGGGCCATCCACATGGTCACCGTCCCTGCAAGCCAGCAGGTAATTACAGAAATTTTTTGGGGGGAGAGGTCGTTGGATGCAGGGTTTTCATGCCCCCCTTTCCCAGGCATTGCCATCCAAATAAAGATAGGGGCGAGCATGAGCACTACCACATGCTGGAACATGGCTGCACTATGCAGACCGAAGTCCAGCATCCTAGCAATAGGAGAGCCGGTGGCCATGAAAAGAAGAGCGGTACCGACGACTGCCGCGAAAAGCTTTTTCTTTGCGGGACGGAAATAGAGCAGGTAGATCCAGAGCAAGGCCAGCAGCCCTAATGCCCAGGTAACCGACCAATTGGCCGGATTGGAAAAATAGTTTGTCAACTCCATAGCAATGGGCTTATATAAACATAGAAAAAAACGAACAACCACACGGCATCCACAAAATGCCAGTACACCTCTACGCCATGTATCCCCGCTTTGCTAAGTACTTTAAATCTTCCGAAGGAGAAGACCAGCAAAAGGCTGAGGGAAATTATACCCAGCAACACGTGCAACCCGTGAAACCCGGTCAGGGTGAAAAAACTACTGCCAAAGACATCGGCACTAATGGTTACCTGCTTGTGGTAAAGGTCGATATACTCCTTCGTCTGCCCCGCCAGAAAAATAGCGGCCAGCGCTATCGTCACGCCCATTAGCCGTTTAAACTTTTTAAGGTTGCCCTTCAAAAGCTGTTTTTTGCTGCCCACAAGGGTAAAACTGCTCGTTACGAGCATGAGTGGTTAAAACCGAGGCCTGCGGCACGTTCAGGTAGCTGGCCACCATATCGGTCGCATCGGTGAAATTGCGGTAATAGACATACGCGATGATAAGGGCGATGAAGAAGAAAGCTTCAGAGCCTATCAAGAACAGTACCAGTATTTTTCCCTTGTCTTTCATAGCATGAGCACGCTTGATCAATTGAGACGTTTGTCTTTGTTATCGGGATGTTTTAAATCCCACAGCGGCCGGCGGCTGTGCACCGGCGGCAATTGTTCAAAGTTCTTCAGGTTGGGCGGGGAAGGGGTATGCCACTCCAGGGTCCACGCCTCCCAGGGGTTAGCTTTGGCCTTTCTAGACTGCGTCAGGGTTTTGTAAATGTTCCAAAGAAAGACCGCTATCGCGATAAACATCAGGATAGCCCCTAGACTGGAAATCATGTTCAGTATTTTCCAATAGGGAAAATCCGGATAGTCATAGACCCGCCGGGGCATACCCAGTATTCCTAGAAAATGCTGAAACAAAAACGTCATGTTGAACCCCGTCACGAAAAGCCAAACATGCCATTTCCCCAGCTTTTCCGAAAGCATCCTGCCACTTATTTTTGGAAACCAGTAATAGATTCCAGCGAATGCCGCGAACACCGTCCCGCCCAAGAAGACATAATGCAAATGGGCCACCACATAATAAGAATCGGTCAATTGCCAGTCAATGGGGACAATGGCGAAGGAAACGCCGCTCAAGCCGCCTATGGTGAAATTGATAAGGAAGAGTACCGCAAACAACATGGACGTGGTAAAGTGGATAGACCCCTTGTACATGGTGGCCACCCAGTTTATCACTTTTACGCCAGTAGGCACGGCAATAAGAAAACTCGCCGCACCGAAAAACCCGTTCACGATATTGGTATAGCCCACGGCAAACATGTGGTGCATCCATACGCCAAAGCTCAATAGGGCTATCGCGATCGTAGAGACCGCCACAAAGGCATATCCAAAAATAGGTTTGCGGGAATAGACCGGGATCACTTCAGAAATTATTCCGAAGGCCGGTAAAATAAGAATATAAACCTCCGGGTGGCCAAACGACCAGAAAAAATGCTGCCATAAGGTCGCCGAACCCCCAGCTGAAGGCAAAAAGAACAGTGCATCAAGCTGCCGGTCAATCAGGAGCATAGCCAAGCCGGCGTTGAGCAACGGAAAAGCCCCCAGAATCAAAAAGGCATTGATAAAGCTCATCCACACGAATAACGGCAACATGGTCAGTTTCATCTGCTTGACGCGCATGGTGAGTACGGTAACGGCAAAATTCAGGGCCGTACCGATGCTCCCCATTCCGGTAAGGATCAGGCCCACCGTGTAATAGTCGATGCCTTTGGTAAGGCTGTAAGGCTTTTCACTTAAGGGCGCATAGCTGAACCACCCGGCATTGGGCGCGCCGCCCGCAAAAAAGCTGAAATACAACAGGAGCCCTCCCAGGCAGGTTATCCAGAAGCTAAAGGCGTTAAGCCGTGGGAAGGCCATCTCGTTCGCGCCTATCATAAGCGGGATAAAATAGACGCCAAGGCCCAGGAGAACGGGCATGAGCGCCAGAAAGATCATGGTGGTGCCGTGCATGGTAAAGATCTGGCTATACACTTCCGGCGTGAGGATATGCGCACCGGGCGTTGCCAATTGCCAACGTATCAACATAGCTTCGAGACCGCCCAAGATGAAGAAGAACAGCGCCAACCATAGGTACATGATGCCTATTTGTTTGTGGTCCACGGTGGAGAACCAGGCCAGCCGGCCCCTGTCCCTTTTTGGGGAGGGCAATTGGTCGGGTGGTTCGGGAAGATGGATATCGGTATTCATTTTAAATTTTCCAAATAATAGGCCAAAGCTTCTATTTCACTATCGGTCAATAGCAATTTTGGCATTTTGGTTCCGCTTTTGACCTTAGGCGGATTTTCCAGCCACTCCCTGAGGTTTTTTTTATCGTTCCTCTTGATATTGCTCAAAAAATATTTTCGGCTGGCAAAATGGGCCAGGTTCGGACCAATATCCGGTAAAGAAGACGTAGGCGATATGGAATGGCAGGATACACAGGTTTTGGAAGCAAACAGCTGCTGTCCACTTTCAAACAGATCATCTTTCAGCTGTACCGGCGGTCGCAGTTGTTCCTGCTGCCATCTCTCAAAACCTTTCGGGGAGTGGGCGATCAGTCTGATGCGCATCCAGCCGTGTTGTGTACCGCAAAACTCGCTGCAGGAACCCCAGTATTCACCTGCTTTTTTTACGGTTAGCGTTAAATAATTGTCCAGGCCGGGCACCATGTCCATTTTACGGCCCAGGCGGGGCACCCACCAGCTGTGGATTACATCGTCGGAATTGAACTGGATAAGCAGCTTTTTTCCTTGCTGGAACGTGTATTTCATTGGCGGTTACCACGCCGCTGTGCCTATATTCGGCTTCCCACCACCACTGGTGGCCGGTAATTACCAGGTCGGGCTTCGGATGTTCGGGAATGTCCTGTATGGTATTCATTGCGTTTACGGTCAACACGAAAAAAGTACCTACCAGGGCCAGGGAAATACCTATCATCAAATATTCGAATTTATGGCTACCATGGCTTTGTTCAGGAGTTTTATGGTGGTCCTTCCTTTGATACTTGTAGGCAAAAAAAGCGGTAAAAAAAATGACCAGGGCAAGCACAGCACCCCCGGCTATGCTAAAATAAACCATCAGGTCGCCAATGGGCCCCAAGTTATCAAATTCTATTTCCTTCAAAATTTGCCAGTTCTTTAAAAAGCAGCTTTTTAAACTTTAGAAATATAGTACCAAAGTAAAAAGCTTCCTGATGGGGAACGCACTCTTTAGAAAATCATTCTGACGCATTTGACTCGAAGGGATGTGGGTTCGCTTTCCGAAATGTACCGATGTTTCGGATAGGGATACAATTACAGAAAATGGCATGGCCCATAGTACGATGGGTAAAGCCAGAAGACTCTCAAATACGGTATTCCGTAGAAGGGCGATTTTGTTGGGCAAAGCTATGAACCCTTGTGGTTGATTATCTTTGCGATGCAGAGGATTTGTTCTCCCCTACGGCCTCGACTGCCCTATGAATATCATCGCAGAGATTTTTGAACGAGGTCGCCTTGACCAGAAAATAGTCGGCGCCGATGGCTTCGGTCTCCTCCCTGTCCTTTTTGTGGGAAGAAGTGGTGTACACGATGACGGGGATATCCTTCAGCACGCAGTCCTTTTTCAGTTCGGCTAAGCAGGCCCTGCCGCCCATGCGGGGCATGTTCAGGTCGAGGAATATATAATCGGGCAGAGCCTCCGGTTTTTGGCGCAACCACCGAAGCGCCTCCTCGCCGTTGCCGGCACTATGGCAAGAAGATGTAGCATCTATCTCTTTGATAGCTTCACAAAAAAAATCGATATCGTCGGCATCGTCGTCAACGATCAGGTATCTTTGGTTCGGTTCCATATCGGTTTAGGTTGCGCCTTACAGCTTAGTAGGATGGAATGTAGGTATTTTATCCCGAAAAAATGGTATTTTATCTATAAACTCTACGAATTAATTTTAACCTTGACCTGTTAGCGAAACAAAACTCCAGAAAATGACAGCATCCGAAAATTCCCAAAAATTTCCGTTGGTAGGCGTGGGGGCCTCCGCAGGCGGTATCGATGCTTTCAAACGCTTTTTGGGCGCTATCCCAGAAAATTCAGGCATGGCCTATATCCTGGTACAGCACCTTTCGCCCAACCATGATAGCATCCTGCCCGAGATCCTGGCGCGGGCAACTAAAGTTCCGGTACAGGAAATAACCGATGATTGTCACCTGGAACCGGACCATGTCTATGTCATCCCCGAGAACAAGCTGCTCGAGGTCACGGACCATTCCTTGAAACTCACCCCGCGAAAAAAGCACGAACAGCACATGCCCATTGACGTTTTCTTCAGCTCCCTGGCCAAGGTACACGGCAAAATGGCGGTCGGCGTGGTACTTTCGGGAACTGCCCGCGACGGTACGGTGGGGCTGGCCGACATTAAGGAGCATGGTGGCATTACCTTCGCCGAGGAGCCAGAGTCCGCAACCTGGCCGGGTATGCCCAAAAGCGCCATAGAGGCGGGGGCCGTCGATTTTATCCTCCCGCCGGAAGAGATGCCGCCCCAATTGGAAAAGGTATATGCGAATTACGGAACGGAGAACGGCGAAAATGAAGACGGGGAACCCCTTATGGATGCTGTTGGGCTCAAAAAGATCATATCCTTCCTCCGCAAAAAAAACGGGGCGGACTTCAGCTATTACAAAAAACCGACGATTTTAAGGCGTATCAGCCGTAGAATGGCGATCAACCAAATAGCCCGGCAAGAAGACTACCTTGAACTACTTAAGGAGGACAAGAAGGAACAGGACTCCTTATTTCACGACCTGTTGATCAAGGTCACCTCATTTTTCAGGGATCCCGAAACCTTTGAGGAACTGGAAAAACAGGTTTTACCCAAGCTTTTGGAAAGCCGATCGGAAAAGGATCCGCTCCGCATCTGGGTCGCGGGCTGTGCCACCGGCGAGGAGGTGTACTCGCTGGCCATCTGCCTTTTTGAGGCCTTGGACGCAACAGATACGGGCCGCCCCAACGGCACCAAAATCCAAATATTCGCCTCCGACATTTCCGAAACCGCTATTAAAAAAGCCCGCAGCGGAGTCTATAGTCTCAACGAACTGCAGCCGCTGCCCGAGGAAAGGCGGAGCCGCTACTTTAACCGGACGGACGGCCACTTCAAGGCCGTGAAATCCATCCGCGACATCATTGTCTTCACGGTACACAATTTTCTTAAAGATCCGCCCTTCCGGAACGTGGACCTGATCAGCTGCCGCAACGTGTTCATCTATCTAGATCCCTTCCTGCAAAAGAAGGCGCTCTCCTCCTTCCATTATGCGCTGAAGGAAAAGGGTTTTTTGCTCATGGGAAAGTCGGAGAGCATCGGGAAACAGTCCGATCTGTTCGTCCCGTTCTCGAACAACAACAAGATATATTCCAGAAAGGCCGGGGAAGGGCGATTCGAGCCTGCCACAACGGCCCGGAAGCAGTATCCGGTAGTTTTTCCCGGGAAGGAGGAAACGGCTTCTACGGCCACTAAAACGGACTTTAAAAAAAGTGCGGAGTCCATATTAATTTCCGATTATACGCCGGCGAGCGTCATCATCGACGCTCGCTACGAGATCGTGCATATCAACGGGAACATAGAGCCGTTCGTAGCCTTGCCCCCCGGCAGGCCCACCCACGACCTGATGAAGACGGCACGCAAGGAACTGGCGTTCGAACTGCGAAACGCCCTGCACAAGGCCAAGGAGTCGCAGGACAAAGTCCGCAAGGAGGACATACCGGTAAAGACCGATTGGGAGGAATTTTCAGCCAAGATCGAAATCGTTCCCTTGCCCGATATCGTAGATCCCCATTACCTGATCCTGTTCTGGAAACGGATCGGCGGACAGAAGTTTCCTCGAAAAGGTCTGGACAAAACTGGAGCCCAGCATTACCCCATCGAACAGTAGCCGGTTGCAGCAGCGCAATACGGCCTTGGAAAAGGAAATGGAACAGTTGCGGGAAGACATGCGCAGCATCAGCGAGGAGCAGGAGGCCTATAACGAGGAGCTGCAGAGCGCCAACGAGGAACTGCAGAGCGCCAACGAGGAGATGCAGAGCCTCAACGAGGAGCTGGAGACCTCGAAGGAGGAACTACAGTCCACCAACGAGGAACTTATCGTCGTCAACCGCGAGCTGATCGAAAAACAGGAAGAACTGCACGACTCCCTGGCCTATTCCGACGATATCATCGCCTCGGTGCGCGAGCCGTTCCTGATACTCGACTCAGACCTCCGCGTCCAAAAGGTCAACGCCTCCTACGACAAAAAATTCGAGATGAAGGAGAAAGAGGTTGCCGGCAAACATTTTCTCGAAATTCAGGATGGGCTATGGAACCATAAAGAATTGCGTTCGATGCTCCAAAAGATGCTCCAGGGGCAACAAAAGATCCTCGACGAGGAAATAACGCTGAACGTGGACAACGACGGGGAACGCACATTCAGGATCAACGCCCGTGAGATTGTCCGGGAGAAGGAATCGAAAAAGCTGATCCTTCTCGAAATAGCGGACATCACCGAAAGAAAGGCCGTCGAGCACGATTATCTGACCACCATTGACGAGCTGAACCGCACGAACGAGCAGCTAGACCAGTTCGTGCACGTGGCCAGCCACGACCTACAGGAGCCACTGCGGAAGATAACGACCTTTGCCGGCCGCATCACGGAGAAAGGGAAGAGCATCTCCGGCAAGGATATGGAAACCTATCTCGAAAAGATACGATCCTCATCGGCCCGTATGTCGGCCTTGATAAGGAACATGCTCAACTATGCGCGCCTGGCCCACCACGAACAGCTGTTCGAGCCGACGGACCTGAACGCCGTTCTGAAGGATATTCTTTCCGATTTCGAACTGCTGATCGAACAGAAAGGGGCGGAAATGGACATAGCGCAACTTCCGAAGCTGGAGGCCATTCCGTTGCAGGTCAACCAACTTTTCTACAATCTGCTCAGCAATGCGCTCAAGTTCTCCAAGGAAAATGTACCGCCTATAATCTCCATTTCCTCTCGCAAATATTCGGAGAACGAGACCCGGGAGCAGGGTTCACTCGACCCCGGCCTCTCTTATTATGAAATCGTGGTGAGGGACAACGGCATCGGGTTCGGGGAGAAGTACAGGGACCAGATTTTTACCATCTTCCAGCGTCTTAACCCGTCGGGCCAGTACTTGGGGACCGGCATCGGACTGGCCCTCTGCAAACGGATTGCGGAGAACCACCACGGGCATATCTTTGCGGAATCGAAGGAGGGGGCGGGGGCGGCCTTCCATATACTTTTGCCTATAGAGCAACCGAAGAAGAAATAGGGAAAAAAGTACCGGGTTCCGGAAAATGGGGAATACTTTCCTAGGTGCGCCTCTTTAAAAAACTAGGTGGGGCAGAGGTCGGATGGCAGGCAACCGGGCGGCCACCCTTATCGTGTCCCGTGTGTCATTCGGTATAATTTATCACCGTCATCCCGCCGGTCGGGTTTTCCGCCGCCGATTCAAGGGTCCGCTTCAACGACTTTACAAGGGAAGGAAAGGATGACGGTTTTCGAAGGTACCTATTGGCACCTTTCCTGAAAAGTTCCTCCACCCTTCTCATATCGATCGTACCGGAATAAATCACCATGCAGATACGATCGAATCTTTTATCGGAACGTATTTCGGCCAGGCACTCGGCCCCTTCCATTATCGGCATATACAGATCAAGGAAAATTATATCAGGCAGTAGCAGCGGCAGAACCCAACTCTTGCAGCAATGCCTTTCCTTCAGAAAAAGTCTTTAACTTGATATTACCGCCGATTTCCGCCATCGCTTGGGAAAACAGTTCCCCGTCATCGGCATCGTCATCCACCAGAAAAACGGAAATTCCTTCCTCCTCCTTCCTTCTCCTTGCATCTTCTTCCATAAGGGAATCTTTCGTTCTCGATCAGCTTAATTACGAGGGTATGAATTTCCGAAACAAGGAGTACGGGTTTTGACCCAAAAAATCAAAATTTTAATCCGAAGGAAAATATCCATTTTTTAAATGATGACCTCATTCAGACTCTTTCTTTACCTACGAATATCACACCTGCCTGCCTGAAGGCAAGTTTTGAGACTATACCTGCACATTCGGCAGACGGTTATCCCATTTTATACGTCATAGCCCTGATATCTTTTAATTTATGATCAAGTGAACATCTAGCATGCGCACGCCCTATTTACCTATACCCTAGAGTAAGCTCATAAATTGGCCATCTTCGCGTTCTTCGATTTTAACTGTACCGAAATCCGGTTGTAATATATCGTAGTCGTTCCTTCAAATCCCGAATCCGTTCCCACCAGCAGCCATAATTCCCCGCTCCCGTTTGTTGTGGTTTCGATGGAGGTCTCATTCCCCACGGTCTTGAGGGCATATACCGATTCGTCGGTATCGTTGGAAAAATCACCGACGACGGTGGCATTTTGCCCAGCGCTCGATTGGTTCCCTTTATCGATGTTCATACGGTAAATTTCGCGGCCAGCTTCGGTAACCGCCACTTTTTCGGGTTCTATGTTTGCGGCCCCGACTTTTACGAAGACCGACTCTCCTGGACTCCCCCCTACTCCTACCAGATTATCGGCTACGTTCGAGGCGAACTCAACGGTAAACTCTAAATTATAGATGGCGTTGGGTTCCAAGCCCGACACCTTTTTTTTCAAGAACATGAACAGATCGTCGCTGTGGTTGGCACCCATTAGTTTTAAGGCTTTCTGGTCGGTATCCAAGGGAGCGGGCAGGTTGGTACGTTCGAATTCCAATTCGAAAAATTCTTCTTCCCCAACAACGTAGTCCGCAAAATCCCCCGACCAACCTTGGATTCCTTCTTCGAAAGAATCGTTAATTTCCACCGGCCCGACCGGCGAAACGGAATCGTCGCCGTCTTCACAGCCGATTTGAAAAAATGCCAATAACAAATAAAGCAGGGGAAAAAAATTAGTAAATTTTGGAATTTTCATCTTCTGTAGGAATTAAAGGTTTATATTTTGGTGCATGCCATTGTTTTCTATACTGCAAGCAAAGAGACTTCGATCAATAAAATCGATTTATCTGTCACTTATAAATAAGTCCAGCTGATTTAGGGCTCCATAGACCCTGTTCCTAGCCTACTTTCACAAAAATTAATGGAAATTTTTCAGAATGTTAATCGGTAAAATTTTATTATTAACCCCATAAGGTTCGGCGGCTATCTTGCTTCTTGATGAAAGTAGTATATTCTGGAACTGGAGGAAATACCGAGTCGTACCGACCTATGAATTCGGAGACGACGAGACCCAGTCCCTCGACCAAAAGAGGCAATACATCGTTCAGGATCGTCGGAAAGCAATGTTGGCTATTTGGCTATTTCAATGTCATCAGCCGGAGACCATACAGGATACCGTCCGAAAAGTCATTAATGATTGGGGAAGGCCAACGTGATTTTTGCAAATAGCGGGTAAGGGACGCGGTACGGAAAAGATTGCACAACGTACGGACAGTCTCGTGTTTTTCCCAAAGTTCACTAAAAGGAAAAGGGGATATTATGAATTGGAATTCAAACGGGTCGAAGAAAGGGTAGCAAAAGATGGCCAACCCAGTATAATACCTAGCTATGCCCGATTATTGGAAGAGAGTATCGTTGAAAGTCCGGAACTTTGGTTGGGGAGCCATAGACGATGGAAGCTTAATCCTAATGTGACGGAAACATCCCCGAAAGAACGGCCACCGAAAAGAGTTTTATAAACATCGGAAATGAGAGGGTCGTAAGAAGCCGATGGGGTAAACCAGCTGTAAATCCGCAGCTTGAAATCATTAAATTAGCACTTTCAACTATTATCGAGGCAGGGCTGTACAGAAACTGCCATGATGCGTATTTTACAACTAGTATCGATACCTTGGGAAATCTATCTAAATTCGACCGGTTCTATCTTAGAATAAAGGAAAATAGATGGTATTGGTATTTTTCAATTTTTTGTCGCCTGAGTTTAGCCTTAGGTTTTATTATGGCTGGAATCGTAAAAGTGACTGGCGAGCGGTTCGCGAGCGGACTTTCACCACTTCATCCTATGGGTGCCTATTTAGAAGCTCTTTATCACACCGGCTACTACTATAGCTTTATAGGGATGGTGCAAATTATTGCCGCAATTTTACTTCTAATTCCCCGGACCGTTACTTTAGGAGCATTGTTATATCTCCCTATAATCTTTAATATTTGTATCTTGTCTTTTGCAGTAAGATTTGAAGGTTCCTTTATATCCGCACCGTTGATGGTGTTAGCGAATCTGTATATTCTTGTATGGAATTACGATAAGTTGAAATATATTTTGCCCTTTAGAAAAATTCCAGATTTTGGAATGGTACATAGACCGGAGAAATACAGCAACAAATTTCCGTTACTTTTTTTTTCCGGGGTAATTATCGCCTTCGGAATAATTATTTTGATATTTTCGTTTGGATACGATATCATGCCACGAAACTCATTATTGGATTGTAAAGAACAGTACATGAATACAAAAAATGAAATTGCCGCTACCCGATTTTGTGAATGTATCCATACAAAAGGAAAACCTCTGGAGGAATGTTTGGAAGGGTTTGAAAGAGAAAAAAATAGATAAAAATTAGGAGACAGTGCTAAAAGGCCATTAAACAAGTCCCACGGGAGTTCGATGTAGAGGAGTGGTCGATTCCGACTGCCTTCAACCTTTTAATGAACGTCACGGTGGATACCAACAGGAACCCGGACGGGGTGTCGATCATCGCGGACGAAAAAGTCCTCGAAATCTTCAAATTCTTGTTGAAAAGCGACCTTTTCCCTGCCCCGTCTAAAATGCTAATCATGTTCAACCATAGAATCCGCCACGTTTTCCCTGGTCCACATCAGATCATTGTACCGGGAATGAATTCCGGCGGCCGACCCTTAAAAAGTAAGTTATGAGATCAATTTGGAACGGGTCTATCAGCTTCGGTCTGGTATCGATACCCATTAAACTGTTTTCCGGCTCCGAAGACAGGAGATTGGATCTGGATATGTTGGATAGCCATGACGGCGAGCGTATCCGGTATAAAAGGGTCAATGAAAAAACCGGCGAGGAAGTCGAATGGAAGGATATCGTCAAAGGCTACAAAAAAGATGATAAATATATCATTTTGGAAAAGGAGGATTTCGAGAACGCCAATATGAAAAAGAGCAAGACCATCGATATCGAGCAGTTCATCGAAGAGAGCGAGGTGGCCGACGTCCTCTTTAAGAAACCATATTTCGTAAAGCCACAAAAGGGTGGGGAGAAATCGTATTCCCTTTTACGTGATGCCCTAAAACAGACGAAAAAATTAGGAGTGGCCACTTTCGTGATGCGCCAAAAGGAAAACCTCTCCCTCATCGGGGTATATGAGGATGCGTTGGTACTTCATGTTATCCGTTTCGAGGAAGAGATCAGGGATACCGGCGAACTGGAGCTTCCTAAGGAAAAAATCGGAAAGAAGGAGCTTGACATGGCCATATCCCTTATCGACCAGTACACCGAAGCCTTCGATTTTGGTAGGTTCGAGGATGTTTACAATGAACAGTTGCTGAAGATCATCGAATCAAAGGCATCCGGCAAGCAGACGAAATCCAAGAAGTTTGAATCCAAGCCTACCCCTACCAAGGATCTGATGGCGCAATTGAAGGCCAGTCTTGAGAAACGGAAAAAAACGGCATCCTAACCAGTGGGACTAAAGGAATATAACGAAAAACGGGATTTTTCAAATACCCCGGAACCTACCGGGGACGATGCATCCCGGTCCGACACCCACCGCTTTGTCATTCAAAGGCACCGTGCGAGAAAACTGCATTACGACCTGCGGCTGGAAATCGACGGCACCTTAAAGAGCTGGGCGGTGCCGAAGGGACCCTCGATGAACCCCGCCGATAAAAGATTGGCCGTCCGTACCGAGGACCATCCCCTGAAATACCTCCACTTTCACGGTACGATTCCCCAAGGTAACTACGGGGCAGGCGATATGATTATCTGGGATTCGGGCAGCTTCGATATCGATAGGTCGGAAAACGATCGGGGGGTGCTGCAACAGTTACAAACGGGAAATTTAAAACTCATTTTTTTTGGCCAGAAGGTAAGGGGTCGATTTCGCCCTGGTCAGAACCGGGGAACGCGGCGGCAAAGAAAGTTGGCTGCTGATCAAAAAGGAGGACACTTTTTCCACCGATCTTTTCTATGATGCGGAAGAACTGATCGGACCTTCCCAAAAAACTGGCCAGAAAACTTCCAAAAAATATTCCAAGGAAATCGAACCCGGAAAGATTCTGCAGCCCATGCTGGCGGGCTCCTCTAAGGAAATTTTTAACGACCCTACATGGATTTATGAACTAAAATGGGACGGGTATAGGATTTTGGCGCATATTTCGGAAAAAGGGGTCTTGCTGCAATCCCGAAACGGCGTCAACATGAACCAAAAATTTCCCGAACTGGCGAAGGAACTGGAAACCGTGGAGCACGAAGCCATCCTCGACGGAGAGGTTACCGTGCTGGATAAAAATGGAATCTCCCGATTCGGCGAACTGCAGAATTGGCCGGAAACAAAGGGCACCTTACGATATTACGTGTTCGACATGTTGTATCTGAACGGACACAGTATGCTGGATCTACCTCTATTGGACAGAAAGAGCCTCATTCCCGATGTCATTGAGGGGCTGCGTTCGACCCTATATTGCGATCACATTGAGGGCATGGGAACCGCCCTTTTTGAAAAAGCCACCGAGGAAGGAATGGAGGGGGTCATGGCCAAAGCTGCCGATTCCAACTATGTGCCCGGGGCACGTACCGAACAATGGCTTAAAATTAAATCGGTAGAAAGCGAGGACGCCCTCATATGTGGCTATACCGATTCCGTGGGCGGGGGCGCGGCCTTTGGTTCCTTGATACTGGGAAAACGTGAACAGGACGGAATCGCATACATAGGCAATTGCGGTTCGGGATTTGGCGAGACCAAGCGACAAGAACTTGTAAAATTTTTCAAAGCATACCGCACCGAGGAAAATCCGTTCGGCAGAAAATTGGCCTTAAAGGGGAGGAAACCGAACTGGATGGTTCCCAGCCTGGAGTGCGAGGTGAACTATTCGGAGCGGACCGGTAAGGGTTTGCTCCGGAATCCCGTCTTTAAACGGCTGCTCAATAGCCCGGACACTCTCCGAAAGGGAAGCTACGCCACACCCATCCCACCGAAAACCGCCGTCACCCCCTCCAAGGAGAGTATAGAAATCGACGGCCTGCCCGTTGCCATCAGCAATCTGGACAAGGTCTATTGGCCGGAATCGGGATATACCAAATACGACCTGATCGATTATTACCTTCAAATTTCCGATATTATTCTCCCTTATTTAAAGGATAGGCCACAGAGCCTCCACAGGCATCCCAACGGCATTTTGGAGGAAAGTTTTTATCAGAAGGACAACGAAAAGGTTCCCGAATGGATGCAAACGGCCACCCTATATTCCAAATCCTCGGAAAGGGAGATAGATTATCTGCTCTGCCAGAACACGGCTTCCCTGATTTATATGGCCAACCTGGGCTGCATAGAAATCCACCCTTGGAATTCAAGAACCGGTAATCTAGATAGGCCGGATTATGGGATAATTGACCTAGATCCGCCAAAAGGAAAGGATTTTAAAAAGGTAATAAAAGTCGCACTGGCCGTAAACCAAGTGCTGACAGAAGCAAGCATCGAGGGCCATTGCAAGACTTCGGGTGCCAAGGGCATCCATATCTATTTGCCGATGCAGGGCCGTTATACCTACGAGGAAGTGCGGAATTTCACCAAGCTCATCTGTTACTTTGTAGGGCAGCGGATTCCCGGTCTTACCACGATGGAACGCCGTATCAAAGACCGCAACGGAAAAATATATCTGGATTACTTACAGAACCGCAAGGGACATACTGTCGTATCGCCCTATTCGGTGCGCCCGGTTGCCGGTGCCCAGGTTTCCGCCCCGTTAGATTGGGATGAACTGAAGGATGGGATTCTACCTTCCGATTTCACGATAAAGAACCTGATAGATAGAGTGACCCGCAAAGGCGATCTGTTCGTGCCGGTGCAGAAGGCAGGAATCGATATGGAAACGGCCCTGGAAAGACTGGATGCCCTGGAAAACTGAATGGATAGGGATTTCACTTCGGCTGCGCCACGATGGATCCCTGGATACAACCCACTTTTCCGTAGGGCGGGCGGCACCATTACGGAAATTATTAACCCCGCTATGCGCTATGGCACTATCTTAAAAGTAATCGCTATGAATCAGAGGATTCTTCGGAAAATTCCGGTAACGATATCACGGGCATAATGGTCATATCGTACAGTTTCCAGTTATAGGCCTTAATTTCCCTTAGGCCGTCTTCGATGTTTGCGGTTAAATTTTCAGGATGCTTAACCAATACATATACCTCCCCGAAATACACCTGGCCATGTTCCCGAAAGCGAACCCGGGCATCGGATACCCAACCCCAATTCCTCACTAGCTTTTCCACCTCGGAAATCAGTTTGTCCTCCTTTTTATCGTGGACGTGGACGGGATGGCGATCGGACAGATCTTTGACCGCATTTTTCAGGTTTTTAATTCCATCGCCCAGTACCGAATAAGATATGAACAAAGCGGCCGTAGCATCGGCCCACCAGAGTCCGAAACCTACACCAAGAATACCCAGCATGGCCGCTAGTGCGGTCATATAATCCGCTTTTTGGGTATCGGCATCGGTAAAGAGGATTTTATTATGCAGTTTTTTGGACAGGGGCAACTTTTTACGTCCCAGTATCATGGCAGGGACGGCACTATACACTAGCACGACGATCATCACCCAACCCATCCAGATCTGATGGCCAAAGAGCATTTTGCTTCCAATGGTGGGGTGCTCGGCCTTGATCAGGGCAATGCAAGAATCCAATGCCAAAAAAGAACCCATAGCAAAAAGGGAGAGGGCACCCGCGAAATATGCGATGCCGAACGCACGGTGGTACCCGTACGGAAATTTTTTGTTAGGCGGCTTTTGATAAATTCCCGAGGCCACTAAAAGAGATATGGCGGGGAACATGCCCAAGGCATCCTCGAGCCATGCGGATTTCATGGCTTGGGACGAACCGACCACCAAATACATGAGCACCACGACGGTTATGAGATAGACTAAGGTGATCCATTCCAGTTTTTTGGCCCTTTTAAAATCGGAAGCTAGTTCCTCCGGAAGTTCGAAGCTCTGGGGAAAATGCATTATTTCCGGGGTATTAGGTAATTTTCTAGATGTATCAGCAGTTCATTTTCGCCCATCGGCACCAAAAAGACGTTCTCATTATTATATTCCGCGGTAAGACCGGCCTTCTTTTTCCAAATCGTTTTCTTGTCGAAACCACCAATCAAAACGTGTACCTTATATTTCTCCAGTTTTTTTATCAAGTCCGACTCATTACCGGTCTGGTAAATAATTTTTAAACCCTCCGTTTCCGCAAAGTCCTGAAGAATTTGCACCTCGCTTCCCCTAAAGGCCCCGCCTTCTATATAACTAAAGGGCGGATTCTGGACAACACCAATCTTCAGTCCCTCTTTTTTCGCATTTTCCCAACTTGAATTGGGATCCTTGGGCAGGCCACAGGAGCAGAAAATAGAGAGTAGCAGGACTAGGACTATACGCTGCGCCATACCCGTCAATTGTTTCTTAAGGCATGAATCAATTGCCCCTTGTCCATCTTCGAGCGGCCCTCGATACCTACCTTCTTTGCCTGGTCGTAGAGTTCCGATTTGGTCCACTCTTCATACTTCTGCGATTTGCCGCCTTTTTTTCCGGAATCAGGGGTGTTGGCGATACGGGCGGACTTTTCTTTACTGTAGCCCTTGTCCCGCAGGGCCTCGTACTTATCCTCGTCTTTTATCTTTGGATTTGGCATAATCTATTCGGTTAAAGGTTAATTCTATAAACTGTAACTGTATTGAAGAGGGTTCTCACTAGCGCGCCGCCATATTGTTGCGAACATCCTAATTCGATCCTTCAGCTAAATTATCTTTATCTTCGTCCGTGGCCCTCTGGTAATCGGACGTGAAAGATTTGGTGTAACCAAGTTAAAATTATTGCCGTTATACAAAATAGATCGCTCCATTTAAAACGGATATTAACGTAATCGATACCGGCCGAGCCGAAATCGATTATATTCGGAAGGACTAGATAATAGAGGGCATTATCCGAATTGAGCGCTCGCCGTATGGGTTATGCAGCTAAAAAAAAAATTTTTTGAATACCTTTTTTCGGAACAAAATCGTTCATTTTGAAGGAGTGAAGTAATTTACTCAGGATGGATTTGCTTTCAAGCTATTAAGATAAACTTTTAAAACGGTGAGGATATGGAAAAAATTTCGGATAAAGATAAGATGAAAGCCGAGGAGAGTGCCCCAATGCCCACCAAAGGTCGAAAAGATGCTGAGTTTCGCAACCAAACTACCGAGGTTCCCCAGAACAGATTTCCCTGGACGACCATTGCCATGGTCATCGCCTTCATTATTTTGGTTGCGGTGGTGGTAACGGTCCTGTCCCTGGGAAGTTCATAGGAGTCCTATTTGAATAATCTTACCGACCCGCCCTGGAAACTAAGGGTGGCCATGGAGCTGCGCAAAAAGGGCGCTGGTTTGGGGGTTTACTTATTCCGGCCCGGGCATGTAGCAGCCCTTGATCATCCCCTTCTGCCGGTGACAAGATTATAGATCAGCAGCAAGGCCGCCCCTACCAACAACAAATGGATTATCCCTCCCAATATCTGAAAGACGAAAAATCCTAAAACCCATCCTATGACGAGCACTACTACCAATATCCAAAGTATTTTTTGCATAATTTCGAAGGTTTATCCTTATGATGCGGCCAAGATACGGATATACAACGGTTCTTGAAAGGCGACAGATCATAGTTTAGCCCCATTTTGGGCTAAAATATTATATTTTCAGGATTCCACTTTTTTGACGCCCCATCTTCGCGCCTGTACGATAAAATTATTGACCCTAAAAAATAAAGACCTTAATCCGCCTCCAATTTTTGTTATATTTGATGTATCATTTTCACAGTGCTTATGGTGGCGTCTCACGGCCGATACACCCTAAAATTGGCTCGATAATGCTGGTCAAAAAGTGTGATACTCGAGGGAACATGAGATGGGGCACACCAGGGTACGGAACCATTAAATTCTTCCGCTTATCACAACTCTTAACTCCACTCTCAATCGGCAAATAGTATGAACCGAATAGGCCCCAATATTATTAGGCAGATTTTCGTACTCTTTACAATTATTTTGCTCGGGGGACTCATCTTCTACGAAATGATTCCCTATCTCACTGGGGTTCTGGGGGCTGTTACCATTTATGTCATCCTGCGGAGACCCATGGCCATTTTGGTTAAAAAGGGTTGGTGGCCGGGCCTTGCGGCCGCCTTACTTATGTTCCTCTCCTTTATTTGCATTTTGTTGCCTGTGGCAGGTACGATTGTAATGCTAGGGAACAAAATCGGTAGGGCGGCCCAGAATTCCGAGAAAACGATAGATGCCTTTAATCGACAAGTGGATAAGTGGGAAGCCATGGTCGGGTATGAATTTTCATCACAGATCGATGCTTCAAAAATAGCGGGTTCGCTTTCCCAAAATCTGGAGGGATTGGTAGGCGGCACCTTTAATATGTTTATTGCCATCGCCATCATGTACTTTATGCTCTATTATATGTTGACCAATCGCCGTCAATTACGTGGATCTCTTTTTGAATTTATTCCGTTAGGCAAAAAAAACCTGAAAATCATCGGAGAAGAAGTCAGGGCGATGGTCAAAGCGAATGCCCTTGGAATACCCTTGGTCGCTTTGGCGCAAGGTATCGTTGCTTTGATCGGTTTTTTTATTTTTGGTGTCGAAAACCCTTTTTTCTGGGGGGTTATCGTTACCATCGGATCGATGGTTCCTTTTGTAGGCGGAATGTTGGGAATTGTACCGGTTTTTATCATCGCCCTCTCGCAAGGCGACACTCTGCAAGCATGGGGAGTGCTGCTTTATGGGATAATAATCGTCGGATCCACCGACAACCTGATCCGGCTCTATGTACTCAAAAAGATAGATAATGTACACCCTTTAATTACTCTAATAGGGGTAATAGTAGGGGTTCCCCTGTTCGGGTTTATAGGCCTCATCTTTGGCCCTATATTGATTAGCCTCTTTCCGATTGTCGTTCGTATCTATAAAAAGGAATATGCTGAAAAGAATGGGAACAATCTTTAGATGGGATACGATCCAGGTTCTTTCTTACCGTTGAAAATACGCTTTTGTGCTAAAAATTGGTGGTTTTTTGTTAAGATTTTAAGCTGCTATCCTCAATTTTATACTTAAATTGGCATTTTTTTTTAAGCGGCTTTTGACAGTACAATCCCTTCTATTAAATATGAGCAGTACTCCACTGAATATTGTCCTGGCGGACGACGACGAAGATGACCGATTGTTTTTCGGGGAAGCTTTGGAACAAATGGCCCTACAAGTCAGATTTTCGCTTTACAAAAACGGTCAGGAATTGATGGATTTTTTAAACCTGCCCAAAGTCATTCTACCCAACCTGATTTTTCTCGACCTGAATATGCCCGTCAAAAATGGTATGGAATGTCTGCGCGAGATACGCCGCGACCCGAAGCTCAAAGACCTATCCGTTGCCATTTATTCCACTTCTTCGGCGGAGAAGGATATCGAGCAAACTTATGTGAACGGGGCGAATATTTATATTAAAAAGCCAAATAACTTTACCAAACTATGTGAAACGGTAGAAAGAGTACTTCAAATCGATTGGCAGGTGCATCGGTTAGGCTTAAGTAGGGACACTTTTCTTCTGCACATATAGCCCCAATGAACTTCGACCGCATCCAACCTTTTTCAAAATTCTATATCGTATTGCTCTCGGTAGCTATTGCCTTTCTTATCTTTTCGGCAGGTATGGCCTATCGCCAGATAAAACGGATGCAAGAATCCGCGGATATGGTGGCCCATACCTATCAGGTAAACGATGCCATAGGCTCATTGTTTTCCCATTATTTCCGCTTAGAATCGGAGGAATTTAGGGAGCAACTTTTGAAGGACGACCCTCTTGAGGAAAAGGTGAACAACTACATCGCTTATGGCGAAATCGTCTTTGACAGTCTCCATGGCTTGGTTAAGGATAATCCTTCCCAAATGCGACGTTTAGAAGATATCAAAGCTTTGGAAGATACGTTGTACGGTAAGCTGATATCCGTAGGGGATTCGATTGACTCTAACAATGAAATAACTGACAACCAATTTTTCCCGATAAGAAATTTTTCCGGCACACTGTTCAAGATCAGGATCATTAATGACCAAATGCGGGCCGAAGCACGTCGGTCGATGCGGGCCAGAGAAGCCGACTATGCGTCGCAACGATTTTTGGCTCCTTTCACTTCACTGGTCTTGGCCTTGTTCGCCCTTTTCGTCTTCATTTTTTCTTTTTTGAGGATTTACAGGAACAAAAGACGATTACGTGAATCGGATACCTTTTTACGAAGCGTTTTGGCCAGTACCGACAACATTGTAAATTACTACGAACCGGTGTACGACCTCAAAGGGGAAATAACGGATTTTACCATAGCGTTCGCCAACGCTTGCAATCGGGATTATTTTGGCATTGAGCCCGAAAATATGATGGATAAAAAGATTTCCCAAATATTTCCCTTCGTCATGCGCAACGGCGAGTTCGAAGAAATGGTAAAAAGTTTTGTTGAGGGGGAAAAGCTTAGTTATGACCGCCAAGTTGCCGTTAACGGTAGAAAGTTATGGTTCATGACCATAGTCAGTCCACTCTCCCAAGGCATACTGGTGGTATCTAGAAATGCCACCGAAGAAGAAGAGGCGAAGGAAAATCAATTGGCTTTAAAGGAACAGGCTCTTGAGGACAATGAAAAACTAAGGGAGGCACAATTATTCCTAAAAAATATACTGGCCCATACCGATAATATAATCACTTATTTTGCACCGATTTATGACGACGAAGATCAAATTATCGATTTTACTATTGTCCTTAACAACGCTAATATAGAGCAGGTACTTCTTACGGAGATGGCCGCATTAAGAAACAAACCCCTATCGGAAGTACTGCCGATGCATTTTGAAAATGGGGTTTTCGAGCATCTGGTAGATTGTTGCCACAACAATCGAACGGTCCATTTCGAAAATTGGTACACTTTTAAAGGTACGGATTATTATTTCAAGACCACCCTCGTAAAGCTGGATAACGGGGTACTGAGTACTACATCCAATTATACGGCAGAGCAAAATTTCAAGGAACGCTTGAAAAAACAAAATCGTGACCTCACGCGCAGCAATAGAGAACTGGAATCGTTCAACCAAGTAGCCAGCCACGATCTACAGGAACCTCTACGGAAAATCCAAATGTTTGTTTCACGCATTAACGAAGACAACGATCTAACCGGCAAGAAGGGAGAATACTTCCAGAAAATTCAGAATGCGGCCGAACGCATGAGGTCATTAATCTTTAACCTTTTGAACTATTCAAGAATCGATTCTACCCATGATGATTTTGAAAAGGTCGATCTCAATACGGTTTTGGACAAAGTAAGGGAGGAAATTTCCGTAAGGGTTCAGGAGAACGGTGCGACAATCGATTCTCAAAAATTACCGATTATCAACGGCATCTTTTTTCAGATGGAACAGCTCTTCGACAACTTGATTTCGAATGCCCTAAAATATACCCCATCGAATACTCCGCCCCGAATTACCATATTAACGGAAAAAGTCCATCAAGAACAGATTCCCGAACCCTTTTTAAAGACCGCCGTCCACTATTACAAGCTCACATTTGCCGATAATGGTATTGGATTCGAACAAGATAAAGCCGAAAAGATTTTTGAGGTTTTTCAGCGTTTGCACCAAAAATCCGAGTATTCGGGTACCGGTATCGGGCTGGCCATTTGCAAAAAGATTGTGGAAAACCACCATGGTCTGATCCTTGCTAGAAGTGAACCGGGCAGGGGATCGGTGTTCACCGTATATCTTCCGGCCTAAAAAAAGTTTAAAATACCACTATCGATTGAGCACTACCGTGCCGTTCCCAATTTGAAGCTTAGGCTTCTGCTACGGCTCTACCTTTTGACCTGATAGACTGTGTTTTAAAGAAACACCTACCTCACCATTCGGTGGACCCCCAACTTGCAACGCTGCTTTAGCTTTCCCTCTTTTGAAGTTCGCACAATTTTATAACGTCAATAATCGGGTCGAACGGATCAATGTCTTTTTAGTCGTTTTATACTTTTAACAATGCTATTTAAATTGCAAACAAAGTGAAATGAAAAAATTAGTTTTTGCCTCTTCGCTACCCCCCTGCTTTCGATCCATTCTTGTCGCGAAAACAATCCCAAGGTCGTAACCCCAGACGATAGCCAGCAAAAGAAAGGCGTAAGTAAGAGCAAACAAGAGGCCATGGACAGGGAGAAGGAGCTGACGAGTCCGGCCAACCAAAATCCCGTTTCCGATAGCCTCGCCCAAGAAGATAGCATGGAGAAGAATAGCTCGGCCCAATAATTTAGGACGGATATCGTACATTTATTAAGAATTTATTTTAACTACGCGAATGACACCTCTAAAACTTTATTTGGCCGATGACGATATTGACGATAGGGAATTGTTTATCGATGCCTTGAAGGAAATTCCCTTAAACCCGGAAACTTTACAGTTCGAAAATGGGATAGACCTCATGGCCGATCTCTTCTCGGATCGGCCTTTGCCAGATGCCGTTTATTTAGATCTCCACATGCCGATGATGGACGGTTTCGAATGTCTGGAAGATATTCGAAACGTCTCCGAATTTTCTCAAATACAGATAATCATATACTCCACCTCGCATATCAAAGAGCAAATCGATGGGCTGCGTGAATCCGGGGCCAATCAGTACATTCGCAAGCCATCATCCTTTAACCAATTGAAAACCCTTTTGTATCAGAGCTTAAAGCTGGTGGGTGCCCATACGGACGGAAAAGTTAGGCCGAAACAATTTGAAGTATTGATATGAAATAGCACCGTATCACCTATGCCCGAAAAGAACGAAACATCGGATTTTAAAAGTGAAAACCGGGAATGGCTGGAATCTTTCCGCTGGATTTTGCGAAACGAACCGAAAGAAAGGGCCGGTGAACTACTTCGGATTTTACAGGATGAAGCTCAAAAACACGGTCTAAAGTTCCTAAAGCCCCAGACCACGCCTTATATCAATACCATTCCCGTCAAGGACGAAATATCCTATCCCGGAAATTTGGATATCGAGAAAAAACTGGGGGGCTATATCCGTTGGAATGCCTTGGCCATGGTGGCCAGAGCCAATAAAGCCCATTCCGGTATCGGCGGGCATATCTCCACTTATGCCTCCATATCCAATCTTTGGGAAGTCGGGTTCAATCATTTTTTTAAGATTTACGAAGACGGTAAGGCCGATAACATTTATTTTCAGGGGCATGCCTCCCCCGGAATCTATTCCCGGGCCTTTCTGGAAGGCCGCTTGACCGAAGAACATTTGGCCAACTTTCGAAGGGAAATCCATTCCAAAAAGGGTCTCACCTCCTACCCCCACCCCCGGCTGATGCCCCATTTCTGGAACCACCCGACCGTATCTATGGGTCTGGGACCGATCATGGCCATCTATCAGGCACGGTTCAATAAATATCTGCACCTACGCGGACTTACCGAAAACAACGACCAAAAGGTCTGGGCCTTTCTGGGCGATGGTGAAATGGATGAGCCCGAAGCCCGCGGTGCCATTAGTATTGCGGCCCGGGACAAATTGGACCAGCTTATTTTTGTTGTCGATTGCAACCTCCAGCGGCTGGACGGCCCGGTACGGGGCAACCATAAAATTATACAAGAGCTGGAAGGGCTTTTTCGCGGGGCGGGCTGGAACGTAATAAAAGTATTATGGGGCGGCGAATGGGACGCTCTTTTTGAAAAGGATAAAGACAACCTACTTATCCAACGCCTCAACGCACTGCCGGACGGACAGCTGCAAAAGTATGCCTTCGGGGATGGCAAATTCATAAAAGATGATCTGTTCGGCAAGGATGAGGATTTAAAAGCCCTGGTGCAACACCTTTCCCCCGAGGAACTGAAAAGTTTTAGACGGGGCGGGCACGACCCCTCCAAAATCTATAACGCCTACAAAGCGGCGGTCGAACATAAGGGGGAACCGACCATCATTCTCGCCCAAACGATCAAAGGCTATGGTCAAGGCGATGCCGGTGAAGCCAGTAACGTGGCCCACCAGACCAAGAAAATGGACCCCAAGGGATTGCGACATTTCCGTGATTATTTTGAGGTTCCCCTTTCGGACGATGATTTGGAAGACCTCCCTTTCATCAAGCCCGAAGAGGACAGCGAAGCTTTGGAATATTTCCAAAAAAGAAGAAAGGAACTGGGGGGTTTTCTTCCGCAACGGAAAGATAAAAGCGAAGCCTTACAAACTCCCGATCCGACGATATTCGAAAAATTCTACGAAGGCTCCGGGGATACCGAAGTGGCCACCACCAGTGTCTTGGTCCAAATTATTAGCAAATTGCTTAAGGACGACCACCTAAAGGATTTGGTCACGCCCATTATTCCCGATGAATCCCGCACCTTTGGCTTGGAGCCCCTTTTTCGCCAAGCGGGCATTTATGCGCCCGAGGGGCAGAAGTACGAACCGGTGGATAAAGAAACCCTGCTATATTACAAAGAGGCGAAGGATGGTGCCATATTGGAGGAAGGCATTACCGAGGCCGGCTGTATGAGCGAATTTATCGCGGCCGGTACCGCCTACCTCAACCAAGGTCTCAATATGATTCCCTTTTACTTTTTCTACTCCATGTTCGGGTTCCAGCGTACCGGGGACCTCATGTGGGCCGCCTCCGATGCGGGAGCCAAAGGTTTTCTTATCGGAGGTATTTCCGGTCGGACAAGCTTGCCGGGGGAAGGCCTGCAACATCAAGACGGCCAAAGTCATCTGTACGCCTACGCCTTTCCGAACCTAAAGGCCTACGACCCCGCTTTCGCCTACGAGGTGGCGATTATCGTACAGGAAGGCATCCAACGCATGTACGTGGAAAAAGAAAACATCTATTATTACATCACGGCAGGAAATGACACCTATACCATGCCAAAGATGCCGAATGACAGTAAGCAAGGCATCCTCAACGGCATGTACCGCTTTAAAAAATCATCCAAGGAGAATGAAAGAAAAGCGCATCTTTTCGGAAGTGGCGCCATCATGAATGAAGTCCTTTTCGCCGCCGAGATCCTCGAAAAAGACTTTGAGGTAAGTGTTGATATTTGGAGCATTACCAGTTACAAGTCCCTTTACGACAACGCCATCGATACCGAACGTGAAAACCGAGCAAAGGCGCAACTGAATCCCCAAAAAAACTATATCCAAGAAAGCCTTGAGGGAGAAGAAGGCGTATTCGTGGCCGCCTCCGACTACGTAAAGGCCCTACCGGAATCTATTGCCAAATGGTTTCCGAACCAATTAACGGCATTGGGTACCGATGGCTTCGGCCGAAGCGATACCCGGAAAGAACTTCGTCAATTTTTTGAAGTGAACGCCGACTATATCTGCTACGCCGCCCTTTATGATTTGGCAGGAAAAAACGATTTACCGGCCGAAATGCTAAAAGCGGCTACTAAAAAATTAAACATCGATCCGAATGCCGTGAATCCGAGAACGGCGGACTTATGAACCAACTGTCCCCGTCGAAGCTTGTACCGAGCATTTGGCCTTGGCAATAAGACTTCGTCGAAATGCACTAACCCAAAACAACCTTTATTATGGCCCAAGACATAAAAGTACCTCAGATAGCGGAAGGCGCCGATTCAGCCACGGTGACTGAAATACTGGTTTCCGAAGGAGACGGCATTAAGAAGGACCAATCCCTGATCGTGGTGGAATCGGACAAAGCTTCGGTGGAAATACCCTCCCCAGAGAGCGGCACGGTAAAATCTATCAAGGTGAGCAAGGGAGACGAAGTGAAGGTCGGCGATGTGATTCTCAGTCTTGAAATTTCCGGTTCCGAAGAAACCTCCGACGACAAGCCTCAGGGCGAAGAGGAAAAGGAACCGGAAACTGACGACGGAGCAACCTCCCAAGAAAGTGATAACGACAAGGAAAACAAAGAAACCGAAAAGGAGGAAACAGAAGAGAAACCCTCAGATGAGGGAGATACCGACCAAGCTTCGGATGAAGAGGAGGAACAAGCGCCCGAAACTAAAGAACCCTCCACCGCTTCACCCCCGCGGAAGGCAGAGGAAGATGGGAATTCTGATGATGGGAAGAAAACCCAAAAGTCCGATGTGGGGGTAGCGCCCGGTGTGCGGCGTCTTGCCCGCGAACTGGGCATCGATTTGAACCAGGTCGAAGGCAGTGGTAAAGCGGGACACATCAGCAAGGAAGACGTAAAGGCATACGCTAAACAAACTGGCGCCCAAACAGGCCACCGAGAATCCCCGCTCCTGCCCGACTTTAGCCAATGGGGCGATACCGAGTCCACTCCCCTTTCGGGCATACGCAGCACCACGGCAAAAAACGTTTCCTTGGCCTGGAGTACCATTCCCCATGTCTTTCAGTTCGAGGAAGCCGAAATCTCGGGCATCGAAAAATACATCGAAAAACATGAGGAGAAGGCCGCGTCCCCCGGTGGCAAACTGACCCTTACTGCCGTTCTGGTAAAAATTGTGGCCGGGGCTTTGCGGCAATTCCCAAAGTTTAATGCGAGCATCGATATGCCGAACCAGCAGATGATCCTCAAAAAATATGTGAACATCGGAATCGCCGTGGACACCGAAAAAGGACTTTTGGTGCCGGTACTCAAAAATGCGGATAGGAAATCTATTATCGATATTAATGAAGAACTCAGCGAACTGGCCGCAAAAGCGAGGAAGGCTGAGTTGGGTCCTGATGAAATGCAGGGGGGGAATTTTACTATTTCCAATCTCGGTGGCATTGGCGGCACCCAATTTACGCCTATCATCCTGCCTCCACAGGTCGCCATTTTGGGCGTATCCCGAGCGGCCAAAAAACCCGTATACCTCGACGGGAAATTCGGGGCACGAAACATTTTGCCCCTAAGCCTATCCTACGATCACCGTCTGATCGACGGCGCGGAAGGCGTTCGGTTTATCGATTGGATAGCCCGGGCGCTCGAAGACCCGTATTCGGCTTTGTTGGAGGGATAAAATGAACTCTCCCGGCGGTACTCCCGCTCCCTATTTTTACCGATCGGGCCTCTTCCATCGCCATGCTTTCAGTGATCCACCGCCCTAAGTCATCGATTCAAAGCTCTTTTCTTAGCAGCCTTATGACGTGGCCGGATCCCATTCGCCTTTCCCGTCCTTGCCTATCGCTGTCGCTTAGTGCTTTGGCGATCCTTCAAGTCGTAATCTTTTTGATAAGGCCGTTGCATTTGTCCAAATCATGACCGATATAGGAAATATGATTATCAGGTCGCAGCAGAACATAAAAATTTCGATTGTTCTTAAAGATGGCCTCTGGAATTTCTGTGAAGGTCAACTTTAACACCGGAAGGCCGCCGTCTATTAAGTCCACTAAATTATCTTTGCCCTCCTCCCCGAAAAAGATAAATTTAAAACAGGGATCCCCGAGATATTCAAAAATATTCTTTCCCTGCGAAGACACGAAATAGGGCATCCTTACTCCAGCTTTTACCTCGACCGACTTTGCTGGTAAGGGTAAGGGGACTGTCGTGATACCGAATCCCGGTCTGCGATAACAACGGAAACAGATACTTGTTGAGCCAGTGGTGCTTCGAGGCATAACCCACCACCAAGGGAAATATCTTCAACCGTAAAAAATTCCAGAACCAATGCGTACCGGCCATCATGTCGAACAACCTGTCAGTAGTCTTTAACAGATGTACTGCATTTTGCTCCCTTTCCGTCGAATAACTTTCCAGCGCAGCCTCGTTCACCTTACCTTGAAGCCTCAGGGCCATTTTCCAGGCGAGGTTGTAAGCGTCCTGTATGCCCGTGTTCATTCCTTGGCCGCCTGCAGGGGTATGGATGTGGGCGGCATCGCCGGCAATAAAGCCCCGTCCTTTTCGAAACTTCCTAGCCTTTCGCGTATGTACCTTATAAGTAGAGAACCAATGAGTCTTTACAAATTCGACGGGTATGGCCAAGTGCTCATGGATAGAGGGAATAAGGTCATCAAAAGTAAGATCCGGGTCTTCATATTTGGATTTGGGTAAGATGCCCACCAAACGATAATTCCGTTCTCCTTGTAGCGGAACACAAACCAAAAAACCGCTTTTCAACAGAAACAGGTAAAACCTTCCTTCATTGCCGGAGGTGCTTTTGACGATTATCCGGCTATTTAGGCGTACATCGGCGACATAAAAAAGTTTGGGCACCGTATCCCCTTTAAAATGAAGGCCGAGATCATCCCGTAATAACACTGCTTGCCCCATCCGCCCCGAGCATATATTGGGCGTGTATGACATGATCAGGACTATTTTTAGTAGTGTAGGTTACGCGGATCCCATCGCTATCTTCCTCATAACCGGTGTAGGTAGAATTCCAGAAAATCTGTTTTCCATGCGCCGAAAGATGGTCGATCAGTAATTTTTCGGTGCGGTATTGTTCCAGGGAAAGTACAAAAGGATACGGACTGATACCTTCGCCCAGATTTTTCAGTTGCAGTTTTACCTTTCTTTTTCCGGACTTAAAAATGTTGAGCTCCTCGATGATGCTCCCTTCCGCTACGGCTTTTTCCGCAAGACCGGTCTCTGCGAATATTTCAAGGCTCCTGGCCTGTACGGCAATCGCTTTGGAAAATTCTGAGGATTCTTCCCGTTTTTCGAGAATAATAAAATCGACATCGTACCGCAACAACTGCACGGCCATACTTAAGCCGGTGGGACCGGCCCCCACAATTACCACCTGCGTATGCTTTTCAGATTTCATGCTTAAAAACCCCCATACGTTAAGGTTTCGAGACCATACAGAAGAGCATTCTATTCGAAGGAAAGGAATTTTTCCGCTGGTCTCGAAAATCTTATATAACAGTTGCCCTTATTACGAGAGAAAGAAGGTTTTGAAAACCCTGCCCCCTACCCCGGATTTAGCTGGGTGCGGAAGTCAATTTGCCGGTATCAACCCCCGAGTAGTTTAAGATTATAAAAGAGGAATGTGATGCGTCTATCCCATATTATGCTACCAATTCTCGATTTCGGTACGTACCTCGTCAGTGGATTTTCCTCGTATCTGGCTAATTATTTCAAGTAGTCCCTCGAACCCACCGCCCTCGAAATACAGCTCTTCGGTGTCGAGTTCGGGATATTTTTTAAGGTAGTCTGCCTGAATCTCGTTCCATTTGTCGTGCAAGGTATCGTATTGGTTCATATCCGAACCCTCTTCATTTCCCGAAGTGTCCCTGCCTTGATCAAGATCGTCCGCAAATTTTCTTCTCTTTTGCATGTATTTAAGGATTAAGAAGCGGCTTTTTGTTTTTGGTCCTCGATTCCCTTTAAGAGCTTGTCAAAAGGCGTATTAAACTTTTCGATGCCCTCGTCTTCTAGCTTTTGGGTGATTTCGTCGATATCGATTCCCTTTTCCTTTAATCGTTGTAGTACCTTATCGGAATGTTCGGTGTTTTCGGTCAGCTTGTTGGCCACTTTCCCATGATCGCGGAAAGCCTCCAAGGTATCCATGGGCAGGGTATTGACCGTATCGGGACCTATCAGGGCCTCCACATATTTAACATCGCTGAACGAGGGATCTTTGGAACTGGTACTGGCCCAAAGCACCCGCTGTGGTTTTGCCCCTTTTTCCTCCAACTTTTTATAGCGCTCGCTGGAGAATACCTTTTTATAAATCTGATAGGCCTTCTTTGCGGAGGCAATGGCCACCTCACCTTTCAGGTCTTTCAAACCTTTTTCTTCGAGTATGGGATCGATCATCACGTCGATACGGCTCAGGAAAAAGCTGGCCACCGACGCCACACTGTCAATTGACTTACCTGCGGCGAGCCTGTCCTCTAGGCCGCCCAAATAGGCCTCCGTAACTTCTTGGTAGCGGGGCAGTCCAAACAATAGCGTAACATTGAGATTAATGCCTTCACTGATACATTGACGTATAGCAGGCAATCCTTCCTCGGTACCGGGAATTTTGATCATTACGTTTTTGCGGTCCACTTTTCTCCAGAGCTCCCTGGCCTGTCGAATAGTGCCCTCGGTATCCCGAGCCAGATTCGGGGAAACTTCCAAACTTACGTATCCGTCTAGGCCATCGGTCTTCTCATAAATCGGTTTGAAAAAATCCGAAGCCCGTTGAATATCCTTAACGGCAAGTCCGTAGAAAATGGCTTCGTTATCGTCCTCATTCTCGGAGAGTGTGGCAATATCGGCATCGTAATCGGAACTGTTGCTGATCGCCTTTTCAAAAATGGCCGGGTTCGAGGTAATGCCCCGCAGCCCATCGTCATCAATAAGCGATTTCAGTGTACCGGAATCCATCATATTCCGGTCCAAAAGATCCAGCCAAATGCTTTGGCCCTGTTGTAGTATTTCCTGTAGTGGGTTCATAGTGGTATGTATTTTGTTTAAAGTTAAGACAATGCTGGTTTTAAAGCAAACAACGACCTGTTCGCATCAACATTTGTTCGGTTTGTATTAACAACCGAACCCTAATTTAGAGCCTGTCGCTATTCCTTATGGCACCAAAATAGTAGGTTAAAACCTGCAGCAATGGCATATAATGGAAAATTGGGTGTTTTTTGCTTGATATAATCAGAAAAATGTAGATTTATACGTAATTTAATCCTTAATATTGGCATCACGGTCAACGGAACATCATTTCCGCACAACCGGTATGCTTCCACTTTAAATTTCGTAACATGATAAAAAAAGCAGCTTCCCCCTCAAAATCAAGAAGAACTTTCATTAAAAACTCGGCGATAGCGACCGCCGGAATATCGATAGTACCGCGCCATGTACTGGGGGGGCCCGGATTTATCGCCCCGAGCGACAAACTCGTCGTAGCCAGCATCGGGGTCGGTGGCAAAGGGGAAAGCGATATTGCCCATTTTGCGAAAACGGGAAAGGCCGATATCGCCTTTCTGTGCGATGTCGATGATCGCCGGGCCGCGAATACCGTGGCGCAGTTCCCTAAAGCCAAGTATTATAAGGACTGGCGGGAACTATACGATAAAGAATCCAAAAATTTCGACGCCGTTTCGGTCTCTACCCCCGATCACACCCACGCCGTAGCCGCCCTACCGGCCATGGAAATGGGGAAGGCGGTGTATGTACAGAAGCCGTTGACCCATGATATTTACGAGGCAAGGCAATTGACCGAGGCCGCTAAAAAGTATAAAGTGGTGACCCAAATGGGCAATCAAGGCGCATCGTCGGATGGGTCTCGCCAATTGCGCGAGTGGTACGATGCCGGGGTCATCGGAAAAGTGCATACCGTTTATTGCTGGACCGACCGCCCCGTATGGCCCCAGGGCATTCCCTGGCCCGAAAACACGGCGCCAGTCCCCAAAGAACTGGATTGGAACCTATGGCTGGGCACTGCACCCTACAAGGATTTTATCAGCGGACTGGTTCCCTTCAACTGGCGGGGCTGGTGGGATTACGGTACCGGCGCCATCGGCGACATGGGATGCCATTTGGTAGAGGCACCGTATCGCACGCTCGGCCTTAGCTATCCCAAAGATGTGCAATGTAGCGTAGGCAGCGTATATGTTGACGAGTTTCAACGTGGCTATTTTCCAGAAAGCTGTCCGCCTTCGAGCCACGTAACGATGACCTTCCCCAAGACGGAAAAGACCGATGGCGATGTCGTAATGCACTGGATGGATGGCGGCATACAGCCCACCCGTCCCGAAGAACTAGGCCCGAACGAAACCTTTGGTGACGGCGGAAACGGAGTGCTGTTCATCGGGGACAAGGGCAAGATGATGTGCAGTACCTATGGCGAGAATGCGCGGTTGTTACCTACCTCCAAGACCGCTGAATTCGATGTGCCGCAAAAGTATGAAAGGGTTCCCGGAAGTACCGACGGCCACTATGGGCAGTGGGTAGAGGCTGCGATTGCAGGCTACGGTAAAAAAGAACTCAGCGCACCTTTCGAGATATCGGGACCCCTGACGGAAACCTTGTTGATTGCCAATCTGGCGATCAGGGGCGTGGACATCAGAAAAGAAATGAAAAACGAAGAGGGAGAAACTTACTTCGAATACCCTGCCCGTAATGTGGAAATGCTCTGGGACGCCGAAAATATGCGGGCCACCAATATTGATGAGGTAAACCGGTTCGTAAAACGGGAGTACCGGGATCCTTGGACATTGGGTTAAAGCACTTGAAAAATGTAAGGTTCAATCCTGCTGTTGGCAGGTTTAAGGTTCAACAAAATCGGGAACATTTTAGAACTTTGAACAGCTAAGAAGTAGTGATTGAACCTTTATTTTTAATGAATTTATGCTTGAATTTTTCATTTCCGCCCCTTCATCTTAGGATAGAACCGCAACAGACTGTCCCGTCCCATGACGGCCGTTGGCAGCTTATCGGGATCCGGCAAGCCTTTATTGGGTTCTTTTTCCTTTTTTAGGATATTCCGGAAAAGTTCGCGGAAACTATCGAAATCCACTTCATACGAAATACCCACGCCTTGGGTGTATCCCAGCCGGTCGGCCAGAAATTCCTGTATTTCGTTTTCCCGATTGAAAAATTTGGCGCTCAAAGTACCTTCTTCGTTCAGCAATAACTGAATCTCAAAATTACCGGCCACTACCGTTTCTGTGGTTCCCCCCACGGGTACGCCCACTTTCCCGTTAAACAACAAACGATCGCTTATTTGGGTCGAAACGGTTACCCCAACCCGGCTTTCGGTTCGAAAATCGGTACTTTGATCGAAAAAACCCTGCTCGTAGGAGAGGCCCAAGTTGAATTTCTCGTTGTTGCCCAAGACCTGGTTCAAGATTCCGGATGCGGATTGCAACAGGTTGCCGGTCACCGCCTGTTGGTTGATGCCCGTTTGATTGTTGACGAAGGAGCCTTGGGCCAGAAGAAAAAGTGCGTTACGTTCCTCGACCGTCGGATCTTGCAGCCGATATTCCAATTCGGACTGTATGATGGAGTTCGTTCCCGGAAAATCAATGTTGAAGGCAATATCGGGGCTCTCCAGTTCATCGGTCAGCTTGATGACCACCTCGGTGGGGATACGTCGGGTATAACCGGGATTGTCAAGCAAAGGGGCCGGGTTTGCATTCAGGGAATAGACCGCTTCCAAATTGAGAGTGGCCTTCAGCGGCTCACGGTCCCAGACAATGGTGCCGCCCGGTTTTACTTCAAACGTCTTATTGATCACCCCTCCGAACTTGTAATTGTATTGGCCTTCGACCACCACAAAATCGCCGTACATCTCGAACGCACCACGGGTATTGATACGGATTAAAATAATACCCGCCCCGCTTCCCTTTAAAGAGCTTCCGGTTTCGGTATCCGTAACAATCTCTACTTCGGCATCGGGGGTTACATCGAGGTCGAAAGTGAGTTCGAGGCCTTGAAATTCATCCAAGATACGACTTTGGTTAATGGTATCGAGTCCGTTTTTTTCCACAAAATTGATAAAGGAATAATCGCCGATCGAAGCCACATCGCTTAAGGGTATTTTTAAGGAGGTGCCACGGGCAGTTTCGCCTTCCACCTTGATGTTCAAAGCCTTGGTCGGGCCGAAAATCCTTCCTTTTCCGTTGAGGTACCCGGTACCGTAATACAGCACTTCCTCCTCAAAATCGGTATTCAAAATGAGTAGACGGTCGTCGTGGGTATCCACATTGAGATCCAACACCCAATTGTCGAAGAAGGAATGGCTAATGGTACCGTCCAAAGTCGCTTTGGTTTTCTTGGCTACATCGGTAATCTGGATATTGTCGAACCCGAAGGTCTGGTCATGAAGGTTGACCCGGGAGTTGGGTGCAAAACGGTAATCGACGTTTAGATAAGGCACGCCCAAACCGGCATCGTTCAACGTAAGGGTGCCACTAAAATCAGGATTGTTCACCGGCCCCTCAATCGTGGCATTGCCGCTGACCTCTCCCCTTATATGACTGAGAACGTCCTCCCCCAACGGAGCAAAAGGTTCCAAATCGAAATTATCAAGACTAACGGAAAGGTCGGCCGTCGGCATCTCTCCCCTGTTGAATACATTGCCGACAATGCTGAGCTTCTCCTGCCCCGCGTCCGTTATTTGGCAATTTACCGTGAAGTCGGTCAGGTCTTTGTTTCCTACTATGCCAAGTGCCAGATCGCCCAAGCGGATATCGTTGATCGAAAAATCTTCGATACCCAGATTGGAAGAGGGCAGGTAAATATCGTCTTTTTGTAAAATGTTAAGCGTGCCGTTCACCTCGCCCTGCAACTTGAGGCTATCGATAGAAGGTGTAATCTTGTTCAGCGACACGATTTTAAATTGCAGTTCCAGATCTTTGTACGTAGAATCAGCCAGTTCGCCGCGAAGACGGATCTGTTCTTCCTGACTGTTGTTCATGACGATTTCTCGGATACTGATACTGTCCAAGTTCCGGTTGATGATCACTTTGTTCTTGTTGTCACCATTTTTGTTCAATATCCATTTATTCCCTTTAAAACTCACATCGGAGGTTTTGAGACCAATTACATTTTTATTGTCGGCGTTGAAGGTATGGTAAAAATTAAGGTTGTAGCTGTCGTTGAACTCGCTGCCTCCTTTAAATTCCGTTCTAAAGAAAAGCGTATCCTTTAAGGTGGTATTGATCAGATTGAAATCCTTCACATCGTAATAGGGGTTCGTCAAATCACCGACCGAGACAAAGGTATTGAACAAAGGGATTTTTATTATCGATTTGAATATCAATGTTTTCTGCCGCATTACCATAGGCGACGATACTGGGAGATTTGAAGTTCAGCTTGAAATCACCTTCATCGGCCACAATATCGCCTTTGATAAACGTGTTCGGGTCGAACTTTACCTCTGGAAAGAAAACATCGACTATTTTGTTGTAGATCTTAAAATTAAAGGCAAGGGTCTGTCCCGGCGAAATTTCGTAAGGCCGGTAATTGGTGTAGATGCTTCCCAGGGAATTCTTCACCAAGCGGCCCAGTTCATCGACCTTGAAATTGCCCTTAAGGTATCCGGTAATAATATCCGGGGAATTGATATCAATAATCCGGGTGGAGTCGTTCTCGAAGTTGGAGGATACCTTAAAATCCTCAAAATAATAGGTGTCGTTCTTGTTCTTGAAGACGGTCTTGGTAAACTTGATATCCCCCACCAGATTGTCCAACGTATTTCCGGTGACGTTCATATTGACATTTCCCTTGAAAATGGAGACGCTATCGTCGATAAATTGCAGGCGTTTCAGATCGGCATAGTCCACATTGGCATTAAAATTAAAATCGTTGCGTGCAGAGCCGAAATCGGCCAATCCATTAAAGTCGAATTTTATGTTTTCGTCATCGACGACTAGGCTACCGTCGAACAACTGGTCTTTCAGAATACCGGAAACCTTGATGTTCCTGTACTGGTAATCGTTGAAATTGAGCGAATAGACTTCCCCGATGACCTCGGTATTCAATGTTCTTTGTACGAAACCCTTTCCCTCCACATTGACATCCAAGGTCGTTTTCCCCAATTTTTCGTTTTCGACAAACTCCCCCAGATCAAAATCGATCAACGAGATGAAGCCTTTATAGGCAGCATTGTCGATATTGTTAATATTGGATAGGTCGAGATCGGCATAGCTGCTGCCGATGGCCGTATTCAGGTTCACCTTGGCACGAATGGAACTCTCGGTGACAGTGGCCTCTCCCCTAATGGTAAACTGGCCCAACCTCTCGAAGGACGAGGGAAGTGATTTACCCAAAATATTCGGCATCAAAGCACGAAGTTCATAGTAGCTGGAGGATACATTTCGCATATTGGCCTCCATGATAAAAGGCTCAGACTGGGTAAATAGGTTTTTGAACGTGAAATCGCCCCGGATTCCGGTATGGTCCGATTGCAGAAAAAGCCGCTTCGTGTTCAGCTCGTTCAGGACGCCGCTGATGTGTGAGGAGAAATCGACCTTCTTGCCCTTCCCGAACTGGTCGTACAACATATTTATTTCATCAAAGGCTACAGAAGATTCGTCGAAATCGGCGGTCAGGTGCACCTTGTTCAGAAAATCGGCAAAATCTTCACGTTCATAATCGAAGACAAGATTTCCTTTTAGATACGACCCCGGCGTGTTGATAAGCAAAGAATCGAGCCGCATCTGCTGCGGGGTGTACTTGGAATTCGGTGGCCATTTTTTCAACCCGGATGCCCCGGTCGCTCATAAATGACATCGCTTCGATATCAACGGTCACTTCGGGACCCGAAATTCGAAAATCGTCGGCATTGATATTCAGGTCGCTAAAATTCAACATTTCTTCGTTCTCGCGATTTTCATCGATGAGTTTAAAGATACTGCTGGCAATCTCGATATGGGAAGAAGAAAGAAAGAAAGGCGGGCTATCGGGATTTCTGGGCCGACCATTGTCGAGCTTGTCAATAAAGTGTTGCAAGTTCGTGTCGGTGGTGCCCTGATAGGTTTTGAGTTTAAATTTAAGTTCGTCGATACCGATATCACCAAATTCAAGTTGGCCTTTGAGCAGATTGCGCACGCTCAAGATCGAGGTGGTCAGGTCGTTGATGTAGAAAAGGGTATCCTTTTGATAATCCTCTATAAAAACCCCCTTAAGGTTGGTATCCCATGAAATTAAGGAAATGCGAAGCTTGTCGATACTGATGTGCGTGCCGAAATCGGTATTGATGGTATCGGCCGCATATCTGGCAAAACTGGTCTGCACAATGGGCAGGCTCAGTACGAAAGTGCCCAAAACACCGATCAGCAAAAGCACCAGCACGGTCCGGATCAGTATTTTCCTCAGTTTTTTGATAGGACGGTCTTTGTTATTGGATGTGAGACATGAGATGTGACATTTTACCTATCAAATTTAAGGCAGAAGTAAAGATTAAATACCTTTGTGACCAATTTTTATTCCAAAAGCGGTGCAAAATCAAAATAATTATATCCTGGCCATCGAATCTTCCTGCGACGATACCTCTGCGGCCGTTTTGCGCGATAAAAAAGTACTCAGTAACGTGGTCGCCACCCAAAGGATTCATGAGGAATACGGGGGGGTAGTGCCCGAACTTGCCTCAAGGGCCCACCAACAGAACATTGTTCCGGTCGTGCACCAAGCCTTGCGTAAGGCAAATATCGACAAAAAAGAGCTGTCCGCCATAGCCTTTACTCGGGGACCGGGTTTAATGGGGTCGCTGCTCGTGGGCACCTCGTTCGCAAAATCGTTGGCCCTCGGCCTGGGGATTCCCTTGATCGAGGTCAACCATATGCAGGCCCATATCTTGGCCCATTTTATCGAAGGTCAGGGCAATGGCCATCCCGAATTCCCCTTTTTGGCCCTGACCATCAGCGGCGGACACACCCAAATTATTAAGGTCAAGGACTTCTTCGATATGGAACTCCTGGGGGAAACTTTGGACGATGCGGTCGGGGAAGCCTTCGACAAAAGCGCTAAAATCTTGGGTTTGCCCTATCCCGGTGGACCTCTGGTGGACCAATATGCGCAAGAAGGGAATCCGGATAAATTTCCCTTTCCCAAACCCAAGGTAGATGGACTCCATTTCAGCTTCAGCGGCCTTAAGACAAGTATTCTCTACTTTATTCAGAGGGAAACAGCGGGAAATCCCGATTTTATAAAGGATAATTTAAAGGATATCTGTGCGTCCATACAAAAAACCATAGTTAACATTTTGATGGATAAGCTAAAGATGGCCGCCCAACAAACAGGAATCACCCAAGTGGCCATAGGTGGCGGAGTTTCCGCAAATTCCGGCATTCGAAAGGCGCTTCAGGAGGCCGAAAAAGAACTGGCTTGGACCACCTACATCCCCCCATTCGAGTACTGCACCGACAATGCAGCGATGATCGGCATAGTGGGATATTTGAAGTACATGCAGAAAGATTTTGCCGATCAGGACGTAACCGCAAAAGCACGATTTCAAATCCCAAATTCCAAATGTTACTAAGTAGTTCATCAAGTGGGTGGAGTTTGAAGTTATGCTGTCACCTGGTTTCCTCAATCCCAAGTATTTTTGTTGGAATTTGGGATTTGGAATTTGGAATTTATATTTTAGTACCATGCAATTCTTCTATAACCCAGATCTTGACCCAAGCATAACGGAATTCGCCTTTTCTGAGGACGAAAGCAAGCATATCGTAAAAGTACTACGAAAAAAGCAGGATGATGTCCTACATATCACCAATGGCAAAGGGCATTTGTTCGAAGCCAAGATTATCACTGCCCATCCAAAAAAATGTGAGGTACAGGTGATTTCAGAATCCAAAAAACACCGTAGGATGCATTGGTTTCACCTGGTCATCGCCCCGCCGAAATCCACCGATCGTTTTGAGTGGTTCTTGGAAAAGGCCACTGAAATCGGAGTCAACGAAATTACACCGATTATCTGTGAACGGTCCGAACGAAAAAAGGTGAAACACGAGAGATCCGAAAAAATCGTCCAGTCCGCCATGAAACAAAGTTTACGTACTTTTCTTCCCAAAGCTGAACGAAGGAATTAGCCTCACCGATTTTTTGGAAAAGGAGCATAAGGAACTCCTATTCATCGCCCACTGTGCCGATAGCGATAAAGTGGATCTGAAAAGAAAAGTCGCTCCCGACCATGATGTTACCGTACTTATAGGACCCGAAGGTGATTTTTCGGATACCGAAATCCGATCTGCCGAGAAAAAAGGCTTTCAGGCGGTCTCGCTCAGCCGGGGCCGATTGCGAACCGAAACCGCGGCCATCGTAGCCTGTACTGTCGTGAATATGATTAATAATGGATAAATAAAATTTTGGATGTAGCGGTAAACCCAGTATCGATAATCTCCATAGAACCTCACTATAGCCCTCGTTGTGAAGTCTCTTATCCTTACATTTAAAATTATAATCAGGTTAGTTATGATAGCACTCTCCTTAAGCCATTCGAGAAGGCTTACCCTTACACTCTGCACTGCTTTTTTAGGTCTCGTTATGACCACGGCGAACGCCCAGGAAATCGCGGTCCTCAAAGTACAACGGAGGGGGCGACTGGTACGGAAACCCTACCTCATTACCCAATTTAATTCGTTTCTGCAATGCGAATATTGGTACGGAAATCACGGGAAAACCCGAGACCGTAGAAGTCGGTAGTCCCACTATCTTTCAATTTCCTTTTTTGCACATGACGGGGCACGGTAATGTCGTTTTTTCCGAGGAAGAAGCCGAAAATTTGCGGACCTATCTCTTTTCAGGGGGCTTTTTACATATCGATGACAACTACGGAATGGCGCCCTACCTAAAAAAGGAACTGGTAAAAGTATTTCCTGAGACGGAGCTCCAGGAATTGGGCGCGGACCATCCTATTTTTAACGAAGTCTATGAGTTTCCCGATGGTCTTCCAAAAATACATGAGCATGACGGGAAGCGACCGCAGGCGTTGGGAATTTTTCATGAAAACCGATTAGTACTTTTATTCACTTTCGAAAGCGACCTAGGCGACGGCTGGGAGGACCCCTCGGTGCACAACGACCCCGAAAATGTGCGGAAGAAGGCACTGCAAATGGGGGCCAACATTGTGGCCTACGCTTTTAAGCATTGATAACCCAAACCCCAAAAGAAACCCACATCTTCGCTGCCGTTATCCGCGCAGTACCCGCAGATACTGCAATAAAAGTGATTTTCAAAGAAGTTTTTTGCCGATAACAAGGGGGTAGAATCCCTGCTCCAAAGTTTATATTTTAAGTTTGAATAAAAAGATTCTACATACTGGTGTACAGAGTTTTATAACCAATAATCTGAATACTGACATCGTGTCAGTATCTGTTTAAAAAGCCTCTTTTTGAAGGAATTTCGAACGCAGAGCTCGCCCAACAACTCGAAGCCCGTAAAAAATGTGAAAAAAAATTGCCGACTTGGTTCGCGAACCCAAAAATCTACTACGCGCCCAAGCTGAATATCGAACAGAGTTCCTCCGAAGTTACGGCGCGGTACAAAGCGGGAATCGTCTCCGGGAAATGGCTAGTGGATGCTACAGGGGGACTTGGAGTGGACAGCTACTTTTTCAGCCAAAAATTCGAACAGGTTTTTCACTGCGAAATCGACCGGGAGCTATCGCAAATCGCCGCACATAATTTTAGGATATTAGGCGTCGAAAACATCGAAATCATCCCGAAGGACGGAATGGATGTTTTAAAGGAGGCCCCCACCCGTTTTGACTGGATCTACCTTGATCCTTCCCGAAGAAATGACAAGGGCAAAGTATTCCGTTTATCGGATTGCCTGCCCAATGTTCTGGAGGAGTCGGATGTATTATTTTCAAATTCGGATAACATCCTCATAAAAACATCCCCACTTTTGGATATTTCCATGGGTATCGCCGAGTTGGATTGGGTGCAGGAAATCCATATCGTAGCGCTAAGAAATGAGGTCAAGGAGCTGTTATGGGTTTTGAAAAAAGGCTATTCCGGAGAAATTACCGTTAGAACCATCAATTTCAGCAAATCGGGAACAGAAAGCTTTGAATTTCCCTTATCCGAAGAAAAAAAGAGCATCGCACATTATTCCCCGCCCCTATCCTATATATATGAACCCAATGCGGCCATATTAAAATCCGGGGCCTTTAAATTGGTTGCGAAACGCTTCGGCCTGAACAAAGTGCATGAGCACACGCATCTATACACTTCTGATACCCTGATCGATTTTCCCGGACGGCGGTTTACAGTGGATAATGTGATGCCCTATGCCAAAAAGGATATGAGACGTTTGGGGATCGGCAAAGCGAACATAAGCACGCGCAACTTTCCCGAAAGCGTAGCCAGGATACGGAAAAAGTTCCAAATCCGGGAAGGAGGGGACATTTATCTCTTTTTTGTGACCGATGATACCGAAGGTAGAATTGTAATCAGAGGTTCCAAAATATAAAGCAACTCAGCGTCTTTTACCAGGAAAGGTAAGCCCTTTTAAAAGTTGATAAGCACTGTCCATCATCAAAGATGCAGGAAAAATCGCAATTACAGGTGTCCTTCTATGTAGGTCAAGCTAAATTTCCCATCCTCAAAAAACAATATTAAAACTAAGGTATCTCAAAGAAAACTAGTGCTTTAACGGCATAAACAAACTTTTGAGGTCCAATTTTCAAGTATTCGGGATTATCTTTTTAAGTGTTTCTTTTTTTTCATTTCATAAAATTTTGTTATCATTGACGCTAGATTTGGCTTTTATTAACAGTGTCGATTATCTAATCTGTCAAAAAAGACCAACAAACTCAATTCTAAACTAACAAACAACTATTATGAATCACGAACGTGCAAGCTATGCGCTAAGGCCAAATACCAAAAGTATTTCTTTTGGCATTGCGTTATATTCACTACTGCTTTGTCTTGGGTCCCAATTTGCCCTGGCAAGTTCAATGACCACCATCAAAATTGAGACGGTCGGTATTTTTCAATCTACGGTTACCGGTACGGTAGTCGATAGCGAAGGTATTCCCCTACCCGGCGCCAACGTACTCGAAAAAGGTACCACCAATGGTACCCAGACCGATTTTGATGGTAATTTTACCTTAGATGTAGAGGATGGGGCCACCCTGGTGATCAGTTATATCGGTTTCCAGAGGCAGGAAGTTGCCGTTGACGGACAGTCTACAATCAATGTTACCCTGGCAGAAGATGCCGCGGCCTTGGACGAAGTCATCGTTACTGGCTATCAAACGGAAACCAAGCGGGAAACTACCGCGGCGGTTTCTATAGTTAAGGCGGAGGAACTTGCAGCCGTACCTTCAGGTAACGTGGAGCAGCAATTACAGGGCCGTGTAGCCGGTGTAACTGTTATTACCAACGGACAGCCCGGTACCACAAGTCAAATCCGTATTCGTGGTTTCGGAGCCTTTGGCGGTAACCAACCCCTATATGTAGTAGATGGTCTTCCTGTAGATAATACCGAATTCTTAAATCCCGACGATATTGAAACGACTACCGTTTTGAAAGATGCCGCAGCGGCTTCTATATATGGAGCAAGGGCGGCCAACGGCGTGGTGGTCTATACTACAAAACCCGGCTCGAGAGGCACTCAAAAAACCGAGGTGACCGTAAATATCTCCAGCGGGGTTTCCGATCCGAACGCCGGGAGAGCAATAAAAATATTGAGCCCCATAGACCAAGCACGATATACGCATATTGCCTATGAAAATAATGCAGCGGCCTTGGGCGAACCGGTGCAATACACCCATCCGCAGTACGGTAGCAATCCAACACCTACCATACCGGATTACCTATATGCAGACGGTTTGGACGGCGCATCTGCCAGTGAGGTGGATTTGGCCCAAATTCGCCAACACTATGAAAACGACCCGGACAACACCTTCTTGGTCCGGCCTAACTTAAGGGGTACCAATTGGTACAAAGAAATAACTCGGATTGCCCCAATCAGTAGGTTTACCGTAGGCTTCAAAGGAGGAACGGAAAACGGTCGGTTTTATTCTAGTATTTCCGGTCAGAACCAAGCTGGTATCCTTCTAGAAAATGACTTTTCAAGATATACGGCACGTTTCAATTCAGAATGGGATATAGCCCCCTGGTTAAGCTTCGGTGAAAATTTTCAAGTTACCTATCGCTCATTGAAAGGTGGTTTTGGTGATGGGGGCGGTATCGGCGGTGCCAATGACGAATCGTACATTCTGTCATCCTTTAGAATGTCTTCAATAATACCGGTTTATGATGAGTTTGGTAGTTTTGCCAGTACCAAGGCCGCAGGTTTCGGAAATCCACGAAACCCGGTCCGGCAACTCAAAAACAACGATGGCGATGACACCTCCTATAGTATTGGAGGTACCGGTAATGCATACTTGCTTTTAAAACCATTCGATGGTCTTACCCTAAGGTCAAGTATCGGCGGTGGATACGGCAATTACTACTATACCAATTATAATTATAAATATTTAGGGGATTCCGAGCCCGATGCGAACAATAGTTATAATGAAGGTAGCGGTTTTAATTTCAATTGGACCTTTACGAATACGGCAAGCTACGATAAACTTTTTGGTGTGCATCGCATCAAAGCTTTGGTGGGTGTCGAAGCTCTCAATACCGGCAGCGGTAGAAATATTAGCGGATCGGGTTTAAACCCTTTTTCTACCGATCCTGACTTTCAGAGTTTGACAGTAGTTCAGAGTCCCGTAGTGAACAGCAATCAATTCAAAGGTGTAAATTTCTTTTCAATGTTCGGAAAAATTGATTACAATTTTGACGAAAAATATTATCTGACGGGTGTGTTACGACGCGACGGGGCTTCCCGTTTCGGTGGAAACAACCGATATGGTACCTTCCCTGCGGTTTCTGGCGCTTGGCGCGTCATCGCGGAACCTTTTATGCAAAATCAGGATTTTATCACGGATCTTAAATTTCGCGGAGGCTGGGGGCAAATGGGGAACTCCAACAACGTAGATCCGAATAATCAATATTCATTGTACGCATCGAACAGGGGCGCCACATTTTATCAAACTATCGGCCAAGCCTCAGGCGCAGATGAAGGTTTTGCCCAAAGCCGTATTGGAAACCCAGATGCCAAATGGGAAACCAGCACCACTTTAAACATCGGTTTCGATGCCAGTTTTTTCAATAACCGATTGGAATTCATTTTAGACTGGTGGAAAAAAGATACTGAAGATTTACTCTACCAATTACCGTTACCAGGGGTTACCGGCAATTTTGCCCAGGCCCCGTCCGTTAACATTGCCAAAATGTCGAATAAAGGATTGGACTTTGAAATTATTGGTCGCGGAAACTTTACGGAAGACTTTAGTTTTGAGGTCAGCATGACCAACTCTTTCCTGAAAAATGAGATTGCGGCTTTGGCACCGGGCCTTGATTTCTTTGATGGTCCAAACGTTCGAAATATTGTAGCCACACGAAATGCCGTAGGTCATTCCCTTTCAGCATTTTACGGATATAATGTTTTGGGATATTTTAATACCCAGGCAGAGGTTGACAACAATACCTACGTTAACGACGCCGGTGAAACCGTTCCGGCCCAAGATGGGCAGGGACTTGGTCGATTTAAGTATGAAGATGTCAATGGTGACGGTAGAATCACTCCGGATGACCGTAAATTTTTGGGTAGCCCCGTACCCGATTATACAGGCGGTATAACCTTAAATTTAAAGTACAAGGCCATTGAATTCGAAACCTATTGGTTCGGATCTTTCGGCAACGAAATTTGGAACCAATCCAAATGGTACACTGATTTCTATGGAGTATTCGAAGGTTCGGCAAAAGGGGTGGCCGCCTTTAAATCTTGGACGCCAGAGCTTGGCAATAATGCAGTAGCACCTATATGGGAAAGTGCCTCTAACTTTAGTACCAATACAGTGGGTAACTCCTGGTATATTGAAGATGGTAGCTATGTACGCTTACAACGTTTGGCACTTTCTTACGATTTTAGGGGGATACTGACCGAGAAACTGGGTTTGACCAAGTTTAAAATCGGCGTCGCCGCCAACAACATTTGGACGATTACCAATTATGGTGGTATCGACCCCGGAGTCGGTGGCGCAGCGGATACCAATTTTGGTATTGATGTCGGTAATTATCCAGTGGCCCCACAATATCTGATTAATTTTGAAATAGGGATTTAACTGTAATCTGGTGGGTATTTTTGATTCGATAAAAATGTATATATTTAATAAAAAAATTATGAAAACAATACGTAGAACTAAAAAATGGGTTGCGTTAACGCTAGCGCTGCTAGTTGTGGGAGTTTCCTGTAGCGATGAGTTTTTAGAGGTAGCACCAACGGGCACCTTGGCCGATGCACAGGTAAGTACCCTTGACGGCATCGAAGGTCTATTGATCGGGGCCTACTCCATGCTAAACGGATATTTGGACGGTAACCGTGCTGCCGCCCCCAACCATTGGATTACCGGATCAATCCTTGGTGGTGATGCCAACAAAGGCACCGATCCAGGCGATAACGCCGCTTTGGCCACTATTCAACGATTTCAGGCCGACCCCACCTTCGGAGAGTTTAATTCTTTATGGAATGCGCGTTACGAAGGCATAAGCCGATGCAATACCGTTTTATCGACCATAGAGAAGTCAATAGATTTGATTCCTCCCGATAAGGCGGCCAGTTTAAGAGCCCAGGCCAGAATGTTACGAGGCCATTTTTATTTTGACCTCAAAAAGCACTACAATAATATTGTGGTCTTTGATGAAACGGTACCCGCCACCGAAATACCGCAAATTCCGAACAACGGCGATGCCTGGGCACAAATTGAAGCCGATTTTCAATATGCCTTTGATAATCTGGACGAAGTGACCGATCCAGGGAGGGTCAACAAGTGGGCTGCCGGCGCCTATATGGGAAAGGCAAAATTATACCAACAAAAATATGCGGAAGCCAAAACCTGGTTTGATGATGTTATAGCCAATGGGGTAACTTCAAACGGTCTAAAATATAAGCTGTTGGACGATTATGCCCAAATTTTCAACGCCGATAATGACAACCATGCCGAAGCGGTAATGGATGTGGAATCTTCGAATGAAACAGGTAGCGTTAACAACGCCAACTGGTGGGACGATCTCAACTATCCTTATGGAACCGGTAGTGAAGGTCCAGGGGACTGTTGCGGTTTCTTTCAACCCAGTTTTGAATTGGCAAGTTCTTTCCGAACTACGCCTGAAGGTCTACCTTTATTGGATAAATCCTACAGGGATCCCGCAAACGCAGTTAAAACGGACATGGGTATTGCTTCAACCGCTGATTTTACGCCCGATGCGGGCCCCTTGGATCCGAGAATCGACTTTTCCATAGGAAGAAGGGACATTCCCTATTTAGGATGGCAACCCTTTCCAGGACAATCTTGGATCAGGGTACAGAGTTACGGAGGACCTTATGCACCCAAAAAGTATGTCTATTATGTCAATCAAGACGGAGTGTATACCGATGCCAGCTCCTGGACTAGGGGTTATGCTACGATGAATTATAATATTATTCGTTTTGCCGATGTGCTATTGATGGCCGCCGAAGCCGAAATCGAACTTGGCAATTTGGAACAAGCACGAACTTATGTAAATAGGGTCCGTGCAAGAGCTGCCAAATCAGAATTCTGGATCAAGGATGAAGATGGTACCGACGCCGCCAATTATGTGATCGCTGAATATTCCCCTGCGCAGTTCGCCACCAAGGAATCGGCTACACAGGCTTTACGTTTTGAACGTAAACTGGAACTCTCGGGTGAAGGACACCGGTTCTTCGACCTGGTACGTTGGGGTGTTGCAGCCGAAGAAATCAATGAATTTATTGATTACGAGAAACAATTTTTATCCGCTGCCTATGGGGGTGGGAATTTTACTAAAGGAAAGAACGAATATTTGCCCATACCCCAAACCCAGATCGATTTGCAGACAGAAGTGTTAACTCAGAACCCTGGTTATTGATCGCATTACCTTTTAACACTTAAACCCTGGCGCTATCGTCAGGGTTTTTTGTTTCTTTCGAAAGCTTATACCATCTTTGCATCGCAATATATTAAATCATTGCCCAAAAAGTCCGTATGAAAGTTGTACGTGAAATCTGTAAATTTTGTATCTATTCCATTGTAATACTCTTATTTATTTTTTGGTATGGCTGTACCGACTCAGCCAATCCTACCCGTTTCGTACAAATCGATGCGACAAAATCCGGCCTCAAATTTAACAACCAACTTGCCGAGAACGACTCCATCAACATCATCGATAACGAATTCGTGTACAATGGCGCCGGGGTAGCTTTGGGAGACCTGAACGGCGACGGTTTGGACGATATCTTCTTTGCGGGAAACCAAGTAAACAATAAACTCTTTCTTAACCAAGGGGAACTCCGTTTTGAAGATATTTCAACAACCGCCAACATCGGAAAAACCGATTCGCTACAGTGGTCCAGCGGTGTTTCTCTAGTCGATATAGACACCGATGGCAAATTGGATATCTACGTCTGCAATACCTTTCGCAAAGCGGATGCCGAACGTAAAAATTTGCTTTACGTGAACCAAGGTAACAACAACGATGACATTCCCATTTTTAAGGAAATGGGAGAGGAATATGGTGTGGCCGATAATAGCTACTCCTCGCACGCCCAATTTTTTGATTATGACCATGATGGTGACTTGGACCTGTTCATCGGCGTCAACCGGATAGAAGGCATCAATCCCAGCCAGTTCAGGCCGTTGGACGATGATGGCACCTCGTTGAGCAAAGATCGTCTATACGAAAACCAAGGCTCCGATAATCATGGCCATCCCCACTTTGTGAACGTTTCCGAAAAGGCGGGCATACGTTACCACGGCTATAGCCATAGCACCCTGATCAACGACTTTAATGATGACGGGTGGCCCGATATCTACGTGGCGAACGACTTTTTAAGTAACGATCTTGTCTATATCAACAACCAGGACGGTACCTTTACCGACCGGGCGCGGGATATGTTCAAACATTTCAGTCTCTCCTCCATGGGTAGCGATATCGCCGATATGGACAATGACGGGCAATTAGAGATGTATACCACAGAGATGCAGCCCTATTACAACAAGCGCAAAAAGTTGTTCCAAGGGCCCAGTAGCTATCAAAAAGAAATTTTTACCAAAAAATATGACTATGAAAAACAATATACCCGGAATACGCTACA
>CAVXSA010000005.1:0-17500 GCA_963764285.1 uncultured Flavobacteriaceae bacterium
TCCCCTAGTATGGCATGGGATCCTGTATATGAAATTACGTCCCATTCGCTAAATGAAACGATGAAATCTCCGCTAAATGAAAAAATGACAAATAGGAAAACCGAAGACTTCGGCTAAGGCTTCCCACGAGGAGGGTTCGTCGAAATCACCGAATGTCCCATCAACATCAGGGAAGATGACAGATTCGCAACCCGACATGTCCCACTCGAATATGGACATGAATATGGAGCTGGTTTCCTTTAAAGTAAACAAAAATGGCAAGTTTGAGAGAGTCATCTTTACACATGATGAGCCCTGTAAATAACCCAATCATTCATAGAAGAAATCTGCAGAAGCTAGGCAACAATAGAGATCAGTTCCGTGAATTCGGAACAAAACAGGTTTAAACAGTTTCCTACACTACTTCCGCAACGGTAAAAGTACTTCCGCCGATAAAAATGAAGTCAGCGATATGGGCATTATTCACCGCTGCTTCATAAGCCTTGGTAACCGACGCATACGTTTTTCCAAGTAATCCATGTGTTAGTGCTTTTTCCTTTAGCACCTCAACATTTAAGCCTCTCGGAATATCGGGTTTACAAAAGTAGTAATGGGCCTTCTTCGGAAACAACGGAAATATCGTCTCTAGATTTTTATCCTTAACAAAACCCAAAACAACATGAAGTTCCTTGAATTTTTGCTGCCGTATTTGCTGAAGAACCAAAGCCAGACCTTCGCTATTGTGCGCTGTATCACATATGACGGTCGGTTCTTTTCGCAATAGTTGCCACCTTCCCATCAACCCCGTGTTTTGGGTTACGTTTTGGAGCCCCCGTCTTACATGTTCTTCCTTGATCTCAAAATTCTTGAGCTGCCTCAAAACGGCGACTACTCCTTTGACATTTTTTACTTGATAGTTCCCCAAAAGGGAGGTTCTGTAGGCATTTTGGACCTGTCCGATGGGTTGCGTTGGCAGGTCTGCATAAATTAAAGGGGCGCTTTTAGACTGGGCAACAGTCTCGAAAGTTTCGGCAGTCTCTTCCTGATATTCACTGATAACAATGGGAACATTTTTCTTTATGATTCCCGCTTTTTCAAAGGCTATTTTCTCCAAGGTATCGCCCAGCATCTCGACATGGTCGTATCCGATATTGGTAATCAGGGATACTTCGGGAACAATGATATTGGTGGAATCCAATCTTCCGCCCAATCCGACTTCTACGACCGCTATATCGACCTTTTCCCTGGCAAAATAGTCGAACGCCATTCCCACGCTCATTTCAAAGAAGGAGAGTTTATGTTGTTCTAGAAAGGAATGGTTCTTTTGGATGAAATCAACGACAAAATCGGTACCCACAGGCCGGCCGTCGATCCTTATCCGTTCCCGGAAATCCTTTAGGTGCGGTGAAGTGTAGAGTCCCGTTTTGTAGCCTGCTTCCTGTAGAACGGATGCCAGCATATGGCTACTTGAACCCTTTCCGTTGGTGCCCCCCACATGGATGCTCTTGAATTTATTTTCGGGATGGTCCAGATAAGCGGCGAAGGCAATGGTATTGTCCAATTTAGCTTTATAGGCAGATGCTCCCTTTTGCTGGTACATCGGAAGTTGGGCGAACATCCAATCCAAGGTCTGCCGGTAGGTCACTCCCCCAGTTTGAAATTAACCACAACGAACCCGACCTGCTGGCTGGGCGCATTGCTATCTGGGTTCCATTTGTGCTTGAATGCGGTCTTTTTAGCGGGATCTAAGAGACAGGGACTGTTATTGGTCGTGCCTTTCACCCCTGGCTGTGCACTGACCACGTTGCCGCTTCTATCGACCACGATCTTGACCACTACCCGGCCCTCTTCATTGCATTCCTGCTTGACCTTGCCCTTGCTGGCCAAAGAGCGGCCGTTCAGTCCGTAGCCCCCCGTACCGCTTCCGGAACCGGGACTACCGTAGTAACTCGTAGCGTAGGGGTCACCATCGGGCGAACCCTTATCACCTGCCCTGTCGTCATCGCCCTCGGAACCTGACGCCGTTCCGTCGGATTTGTTGAGGCCACCCATCAATTCGTCCAATTTTTTCTTTTTGGCCTCCTGTTCCTGTCTGGCCTTTTCTTCCGCCTCCCTTTTTTGTTGGGCTATCCGCGCCGCTTCCGCTTTTTTCTTTTGTGCTTCGGCCTCGGCCTTTTTCTGGGCCGCTTTTTTTGCATCTTCGACCTTCTTTTTGGCTTCCTCCGCCTTTTTGATCTTGATGGCTTCCTCCTTTTCTTGGGTAAGGACTTTTTCGGCAGGAGCTTCCTCGGCCACGGTTTCTTCGGGCACTTCCTTCTCCACAACCTCCTCTTCGACTACTTCCTCTACCACTTCTTCCTCTTGTTTCACCGGTTCAACGGGAGGGGTCTTCATCGGTTCGGAACGTATCTTTTCCTTGGGCTGTACGTTACCGGCACCAAAATCCGTACTGCCGAAATTAACGGAAATTCCGTTTTCGATGGGAGGATCCATATAGGTCATGCCGATATAGAATAATATCAGGAGCAGCACGCTTAAAAGAAAAGTGGTCAGCGTGAAGGATTTCTTTTTGTGTCTAGTGTCCAGATATGGCATACTGCCTATTTCGATTTAAAAGGGTTTCTTTGAGCAAATAAGGGATTGTCACAAAGACTTTGGACCGTCAGTCTGACGTTTCCTGTAAATCCCGAATGTAAACGCGTTAATTGGGTCGCACGGCCAAGATTACCTTATAATTGTTCCGGTTGGCGATATCCATTACGTTGACCGCCTCTTTGATGGCCACATTTTCCTCCGCCCTTAAAATGATGGTCGGTTTATCTTTTCCTTGCAGCGCCTTTTTGAGTTCCGTTTCTATATACGCGCCGTTAATCTGTTCGTTATTGACAAAATAGTTCAGGTTTTTATCAATACTTACCGATACGTTCTGGGTGTTCGTGGATTTTCCTTTGGCTTTGGGCAACAACAGATCTAACGCATTGGGAGAGTTCGCCGTTAGCATAAAAAATATCAATAACAGGAAAACGATATCCGTCATCGAGGACATGCTAAAATCGGGACTCACCTTATTTCTTCCTTTTAATTTCACGGTCTATCTAATTTTTTAAGAACTTAGTTTTCTTCCGACGCATCCCCATAGCATGCAACTTTGGGTTTTAAAACAGAGAAAAAGGGCGCTATCGCTATCAGATTTATAAAATAATCAATCCAAGTCTCCGTAGCACTGCCTTTTCTCTTTGTTCTGTTATCTAAAGAGGTTCGTTCAACAGGTCAAGAAACTCAACGGCATTGGCCTCCATCTTATGTACCACCTTATCGGTGCGGTTGACAATATGGTTATAACCGATGTAGGCAATGATACCTACGATAAGCCCGGCCACCGTCGTGGTCATGGCCGTGTAAATACCGGATGCCAAAGAGCCCATTTCGGCCTGACCGCCGCTTGACGCCATTTCGTGGAAGGCGAGTATCATCCCGATTACCGTTCCCAGGAATCCGATCATGGGTGCGGCCCCCGCGACGGTCGCCAATATACTAACGTTCTTTTCCAGCTTGTAAACCTCTAGGGTACCCGCATTTTCTATGGCAGTGTTGATGTCGTCGAGCGGTTTTCCAATCCGGGAAACTCCCTTTTCCGTTAATCGGGCCACGGGAGAATCGGTCTGGGCGCAGAGCATTTTGGCCGCTTCCAGCTTCCCGCTGGTCACATAGTCGCGAATCTGGTTCATGAAATTGCTATCTATTTTCGAGGCGGCCTTGATTGCGAACAGACGTTCGAAATAAATGTACAACGCCACAAAAAGCAAAATAAACAGCACAGTGATAATAAGTACGCTTCCCGTTCCGCCGTCAAAAATAAGATCGATTACGGAAAGGGTCTTTTCTTCCGACATAACATCCCCCATCTGAGGGTCTTGTGCCGCATCTTGAAATAGCATCATAGAATTCTTTGATTATAAATACGCGTTCGGTGTTGCCTCTATAACGGTAGTTTATCGATAAAATTATGCGTTTAACACGAAATTTCTAATTAATGCAAAAGTGGCCGCACCGGCAATGAATCCGAGGAAAGCCAACCAAGCTATCTTCTTAAGGTACCAGAAGAAATCAATTCTTTCCATTCCCATGGCGACAACACCTGCCGCAGAACCGATAATCAAAATACTGCCGCCCGTTCCTGCGGAATAGGCGATAAAATGCCATACGGGATCATCTATCGGAACCGAGAACATCCCCATACTGGCCGCCACCAAAGGAACGTTATCGATTACCGCAGAACCAACGCCCAAAATCAGAACGACGAGATCCGATACCAGTTCCCCATGCGACTCCGTTCCGAGCATCGGCAAGTTTTCTTCCAGACTTTCCGCAAAATGAAAGAGCATCCCCAAAGATTCCAGTGCGGCCACCGCCAGCAGTATCCCCAAGAAAAATAGAATGCTGGGCATTTCTATTTTTGACAGGGAAGCATGCACGGGGCTATGATGCCCTACCGTGTCGTCTCCTTCCCCCTCAACGTTGGAAATACTGAACTTCGAACTGCTATAGATCTCGGCAAAAGTGGCGACCACTGCCAAGGACAGCATCATCCCGACATAAGGAGGCAAATGTGTAATCGTTTTGAAGAAAGGTACAAAAACGATGGCACCCAGACCCAGATACAACATGGTAGAACCGAATTTGGTCTGAGGTACTTCAATTTCATCCACATCGGAGACAATTTTACCTTGAAAGGCACTATTCCTGCTGGCCACAAAAGCGGGTACCACCATGCATACTATAGAAGGTATCAAGACATGTTCTATCAACACCGGGGCCGAGACCTTGTTGCCGATCCAAAGCATGGTGGTGGTCACATCTCCGATAGGAGACCAGGCGCCCCCTGCGTTGGCGGCTATGATGATAAGCCCGGCGAACCAGAGGCGGGTTTCCCGTTCGTTTACCACCTTTTGTAAAATGGTTATCAAAACAATGGTAGCAGTCAGGTTATCGATAATCGCGGAAAGCACAAAGGCCAAAATGGAAAAGAGCCATAACAACTTGCGTTTGCTCCTTGTCTTAATATATCCCTTTATCGTGGCAAAACCATCAAAATAGTCGATGATCTCTACAATGGTCATCGCGCCTAGAAGGAACACCAATATTTCGGCCGTTTTCCCCACATGATGCAACAGTATATCATCGATATTGGTCGGTTCTAACTCTTTGAGATCCGTGTTAACTTCGAATACCGACATGTTCGCCAGTGCGATAATAGCCCAAAGAATGGCCATCATCGCCAGTGCGGGAATGAGCTTGTCGATTTTCAGGTTATGCTCCATGGTTATCGCCAGATAGCCCACAACAAATACAATGATAATAATGGTCTCCATACTCGATCGGTTTTTATATACCCCCTTCGGGTCTTAAATTAATTGTTTTAGTGCAATCTCAAATCCGGTGCGGCTAATATTCCGTTTTGAGGTATTTTGTTTAAAGATATTCAAAATTGCCATTCTTATGGTATCGGACGTATCATTAAATATCAATTCATCGTCCATACCTACCTTTTTTTCCATAAAATAGGCGAATACCCGGGCCATTCCGCAGTTAGAAATAAAATCGGGGATCAAGCTGATCCTTTCGTCGGTGTACTCCATGATGGGACCAAAAAAAATCTCCTGGTCCGCAAAGGGCACGTTCGCCCCGCAAGATACCACCTCCAATCCATTGTCGATCATACGACTGATCTGTTCCTTGACGACCAACCTCGAGGCAGCACAGGGGGCGAATATGTCGGTATGCAGATTCCAGATGCGTTCGTTGATTTCATCAAAAGGTATCATTTCATCGGCAAGGGCCATAAGTGTATTCCCTTTTCGGTGTACAAAGTAAGACCGTATTTCTTCCAAAGTAAAGCCATCTTCATGGATTACCCCGCCTGCCCGATCTAAAATCCCCACAATCTTCGCACCCATTCGAGATAGGTAGAAGGCCGCCGCACCACCCACATTCCCGAAACCCTGTACTACCGCCCTTTTCCCCTTCACATTGCCCCCAAAAATATCATAATAGTGCCGTACGGCCTCAGCCACCCCAAAACCGGTGATCATATCGGCCACGGTATATTTTCGGGAAATATCAGGGGAATAGCGAGGGCTTTCCAAGGCTTTGACCACGCCCAATCTCAGTTGACCGATCCGGTTGATTTTATCGGCCTCGGTCGGCTTGAAGTGACCATTAAAAACCCCTTCCTGAGGATGCCATACCCCGGCATCCTCGGTTATGGGAATCACTTCGAAAATTTCGTCGACATTAAGATCGCCGCCGGTACCGTAGTAACTTTTTAATAAGGGGGATACGGCGCGATACCACCTTTCCAGCACCCCTTTTTTTCTAGGGTCGTGCGGATCGAAGTCTATGCCCGATTTCGCTCCGCCGATCGGGGGACCCGAGACGGTAAACTTTACCTCCATGGTCTTGGCCAACGACAGTACCTCGTTCATATCCAACCCCTTGCGCATACGAGTACCTCCTCCGGCGGCTCCACCACGGAGGGAATTGATGACCGCCCAGCCCTCGGCCTCCGTTTCGGGGTCCCTCCAATGGAAGACAATTTCAGGGGGTTTTTTCTCGTAGGCGTGGAGTAACTCTTTCATGGATGGATGACGTTCGACAAATATAAAAATTTGATGCAGGATAAAAAGCATTCTGTTCCATAAGCTTATATTTGTAGGAAGCCAAAAATACTAATTATGGATTTCTCGTTATCGGAAGAACATCTCATGATACAACAGGCGGCCCGAGATTTTGCTCAAAACGAATTGTTGCCCGGTGTTATCGAAAGGGACGAAGCGAAAAAATTTCCCACCGAACAGGTCAAGAAATTAGGGCAGCTAGGTTTTATGGGGATGATGACCGATACGAAATATAATGGCAGCGGCATGGACACCCTATCCTACGTAATTGCCATGGAAGAACTTTCCAAGATAGATGCCTCGACCTCAGTGGTGGTCTCGGTAAACAATTCCCTCGTATGTTGGGGTATTGGAAACATTCGGTACCGAGGAACAAAAACAGAAATACCTCACCCGCTTGGCCTCTGGGCGAAATCATCGGCGCCTTCTGCCTGTCCGAACCCGAGGCGGGAAGCGATGCGACCTCCCAAAAAACGACGGCCCTCGATCAGGGCGACCATTATATCCTGAACGGAACGAAGAACTGGATCACCAACGGCAATTCCGCCGAAGTATATCTGGTCATCGCCCAAACGGATCGGGAAAAAGGACACAAGGGCATCAACGTCCTGATCGTTGAAAAAGGGATGCCCGGTTTTGAGGTTGGCCCCAAGGAAAACAAAATGGGCATCCGAGCCAGCGACACTCATTCATTAATCTTTAATGATGTCAAGGTACCCAAGGAGAACCGTATCGGCGAGGATGGTTTCGGCTTTAAGTTCGCCATGAAAACCTTGGCCGGCGGACGGATAGGAATTGCCGCACAGGCTCTGGGTATCGCCGCCGGCGCCTACGAGCTCGCCCTAAAATATTCGAAGGAACGGAAAGCCTTCGGCACCGAAATCGCCAAGCATCAGGCCATTGCCTTTAAGTTGGCGGACATGCATACCCAAATCGAGGCCGCCCGCCATCTGGTTTACCACGCGGCCTGGGAAAAGGACCAGGGCAAGAATTACGACCTATCGGGAGCCATGGCCAAATTATATGCCTCCCAAGTGGCTATGGATACCACCGTCGAGGCCGTGCAAATCCATGGCGGTAACGGTTATGTGAAGGATTACCATGTTGAACGCCTGATGCGCGACGCCAAAATCACCCAAATTTATGAAGGCACTTCGGAAATTCAGAAGATTGTAATTTCACGGAGCATTTTGAGCGAATAAAGGGGAAGATGCCTCGACTCGGCTTCGAATAAATACATGAAGTGGCTGCCGATGCTGAACTACGTATGATTTTCCATTTAAAAACAACCCTGATTATGATGGGGTATGTTGGTAATAAATTAATCAAATGTCGGTTTAATCACTCATAAATCAAGGGTTGCAACCAAAAAAACAAGAATTCATTTCGTTTGCCCCCTAAAAAAACTTTATAGACTCCTGAAAATAGGCTAAATTTATCAATCTGATAAATATTGCATGGTCAAAATCCATATTTGAATATTATTTAACCTTCTATTCCAAACGTTGGATTTTTACTCAATTCTAGGGAAATCACTGCTAAAAATTTATCAAAATCCTTATTTTTGAAGAAATACCATATCCAATGACATTACAAAAACAAGGGCTTTACCTACCGGAATTCGAACACGATAACTGTGGCGCAGGATTTATCTGTAGCTTAAAAGGAAAGAAATCGAATGACATCATCCACAAGGCGTTGGAGATATTGCATAAACTGGAACATCGCGGTGCCGTCAGTGCCGACGGAAAGACCGGTGACGGGGCGGGGATACTTATCGATATTCCCCATGACTTCTTTCAGGCCGTGTGCGATTTTGAACTTCCGGAACCTGGACAATACGCGGTGAGCAACGTGTTTCTTCCCCAAAAGGAAAACCAGCGTAAGTTTTGCATCGACCTCTTTGAGAAAAATATCAAACAACAAGGGCTACGGCTTTTGGGATGGCGCGACGTGCCCGTAAACCGCTCCATCCCGGGCCGCATCGCTATGGAGACCGAACCTTTCGTGATGCAGCTCTTCATTGCCAAGGAAAACAAAGAACAAAAGGAGTTCGACTTCAACCTGAAACTATTTATTGCCCGAAAGGTCACCGAACATGCCATCATCGACTCCAGGCTTTCGGAGAGCCAATATTTTTATGTACCGAGCTTATCTACCAAAATTATCATCTTCAAGGGTCTTTTGATGCCTAAGGATATCAGCCTGTACTACGAAGACCTGATGGATCCACGTGTGGTTACCCGCCTAGCGTTGGTACACCAGCGATTCTCGACGAATACCTTCCCGACCTGGGACCTGGCCCAGCCTTTCCGTTATATGTGCCACAACGGGGAAATCAACACCCTCAGGGGCAATGTATCCCGCATGCGCTCGCGGGAAGAACTGATGAAGAGCGACTGGTTCGGCGATGAAATCAAGAATATCCTTCCGATCATCCTCCCTGGAAAATCAGATTCCGCCACTATGGATATGGTGGTCGAACTCCTTTTGATGACCGGCCGTTCCTTGCCCGAGGTCATGATGATTCTGGTGCCCGAAGCCTGGGAGAAAAATCCCGATATGTCCGAGGCTAAAAGGGCATTCTACGAATACCATTCCTGTATGATGGAACCTTGGGACGGCCCTGCCTCCATTCCTTTTACCGACGGAAATTATATCGGTGCGCTTTTGGACCGGAACGGACTCCGCCCTTCACGCTATTCCGTCACCAAAGACGGGTACGTAATCATGTCATCGGAGACCGGGGTAATGGAAATCGCGCCTGAGAACGTCGAATTCCACGGCCGTTTGGAACCCGGAAAAATGTTCTTGGTCAATATGGAAGAGGGCCGGATCGTGAACGATGAGGAAATTAAGGAGGAGATTGCCCAACGCCATCCCTATAAAAAATGGTTGGACGATAATCTGGTCCACCTAAAGAACATCCCTTATAACGATTGTCCACTTTTCTTGGGGGAAGCGACCTTGGAAAAACGCAAATCGGTCTTTGGCTATACTTTGGAGGATATTGACACCATCATACTACCCTATGGGGAAAAACGCCAAGGAACCTATCGGATCTATGGGTTCGGATACCCCGATTGCCGTACTATCGGAACGGCCGCAACTGATTTACAACTACTTTAAACAGCTATTCGCACAGGTGACCAATCCGCCTTTGGACGGTATCCGCGAAGAGCTTATTACAGATATTAGCCTGACCTTGGGCAGCGACCATAATATCTTCGATTTCTCGGAACTGCACTGCCGAAAACTGAAGATACAGAACCCCGTCATTTCCAAGGAAGATTTGGACAAAATAAAAAATTACGATGCGAGTCCCGATTATAAAGTGGTCTCCATCCCTACCTTATATAATATCGAAAAAGGACATAACGGTCTCGAAGATGCGCTCGAAGCGATTTTAAAACAGGCTTCGGACGAGGCCGACCAAGGAGCCAATATCATTATCCTGTCGGATAGGGGCGTCGACAAGGACCAGGCCCCCATTCCCGCACTTCTGGCCTGTTCCTTCGTAAACAGCGGCCTACAAAGGCTGGGCAAAAGAAACGCACTCAGTATTATCGTAGAATCCGCAGAGCCTCGGGAAGTACACCATTTTTGTCTTTTGTTCGGCTTTGGGGCCAGTGCCATCAATCCGTATTTGGTCAACGAAATCATCGGCGAACAGATCGAGGAGCACGATATCACGGAATTCACTTTTGAGGAGGCCGTAAAAAACTACAACATGGCCATCGGCAAGGGTATTTTAAAAGTGATGAACAAAATCGGGATCTCTACCTTGAATTCTTACCGTGGTTCACAATTGTTCGAGTGTGTCGGCATCAATACCAAGGTCGTTGAGAAGTATTTTCCATCCACTCCAACCCGAATTCAGGGTATCGGCCTTTACCAGATCGAAAAAGAAATTGCTAAACGGCACAGCAAGGCCTTTTCTAAAAAAGAGGTCGCGGCGACGCTTGATCTCGAAATCGGGGGTGAATACCGTTGGAGAAGAAATGGCGAAAAGCATATGTTCAACCCCCTTTCCGTTGCAAAATTACAGAAAGCGGTGCGGGGCAATGAGCCGAATACCTATAAGGAATATGCCGCCATGGTCAACGAACAGTCGAAAAACCTGATGACCATCCGAGGACTTTTCGAGTTTTCGAACTACGATCCGATACCCTTGGAAGAGGTCGAATCGTGGACCGAAATCGTCAAACGCTTTAAAACGGGTGCAATGTCTTACGGCTCCATCAGCAAAGAAGCCCATGAAAATCTAGCCATTGCCATGAACCGTATCGGCGGTAAGAGCAACTCCGGCGAAGGGGGTGAGGATGCCGAACGATTTTATAAAAATGCGACCGGTGACTGGCGAAACTCTGCCATCAAACAAGTGGCATCCGGCCGTTTCGGTGTAACTTCCGATTATTTGACCAACGCCCAGGAGATACAGATTAAAATGGCCCAAGGCGCCAAGCCCGGCGAAGGGGGGCAACTCCCAGGTCCGAAGGTGAACCCCGCCATTGCGAAGACACGGAATTCTACCCCGTACGTTGGGCTTATCTCCCCTCCACCGCATCACGATATATACTCCATCGAAGACCTGTCACAATTGATCTACGACCTGAAATCGGCCAACCGAAAAGCTCGGATCAATGTGAAATTGGTATCTGAAGTGGGGGTAGGAACCGTTGCAGCAGGGGTGTCCAAAGCCAAGGCCGATGTGGTACTGATTTCCGGTTTCGATGGGGGCACTGGAGCTTCACCGTTGACTTCTTTAAAACACGCGGGGCTCCCCTGGGAACTCGGTATCGCCGAAGCCCAGCAGACCTTGGTACTGAACGATCTTCGAAACCGAATTGTTTTGGAATGCGACGGGCAGCTAAAAACCGGTCGTGATGTGGCTGTGGCCTGTTTATTGGGGGCCGAGGAATTCGGTTTCTCGACCGCCCCATTGGTCGCTTCGGGTTGTATCATGATGCGCGTGTGCCATTTGAACACCTGTCCCGTGGGTATCGCCACCCAAAACCCGGAACTTCGCAAGAAGTTCGAGGGCAAACCCGAACATGTGGTCAATTATATGTATTTCATCGCCCAGGAACTTCGCGAAATCATGGCTCAGCTCGGATTCAGGACCGTAAACGAAATGGTAGGCCAAGTGAAAAAACTCGACCGAAGAAAAGCCATCGAACATTATAAGGCTAAGGGCATCGACCTGACCCCTATCCTTTATCAAGTGGATGTACCGGCGGGCACGAAATTCTATAACACCCAAAAACAAAAGCACAATATCGATCAATCCATCGAATTCGATATCATAGCGAAAGCCAATCCGTCATTATTCCGAAAAGAAAAGTTGACGCTTGACTTTCCGATAAAGAATACGGACCGGGCAGTAGGCGCCATCATCAGTAACGAAATTTCCAAAGTGTACGGGGCGCAGGGTTTGCCTATCAATACGCTAAAACTGAACTTTACCGGCTCTGCCGGGCAAAGTTTCGGGGCCTTTGCCACGAGAGGCTTGACTATGATCGTAAACGGGAACACCAACGATTATTTAGGTAAGGGCCTTTCAGGCGCCAAATTGGTGGTCAAGGTACCCGAAGGTTCGACCCTTGTACCCGAGGACAATGTGATAACCGGTAATGTTACCCTATATGGCGCGACCGCCGGTAGGGCCTACATCAACGGTAAGGCCGGGGAACGATTTTGTGTAAGGAACTCAGGGGCCAAGGCCGTCGTCGAGGGTATCGGCGACCACGGGTGTGAATACATGACCGGGGGTGTGGCCATTATACTCGGCGAAGTAGGGCGAAATTTCGGTGCGGGAATGAGCGGCGGAATTGCTTACATATTCGACGAGAAAAAGACCTTCAAAAAGAATTGCAACACCGAGGCCTTGAACTTGCTGGACGTCACAGAGGATAAAGACATCAAACAGCTCAAAGATTTAATCGAAAGCCATTACAATGCGACCTTGAGCCCCCTAGCACAGCGCATTCTGGAAAATTGGGAAGATTGTCTGCCGAAGTTCGTAAAAGTTTTTCCGGAGGAGTACAGAAAGGCCTTGATACGATTGGAAGAAGAGAAGTTGCAAACCACATAAAGACATTTGACCGCTGCGCTCAAGGGCCGAAAACCATAAAGCACCATACATGTTTTAATTTTTAAAGTATAATGTATAGGTGCCTTTTGAAAATTAAAATTTTAATATACCAATTCAGAATAGAATAATTTAGAATCGAACAATGGGAAAGATAACAGGATTTTTGGAATTCGATAGAAAAGTAGAGGCATACGACCCTGTAGAGGAGCGCGTAAAAAACTATAAGGAATTTAAACAGCCCCTGAATGAAAAAGAACTTCAAAACCAAGGGGCACGCTGTATGGATTGCGGTATTCCGTTTTGCCATAGCGGATGCCCCTTGGGCAATTTGATCCCCGATTTCAACGATGCCGTTTACCGGGGAAAATGGGACAAAGCTTCCGAAATTTTGCACTCCACGAACAACTTTCCGGAATTTACGGGAAGATTGTGTCCCGCACCCTGTGAGGAATCCTGCGTTCTGGGGATAAACGAAGATCCGGTCACAATCGAGAACATCGAAAAGAACATCGCCGAGACCGCCTTTAAAAAAGGATGGATAAAACCCGAGCCGCCCGAAACCAGAACCGGTAAAAAAGTGGCGATAGTGGGCTCCGGGCCCGGCAGGATTGGCCGCGGCACAACAACTGAACCGCGCCGGCCATTTGGTGACCGTCTTCGAGCGGGACGAAAAATTGGGCGGCCTTTTACGATACGGCATCCCCGATTTCAAGATGGAAAAACATGTTATCGACCGTAGGACCCAAGTAATGGAAGCGGAAGGCATCCTGTTTCAATGCAACGTACATGTCGGGAAAGATGTCCAGGCCGAGGAACTGAAAAACGAATTCGATGCCATAGTATTATGTGGTGGCGCAACCGTTCGCAGAAACCTGCCCATTGAAGGTGCTGAGTTGAAAGGCGTTGTACAGGCGATGGATTTCCTACCGCAAAACAACCGAAGGGTAGATGGCACCAATACATTCGAAAACGAAATCTTGGCCACCGGTAAGGATGTGATTGTTATCGGCGGCGGCGATACCGGTTCGGATTGTATCGGTACCTCCTTTCGACAGGGTGCCAAATCAGTATCCAATTTCGAAATCATGCCTATGGCCAGTACCGAACGTCCCGAAGGACAACCTTGGCCGTTCTGGCCCATGCGTCTGCGTACGAGTTCATCGCATGAAGAAGGTGCGGAACGTTTTTTTAGTATTTCGACGAAACGCTTCGTGGGGGATAATGAGGGAAATTTAACCGGATTGATCACCTCGGAAGTGGAATGGGTCAAGGATGCTGAAAAAGGAATGACCTTAAAAGAAGTAAAAGGCACCGAAAAAGAATGGAAGTGTGAACTGGCCCTCTTGGCCTTAGGATTTACCGGCTCGGAAACGAGCATCACCGAGCAATTGGGCCTGAAAGCCGATAATAGAACAAATATTAAGGCTACCGAAGAGAACTACATGACCAATGTACCCGGCGTATTCGCAGCGGGGGATCAACGGCGAGGCCAATCCCTTATCGTCTGGGCCATATCGGAAGGTCGTCAAGCCGCTTACCACGTCGACACCTTTTTGATGGGAGAATTCGGAACTGCCGTTGAAGGGTGAAGGGGATTTGCCCAGGGTGTAATAGCAAACGGTACAAGAAATTAAAACCCGGCCCTAGTTCGGGATGGCAAATACTTATCTATCGGATGTAGTTGATGAGGGCACCCGCCATACGAAGGTTTATTGTTTTATAACTTTATCGTACCTAAATACCCTTAAAAATGATCGAAAAGAAAATCAACAAACACCTCTCCATTGCCCGTACCCGATTAAATCAAAATAAAGAACTCGAGAAAATATCCCAATACAAGAACAGCACGTTACATAAAGTCGTAGCAGCCATCCATACGGTCAAAAACGCTAATTTCAATGATGAAGATAGTCGGGCGTTCCAGAATTGCGAAAAATATAGAACTGAGCTGCTTCAGGACAAAACTTTGATTTCCTACGAAATTTTCGGTTCCGACAAAACTGCTAGGGTCAAAGATATTTGTAAGAACGCTGCGTCAAGTAAAAAATGGTGCGAATTCCTCTATTTTCTTTCCAAAAAAACTGAACCCTCTCTCCTTCTTGAAATAGGCACCAATCTGGGTATTTCAGGATGTTACGTCTTGGAAAGCATTCAAAACAATGCTAAAGCCCGATTCATTACCATGGAAGGGCTTTCACGGCTTTGTGAAATATCGGCCAACCAGTTTGCTTCTATTGCACCCCCTTCAAAATATGAGATCAGGGAAGGGTTATTCGATTCCACTTTTCCACAACTTCTAAAGGAGGACGTTCTCTTCGACCTTCTATTTATCGACGGAAACCATAAAAAAGAGCCGACCATTGCTTATTTTAAAGCCCTAAAGGAGAAAATCAAATCCCCTGCAATTTTCGTTTTTGACGATATCAATTGGAGCCGTGAGATGAAGGAAGCCTGGAAACTGATCCAAAACGACGGCGATGTCAATTTCGCCATAGACCTTTATAAACAGGGAATAGCAATCATCGATAAAAAAGAAACCGAAAAGAACGTACAGTTTAAACTCCATTTAGCATATTAAGGCTGCTACTCCTAAGAAGCCGACCCTCGCCATTTTAATACTAGCTTGCCATTTCTTCCAAAATCGGAAACATGGTTCTAATAACCCGAAACTAATACCGGCTTATTGGACATTAAGAAATTTTACCAAGGTACCCATATAGACTTACTATCTGGAACTGACAACATCGGTTTTTGAGGCTAGATGAGGTCATTTTTTAAGAGCATAGCAGGGCTACGATATTCAGAATAAGGAAATATAGCCTCAAAATTTGATATTCGTAGGTAAAGGAATAACGTAGGAGTTCGACAAGAACGGAAAACGCAAAAAAGCTTTTTACGTTTTACAGAAATTTTTCAAAAAGAAATTCCATAGAACATTTTTATAAAAGATGGGATAGGGGGCCAGGGCAAAACCGCAAATGGGTACAGCGGAAAAAATAACCTTAGTATCTTTATATCCTTAGGACATAAGGTATGATTCGGAAAATAGGTTTTCTATTTTTAATGATGGGTTCCGTTTTGCTCGGGCCGTCGGTTTTTTCACAGGTTTCGGTAAGCGGTAAAGTAACCGAAGCAGATGGCACACCATTAACAGGGGCACAGGTTTCACTAAACCCAACGAACAAGTTTGGCGTTACCGACCTTCAGGGCGATTTTGAGTTAGGTGATATACCCCCGGGAAGTTACTTGCTGACCATTACCTATATCGGTGCAAAAACGTATAGCGATAGCTTAGAGGTTAAAGAAAAGGATATTTCACTTTCCACAACCTTGCAGGAAGACCCCTTGGCTCTACAGGCCGTTGTCGTAACAGGCAGTTTTGAGCCCCAAATGCGGCTTGAATCGAGTACTGCGGTCAATGTGTTGAAATCAAAGGAGATACAAAAGACAGTGCCCCGAGGAACTGCCGACTTGTTACAGGCCATACCCGGCACTTTTACAGATCCTTCCGCCGGAGAAGTCTTTACCAAAGTTTACACCCGTGGAATTTCGGCCGCCGCCGAGGACGATATCGGCTGGTACTATGTTTCCTTGCAAGAAGACGGGCTGCCGGTAAGTTTGGTACAACATTCCTATTACACCCCCGATCTTTTTCAACGTGTCGATCTCTTTACGGAGAAAGTGGAGGCCATTCGAGGGGGCAGTGCCTCCATCACCGCCTTGAACGCCCCCGGGGGCATCTATAATTTTATCTCCCTTAGCCCAAGGGCCACTTTTGGTGGAGAGCTGCAGCTGAGTGGGGGAATACAGGGTGAGGGAAACCCCTTATTCAAGATCGACGGTGTTATCGGTGGGCCTTTGGGCAATAACTGGTTCTTCAATGCCGGCGGTCACTACCGCAGGGACGACGGCGCACGCAATGTTGATTTTGTATTTAGCAAAGGGGGTCAGTTCCGGTTCAACGTCATTAAAAAATACAATAAGGGCTATTTAAAATTTAATGGAAAACTGTTGGATGATTTTACTAATCGGTGGACCGGAGTAGCCGCAACGGATTGGGAAAATCCCAAAGCCGCTTTCGGCCAGGATTTCCATACGACCGCATTATTGTTGCCCGCAACGAAAACCGAAATTCCCGACCCCAGAAGACTTTCGGAGGGAGGCACCAATACCTTTGACCCATCACGAGGAATACACGCACAAGATCTGGCCGTCAGAATCGATTTTTTACAGAGTTTCGACAACGAATGGACCCTTCGTTTCAACACGAAGTTCTCGGACAAGAAAGCCGATTGGCAGACCTCGATCAGTAATGCTTTTGTTTCCTTGGCCGATCCGACCGCTTATTTTCTGGCTGGAACCAATCCGCCTCCCATAGGGCAAGTGGTATTTCAAAATGCCCAAACAGGTAACGAATTGGCAAGGGTCGATAACTCCGCCCTTTTTTCGGAATCCCCGAGCTTTGACTATTTAAGCGACGGCCGATTGCCTTACGACGCCGTGTTAGGAACAGCGGCTTGGTACAAGCAGAACGAGGCCAATGAACTGCTCGGCCAATTGACCTTGAATAAAAAATGGGTACATCACGATATCACCCTGGGGATGGCTTCCGGCTTCTCTGACAACTCCCTTTTCACCCAGGCCAGTTTCAACTATCTTGACTTATGAACCGAACCCGCGCATGATGCAGGTTACGCTCGAAAATCCCGATCAACCGGTCATTGCCCTATCCGATGCCAATGGCGTCAGC
>CAVXSA010000005.1:22500-89197 GCA_963764285.1 uncultured Flavobacteriaceae bacterium
GCACCTTCCGGTACGGCTACCTTGTTACGACTTAGCCCTAGTTACCGATCTTGCCCTAGGCCGCTCCTTGCGGCGACGGACTTCAGGCACTCCCGGCTTCCATGGCTTGACGGGCGGTGTGTACAAGGCCCGGGAACGTATTCACCGGATCATGGCTGATATCCGATTACTAGCGATTCCAGCTTCACGGGGTCGGGTTGCAGACCCCGATCCGAACTGTGACCGGTTTTTTGGATCCGCTCCGCATCGCTGCGTGGCTTCCCGCTGTACCGGCCATTGTAGCACGTGTGTGGCCCAGGGCGTAAGGGCCGTGATGATTTGACGTCGTCCCCACCTTCCTCGCGGTTTGCACCGGCAGTCCCGCTAGAGTCCCCGACTTCACTCGCTGGCAACTAACGGCAGGGGTTGCGCTCGTTATAGGACTTAACCTGACACCTCACGGCACGAGCTGACGACAACCATGCAGCACCTCGCAAAACGCCCGAAGGAGGGCGCGTCTCCGCGCCTGTCGTAATGCGTTCAAGCCCTGGTAAGGTTCCTCGCGTATCATCGAATTAAACCACATGCTCCACCGCTTGTGCGGGCCCCCGTCAATTCCTTTGAGTTTCATTCTTGCGAACGTACTCCCCAGGTGGGATACTTATCACTTTCGCTGGGCCGCCCGGGACTCAAGGCCCCGGACAGCTAGTATCCATCGTTTACGGCGTGGACTACCAGGGTATCTAATCCTGTTCGCTCCCCACGCTTTCGTCCCTCAGCGTCAATGTACAGTTAGTGAGCTGCCTTCGCGATCGGTGTTCTATGTAATATCTATGCATTTCACCGCTACACTACATATTCCGCCCACTCCACTGTAATTCAAGACCGCCAGTATCAAGGGCAGTCCCGCGGTTGAGCCGCGGGCTTTCACCCCTGACTTAACGGCCCGCCTACGGACCCTTTAAACCCAATGATTCCGGATAACGCTCGGACCCTCCGTATTACCGCGGCTGCTGGCACGGAGTTAGCCGGTCCTTATTCTTACGGTACCGTCACAGGGGTACACGTACCCCTCGTTCTTCCCGTACAAAAGCGGTTTACGACCCGTAGGGCCTTCTTCCCGCACGCGGCATGGCTGGATCAGGCTCCCGCCCATTGTCCAATATTCCTCACTGCTGCCTCCCGTAGGAGTCTGGTCCGTGTCTCAGTACCAGTGTGGGGGGCCCCCCTCTCAGGGCCCCTAACCATCGGTGCCATGGTGGGCCGTTACCCCGCCATCGAGCTAATGGTACGCATGGCCATCCGTTACCGGCCGAAGCCTTTGGACCCCCCGCGATGCCGCGAAAGGTCAACATGGGGCATTAATCCGGGTTTCCCCGGGCTATTCCCCCGTAACGGGCAGGTTCCATACGCGTTGCGCACCCGTGCGCCGGTCGCCGACTCTGTGCAAGCACAGATCGCTGCCCCTCGACTTGCATGTGTTAGGCCTGCCGCTAGCGTTCATCCTGAGCCAGGATCAAACTCTTCATCGTTGTGCGTTGAATAAAATTCACGCGCCCCGCGAAGGTCCGCCACCCGGCCCCGTCACTTCCTGTCCTAATAGAAAGTTCCCCGGGCCGCCCGCCCAAAACGGCCGGCGGCCCGGAATATAAATTGTATGGCCCTCCCCCGCCCAAGGGCGGGGAAGGCATTCTTGTTGTCTCCACAGTATGTCAATGAACTTTAATCCTCCGCTCCCGGGAACACAACATCTGCCTACCGTCCCTCAAAGCGGGTGCAAATATAAGGGGGTTTTTTAAATAAAAAATACTAATCGAAGGTTTTTTTCGATTTTTTGAAAAATTTATGAAACTCGTGCGTATTAACCAATTTAGGGATGAATGGGAATTACCTGAAGACTAGAAATTTATAGCTCTAAACACGTAAACAGAGACATCTTTAGAATCTATTAAAAATTTCCGACTATTTTTTCCTGCTCGTCCGACAGGCGGATATCGATCTTTTTTTTGGCCGATGCGCCAACTGGGCCCTTGTTCAAAGCCAAAGCCTCGGGCTTTTCTCTCGGTGCTGTCTTCAAATTTTATACCGTAGCCCGGAGGATGCTATGACAATTAAGTCTAATAGGAAATAAAAAGGGGTTGTGACAATTCTACACAATCCTTCTGCTTCAAAGGAGTCTCTAAGAAAAGAAATTCCACACCAGGCCGAACCTGATTACGAAATCCCGATACGGGTAGTTCGGGGCTGAATAATAATTGGTCTTGCCGAAACCGGCATTGAAATGCTCGGCCTTTAGATATATCCTAGTTTGCTGGACTTTGGCATTGATGAAAAAATCCAACAGGGGATATCCTCCCAACTCTTCATTATTCTGTATATAAAACTCGCCCAAAAGTGGGTCGTAGGCATCCATAGTATAAGATGTAAAGTATTTTAAGGTGACCCCCGTTTGCAGAAACATGGCCTTTTTAAATACATCCGAAGAAAAATATAAGGTATTTCGGGTCACTAACTGCGGCACGTTGAGCACGTCATTGGCCTGGGAGACATGCTGGTACATCAACGTATTGTTCAGCGCAAAACCGCCCAATCGGAACTCCTTGTTATAGGTTACTTTGGTATGGTTCAGCACGTTGTTTTCCTGAAACGGTTTGATGTTCGCATTGGTATCCGCCGGGCCGAGCCTGATTTCCGTTCCTCCCGCCACGGGTATATTCGGGTCCGGTGCGAAATAGCTTAAGTTGTCAACCGTCGTATAATCCACTCTCAGATCGCCCCATATATCGGAATCGAAGTTGAACCGCAATCCGAATACCTGTTCCTTTTCAAAATCGGACAGGTTCAGCCAATTGTAGTTGGTATAGTCGCTTTGGTATAGCAAAAAATTGAAGTCCGGCATACGGGCCGAGGCATGGGCGGAGGCACTTATGGTATGCCGGTCGTTCAACCGGTACCCTACCGATGCATGGAGCAGGTTACCCCCTAATTCGCCAGAAAGATTATATTTAACGGCGCCCTCTAGCTCAAAAACTCCGATTTTTTTTTCATAGTTCGCCCCTAAAGCAATTTCCTCGCCCTGTAAACGACTGGGAATCTGACGGCCATCTTCGGTAATCAAGATACTGTTGAAAAAGTAATCGTAGTTATATAAGGATAGATTGCCCTGCAACCTTCCCAGCACGGTATTGTAGAATTCGGCGTTGACCTGGTTGTACATGGTCTTCAGTTGCGCCTTATCTTCGATGACCGGCACCAGGGCCTCCCCGAAATAGGGATTCTGCTGGCTCTGGCCGAAGGCATAATATTTGGTCTCATAATTGAATTGGTGCCCGATGGCGAGGGATGTTTTTTCTATCCTGCTCGAATCTTTCTCCGTTCGCAGCAGTTTGTATAGGTGTTCGAGATAATAGCGTTTCCCCAATATTTTATTGTTCGCATCACGAAATCGCACATCGATTTTGACCCGGTTGTTAAATTCCGAATCACCCGATTCGAACTGCTCCACTTTATTGGTGATGCCCCCATTGACCTCAGTCTCGATATCCTGTGCAGCAATGTGCGCCCTTAGCCGGTACCTGCCGTTCTTGGTAACATAGTTTGTGGTGGTACGGAAATTGCCCGACTGGGCCTGGTTGAATTGATATTTTCCCAAAGAACGGAAGCCTTTGTAGGCTATGGAGAAGTTCAATCGTGGGGAGGTGTTAAAAGTCAGCAGGGCATCCAACAACTGCCCCTCTTCAAAAGTGGTCTTGAAAAAAAGGTCGGTCATGGGGGTGGCCACATTATAATAGTCGATATCCCGCACTTCCATATAATTATAGTTCAATGCGGTCGCACCCAGCATCGGATAAAAGGAGTCGGCCTTGAGGTCCACACCCAACTTATTATAAGGCTGCCCTACATTGGCAAAAGGCATCAGTTCAAAATCGTCGCGCCTTAAATAATTATATCGGTATTCTTTTTGGATAGTAAGTGTGGTATCCAAGTAGGTAGTATCCCTTTTATAAGATATGATCTTATAGTCTTTTATAGTGATTTTTTCGGATGTCGGAGGACGCTCCCTCGCATCGAACCTTCTTTTTTTTATCTGTATTAAGGAGGTATCGACCGATCGCTCCGGAGGGATGGAATCTTCTTGGGCGAGGAGGGGAAAGCTTATCAAAAGAAAAAGGATGGGGAAGAAGTTCTTCCATAAACATCCGGTTGGGATATATGCAGAGGTATTACTTCGTAAATTCCAAATTCCAAATTCCAAATTCCAAAAATTCAAGATGGTAAGCTCCGTTAAAATTGATATTCCCGTTTGCAAACAGGGATAGAAAACTTTGCGGGCAAAGTTAATTTTTTTGTGCGGAATTATACCCGTGCCAAAAACAAATACGGGATTATTGGGACAATTTTGTATTTTTCGGAACTTTAAAAACCATATCCATTCTTAAATCCTATTATCAATTTGGGGAAAGCGAAGCCGGTACAGACGAAGCCGGTCGAGGTTGTTTAGCGGGCCCGGTCACCGCTGCGGCCGTCATCTTGCCCGAGGGCTTTGCGCACGAACTGCTCAACGATTCAAAACTGCTCTCCCACGCGAAACGGAACCTTCTACGACCATTTATCGAATCGGGCTGCGCAAGTTTTGGGGTTGCCCATATTCCTCCTGAAAAAATCGACGAAGTAAATATTCTGAACGCTTCCATACTGGCGATGCAAAGCGCCCTTGACCAATTGAGATCAAGACCGCAATTTATCATCGTGGACGGCAACCGTTTTAAACCTTATGGAGAAATTCCCTTCGAATGCATTATCAAAGGAGACAGCAAGTATATGAGCATTGCGGCCGCCTCCGTGCTGGCCAAGACCTATCGGGATGCCTATATGGAAAAACTTCACGAAGAATACCCGATGTACAACTGGAAACGAAACAAGGGATATCCGACCAAGGAACACCGTAAGGCTATTCGCAAATACGGACTTACCGCATACCATAGACGGAGTTTTCGGCAGTTGCCTGAACAGTTGAAGCTAAAGTTTTAAGGTTATTCAAAGTATTATATTCCTCGCTCTTTGTTCAGGGCTTCGGGGTACTGGTTTATGGCTACAGGTTACTGGCCGCTGCTCACTGCTTACGCGTACTGCTCACTGCTCACTGCTCACTGCTCACTGCTCACTGCTCACTGCTCACTGCTCACTGCTCACTGCTCACTGCTCACTGCTCACTGCTCACTGCTTACTGCTTACTGCTTACTGCTTACTGCTTACTGCTTACTAAATTCTTAATTCCCGATGAACAAATAGGTATTTCTTCCTACAATTAACTCCCCTCAAATTTCTTCCGGTTATAAAGATTTCCCAGCCATCCATACATTTTTCAGTACCGAATACAGCATTTTATGTATTTGATACGCTTAGCTTTTTTATTTTGTGGCCCTTAAAGTGATGTAATGAGCTTTATGTTCTAACTATTTTACTATTTTTTAAAATCCTATAATATTTAAATGAGTTCCATGAAAAAATCAGTCGTAGGTATCCTTATCCTTATCTTTTTTGCAGAAAATGCCTTTTCCCAGAACAATTGCAGCAAATTCTATCCTCTGGAAGAAGGCACATCGTTTCAATATACCATGTACGATAAAAAGGGAAAGCCCGATGGTACGACGGATTACAAAGTAACGAACGTATCGAACAGCGGAGACGAGACGAGGGCGACCATGCAGGTGCAGTTCACCGACAAAAAGGGTAAGGAGGTATTCACTTCCGATTATTCATTTACGTGTACCGGCGATGGAGTTAAAATCGACTATAATAGTATATTGCCCAAAGCAATGTTTGAGCAGTTCAAGGATATGGAGTATGAAATTACGGGTACGGATATCGAGATACCCAACGACCTAAGCGTTGGGCAAGAATTGGACGATGCCAATGTAAACATGTCCATCAGTATGGCGGGCATCAATATGGATGTGGCGGTCAATATGATCAACCGCAAGGTCGAAAAAAAGGAAAGTCTGACCACTCCGGCCGGCACTTTCGACTGTTATGTTATCTATAGCGATAACGAATCAAAGACCATGGGAACGAGCCAGACCTTTCCGTCCCGATTGTGGTTGGCCGAAGGGGTAGGAATGGTCAAGCAGGAGACCTATAAAAAGGATGAGGATTTAATGAGCAGTATGGCTTTGACGGAGTTCCAGCATTAATTATGGGAACAATACTACAGGCAGTACATCCCCCGGAAATGCACGGTCCTAAACCTGGGTTTGTTGTTTTATTATTTCCGCCTCAAAGAGAAGGCAGAAATTTTTCACCAGTATTTTTTTAACCTTATCCATATCCACCATAACTTTTCCCAACTCCACATTCAAGGAAGTAACGGCCTTGTCTTTTATGCCACAGGGTACCATCAAATCAAAATACCCCAGATTGGTATTCACGTTCAAGGCAAACCCGTGCATGGTCACCCATCGACTGGCGCGAACGCCCATTGCACAGATCTTACGGGCAAATGGCGTTCCGACATCCAACCATACGCCGGTCTCACCTTTTGAACGTTCGGCCTGAAGACCGTATTCCGCCAAGGTCAAGATGACCATTTCTTCCAAGAGCCGCAGATATTTATGAATGTCGGTAAAGAAATTATCAAGGTCCAAAATCGGGTATCCTACAATTTGTCCGGGGCCGTGGTAAGTGATATCCCCTCCCCTATTTATTTTGTAGAATTGGGCATGTTTTTCTTCCAGCTGTTTCTTGTTGACCAGCAGATTATCGATATTACCACTTTTGCCCAAGGTAAAGACGTGGGGGTGCTCGACGAAAAGAAAGTGGTTGGGGGTTTTCAAACCCGCTCCTGTCCGCCTGTTCCCGATTTTGATATCCAAGGTCTGTTGGAAAAGTTGTTCTTGGTAGTCCCAGGTTTGTTTATAGTCCTTCCGCCCTAAATCTTGTAAAAATACCTTTTTATTCATCGTGGCAAAGGTACGATGTTTCCAATCGGATTGAAATGGTCTTACGGCCCAGACTCGATGCGCTATCCTATTCCATCCGATGCGCGTAGCGAGAGGAATGGGCGGGATAGGAAGGAGGCTTAATTTGGATTATTCAGAATAACCAAGGCCGCTATAACCCCCGGCACCCAGCCGCATAGCGTCAAAAGGAAGACGATCAGAAAAGAACCACAACCTTTGCCGAGAACGGCCAGGGGCGGAAAGAGGATGGCGAGCAATACGCGTATAAAACTCATTGTGACTTGATTTTCTCGATTGATGATGTACTAATAAGACGCAAACGAGCATCGATTGTTACAAAATATGTGTAGATTTTGGATGCTCTATGTTTATTGTATCGGGATTTCGGGGATGAAAGGGTAATAGATCACTCAGGGAAGGCATTAAAAAAGGGAATACTTCGAATAGAGTAGGCGGCGTCCGATTCATTTTCAAATCGGCATATCTCCAAATCTTCAAATCGATACCTTATATTTGCAGGCCTAATAAAGAACACACATGCAACTCTCGGAACAGGAAACCATCAGAAGGGAAAAATTGAAGAAACTGCGCGAAGCGGGCATCGATCCTTATCCCGCCGCTTTATATCCTGTAAATGCCACTTCCAAAAGTATTAAGGAGAATTATAAAGAAGGCAAGAAAGTGAACATTTCTGGCCGTTTGATGTCCCGTCGCATCCAAGGGAAAGCTTCTTTTGCCGAGTTGCAGGATAGTGCCGGCCGTATTCAGGTTTATTTCAACCGCGATGAAATCTGCCCCGGGGAGGATAAATCCCGGTATAACGACATTTATAAAAAATTGTTGGATATCGGCGATATTATTGGTATCGAGGGCGAACTTTTCACCACACAGGTCGGGGAAAAGACTGTTATGGTCAAGAACTTTAGCATGTTGAGCAAATCGTTGCGACCGCTTCCCTTACCGAAAAAGGATGCGGAAGGCCATGTTTTTGACGAGTTCAACGATCCCGAGCAACGCTACCGCCAGCGTTACGTCGATTTGGTGGTCAATCCGAAAGTAAAGGAAACGTTTATCAAGCGTACGAAAATCACGAACAGCATCCGCCAGTTCTATAACGATATGGGCTATCTCGAGGTCGAGACCCCGATTCTTCAGCCCATTCCCGGGGGAGCGGCGGCAAGACCCTTTTTGACGCACCACAATGCGCTGAATATTCCGTTGTACCTGCGAATTGCTAACGAGCTGTATTTAAAACGATTGATCGTAGGCGGATTTGAAGGGGTCTATGAATTTTCAAAGGATTTTAGGAACGAGGGAATGGACCGTACCCACAACCCGGAATTCACGGTGATGGAGCTCTACGTAGCCTATAAGGATTATAATTGGATGATGGACACCACCGAAAAGCTTTTGGAAAAAGTGGCCATCGAGGCGACCGGCAGTTCCAAGATTACCGTCGGCAACAATGAAATCGAATTCAAGTCGCCCTACCCCCGTGTACCGCTTTTGGAGGCCATTAGAATCCATACAGGGTTCGATGTGGCCGGAATGGATGAAAACCAATTGCGCGAAACTGCCAAAAAGCTACATATCGAGGTGAACGATACCATGGGCGTCGGAAAACTCATCGACGAGATTTTTGGCGAGAAGTGCGAGCATCATTACGTTCAACCTACTTTCATTACGGACTATCCGAAGGAGATGAGTCCCGCTAACCAAGCAACACCGCAGCTGACCCTGCCCTCACCGAACGTTTCGAACTCTTCGCCAACGGCAAGGAAATCGCGAATGCCTACTCCGAGCTCAACGACCCGATCGACCAGCGCGAACGCTTTGAAGAACAATTGAAACTCTCCGAAAAAGGCGACGATGAGGCCATGTTCATCGATCAGGATTTTCTTCGCGCCCTCGAATATGGCATGCCCCCCACTTCGGGTATTGGTATCGGTATCGACCGTCTCATCATGTTGTTGACCAATAATTCGTCGATTCAGGAGGTTCTTTTCTTTCCGCAGATGCGCCCGGAGAAAAAGCCATTGGATCTTACCGAGGAGGAGAAAGCCATTCTAGGCTTTTTAAAACCCACCGGAAGCATGGACCTCGAGGAACTCAAGGCCCAAGCGGGACTCAGCAACAAAAAATGGGACAAATCGATGAAGGGGCTGGCGAAGCAGGGATTAACGAAAGTCGTGGTCGATGGGGAATCGAAAACGGTAGAACTTAATAGTTGAACCAAAACCGTAATTGCGAGGAGCGAGGCCGCAGGCCGAGCGACGAAGCAAGCTGTTGAGCATGCTATGACGTTGAACAAATGAGCCCCGCCCACGGAATCAGTTGAACCGTGTAGGCGATGCGACGAAGCAATCTGTTGACCATGCTACGACGTTGAACAAATGAGCCCCGCCCACGGAATCAGTTGAACCGTGTAGGCGATGCGACGAAGCAATCTGTTGAGCATGCTACGACGTTGAACAAATGAGCCCCGCCCGCGAAATCCGTTGAACTGTGTAGGTGAAGCGTCACGGCAAGTTGCCGGGCATTCTAACGGGTTCAACAGATTGCTTCGTCGCACCGCTGCTTCATCGCAGCTGCGCTCCTCGCAATAACTGCAGCCAACACCCTTCTTATCCCATAATTGTCCATAGATCCTATACGATTGTCCATTTAACATTGATTATAACTTCTTAACTTTAAACCATCTATAAGGACTAGCATTTTAGCCTATTAAAAAAATGCATATCTTGGTAGTGATGGACAAAAAAGTTTTCAGGGGGTTACAGGGGTTTGCGGCGATCTTGTTGCTTGCCGCCACAGGCTTTCTGCATTCCTGCGGCGAGTCGGATCAGGTGGATTTCAGCACCCAGGTCAAGCCCATTTTCAACAACAAATGCATTACCTGCCACGGCGGGGTCAAAAAGAACTCGGGGTTTAGCCTTTTGTTCGAGAAAGAGGCCTTGGCCGCCAACAAGTCCGGAAAACCGGCTATTATTCCCGGGGACGCCTCCGGCAGCGAGCTGATCAAACGGGTCCACGAGACCGACCCCGAGCTGCGCATGCCCTACGAAAAACCCCCGCTATCCGAAGAAGAGATCGATCTTTTGACCCGCTGGATCGACCAGGGGGCGAAATGGGGACAGCATTGGGCGTACTCGCTTCCGGAGAAAGTAGAAGTTCCTGTCGTATCCCAGCAAGCGGGATTTGCATCGGACGGTACCTCCAACTTTATCCAAAACGGCATCGACCATTTTGTCTTCGCCCGTCTCGACAGCGAAACCTTGCAACCCAATCCTCCCGCCGAAAAAAATATCATCGCCCGCAGATTAGCCTTGGATATTACGGGGTTGCCCCCAGACCAATCCCTTTTCGATGCGTTTACCGAAGGCGGCCTATCCTATGAAAATATGGTGGATACCCTTCTTGCTCGCAAGGATTATGGCGAAAAATGGGCCAGCTGGTGGCTTGATCTGGCACGGTATGCCGACACAAAAGGCTATGAAAAGGATACGGGTCGAAGCATGTGGCGCTACCGCGACTGGGTTATTAAGGCTTTTAACCAAAATATGCCCTATGACCAGTTTACTGTGGAACAATTGGCGGGGGATCTATTGCCTGACCCGACAACGGATCAATTAATTGCTACGGCCTTCCATAGAAATACCATGAACAACGACGAGGGCGGTACCGAAGACGAGGAATTTCGGGTGGCCAGCGTCATCGATCGCGTGAATACCACCTTTTCAGTCTGGCAGAGTACGACCATGGAATGTGTACAGTGCCACAGCCACCCCTATGACCCTTTTACCCATGAGGAATATTACAAAGCCATGGCATTTTTCAACAATTCGAGGGACGAGGATACACCGGATGAAAGTCCGAATCTCCGTTTTTACGATGAAGGGCAAAGCCATGAAGTGGATCGGGTAAATGCGTGGGTTCAAAAATATGGTTCGGAAGAAGTTGCCGAGCTCTATGACGACTTTTTAAGCTTCAGGGAGCCGAAATACCTCGCCCATAACGCGGTGGATTTTACCAACGGGGAATTGGCTGATACCAAATATTTGGCCTTGTGGGACGATGGTTCGTGTACCTTGAAAAACGTCAATACCCGAGGGGCCAGCTTTATGTACATGAACTATCGATCCGATATCGACGGCACAAAGATGACCATCCGGAAAAATGATGCGGAAGGTGAAATACTGGCGAATTTCACCATTAACGGGACTGACGGCAATACGGTTCGAAAAATACCTTTTAAAGGTTCCGATGAACTGGTCGATCTTTATTTCGAAACGAACAACGACGGAATCGAAAAACAGGTTTCCACAAGTTTTATCACTTGGTTCGCCTTTCTGGAGGATATTCCCGGAAAATCGGAAGCGGGATATAGGTCCATCGACAAAACCTTTTTGGAACTCTTAAACGCAGACACTCCCTTACTTCCCATAATGGCAGAAAACCATAGTTATATGGCGAGGGCGACGCAAGTCTTTGACCGAGGCAATTGGTTGATGAAAAAGGATACGGTGGAACCCGGCGTGCCGAAAAGCTTGAACGATTGGGAAGCCGATTGGCAGAGAGACCGTTTAGGCCTCTCGCAATGGATCGTCAGCAAAAAGAACCCGCTTACGGCTCGCACCATGGTCAACCGGGTCTGGCATCAGCTTTTCGGGCGGGGTATCGTGGCCTCGGTGGAAGATATGGGTACCCAATCGGACCCCCCAAGTCACCCCGAACTGTTGGATTGGCTGTCGCTGCGCTTTATGAACGAACACGATTGGGATATCAAGGCCCTCATCAAGGACATCGTCATGTCGGGCACCTATCGGCAGAGTTCGAAAAACAATCCCGAACTCTACCAAAAAGACCCGAACAACGAACTATATGCCCGCGGCCCTCGCAGAAGATTGTCCGCGGAACAGATCCGCGATCAGGCCTTGGCGGTTTCCGGCTTACTGAGCGATAAAATGTACGGCCCGGGGGTGATGCCGCCCCAGCCGGACGGAGTATGGCAATCGGTATATAGCAGTGAATCATGGGTGGAAAGCGAAGGAGAGGACAGGTACCGCAGGGCGGTGTACACCTACTTGAAACGCACCAGCCCCTACCCTTCTTTTGTCACCTTCGATGCCGGCAGCCGCGAGGTTTGTACGATCCGTCGTACCGTGACCAATACGCCGTTACAGGCCCTGGTGACCCTGAACGACCCGGTCTATCTCGAAGCCTCTTACACCTTGGCAAAATTCATGGACGGAACGGAAGTTGAAAAAGGGATAACAAAAGGCTATGAAAAAGCGACCTTATCCCCAATAACTCCTGAAAAATTGGAGGCACTAAAAGATCTGTATGAAGCATCCCTATCGGAATTCGATAACAAGGAGGCTATCAGCGGCAACTTTTTTACACTTAAAGAACCGCCTACCCCAAAACAGGCCGCCCTAACCGTAGTGGCAAATGCTATTATGAATTTGGATGAGTTTTTAAGCAAAGCTTAATAAATAAATTGAGAGCGGGCAGTGGGCAGTAAACAGTGGGCAGTGTGCGGTAAGCAGTGGGCAGTATGCAGTGGGCAGTATGCAGTGGGCATTATGCAGTATGCAGTAATCAGTAACCAGTAATCAGGAAGCAAAATTAAAAAATCGCAAACTTGATAACCCTATAAACTATTAAACCTACTTACCGGCAAGGAAGGCTAATAAACTTTTTGCCAGCAATAAAGGTCTAAAATAAGAAAGCAGTGAAAGACAAGGTAGAGCGGTTGATACAGGAAAGATTTCAACGGGAGGCGGAAGCCAAGACACGACGGCATTTTATCAAACAATGTGCGATGGGTACGGGCGGATTGGCGCTGGGTTCTCTTTTTGCGGGATGCGGAGATTCTTTCAAGGATGGCAAGTCCATCCAAAAAGCAGGGTTTTCAGATCGCGACCTGAACCCCTTGGCGACCTTGGCACCTCCCTTTGGGCCCAAGGTGAAAAATGTCATTTATCTTCATATGGCCGGTGCACCCTCCCAACTCGAAATGTTCGATTACAAGCCGGAGCTCCAAAAACTGAACAATCAAGAATGTCCCCAATCCCTTTTAGCGGGCAAGAAATTTGCCTTTATCCGCGGAACGCCGAAACTATTGGGGCCTCAGGCAAATTTCAAACAAGAGGGTGAATCGGGAAATTGGGTCTCCGACAACCTGCCCCATTTCAAGAAAGTGGTGGACGAAGTTGCCTTTTTGAAAGCGGTGCATACCGACCAGTTCAACCACGGGCCAGCCCAGATGTTCATGCATACCGGCAGTCCGCGTCTAGGGCGCCCTAGCATAGGTGCGTGGGTGACATATGGGCTAGGCTCCGAAAACCAGAATTTACCCGGTTTCGTGGTACTCACCTCGGGGGGCAAGGCCCCCAGTGCCGGAAAAAGTGTTTGGGGCAGCGGCTTTTTGCCTTCGGTATATCAGGGCGTGCAATGCCGTTCGAAAGGCGACCCCGTACTGTACATCGACGATCCGGAGGGTATTTCGAGGAACCTGAAGAAACATACTATCGATGCCATTAACAAAATAAATAAGGAGGAGTATGCCAAATACGCAGATCCCGAGATCTTGGCCCGTATCAACCAATACGAAATGGCCTACCGGATGCAGATCGCCGTACCCGATGTGATGAACATCAACGACGAGCCGGAGAACATCCAACAGATGTACGGGGTCGAACCCGGCAAGGAATCCTTTGCCAACAACTGTCTTTTGGCCCGAAAACTGGTCGAGGACGGTGTGCGATTCGTGCAGCTGTTCGACTGGGGATGGGACACGCACGGCACCGGCAGGGATACTGCCGTAGATATAGGCCTGCGCAACAAATGCCGCGAAGTGGACCGCCCCATGACCGCCCTCTTGCTCGATTTAAAGCAAAGAGGATTATTGGAAGAGACCCTGGTCGTATGGGGCGGCGAATTCGGCAGGACACCCATGCAGGAGAACCGGGAAGGCAAGGAAATGGGCTTTAAGGGCCGCGACCATCACGGTGATGCCTTTACCATCTGGATGGCGGGAGGGGGCATCAAAAAAGGCGCGGTGCACGGCCAAACGGACGATATCGGATTTTCCGGTGTCGAGGGGCGCGTATCGGTACATGATGTACATGCCACCATTTTGCATCTCTTAGGCTTCGACCATGAACAGTTTACCTATAATTTTCAAGGAAGACCATTCCGCCTAACGGATGTAGCGGGAGAAGTCATTAGGGAGATTTTAGCGTAGCGATACACCATGGTACCTCCCAAACCTGATAATCAATCAAACCCTACAACCATGAGAATATCGTTCCTCCTAATTATCCTCCTCACCGCCTTTATCTACCGATCACAACAAGAAAACAAACTCCGGTTCATGATGGGTGTACAATAATGGATGTCCTTAAACAACTTCTAGGCCGCCTGCACCCTTTGATCGTGCACCTACCCATCGGTTTTATCGTTCTAGGGCTGCTGTTGCAGTGGTACGATAGAAAAACCGGGCAGTACGGGAAGGTAATCGGCATTATTTATCTATGGGGCGGAATCAGTGCGGTCCTGGCTTGCATAACGGGATACTTACAATACTTGGGTGAAGGCTACGCGTTCGATACCGTGAAATGGCATTTATGGGCGGGAATCGCTACGGCCCTTTTTTCATTTGTCATGTACGCCCGGTTGGGCAATCGGAAACCGATGGACTTCCTTTCCAGGATTCCCATCGTCGCATTTTCCATTTTCTTTTTTGTATTGATTTCCTTCACAGGCCACCAGGGAGGGAACATCACCCATGGCTCCGGACTATCTGGTGGAACCCTTGCCCAACTCCATAAAATCCGCTTTAGGCTATGAAACTTTCGAGGAAAAGAAAATCGTACTGAGCGAAAAAAATTGGAAAGATGCCCTCGTATATGAGGACGTTGTTGCCCCGATATTGAACAATAACTGTCTAAGCTGTCACAATCCCACAAAGAAGAAGGGCGGATTGCTGCTAAATTCCGAGGAAGGTATTCTGACCGGCGGTGAAAACGGCGAGGTGGTCGTGGCCCACCATGCTGCCGATAGTGAAATGTTCGTACGCATGAAGCTGCCCGAAGACCATGATGACCACATGCCACCGGAAGGCAAGACCCAACCCTCCAAGGAAGAAATCGCATTGATAGGGGCGTGGTTGGACGCCGGGCATCCGTTCGGCCGATCGATTGCGGAAAGTGGATTAAAAAAAGAGCTTTTCCAGTCGTTTTTCCCCAAAAAATTGGACAACGATTATCCGGATGTGGAAATCGCCGAGGCATCCCCGGATAGTATCGAGGCCATAAAGGAGAAGGGCATCCATGTCGATAAAATTAGTACCTCGGTTAATTTTCTAAAGGTCTCCTGCCTTAATAAACCTTCCTTTTCCGATTCGGATTTTGAACTTTTACATCCCCTACAAAAACAGATAGCCATATTAGACCTTGGCGGAACCCGAATATCCGACGCCACCTTCGAAAAATTGGCCACACTGCCTAATTTGACTCTTTTAAAACTGGACCATACCGATATTACGGGAAAGGGTATCGACAAACTAGCTTCCGCATCCCAACATCTTAAAACCATTAATCTTACCAACACGCAATTTCAGGAACCCTATCTGCAAAAACTGGCCGATTTTAAGAAATTGAAAAAAGTATATGTATATAACACCCGATTAAGGGCCGATGGTATTAAAAGTCTCAAAGACGGCCAAATCATAGTAGATTTTGGCAATTACGAGCTGCCGGCGATTGCTTCGGACTCGATTGTTTATTGAAAATAAAAAACATAGCTTAGACGGCATTAATGATCGACCATGAACCTGAGCAAAAAGCTGGGCCTGTTTCTAGCCCCCATCATCTACCTTATTTTAATCAACCTCCCTTTCGAGATGGTCTCCGAAAAGGGCGACGCCGTCATCGCGGTCGCCGTTTGGATGGTCGTTTGGTGGATAACCGAAGCGGTCTCCATTTCGGTCACAGCCCTGTTGCCCCTCTTACTGTTTCCGATACTGAACATTATGGATATCGGAGAAGTGGGGGCCAATTATGGGAGTCCCATCATTTTTCTGTTCTTCGGCGGCTTTGTACTCGCCCTCGCCCTAGAAAAAGTAAATCTGCACAAACGTATAGCACTTAACATTATTAAAATTACCGGCACTACCCCGAACAAGGTCGTTCTCGGTTTTATGATCGCCACGGCCGCTTTGAGCATGTGGATCAGTAATACAGCCACCGCGGTAGTCATGCTGCCCATAGCCATGTCGGTTATCGGCCTGCTCGTCAACGATGAGGACGGTTTTACCCCAAGCGACAAAAACTTTGCGCTCAGTGTGATGTTGGGTATAGCTTTCGCGGCCAACGCGGGCGGAATAGCTACTGTTATCGGTACCCCGCCCAACTCGGTTCTGATCGGTCTGCTGGAAAACGAGTATAATATCGAAATTTCCTTTGTAAAGTGGATGGTCATCGGAGTACCTTTTTCCGCCATACTGATCGGGATCATTTATTGGGTACTAGTAAAATGGATGTATCCCTGCGGGAATTTAAAGTTTACCGCGTCAAAAGATGTTATACAGGACGAACTCGAAAAACTAGGTCCCATGGCCGGTAAGGAAAAAATGGTGCTCTCGATTTTTGGCGTCACCGTGTTCCTTTGGATTTTTAGAACGGTCATCAACGGAATATTTCCCGAGCTTCAGCTGAACGATACCATCATCAGTATGATGGCCGCCGTCGCCATGTTTTCCATACCTTACAATCTCAGAAAAGGGGACTTTATTATCAACTGGGAAGACACCCGAAAACTGGCGTGGGGAATTTTGTTGCTATTCGGCGGAGGACTGGCCTTGGCGGAAGGCATGTCGGTCAGCGGTATCGTGGATATGGTTTCCACGGCCATCGCCCATAGCGAGATCAGCGTGCTGTTCACGGCCGTTCTCCTTATTACCCTGATGCTGTTTATGACCGAGCTCATGAGCAACGTAGCTTTGACCGCCCTTCTCATCCCGGTAGTGGCGGGGATTGCGATTGGACTCAAGATACCTATTCTATACCTGTTGATTCCCGTTACCATGGCCAGTAGTTGCGCCTTTATGCTGCCCATGGCGACTCCGCCAAACGCTATCGTATTTGCGAGCGGGTATATCAAAGTACACCAAATGGCCAGGGCGGGAATCGTCTTGAACCTCATCGCCGTGGGGTTGTTGATACTGATGTTCGAGTTTGTGATACCCCTGATTTTTTAAGCTACTGCCCTTACAAAAAAACCCCATTTCAAATGGGGGTTTCGTGGACTACACTTCAATTAGGCTATTTTTTTACCTTGTACTTTGGTCCTGGTACCTTAGGCTTGGCGAATAGGGATCAAAACCTATTGGCAGATACTCGTTGATATCAAAATCTACCTCTACCGCGTCATTTTCATCGATGTAGTTGATACTTTGTACATCTGTGGGATACGCATAGGCGTTGAAGTGTGACCGGTAGATATTGTTTGGAATCAAAATTATCCGTCACCTCCTCTTCCAGAAAGCAAACGGCATCGAGATCGACATAGATTTCATACGGGTCGAAATCTTCCGGTAAATAATCGGCCGTGTCGAAACCCAGATCAAAGTCCACATCCTCCTTTATATAGGTAGTCGAGTTGATAACGTTTTCATCGTTTTTCTCCCGGTCGTTCTGGATTGGGTTGCGCGCAAAAAGGGGGTTTGCAAGTAAAAGACCTGTGGTCATAATAAATATAATGCTTTTTTTGTTCATGATGTAGCTTCGTTAAATGGTGGTTCATGAGAGTTTATATAACGCTGGATTATTTAAATATTGTGAGATACAAATTGTGGGGGCTTTCCTAATAAACACCTATTTATCCTATTCGTGTGCTACAGGTTGAAAAATTGGGGATTTGATATTTTAGGAGCTGTTGACCTATACACTTGACAGTATGATTACCGAATTTTTATGAGGTTCGAACACGGATTTTAAATTTATTATTCCCCGGGATAAAATCCCGGCAATCCTATCATCGCTTATATGCGTAGTTCCCTACATAAAACCCGGAAGCCGAACCTGCTTTAGGAAATAATCAGAGAGCGTCACAGAAACCCCGTTAAACCACGACGAACAGTGTAAATGACCCCTGAAAAACACTAAACAACAACTTTAGAAGATTTGACAACAGTAAGCGGTCCGTTCACAACAAGAAGTTTTTATAGGGCCGATCATGTACTACCTTAGCATCATAATTAAAAAACATACCCCCATGTCCCAAAGAATAAAAAGTTCCCTGTACTTAGCCGCTTTTGTAGTTGCATCATTAATATACTATAACGAAACCAACGTCGACCAAACTCCCCAAACGGTTGACATGGCGCACGCCGATGTCGAACAAGTTTCGCTCACCGACGTTCAAGAATAAAAAATACCGGATTCCATTGGGGTCCGGACGAACCACACCTACTTATTGATCGAAGGCACGGATGCATTCCGTGCCTTTTTTTATAGGCATACTTCTCTACGTGCCTAGTTAAAATAAAGACAAAAACCTCTTTTTCAAATAAACCAAGTGGCCATTGGGAAGTCCAACTTCCGAATCCTTAAACTATTTATCATGAAAAAAGTAATCGTAGTACTGTTGTGTATGGTGGGCATGACCGCCCTGGCGCAAAAAGGGGAAAGACATCATCGAAGTGCCATGCACGACATGACCCCGGAACAGATGGCCACCCTACAGACCAAAAAAATGACCTTGGCCCTAGACCTGACCGAGGCGCAACAAAAGCAAATACAGGCCTTGAATTTAGAAAACGCCAACATGCGGAAAGCGGCGATGGAAAAACGTAAAGCTGTCAAAGAAGACGATGGAGCAAAAAAACCAAGCTCCGAAGAACGCTATGCGATGAAGAACAAGCAGTTGGACAATATGATCGCCCATAAGGCCGAAATAAAGGAAATACTATCGCAAGAGCAATACGAAAAATGGGAGAAGATGGCCCATCGAAAAGGGAAGCACTGGAAAAATATGAATCAAAAAGGCAAATGGCAAAAACACCACGCGCGCAGATAGAATATAAAACGTTAAGCTAAAAAGCCGTACGAGTTCGTACGGCTTTTTTATTGGCATTACCGTTCCAAGGCGGTCACTAATCCGCCGAAACTAGGGCGCTTTTGGCACTCACAGCCACTTTAACCGGTTTCTTGCCATAAATATGTTCTACGATGGCATACAGGTCGGGAATCACCTTTTGCGCCAATCTTGAATTGCTGTTCAAAAGCACACAGATGCCCAGATCGGCCTCGGGGTAGAGGGCAATCTCGTTTCGAAAATGGTTTACGCTACCACCGTGGTGCCACATGGTTTTTTCTTCTTTTGAATCCCCCTCAGAAAATTTATGGATACGCCATCCAAAGCCATAATAAGAGCGCAAATGGCCGGGCCAACGCTGGTAGTACTTGTTGTTTTCATGGAGGGCAATAAAGGGTTTGAAAACCTCGCCCAGTGCGGCCTTGTCCATGATTTCTGGGTTGTGGCCCAACAAAAACCGCATCCATTTGGCCATGTCACCGGCACTGGCATCGATGCCCCCGGCGGCAACGGCATTGTCATAGCTGTTGGTAAGCGGGGCACTTCTCCATCCGTTCCGGGTCCGAACATGGGGTTTGGCCACATTTTTTCGATGGGAGAGGGTTTCAAAGTCCATCGTGGTACTACACATCTCCAAAGGATTAAATATACGCTTCTGTAACAGGTCGGTAAAATCCTCTCCGGTGGCTTTGTGCATCATTTCCCCGCAAAGGGCGAACATAGCGTTTTGATAGCTGTACATGGTACCCGGGTGTACTGATCGGCTTGATTTCCTTAAAATGCTTTACAATTTCCTTGAGCGAAATTCCGGCATCGACCAGGTTGGTAAAGCTGTGATAAGGCGTACCAGAGGTGTGCGAAAGGATGGTGGCCAAGGTAATTTTACCCGTATTGTTATTATCGCCCAGTTGAAAGCCTGGTATAAAATCCCGGACCTTGTCTCCCCAATGTAGCTTTCCCTCCTGCTTTAGCTCGGCGGCCAGGACACCGGCAAATCCCTTAGATAGTGAACCCAATCTAAACACAGTCTGCCCGTCGACTGGAGTATTTCCATTAATTTTTCGTTGACCAAATCCATCAGAAACTACGACGGAATCGCCTTTTACGATACTTACTCCCGCACCGACTATATCCCCCGAAGCGATAGCTTTGCTAAAATAGGATTCCAATGCGGACTTCAACTCTCCCCGGTTTCTATTGTACCGCAATATCTCTTCGGAATCAGCCTCGATTTTAACCGGTTTGGGGGTCTCGACCAATGCTTTGGGTTCTGTGGGAGCTGCGGATGTGTTGCCACAGAACACTATCAACATAAAAAATAAAAGAATGGCAATTAGGGTCCCTATTAAAATTTTAAAGCTCCGCATGGATAATAGAATAATGAATTTTCGATGGAATGGGATGAAATTAAGATTAAATACGCTGATAACAAATTCAACGTAGAAATTTCTTTAATATTTCAGGGCATCCCAAATTCAATACCTCGTGAACATGGAATATCCTAAAGGTCCAAACCATCCAACGCAGCTATGGTCTCATCCAAATCTTCATAGCTGAGGGCATCGTTCAAGAAATAGCTCTCGAAGGCACTGGGGGGCAGGTAGATTCCCTTGTCCAGCATACCGTGGAAATATTTTTTAAAGGTTTCGTTATTGCCCTTGGCGGAAGTCTCAAAATCGGTTACCGGGGTATCGGTAAAATGTACCGAAATCATACTCCCAAAACGATTGATTTGATAAGGAGCATTCTTATCCCTCAAAACGGATGCAAAACCCTTATGAAGATATTCCGTTTTTTGCGCCAAGCTCTCAAAAATCCCGGGACGTTCGTTCAGCTGGGTAAGCATCGCCAAGCCGGCTGCCATCGCCAAGGGGTTTCCGCTTAAGGTGCCCGCTTGGTACACCGGACCTTCCGGTGCCAGATGCGACATAATTTCGTAGCTGGAGGCAAAGGCGCCCACGGGCAATCCGCCCCCGATGACCTTTCCGAAGCATATAATATCGGCATCAACCCCCAAGGCTTCCTGGGCACCGCCCGCCGCCAATCGAAACCCGGTCATGACCTCATCGAACAATAGCAAAATATTTTCTTGGGTACAGATTTCCCGCAGCCCTTTGATGAATTCGTCCGTAGGTACAATACATCCCATATTTCCGGCGACCGGTTCGATGATAATGGTCGCAATATCGCCGCGGTTCGCCTCGACCAGTTCGCGTACGCTTTCCAAATCATTGTATTTCGCCAATAGGGTATCCTTGGCCGTACCCTGGGTCACCCCGGGACTATTGGGACTCCCAAAAGTGACCGCCCCGCTGCCCGCCTGGATCAAAAACGAATCGGAGTGGCCATGGTAGCAGCCGGCAAACTTGATGATCTTATCCTTTCCTGTATATCCCCGGGCCAGGCGTACCGCGCTCATACAGGCTTCGGTGCCGCTATTGACAAAACGGATCTTATCGATGTTCGGCACCATGGATACTGCCAACTTTCGCGATTTGGGTCTCGATTTCCGTAGGCATGCCGAATGAAGTACCGTTTTTGGCCTTCTCGATGACGGCTTCGATGACTGGCTCGAAGGCATGACCCAAAATTAATGGGCCCCAAGACGCGATATAATCAATCAATCGATTGCCGTCTTCATCATAGAGATACGCTCCTTGGGCCTTTTTTACATAAATAGGATCCCCGCCGACCGCCTTAAAGGCACGCACGGGAGAGTTGACACCTCCAGGAATATATTTTTGTGCCTCCGTGAAGAGGGCACTACTTCTTTGGTAAATCATAGATTTTCTATTTGTTGAAACTTTGGGTCTTCACGGTAAGCTCTTGCCCCACCGACAAATGATCGTCGTACATGTAGTTCCAGCGTTTGAGATCGTTGATGGAAACGGAGTACCGCCTTGAAATGGAGTACAGCGTGTCACCGGCCTGAACGACATGGGTATCGTATTGTGGTTTTCCCACGGTCTGCGATTGGGCGACGGCGACCGGTTCTTGCCTATTTTTTCCATATCGCGAACGGCCCACGGCGGTATCGTAATCATGAAGGCCATAGCGTTCGATAAGGGAAATCAATTTCTGCGGATAATGCCGGTCGGTGGCATAACCAGCCTGCCGTAATCCTCTGGCCCATCGCTTATAATCGTCATTCGGCAGATCGAACAAAAAAGCATAGCGCGAACGGCTGGACAAGAAAAATGCTATGATCGCGATAGGAATACATAGGATGGTTGTACTTGCGGAAGCATTCCCCCTTTTTGTCATCGTCATGATGGTCGAAATCTCCCTGCCATCCGATATGGCACTTTATGCCGAAGTGGTTATTGGTCTTCAGGGCGAGTTCGCCTTTTCCCAGTCCGCTTTCCAGCAGACCTTGGGCTAAGGTAATACTGGCAGGAATACCGTAGGCCTTCATCTCCAGCTGTGCGATTTCAGAAAAGGTATCCACATATTCCTCCGGCGAATCGATTTCGAAACGGACAAATTCGCCGGTATCCTCCGGCATTACATAGAGCCCGTCATCCATTTTTTCGACCTCATGGGCCACAATGGTTTCCTTTGGTTTTTCGGGATGATGATTCGCCGTTGAGGTCACGGTCTTTTTGGCCTTGCAGCCGACAAAAAAAATCCCTAGAAATAAAAGAAATACAATTTTTCGCATCATAGGTTTAACGCAACAGGAGATGTTTCTTTTTTAATAGGAGGTTCATCCCGGCTATACCTTGAAGCCCTCCCGTGTGGATGGCCAACACTTTGGTACCCCGGGGGAATCTATCCCTTTCGATCATATCCAGAATACCGTACACCATTTTACCCGTATAGACCGGATCAAGGGAAATCTGGCCCTGTTCCTTAAAACCGTTTACGAACTCAACGAGTTCCGCCGTCACTTTGGCGTAGCCCCCAAAATGGTAATCGGTAATCAACTCCCAGTTATCTCGTAGGGCAAATCTACGAATATCTTCCCTTAAAAAATCGCCCTTTAATACCGGAAAACCTAAAACACGCTGTTTTTCAAGGGCTGCATTACTGATTCCAGCCAAGGTTCCTCCCGTACCGACAGGGCAACAGATCACGTCAAAATGGGCATCCCGAGGACCTAGAATTTCTTCGCATCCCTGTACCGCTAGGGCATTCGTACCGCCTTCTGGCAAGGTGTAAAAGGAACCGAATTCTTCCCGTAGTTTTTTTAAAGAGGATGGATTTTGCTTGTTGCGATACGCATCCCTAGAAATGAATTTAAAACGCATTCCCTCTTCGGATGCCATTTGTAAGGTAGGATTGGTCTTCCATGTGGAGGAAAGTTCTTCTCCTCGGATGACCCCGATAGACCTAAAACCCTCTTTTTTTGCGGCATAGGCCGTGGCAACGATATGGTTGGAATAGGCCCCGCCAAAGGTGAGTAGGGTGTCAAAATGCCGTTTTTTGGCCTCGAGAAGGTTATATTTTAGCTTCCGAAATTTGTTCCCTGAAATTAAGGGATGGATGAGGTCTTCCCTTTTTAGGCTGAGCGATACTTGCTTTTTGGATAAAATCGGGAGGAAAACTTCTTGGTTCTGGTCTTCTATTGGCCCCTCCCAAAATGGGGGATGGTTTTCTTTGCTGATTTTATCGATTGCCATTTGCTAAACTTCACAAGCCTTAAACCTGGTGGATCCTCAAAACCTTCTATCCTTAAGGATGAGTACCCAGACCCTATCGAGTCCCTAGAAATACCTTAAAAATCCAAAAGCCTTTCGGACATCCGGATAATCGAGATTCTTTTCGTTGGCATAGGCCTCCCGCTCGAAACTGACGTTCTGGTAGGCTTTGTAGCTATCCAAATACAACAGCGTCCGAATAAGCCATTCCGATAGATAGAGGAGGTAAAAGAAGACAATCAAAAGTTCTTGCTGCTGTTTGAGATGTATTTTTTCATGGTTGATCAGCACCCTATCCTCTTTCAGTCCATCGTGCTTCAAAATGATAAAAGGCCACAGGGAAAGACCCACATAGTTCTTATAGAAAAAAAGTTTAGATACCAATATCATAGTCAAAGCATTAAACGGCGCCCCCCAAAGTTAATTGTTAGCGGGTTGCGCTATTCGATAATCGGATAATCTTTTCATCCATTGTACCGGATCGGTAAAAACCTCTTATATCTCCATTAAAAGTACGCATTTAGGGTGGCTTTTGGTCTTTTATCATCAAAAAATGACTTAACTTTAAAAACTCAAAACCCGATGGAGTGAAGCCACTAATTCCGATAGAGGAAGGCGATTTTTACCTATCTGAAGAAGGTTATAAGGTCTTTACCGAACAATACCACTTAAAACGGGGATTTTGCTGTGAAAGTGGCTGTAGGCATTGCCCTTTTGGATATGACCTAAAAACGAATCGCCCTTAGCCATTATGAATATTCGGCATGATTTTTGAAATTTAATATTTTAAAACTTAAAAAAAATAACTATGAAAACAATGCAACTACTAGCGTTACCGATGCTGATCTTGTTCTTTCTAAGTTCGTGCAGCTCTGTACACGTACTTTCCGATTATGATAAAGAGGCCAACTTCAACGCGTACAAGACGTACGCCTTTTATAAAACAGGCATAGATAAGGTACAGATTTCGGATTTGGACAAAAAAAGGATACTGAGGGCCATCGAGGCCGAGATGTCCAAAAGAGGCTTTACCAAATCGGAGAACCCCGATCTATTGGTCAGCATCTTTACCAAGGAAAAGGAGCAGGTGGATATCTATAACAATTACTGGGGCGGATACGGCTATTACGGCTGGGGTTGGAGCCCTTACTATTGGGGCCCCGGCTACGGTGGCAATTATGTTAGCAGCCGAACCGAAGGCTCCCTGTATATTGATTTAATCGATGCCAATAGTAAAGAACTGGTCTGGCAAGGCAAAGGCGTGGGCAACCTCGGCAACATTGAAAATATGGCCAAGAAAGAGGAACGCATCCGCGAGTTCGTATCGGAGATATTGATGCAGTATCCGCCGAACCAAGTAGCGGCGAGATAAGGCTAAGGACTGGCATTTGAACTTTATTTCACTGAAAGAATCGACCCGTCATTCAAAAATGACGGGTTTTTTTTAGAACTCATTTAAACTTTTCCCATCGCCCATAAAATTGACCTCATACACCCCATTCTTTTTATCCTTCCATAGCTCTGCTATGCCCTTTAAAAAAGCCCTCCAACAGTCAAGGAACGTTTAATGTTCGCTAGAGAGCAAAAAGTTGCCCGTCCTTCTTCTGCTCCTCCCCTCTTTTTGACCCCAATCCTCTTCCTTTTTCGTAAATTTATAGGAAGCCACACGTTGTCATGCCCTACAAAAGCAATCCCGTTCTCGATAAACTGCCCGAACACCTTCGGCAGTACATCAAGCCCCAGAATTATGGGGACTACTCGGCCATAGACCAGGCCGTATGGCGATACGTGATGCGCAAAAATGTGGACTATCTCCATAAGGTCGCGCATGAATCCTATTTGGAGCGGACTGGAAAAAACGGGGATTTCCATCGACCATATTCCCAATATGTACGGCATGAACCGTATTCTCAAAGAAATCGGTTGGGCCGCCGTAGCCGTTGACGGTTTTATTCCCCCTTCTGCCTTTATGGAATTCCAGGCCTACAACGTATTGGTCATCGCCTCGGATATTCGCCAATTGGATCATATCGAATATACCCCCGCCCCAGATATTATCCACGAAGGTGCCGGTCACGCGCCGATCATCGCCAATCCCGAATATGCGGAATACCTGCGCCGGTTCGGGGAAATCGGTTCCAAGGCCATTTCCAATGCCAAGGATTTCGAACTGTACGAGGCGGTGCGGCACCTGTCCATTATCAAAGAGGCGGCCGGAACACCGCAGAATGAAATCGATGCCGCGCAAAACCGTATCGAAGAACTGCAACAAAACATGGGCGAACCCAGCGAAATCGCCCTGATCCGCAACCTGCACTGGTGGACGGTGGAATACGGGCTCATAGGCTCCCCTGAAAATCCTAAAATATATGGGGCGGGACTGCTTTCCTCGATCGGCGAGAGTGCCTGGTGCATGAAAGATAAGGTCAAAAAGGTGCCCTATTCCATCGACGCGGCCTATACCTCCTTCGATATCACCCAACCCCAACCGCAACTTTTTGTAACTCCCGACTTTGCGTTTTTGAGCCAGGTGTTGGAGGATTTTGCCAATACCATGGCCCTTCGCACGGGAGGACTGGCAGGAGTTCAAAAACTCATCGACTCCAAAGAACTCGGTAGCATAGAATTGAGTACAGGCCTGCAGGTATCGGGGAGTTTTGAGAATGTTATTGCGCACAAAGGGAAGCCCGTTTATTTCCAGACCAAAGGCAAGACGGCCCTCTCGTATCGCGAAAAAGAATTGGTAGGCCATAGCACCAAACAGCACGCTACCGGTTTTGGATCGCCCGTCGGGAAATTGAAAGGAATCAATTTGGCCATAGAAGATATGAGCCCACGCGATTTAAAGGCGTATAAGATTTATGAAGGACAGACCGTCTCCCTCGAATTCGAAGGGGATATCAAAGTTTCCGGGGAGATTATCACCGGCACCCGTAACCTCAGCGGAGAAATTATTCTGGTCACCTTTAAAAACTGTACCGTGTTCTATAAAGATAACATGCTTTTTGAATCCAAAAATGGGTCGTACAGCATGGCCGTGGGTGAAAACATAGTATCGGCCTTTAACGGTCCCGCCGATGTCAATAGCTTTGACCTGGTAACGCATAAAATTTCATCAAAGACTTTAAAAAACAAAACCTCGGAGCAGCAGACCCAACTTGAAAAATATTACGAACAGATACGTCATTTTCGGGAACATAAGAACACCACCATTTCAAGACACCAAATTTTCGAAGCCTTAAAAAATCAATACCCGAACGACTGGCTATTGCCCGTTGAACTGTTCGAACTGGCCAAGACCAACGGCGACAGCGATTTTGCAGAAGAAGTCGCTGCCCATTTGGAGGTTGTCAAACGAAAAAATCCCAAAGTCGGGCACTTGATCGATGACGGTCTGGCATTGGTCGAGGGGAGTTTGGTGGGTTAACAATCTGCAATGACCTCCGTTCTTTTTGACCTTTTTCCTTATCTTTCATCCATGAAAAAAATAATATTCTGTATCCTCCTTGTTCATCCCATCTTTATGGCTACCGCACAATTCGAACCCAATTACGATGAAAATAAAGTCCCTGATTTTCAGGTTCCGGATCCATTGACCACGTTTGACGGCAAAAACATTACAGAAACTTCGCAATGGGAAGATCTACGTCGACCCGAACTTTATGATTTTTTTGAAGAGAAGGTTTATGGGAAAGTACCCGGAAAACTGGATAGCCTATCCTTCAAATTGGTCGAGAAGTCCGCCAATGCTTTGGATGGCAAAGCCGTACGTAAACAGGTGAAGGCCACACTATTCAAAAATGGGAAGTCCCTCCCCATCAACATACTCCTTTATCTGCCCAAAACCGGAAGGCCCGCCCCCGTTTTTCTCGGCTATAACTTTTATGGGAACCATACCATCACGGATGACAAAAATGTGATCGTTCCAAACGCATGGACGATGGACAACGAGGAATTTGGAATTACCGACCACAGGCCTACCGAGGCATCCCGCGGGGTGCGTACTAACCGATGGGCCATCGAAAAAATGATAGATGCCGGTTTCGGACTCGCTTCGATGTACTACGGGGAGGTCGATCCCGACAAGGACGATTTCTCCAATGGCCTGCACAGCCTGTTCTATAAGGGCGACCAAGAAAGGCCGAAGAAAAACGAATGGGGCAGTATAGCCGCATGGGCCTTTGCCATGGGCCGGGCACTCGATTATCTGGAAACGGACTCCGACGTCGATGCCGCCCGTGTTATCGCATTCGGCCATTCGCGCCTAGGAAAAGCCGCGCTTTGGGCCGGCGCCAGCGATACCCGTTTTGCCGGGGTGATCAGCAACGAATCCGGTTGCGGCGGGGCGGCACTCTCCAAACGAAAATTCGGGGAGACCATCGCCCGCATCAACGAAAGCTTTCCCCATTGGTTCTGCGACAACTTTACCGAATATAATGAGAACGAAAAAGCCTTGCCGGTGGACCAACATGAATTGCTTGCCTTGATCGCGCCACGGCCCTTGTACGTCGCCAGTGCCGAAGGAGACCGATGGTCCGATCCGAAAGGGGAGTTTCTAGGAGCTTTTAATGCCACTCCCGTTTACGGATTATATGGCAAGGAAGGTATTACCGATGACACCATGCCCGCAATTAATTCCCCTATCCAACATACGGTAGCCTACCACGTGCGCACCGGAAAGCACGATGTTACCGATTACGATTGGGAGCGGTATATTGAGTGGACGAAAAAATACATTGAATAGGGCTCCGTAGGCAAAAGCTTGGCATGGTTTCCAGCTATTCCATATTTTGGAAAGCAAACATCAAGCGCCGTAGAATCTAGAACTTCAAATCGAAATTCCGGGCCGGCTTTTAAAATTAAGGTCCATAAAATCAGGCAAAGTCAGTCACGATCCGCAGCGTGCTAGTCCTTTATAAAAAAATCCTGCACACTCCCTAAATCCCCTTCGACGGTCTGACCCTCATATTCCAACCCCCACCCCATCGAATGGGTCAAGATATAAAACTTCTGAAGTTCGCTGATCAGGCGGTTTTGGGCGTTCTTTAGTAGGGAAGATCGGTTGACCTTTTTCATCAAAGAGGCGTTCACGTTCTTTTTGATCTTGTTATAATCCGAGGCGTCGAAAAGATTCAGGTAATCGGATGTCACGTCGTAATATTCAAAATCGGGACTGATCTTGATCTCGGGATCTGGAATACTTTTGATTCGCAGCATCTTGGCCTCCCTATCGACCTCAAAATCGATTTTGCGACAGATCGTAAGCCACGGTAACATCGGCATTTACAACAACTAGAGCCTTTTTATGGGCCGATACCAGAGGACCAAAAACCGCTTTTGAATCCTTATAATTATAGACCTCTGCAAAATGACCTTCCGTCACGATCAGCTTGGAGACGTTCTCGATCTGCTGCTGAATGAGCATGGAGTTTTCCTGAAGGATGGACTTCTCCTCATTATCATCGGAACAGGAACGGTAAACAAGCACCGCCGCCAAAGTAATAAGAACACCGATCAAGATTTTTTTCATGACATCAAGTTATGGCGGAAACCGGGAACTAAATCAGGAGTCATTCTTGCCCATCATAAAATAGGAAGATATAAGGGATTAGACCTCCCCATTTCCAATTTTTCGCTGTTGCAGTTCTTGTACGTCCAATAAATCTTTCGGACGACCTGATTTTATTTTGCTCGTAATCAAGTCATCAAACGATAGAATGTGCCACTTTAATTCTGGATCATCCTCTCTTGAAACTATTTTCGAATCTCCATAGGCCCTGTCGAACGATTTGTTTACCGAAAAATTGGTGATCAGTTCAAGATCCAAATCCAAGGGCGAAAATTTGACCGAAATATTCTGTCTTTTTTGTTTCACCTCTTCGGGAAAATCTTCCAGGTCATAATCCATTTCGTGAAATACACTCAAAAGTTTTTCCAAGTTTTTAGGACTCATGTCAATCCAAAAGTCAACATCGGCAGAATGCCGCTGATACCCGTAAAAATTGACTGCGCCGCCACCGACCATCAACATTCTAACATCATGGGCATTGCAGAGCCTAATAAAGCCCTCTATTTTATCTTGCCATCGCTTCAAAACTCTTCGGAGGTTATTTCTATCAAAAAATTATCCTTGTTTTTAGGCGCGGCCTTGGTAGGATAATCCTTTAACCGGTACATCAAGTCCAAAAAAGCATAGATACGTTCGACAGGTTTAAGTTTCAAAAATTCTGCCTGCTGCTGAAGCTTGCTTTCCTCTTTTGTTCTAAAGGAAACTTTCATCGATTCTAGCTTTTGTTTTTAAAAATACAATTTTCTACCGTCTTTGACAGGATGGTATAGTTTATACTCCTGCCCCTTGGAAATTCGAGTTTTTGCTTTAGGATTCCCGCCTCTCAAATCTCTGTTGCACGTCTCCTATCCCAAATCTAAAAACGTCATAAAAGGATATTCCTTTTGAATGGTTTCGACTTTGGCTTCCAGCGATTTCCTGAATTTTCGATGTTGCTCCGAACCGGGGTTGAATGGGCGGTGCTGCAATCCTTTTTGTATATCGTTTACTTTCTCCATCGTGGGATACGCTTCTTCTGAAATCCAGACCTGTCTAAACTTTTCCCAGATATAGTCGATGGCCAGGGAGTTGGGATGGACCATATCCCGCTCATAAAAGCGGTAGTCGCGGAGTTCGTCCATCATAAGCTCGTAGGAAGGAAAGTACGAAGCGCAAGGGCTAGGCGTAGGCGGAGGCGAGCTCGAGGTGCCCCCATCCGTTAGAACATTATGCACCGCCGATATGAGATGCGCCTTGCTACGCTGGTTTTCCATAAACCCATCCTTTACATGGCGAACCGGTGAAACCGTAAAAATAAATTGGATGTGCCGATTAATCGATATGTACGAGTTTGATGGTCTTCTTCAAACTCATTGTGAGGTCATCTGCGGAAAGCAGTTCCTTCGAAAATTCCTTTTGCGCTATTTTATGGCAATTGGCCACGATATTACCGGATGCCAAATGACGGTAGGCCCACGCGGTGCCCAGCGTAATGATAATATGCGATGCGGTATTGATCTGTTTTCGGGTGGTTGCGAGCCCGTCGTTCAGCTTTTTGAGCAGGTTTTCTTTGGATGTGCCACTCAGTGTGGAATGCGCATCGAAGCAGTGCCAGCGTTCGTTGTAAAAGAAAATATCGGTTTGGGAATAGGAATCGTGTAGGATGGCCTTTTCAACCAATTTTTCAATCGCCAAGGGTTGAAAAAGGATGCCGAACGGATTTTGAAGCTGTCGAAATTTAAAATAATCGAGCTTTTTGCCCATATTTTCAACAAAGCAAGACCCTAGCAGCAGTAATCGACTGTTGTAGTCGATTTGATGGTCGGCTTTTTTCAGGGGGATCTGGGTTTGGAGTTTCATTTGAAATTCTAATTTGAACCTGCAAGATGGGTGATCCGCCATTTCCGACGGAGTTGGTTGAAGGTTTGTTTTTGCCGCTAGGCTCCAAATCTCACAGGGCCTCCTTGATTGTAAAGTTCATCTTCTAGCTACTCTACATATCCCCTCGCCTTCCCTAACGCCTGTTCAATCCCGCCCGGATTCTTGCCACCGGCCGTTGCAAAAAACGGCTGTCCGCCACCACCTCCTTGAATATACTTTCCGAGTTCGCGGACAATGTTTCCGGCATTCAGGTCCTTTTCGGCGACCAGCTTTTTGGAGATGTAGCAAGATAGCAGGGCCTTGCCGTTCTGCTCGGTACCGAACATTAGAAAAAGCTTATCTTGGTTCTTACCCATTTCAAAACACAGGTCTTTGATTCCCCCCGCATCCAGATCGACTTTTTTGGCCAGAAATTGGATACCGTGAATATCCTCAAGTTCGTTCTGTAATTCCCCTTTCAGATTTTTGGCCTTGTCCCTTATCAGGTTTTCAACCTCTTTTTTTAGTTTAGCGTTCTCCTCCTGCAACGATTCCACCGCTTTGACCGGGTCTTGGGGATGGTTCAGTTTTTGCTTGATTTCGGACAGCTGGCGGTCGTTATCCTCATAAAACTCCCTGACCGCATCGGAGGTAATCGCTTCGATTCGTCGGATGCCCGCTGCTACGGCGCCCTCGGAGCGGATCTTAAAATACCAGATATCACCGGTATTCTTGACATGGGTACCGCCACAGAGCTCGATGGACTTCCCGAAACGGACGGTCCGTACCGCATCGCCGTATTTTTCCCCGAAAAGGGCCATGGCCCCTTGCTCCAAGGCCATTTCCCGCGGTACATTCCTATTTTCCTCGCAAGGGAGTTGCCCCGACAATACGGGCATTGACAAAATGCTCGACGGCTTGCAGTTCGTTATCGGTCATCTTCGCAAAGTGGGAAAAATCGAAACGCAAGTATTTGGAGTGTACCGCCGAGCCTTTTTGCTCGACATGGGGCCCCAAAACTTCCCGCAGGGCCTGATGTAGTAAATGGGTCGCGGTATGGTTGGCTTCGGTACGCCGACGTTGCTCACTATCGACCACGGCTTTAAAGGTTTCCTTCGGATGTTTGGGAAGGCTTGTGGTAAAATGGACGATTTCGTTGTTCTCTTTTTTGGTATCCACAATATAGATAGCATCGCCATCGGGGGCCTCTAAATACCCCTTATCCCCAATTTGTCCACCCCCTTCTGGGATAAAAGGGGGTCAAATTGAAAACGAGCTGGTACTGCTCACCTTCCTTTTTGGAAGTTATTTTACGGTATTTCACCAAATGGACATCGGCTTCCAAGGCATCGTAGCCCACGAATTCCTGTTCGGAATCGTCGGACAGCACCGTCCAGTCTTCCTTGGTGGTCTTTGAGGCGGATTTTGAGCGGTCTTTCTGTTCTTGCATTGCCCTTTGAAAGCCTTTTTCATCTAAGGTATATCCCTTTTCGTCCAAAATCAGGGCGGTAAGGTCCACCGGGAAAGCCGTAGGTATCATAGAGTTCAAAGGCCTTTCTGCCATCAACTTCCTTTCGCTTGGTGTCTGCGACTACCTGATCTAACAAAACGAGACCCTGTTCCAGAGTATTCAAAAAGGAATGTTCCTCTTCCTTGATAACATTCTCGATCAACTGCCGCTGCTCTTTCAACTCGGGAAAGGCATCCCCCATGGTATCGGCCAGCACCTTGACCAGCCGGAACATAAATGGGCCCTTGGTATTTAAAAACGTAAAGCCGTAGCGCACGGCACGACGCAAAATTCTGCGAATGACATATCCCGCCCCGCTATTGCTGGGCAGCTGCCCATCAGCAATCGAAAAGGATACGGCTCGGATATGATCCGAAACTACCCGAATGGCGATGTCCATTTCTTCCTGTTTTCCGTATGGGATATGGGTTATCTGCTCTATTTCGCGTATAATCGGCGTAAACAAATCGGTATCATAGTTCGACTTTTTACCCTGCAAGACCATGCACAGTCGCTCGAAACCCATACCCGTATCAACATGTTTGGCAGGAAGGGATTCCAACTTGCCATCGGCCTTACGGTTGTACTGCATAAAAACCAGGTTCCAGATCTCGACCACCTGCGGATGGTCTCGATTGACTAAGGATGCCCCGGAAATCTTCGCCTTTTGTTCATCCGAGCGGATATCTACATGGATTTCGGAACAGGGGCCACAGGGACCTTGATCGCCCATTTCCCAAAAATTATCCTTTTTATTGCCCAGAAGGATGCGATCTTCGGGTACGATGGCTTTCCAAAGGTCAAAGGCTTCCTTGTCCATCTCCAGACCCTCGGCCGCGCTTCCCTCAAAGACGGAAACATAGAGACTAGTCTTATCTACTTTGAAAACCTCGGTAAGAAGTTGCCAGGCCCAATGGATAGCCTCTTCCTTAAAATAATCGCCAAAGCTCCAATTCCCCAGCATCTCGAACATCGTGTGGTGGTAGGTATCCTTTCCGACTTCCTCGAGGTCGTTGTGCTTACCGCTAACCCGGAGACATTTTTGGGTGTCGGTAACGCGGGGATTCTTGGCCAGGCTGTTTCCCAAAAAGAACTCCTTGAACGGGTTCATACCGGCATTGACGAAAAGTAAGGTGGGATCGTCCTTCATGACCATAGGGGCCGAGGGTACAATTTTGTGGCCCTTTTCCTTAAAAAAGTTAAGGAATTCTGCTCGTATCTCCTTTGAAGTCATAGAATGGTATAAGCTTTTACAAATTTTAGCGTTTTAAGAGAAACAATTTTTATATTTGTTTCAACTGTAAACACTACAAAAATAGGATATACTTATCCCATTTGGAAATTTGGGGAATTTGGATATCTATTTTTTTCTTTGCCAACCTGGCTGTCTGAAGATAGGGGCAACATTTTCAATCATAGCCACAGCTGCTGTCTTGAATTGTAACGCCGGTACAGGGGGAAAACTTCCTGCCGAACGGGCGGGAAAAGATACATAAACCTGAATTTATAAACGGTGGGAGTATAATAACAATTATGTCAAAGGTAAAGTACTATTACGATCCCGATACGCTTTCGTACCGGAAAATAGAGCCGAAAAAATCGCGGCGCTATCGTAATATTGCCCTGTTTATTTTGGGCTCTTTTCTATTCGGCCTGTTGGCCCTCGTTCTCTTGATGAACACCGATCTTATCAATACGCCCCAAGAACTTTCACTCCGGCGCGAAGTAAACAATTACGAGCTGCAGTTCGACCTATTGAACCGTAAAATGGGCCAGATGGAGGATGTTCTGGCCAATATAGAGGATCGCGACAATAATATCTACCGGCTGTACTTCGAGGCCAATCCCATACCTGAAGAGCAGCGACGTGCCGGATTTGGTGGAGTCAACCGCTACAAATCGCTGGAAGGCTTCAATAATTCCGAAATGGTAATCGCTACTACCAAACGGCTCGATATCATCAAAAAACAGATGGCCATTCAGTCCAAATCCCTTGACGAAATTAGCGAACTGGCGGAGGAAAAGGAAAAGCTCTTGATGGCCATTCCCGCCATACAGCCCGTACGCAATGAAGACTTGAAACATATGGCCTCCGGCTACGGCTGGCGTACCGATCCGTTTACCAAAGCCCGAAAAATGCACCGGGGCATGGATTTCTCGGCCGCAAAAGGAACACCTATATACGCCACCGGGGATGGTAAAGTGACTCGCGCGGACAATAATTCGTCCGGTTACGGCAAACACATCCGTATCGATCACGGATATGGATACATGACCCTTTACGGCCATATGAGCGAATACAACGTGAAAAGGGGCCAAAAGGTCAAGCGCGGGGATTTGATCGGTTTCGTCGGCAGTACGGGAAGATCGGAAGGGCCGCACGTACACTACGAGGTGTGGAAGGACGAAGAGCGCATCAACCCCATCAATTTCTATTACGGAAGTTTGAGCGCCAAAGAATTCGAGAATATGCTGAAACACGCCCAGCAGGAAAACCAATCCCTGGATTAAAAGGCTATTTTGAATTTTGTCGATTATTTAATAACCTATTGCGCCCATACGCCAGCTGGCGCCCGTTGCCAGGTGCAATGTTCCGGGCTTTTCATCGGTACGGTTACAATGGTTTAGCGGAACCAGGTAATCCTAGAATATTTGAGTTAATGGCATAAAAAATGACCTATACAAATTCCAACCTCATCATCCAAAACAGCCTCTAACATGCAGATAGAACTTCCCGAAAAACGCTATTATGGCATCGGCGAGGTCGCCCGGGCCTTCGATGTCAATACCTCGCTGATCCGGTTTTGGGAAAAGGAGTTCGACGCCCTGAAACCTAAAAAAAATGCCAAGGGAAACCGGAAATTCACCCCGGAGGATATCGATAACCTTAAACTCATATTCCACCTGGTCAAAGAACGTGGATTTACCCTTGAAGGGGCCAAAACCCATTTAAAGGAAAACCGACAAAAAACGCTCGATAAATTTGAAATCATCGACAAATTGGAGCGGGTGAAGGCAGAATTGGTGAAAATCAAGGAACAACTCTGAGGGGAGGGTGCGAGAGGGCGGACGATATGTACACGCCTTTGTCCTTTAACTTTGTCAAATATTCGAAGCGGGAGTAGTATTTCGACACAGCCGATCTTATTAACTTTGAACCACACAACAAACAACCTTGTAATACAATAACACACATCATGAAAAAAGGATTAATTGCACTCATTGTCATCGTCGTCATCGCTTTTGGCCTCTATCGTTGGGCCGTTGGCTTTAATAACACCGCCGTCGAACTGGAGGCCGATGCCAAAACGGCCTGGTCGAACGTCGAAAGTGCCTATCAACGGAGAAACGATCTGATCGGAAACCTCGTGAAGACGGTACAGGGCGCTGCCGATTTCGAGCGGGGTACTTTGACCGACGTAATCGAGGCAAGGGCCAAAGCCACATCGACGAACATCGACGCAGACAATCTGACACCGGAAAATATGGAAGCCTTTCAACAGGCCCAAAGCGGACTCACAGGCGCATTGAGCAGATTGATGGTCGTGGTGGAACGCTACCCCGAACTGAAGGCGAACCAGAATTTTTTGGAACTGCAATCGCAATTGGAAGGTACCGAAAACCGCATTAACGTAGCCCGCGACCGTTTCAACGAAAAGGTCAACGAATACGACATACACACGACCAAATTCCCCGGGAAGCTCTTGGCCGATATGTTCGGCTTCGAAGAAATGGCCCGCTACACGGCGGATCCCGGTTCCGAAAACGCGCCGGATGTAGATTTCGATTTTAAATAATTTTTTAAACTCATTTCTATGTCCAGAACTGAGGACTTTTTATCGACCGAGGAAGAGCAAGATATCATACAGGCCATCCGCGAGGCCGAAAAAAACACTTCGGGAGAAATCCGTATCCATATAGAAGCCCATGCCCAAATTGCCCCTATCGATCGGGCCAAAGAGGTGTTCCAAGCCTTGAAAATGGGCAACACCAAAGAAGAAAACGGCGTGCTCATATATGTGGCGGTCAACGACAGAAAATTCGCCATCTACGGCGACCGTGGCATCGACAAAGCAGTGCCCGATAGGTTTTTGGGACTCCACCCGCGATGCCATTCAGTCACAGTTCAAGAAGAACAACTTCAAACAAGGTATTATCGACGGCATATTGAAGGCCGGAAAGGAACTACAGACCCATTTTCCTTATCAACAGGGCGATGTAAACGAATTGAGCGATGAAGTTTCTAAAGGCTAGTTTTTTTGCGGCATTCCTTTTGGTCTGCGGATGTGTTTTTGCCCAGTACCAGATTCCCGATAAGCCCCAGGAAGAGACCAGCGTTTACGACTATATCGATTTGCTGCCCGAGGGACAGGAAAAGGCTTTGGAGCAAAAGCTGATCCGCTATTCGGATAGTACCTCGACACAAATCGTGGTGGCCATCATCAGCTCTACGGAAGGAGAGGACATCAATTACCTAGGGGCACAATGGGGCCAAAAATGGGGTATCGGCCAAGCGGATAAGGACAATGGGGTATTAGTGATACTGGCCCGGGACGACCGTCGTATCGCCATCAATACAGGCTACGGAACGGAAAGCAATCTGACCGATGCGATGTCTAAACGGATTATCGAGAACATTATTCTTCCCCAATTCAAACAGGATAACTACTACGGCGGTTTAAACGACGGTGCCGATGCGATATTTCAGGTATTGACCGGACAATTCGACGAAGACCGCACGTTCGACAACAACGGGGGCGGTTTTCCCTTCCGTTCCATACTCCCTGTCATCATCTTCTTTGTTATCCTCATCATCCTATCCCGAAAAAACCGTAGGGGCGGCGGCAAAAACGGGGGAAGACGCTCCGGCGGATTCAATATTTGGGACATGATCATTCTTAGCAATATGGGACGCAGTGGCGGTTCCGGCGGCTTTGGTAGTGGTGGTGGTGGCGGCTTCGGAGGGGGCGGCGGTTTCAGTGGTGGCTTCGGAGGGGGTGGCTTTGGCGGAGGTGGTGCTTCTGGAGGGTGGTAGGTTCAGCGGTCAGTGTATATGCTAATCGAACCGGTTCCTTCTATTCTTTTTCCCACCGAACTGATCGAATTTATAGGTGAAGCTTCCCATAAAATAGCGTTGCAGTACGGTACCCTGAAAATCCTGAATAAAATCTTCGCCGGTGGTCCTTCGGGTATTGGTATTCTGGTTCAACAGGTCGTAGGCCGAAATTTTTATAGTGGCCTTCTTCCTCAGGATATCTAGGCCCTAGGCTCATGTTCCAAAACAGCGCATCCTTTCTAAAACCCGGCCCGACATTGCCGTTGTAGGTATATCGGATATCGTTGCCGAAAACAAGGTTTTCGGGCCAGTAAGTGGTCAATCTTAGGTTGAGGTTTTGGGAAGTGTACTTGACATCCTCGATGGTTGTAAGATTGTATTTAGTGCTATTAAAGGAAATTCCATAGCCAGGTTCAAATTCAACCCATTCCCTATAATTGAGAGTGGTGGAAAAGTTGGGGGATACGTCGAAACTCTTGGCCTTCAGCTCTACGCCATTGGTAAAGCTAACCTGTCGCCCAAAATTGAGTCCGGGCCGCAGGTTGAACTTGGCAGAGAACAGGCTGTCCTTTTTTATTTCTTTGGAATACCCAAAACCGGCATATCCGTTGTAATTGCCGTCAACATTGGTAAACCGGGTCGTTCTTAAAAAATTCTCATCGGTGGTCGATACGGCCGAGACCCGGTTCCTTTCTATATCGATATTCGAATACACGTAGATCCCAGTACGTTCCTTCCAATTATAATCGTTATAATTAAAACTGAAACCATGATCAACCTCAGGAGAAAGATCGGGATTGCCGATAACCACGTTCAAAGGGTCGTTCACATTGGGCACCGGTTGCAATTGATTGAGGGAAGGCAAATCGAGTCTTTTGCTATACCGTATATAAAATCGCTTGTTTTTACCGAGGGTATAGCGTAATCGACCCCTAAAAAGCATGTTTTTATAGGATCTTGAAAATGAGGTATTCTGTAAAAAATCACGGTTGTTCAAGTGGGTAAATGTATAATAAGCCCCAAATCGTACACTCAGTTTTTCACCTCTTCTGCGGATACCTAGGGAGGGGGTGTGCTGTAGGCTCTTGAAATTAAAATCGGAACTCAGGGCATCGTTGAAAGAAGTGTACCCGTTGTCCGCCATATCAAAATCCATTACAGCTTTGGAGTTGTCCCTATCATCGTTGGTATATTCATAGCCCAGATCCAAGAACCATTTCTCCATCAGGGGCTGTCTATAGTCGACTTCCAATTGATAGGAATTTCTTTTATCGCTGATGTCAGATAGCTGGTCTAAAAGCTGCTCATCGGGATTGTCCCCGAAAACTTCCCTAAGGGAATTGAGGTTGGACGTACTATTATTTTCGGTATTGGTATTGGAAAATGTAAAGCTTACGAACCTGCCCAGGGTGTCGAATTTTTTAATGAGATTGAAGCGATTGGAAAAATTCCTTTGAAAGCCGTCCTCTGTTCGTGTTCTATCGTTCCGGTTGATCAGTTCGCCCTCCTCGCTGGTCGTGGAGGATGTGTTGCTGCGCCGAGAATCGGTACGGTTGACGCTCATGGAAGGCTCTACGGAAATTCTTAGGGTCGAGTCAATATCGAATTCCAAGTTGGCAGCGCCCCGGTTGGAATTGGTCGAACCCCTAAAATTACTTTCGTTTTCCGAAAAATACCTTCGATCGGGCAGAATGTTCTCCCTGCTGGTCTTTTGGTCGTTAAAAGAATCGCTATAGCCGAAAAAGTAATTGCCATCGATTTCGTACTCGCCTTTTTCGGCGTTGGCATAGCTGGCTCCGAGATTCGAGGAAGTGGTAATTCCGTTCCCAAAGTTATTGATCAGGCCGGCCTCCCTCGCACCGTCGTATCCGCCCCGCGTGTTACCGACCATATCGTAGATTTCGTCAAAGGAAAAGCCGGAATTATTGATGTTGTTCGAACTGGCAATGGCACTGATTCGTTCTTTATCGTTAAAGTAATTTAATAATCCGTTCACCTGATACCTATCATCGGTGCCGTATCCGGCCGCCATTCTACCGATATAGCCTTTGTTCTTATCCTTTTTGATGGTCAAGTTGATGGTCTTGTTCTCCCCGTCACCTTCCTCGCCGGTAAACTCTTGGGCCTTGGTCTTGGTATCGGTGATTTGTATCTTATCGATCACTTCTTTGGGAAGGCTTTTGGTAGCCACCTTCGGATCGTTGCTAAAAAAAACCTGTCCGTTGACCAAGACTTTGTTCACTTCCTTGCCGTTTACCGTAATCTTGCCATCGCTATCGACCTGCACCCCGGGCAGCTTCTTAAGCACCTCCTCGACCGTGGCATCGGGCCTAGTCTTGAAGGAATCCGCATTGAATTCCATGGTATCCTTTTTGACCGTAATCGGCACCCGCTCGCCTACCACATTGACCCCTTGCAGCTCTTGTGCCTGTTGTTCCATTTGCACCGTCCCCAGTTTTATGAGCGGTTTTAAATCCACTTTCATCCGTAAGGTCTTGTAACCGGTAAAGGAAAAGAAAAGGTTCAGTTGCTTTAGGTTCGCCCGGTCTTCCAGTTCAAAAAAACCGTCCCCGCCGGAAATCGTGTAGGCGATCAAGGAACTATCCCGTGGAGATTCGGCATAGATGGTAGTAGCATCCAATGGCTGTTCGGAAAGGGAATCGACCACGGTACCGGTTATTTTGAACTCTTGTGCGCTAGCAATGGAACATAGAAAAATACAGAGAAGGACTCTCGGTAAGACTTTGGACATGGAGGAGGTTTGGTAATAGGGTTAGTAGATATGGCCGGACTAAAATACAATAGCACCTAAAGGGTTAGTTGGTCGTTAACAAAAGATTATACATCCACTCCCCTCCTATAAAATTTTTTGAAACCGGCTACCCAGGGCTCAAATGCTTATCCTAGGTTAAGCTTGGGAAAGCACTTTTCGTATTACCGGATTTTGCAGGATTCCCCCGTAGGCCACATCGGATCCGAACATATCCGGTCGGTCGTTGCCTTCTATAATGGTGGGTCCTTCGGGAGTGATTGCAATATCCCAACCTATAAAAACATCCGGGATGTGATTGGTCGCAGTTACGGCCATTTCACAAGCCTCCCGAAAAAATGGAATCTGAAAGCCCTCAAATCGAAAGCCACTGTCGGGATGCCTTAGAATTCTTTCTCCTCCAAACTTCATGCTACGGTAAGCCAGTGGTTTCAGAGTGCCTGTTTCTTGGTTTATTCCTATAAATATACCCCCAGAGGCTGCATTATCGACCACACTTTCCCCGATACCCACTCTTAGGAAGACAGGCAGGGCGTGAATTTTTCCATCGTCTCGAAACGTGAGAATTCTTATGGTATTTATCGATTTCGCATGTATGGCATTGATCAAATCATGTTGCGTAACTATCTCGGTGTGGGTGTAACCTCCTTCAATCATGTGCCCATATTCAATATCTATTTTTTGTTCCAAATCGTCACGGTCCAATCTGAAACACCCCCTTCCGCCGTTCAGCGCAAATGGTCTCATAAAGAGGGATTTTGAACCAGTAGTCTTAAAAACTTCCTTGAAAAAATTTATCATATCCTTTTTATCGGAGATTTTCTCAAAATTTTGATTAAAAAAGAAATTTCTCCCAAAGTTGTGACTGATCAACTTGGGTGTGGCTATTCCGTTTTTTTCACAGTAAAGGGCAAAATTGAGCTTATTGCGAAGAAGGCAAACGAATTCTTGCCGGTGCAGTTTCTTGCTCGAATGTATTTTGCCCGCCTCCTCGGTACCCAAATAATCCTTATAATTTTTATTTTCTTTTCTGTAGAGATGTTTGAAATAGTACATGGGTAACTCCTTCTTGGTCAACAATAACACAAGCACTTCATAACATATTCTAAAAGGATTCTTTTTTTCAGGATCTTTTAAAAAGACCTTTATGCGTTCCGGGTTGTTAAAATGCATATTTTTTTAATTAGTGCCAATTTTAATTTAAATTTGAAGCGTTTTCTGAACTTTGAGTATGAAAATTTGCCGCCAGCCTATCCACCTGAGCGAAGTTAGAATCAAAGATACAAAGTAATCTTCCTAATCGGATGGACCAAAACATCGGTCATATCGACACTCAAATATATCGATTTATAAGTATCTTGCTGCCTGAGTCCGGCCTATAACTTAAAACTTCGGGCCCCGAGCTACCGTGAAGATATAGGAATTAAAAAGCAGTTCCATATTTAATATATTATGTTATGCCGTCAACCTTGAGAAGTAAAATATTTTGGTCCTTAGATGGATTACGGGGTTCAAAAGTGGGCAACTATTTCAATGATATAGAGGCAATTAACGAGAATCCCAAATCTGACAGTTCAGAAAAGCGCCATAAAAAACATTTGAACGACCTTCTAGTGCATGCGCGGGATACGGTTGCTTTCTATAAAAATGCGGACATCCCCGAAGCGCATTTACAGCACTTTCCCGTTGTGGATAAAAATATAATCCGTGAGAATTTTGAAGATTTCCAGTCCCAAAAATTCGCTGATAAAAAGAAGTTCAAGGTAACTACCAGTGGCTCGACCGGAACTCCGTTTTCGGTTTTCCAAAATAGCGACAAGCGAAAACGAAATAGGGCAGATTCGCTGTACTTTACAAAGAAAGTGGGTTATAAAATAGGTGCCCGGCTTTTTTTTATGCGTATATGGGGGGATTTGGGCTTCAAGAAAAAAATCGGGAATTTCATCCAAAATATTGCGCCCATTGATGTATTGCGGTTGAACGAAGAAGAAATCCCCGATTTGGTAAGGGCAATATCCCAAAGCGGGGGAGAGAAATCATTACTTGGTTATGCTTCGGCTTACGAGCGCATCGTCAACTATCTCGACAGAAGAAAAGAAACAATTGATTTTGGGAAGGTCAATTCTATAGTGGCCATAGGGGAAGCTTTGGAAGATGCCACTGCCGAGGCTGTGCAACGCCATTTCAAATGCCCCATATATTCCCGATATTCCAACAACGAAAACGGAATACTCGCGCAGCAAACGCCCCTTTCCGGGAAAAATTTTCTTATAAACACGGCGAGTTATGTTTTTGAAATCCTAGATATGGAAAAAGACGTGCCGGTAGAAGACGGAACGCTGGGCAGAATCGTAGTGACCGATCTCTTCAACCATGCCATGCCTATGATACGCTATGACACCGGCGATTTGGGTATTCATGAAAATGTAGTTTGTGGCGACCAGTCGTACCCGGTTTTGTCAAGGATCGAGGGACGGAAAATGGATATGGTCTTCGATTCAGAAGGCCGGGCGATATCTTCATTTCTGTTCACTAACAAGATGAAGGAATTTACCGGTATCAAACAATTCCAGTTTATTCAGTACGGGCCGCAAACCTATGAATTCAAGCTAAACGTGGAGCCGAGTTTTGATGGTGAACAGCAGTTGATAGAAGCATTTAAGATTCCGTTGGGGCCGGAAGCCACAATAGACGTTCATTATGTCGATGCCATTCCACTTCTGTCCTCCGGGAAACGTAAAAAAGTGGTGAACGCTTCCGGTAACACCTTGTCAAAAGTGCCGAATCCCCTTATTTCTTCCGCATAAAAATCGTCACCGGCACGCCCGTAAAATCGAAGTTATCACGCAATTTGTTCTCCAAAAAACGCTTATAGGGGTCACGCACATACTGGGGCAAGTTGCAGAAGAAGGCAAATTGAGGATAGGGCGTCGGTAATTGGGTGATATATTTAATCTTAACGTACTTGTCCTTATACGCCGGCGGCGGGGTGTGCTGGATTATGGGCAGCATCACATCGTTGAGCTGGCGGGTCTTTACTTTCTTCGCGCGGTTTTCGTGGACCGCAACGGCCGTTTCCAAGGCTTTAAAAATTCGCTGCTTGGTCAAGGCGGAAATAAAGATAATGGGCACGTCCACAAAAGGTTCGATGATTTCTTTGATAGCCTGGGTGTAAGCCTTCATCGTATTGGTTTCTTTATCCTCGACCAGGTCCCATTTATTGACCAAGATGACGATTCCCTTGTTATTGCGCTGGGCCAGCCAAAAAATATTCGCCACTTGTCCGTCGAAACCTCGGGTAGCGTCAAAAAGTAGAAGACATACGTCACTATGCTCAATGGCCCGTACGGAGCGCATTACTGAATAGAATTCAAGATCTTCCTTTACCTTGGCCTTTCTACGGATACCCGCCGTATCGACCAGATTGAAATCGAACCCGAAACGGTTGTATTTCGTGTCCATACTGTCCCGGGTAGTGCCTGCGATATCGGTAACGATATAGCGTTCCTTGCCGAGTAGCGCGTTGATAAAGGAGGATTTTCCGGCATTGGGCCTTCCGACCACGGCGAACCGGGGCAATTCACTATCGTCCTTTTCTCTTTCCGGTAGCACTTCCACAAGGGCGTCCAAGAGCTCGCCCGTTCCGCTGCCATTGATACTGGAAAGAGTATAATATTCTCCCAATCCCAAAGCATAGAACTCCACGGCATCTGCATCACGCTGGGAGTTATCGACCTTGTTGATGACTAAAAAGACCGGTTTATCAACACGTCGCAGCAGCTTGGCGACATCTTCATCCATACCGGTCACACCCGTTTCCACGTCCACCATAAAAATGATGGCATCGGATTCTTCAATGGCCAGTTCTACCTGTTTGTCGATTTCCTGTTCGAAAACGTCGTCGCTGCCCAGGACATAGCCGCCGGTGTCGATCAGGGAAAATTCCCGACCGTTCCAGTCGCTCTTTCCGTAGTGTCGGTCACGGGTTACCCCGCTTGTGGCATCGACAATGGCCTCCCGACGCTGAATCAATCGGTTAAAAAAAGTGGATTTCCCTACGTTCGGCCGTCCCACAATAGCTACGATAGCGCTCATATTTCTTGTTTTTTTGGAGGGACAAAAGTAAGTCTATTAGTTTATATGTTGATTAGTTTATGGGTTTTGTTTGGTAGTCGGTGTTTCTTGTTTGCTTCTGGATAATGGAAGTTAAAAAGTAAAAGAAATATATGGATAAGACGGCCTCTCGATTGCAAGTTTGTTCAAGGTTCAATGCGATTCGCAATAAGGTCGAACTTTAAAAATGCCACAACCCACCATTGAACTTTGAACCATTTGTCATTGTTCGCTACAAGCTACGCCGATCAACCGCAACTGCCTCCCGACACTACATCACCCATTATACCCAAACCGCTTCAGCTGCTTGGCATCGCTCCTCCAATTCTTGTTTACCTTTACGAAAAGTTCGATATGGACCTGTTTGCCGAAGAATTTTTCGAGATCTTTTCTCGCCGCTACCCCTACCCTTTTCAGGGCACTGCCCTTGTGTCCGATGAGGATTCCCTTTTGCGAGTCGCGTTCGACCATAATGACCGACCGCATGCGGATGATATCCTCATCTTCCAAAAATTCCTCAGTCTCGATCTCTACGGCATAGGGAATTTCCTTTTTATAATGGATTAGGATTTTTTCGCGGATGGTCTCATTGACGAAAAAACGCTCCGGCCTATCGGTCAATTGGTCCTTGGGATAGAAGGCAGGGGCTTCGGGAAGGAGTTCGATAATCCTTTGGAAAACATTTTTGACGTTGAAATCCGTTAGTGCGGAAATCGGATGCAGTTCGACGTTAGGAAGCTGTTCTTGCCAATATGCTACCTGCGCTTCCAAGAGTTCTTGGTCGGCGGTATCGATTTTGTTCAGCAAAAGTAGCACAGGAACGCTGCTGTTCCTTATCCTTTCAAAAAATTTTTCGTCCTTTAAGGCCTTTTCCCCAATCTCGACCATGTAAAGTAATATATCGGCATCCTCGAAGGCGGACTTGACAAAATTCATCATACTGGACTGTAGTTCATAAGCTGGCTTGATGATGCCGGGGGTATCCGAAAGTATGAGCTGAAAATCATCCCCATTTACAATTCCTAAAATTCGATGCCGGGTGGTCTGTGCCTTTGAGGTAATGATGGAAAGTTTTTCACCCACAAAGGCATTCATCAAGGTAGATTTGCCCACATTGGGGTTTCCGATGATATTTACGAAGCCGGCTCTATGTTCGCCCATGTTTCCTCTGCTGATTTTAATTGTTTTTATAGGTCAGATGTAATTACTGTTTCCAAGTACGGTAATCTCTCATTTCAGTTTTAGGAAATAGTCCTTTGCCGCCGCGTTCACTTTCGGCGCCAACAAAAGTACGGCAATCATATTGGGGATTACCATTAAGGCGTATGAAAGATCGATCAGGTTCTTGACCAGTTTCAATGAGGCCACCGCCGCAAAAACGATCATAATAACAAAGTACCAGTTGTAGAATTTTCCGATTTTGGGAGTGGTCAAAAAGGAAAGGCATTTGACCCCATAATATGAATAGGTGAAAAGAGTGGACAGGGCAAAGGCGGAAACGATCAACATCAACAAGTCGTCACCATAGCCAAAAAGCGTGGTCTCGAAAGCGGATAGGGTCATCACGATCCCACTGGAATCTTCAAGGTAGGCCCCGCTCAAAATGATGACGATGGCCGTAAAGGAACAGACCAAAATCGTATCGATAAAGGGGCCCAGCATAGCCACTAAGCCTTCCTTAATGGGATTATCCGTTTTGGACTGGCCATGGTACATCGGAGCGCTGCCCAAACCGGCCTCGTTCGAGAACATGGCCCGGCGGATACCGATAATGACCAACCCCCAAAATCCCCCGGTGACCAGGGATCTGAAATTCCAGGCTTCGGTTAATATCAGTTTTAGGGAAGGCAGTATCTGCGAAGCGTTGAGAACCATAACTATAATTACCGCGATCAGATACACCCCTACCATGAACGGTACCAAAGCCGAGGCCACATTGGCGATTTTGGTGAGACCGCCAAAAATCACCAACGAGGTAATTAGGGCCAATACAAGGCCTATGCTCCACTTCCAATTGGTTTCGCTCATCTCGAACAGGGTACGCGACGGCTCTACCACACTCATAAAAGTTTCCGTAAACTGGTTGGCCGTAAACACGCCTAGAAATCCAAAAAGTCCACACACCGCAAAGAAAATAGCTAGTGGTTTTGCTTTAGGTCCCAGGCCTTTCGTAATGTAGAACATAGGGCCGCCCTGCAATTTGCCATCCCGATCCGTAGTACGGAACATGATGGCCAAGCTACAGGAATAAAACTTGATGCACATGCCGATAATGGCAGTGGCCCAAATCCAAAATACGACCCCCGGACCGCCATCATGAATCGCAATGGCAACACCGGATATATTGCCCAGACCCACCGTAGCGGCCACGGCGGACGAGAGCGCCTGAAACGAACTCACATCGCCCTCGGCGTTTTTATCATCATACTTTCCGGCCGTAATCGCAATGGCATGCCCAAAAAAGCGATACGGCAGGAATTTGGAATAGAAGACCAGAAATAGTCCGCCACCGATAAGCAGCAGAAACATGGGCCACTCGGTAAGCGGCAATAGCGAGGCAATAAAGTCGTTTATGGCGGTCATAGAATCAAAACGCCGAAGGTATGGAATTTAGGGATTTTGAAAGCGCAGCGATTAAAAAATAATCTTTTCCGCCAAATTTGATTAAACTAAAAAACCGTTGTATCTTTGCTGTCCGCTTTTCAGTCAGAAACGCAGAAGATATCTCGTCGGGATCATTACCCGAAGGTCAAACAACCAAAGTGAGATAGTTTACATCGCGGGGTAGAGCAGTAGGTAGCTCGTCGGGCTCATAACCCGAAGGTCGCTGGTTCGAGTCCAGTCCCCGCTACTAGCAAACAAAGGGCTTCCGAGAAATCGGGGGCCTTTTTTTATGCCCTCTGTGAAACATAGTGATGCAATATGACCATACGGACGTATCAGGAGCGTTGCGATGCCTCGAAAAGTCTCTGCACACTGACCACCTGCCAAAAATTTCATTCGCCTCTACGGCTACGGCCAAACTTGAGGAAAGGAAAATACGTTTTGAATTCCGAAAAACGCAACTGGTTACGCACCCTGCCCTAAGACAGTATATTGACAGACGGGTAATTTCCTTGCGTTCGCCCGTGGCTTTACGTCTCTTTTTATATAGCCCAACAATGTTTTTCGCCTTTTGAGGTATTTTAAGACTGACCGCTTTTTAATTTTTGTTCATGGTGTAGAACAGACGTCCATCTTTAACCTCGGACCATCTCATTTCTAACACGTCAGAAATTCTGATTCCGACAAAGTTGAAAGAGAACAACCGCACATTACGAGTATGCCAAATGCTTGTTTGCTGCCCCAGTTTCCAATCTTCTATCTTAACAGTTTTCTTATCTTGTCAATCCGATCTTAATTGCACATTTGCCTTATTTCCCACACAAAGCGCCCTTTCGGGCGCTAGATTTCGGGTCGGAATTCAAATTTATTTTTTAAATGTGTTGTCCAAGAACAAGTAAATTAATGAAGCTATTAAAAGAGACCACAAATGGGTCAGTCTTCACAAAAATTCTCTGATTTGGAAAAAGAATCACTTAAAACGGCCGTTTTGTAGGAGTCGTTTTTGGATATTTATAAAAGTTAAATGTTCGAAAGCATTATAACTATTCAGGTTTATTTTCTACCCATTCATTAATGGTTTTCAGGTAATCATCATGCAATTTAGCCCAATATGGAAAATCGGTCTGCCCAACATAATACATCGAATGATCTGCATTCTTCAATTGTACGACTTTGTAATTTGCATTTCCTGCTTCTTTCAATGCGCATGAAATTAATTCGTAGCTTTTTTCCGGAATTATCTCATCCAAAGTTCCTTGAATAACCAAAATAGGCTGTTTGGTTTTTTGAAAAAAGGGCATCGGACTGTATAAAAGTTTCGAATCTACCTGAACTTCATCAAGATTCGGAATCCAAATTTTTTGAAACCAAGGTTTGGATTTTTCCGACTCGATCGATTTTTCCAACTCGGCCCTGTTCAAGACACCAGCAATATGGCGGAAAACTTTTCTTTGCAATTCCACTCCTTCTTCTTTTATATCGGGATTGTTGTTCTTCCACGCGTTTAGGTCACTTTCCATTAAAGTACTGCCCGGGCAACTGACCGCAATACCATATTTCAGTTCTTGCAACTCGTTCAATATATAGGGGACTTTAGTCGCTCCCTGACTACTTCCCTTTATACCGATTTTAAATAAAGGGATTCCGGTTTCTTCCGAAAAATTGGCAATGGCATTCATATCGTCCGACAATAATTCTTCCATGGTCGCTGCCTGCCAATTACCTTCAGAGTTGCCGGTGCCCCGCTTGTCATAATGAAAAGTGGTGTATCCTTTGTCGGCAAAATAGATGGCCTCTGCCCTCGAACCACTTCGATCACCCCCTCCTGAAGAAGTTAGAAATACGATGGCATTAGTATTCGGTTGGGATGGTTTCCATATGGTTCCACCAATTTTCAGGCCGTTTGATTGAAAGATGACTTCTTCGGATTTTATACTTTCTATCTTGCTTATAACTTCTCTCTTTAAAGTATAGGTTGCTAGTAGCGAATTGACTTCCAAAGATCCGGACAATCCAGCATAATTATCGATCCATTTGTTTTTGAAGTTATAGGTGTATCGATCGCTTTGCAACATAAAATGTATTGAATCGCTGTTTGCTTGAACATTTCGCAAGGGAATCTGAAATGCATTCTGTTCCAAACTGGTAAAGGACACTTTCCAGTCGGAGGAATCTTTTTTGATTTCGAAGGAAATCGTATCGGAAAAATTGCCATGCTTGAAATTACCGCTATAAGTTCCTTCTTTTCCAACTTTCTTTGTTTCCTGTGCCACACAACTGAAAGCAAACATGACCGTAACCAAGAAGAGCGCAATTTTTTTCATTTTCTAATGGTTTTGATTTACAAGAGTATTAACGTGGCCAACAAGATAATCAAGGACAGGATTCTAACGCTACTTTTAAAATGACTGAAACAGTGGGTAAAATTAGGATAAGCTGATAGGTCATTTATCCCAAATCTCATTTTCCACTAAAGTCAAAACGTCCGAATTATGATTTTGCAATTCAATTAGGGCTGGAATCAGTCTATTTCTCATAATTACAATTCTGTTGACCGTATTGTTTTGATGTTGCGGATCTCTTGCCCATCCGAGAAAATCGGACCGGTGCTGTTCTGATTTACTTAATAAAGCTGAATCTAGTCTTATAATCGATGTATACCTTTCGCCTAAAGCCCTATGCTTATTTATCACAATATCCTTATTGACATCTTCATATTCTTTATAATTCGCATATTTACTGGGGTAGGTCGATAGTTTCGATTTAAGCTGTTCATTTTGAATAATTTCAATTTTATCGGTATTAATTACAGATAGCAAAGTTCCATTGGTCAAATTCAATTTAACATAATCGGACACATCATATTTGTAAATAGAATCAGTTAAAGCAGGGACATTTGGCCCCAGATGTTCCAAATAATCGGTTAGTTCATTAAGATGGTAATAGTGTTTTGCCAAACCGATTTTGATACTTTCCTGATTAAATAATAAATCTTCTTTTAAACCTTTGAGAATTATCTGTTCATTGTTTCGTTTTTTTCTATTTTCATTGGCATTGTTTATTTGCAAAGCGATTAAAATTCCAATGACTACAAGAATTATTTCTCCGATTGCATAGAGCAGATATTTACTTACCTTATTCTCAGTCAACAGTTGTTGCCTAATTTTTCTAAAAACCTTTATCATTTACACATACGTTTAATAATTAATCCTATCGGTTTACGTCAGCACAATATGCCAATCTTGTGGATTCTCGCCTACGATAATTATTCGTTCCTTTCCATTCTTAGAATACCACTAAGTTCAACAATTTTTGAATATGACTTTATGGATACTTTAATAATCGCCATTTACCTTTTCATTCAACTCGACGTGCTTTCCTTGGTTATGGGTATTTCTTTATAACCTCCTCATTTGCATAGTGCCCCACTGTGTTGACATAATACCCACTAGTCCAAATTTTACCGCTTCCAAGAAATTTTTTCACTTCGGGGCGAAACTTGAAGATTTCCTTCGCCGTAATGCTCCTGAAAGCTCCAATTTTTTTTTGGGCATTCGAAGGAACACTTTGACTCAAAAAATGAACATGGTCCCCAAGACCAATCTTCACAAAATTAATATCCTAACGTTCCTCTATCCTAAGGCAAATCTGCCGGAACCTTGCCGAAACAGGTTCATCAAGCTCATTTCTCCTATATTTGCTAGCACAGACCAAAATGATAAAGCAACACACGTTTGTTATGATGCCTGTGAATATGTCCACTCAAAGAATTCCACTGATTAAACTAAACGCCGATGAAAAATAAGTTTTTGATCAATGCCCAAGCAAGTACAAGGCCCCCATCTCCAAATCATTTCCTTTTCGCGAAAACCGGTTTTACATCGTGTCTTCTAGGCCTCTTTATGCTATGTGCCGTTTCGCTAGTATTTCCACAGTCATCCGCTAAAGGGCATCGAACTACTCCCTGGAACGCCGAATGGATTACGGGACCGGGAATCCCCATTAATCGATGGACGGCCTCCAGTGATAACAGTTTAAAGGAATATGGTGTATTCAAATTCAGGAAAATATTTCAATTGCAGAACAAGCCATCCTCCTATGTCGTTCATGTTTCGGGGGACAATCGGTACAAGCTTTATGTAAACGGGGACTTGGCTTCCCAAGGTCCGGCCCGGGGCGATCTTTACTTTTGGAATTTTGAAACTGTGGATCTGGCACCCTATCTAAAGGTAGGTGAAAATATAATCGCAGCCGTAATATGGAACGATGGCGCGCTTAAACCGGAAGCGCAGATTACGTTTTTAACGGGCTTTATTTTACAAGGGGATACGGAGACTGAGGAAGCACTGAACACCAACGATTCTTGGAAAACCATCAAAGATGATAGTTACCGACCTTTGCCCGTACGGGTAGGCGGGTACTATGTCGCAGGTCCAGGGGAATTCGTCGATATGAACCGTTACATTCAAGGATGGGAACAATTGAATTTTGACGATAGGGATTGGGTTTCTGCCCGTGCCATGGGCACCGGAAACCTTAAAACCCATGCGGTAAACGCAACCGGTTGGATGTTGGTGCCCTCCCCCTTGCCACAAATGGAAATGACCAAGGAGCGCCTTGGGAAAACCCGTAGGGCGATAAACGTGGACGTGCCAAAATCCTTTCCTTCACAAACAACCGATGTTACCGTACCCGCCAATACAGAGGCCACTATATTACTGGATCAAGGCACCTTGACCAACGCCTACCCTACTTTGGTCTTCAGTGGCGGTAAAAATGCGCAAATCAGCATGGCCTATGCCGAGGGCCTTTACATCCATAATGGCGAGGATTTAAGCGGTTTCAGGATACCCTCCCTTCCCAAAGGGAATCGGGATAAGATAGAGGACAAAATATTTATCGGTAAAAAAGACAGTATCCTTTCGAATGGGTCTAAAAACCAGGCCTATACCCCTTTGTGGTGGCGTACCTATCGCTATGTGCAATTGAGTGTTATGACCGACAAGGAACCTCTGGTAATCAATGATATCTACGGTACGTTTACAGGCTATCCCTTTTCTCAAAATGCGAGACTCCAGGTAAAAAACCCTGAAATGCACGACATTCTGGATATAGGTTGGCGCACAGCGAGACTCTGTGCCTTTGAAACGTATATGGACTGTCCGTACTACGAACAACTACAGTATATCGGGGATGCGCGTATACAGGCCTTGATATCGTATTTTAACGCCGGTGACGACCGTTTGGCGCGCTCCGCACTTACCCTGATGGACCATTCACGGATACCGGAAGGAATTACGATGAGCCGTTACCCGACCGATTTGGACCAACAGATTCCTACCTTTTCGCTTTGGTGGATCGCGATGTTGCACGATTATTATACCTATAGGCCCGATCAAGAATTCATAAGAGCGAAATTGCCCGGTACGCGCGAGGTGCTTTCATTTTTTGCAGGTTACCAACAAGCGGACGGTTCGTTGAAAAATGTGCCCTACTGGGTCTTTACCGATTGGGCAGAAGGAGATGGATGGAATTTTGGAATGGCTCCCAAAGGAAAAAATGGGGAGTCAGCCATTCTTGATCTACAATTACTTTGGGTGTACAGACAGGCGGCAGAATTAGAGGGCAGCTTAGGCCTGAAGGACTTTCAAAAAGTGTATAACGAACGTGCCGATCAATTAAAGGAAACGATCAAAAGAAAATATTGGGACCCTACCAAACAACTATACGCCGATACGGAGGCCAAGGATTTTTATTCACAGCATGTAAATTCACTTGCCATTTTGTCGGAAGTAAGTACGGGTGAACAGGCCAAAACCGTTGCCAACAACATGTTGACGGATACCAGTCTAGTGCAGGCATCTATTTATTTTAAATTTTATTTACATCAAGCTCTCGTAAAAGCAGGTCTTGGTGACGACTATTTGGACTGGCTGGATAAATGGCGTGAGAATATCGCCATGGGCCTTACGACTTGGGCCGAGGATTCGGATGTCAGTAGTGCCCGATCGGATTCACATGCTTGGGGATCTAGTCCCAATATAGAATTTTACAGGACCATTTTAGGAATAGACAGTGCAGCCCCCGGATTTGCAGAGGTCAAAATAGAACCCCATTTAGGCAATATTACCGAAATTGGAGGTAAAATACCACATCCACAAGGAGAAATCTCCGTACACTACAAAAAGAAAAAGAACAAACTTGAAGCAGAGATTGTTTTGCCTGACAAGGTCAATGGAACATTTGTCTGGGAAGGCGATCAGTACGAACTAAAGCAGGGTCTCAATAAAATTACACCATAATATTCATTAAGATTGTAAATAGGCAACAAACCATTATAGCAATGCAACGAAGAACATTCATTTCAAGGGCATCTTTGGCCACGGCGGCACTGACGCTACCAAAACATGTGTTTTCAAGAAGGTATTCAAATGAGACATATATTGAAACAGAGACTGCCAAAGGTAAGATACGTGGAATACGAACAGAAGGAGTAAACATATTTAAAGGAATTCCGTACGCCGGTAAAGTATCCGGTGAAAGACGATTCAAACGACCAGGTGAGGTTATGCCCTGGTCCGGGGTGAAAGACACCCTTAGCCTTGGGGCACCGGCCATTCAACCCCCAAGAAATGGGGAGCCCGACCCCGCAGAAGATTGTCTTTTTTTAAATGTCTGGACACCGGCCAACGACAACAAAAAAAGAGCTGTAATGTTTTATAGTCATGGAGGTGGTTTTGTAGGGGGTTCCGGGGGAGCCTCCTATCAAGACGGGGCAAATTTGGCTCGAAATTTTGACGTAGTGGTCGTGCAGACCAACCATCGTTTAGGGTTGTTGGGCTTTTTATATTTGGATGAATTGGGGGGCAATGAATATTCCGGTTCGGGGAATATGGGGATTTTGGATATCACCGAGGGATTGAAATGGGTACACAAGAATATTTCACAATTTGGCGGCGACCCCGACAATGTCATGATATTTGGCGAATCCGGTGGTGGGGCCAAGACCTCGTGTCTGTATGCCCTTCCGGAAGCGGATCCCTACTTTACCAAGGCTTCCATTGAAAGTGGGCCGGGGGTGCGTATGCTCGATAGGGAAACGGCACAGGAGACCACCTTACAGGTATTACGTGAACTGGATATCAGTCCCTCAAATTGGCGCAAAATATTAGAGGTTCCGGCCAAGGAATTACTGGCTATTCAGGGGAAACTGCCTTTTGTTGCCCCCTTCCAGGAAAAAAACAAAAACAAAAGCTTAATGCAAAAAACGGCAGGGGGCTTTGGTCCGGTGGTTGACGGAACGGTACTCCCATCCCATCCGTTTGATCCCGTAGCACCAAAAATATCAAAGGATAAGCCCCTAATGGTGGGCTGGAACGAAGATGAATATACCTTTTTTGCCTGGGAAAGAAAAGATACGGAGTTTGCAAAATTAACGTTTGAGACCCTGCCCGAAAGACTGGAACCCCAATATGGGGAGGATACGAAAAAAATAATAGAAACCTATCGCAAATCAAGGCCAAATGCCTCGGCCCCCGATATTTTCATCGCTATTTCCTCCATTACCATGATGGGCCTCGGTTCTGTTGAAATTGCCGAAAAAAAAGCCGCCCAACAGGGAGCCCCGGTCTATCTCTATAATTTTGGCTACAAATCGGAAACCAAAATTCCCGGTACGGATTACGCCATGGGAACTCCCCATGCCATGGACATTACCTTTAAGTTCAATAATGAGGTGCCGCCCAAAAACGGGGAACCTGATAAGGGCAGTTTTTTTGGTGGGAAGAGACCCGACCGTTTCAAGGCCTCACATAATTTTGCCGAATTATGGACCAACTTTGCCAAAACGGGTAAGCCCTCTGCCGAAGGGGTCCCCAAATGGCCGGCCTACACACTGGATGAAAGGACTACCATGCGAATCGATACCCAATGTGAAATCATCCACGACAGGTTCGCCCAGGAGTTAGCGCTTTGGAGGTCTCTGGGGAAATTTTGAGTTCAAATTCCCTTGCTATTGCTTGAAATCTTGAATGGCCCGGACACGAAATTTTCGAAACGTACCTGAGCTGTTGTAATGATACGAGGCATTGCCATCACTGAATCTTAACAGCCGCGCTTGGTTATCATCAAATGGCGTTGCGCTCCAATATAATTCATCAGCAAATCCACCCTTATTATCTGCTCCCTGTCCAATATTTTTGTAAATAAGCCGTAATTCATCCAAAGTAGGCAACCGCCATCCTTCCCCTAATTTCTCGTGTATATTTATGGCGTTATTCCAGATCATGGGACCTTCGTCATCCAAAGAAGCGATTTTTCCCGTTTTGTTCGAGGGGTCTATGGCAAAAACGATACCCCCCTGATATCTATCGCCAATCTCGAGTTGGGAGATGGCTGCTTCCTGATTCTCCGGATTAGTTGAGGTATTGACACCCGTATCGGAATCTACTTCTGCTTCCTCAATTTGCGATACTGTAGTTGATTGTGGTTCAGAACTTCCTGTAAGCATATAAACCAAAATTCCAACAATAACAAGGGCCGCGATCAACCATTCAGAACGGATTCTTCTTATTTTTTTTGTGCTGATGTTCTTTTTCAATTCTTGGAAAAATTGATTGATTATTGCAGCGTTTTTGATTTGAAAATTTTGTAATGCAGTGCGATTTTTTTTCATGGCTGCTTTCAAGGCCGCAACTATTTCCCCGAATCTTTTTTGCCGTGCCGTCCCTTTTTGGGTTTTGGTTATTTCGCCGCGATGTTTCTCCCCTGCCGCTGTTCTGGCTTTTGCTTCTTTAAAAAATTCATAGATTGCTGCAGCGTTTTTGACCTTGAAATTTTGTAATGCGGAGCGATTTTTTTTCATGACCGCTTTCAGCGCCGCAACTATTTCCCCGAATCCTTTTTCCCGTACCGTCCCTTTTTGGGATTTGGTTTCTTCGCCGCGTCGTTTCCCCCCAGCCACTGTTTTGGCTTTTGCTTCTTTAAAAAATTCATGGATTGCTGCAGTATTTTTGACTTTGAAATTTTGCACTGCGGCGCGATTTTTTTTCATGGCTCCTTTCAGCGCAACAACTATGTCCCCCAATCCTTTTTCCCGCGCCGTCCCTTTTTGGGATTTGGTTATTTCGCCGCGTCGTTTCTCCCCTACCGCTGTTTTGGGTTTTGCTTCTTCATTGCCCCGCTTTTCTTCTTCAACTACGCCTTTGGCCTCGACCACTTTTGGGGTGTTAAATCGATAGTTATATCTTGCCAGCCCTTTTTTCGTGACTCTGTTCGGTGACGCAGTTGTTTCCCCAACGCTCTTTTCCCGTTCCGTCGCTCTGGGGGATTTTGTTATTTCGCCGCGTCCCTTCTTCTCTTTTGCCCTTGCGGTTTGTGCTTCGTCACTGCCCCTCCTTTCTTCTTTGACTACTCTTCTGGCCTCGACCACTGTTGCGGTGCTAAATTGATAGTTATACCGTGCAAGGCCATTTTTGTTCGGGACTCTTTTCTGAGGCGCAGTTATTTCCTCCAGGCTTTTTTCGTGTTGGTTCTCTCTTGCGACTTTTTCCAATTCACCGCGTCTTTTCTCTTCCAACGCCAATAGGGCTTTTACTACTTCATGCTCCCTCATTTGTTCTTGAACTACTCTCTTGGCCTCGACCTCTTTTTCAATTCTTTTTTGGATGTCGGCTTTCTGCCTTAGCCTTTTCTCCTTAATCATTACTTCTTTGGCTTCAGCCTCTTCTTCAAGTTGAGAATTTTTTTCTATTCTCTTTTTAGCTTCCCCTTGTTTGTTCTGTTTTCTCTCCCTCTCGGCTTCATTGTTGACTTCTCTTTCTTCGAAAAATTCAATCGCGATTTGTCCTTCGTTCCTTGCATTCAGCATCTTCTCTTCACCTTCATTCGCAGATTCTTCTAGAACACCCTTTTTGATCGGTGAGGAAAGTAAACCCCTGACATAATAGGCGACATGCTTAAAAATTTCGTCTGTCGGCTTCCATTCGCCTATGGGTTTTTGATATTTACGAAAGACCTGTAGTTCCCTGAAATTAAATGTATAGTCGTTAAAAGTAAATTCAACATCCCATGGGCAATCATCGAGAAGTATAGGTATAACGAAAGCCCTGCCCTCTTTAAAGCGGTCTAGGACCATTTTAAATTCATCTTGCCTTATAAATTCCGAATACATAAAAGCATTGCTCAGTAAAAGCAGGAATACATCTGCATGGTCTAATCGTGAAACATGTCGAGGTTTCCATCGCTGCCCGGGATTAATGGCATCGTCACTCCAAATAGCTACATTATGGTCCTTTTCAAGGGGTTGTAAGTGAAACAAAAGATACTGCAGCACCTCTTTATCTTGTTTGGCATAAATCGCATATATATTTTTCGTTGAACTCATTTTATACATTGTAACTGTAAGTAAAATCTTAGTTGAAATTAAGGCTAAAACTACTTGAAGTTTTTAATCCGAGAAATTCCCTCCTTCCTTTTAAAAATAGGGAATAAAAGTATGAAGAGTGGTACTATTAATGAAATATTTTTCGTTTTGAGCAGACATCGAAAATGAGTTATGAAGACCCATTTTATGAAGGTTTTGACCAATAGAAGTTTTTGCGTTTTTGGCTCAGCTATTTTCTACCTGTTATTGACCCTCTTTTCGCTTACCAATTACAACGCTGAACTATCTACCGCCGATCAGACAAAAACCATAATTTCTTCTGTCTATGGAGAGGATTATTGGGGAGGACTGCGGGGATGGACCTGAAGTGAAGACCCAAGCGTCGAGATCAGCATGCTGCAAAGGGCCAAGGCATTAAGCGATCTCCTTTTAGCTAATGATATGGAAGCAATGGAAGATGGGATGAAGCAAGGCTTTCAAGGTATGTAATGAAGGGGTTTTGATACTTATTGAAGTTTAAAACGGCTGATTAGGAACTATGCAACACGTAGTACCCGCAAGTATCGAGAACAGCCCCCTAGAGGTGACCTGCCCGATACTGCTCAGCAAACCCTTGCCTTATGGATTCTTCTCCTCCACTGAATAGAATTCTGTTCGATGCTCCATGGCCATTTTGAGCATGGCCTCTGCCTTTTTGGGATACCATTCCATTACATTGCCCTTTTCATAGGGGTCGTGGAGAAGATCGTACAAGGTGGTATCCAATTTCTGTTGTATATAGGTACCGGCATCCCCGCCCTTGCCTGCTTTGGAGAGTGTACGGTAGGGATGGGGCAAATGCAGTTTCCACCTCCCATCGCTGCTCATCACTCCCTGGAAATCCGAATTGTTAGAAAAGGGATAGTAGGGGTGCGGGTTTTTGGCACCAGATCGGTTTACGATCAGATCCCACACATCCATACCATCTATTTCATTTTGGGGGACAGGGGTTTCGGTGAGCCCACAAATAGTGGGGAGGATATCAACCGAACAGAAAGTTTCCCTGGAAATAGTCCCCGCCTTCAATTTCTTGGGGTATTTTATAATGAGGGAGTTGTGCACCCCCCCGTCAAAAATGGTCCCCTTGCCTTCCCGGAAACGGGTTATTCCAGCGTGGTCGCCGTAGGACAGCCAGGGGCCATTATCGGAACCTATGAAAATAAAAATCGTGTTATCCTCCAAGCCATTCCTTTTAAGGGCCTTGTTGACCTCTCCCACGGACCAGTCCAGCTCCATGATCACATCGCCGTAAAGTCCGGTAGCGGACTTCCCCCGGAATTTATCGCTGGCAAAGATGGGCACATGGGGCATGGAGTGGGGCAGATATAGGAAAAATGGTTGGTCTTTGTTACGGTCTATAAAATCTACGGCATCCTCGGTGTACCAGGTTGTCAGCTCTTTTTGGTCTTCTGCTGTAATGCTATCTATTACCACCTTTCCATTTTTCCAATAGCGGAGCGGCCATTGAGCCCAATATTCCGGGTTTTCGGGATGGCCCGCCCACATATCGTTGGAGTACATGAGGCCGGAGGATTCGTTGAACCCGCGGTCCTGGGGCCTGCGTCCGGGCTGGTCTCCCAAGTGCCATTTACCAAAAACAGCGGTCCGATATCCATTTTTTTGAAGCACCTCGCCCATGGTTGCAAATCGCGGTTCCAGTCCCGGGTCCTGCGGCCCGATCGCCCCAAAAATCTTGGTGCGGCCCGGATAGCATCCGGTCATCAGTACTGCCCTGGAAGCTGAACAGATAGCTTGCGGGACATAAAAGTTATAAAAACTGCGGCCTTCTTCGGCCAGGGTTCGAACATTGGGGGTCGCATAGCGTGGTGCGCCAAAAGGAGCAAAATCGTCAAAGGCCGCATCGTCCAAAAAAATCAATACTACATTGGGCTTTGATGGTTTTGGCGTATAGGCCGTACTTCCCAATAGGAGAAGGGGCAGTGCGATCGACACAATCCATTTTAAAGCAAAATTGAATTTCTCTATTTCCTTCTTCATTTCCCTTGCAAATTTATCAGATTAACGCTACCTCTTAGCCAGTTCGGAGGGGTTTAATATCGACATCGGCCGGTGGCATACATCAACTGTTGGCCGTTTCGCCGACAAGCCTGGGATGAGCGCTACCGGCATGCAGCTTGAAAAGGTCGTATATTCTCCTTGTTTTATCCATCTTCGCCTTCAGCCGCCTTTCTCCTTTCATCCCGTTCCCTCATATAGTTTTCCAGTTCCTTTTTGGGCATCGGTAAGTTCGGGTAATTGCCCAACCATTCCTTAAAATCCTTTTCAAAAACGGCGTCATCAACTTCGAATTTCTCGTTGATGTATTTGTATTTGTTCGTTTCCATGGCAAATCGATTGTATTCGTCGCGTAGTGCCGTAAATTCACCGGCTAGGACCACGTTTTGTACCAGGTGTGGGGGAATGAAGGCCACCCCTGTAGGTTTGGCAAGGACCACATCACCTGGTAATACCGAAACCCGGCCTATGCGGATCGGTGCGTTGACACTGGCTATCATCATCTGCTTGATCGCCGAAGGGTCCGAACCCCTTATCCAGCCGTTGAATCCTTCGATTTCTGATAAACCCTCGACATCGCGAACGGAACCATTGAATATGATTCCCCTTTTTCCCGCTTTATAGATAGCGTTTCCAAGATTGTCCCCGATCAAAGTGCCATCTACCATTTTCCCATAACTGTCGGCCACATAGACATCCCCGTGCAGTAATTCCGTGATCGGCGCGTAATTGGTGACCGGTGTATGGGTGCCCTCTTCTTCCGCCCGCTTTTGGACATAGTTGTTGAAATCCTCCCTTAAGGGCATAAATTGGGCCGTTAGGGCCCTTCCGGTCATGACCTGGTCCGGATGCAGAATCTCCCACCCATTTTCATAGGTACTTGCAAAGTTCTCGAACTGGTTCTCATAGCCATTTCTGCGCAAGGTACCCCAGACCTCTTCCATGGAGAGTGCCTTCAACCGTTCAAGAAGCCCATCGGACACCTTGGGCCTTCCATCGGGTGTACGTTCCCCTGTCCATTCGGAAGTTAACGCCTTGACGGTTTCCGGCTGCCAAACCACATTTTGGGAATACGAGTAAAAACCTACGCAGCCCATGGCGACAAGTGTTAAAATTGTTTTGTTCATAATTTTAAATTTAAGCGTCTATTTATTTTACCTATTTACAGAGCCGTTCGCTTTAAAAACAGCGTGCCATATAAATGGCACGCTTTCTCAACTAACTCAAACTAACAAAAAATTCCAATTCTTTAGCGCCTTATCCGAGAAGGTTATTAAACAAAAGCCATTTGGTATTGGTCCTTGATTTTGTCCAATAAGTTCGTGACCAATTAAAAATCACCCCCATTATTTATGCTAATTAACTATATGTTCTATCGTGTGAACGCAGTTCGTTCCATTGATCGGTAGATTCGAAATAACCCTTGTCCCTGGGGTCGATATGTTTTTTCAGGACCTCCTCGTTCAGTTCGATGCCGAGTCCGGGTGCGGTAAGCGGCACGGTGGCAAAGCCCTTGTCGATCATTTTAAAGCCGCCGACGGTAGTGACCAGGTCTTCCCACCACGGCAGGTCCACGGAATGGTGTTCCAGTGCCAAAAAGTTCTGTGTCGCCGCGGCACAGTGCACGTTCGACATGAACGAGACCGGGGTGCCCGCCTGGTGCATGGCCATGGCCACGCCGTACTCCTCCGCATAGTCGCCGATACGCTTGGTTTCCAGGAGCCCCCCGGAGGAGGCCAGATCGGGATGGATGATATCGACCGCCCTTTCTTCGATAAGCGGCCTGAAATCCTTTAGCAGATAGATATCCTCCCCCGTGGTGGTTGGGGTCTCGATGGCGTTCGTGATGGCCTTCCACTGTTCGGTGTACTGCCAGGGGACCATATCCTCGAACCAGGCCAGACGGTATTTCTCAAGGGCATGGGCCAGACGGATGTTGTTGTTCATATCGAAATGGCCGTAATGGTCCGTGGAAAGGGGGATCTCGTAACCGACCATGTTCCGGACGTTTTCCACTATCTGCTGCAGTTCCTCCAATCCCTTTTCCGTGATTTGGATCTGGGTGAACGGATGCATGGTATTGTTGTAGCCCATGTACTTATCCATGCCTTTCCCCTGCCCTAGGTTTCCGTTTCCGTCCTTCCAGAAATCCCCGTTCACCAAGGCACCCGGTATGCCTTTAAGCTCCTTAATGGAAACATCCATCTTCAACCAGGTGTAGCCCTGTTCGTTGACCCGGAAATCGATGAGTTTCCGTTGTTCTTCGGGAGATCCGGCCTCGGGGGTATCGGCGTACATCCGTACCTTATCCCGGTATCTCCCGCCGAGCAACTGCCAGGCCGGGACATTGTAGGCCTTTCCACAGAGGTCCCACAGGGCCATTTCGACCCCGCATACGCCCCCGGCCTGCCGGGAGGGCCCCCCGAACTGCTTGATGCTCTTGAATATCTTCTCGACGTTACAGGGGTTCTTGCCCAGGATGCGGCTCTTGAGCATCAGGGCGTACCGCACGTCGGCGGCATCCCTGACCTCCCCCAGGCCATAGATCCCCTGGTTGGTGTCTATGCGGATGATGGCGGTGCCCCCCATCACCGCGGTAAGCACATAGCGCATGTCCGTTATCTTGAGCTCGGAAGGCGCCGAGGCCCGGTTGACCTTCGAGGTGGTGTGCGACACGGTGTCCTCGAAGGAATAGCCCATAAGACCGGACAGCCCCAGGCCGCCCAGGGCGGTCATCTTCAAAAAGTTGCGGCGGGCGCCGCCTGTTTTGGGATCGTCCATCTCGGCCTGGCGGGAAGCGGCGTAGGATTGTTCCTCTCTTTTGTGGCTGGCAATGATTTGTTTCAGGTTGTTTTTCATGTGAAGTGTGTTATAGCATCGATTCTTATTATTCCAATCTGTCCTTGGTTCTATTTATCCCACCAAACCTTGGTATCCAAATTATCGGGACCCATGCGGGCTACCGCCGCGCTCAAGTTTTCATTGTTTGTCGCAATTTCATCAGTCGGATAGGTTAGCCTATTAATAAAATCGCTGGTAATGTCTTGACTCGGATAGGGGTTGGGCGGTAAATCCGGAAATTCGGACCTTCTAAAATTGGCAAAGGCCTCAGGGCCGTTCAAAAAAGAAGCCACCCAATATTGGTTGTTGATCTGTTCTAGCGCATTGGCTGCATTAAAAGGATGGGCAGCGAGGTAGTCATCGATCTCTGCAGGGGGAATAATAGCACTTTCGTCATAGGCGGCCATCTGCTGCATGTGGGCGCGTACCCCCTCTGCAAAATAATCGGCCGCATTACCGCTTACCCAGCCCCTATAAGCTGCCTCGGCTAGCAGTAATTGTGTTTGACCATGGGTAATAATGAACATAGGCGCGGCCTGGGTCACTATCGTAAAACGGTTGATCTGTGTAAAAGCATAGAAACTGGCAAGACCCAGCTCCGCCGCTTTGGGCGCAACGGTGGAATTATCAACCCCCACAGGCATACCGATTTGCAGATCCGGGTCGGTAGAACCTATTTCAATGACCTGCTCAGGCCCGGATTTAGCGCCAATATACCGAATGGCGATGGCACCCAATCTTGGATCATTGTCCTCGGAAAGAAAATTCACGAAAAATTCCGTAAGATAATAATTGTTGGCCTCGGTACCGTTCAAGATGGATCCGGCCGTATTGGTATAATTGCTGTCGTGCCGTACTACATAATTGTCATCGTTCGATTCGATTACACCTCCCGCAAAGGCATCGGCGACCGTCTGTTGGGCCAATGCCGGATCTACTTCGGAAAGGCGCATTCCCATGCGCAACAAAAGCGAGTACCCCATCCTTCTCCATTTTTCAATATCGCCGGAATACATTACTTCCCCGGTTTCGATAATGCCGGACGCATTTAACGCCGCCGTCGCCTTTTTCACCGTTGCGATCAAGTCTTTATAGATTTCTTCTTGGGGGTCGTAGGCGGGCAGAACAATCTGTTCCGATATACCCTTTCCGGCCTCAAAATAGGGAATGTCGCCATACTCATCGGTAAGCACCATAAATGCCTGTGCCTGCACGAGAAGAGTAATATTAAGCAGATTGCTACGTTGGGGATTATCGGCCAATTGGGCTATTATATCCCCCGTATTCTTGATCACATTCTCATAATACCGGTCCCAGTGCTGTTGGGTTACATCTCTGTTATCCTGATTATAATTGGCACCGGTAAGAACACCTGAATTGGGAGTGACCAACTGCTGCACAATACCCATATCATACACGAGTTGGGCGTTCGAGAAAGATGCGTTGATGATGGCGTTGTTCAAGAGGAAAACAGGGTCGATACTCTCGCTGGTCGGGTCAACCTCGTTGGTATTTATTTCCTCAAAGTTCTTATCACACGAGAAGGTCAACACCAAGGCTGCGAAGACCATATATTTGATGATGCAATTTTTCATAATTTTAATTTTAAAATTTGCAGTTTAAGTTAAAACCGATACTCCGTGTGGTCGGAACCCCCGTTGATTCAAGTCCAGAGACATTGTCCGAACTATACCCAAAGGAATCGGGATCGATGTTAGGCACCCATTTTTTTATGATAAACAAATTATTGGCGAACAAACTAAGGGTAACGCCTTTTACCAGAGCATTTTCGGAGAGCAGCCCACCAAAGTCATATCCAAGGTTGAGTTGTCGCAATTTCCAGAAACCGCTATCGTACACTATGGGTTCGATTAGCTGTTGCGACCGTACCACCTCCCAATAGGTTTGCGATTCAGTGGCTACCTGATTGACTTCGCCTGCCTGGTTTACTCCGTCGCCCACTACTCCTGTATCCCTTCCGGGAAGGGTCTGTTTGTGGAGTCCGTGGCGGGTAGCATTAAAGTTCGTACCGGAAATCATTTTTCCTCCCAACTTAAAATCGACCAGGAAAGAGGCATTGAAGTTCTTATACCTGAAACTGTTGGTGATACCCCCGACCCAGTTGGGCAAAGCACTACCGAAAAAGACGATATCGTCCGAACGCAGCGGCCTCCCGTCATCGGCAAAAACCTGGCGGCCCTGATCGTCAAACTTATATCCGAAACCGGCCAACTGTCCGATTTCTTCCCCAACGACTTGATAGAGGAAGCCATTGAAGGCATGGGATCCTACCACGATGCTTTCCCCGGGTTCATCGGTCAAAAGGCTAATGACTTTGGTCTTATTATAGGATGCATTGACAGTTAGGTCCCATCGAAAATCCTCGTTTCTGATCGGCACCAACGTCAATAATCCTTCTACACCATCGCTCCGGCTCTCACCGCTATTGATAAGCGTACTTACAAATCCTGATGTATTCGAAATTTGCGCCGAAATGATCTGATCCAAGGTAGTCTTTCGGTACACGCTCAAGTCTAGGTTTACCCGCGAATCGAACATCCGAAGGTCAAGACCTATCTCCGCCTCGGTAACACGTGCAGGCTTGAGATTGGGGTTGGGCAGCGTATTGGTGTTCGCTCCGGCAACCGGTTGCAAGCGTCCGTCGGAATTGGCAAAGAGGTTGGCATTTATGTTGTAGAACAACACGTCGGAATAAGGAGGTACGTCCGTATCGCTGCCCACTTCGGCATAGGCGGCCCGTAACTTGCCAAAGGTCAGCCAATCTGAATCTTTAAAATTATTCGAGAATACATAGCTTGCGGATACCGAGGGATACAGAATGCTTCGATTTTCCGGAGATAAGGTGGTGAACCAGTCATTTCGGAGTGTTCCGTTCAAATAGAGGGTCTCTTTATAGGATAGATCCAGCGTACCGTACAAGGAATTTACCCCTCTTTCGGACAGATTATAAATCGGATCTTTCACCCTCCCGTTCTGTACAGTGTACAGATCCCTGATGATAAAGTCGGTTACGTTCACTCGGTTCAGCTGCGATACGCGCTTCATTTTGTTTCCGCCAATGGTCAGGCCAAATCCGAAATCCTCTCCTAAATCTTTTGTCGCGGATAATAGGAAGTCAACGTTCGTCTCTCTAAACCTCCGTACTTCCTGGGTGTACGTACCATTTACAAACCCCTCCGGTGCGGGCGGTCTGGAGGCCTGTCCTGTGGGAAATCCGTTATAATCTTGGTCCCTGGACCAATAATCCTGGCCTGCCCTTACCTGCCCGAAGAGCCAAGGAAAGAAATTATATTTGAGGGATGCGTTTCCGAAAATACGGTCCCTTGTGATATTGTTGAATTGTTTGGCAAGCACAAAATAGGGGTTGGTCCTATTTCGGAAGCGGGAATACACAATTTCATCGCCATTGGCATCGAAGGCATTTTCCCTCCAAATATCGAAAGGCATTGAATTGGCCACGTTAAAGAGGGAGACCGGTATCGTATTATCCTGCTGGCCCACGTTCGGCGGATTGAGGTTTTTTTCATTGGAATAATTGATGTTCGTGCTAAAGGATAGCTTTTCGGATAAATTGTACGTAGCACCTAGGCTGGCAGTAATCCGCTTGAACTCGTTGTTAGGAGTAATTCCTTTACTATCGAGGTTGGACAGGGATAGATTGAATCCACCCTTTTCCCCGCCACCCGACAATGAAATGGAGTTGGTAATGTCCAGCCCATGGCGATAAAATCTTTTGATCCTATCAAATACCGGTTCATAGGGCACTACCAGCCCATCATACAGCACTTGCGTCATGCCCGGCTGGAATCGTTCACCAAACGACCACTGGCCCGAAGTCGGGTTTGCCGAAGTAGGCCGTACCCCATTTTCTCCCTGCCCGTATTCGTATTGGTAATCTGTGAAATCCAAAGGGTTTTGATCGGCGACGCTAAGGGTATAGGCCACTCCGATACCTTGACCGCTACCGCGGGTCTTTGTGGTAATCATAATCACCCCGTCCTTGGCGCGGGAACCGTACAGGGCAGCACCTGTCGCCCCTTTTAAAACCGTCATACTTTCGATGTCGTCGGGATTGATACTGGAAAATCCGTCACCTCCATCAGAGGTAACACCCCCACTGCTGGTACCTAGTTCTCCGCTACTGCCGCTACTGCCAATATTAGTACCGAAACTGGTATTGTCAATAGGCACGCCGTTTACTACGATCAAGGGATTATTCGTTCCCGAAATGGAAGATTGTCCCCGGATACGGACT
>CAVXSA010000006.1:0-30000 GCA_963764285.1 uncultured Flavobacteriaceae bacterium
AACCCGTTGTCCTCTGGCGATTTTGTCAAACTAATAAACTCCTATGAAGCACGATACAGGCTTAGCAATGCAGGAACCCCGAGTGCGGGGTAATCTCGACTGGAACCTTATTCAGTCGCTGGTAGAAAATGGAATTGACAACCTCGATATCCAGTCAAATGCGGATGTATGGGGTGAAAGCCCGGGAATTTTACAGGGAACTATTTACAGGGCAAATTACTACCTCATCGGGCATACCGATACGAGCGGGAAATTTGAGGAGTGGAAAAATAAAGCGCCTGATCTGAGATCGGAATTCCTTATGGATACCCCCGATATGCGAATTGCGGGACAGTCTGATGTCACAGTAATCAATGACCAAGGAGAAGAGATAGTGCTGGAAGCGGGGAAAAGGGCCCCAGGTACCGACTTTAGATGGATAGGGCCCTCCCCCTGGCCTGCCACCAACGGAGGTTGGTATGGATCTCAGTACATGGCGAGCCGTACAGAAGAAATTTGGCTCAATGGCAATATAGGCACTATTAACCATATGCGGGAGGCCGAAATGGATATGTATCTGGCCGAAGCCCTCCTCCGCGCAAGTGAACCGGCGGTAGATCCCCAGGCCGTAACCCTTATAAACAATACGCGTGTGGGACGGGGCGGACTGGAACCCATTACGGTGGATGATGCCTTCGATGAAGTCTGGAATGCCATGCGGTACGAATTCGATATTGAAACGTCCGTTAGTGCTGCCGGCCTCCATTACTATCACAAAAGAGGGTTGGGCGACTACCGGGGACTGGACTATGGAGGGTTGATTACAGGAACTCCTTTACAATATCCGATACCTGCGGAAGAGCTTGATCTTTTGGAATTGCCATACTATACTTTTGGAGGAGTAAACGGGGAAAGTTCAGCCCCATAAAAATGTAGAATTTCTGTTTTAGTTAGTTTATTTTCCCCGGCTCCCCATGAATTAGTTGCTAGGCAGGGAGCCGGGTTTTTTTTCATCTGCGCAGAACCTTCACCAAAATCCATCCTAAAATGACTTATCCGGAACTGTACCCCTATTTTGGTCGTATTAATCAAATAAAACGTCTTCCTCAAAAAACATTGCTTCTTTTGTGTTTGGCCTTTTCCTTCATGATGAAGGCGAACGCTCAGCAACCTGATAAATTTGATAAGCAATATTCAGATGCCTATGAGTCGGAAATGGTGGAGAGGATGAAAACTGGCATAGACAAATTTTTAACCCGCCATACCACAAGGATTTTGTCGGAAAGAGAGCAGTACTGGGATAGGGATTTATCTTCAGTTACAGCCTATCAGGCCTCCGTAGACCCGAATAGGGAAGAGTTAAGCCGTCTTCTGGGAATTCATGGAATTCTTCGAAACCGCCCCGACTTAAAAGTTCTTAGTACTCCGGACAGGTCCAATGCCATAGCAGAAACTCCCGGGTGCAATATCTATCAGGTGGAATGGCAGGTTCATCAAGGCCTTGTTGCAGAAGGACTTCTTCTGGTACCCAAGGGAAAGATCAGGGCATCCGTGGTTGTGGTACCGGACGCGGATGAAATTCCCGAATCTTATTCGGGGTTGGCTAAAGGCAATGGATTGGCCCTGCAATTGGCCGAATCCGGGGCGATAGTCCTTGTACCTGCCCTGGTAGACAGGGGCACAGAATATTCAGGAAGTGATGAGCTTACCCCTTCCCGTCCCTGGATGAGCGATAGCGAATCGGCCCCCGAATGGACAAATCAAACACATAGGGAGTGGATTCACCGTCAAGGATATCTGTTGGGAAAACACATTATTGGCCTTGAAATATTAAAGATTCTCTCGGTCATCGACTATTTTGAGGACATGCATCCCCAAAATAAGGTTGGTGTAATGGGCTATGGGGAAGGAGGGCTATTGGCATTTTATACGGCTGCCCTGGACAAGCGGGTGGATGCGGCCTGGGTAAGCGGGTATTTCGGGCCCCGCTTTGAAGTATGGAAAGAGCCTGTTTACCGAAATGTATGGGGTCTCCTGAAACAGTTCGGAGACGCCGAGATAGCCAGTTTAATTGTACCGGGGAAATTAATTATAGAACAAACTCCGGTTCCTGAAGTAAGCGAACCCAGGACTCCGAAAGCCGGACAGGCAGATTTTGCCCTGCCTGGAACTTTGGTAACCCCAGCCCCGGAAGAAGTAGAAAAGGAACTGGACAGATTAAAGGCATTTTTTCCTGCAGCTTCCCATATTCATCCCGATGTGACTCTAACCCCAATGGTAGACAAGCCCGGATCCAAAGAAGCAATTGAAGCTTTTTCAGCATATATGGGCATCAGAAAGTCAGGATCCAGGCAAAACAGCAGGAGGCTGCGCATCAATTCCGACCTTCCCGACAACGGAAGACAGTATAGGGTCTTCCACAACATGCAGCAGTACCTTCAGGATATGATTCCCGCGGCAGAACGTACGCGCTATGCCTTCCTGAAAGGGGATACCTCCTCCCCGGAGGCCTGGGAAACGAGCATGAAGCCTTTAAAAGACCTGTTTTATTCAGAGTTAGTGGGCCGTATAGACATCCCGCTTTTACCATCGAATCCCAAATTGCGATTGATTTATGATGAGCCAGGGTGGAAAGGATATGAAGTGATCCTCGATGTATGGGATGATGTATTTGCCTGGGGCATACTGGCAGTACCTAAAAATATTGATTCCCGCGAGAAAAGGCCTGCTGTGGTGGTGCAACATGGAATAGGAGGTGTCCCCAGTACGGCGATTGAGGCCAAGAGTTATAAAGGAGTGGTGCAAGCCCTGGCAAATAGGGGATTTGTAGTTTTTTCACCCCACAACCCATACCAATTTAATGTTAGAAAAGCCAATGCCATTAAAACCAGTGTGTATTCTATGATTATTCCCCAGCACAGGCAAATTTTGAACTTTCTTCAATCGCTGAACTATGTGGATTCAGACAGGATTGCCCTCTATGGCAAGAGTTGGGGAGGCCGGTCGGCACAAAGGATTCCTATAGTCCTGGATGACTATAAGGTGGCGATCAGCTCGGCTTATTTTAACGACTGGATGTGTAAATCCGTGAGCAATCAGTATAGAAATTCCTATTTTTTTGAGGATTCACCGGGTATTTATGAATGGAATATGGCCCATACATTTACCCATTCGGAAATGGCCTTGCTGATCTGCCCGCGGCCTTTCATGGTGGAGAGCGGATATTTAGACGGGGTCGCGGCCCACGAAATGGTTGCTTATGAATTTGCCAAAGTGAAGCGCTTATATGATTTGCTGGGAATCGGAGATCGCGCTGAGCTGGAGTTCTTTTGGGGCGGCCACGACATCCATGGTAAAGGAACATTCTCCTTCCTGCACAAATATCTGGACTGGCCCGAACCCGAGGTTCCAACCAAAGAACAACAAGTTACCCAGTAATGCGCAAAATAATAATAACCACAGCAGGCGTACTTAAAAGCATTTTTCCGGCCGTGGCCGGCTACTGTTTTCCGATCGCAATCCTTACTGCATGAAATATAAGAAACTGATAAAGACATTGGGGCCCGGATTTATAATTGCCTCGGTGGTAATGGGGCCGGGAAGTATTGCTGTGGGATCCCGGGCAGGATCGGAAAATGGCTATACCCTGCTCTGGGTTATCGCAATGGCAGCCATATGTATGATGATTTACACCTCAATGGCTGTAAGGTTTGGATTGACCAATGAGGCCACGATTCTCCAAACCATCAATAAAAAATGTGGCCGTTGGTTTTCCTGGACAATAGGATTCTCCTCCTTCGGTGCTGCCGCCTGCTTTCAGTTTGGGAATAATTTGGGGATAGGCATAGGAATGGAAGGAATAACAAGTGTTGATGAAAGGATATGGCCCATTGTGTTTACCACTCTCGCCTTTATATTGCTTTTCTGGGCCAAAAACCTCTACAAGGTGCTGGAAAAGTTAATGATGGCTATGGTAATGGTCATGATTCTCGCATTCCTGGTAAATCTGGCTCTGGCCGAACCCAATCTCGCCGAAGCAGCAAAAGGGCTTCTGCCAACTTCGTTTAAAATGGTAAACATTGATATGATTGCAGCCCTTGTGGCTACCACATTTGCCATAAACGGAGCCCTGTATCAATCTTATTTGGTAAAAGATAAGGGCTTAAAGCCCAAAGATCTGGAGCGGGGCGTGACTGAAAGCAACATGGGGGTCTTTTTTCTGGCACTTATATCCATGCTTATAATAATTACTTCGGCCGCGGCGCTATATCCAAAAGGGATCAGTGTAAAATCGGCTGCGGATATGGCCATACAACTGGAATCGCTTTTTGGGAACTATGCCAAATTTATATTTAGTCTGGGTTTGTGCGCGGCGGCATTTTCTTCCCTGATGGTAAACGCGGTTATAGGCGGGGGGCTTTTGGCCGACAGCTTGGGGATGGGATCCTCCATGAATCAGAAAACCCCAAAGATTTTTACTTCCGTTATTTTACTTGTGGGTATGCTGGTGGCTGTTTTCTTTAGAGGAGATGCCATCTATGCCCTGATTCTAGCCCAGTCATCAACGATTATAGCATTGCCATTTATTGCCATAGGAATGAATATTGTTCTCAACGACCGGAACATTATGGGCAAAAATAAAAACAGCCTTGGTCAGAATTTAATTTCCTTTTTTGGCCTTTTACTGGCACTGTTCATTGTTTACTCCATGTTGAAAAGGGTATTTGATGCCATGAATATAATCGGAAACTGAAAACAGGATGAAGCCATTGAGAAATGACGTTATTGGGTTAAGCCGGGAACTTATAGGCTATAATACGGTAAACCCCCCCGGCAATGAGGAAAACATCGCCAGATTTGTGGGAGATCTACTTTATCAGAATGGATTTACGGTAGATTATGTTCCATTTGGTGAGAAAAGGCTACATGTCATTGCGGAACGTGGTTTGAATCAGCATATTCCCCCACTTGTTTTCACAGGCCATTTTGATACCGTGCCTCTGGGCCAACAGCAATGGTCTGTAAACCCTTTTTCGGGAGAGGTCAAGGGAGACAGGTTATATGGGAGGGGCGCCAGTGACATGAAAGGGGCGCTGGCCGCCATGGCAATCGCGGCAATTCAGGCATTTGAGGAAGGTGATCCTTCCGGCGGGGCACGATTGATATTAACCGCTGGTGAGGAATTGGGCTGCCAGGGAGCCACGGATCTGGTTGCGACTTATGAGGGACTTGGAGATGCGCGTGCGATCATTGTAGGAGAACCAACTGCAAACCTGCCCGCTATCGGGCATAAGGGCGGACTATATCTGGATCTGGCGGCATCAGGAATTACGGCCCATTCTTCAATGCCCCACCTGGGTGAAAATGCCATATTCAAAGTAGCCAGGGCTATCCTAAAAATTGAAAACTTTGTTTTCGGGCAACAGGAAGATGCCTTATTGGGTTACCCGACATTAAATGTAGGTATGGTGAAGGGAGGGTTGAATATCAACTCGGTACCAGACCATGCAAGTTTTACTATCGATGCTCGTACCACCTCCAAAATTCCGAATGCCGAACTGCTGGAGCGAATTAGAAAAGAACTGGGGGATGGAATAGAGATAAAAGTCCTGACAGACCTCCCGGCAGTTACCAATGATATTCATGATCCCTTTATCCATAAAGTATATGCTGCCTGCGGAATCGCAAAAAATAATCAGGGCATCCCAAAAACGATGCCCTATCTCACCGATGGTTCTGTCCTGCAAAAGGCCTATGGCAATATTCCTACGGTTATCCTGGGCCCGGGAGAGCCGGATATGGCCCATAAAATTGATGAATATTGCCAGGTATCAAAGCTTGAACAGGCGGTACTCATTTATAAAAAAATCCTGATCAATTCTTAAGCTTATGGATAAAAATCAAAATAATATACAGGACGAGGAAAAGTTGGAAGTTTTATTGTCTCAACCCGATAGTACTGTTGTTTCCATGTTTGAAAAACTGGATGGGGACATCCTCTTTTTGGGCATAGGGGGGAAAATAGGCCCTTCTCTGTCGCATATGGCCAAACGTGCCAGCGAAATGGCAGGCGTGAAGAAAAGGATCTATGGGGTCTCGCGCTTCCGGGATTCAAGTGAACGGGCCTATATTGAGTCGCTGGGAATAGAAACTATACAGGGCGACTTGCTGGACAGGGAATTCCTGTATAGTCTGCCCGACATACAGAACATCTTCTTTCTGGCCGGGATGAAGTTTGGTTCAGAGGCAAACCTTTCACTTACCTGGGCCATGAACACCTTTGTGCCCGCTATGGTGGCTCAACGTTACCGCGGTTCCAGGATAGTGGCTTATTCAACGGGTTGTGTCTATCCATTGGTCTCCATAAATTCCGGGGGATCAAAAGAAACCGACCGGCCGGTTGCTGTGGGGGAATATGCCCAATCCTGTCTCGGACGCGAAAGGATGTTTGAATATGGAAGTGTGAAAAACAACACCCCTATGGCGCTGATCCGGCTAAACTATGCCGTAGAACCTCGCTACGGTGTCCTGGTAGACATAGCGAGCAGGGTGATGAATGGGGAACCCGTTGATTTGACAATGGGGTATTTTAATGCAATATGGCAGGGAGATGCCAACAAGATGGTACTGGCATCTCTGGATCACACCACTGCGCCTCCCAATATTATCAATATAACAGGTGAGGAAACACTTTCGGTACGCCATGTGGCCGAAGAGTTTGGGAAGCATTTGAAGGTTACACCCAGATTTACCGGGAAGGAATCAGATACCGCACTTCTGAACAATGCCTCCAAATCCTTCGAACTCTTTGGAAGGCCCAAAACATCAATGGAAAAGGTAATTCAGTGGACAGCCCGATGGCTGGAGGAAAACAAGGGAGTTTTAGGTAAGCCTACCCACTTCGAGGTCAGGGACGGGAAATATTGAAGATATCCATGGCTAAGGTTATAAAGAACCATAGTGAAAAGGATTACAATTCCCGAAAGTTGACTAAAAAAGACACATAAGAAATCACATATAAGATACAGAGATGATTTATAAGGAAATACCAAAAGGAATCCTGAAAAAGTTTCAGAAAGGTGTTGTGATCCCGGCCCTGCCCCTGGCATTAACGGAAAAGCGACAATTGGATGAAACCCGGCAAAGGGCTCTTATGAGATATTATCTTGATGCAGGTGCGGGAGGTGTCGCGGTGGGTGTTCATTCCACCCAATTTGAGATTCGACTGCCCGAACATAATCTGTTTGAACCTGTTCTGAATATCGCCAGGGAAGAATTTGATCGTTTCGATCAATCCGGGACAAGGCCCATTATCAGGATTGCCGGTATCATTGGAAAAACAAAACAGGCCAAAAGCGAAGCCCGAACTGCCGTAAGCCTGGGATACCATGCGGGATTACTAAGTGTGGGCGCGTTAAAAGAAGCCTCAAACGGCGAACTCCTGTCGCATTGCAGAGCGGTGGCAGAGGAGATACCATTGATCGGATTTTACCTTCAGCCCGCGGTTGGCGGAAGGAAACTTGATGTGGATTTCTGGAGGGATTTCGCGAAAATCCCAAATGTAATTGGTATCAAAATGGCCCCCTTTAATAGATACCAAACCCTGGATGTGGTACGTGGTGTGGTAGAATCCGGAAGATCGGATGGGATAGCTCTCTATACGGGAAATGATGATAACATTTTAGTTGATTTGTTGTCGGAGTATCAAATAATCCATGATGGAAAAATTGTAAGGAAGCGTATCGTTGGCGGATTATTGGGACATTGGGCGGTCTGGACCAGGTCTGCTGTAGCCTTGCTGGAGCAAATTCACAAAGGTGAATTGGGGATGGAGATGGATGAAATACTCACCAAAGCCCTTCAGATAACCGATTGCAATGCGGCATTTTTCGACGCGGCCAATTCCTTCTCCGGATGCATTCCGGGAATACACGAAGTCTTGCGAAGACAGGGGCTGCTGGAAGGAACCTGGACTTTAAATGAAAACGAATCCCTTTCACCGGGCCAAATGGATGAAATCGACAGGGTTTATGCCGCTTATCCTCAGCTGAACGATGATGCCTTTGTCCAGAAAAACATCGATAAGTGGCTTTCGTGATGGTATAATTAAAATAAAATGGGAACAAGGTGAAATTTCGTCGGGACGGCATTGCTCGCAGGATTGGGGTTGGGTTTGAATGAGGTGGCCGGCTCCACGATATTTAATGGGGTAAGCAGAGGCAAACGGGTGGGGATTATCGGGATGGATACATCCCATAGTCCCGCCTTTACAGAATTACTCAACGCCAAAGCCCCAAGTCCGGATTCCAGGGATTATAAAGTGGTTTCCGCTTATCCCTGGGGAAGTAGGAATATAGAATCGGGTTTTAAGCGCATTTCTCTGTATATCGAAAAAATGCCCTCCCTGGGGGTTAATATTGTTCAGAGTTTGAACCTATTGCTGGAAGTAGTGGATGTCGTATTGCTTGAAACCCATGATGGGCACTTGCGGCTAAAACAGGCCATGAAGGTCCTTGAATATAAAAAACCCGTATTCATGGATAAGCCCCTCGCCGCATCGTTTACCACGGTAAAAACCATCATTGAGTCGTATAAAGAAAGCGGGGTGCCTTTCTTTTCATCCTCCTCCCTGCGATATGCAGGTATTGCGACTGAAATAGGGAAAGGTACGATCGTTGCCCAGGTTATAGGAGCAGACACTTACGGCCCTGCATATCTGGAAGCATCCCATCCTGACCTGTTTTGGTATGGCATTCATGGTGAGGAATTTTTATATACCCTGATGGGGGCGGGTTGCGATAGGGTAAGTTGTGTTTCTGTGGATGAAACCGAAGTGGTTACCGGCGTTTGGAAAGACGGAAGGATAGGGCGTTTCCGGGGGGAGCGAAGGGGAAATATAGGTTTTGGGGGCATGGCGTAGGGGGAAAAGGGGAACGCTGCCATAGGAAAATATGAAGGATATCGCCCCCTGCTCGTAAGAATTATTGATTTTTTTCAAACAGGAGATCCCCCGGTAACTGCCAGGGAGACCCTGGAAATATACCAATTTATGCAAGCCGCACAAATCAGTAAAAAAGAAAATGGGCGGCAGATCACCTTAGCTAGCGTGGAATAATTGAATTCACGGCAGCTGTTTTCATTGGTGATATTGACATTTAAAGAAAAGAATATTGAATAAAATGACTATGAAAAATTACCGCCTCCATATAATAATGGTTCTGGGCAGCATAATGGCTATAAGCTGCAAAAACGAAAACCCACCCCGGGAAGAGGGCAGTTGGGCCTACGATTCTTTCGGAAATAAGATTGAGGCCTGGTTTGAACTCGACTCCACTATCATAGGCAGGAGCACCATCAGGCAGAATTTAGACGTCCCATGGGAAATTACCTGGGGGCCGGATAATAATATCTGGTTCACCGAACAAGGGGGGCGTGTAAGCAGGTTGAACCCTGAAACAGGAGAGGTACAGGTTTTGTTGGAAATCCCTGAGGTCTTCAGGAAAAGGACTACCGGATTACTTGGAATGGCCATTCATCCCGATTTTCAGAACAATCCTCATGTTTTCCTGAATTATACCGAAAGACGGAAGGGCACGATTACTTCCAGGCTCGTGCGATATGAATATTTGAAGGATACGCTTGTCAATCCCCGCAAATTATTGGAAATCCCCGGGCATACCGCCCACAATGGATCTAGACTGGCAATATCCCCCGACCATAAACTTATATGGGCGACAGGAGACATCGGTCCAAATGTGGATAACGCCCAAAACCTTAATTCCCTAAACGGAAAATTATTACGCCTGAACCTGGATGGGACCATCCCCCCTGATAATCCAATCCCCGGGAGTCCGGTGTGGTCCTGGGGGCAGAGAAATGTACAAGGCCTGGTGTATGGAGGTAAGGGCCTGGCTTATACTTCAGAACATGGGGATGCCACCGATGATGAAATTAACCTGATGGTGAAAGGCGGCAATTACGGGTGGCCGAATTTAAGTGGAAAATGCAATGAACTTGCCGAAAACGCTGCATTTTGCAAAGATTCGGCAATAATTGACCCAATAAAGTCTTGGACGCCGACCATTGCGCCGGCAGGGATAGATTATTATTTCTCCCATACCATCCCAGAATGGAATAATTCAATTCTTCTGGTCACATTAAAGGAGAGTGATTTTCGCGTATTAAAGCTTAACAAAGATGGGGATTGCATCCTATCTGAAAGAATATTCTTAGACAATGAACTGGGGAGGCTAAGGGACATTTGTGTTTCCCCCGCTGGCGATATCTACATTTCAACCAGTAACAGGGATTGGAACCCCAAAGAGGGGTTTCCCGGGAGATCGGACGACAGGATTATACGGGTATTCAAAGCGGGCAACCAAACCGATAAGGATCTCGTCGAATACATTGCCGCAAGAAAAAACCCAGAAGCCGACCCGGTATCTGACAAAAACGGAGGTGAGGGAAAAAAATACTATGAAATGTACTGTGCTTCCTGCCATAAAACCAACGGACAAGGAGTTGAAAATTCCTTTCCCTCCCTTCTCAGTTCCGAAATGGTACAAGGGGGAAATGATAATTTGATTCAATTAATACTGCAGGAATCCTCGGGGCTAAGACCTTCCCTGGACAATTCCGGAGAGCGTATGCCCGCCTTTGACTTTCTGTCCGATGAGGAAATCGCAAAAATACTAACGTTCGCTATCAGGGAATTCGGAGAACGAGAGGATCGTATCACCCTAGACGATGTTTCGGAGGGAAGATCGGCTTATACGGACAAATAGCCTGAAGTATTGTATTAATTAAAGCCTGAACCATAATTTAAAAAAATCCCGGATGGTGATCTGTTTGCATCACCGAAGGTCAGATAGGCAGTTATCAGCGGTATATAAGGGGTAGGTACGAATATTGATCTGTACCTGAAACTAAATAATTACCGCCCGGATTACGGAATGGGGACTATGTTAACGTATCAGAATTCTAAGAACATAAATCCAAATCCAATATTAAATAACCATTCAACTCATAATGGAGAATAAGAAAGCCACAGGTATAAGAAAGCCACAGGTAAGAGATATTTTCACATAATTGGGTTGGTAATGATAATATTCTTTGTGATATCCTTCATTACCAATAGATTTAATTCGGTCATAGTGGAAGTTAAGAATAGTTTTGATTTAAGCCTTACAGTGACCGGCTTGTTGCCCTTCACTTTCTTTATCGCCTACGGGATTATGTCCATACCAGCAGGCTTCCTCTCGGAATTGTATAGCGAAAAGACGCTTTTATCCGTCTCCTTCTTGATGTCGATCCTTGCTTCGCTGGGCTTTGCCCTCGCCCCTCAGTATGGTGTGTTTAGTATTACCCTGTTTGCATTGGGATGTGGTATTGCAGTACTCCAGGTAATAATCAACCCCATGTTACGCGTAGCGGGAGGGGAAGAACATTTCGTCTTCAATTCGGTTCTGGCGCAATTGGTGTTTGGGGCAGCATCTTTTTTTAAGTCCCTAGGTTGGTTGTCTTTTGGGTTTATTGCTGTTGAAATTTATTGATAGTGGAAAATTATTGATTCTGGCAACAATCATAACAATTATCAGCCTTATTATGGCCTTGACCGGATCTTCGCAGATGGCATTGATAGGCTTTCCGATAGTTGGGTTATTCATTTCGGTCATGTATTCCATAATTGTTTCACTGGCACTCAATTCGGTAAAGGAGCACCACGGTTCTTTATCCGGAATTCTGTGTACCGGTATAGCTGGTGGAGCTGTTATACCATTTTTTGTGGGCGACTGGGGGAATTGTTGACCTTAAAGACTGGAATGTTTTTTTAATGATCCCATTAGCTTCTATACTAACCATTGGTTTTTGGGCCAGGCCCTTGGTTAACAATAACACCATCAGCCTAAAGAAACAACAGAGAAACAAATGGCGGCAGGGATTTTGGTGATCAATTGCAGGATGCAGAAGAGGGGCGAAGTCACTACTATTTAATATTACATTGATCCATAAAACCGGGTTCCGAGGAATGGTTTTCCTGAATTATAAGCTGTTGTTTCTCAGAAAGATCCAATAGAGACTGGCGTTAGTTCGAGTTTTTTATTTCAGGTGAAAATCCTTTTAAGGCAGGATTACGCACGTTCCTCGTGGGATTCTGAAGGGGGAATGTTGCTCAACAAAAGCCTGACCCCCTCCCAATTTATGTGCCTCTCATAAGCATAGTTGTCGTCTTAAATTGTTAAACAATAATTGAGACGAAAGGCAAATCAACTAAGCAAGCAATGGTCCTTATTCAGGTCAAGATATAAAAGTGTTGACAAACATGTTGACGATTTGGAAAAATGTTGACGATTTGTGACCTTTTAAAACCAAATCATATCAAATTATATGATTGACCGAAAAAAATAAAACCTTGCCAATCATAAGATTAGCAAGGTTTTGGTATCAATCGGTATCTTGATAAGTGACCTGGCTGGGGCTCGAACCCAGGACCCTCTCCTTAAAAGGGAGATGCTCTGCCAACTGAGCTACCAGGTCATAAAAATAAAGAGCCAAAAAGTATTGCCTGAAAAATGTCGACGTGCTTCCCTTTAGCGGCTGCAAATATAAGGTCATTAATTAATTTTACAAGTCGTTTTCTACAGAAATTTCGGTTTTCTTTGAAATGAATCCCAAATGCCGCATTTTTGTAGAAAACCGGAAGTATGCGAATCGTATTGTTAGGGTATATGGGAAGTGGTAAGACCACGGTAGGAAAACGCCTTGCAGCCGAACTGAAAACACCTTTTCTGGATTTGGACGATTGTATCGAAACCGGCGAAAAACGTAGCATTTCTGAAATTTTTGGGGAAAGGGGAGAGCTATATTTTAGAAAAAAGGAGCATTTCTATCTTCAGGAAATACTTTCAAAAGAAACTGATTTTGTGTTGTCCACTGGCGGAGGAACCCCTTGCTATGCTAATAATATGAAGGCTCTTTTGGATAGTACGGCTACCGTTGTCTATTTAAAAGTGCCTATCATGCAACTGGCGAATAGGCTATCCAAACAAAAGGCGCAGCGACCCTTGATCCGCCATATTCCCGATGAGGGTCTTCCGGAATTTATCGGTAAGCACCTATTCGAACGCAGCGGTTTTTATAACCAGGCCGAGGTAACGATTGACTGCGGGAATAAAGGGCCCGAGGTCATTACAGCGGAAATTATAAAAGCGATCAGTGAAAACCGTTCACTGTGAAGACCTGCCCGCTCCAACAACGGGTTGGAATATCCTATGGTTTCGCCTGTCGGTAAAAAGTATTGCAAAACGAAGGCGAATCGAAAAATTATTTTCCGTCTTCTCTCTCTCTCTTCTCTCTCTCTCTCTCCAGTACTAGTGCTTGGTATGTTGAAATTAGTCAAGATAAACCACATCGTTCTTCGCTTTGAACTCCACATGAACGTGTTCCTGAAGTGATGTGGATAAAGAAATCCCTTTATAATCCGCTTTGACAGGATATTTTTTGTGGTTGCGGTTGACCAGAACGGCGGTTTTCAGCTGTTTTAAGGGCGTTTTTAAAAAGTGGTGTACCCCATAGATAAGGGTAGTGCCCGAGTTTAGTACATCGTCCACCAGTACAACGGATTTATTGCGGTATTCTTCCTCTGAAATCGAGGTTTCTACCCCACTTTTGAGTGGATTTGTCTTGTCCATACTTATTTTACAAAGCCTTATTTCGGCTCCGGTAATGTTTTTGAGCACCGTTTGAAGCTTTTTGGCAAACTTTAACCCACCGCCATCGATACCTGCGATGATGATTTCCTTTTCCTCCACATTCGCCTCATAGATTTGATAGGCGATTCGCTGTACGGTATGCTGTATTTGCAGGTGCGTTAATATTTTATGGTCCATGGGCGAGATGTTTGTTCTTCAAAGATAGGAGGGAGGACTCAAACTATCCGAATTTTCACTGATGTTTTTCTTGGCGGATACTAATTATGAACCTTACCATCTTTTAGCATGGAACTGGGTGACTGGGCGAAGGGGAAGTATGGGCTGGAGTTTCATATTTGTTAATTCGAGTTTTCCTCAAGGTTCCCCCAAATAATCCTCGATATCCCTTCTATCTTTTTTGGTCGGCCGTCCCGTACCTTTTTTCCGGTAGTGTTCCTTGGCCTTTTTCAGGAGTTCGCCATGTTCATAGGCTTCCTTGGGGGTGGTATCCTTTCGATAGATATCCACCAATTTGGCCCCGACACGATGTTCGGGAATGTCGAGTACCGTAAGCTGTAGGTCGATCTGGTTTTTGCGTACGGTAATTTCGTCCAAGGGATAGATATCCCGCGACGGCTTGGCGACTTGATCGTTGACTTTCACCTGTCCCTTTTGACAGGCTTTGGATGAAATGCTCCGGGTCTTGAAATATCGCGTATGCCATAAATACTTGTCGATGCGCATGGAAATGGAAAAATATTTGTTGAGCTCAAGGACAAAAATAGGGATTGTTCTCAAATGTATGGTTAGATTTTTTAAAGGTCATTTCTGTACGTTATCTGGCAAGCTCTTTGAGCATATCCCTAGTTAAAGTTGAAGATTTTACGAAGTATCTTGCAAAATGGGACATAAAAAAATAATCGGTCCGTTTTAAAACAGTCTCTTTGGGGAAAATTGTATCTTGCCGCTTCTAAAAACGGATGCATGGTAGCAAAACCCATTTTCACCCTCTGTCTAATATCAATATTATTCTCGTCATGCAGTAAGGACGATAACAATGGTCAGCCGAAACCGGATCCGCCGCGGCCGCTAAGTGAAGTTCTTGCCGAAAACGAGGCCGAAATCGAAAATTACTTAGAAACCCATTACTATAATTATTTGGAGTTTCAAACCCCACCTAATGATTTTGATTACAAGATAAGAATCAGTGAATTAAAAGAAGGGGATACCTTAGAACCGCTATCCAATCAGGTAAAATCCAAAATTGTTTCACTCTCTTCGGAAGATTTGGGCATCGACGGCAACGAGCAAAATATTGAGCATAAGTTATATTATCTTAGTGCTAGACCTGGCGTTGGAGAAAATCCGACCGAGGTCGATTCCGTTTTTTTGAGGTATGAAGGCACGCTCTTGAACGGAAAAGTTTTCGATAGTAATTTCAGTAATCCTACTTGGCTTGATTTACAAGGCACATTGTCACAATCCAATCCAGGTACCATTCAGGGTTTTAAGAGAGGTTTGCCCCAATTCAAATCTGGGGGAGACATCATTATAAACGATGATGGAACTTTTGAAGTGGAGGGATTTGGTTCTGGACTTTTGATAATTCCTTCGGCATTGGGATATTATAATGGTACCAACGTTGGTCCTGCTTATTCACCCATAATATTCAATTTACAGGTGTTGGTTACGAACACCGCTGATCACGATAAGGATGGTAAACCTACCAAGGATGAGGTGGTAATCGATGGGGAAGGTAATGTTACCCTAACCGATAGCAACAATGACGGCATCCCCGATTATCTAGATCCGGATTCCAAATAATGACGGACTTAAATCAAAAAAAGCAAAGCCCCGATAATTTCCCGGGGCTTTGCTTTTTTTTAATGGAAACCTTCCGCGGCCCTCTCGGCACAGTATCTATATCCTATAATTGTAAGGAAACTCCAAAAATCACTTGAGAAGGCCTGGAATCGACTCGGCCCTCAATTGCGGGAGTGATGTTATCGCTGATAAAGGTGGCCTCGTTTTCGGAGAATCCTCGTTCGTAGCGCACATCAAATCCTAAACGGCCCAAATCGATACCTACCCCGATATGCAAGCCGACCGTAAAATCTTTTTCGGCATCATTAATGTTAAAATCTTCTAAGTCGTTGTTCAACATATATTGAAACGCCGGACCCGCGAAGACGTTTAAGGGGCCAATGATTTTGGCACCAAGTAAAACGGGAAGATCTAATCTCGAGATATCGTATTTCGTGCCGCCATCCAGGTTATAGGCACTTTGCGTTTTGGTGTACACTAGTTCGGGGCGTAGGTATAACCTAGAGAAGGCCAGTTTGCCAAAAATACCGACATGGTATCCGATTTTACCGTCCGAACCTTCGACGATGTTTTCTGCGGCATTGCCTGCCGAGGCAATCAAATCACCGTTCTGGTTATAGTTGAGTCCGCCCTCTATACCGAACCCGGATCCTGATTGTGAATAGGCAGCGATGCTAAGCATAGCGAAAGCCGCCGTTAGAAGTGTTTTTTTCATAATAATTCTCGTTTAAGGGCAAAGGTATCAAAAACGAAACCTTTGCCATTAACCCTAATAACGGTATCTTTGACGCATTTATTGTTCAGGCCTTATCTTTGCCCCCATATTTAAAATTTGATCTTTACCCTACACCATACCGACCCCCAAAGCAAGGCCCGCGCCGGTACCATGGTCACCGACCACGGATCTATCGAAACGCCGATTTTTATGCCGGTAGGCACCGTAGCTTCCGTCAAGAGCGTGCACCAACGGGAGTTGAAAGAGGATATTAATCCCGATATCATTTTGGGAAATACCTATCACCTTTTCCTCCGTCCCAAAACCGAAATCTTAAAAAAGGCTGGGGGACTCCATAAATTCATGGGGTGGGACCGAAATATCCTTACCGATAGTGGGGGCTATCAGGTGTACTCTCTATCCGACAACCGAAAAATCAAGGAGGAAGGCGTCAAGTTCAAATCCCATATCGACGGTTCGACACACCTGTTCACGCCTGAACGCGTTATGGAAATCCAGCGTATTATCGGTGGGGATATCATCATGGCCTTTGACGAATGTACGCCCTATCCCTGCGATTTCGAATATGCGGAACGTTCGATGCACATGACACACCGGTGGCTCGAACGCTGTATATCCCATTTGGAAAAAACACCTTTTGAATACCAATATTCCCAAGCCTTTTTTCCCATTGTACAGGGATCCATCTATAAAGATCTGCGCAAACGATCTGCTGAATACATTGCGGGAGTAGGTGCGGTAGGCAATGCTATCGGTGGACTATCCGTGGGGGAACCGGCCGAGGAAATGTATGCCATGGCCGAAGTTGTCTGCGATATCCTTCCCGAAGATAAACCCCGGTATCTGATGGGCGTCGGTACGCCGATCAATATTCTGGAGAACATCGCACTGGGCATCGATATGTTCGATTGCGTGATGCCGACGCGGAATGCCAGAAACGGGATGTTGTTTACCGCGCACGGTACCATTAACATCAAGAACAAAAAATGGGAAGCCGATTTTTCCCCGGTCGACGAAATGGGTCTTACCTTTGTGGATCGGGAGTACTCCAAGGCCTACCTGCGGCATTTGTTCGCGGCCAACGAGTATCTGGGCAAACAAATCGCCACCATACACAACCTCGGTTTTTACCTGTGGTTGGTACGGGAGGCGAGAAAGCATATTTTAGCGGGGGATTTTGCGGATTGGAAGACCAAAATGGTCAAACAAATGGACAAAAGATTATAGTGTTTGTGTCGGTTAAGCCGCCGTTATTTTTTGTCAGGTCAAGACAAAAAATTATGGCATAGCCTTAGCTACGGAATTATTTTTTAACGCAGGACTGGTAAAAAAGAACAAGGCTTGGGCCGGCTAAAATAGGCTTAACAAAACACTGACTGTGCTGACCATCTTGGACAAATACATATTAAAGCGCTACCTGGTCACTTTCGGGGTGATGATCCTGCTGTTTATCCCCATCGGTATCATGGCCCATTTGGCGGAGCAGATAGGCAAAATGCAAGCCAACGAAGCCCCGTTGGATGAAATTGTGGTGTACTTCGGCAATTTCACGCTATATATAGGAATGCTTCTTTTTCCTATCTTCCTTTTTCTGTCCATCATATTTTTTACTTCCAAACTGGCCAGTAATACCGAAATCGTCGCCATTTTAAGCTCCGGGGTCTCCTTCAACCGGTTTTTGCGTCCCTATCTTATCGGGGCCTCCATCATTGCCGTCATCATGTTTGTCATGGGGATGTTCATCGTGCCCAAGGCCAGCGAAGGTTTTAACGAGTTCAAATATAAGTACCTTAAGAAGGGCAAACAAGATCGTGTGACCAATAACGTATTCACACAACTGAACAAAACGGATTTTATCTATGTCAGTAGTTTTGACCCGGCCCGGCAGATCGGATACAATTTTACCTTCGAACGCTTTAATGAGGATAATGAACTGGATTTTAAAATCTCTGCGGCCAATATCCGTTGGGTCGAAAAGGACAGCCTCTACCGATTGACCTCATACCAAAAGCGGAAACTGGTGAACGATACCGCCATGGTGGATACCAAACGCCGATTGGATACCCTGTTTACCTTCGACATCGGCGACCTGACGCCGGTTTCCTACGTGGCCGAAACTAAGAATTTCTTCGAATTGAATCGATTTATCGAAGACCAGAAACAGAAGGGAGCTTCCAATATCAACACCTACGTACTCGTAAAATATAAGCGGTGGGCCTTGCCCATTTCCGCTTTTATCCTCACCATCATTGCGGTCGCAGTGGCCTCGGTCAAACGACGGGGAGGGATGGGCGTCAACCTGGCCTTCGGTATCGTAGTGGCCTTTATCTTTATCTTTTTTGACAAAGTTTTCGGTACCTTGGCAGAGCAATCCGGATTTTCACCCTTGCTAGCGGTGCTCGTTCCGAATTTGCTTTTTGGTATCCTGGCGGTGGTGCTGTTGCAAAAGGCGAAGCGGTAATCGGAGTAGAACGAATAGAATATTTATATTTGCCAAATCAAACGAAACCCATCAGATTATGGAATACCTCGATTTTGAACTCCCCATCAAGGAGCTTGAAGAACAGTTGGATAAATGTATGGTCATAGGCGAGGAAAGCGACGTCGATGTGACCGAGACCTGCAAACAGATAGAAAAAAAACTGGCAGATACCCGAAAGGATATCTATAAGAACCTTACCGCTTGGCAACGGGTACAACTTTCCCGACATCCCAGCCGGCCCTACACCCTCGATTATATAAACTCGATATGTGGCGATACCTTTTTGGAGCTGCATGGTGACCGAAATGTAAAAGACGACAAGGCCATGATCGGCGGCCTCGGAAAAATCGACGACCAGAGCTATATGTTCATCGGCCAACAAAAGGGATATAATACCAAAACCCGGCAATATCGCAATTTCGGAATGGCCAATCCCGAAGGATATCGAAAGGCCTTACGCCTGATGAAATCCGCTGAAAAGTTCGGTATTCCTGTGGTATGTCTGATCGATACTCCCGGTGCCTACCCGGGCATTGAGGCCGAGGAACGCGGACAAGGGGAGGCTATTGCCCGGAATATTTTGGAAATGACTCGTCTCAAAGTGCCTATCATAGTGGTCATCATCGGCGAGGGTGCCTCTGGGGGCGCACTGGGCATCGGAGTGGGTGACAAGGTGCTGATGCTTGAGAATACGTGGTACTCCGTAATCTCCCCCGAATCCTGCTCCTCCATTCTTTGGCGCAGTTGGGAGTATAAGGAGCAGGCGGCAGAGGCGTTAAAGCTTACTGCGACCGATATGAAAAAATTGAAACTGATCGACGAAATTGTACGCGAGCCGGCCGGCGGGGCACATGCGGATCGCGAAAGGACCTTTGAGATCGTCAAGAATAAAATCAAGGCCCATTACCAAAAATTAGAAAAGTTATCCCCAAAGGAATTGGTCGATCAGCGAATGGACAAATATGCCCAAATGGGTGTTTTCAATGATTAGTCAACGGTTTTATAACGCCCCTCAAAAATCCGAAGGATTCTTTCTTCGGATTTTTTTGGTTATCAACACAAAATCGTAACTTATCAACAGGTCAATGTGGATGGACTGTGAATATCGCAATCCATTTTGTCTCCGTTAACTAAAGGTGAATTGCCTAATTTCGTAGCATGGAAAAAACCAACCCCGTTCTCGGTCGCAAGATAGACAAATCCACCCTCATCAGTTTGGAGCGTGGGAAAATTCCTCCTCAATCCGTTGATTTAGAGGAAGTTGTTTTAGGGGCGATGATGATTGATAAAAAAGGGGTTGACGAAGTAATAGATATCTTACATCCAGATGTTTTTTATAAGGATGCGCACCGTTTCATCTACGAGGCCATCTTCACCTTGTTCGAAACCTCGGAGCCGGTGGATTTATTAACAGTTTCCTCCCAACTGAAGAAGAATGGAAGGCTGGAGTCCATCGGAGGGGATTTTTACCTCATAAAACTTACCCAAAAAGTGGCTTCCTCGGCCCATATCGAGTTCCATGCCCGTATCATTCTACAGAAATACATCCAGCGTAGCCTTATTAAGATTTCGAACGAAATCATTGAAGAAGCCTACGACGAGGGTACCGATGTATTTGATTTGTTGGACGATGCTGAGGCTAAATTGTACGAGGTGACCCAGGGGAACCTGAAACGTTCCGCAGAAACCGCCCAGAATCTGGTTATACAGGCCAAAAGACGAATCGAGGAAATAGCCAATAAGGAAGGTTTGAGTGGTATTCCCTCGGGATTTGACAAGCTCGATAAACTGACTTCCGGATGGCAACCCAGTGACCTGGTTATCGTAGCGGCACGCCCCGGAATGGGGAAAACCGCCCTCACCTTGTCCATGGCCCGTAACATCGCCGTCAATTCCGGGATTCCAGTGGCCTTTTTCTCTCTCGAAATGTCTTCCGTGCAGTTGATTACCCGTTTAATTTCTTCCGAAACGGGACTATCCTCCGAAAAACTGCGAACGGGCCGTTTAGAAAAGCACGAGTGGGAACAGTTGAACGTCAAGGTTAAGGCTTTGGAAAAAGCGCCCCTGTTCATCGATGATACGCCTTCGCTTTCCATTTTCGATTTGCGGGCCAAAGCGCGGCGTCTCGCCTCGCAACATGACATCAAACTGATCGTTATCGATTATCTGCAGCTGATGACCGCCGGCGGTAGCCAAAAGGGTGGCAACCGCGAACAGGAAATCTCGACCATTTCTAGAAACCTCAAGGCCTTGGCCAAGGAACTGAACGTACCGGTCATCGCCTTATCACAGTTATCAAGGGCCGTGGAGACCCGTGGCGGCAGCAAGCGCCCCATCCTTTCCGATTTGAGGGAATCGGGCGCCATCGAACAAGATGCCGATATCGTATCTTTTATCTACCGCCCTGAATACTACAAAATCGACGAATGGGACGATGAGGAGCGCACTCCCACACAAGGCCAAGCGGAATTTATCGTCGCTAAACACCGTAATGGTGGATTAGACAACATCCGCCTAAAATTCATCGGCCAGCTCGGTAAATTCGATAATCTAGACGATTTTGACTCTCCCTTTGAATTCCAGTCCAAAATGAACGCCAACGAGGAGAATCCGTTTACCACCAAGAACCTGCCCGATCCGAACCAGGCTTTCGGCAGTTCGATGAACGATGGAGTAGGGGACGACGACGATAGCGATGTGCCGTTTTGAACAAAAATTTTATGAGTTTAAAAAAAAAGTTTAGGAGTTTAGATAAATAATGACTTTTGCAACTGCCCACTCCCCACTGCCCACTTACTTTTTACTCTTTATTATTTACCGCCAACCGCCAACCGCCAACCGTCAACCGCCCACTTACTTTCTACTTCTCACTGGTTTTGTCTTTAGAAACGTTTAACGCATAGAAACAATTCCTGCGGTCAATTTCCGTTATCTTTGAAAGTACTTTGTCCATGCTATTTCAGCTTGCCATTCTATCCTGTAAAACTTGGTCTATGCGAAAAAGTCTCTCCGTATTACTTTTTATTCTTTTTTCCTTTCCTGCTTTTGCAAGTTCCATCCTGATTCCCATGGATGCCGAAGGTCAACAAAATCATTTAAAAGCTTACGGAATCACCTTTTGGGTATTGACCAAACAACAAAAGGTACAATGGCTACTGAACTACAGAGGTGGCTCTTTTCTGTTGCCTGATGGCGAAGCCATACGAAAGGAATGTCAGATCAGGGGCGTATCATTCGAGATTTTATCCGACGGCCAGGCCCAGTCCATTCTCGACGGCATTAGCAGTCCCTCTCAAAACCAGGAAGCCGTCATTCTTGAAAAAGCCCCCAACATTGCGGTATATTCCCCTAAAGGAAATGCTCCTTGGGACGATGCGGTGACTATGGTGTTGACCTATGCCGAGATTCCCTATGTTACCCTGTACGATGAAGAAGTGCTCGACGATAAGCTGGCCCTCTACGACTGGCTGCACCTGCACCATGAGGATTTTACCGGCCAGTACGGCAAGTTTTACGGCGCTTATCGTGCGGCGCCCTGGTACATCGAACAAAAGGAGGAAGCTGAAGCCTTGGCATCAAAACTGGGATATGCCAAGGTTTCCGAAGAAAAAAGTGCGGTCGCCCAAAAAATCAGGAATTATGTTATTGGCGGCGGATTTATGTTCGCCATGTGTTCTGCCACGGACAGCTTCGACATCGCCCTGGCCGCCGAGAATACCGATATCTGCGAACCCATGTTCGACGGCGATCCGTCCGATGCCAATTATCAGGCGAAACTGGACTTCAATACCACCTTTGCGTTTACCAATTTCACCTTGGAGCGCAGTCCCCTGAAGTACGAATTCTCCTCCATCGACATGACCGACAATCGCGGCAATGTATCCAAGGAACAAGATTATTTCTCGTTGATGGATTTTTCCGCCAAATGGGATCCCGTACCCACGATGCTCTGCCAAAATCATACGGCTTTGGTCAAAGGTTTTATGGGACAGACCACGGCTTTTGCACGGGATCAGGTAAAGCCGACGGTGATGGTACTGGGCGAAAACAAGATCAACGGCGAGGCCCGTTACATTCACGGTATCAAGGGCAAGGGCTTTTTCACTTTCTATGGCGGACACGACCCCGAAGACTATCAACACAGGGTAGGAGATCCGAAAACCGAACTGGAACTACATCCGAATTCCCCAGGGTATCGATTGATCCTTAACAATGTTTTATTTCCGGCGGCGAGAAAGAAGAAGCAAAAAACCTAGTGCAGTGGGCAGTCGGTAGGCAGTACAAAGTGTTCTAATCCACTAGGAATTGCGATAGACCCTTGAATCTATAAATAAAACTCTAAAATGCAACCTGCCATTCTTACTCCAGTAGTTTTTCCAAAATCCGCTCCACCCCAAAATCATCGTTGCTTGCCGTTGCATATTTGGCGGCTTCCAGAACGTTCGGATGCGAATTTTCCATCGCAAAACTAAAATCCGCAAGGGCCAACATTTCGAGATCATTGTTGTAGTCCCCAAAAACCAAGGTTTCCTCGGGTTTGATATCGTTTATCTGCTGGATTTTTTGAAGCGCAAAACCTTTGTTGGCATTGGGACTCGAAACGTCCACCCAATGTTCCCCTGAAACTTTGACCTGTAAGTCTCCCTCGAAGTGCTTGACTGCCGGATAAACGAATTTTTCAGAACTTTCAAAATGGTAAATGGCTATTTTTACGATTTCTCCGTCGAAGGCCTTTAAATCGTCAAGAAGGGTATAGTTGGAATAGTATTCCTGCAATTTTTCCTCAAACTCGGGGGAATTTCCCAGAATATACGCACTGCGCTTTCCACACAGTACCGGGTGTACATTTTCTACCGAGGTTAGAACATCCAATACCCTATTTTTCGCCGATGCCTCCAAGGGCGTAGAGACCAATTCGGTGCCGTTCTGCATAGCAAGCCTCCGTTTTCGGCGATAACAATGATATCATTTTCAATGGTGGGCAATTTATCCACAATACTTTGATATTGCCTACCGCTGGCCGCCACAAAAAGAATGTTGCGCTGTTTCAGTTTTTGGAAAAGTTCAAGAAAGCGATCGCTGACCTGGTGCTTTGAATTGAGCAAAGTACCGTCCATATCGGTAACGACCATTTTTATTCGGGAGAGATCCATAATTTTATATTTCCAATCGGCAAAGGTATCCGTTACGGTTTAAATTAGGGTGTCATAACAGAAAGTTTTACCTTTATTTAATATTTTAACCTATGAAATTCTATCAAAAAGAAATACGTCTGCCCTCCCGTGAACGGGGTTTTCATTTGATTACGGACAAAATCATAAATTCTCTTCCCGATATACAACAGATTGAAACGGGGATGCTCCAGGTATTTATCAAGCACACTTCCGCCAGTTTGACCATCAATGAAAACGCAGACTCTTCGGTACGCGCTGATTTTGAGAGCCATATGAACGTGATGGTGCCCGAAAACGCTTCCTATTATAAGCACAACTACGAGGGCCCCGATGACATGCCGGCACATATTAAGGCTTCGTTAATGGGCTCGGCAGTACAGGTGCCCATTACCAACGGAAAATTGAACCTGGGAACGTGGCAGGGTATTTATCTATGCGAGCATCGTAATAGCGCCAGTGGTCGAAAATTAGTAGTTTCCGCTTTTGGCACATAAAAAAATCCGACCGGTAAAGTTACCGGTCGGATTTTTAAAGCGACCCATCAAAACCTCGCCGATGTCATCTGCGCAGAGCTCAGGATGGCCTTATACTTATTTTACCCTCTCCACAATGGCCTTAAAAGCCTCCGGATGGTTCATCGCCAAATCGGCCAAAACCTTTCGGTTCAGCTCGATTCCATTGGCTTTCACTTTGCCCATAAATTGGGAGTAGGACATTCCGTGTTGCCGGGCGCCTGCATTGATACGGGTAATCCACAAGGCGCGGAACGTTCGCTTTTTGTTTCTTCTATCGCGGTAGGCGTACAACATCGCTTTTTCCACCGCATTTTTGGCTACCGTCCAAACGTTTTTACGTCTTCCGAAGTAGCCTTTGGCCTGCTTCATCACCTTTTTTCTTCTGGCGCGCGAAGCGACGGCATTTACTGATCTTGGCATAATTTCAATTGTTTTTGTAGTAGGCGGTTAATTTTAGTTGGAACCCATAAGCATGAATTCATAACCTATAACTCTTTTCTGCCCGACTCCATGGTTAAAAAATTACCTAATAATCGTCCCCTCAAACTTATTTCAGGCACAACTGTTCTTTGATACTGGGCTCGTCCGCTTTATCGACCAGTCCATCGTGGGTCAATCTCAACTTGCGCTTTTTCGATTTCTTGGTAAGAATGTGGCTCTTAAAAGCGTGCTTTCTTTTGATTTTTCCGGTACCGGTCAGCTTAAATCGCTTTTTGGCACTGGATTTGGTTTTCTGTTTCGGCATTTTATCCTATTTATTCACTAATTAATGTATCCTATTTCTTCTTCGGTGCAAGGAACATCGTCATCCGCTTGCCTTCGAGTCGGGGCAACTGCTCCACTTTTCCGAATTCTTCCAGTTCCTGGGCAAGCCGTAAAAGTAAAATCTCTCCCTTATCCTTATAAACAATGGAACGTCCTTTGAAAAAAACGTAGGCCTTCAATTTGGCGCCGTCTTTCAAAAAACCTTCCGCATGTCTCTTCTTAAACTCATAATCGTGGTCATCGGTATTGGGCCCGAAACGAATTTCTTTTACCGTAACCTTCGAAGCCTTGGCCTTCATGGCCTTTTCCCGTTTCTTCTGTTCATAAAGAAACTTTTTATAGTCCATGATCTTGACCACGGGCGGCTTGGCGTCAGGTGATATTTCCACTAGGTCCAAACCCATTTCAACGGATTTGTCCAAGTGCCTCGCGTATGGGCACAACACCCTGCTCCTCCACATTGTCACCTACAAGTCTTACCTCGGGTGCCAATATTTTTTTATTGATCTTGTGTGGGTTCTTGTTTTCCCTTCTAGGTTTGGGCCTAAATCTCTTTCGAATTGCTATGACTTATACTTTTTAATTAAACTAAAATTATTGTAATGAAAACGGTTTTAAAATACTACTTATTTCGGTAAAAACCAAGTCCTTAAACGCTGTAACCGAAAAGGACCCTAAATCCTCCCCTCCGTGCCTGCGGACGGAAACCATATCCTTTTCTTCTTCATTTTCCCCTACAATAAGCATGAAAGGGATTTTATTCATCTCCGCTTCCCGAATTTTTTTGCCTACGGTTTCGTTACGGGCGTCAATAAGGGCGCGAATTTCGTTATTTTCTAATGAACTTAAAACTTTTTCGGCATATTTTTCATGTTTCTCGCTCACGGGCAGTACAATAGCCTGATCGGGAGTCAACCACAACGGAAAATTTCCCCCTGTATGTTCCAATAGCAGTGCGATAAAACGTTCCATACTTCCGAACGGTGCACGATGGATCATGACCGGGCGGTGCAGCTCATTATCGCTGCCCTTGTAGGTGAGGTCAAAACGTTCCGGCAGTGTGTAATCAACCTGAATGGTACCTAACTGCCACTGTCTTCCCAGCGCATCCTTCACCATAAAATCCAACTTCGGACCATAAAAGGCCGCTTCTCCCTCTTCTACGATATATTCCAGACCCTTATCCTGGGCCGCATTGATAATGGCGTTTTCTGCGATTTCCCACGTTTTCGGATTCCCAATATATTTTTTCGGGTTCTTCATATCCCGAATGGATACTTGGGTGGTGAAATCGGTAAAGCCCAGCGACCCGAATACATAGAGAACAAGATCGATAACATTCTTGAATTCCTGGTCCAATTGCTCGGGCGTACAGAAAATATGGGCATCGTCCTGTGTAAATCCCCGTACCCGGGTGAGGCCATGCAGTTCGCCACTTTGTTCATAGCGATATACGGTTCCGAATTCCGCATAGCGTTTGGGGAGTTCGCGGTAACTGAAGGGACGGGCATTGTAGATTTCGCAGTGGTGCGGACAGTTCATCGGCTTGAGTAAAAACTCCTCGTCCTCCTTTGGGGTGTGGATGGGCTGGAAACTGTCCGCCCCGTATTTTTCGTAATGCCCCGAGGTCACATACAGTTCCTTCTGGCCGATATGCGGTGTAACCACCATTTCGTAGCCCGCTTTTTTCTGCGCTTTTTTAAGAAATTGCTCCAATCGTTCACGCAGGGCGGCCCCTTTGGGAAGCCATAGCGGAAGGCCCTGGCCCACCTTTTGCGAGAAAGTGAACAACTCGAGTTCCTTGCCCAGTTTGCGATGGTCGCGTTTTTTGGCCTCCTCGAGCATTTCGAGATATTCCGTAAGTTCCTTTTGTTTAGGGAATGATATGCCGTACACCCGCGTAAGTTGCGGTTTATTTTCGTCGCCCCGCCAATAGGCCCCCGCGACGTTCAGTATCTTGATCGCCTTTACGATACCGGTATTGGGAATATGGCCCCCGCGGCACAGGTCAGTGAACGTGTCATGGTCACAGAAGGTGATCGAACCATCCTCAAGGTTCTCGATAAGCTCCACCTTAAATTCGTTTCCCTGTTTCTTATATAAGGATAGCGCATCCGTTTTAGAAACGGGATGCATTCTAAAGTCATGTTTGCCACGAGCTATTTCGATAGCTTTTTTTTCGATGGCCGGGAAGTCTTTTTCCGAAATCGTATGTTCCCCGAAATCCACATCGTAGTAAAATCCGTTCTCGATGGCCGGGCCTATGGTCAATTTTATCCCGGGGTAAAGTTCCTCGAGCGCCTGCGCCACGATATGCGAGGTTGAATGCCAAAAAGCTTTTTTGCCTTCCTTATCGTTCCAGGTGTACAGTACCAGGTTGCCGTCCTCGTTCAACGGAGTAACGGTTTCGACGACGGTATCGTTGAATTTGGCGGAAATTACGTTGCGTGCCAGTCCCGCGCTGATGCTGTTCGCGACATCCATCGGCGTACTTCCCTCGGGAAATTCCTTGATCGTACCGTCCGGCAAGGTGATTTTGATCATACCCAGTTTTTAAGTCCGCAAAGATAGCATTCCCCCTGCATGCATACAACCTTAAATTTAAGCGATACTGTTATATAGGTAGGTTTTCTTTTTTTCTTTGGATGCTGTAAAAGGATGAAACCCATAAGACGCATGAAATAATTTGTCTTAAATAATAAAATATATTATATTTAATGCCCTCTTTAATTTTAGGGATGCTGTAAAACACTAGTAGATAAGAGGTTGAAAAAGGGATGAAAAAAAAATCGAAAAAAACCTTCGATTAGTATTTTTTATTTAAAAAACCCCCTTATATTTGCACCCGCTTTAAGGGACGGTAGGCAGATGTAGTGTGCCCCTGGAGCGGAGGATAAAAGTTCATTGACATACTGTGGAGACAACAAGAATGCCTTCCCCGCCCTAGGGCGGGGGAGGGCCATACAATTTATATTCCGGGCCGCCGGCCGTTTTGGGCGGGCGGCCCGGGGAACTTTCTATTAGGACAGGAAGGGACGGGGCCGGGGGCGGACCTTCGCGGGGCGCGTGAATTTTATTCAACGCACAACGATGAAGAGTTTGATCCTGGCTCAGGATGAACGCTAGCGGCAGGCCTAACACATGCAAGTCGAGGGGCAGCGATCTGTGCTTGCACAGAGTCGGCGACCGGCGCACGGGTGCGCAACGCGTATGGAACCTGCCCGTTACGGGGGAATAGCCCGGGGAAACCCGGATTAATGCCCCATGTTGACCTTCCGCGGCATCGCGGGGGGTCCAAAGGCTTCGGCCGGTAACGGATGGCCATGCGTACCATTAGCTCGATGGCGGGGTAACGGCCCACCATGGCACCGATGGTTAGGGGCCCTGAGAGGGGGGCCCCCCACACTGGTACTGAGACACGGACCAGACTCCTACGGGAGGCAGCAGTGAGGAATATTGGACAATGGGCGGGAGCCTGATCCAGCCATGCCGCGTGCGGGAAGAAGGCCCTACGGGTCGTAAACCGCTTTTGTACGGGAAGAACGAGGGGTACGTGTACCCCTGTGACGGTACCGTAAGAATAAGGACCGGCTAACTCCGTGCCAGCAGCCGCGGTAATACGGAGGGTCCGAGCGTTATCCGGAATCATTGGGTTTAAAGGGTCCGTAGGCGGGCCGTTAAGTCAGGGGTGAAAGCCCGCGGCTCAACCGCGGGACTGCCCTTGATACTGGCGGTCTTGAATTACAGTGGAGTGGGCGGAATATGTAGTGTAGCGGTGAAATGCATAGATATTACATAGAACACCGATCGCGAAGGCAGCTCACTAACTGTACATTGACGCTGAGGGACGAAAGCGTGGGGAGCGAACAGGATTAGATACCCTGGTAGTCCACGCCGTAAACGATGGATACTAGCTGTCCGGGGCCTTGAGTCCCGGGCGGCCCAGCGAAAGTGATAAGTATCCCACCTGGGGAGTACGTTCGCAAGAATGAAACTCAAAGGAATTGACGGGGGCCCGCACAAGCGGTGGAGCATGTGGTTTAATTCGATGATACGCGAGGAACCTTACCAGGGCTTGAACGCATTACGACAGGCGCGGAGACGCGCCCTCCTTCGGGCGTTTTGCGAGGTGCTGCATGGTTGTCGTCAGCTCGTGCCGTGAGGTGTCAGGTTAAGTCCTATAACGAGCGCAACCCCTGCCGTTAGTTGCCAGCGAGTGAAGTCGGGGACTCTAGCGGGACTGCCGGTGCAAACCGCGAGGAAGGTGGGGACGACGTCAAATCATCACGGCCCTTACGCCCTGGGCCACACACGTGCTACAATGGCCGGTACAGCGGGAAGCCACGCAGCGATGCGGAGCGGATCCAAAAAACCGGTCACAGTTCGGATCGGGGTCTGCAACCCGACCCCGTGAAGCTGGAATCGCTAGTAATCGGATATCAGCCATGATCCGGTGAATACGTTCCCGGGCCTTGTACACACCGCCCGTCAAGCCATGGAAGCCGGGAGTGCCTGAAGTCCGTCGCCGCAAGGAGCGGCCTAGGGCAAGATCGGTAACTAGGGCTAAGTCGTAACAAGGTAGCCGTACCGGAAGGTGCGGCTGGAACACCTCCTTTCTAGAGCTTTTTCCCGCCTCCGGCGGGAAAAGGGCGCCGCGCCGCGAGGGAACGCCCCGCGCGCCCCGTCGCTACTGTCCTTTTTTTTTTTTTGATCGGGTTTCGAAGGGTATGGCCCGCATGGCGGGAACAGGGAAGTCTCCATGGTATAATATATAAGGAACGGTGCCGCCCGCGGCATCCGGGAGAGTCCCGTAGCTCAGCTGGTTAGAGCGCTA
>CAVXSA010000006.1:35000-153398 GCA_963764285.1 uncultured Flavobacteriaceae bacterium
AACATCAGCTGATTTACAGGAATAAAACAGAGGCAATTGCCGAACTTGAAAAATTGGCGATGGACGAGAATCGTCCATTGGCTCAGATACATGCTCTATATGCGCTGATCGGTTTGGATGCCCTCTCGTTTGAGGGTTTGAAGGAGGTTGCCCAAAAAAGTAATCCGGAGGTGGTTGCCCATGCTATGGTATTGTTGGAAGATTTCGTTTCCTAGGAAAATGCCGGGAAAGCCAAAAAGCTTTTTATGGATTTGATGGCGAGAAACGACAAATCCATCAATCTATATTTGGCAACGACGGTAGGAACATGGGCCAAGGTTTCCGAAGAAGATTTTGCACCATTGATCTACACACTTTTTGACACTTATAAAAAGAATCGGATCATCGGAGGAAGCCCTTTTAAGCGGTATGGGAGAGACTTCCCAGGGCCTATTGGCAGACATGAAGGAACGGCCTGGCTTTCAGGACAGTGATTTTAAAAATCGATGGACACGGAGTCTGAAGAGGGAGAAAGGCGGATGAACCCAACCCGATTTTTTCCAATTCATGGATTTTCCATGGATACGCGGACGAAAGGCGCAAAAATATTCCGTCAGATCTGCGCCGCATGCCATGGTGTAAACGGAGCGGGAACTGAAGGGGTGGCACCCCCTTTGATGAACTCCGAATACGTGGCAAGCTCTCCTGAACGATTGGGATTGATTATCCTTCACGGCCTCACCGGTCCTGTGTTTGTCGACGGAAAATGGTACGAAATCAATCAGGCCATGCCGGGACTTAATAATAATGCCAACCTATCGGATAAAGACATTTCCGACGTTATTACCTATGTGACCAATGCATTTTCCAAAGCGCCGAAGTGGATTACAGCCTGAAACAGTCAGGATATTACGAAATCAAAAACCGGAAAACGGCGCAGAGTATACCGAGCCCGAATTGAAGAGCTATTCGAAGTAAAAACCTGATTTTTATTCCTTGATTTCCATAGGACTGTCATCGACCTTCAAATCGCCTACCACATATTGCATCCCATCCAAAAAAAACTGCAGCAGTTCGGGGTTTTCCAAACTTTGGGCGTTGTGTGAAGGCATGCTATAGAAAACTCTTCCCTTACCGTATTTTTTGATCCAAGCCACATAAGTTACCTTTTGGTCCACGGGATGTTGCAATCCTTCTAATTGGTCCACTTCGATATATAATAAGGGTCTAAAATTATAATCGAAATAGGCGTTCTTAAAAAAATAGGGTTCGTCAATATGCGTAAAACCATCGCCTTTAAACGCTTGCACCAAGGGGTGATTCGCATCCACTTCCTTTACCTGCATTTCTTGCTGTTTCGGGTGGTAATCAAAACTGCCCCCGGTCATTTTACTGAATGCTTCGGAATTGTTCTGTACCGTAATGGCCCCATGCATAATCATCAGTCCCCCACCCTCGGCCACGTAGTCCATGAGATTTTTTTCATATTGAGTTGCCTGGGTTGTAATTTTCGCAGGTGCCAAAGTAGTATTCTGCTGTAAAAGATCCACAAAAAGATTGCGATCAGGACCGGTGGGATTGGAATTGTTGAGAATAACAGCCTCGTATTTTTTAAGGTTCTTTTTTTCAAAGTTGTCGATATCGTAGCCGTTATGAATTTCAAAAGCACCGGATTTCTCGGCGAGAATTTTTAGCATTTCAATATTATGCGGAATCGTCCAGTGATAAAATCCCGTAGCCTGAGAGAAAACGAGAATTTTCTTTTTTTCGACATTTTGGACCGAGGGTTCCGCGGGGGCGAGGCTGTCTATTTTGGCAAGCCATGCATCGGTAATTTCAAACGATTCCAGTTGTTGGGAGAAGGTTTTCCCCATAATGACAAAAACGAAAAGGAAGAAGATTGTTTTCTGCATAACTACATTTATAAAATGTTCTAGATTTGATATTATTGACTGTAAATTAAGGATATTTGGAACCTAACAACAAAAATTTGTTTAAATTTATCCGGAAACCTTCATTTATATACCGTATGCGATTTCCTTTTTGGGCCTGTATTTCTTTTTTATTGTTTTCCTGTTCTGATAAAAATGATAATTTTCAATTTACTTTAGCGAAGAGTGACGGAGTTGCCCTTTCAGAACCTGTACCAGTAGATTTGAACAAGGTGGGAAATGCCGGAATAAACCTTCAGAAGCCTTTTATCCTCATTCAGGAAAACGATGGGGAAAGTAATCCGATTGACTTTCAGGTGGATAATAGGAGTAATATTTTATGGTTCGTTCGCGAGTCTGGGGAAAATAGTAATACTTCCTACCGCATTGAAAATGGAGTGTCGCCAAGAAAAAGCGACATTCATCTATCGGAGCACAAGGAAAACGGGAACCTACGACTGACACTTGACCATAATCCCGTATTATCCTATCGCTACGAGATGACCTATCCGCCGGAAGGGGTCGATTCCGTATATAAAAAGTCCGGCTACATCCATCCTGTACTTACTCCGAAGGGAGACACCCTATCGCGTATTCAACCCCCCGACCACAATCACCATTATGGTATCTGGGGCCCGTGGACCCATACCCAGATCGATAGCCAGCAAGTGGATTTTTGGAACTTGGGTGACCGAAAGGGAACGGTACTTTTCAAGGAATTCAAGGACACTGCTTCCGGAAAGATTTACGCCTCCTTCAATGCCGCACAGGAGCATATCGATCTGCTGACCCAGGATGAACCACAAATTGCCCTTAATGAAAATCTTAAGGTTACCCTCTGGAACCTGATGCGCGATGATCGTTATATGTTCGATTACAGCAGTACCTTCAGTTGCCCATTGGAAGACGGTATCCTCTTTGAAGCCTATCGATACGGTGGCGGCATCGGTATGCGCTTTACCGAGCGCTGGAAGGCCGATAATTGTTCCGTACTTACTTCGGAAGGGAAAGACCGACTTACGGCCGATGGCACCAATGCCCGTTGGTGCATCGTCAGTGGAGAATCCGCCGACGGAAAGGGCACCGAACGGAATTCTTTTTATGAGCCATCCCGAAAACCGCGCGCATCCCGAACCTATGAGGGTCTGGCCGATCGATGCGAACGGGGGCCGGGGCGATATGTTCTTCGAGTTCTGTCCTATCCGCCATGAAGAATGGCAAATCGAACAGAATAAGGAGTACGAACTTAAATATAGAATGGTCGTTTTTGATGGGGAGCTAAGTGCCGAGGAAGCCGAAGCCTATTGGCAGGCCTTTGCGCATCCTCCGGAAATAAACATAAGAGATTAATTAAAGGTTTCGGGAATGGGGATACATTTCAAACTAAAGTTGCCCCCGAACCCTCAAAATTGGCAGCATCAAATTACTCTAAGAATCCTAATTCAGCTCATACCATGCAACGAAGAAAATTTATAAACAGAACTACCTTGGGAACGGCCGCAATGGTCGGGTTCCCCAGTATTGTGCCCGCAAGCGTTTTGGGCAAGGACGCCCCCAGTAACAAAATCAACATTGGCCAGATAGGCTGCGGCCGAATTGCGCAAAGCCACGATATGCATGACACCATCCGTTTTGACGCGGCCCGTTATGTCGCCGTTTCCGATCTGGATTCCAAACGCGCGGCGGATGCGAAGGTCTTGGTCGACAATTTTTATAAAAAGAAAACGGGCAAGGAAAAGTACATGGATACCAAAATCTATGACGATTATAAGGAGCTGATCGCGAACAAAGACATCGATGCCGTGGTCATAAGTACCCCTGACCATTGGCATTCCCAGCCCGCTATGGAAGCCGCTTTGGCCGGTAAGGATATTTATTTACAAAAACCTACGTCATTGACGGTAAAGGAAGGCCAACAGCTTCGGAAAGTCGTAGAAGATACGGGCGTAATCCTTCAGGTCGGCACACAGCAACGTGCTATGCCCCAGTTCCGCCGTGCGGCCGAATTGGTGCGCAACGGACGAATCGGTAAGATACATACCGTGAAAATAGGACTTCCCGGTGATCCTGCGGGCCCAGAGGCAGAACCGATGCCAGTACCCCCAAACCTGAATTTTGAAATGTGGTTGGGCTCGACGCCCGAAGTGCCGTACACCGAAATAGGCGTACACCCCCAAGACGATTATAGCCGACCGGGCTGGTTGCGCATTCGGAATTATGGGGCGGGCATGATTACCGGCTGGGGTCAGCACCACTACGATTCCGCGGCCTGGGGAATGGACACCGAGCTAACGGGACCGATTTCCGTTGAGGCCTTGGCGGAATTTCCCAAATCGGGACTCTGGAACGTTCATGGTGATTTTTTTGTAAAACAACAATATGAAAACGGAATCACGGTATATACCAGCGGCGGCTATCCCAACGGTATAAAATATATTGGGGACGATGGATGGATCTTTGTTTCCCGAGGCGATTATCAGGCATCGGCCACTGATCCTGTGGACAAAGAAAAAAGCAGCAAGGCGTTGAACGCTTCCGATCCCAAGATTCTGGAATCGAAAATAGGGGAAAACGAGACGCATTTGTATAAAATCGATGACCAGCACGGCAACTGGCTCGAATGTATCAAAACCCGTAAGGCGCCTATATCCCCCATTCAAAAAGGACATAAGGCCTGTGTGGTCTGTCTCATCAGCGATATAGCGATGCAGTATCCTCGAAAGTTCGAGTGGGATCCGGATAAAGAAATGTTTCTCGATGACGACGAGGCTAATGCCCTATTGCATCGTGAGCAGCGCAAGCCGTACGGAACGGATTATGTGGATGCGTAATCAGGAAAATTCTAAATTCCAGCTCCTCAAACCCCAATTGTTCACCTCGATCGTAGTTCAAAAATGGCCCTCAGGCGCAATGATTGACAGCCGCAGTCGAGATACCTTATACCCAATGAAAATAATCCTTTTAGTTCTTACACTGCTTTGCCTCTCTTGCGGTGAACAAACGCAGAACAAAAAAATGACGAACGAAGAAAGTCTGTCCAAGGTCAAACTAATGACCTTGGACCCTGGCCACTTTCATGCGGCCTTGGTCCATAAGACCATGTATCCGCAGGTGGACTCTACTATTTATGTATTCGCACCGGAAGGACCCGAGGTGAAGGACTTTCTGAACAAAATCGAGCAATACAATACACGGGCCAAATCCCCGACCGCTTGGAATGTGAAAACCTATTTCGGTCATGATTTTGCCCAAAAAATGATTGCTGAAAAACCCGGTAATGTGATGGTCGTAGCCGGAAAGAACTCCAAAAAAATAGACTATGTGCTGGAAGCCGTAAAAGCGGGACTGAACGTTTATGCGGACAAGCCTTTGGTAATCGACCCCGAAGGATTTGAAAAGTTGAAAGAAGCTTTCCGGATCGCCAATGAAAAAGGGGTCTTGATCTACGATATCATGACCGAGCGCTTCGAATCTACAACGGCCCTACAAAAATTGCTTTCTACCCTGCCCGATGTTTTGGGGAAATTGGTCGAAGGGAGTCCCGATGAACCAGCGATCAGCAAGGAAAGTGTACACCATTTTTTTAAATATGTATCCGGAGAAGCTTTGGTACGCCCACCTTGGTTTTTCGATGTGAAGGAAGAAGGCGAGGGTATTGTGGACGTTACTACCCATTTGGTCGATCTGATACAGTGGGAAGCATTTCCCAATCAAATTATCGACACAGCCAACATCGAAATGATACGTGCCAAACGTTGGCCAACGGTTTTGACAAAGGAAGAATTTCAAAAGGTAACGGGTCTAAACTCCTATCCCGATTATCTTCAAAAGGATGTGGAGAACGGTAAACTGAAGTGTATAGCAATGGAGAAATGGTCTATAAGATCAAAGATACCTATGCGAAGGTATCGGTCATATGGAACTATCAGGCTCCCGAGGGCACGGGAGATACCCATTACAGTATCATGAGGGGCACCAAAAGCAATTTGATCATTAAACAAGGAGCCGAAGAAAACTACGAACCGGTGCTCTACATCGAAACCACCCAAAAACCCGATTTGGAGGCAGCACTCCAAAAGGCTCTTGATAATGAAGTGGCCCAAAAGTTCCCGGGTACTACCATGGAAAAAGTATCGGACACCCAGTTTAAGATCAACATTCCCGAAAAATTCAAAGTAGGCCACGAGGCCCATTTCGGACAGGTCACGGAGAATTATTTAGAATATCTGGAGGCCGGAAAACTTCCCGATTGGGAGGTGCCGAACATGATATCCAAATATTATACGACCATTGGGGCCTATAAAATGGCGAAGGAGAAATAAGCCATGGCTCACAACAAATACGCCATCCCGATTCCCAAAGCAATCACTACAATTTTTCGAAGATTGAATTGATGTCCTTCCGAGGTTTCAAAGAGGATAACGGTCGAAATATGTAGAAAAACCCCGATGACCAAAGCCGTTATCGGCGCATAGAACTTCTCAACCCACTCAACATGGGCGGCGATATAGTTTCCAAGGGGAGTCATCAAGGAGAAAGCTAAGATGAAAATCACGGCTTTTCCGAATTGGATTTTCGAGTTCAACAGGAAAATACTGAGAATGATGGATATCGGTATTTTATGTATTAAAATAGCGTAAAGAATAGTATGGTGCCTTTCGATAGGAAAACCTTCCAATAGGGAATGAATGCATAAGCTGGCGAACAACAACAGGGGAAATTCGGTATTTCCCTCGTCCAGGTGAATGTGGCCATGTTCGGCACCTTTGGAGAAGAATTCCAAAAATATCTGTAGCAATATTCCCAACATGATAAATATGCCCACCGTGTTGGCATCTGACTTTTCATAGACTTCGGGCAACAGTTCAAAAACGGTCAATGCCAACAAAAAAGCGCCACTAAAGGCCAAAAGCAGTTTGAAATGGTTCTTGCTCTTCGGTTTGGCGATGTACACGAAGGCAAAACTCAGGAGAACGGCGAAGATTAAGAGAAGATAGTGCATGGATGGTAAACTGACTGATTTTGAAGTCTCTGACAGCAGTTAAAATTCCACATTTCCAACACCGAATGATATGCAAAACCATTTGGGGATGGGTATCGGGGGTTTGGATCTAACCCTGTCACAGGGCTTAAAATTAACGTATTTTTGCCATTGAACGGGTCTTCATCTGGTATTTGGAAACTAGAATTATGGATTTGAGCCGTAAAAAAATCATTTATCAAGGTCATAGCCATAGCTAGTGAAACTCAAAAATGATAAAATTGGGATGCCAAAGACATCAATGAGTTAATCAAAAAAGTCAATACCTGTTCAAAACAGAATCAAAATGAGAAACAAGAATTTCAAGATGGTCGCCAAGACCCTATTCGGTTTTGAAAAAATCTTGGCCAAGGAAATCCGAAATCTGGGTTGTGCCAATGTTACGGAAGGGGTGCGAAGCGTCACCTTCGAGGGTGATACCGGTTTTATGTATAAGGCCAATCTTTGTTTGCGTACCGCCATCAAAATCATCAAACCCATTCATTCCTTTTCGGTTCGCAACGAAAACGAGCTATACCGAAAGATTTACGAAATGGACTGGTCGGAGTATTTGTCCGTCGATACCACTTTCGCCATAGATAGCACGGTACATTCCGATACTTTTACCCATTCGCTCTATGTTTCGCAAAAGGTCAAGGATGCCATAGCCGACAAGTTTCGCGCGATGGACGGCAGTCGCCCCGATGTGGACGTAAAATCGCCAGATGTGAGGATCAACATCCACATTAACAAGGAGGTTTGTCACGTATCCCTCGATAGTTCCGGGAGTTCTTTGCATCACAGAGGCTATCGAACGGCGACCAACATCGCCCCGATCAATGAGGTTTTGGCAGCGGGACTTTTACTTCTCAGCGGCTGGGACGGTCAATGCGATTTTCTAGATCCCATGTGCGGTAGCGGCACCTTCTTGACCGAGGCCGCAATGATCGCCTGTAATATTCCGGCCAACATCAACCGGAAGGAATTTGCCTTCGAAAAATGGCATGATTTCGATCGAGACCTTTTTGATAAAATTGCGGAAATAAGTCTGAACAAGGCCCGGGAGTTCCACCATAAAATTGTGGGATATGATAAGGCCCCTTCCGCGGTACGCAAGGCGCAGGATAATGTAGCCAACGCCAACCTATCTGAATACGTTGACGTGGAACGAAAAAACTTTTTTGCCAGCGAAAAGTTTACGGAGGGCAAACTGCATATGGTCTTCAATCCGCCTTACGGAGAGCGCCTCAACCTCGAAATGGAGGAATTCTATTCTTCCATTGGCGACACCTTAAAACAAAATTATCCGGGAACGGAGGCTTGGTTCATTACTGCAAATCGCGAAGCCTTAAAGTACGTGGGGCTAAGGACTTCCCGTAAAATCAAGGTGTTTAACAGCCATCTGGAATCCCGTTTAGTCAAGTATGAAATGTACGAGGGGAGTAGGAAAATCAAGCAGGGAGATTAAGCGATTGACATGATGCGATGGGCCGAGACACTTGATGCATACCCAGAGTAACAAGGTCCATTTTAAAATTCTTATAATTCTTGGTCATTGTGGGGTAGGATTTCCTCGTCGGCAGGGGCAGCATCAGTAGAGGGAACCACTTTCAATTTACTTTTTTTGTCGTGGGAGTATTCGCCTTTTTGTAGAGTGGAATAAGATAGGTAATCGAATAATTGTAGCCCACCCCGAACTTACTGCCCTCGGTCACCTTATTGAAACCCGGAATGAATTGATTTTGAAAGTTGACCGGTTCTTTATTGCTCACCAAAAATGCCAGTCGTACACTTCCCCCGAAATACAGATTTTTAACCATTTCCGCTTTAATACCCACTACAAATTCCAGCCATGACGCATTGAGTCCGCTGAACTCCAGATCATCGGATAAAGCAAAGGCAAAATCCTCTGGATTCCAATACCTGTTCGTATCATAAATCTTAAAATCGCTTACGGTCTGGCTAAATGTGCTAAAGGCGTATCGGCCCCCGATATAGATCATATTCTGTTCCCCGTACCAGTTACCATAGGTATTGTAGTCGATACCCGCTTTCAAGTAGCTGCCCGATGCGGTAAAATTATAGAGATTCCCGGCAACGCTGCCCACTTCATTCCCCAGGCTAACCCCGATGGTTTTTTTTTCATTTCCCAGTTCGGCCGCCACGTAGAGCTTGTTGGTCAACCGATAGTCGCCTACTAGTTCCAGTCCCGTATAGTTGTCCTGTAAAGAGGATATGAGAATTCGGCTTAGATCAATACCCGCTCTAAGCCCGTACGCCTGTTTATAGACGGTGGTATCCTTAGGGTTAAGGTCTATCGGCCGATCTTGCGAATTTCCCAAGACGAAAACCAATAAAAAACAAAGGTTAATGAAATATTTTGACATGGGTCGAGGCTGAGTTTTTAATAAGGGCGGTATCGACGACAATACGTTGTACCCAAACGCTATCGTCCGGTTTAATGGTAGCTTGCAGTTCGTCAAAATTAACGATATACCCACAGGCCCGTGAGGCAAATACTTCAACCGGTTCGTAGGTAAGGGTCAGGGTGTCGATATTGACATCGGTGATACTGGTCTGTCTGGAAAGGATAAAGGTGGTGCTGTCCTTATTAACACGTAGGGGCAGCAATATGGAATCCAGTGCGGCGTTGGGAATAGTATCTTTCAACCCCGAATCATCGATGCCTATAACTACCAAGTTCTGAACATCCTTCGATAAGGTCGTATCCATGGCATTGTAAAATCGAACGACCAGGCGGGGCGTATCATGGTCGATACAAATATCATCTTTTTCACAAGCGGAAAATGACAGTATGCCAAGCAGAATTATAATTAAAATTTTTAGCTTATCCATTGGGGTTCGGTTAGTCACTCTCTGAGTGGTAAGGTCGTTTTGCTTTAGTCGGGTTTTGGCTTAACTACAAAGCGGCCTATAGAATGCTGCCTGGGGCAGGCAATACCTTCTTTCGCTTTATTTCTTCTCCAAAAGTACAACATTTTCAACGTGATGGGTCTGTGGAAACATATCGACGGGCTGCACTTTAACGACCTTATAACTATGCTTCATCATTTCTAGGTCCCTTGCCTGGGTGGCACTATTGCAGCTGACGTAAACCACTTTTTGCGGGGCAATGTCGAGAATCTGTTGTACAACGGCCTTGTGCATACCCTCCCTCGGTGGGTCGGTGATGACCACATCGGGTTTCCCCTGAGTGTGGATGAAGTCCGAATTAAACACATTTTTCATGTCACCCACGAAGAATTCAGCGTTCTTAATACCGTTGTTTTCCGCATTTATTTTTGCATCGGCAATGGCTTCCGGTACCGATTCGATGCCGATTACCTTCTTGGCGCCTTTTGCAATAAATTGGGCGATGGTGCCGGTACCGGTATATAGGTCGTAAACCAGTTCGTCTCCGGTCAGATGGGCGAAATTCCGCGTAACTTTGTACAGTGCGTAGGCTTGGGAGGAATTGGTTTGGTAAAAGGATTTGGCGTTGATCTTAAACCGGAGACCCTCCATTTCCTCAATAATATGGTCGCGGCCGGCGTGGCAAAGAACTTCCTGATCGTAAATGGTATCGTTACCTTTTGGATTGATTACGTATAGGAGGGAGGTAATTTCAGGGAATGTCATCCGAAGATGATCCAATAGCAAATTCCGTTTCGTAGGGTCATCTTCAAAAAACTGGACCAACACCATAATTTCCCCGGTGGATGCGGTACGGATCATCAAAGTACGCAGCAGACCGTGTTGGTGCCTGGGATTGAAAAAGGATAGATCATTATCGACGGCAAAATTCCGTGTTTCCAATCGGATGGCATTCGAGGGGTCCTGTTGCAGATGGCATTTTTCGATATCGAGGATTTTGTCCCACATGCCGGGAATATGGAAGCCGAGGGCCTCCTTGTCCGTAATTTCCCGATCGGATCGGATTTCCTCCAATGATAACCAACGGCTGTCCGAAAAGGAGAATTCCATTTTGTTCCTATAGAAATATTGTTTTTCGGAACCGATTATGGGCGAAATTTCGGGAAGCTCAAGGTGTCCGATGCGTTTCAGGTTGTTCTCCACTTCCTTTTGCTTATAGAACAATTGATGCCCGTAGCCCATATCCTGCCACTTGCATCCACCGCAGACCCCAAAATGTTGGCATTCCGGTTCTGTACGTTTCTCGGAAAGGGAATGGAAATGTGTGGCGATTCCCTCGAAATAGGATTTCCTTTTTTTGGTGGTCTGCACATCCACCACATCGCCCGGTACGGTGTTGGTCAGAAAAATAATGCGGCCATCCGGTGCTTTTCCCACTGTTTTTCCCTTGGCGCCCGCGTCAATGACCTCCACCTTTTCAAATACCTGCCGTTTCTTCTTTTTTCGCATGCGGCAAAAATAAAGTTTATGAGTTTATTAGTTTATGAGTTTGGAAGTTAATTTCAAATTTCCTCCCGTTCACCCGTTACCCTCGCTTCTCTCAATTCTTTTCTCATTTCTCTCTGTTCTTTTTCGTAAATTCGCAATCCTACGAGGATGATTTCTCTCCTACGCTGAATTTTCGAATCTTCGAAAGGAAAAAGGTATAGAAGGAATTACGGAAGTCTTACTGAGAGTGTTTTGAAGGATGTTTAAATAGGGCCAAAACCCATTGAGAAATTTCGAAACAGTCCCACAAAATTTTTATGATGTCAGTTTTAGGAAATATCACTGCTGAGGATGTCATAGCATTGGAAGACCGGCATGGCGCCCACAATTACCATCCTTTGCCCGTAGTATTGACGCGGGGGGAGGGGGTATATGTCTGGGATGTGGAAGGAAAAAAATATTATGATTTTCTGTCCGCCTACTCGGCGGTCAACCAAGGACATTGCCATCCGAAAATCGTCGGTGCGTATGACAGATCAGGCCCGAACCCTTACCCTGACCTCAAGGGCGTTTTATAATGATATGCTCGGCAAGTTCGAAAAGTACGCTACCGAAACCTTTCATTTTGATAAGTTGTTGCCGATGAACACCGGTGCGGAGGCGGTGGAGACTGCCATTAAGATTTGTCGCAAATGGGCCTATGAAAAAAAGGGCATCCGAGAAAATGAGGCACAGATCGTAGTCTGTAAGAACAATTTCCACGGTCGTACCACTACCATTATCTCCTTTTCGAACGACCCGGTGGCCCGTAATAATTTCGGTCCCTATACCGGAGGTTTTTTGAAAATAGAATACGATAATCTGAACGCTTTGGAAGAAACCTTAAAGAGCAATGAAAATATTGCAGGGTTTCTGGTGGAACCCATTCAGGGCGAAGCGGGCGTCTTTGTGCCCTCGGACACCTACCTGAAATCCGCCAAAGCGCTCTGTGAAAAGCATAACGTCTTGTTCATTGCCGATGAGGTGCAGACGGGTATCGCCAGAACCGGCCGGTTGTTGGCTACCTGCGGCGACTGTTCCTGCAACGATAAGCACTGCAGCGGAGAACCGGAGGTGAAACCCGATATTCTTATTCTGGGGAAAGCCCTTTCCGGGGGAGCCTACCCCGTATCCGCGGTTTTGGCGAACGATGAAATTATGGGCGTCATCCGTCCGGGAAACCACGGCAGTACGTTTGGCGGTAATCCTGTTGCCGCCGCCGTCGGTCTCGCCGCCTTGAAAGTGGTCAAGGAAGAAGGACTTGCACAAAATGCCTTTGAACTGGGAAAACTGTTTCGCGATGAAATGAACAAATTCATTCCAAGCTGTGACCTCGTAACCCAAGTCCGCGGAAAGGGGTTGCTCAATGCCATTCTGATCAACGACATCGAAGACAGCTCGACTGCTTGGGATATCTGTATGGCCTTAAAGGAAAATGGCCTGCTGGCGAAACCCACACATGGCAATATCATCCGCTTTGCCCCGCCCTTAGTGATGACCAGGGAACAGTTGTTGGATTGTATTGGCATTATTACGGATACTTTAAAGCGGTTCGGAAAATAAAGTAGTTTAAGTCACTTCCATAAATAAAAAATCCCCCAAATTATATTTCGGGGGATTTCTTAATGGCGGTGTAACTTATCGTATCAAAAACCACCGTTTTCCGAGATAGCGGTCAAGACAATGGCGGCGATAACACCGAAATAGATGAGGCCCAAAAGCAGGTAGATACCCGCCAATGCCAATCCGATGTACGAAAGAATCTTGCCGGTCTTTGCATTCTCGATACCGGTGTACTCCCCGGTACTTTGGGTAAAGAGGTTTTGAGCCGTTCTGGCATTCGCCAATCCGAGAAAACTGAAAATGGCTCCAAAAGGTCCGCAGCAAGTCAGGGTCAAGACAATCGATAATATACCGAAGGTCAGGGCGTTACTTGCGCCGGGCAGTGGTTGAGGGTTCATCGGCATATCTTATTCTTCGATACCGTATTGTTCCATGGCTTCCCGCATCCGCTCTTGATAGGCTTCCCACCCTCCTATTTGGATAACGGAGTAAATCACCCAGATCAAGGTAAGTATTCCTAGCACCAAGCCGATAATGGCAAGGGTCTTAGCGGTTTTCAATTGGCTAAAATTGGAATAGTCCTCAGGCCGTTGTTGGTACAGTTTTTCATCCTTTACAGTTAAAAATAGAGCAATTGCCGAGAGTATTATCCCCCCAATTCCTGCGCTGAAACAGCAGCAAACATAGGATATAATGGCCAGAACAATGGCCGTGGTAACATTGGGTAATTTTTGTTGATCCATAATGCGAAGGTTGTATAAGGTTATTTTTTAAATAAATTTCAGGATATAGTTGCCCAAGATCAAGGCCACACTCGATACCATTAAAAAAATCGTTATCTCGTTGTTGCGTCTTATTTTCACAAAATGGTCGAGCAGTAAAAATCCAAATAAGGGAATAAGGGCGTAGATGGCCGGATACATCTTAAAGGCGGACACGAATTCGCCTTGTAGCAAAAATGACACGGAACGCTGCAACCCGCAACCGGGACAATCAAATCCCAGAAATTTTTTCGTAAGGCACGGAAGCATATAATCTTCGGCTTTCAATACGAAGTTGACCCACTGCATGCTACTACGTTAAGAATTCTTTCACGAAAATTACTATTATTTTTGGGGATATAAAATAAATTTATGTCAGTTTTTCGAATCGGGGACAAAGTAGAGACGCTCGATGATGTAATAGGCGGGTGGGTAAAGCACGTTTCGACCCATACAATCACCGTCGAGACTGAGGATGGATTTTTGCTGGACTTTGAGCCGTCAGAACTGGTAAAGCTAGCCAAACAAGATGTTATCAGGGTCAGTAATCAAGAAGTGGCCCAGGTGAAAGCCGATAAAGAAAATCCCAAAAAACGAAAACAAAAATCGGCCCGCCCAAAAGAACGCAACGCCCCGAAACTGGAAGTGGACCTGCACATCCATCAACTTACGAATTCCACCAAGGGCATGTCTAACCATGAAATGCTGAACCTTCAGCTCGATACCGCCCAACGCCAACTGGAGTTCGCTTTCCGAAAGCGCATTCAGAAAGTGGTCTTTATCCATGGGGTAGGGGAAGGCGTTCTGAGGGAAGAGCTATATACTCTTTTTCGCCGCTATGAAAACCTCAAGTACTACGATGCCGAGTATCAAAAATATGGACTCGGGGCAACGGAGGTTTATATTTTTCAGAATGGTTGACCCCTTTTCAAGGAAAGTGACCTAGGTGAACGAGGTTTTCGCCCTGTAAAAAAAACGAAGTTTTCTGAAATTGATACTGGAATTTGGTGCCTTGGATTTCGGAATATTCCCTGTTTACTCCTGAATCGTGGTATAGGTCCCGAACTCCACCTCGGGTATGGCCGCTAAGTTTACGTTGTTGGTCCCTGCTCCGCTTGCTTTGGAAGTCAGCACCATATTTTCCAAGGTGATGGTATGGGTGTAGGCTATGCTCCCATCGGCTTCCGGCATGCTAGCGACGGTCACCACTTTTAGTGTCCCCGAAGTGGATACGAGTTGCCAACTTTTGATATTCTCGGCGAACGCAGTGGTACAGGCCAAATCGGTGGCCAAGGTGTTAAAGACTACATACTTGAATACTTCCCTCTCCTTTAGATCCAACGTACGGGGAATCGTATCGGGGGTTGCTACATTTTCGAACAGATCGGCTTCTTCGGGCACATCCAAGACAATAAACTCGTCATTTATGGTTTTATAGAATCGCAAGGTGCTGTCGATGGGGGCGGTCGTACATAGCATGGGTTCTATGGAGGCATAATTTGAAAAAGGTACCTCTAAACGGGCACTGTTTCTCGGTTGGGTTATAAAATCGCCATATTCCAAAATCGACAAGTCGGTCAGCTGTTCGCCTTTGTCGTTGGTGAGGGACAGGTTTTTTATTGAAATGGTATGAGCGTAATTTTTGGTATCGGCAGTAAGGGTATCCACTCGGGTATCGATGGCGATAATGCCCGCCGTCGCCAAATTTTCGTTGATGACCGTGGGTTGCAAAGGCGGAATGGCATTGCAAAAATAATCTTGGGAGACGTTGTCGGAAAACAGATCGGTAAATCAGGTTTGAAGGTTCCGGAATGGTACTTCGAAGGGTTCCGGGCGTGGAGGTCTCATTTTGGATGAGTCCGCCTGCAAGATTCAATAACAGAGCCTCATCGGAATCGATTTTAAAGAAAAAAGTAGTTTGTGTGGGGTCCACAAGTCCCGGACAGGACTGAATGTTCGCCTGATCAAAATCGACCTGTTCGATTTGGAGGTCCCCATCATCACAGGAAATCAATCCGATCAAGATACCTAAAATCAGCATTTTTTTCATGCGCCAAATTTAACGGAAATAAAACGTAAATTGAGAAGGATTAGCCCACAAAATAGCCTTCGAGGATGTTCTGAAGTTTGTAGTTAGAAATGTTCATCAGATCATATTTGATGCCATTTCGAACCGAATTTTTAAAATGCCAGAAGTTGGGTTATAAAAATAAAGCAACCAATGGGCCATATTCAGCGCAAAAATAATGGACATATTATCAGACAGTCTCCTAGATCCGGTAATTTTGTGGAAGGAAAAGAGAAGAAGTAAATATTCATGGAAAAAGTATATTTGGATAATGCCGCTACCACCCAGGTAAGGGAAGATGTCATCGCCAAAATGCAGGAGGCGCTCTCCCACTTTTATGGCAATCCGTCTTCCACCCACAGTTTTGGGCGATCGGCCAAGACCGCTATCGAGACTGCGCGGAAGACCATCGCGAAGTATCTGAACGCCCAGACATCGGAGATTATTTTTACCTCTGGCGGTACGGAGGCCGACCACATGATTTTGCGTTCCGCAGTTCGAGACTTGGGCGTGAAAACCATCATCACCACTAGAATCGAGCACCATGCCGTGCTGCATACGGTTGAAGCGCTGCAGGAAGAGTTTCAGGTCGAGGTGAAATATGTGGACTTGGATGGATTCGGGAATCCAGACCTTTTCCATTTGGAGGAATTGCTGAAACAGGATGGGGCACAGAAATTGGTCAGCCTCATGCACGTCAACAATGAAATAGGCAATAGGCTCGATATCGACTCGGTATGTCGCCTTTGCCGTGACAATAACGCTCTTTTCCATTCCGATACGGTACAATCCATCGGGCATTATGTATGGGACGTAAAGGCAACTCCGGTGGATTTTATGACCGCGGCCGCCCATAAGTTCCATGGCCCGAAAGGGGTAGGCTTTGCGTATATCCGTAAGAATTCGGGATTGAAACCCGTAATTTTGGGTGGTTCGCAAGAACGCGGATTAAGGGCCGGTACGGAATCCTTCCATAACATTGTCGGTCTGGAAGCCGCATTTATCGCCGCATACGAACATCTCGAGGAAGAGACTGCATACGTTTCCGGATTAAAAGAATATTTTATCGATAGAATAAAGCAGGAAATTCCCTCCGCCACTTTCAACGGCCATTCCGGAAATTTGGACAAAAGCACCTACACGTTGGTCAACGTCTGCCTGCCCATAGATCAACAAAAAGCCCTGATGCTCCTTTTCCATTTGGATATCAAAGGCATCGCCTGTTCCAAAGGAAGTGCCTGCCAGTCGGGAAGCAATGAGGGCTCGCACGTGCTCAACGAAATCCTTTCTGAAGCGGACCTGAAAAAACCCTCGTTGCGGTTTTCCTTTTCGAAATACAATACCAAGGAGGAACTGGAGTATGTGGTGGGGGTGTTGAAGGGGTTCATGAATTAGATCTAACCCAACATCGACCAGCCCTTAGAACTACTTCTTCCTGTCCCTCCGCTTTTCCCGGTCGTAAGGAAACTTTCGGGCGGCGGCTTTCATCATTCGGTCGATAAGGTCATTGGTGTTCTTGCCGGATTTTTTGTTGATTTCCTTTTCGTATTTCCAGAGGAGCTTTCCCGTTGTGCCGTCGCTTATTTTAATGCCTATGCGGCCATAATCCGCATCCCCCAGAAAATAATCCAAAAAGTTGAACTTCGTATCCACGCCGTCGGAAAGCAGCACGTTCAGATCCAAATTGCCGCTTATTATACCGTCCACACCCAGTATATCACTCAGTTCCTTGACGGTGTGGATATCGATGTTGTCGTAGTCGATGTTGTTTTGGGCCAAAAGGGCATTGGTGTTCTTGACATTTTGGAATTCCACCGAAAACTTTTTCTTTTTTCTTCGCTGCGAAAAATAGGTTTCTAGCGCATTTTGTACTGCGTAGCCTTCTTTTTCTTCCCGGAGGTGAAGTTCCTTTTTAGAAACCTTGTCCTCCAGGTCCAAATGGGTGAGAAAGGGGATAATGGCCAGTACATCGTGCTCTTCGGTCAACTCATCGAACTTCCGGCTTTCGTATATGTTCTTCTGAGCGGTCGCAACAAATGCGATCAAAAGACAAACGGAGAAAAAGATTCGCTTCATGGGATAACACCTTTCGTTTTAAATTTTTTATGGAATTTAGAATGGGATATCAGTAATTCTAACTTCACTTTCTATAGAAAGTACCGGTAAAGGTAGTAGAATTCCCCACATTATCGGTAACGGTCACATTTAGGTGGCATTCCTTTTTATCCAAGATGATATCATCGAAATTATAGGTCAAGGTATTGGTCTTGGGTTCGTACTCCATCAATATCCATTCGCCGTTCAGGGTGGCGGAGTAGGTGTCGATGCCGCTGATGTCGTCCGAAATGGATAGGCTCAGGTAATGATAGTTGTCCAGATGCTGTTTATCATTGAAATTTTTAGCCCGTACACTGGGCGCTATGGTATCTTGGGCCAAAGTGTAAGTGCCAAGGTTTCTGGTGCGCGTGGTAAACGTATTTCCCCGTTTATAGGTAGATGAATATTGCGGGCGCAATCTGTTGTCAAGACGTGCAATGAACATCTGCTGCCTTTCTTTCTGGGAATATTTTGAAACATCGAAGGTAATGGTAAAGTTGCGTTGGGTGGCGACGCGGTTATTGTGTACCATCACCGTGTCATCGTCTTTTTTGAGGTCGATATAAAAATTGTCGTAGAAGGTATTGGCGGGAAAATACACCTTGGCAGCCCCCAAATCGTAATTATTGGGCTTTTGGGCGACCACGTAATTATCGGTCTTATCTGTCTCACGTTCGATGTGGAGAGGTTCTTTTTGGCCCTCGACAGGTATGATGACCTTGACTTGATTGCCGTTGAAGTCCTTGATCAAAAGTTCGACATTATAACTCAGTCCTTCCCTGACATCGATTTTACCGTCGTTCTCCAATGTATTGTATATATCCAATTGGTTGCCTGGCCCCTTAAAAAGCTTTTGTATGCGTTGGAGATACCTAGCATAGTAATCGTAATCGATTAAAGTGTTGATGTACCGGCTCTCGCCAAAGGAAAAGGTCTCGAAATCGTATTCCGTGTAGGTTTTCCCGTTAACGGATTGTTGTACCGAATAGACCCCATTGCGGTTGGCGGCCAAGTCTTGACGGTCGTATCCCATAAAACCTAGGCCGATGGTGCCGACGGCATGGACTTTTTCGGCCAAAAAGCTTCCATCCTCCTGCCTTTTAAAATCCAGTTGCACGCGGTTGGCGCTCTCGTTCACCTGGGCATTTTCCGATAGGGGATAGGCGAAAAGTTTCAACAGGGTGGGATTCGTGGCATCGCGAACATCGAACCCGTATAAAAGCGGATTGGTAGGTTTTTCAGAGATGCTGCTGCGTATCTCAAAATGCAGATGGGGCCCCGAAGAACCTCCAGTATTGCCACTATAAGCAATTATTTGGCCCTTTTTCACCTTGATTTCCCCGTAGTCGGGAAAGTCCTGTACCTCGTAGGATTTTTTTTGGTACTGTACTTTTTTGATGTATTCCTCTATCTCCGGACCGTATTTTTGAAGATGGCCATAAACGGAGGTGTATCCGTTGGGATGGGCTACATAGAGGGCTTTGCCATAACCCCAATGCGATATCTTGATGCGGGTCACGGTACCGTCCGCAATAGCATAAACGGGTAGGCCTTCCCGTTGTTGGGTCTTGATATCGATGCCGGAATGGAAGTGGTTGGAACGCAGTTCACCAAAATCCCCCGCCAGTATCAGGGGTATGTCCAACGGAGGGCGAAAGGTATTTTGCGGATAGAGTGCCTGCCCAAGAAGGGCAGTTGAAAAGGTGAGGGTCAGCACCAGAAAAAAATTCCTCAACATGGTCGTCTTGGATACAAGACTAAAATCAAACATCATAGTTAGTGAACGATTTGGTTTGCGAAATTAGCTAAACAGTTTGAATTCCTACAAAATCTGGAAGCAAAATAGGTCAACCTCCTTTGTAACCAACGATTTTATGAACATAAAAGTGTGGGTCCCTCCAAAGGATTGCGAGATTATTCGAAAAAAGAATTGCTAAGTAGGGTCGGGTGTGTTAACTTTGTGTAAAATGTATGGCGTTTGTTGGTATGAGCGAATTGGTCAAAGTAGTCGATTCTTTGGAGAACAAAATCAGCAAGTTGTTGCACAGGATGGAACTCTTGCAGCAGTCCAATGATAAATTGGAAAATGAACTTGATAATCTGAAGAAGGATAAGGTCGAGGTTTCAAATTCCGTCTCGGTCTGGGAAGAACGCTACAATTCGCTGAAATTGGCAAATACTATGCTTGGCAGTAATACGGACAAAACAGAAGCTAAGCTTAAAATAAATACATTGATCAGGGATCTGGACCATTGTATCGCCCAGCTCGCCGAATAATGTACGAAACGTTGGATTTAAAAGATGTCGGAAAAGCTCAAGATAAAACTGTCGATTGCCGATAGGGTATATCCCCTCACCATAGACCCGAGCCAAGAGGAAGGGCTACGGAAAGCGGCGAAGAATATCGAGCAGTTGGCAAAAAAGTTCGAACAGAGCTACGCCGTAAGGGACAAGCAAGATGTATTGGCCATGTGCGCCCTACAGTTTGCCTCTAAAATAGAGCAGCGCGGCATCGATCAATCCGAAGGTTCCCAAGAAGCGAAGCAGCGCCTTCAGGCGTTGGACCAGTTGGTAACCACAAAGCTTGGTGATAGATAAAACGCACCCGTTCCGGGTGCCAAGAATACGTTCTTTTAAATAGCATTAGTTACTGCCCACATTGGTATTACCTTTTGACGAACTCAACATCAATTTTTTTGAAAAGGGTGAGTTTAGGCTGTAAAAGCAGGCCCTACTTGTATAGGGATCCTTGATCAGTCTGTTAGCCCTAAACCTGTTTATAGGAGTTTGTACAAAACTTCACCAGTGTGGGCTTTTTTTATTCAATCAAGACTAAATATATGGATATTGCAACACTCATAATAATAGGTATTATCGGTCTCGCGATCGGATTTGTGATCGCTAAGTTTATGGAAAAGGGAAAGGCGACCAAAACCACGGCAAACGCCAAAAGGGAAGCCGAGACCATTCTTAAAAATGCCCACACCGAAGGGGAAAGTATTAAAAAGGATAAAATATTTCAGGCCAAGGAAAAGTTTTTGGAGCTGAAGGCGGAGCACGAAAAAGTAATTGTCGGCAAGGACAAAAAAATCAACGAATCCCTGAAACGAACACGGGACAAGGAATCACAGATCAGCAGCGAACTCGCCAAAAGCAAAAAGCAAAACGAACAATTGGAAGCGAAGTTGCAGGAAATGGCCCATCGGGAGGAAATTCTTGAAAAAAAACAGGCCGAGCTCGACAAGCTGCATAAAAACCAAGTGCAGCAGTTAGAGGTCATCTCGGGCCTTTCCGCTGACGAGGCCAAAGGCGAACTGTTGGAATCGCTCAAGGAAACAGCGAAGACCGATGCTATGGCCTACATACAGAGTACGCTCGAAGACGCAAAGCTGACCGCGCAGCAAGAGGCTAAAAAAATCGTAATCAATACCATACAGCGCATAGGTACCGAAGAGGCCGTGGAGAACTGTGTCTCCGTATTCAATCTGGAATCCGATGATGTGAAAGGTCGCATTATAGGGAGGGAAGGTAGGAACATCAGGGCTTTGGAATCCGCAACCGGTGTCGAGATCATCGTCGACGATACTCCGGATGCCATTATTCTATCCTGTTTCGATTCCGTCCGAAGGGAAATAGCCCGTCTGTCCCTGCACAAGCTGGTGACCGATGGTCGGATTCACCCGGCCCGCATCGAGGAAATCGTCAAAAAGACCGAAAAACAAATCGAACAGGAAATCGCCGAGGTGGGCAAACGGGCCGTTATCGACCTGGGCATCCACGGCCTGCACGGCGAGTTGGTACGGGCGGTGGGCCGCATGAAATACCGGTCCTCCTACGGCCAAAACCTCTTGCAGCATTCCCGGGAGGTGGCCAAACTCTGTGGAGTAATGGCCGCAGAGTTGGGATTGAACCCCAAACTGGCCAAACGTGCGGGACTCCTGCACGATATTGGTAAAGTACCGAATACCGAAGCCGAAATAGAAACTCCACATGCCATTCTGGGGATGCAGTGGGCCGAAAAGTACGGGGAGAAATCCGACGTCTGCAATGCCATCGGCGCCCACCACGACGAGATAGAAATGAAGACCTTGATAGCGCCTATCGTGCAGGTCTGCGACGCAATCAGCGGCGCACGCCCCGGCGCACGTCGGCAGGTGCTGGATTCCTACATCCAGCGGCTCAAGGACCTTGAGGATATCGCCTTTGGTTTCGGCGGCGTGCAAAAAGCCTACGCCATCCAAGCCGGGCGGGAACTACGGGTCATTGTGGAAAGCGAAAAAGTCAGTGACGAAAAGGCCGCCGCCCTTTCTTTCGAGATATCACAAAAGATCCAGACCGATATGACCTATCCCGGGCAGGTAAAAGTGACGGTAATTCGGGAGACTAGGGCTGTAAACGTGGCGAAGTAGCCCTGCCATCAGGCTTGCCTATTGCTTAGGGATAGCAATGTTATGCGGGAAGGGAGACTTTTACGGATTCTGCAGCTTGGAATTTATTTAGTTTTACAGAAAATGACTTGCCATTCAACTCAAAAGAATATGTGTAGAATTCACCATGTACGTTACGCTTATCCTATTATTTTCAATAGGACTTTTTAATTCCTGTAAAGAAAAAACGGCGCCCGCCACCGACTACACTTCCCTTTCAGAACCGGAGAAACGAAAACCCGAAAACGCCTTAGCCTCCATGGAAGTGGCCGATGGGCTTGAACTGGGACTTTTCGCCGCTGAACCCATGTTGGCCAATCCGACAAATATGGCGATAGATGCCAAGGGAAGAATCTGGATATGCGAAGGCACCAATTACCGGTCTTTTGCCAACCCCGAAATAAATTATGACAATAAAGGAGACCGGATTCTTATTTTAGAGGATACCGATGGGGATGGAAAAGCCGATTCCCAAAAGGTGTTTTACCAAGGCCAGGATATCAATGCCGCCTTGGGTATTGTGGTCTTAGGAAACAAGGTCATCGTTTCCGATAGTCCCAATGTGTTGGTATTTACCGACGAAGACGGCGACGATGTTCCCGATTCCAAAGAGGTGCTATTCTCCGGAATAAAAGGGGTGGACCATGACCATGGCGTACATGCCTTCGTGTTCGGGCCCGATGGCCGGCTCTACTTCAATCAGGGAAATCAGGGAGAGCGTTTATTGGACAAGGAGGGAAATCCGGTCGTCGATATTTATGGCAATAAAGTCGATGCCGAAGGTACCGACTATCAAGAAGGAATGGCCTTCAGGATGGAAGAGAACGGCTCGAACGTGGAGGTTTTGGGCAATAATTTCAGAAATCCCTATGAACTGGCCGTGGACTCTTATGGCGGACTCTGGCAATCCGATAACGATGATGACGGCAATCGCGGCACCCGCATAAATTTTGTGATGGAATACGGCAACTACGGCTACAAAGACCTGTTAACACGCCAAAGCTGGCAGGAGCGAAGAACGGGTTGGAGCGATGAAATACCCAAACGGCACTGGCACCTGAACGATCCCGGCACGGTGCCCAACCTTTTGCAGACCGGTTCAGGTTCGCCCTGCGGAATCTTGGTGTATGAGGATGATCTGTTGCCCCACAAATACCACAATCAGTTGATCCATGCCGAACCGGGCCATAATGTGGTCCGTAGTTACATTTTAAATCAAGAGGGTGCGGGCTATGGCGCAAAAATCGAGAATCTGGTAAAGAGCGAAGACAATTGGTTCCGGCCCGATGACGTAACAGTCGCCCCCGATGGTTCGATTTTCATTTCCGATTGGTACGATGGCGGAGTAGGCGGCCACAAAGCGGAGGATATCGATAGGGGCCGCATCTACCGTTTAGCGACGGAAAAGGAGTATATCCCTACCGATTTCGACTTTTCTACCGGCGAGGGCGCGGCTAAGGGATTGCTTTCCGACAATATGGACGTATTCTACCAGTCATGGCATAGCCTGCACGCCATGGGCAAGAAGGCTCAACCTTTTCTAAAGAAGCTGATGGCTAAAGGGGGAACCGCCAAAGCAAGGGCTCTCTGGCTAGGTGCCAAGATACCTTCGAAGTCCAGCGAGTATATCGAATCCGCTTTGGCCGACGAAGATGCGAAGTACCGGGTACAAGGTATTCGGATGGCCCGTTATCTGGCCCAGGACAAACTGGAAGGTTATCTTGAAAAAATCGTAAATGACGAATCTCCCCAAGTGCGTAGGGAGGCGGCCATTGCCCTTTCCCATTTGGGCACCCCAGAAGCGGCGGAACTGTGGGCAACGCTGGCAGAAGAATATGAAGCCGGGGACCGATGGTACCTCGAGGCCCTGGGGATAGGTTCCGATCAGTATCCTGATATGTATTTTGCCGCCTGGAAAAACAAGGTCGGGGAGAGGTGGATGGATGAAAACGGAAAGGATATCGTGTGGCGTAGCCGGGCCTCCGCTTCGTTACCGCTATTGGCACGAAATGGTGCGGAACGAGAACGTATCCGAAAAAGAATTGCCTTCCTATTTCCGGGCCTTTAATTTCAAGGAAAATCCCCATAAAAACGAAACCCTGCTTTCTTTTTTGAATATGGAACATCCTCTGAGCCAACAAATAAAAGCCTATGCGGTCGGTCAGCTCGATGGTAAATTCCTCAATGAATCACCTCGTTATATCCGGTTGGTCAAAAAGGTACTGCCCACTATCAAAGGTACTCCAGAATGGTTGATGGCCATCAAAAAGTTAAATTTGAAAGACCAGAACGAAGCTTTGTTCGATGTAGTCGTGAACGGCACCGACAAAGCCTTGAGGAAAGAAACAGCGGAGACCCTTTTCGATTTTGGCGGTGGCAGTCTCGTTGATACCTACCTACAATCGCAAGCACCCGAATCGGACAAAATGGAAGTTTTAAGCGTCATGAACGGCATTTCGAATCCCGCGGCCATTGCCTTGCTTTCCGAAACTATCCAATCTGGCTCGCTGCCTTTTCCACTGACCCAGAGGGCCGTTGAGGCTTTAGGAAATACCGGCAAAGGACAACAAGAGTTATATGCCTTATTGAAAGACGGGAAATTACCGCAGGAATACAAAACGGCCGCCGTTCTAAAACTTATGAACAGCTGGAACGAGGAAATCAGGACGAACGCTCCCCAATACCTTGCCGGTTCCATGGGCCAAGATTTGAATATTGATTCTTTGGTGCAACGTACCGGGGATGCCGCCCATGGTAAGAAAATCTTTTCCACCTATTGCAGTGCTTGCCATGTTGCAGGGCAGAACGGCGTGGAATTTGGCCCGGCATTGTCCGACATCGGCAACAAGCTCTCGAAGCAATTTTTGTATTCCAGTATCATATATCCCAGTGCGGGCATCAATTTCGGGTACGAGGGATACAATGTGAAGATGAAGGACGGGAGCGCTGCCACCGGGTATATCTTGAGCCGTACAGAAGATAAACTTACCTTAAAAATGATGGGGGGTACGCAAAAGGAAATCCCATTGGCGGATATCGAAAACGTGAAGGCCATGGACACATCCTTGATGACCGAAGGCTTGGCCCGAGTCATGTCAAAAGATGATTTGGTGGACTTGGTAGAATATCTGGGAACGCTGAAAGTAAAGCCGGAAACGATTGCGTCCAACTAAAAGGAAGGAATTTTAGCTAAACGTGACGGTGACCGTGTCCCGGTAATCCAGTCCCAATAGCGTAGAGGCGCCGCCCACGGTATTCAGGTCACTTTTGTAGATGGCCAGTTCGATATAGTTGGCGGAGTTGAAAAGGGCCAGAAAATCGCCGGGGCCCTTCCGTTGACCTTTTTCCAGCGTAAAATTGACGATGTCGCTATACTTGTTATAGATGCGGTTTATTTTGGTGGTTCGGGCGGTGAGTTCAAAATCCCTTCCTTTACGATAGGCCTCAAAAAAGTTTTTATGGATATTGGTAACAACATTCCCGTAATTATCAATGTAGATGACACTGCCGATAATCTTCTTGTCGTTATCGGTAACGCTCGGCTTAAATTCCCGAAGTTCCTTTAAGGCATGGAAGGGTTTTCCGACCACTTCAAGGGTGCCCCCGCGGGCTAGATGGCAGGCGACCTTCACGAACACGTCCATCACAGGAAAAGATCCCTCATCGGGATTCGGGATATTGATTTCGACCACCTTTTCGGGTTTTTTCTGAGAGATGATCAAACCGATTACGCCGTTGTTGGCGGTTATAAAATAATGCCCATCGACGAGCACGCCGATATGCTGGTTTTCCACGGTCGGTTCAGCATCGACGCCGACGATGTGTATGCTGCCCTCGGGAAAACTTTTATAGGAATTCTCAAGGATGTAGGCGCACTCCTGAATGTTGAATGGGGCGATATTATGCGAAATATCGACAATTTTGGCATCGGCTAGCTCTTTGTAAACCGTCCCTTTCAGCGTACCCACAAAATGGTCCTTGAGTCCAAAATCCGTTGTCAGGGTTATGATGGCCATACAACATTGAGATGTTTTTGGTTATGCAAACTGATTTTTTGATTAAGTTTGTGGAACTGGATCATGGATTTTTGTTGGGAGCCGAAGCTGTCTGCCGGCAGGCAGAAATTTTAGGCTTTTGTATCCTAAAGAACACTTTTTTTAATTGCTTAGTCATGACTACGTAATCTAAAAAAGAGGATATTAGGTTGCAAATCTATCATTTGCAGGTAAAAGAAAAACCCAGAACAAGTTCTGAGCACAAAATTAGAACAAATAAACAGCCAAGCGAAATTATTATTGCAAGGCTTTCATTTTAAAATACCTACTTTTTGAACGAACTCGTCATAGAACTTACCGAGATAAGCCCCAGGGAATTTTTTGGGCAGCAGAACCAAAATATTGATTTACTGAAAAAGTATTTTCCGAAACTCAAAATTGTAGCCCGGGGAAACAAAGTTAAGGTATATGGTGACGAAGAGCGTTTAGAGGAGTTCGATCGCCGTTTCGATATGCTTACTGCCCATTTTGCCCAATACAATAAATTGGACGAGAATATGATTGAAAGGGTGCTGACCAGCAACGAAGCTTCCGATTACGAGGCTTCTGAGAATAGCGGGGAAACCTTGGTGCACGGCGTCCACGGCCGATTGATCAAGGCACAGACCGTCAACCAGCGTAAATTGGTCGATGCGGCCAAGAAAAATGATATGGTCTTTGCTATCGGGCCTGCAGGAACGGGAAAAACCTATACCGGTGTAGCACTGGCGGTCAAAGCACTAAAAGAAAAGCAGGTAAAACGGATTATCCTGACACGGCCCGCAGTGGAGGCCGGCGAAAATCTGGGTTTCCTGCCGGGGGACTTAAAGGAAAAGCTCGACCCTTATATGCAACCCCTATACGATGGTCTGCGCGATATGATTCCCGCGGAAAAGCTCTCCCATCTCATCGATACCGGAATCATTCAAATAGCACCCCTTGCGTTTATGCGGGGCCGGACCCTGGACAATGCCTTCGTTATTCTGGATGAGGCCCAGAACACCACCCACGCCCAGATGAAAATGTTCCTGACCCGAATGGGTAAAAGTGCAAAATTCATGATTACGGGAGACCCGGGACAGATTGACCTCCCAAGAAGAACCATATCGGGACTAAAAGAAGCCCTATTAATCCTAAAAAATGTACAAGGTATCGAAATAGTCTATTTGGACGATAAAGATGTCATTCGTCATAAACTGGTCAAAAAGGTGATCGATGCGTACAAGAAAATCGAACATCAAGGGTAAAAAAATTATGAAAAACACCATCACCTCCACCCACTTCAATTTTCCCGGTCAAAAAAGTGTTTACAAGGGCAAGGTTCGTGAGGTCTATACCTTGGACAACGACATTTTGGTTATGGTCGCTACGGATCGGTTATCGGCCTTTGATGTGGTAATGCCGAAGGGAATTCCTTATAAAGGGCAAATCTTAAACCAGATCGCCACCAAAATGATGGCCGCTACCGAAGATATCGTACCGAACTGGTTGATGGCCACTCCCGATCCCAACGTGGCAGTGGGCCATGCCTGTGAACCATTTAAGGTTGAAATGGTGATCAGAGGGTACCTATCAGGCCACGCCGCGCGGGAATATAAATCCGGAAAGCGACTGCTCTGCGGAGAGGAAATGCCCGCCGGGATGCGAGCAAACGATATTTTTCCCGCCCCGATCATCACGCCCGCCACCAAGGCGGAGAAGGGAGATCATGATGAGGATATTTCAAAGGAGAATATTTTAGCCCGACATATTGTTTCCAGAGAGGAATACGAAGTATTAGAAAAATATACCCGGGCCCTGTTCCAACGGGGAACAGAAATCGCTGCCGAACGCGGACTCATATTGGTTGACACCAAATACGAATTCGGTAAGACCAAAGAGGGCGATATTGTTTTGATCGACGAGATTCACACTCCCGACTCCTCCCGTTATTTTTATGCCGATGGCTATCAAGAAAGGCAGGACAGGGGGGAGGCGCAGAAACAACTTAGCAAGGAATTCGTACGGCAGTGGCTGATCAAAAATGGTTTTCAAGGCCTGGAAGGGCAGACTTTGCCCGAAATGTCAGATGCCTATATAGATACGGTATCCGATCGGTATATCGAATTGTACGAAAACATCACAGGGGAAGCCTTTGTCAAGGCGGATATTTCCGATATTCAGCAACGGATCGAAAGGAATGTTTTAGATTATTTGGAATAGAAAATGTCTGGTCGAGCGCAGTCGAGACCTCGTGGGCAGGAGAAATCGTTATGTCATCGACTTTAACTTGTCAAGTGCGTGGTCGAAAGGCTCGAACTGATTTCCAAAATAATTTTATACGGCCTCCATTACCTAGCTTACTTCAACAAATGCTTCACAGAAAAATTTCCCTTCTCCTTTAATGTGCGCCAGGATTTTTAAAAATGCGATGGCCGTAATATAGGCATCGCCCAAGGCGGTGTGCCTGTCTTGGGTCGGGATATCAAATTTTTCGGCCAGTTCGTCCAAGGAGTATTGATCCTGATTTTTCACCAGGGGAGATCGGATCAGGGAACGTTTGTAAAGCGCCGACGTATCTAAAAACCTATTCTTCAATTTTGGCATCCCATGGCGTTTCAGCGCATGATTAATCATTGTCTTATCAAAACCGGCATGGTGGGCTACCAGAACGGAGTTGCCTATAAAATCAAGAAACAATTGAATGGCTTGCAGCTCTGTAGATGCGTCAGTTGGTATTCTTCCTCCCGAATGCCGTGGATGGCGATATTCTCGGCATGGTAATAATGTTGGTCTAAGTAAACCTCGAAACTCTGGTTGACCGCTATCGTATCATTTTTTAGGGAAAGGGCACCTATCGAGAGTATCCGGTCTTTTTCCAGGTCGAGTCCTGTAGTTTCCGTGTCCAGTATCACAAAACGGATGTCGTTCAAAGCGTCAGGCCGCCCATTTTCAAACGTAGCTTCATAGTCCATCCAGAAATCGGGGTAGTGCCTCTTTTCTTTTCTGAACAGGGTTTTTAAAAAACGGGTCATCCTAATATATTAGATACCTTAAACCTAATTTTGATCAGCTCTTGCAACTCCTTGATAGTCTTGAAGGTACGCTTCAGTTTTATTTTTTCTTCTTTGGTCAAGGTATCCAAGGAGATAAACCGACCGGAATCGTTATGTAACAATCCCTGTTTGGTACGAAACTTTAGCAGAGCCTTGGTCGCATAGGAACAGGCCAGAAACAAGGCCTCATTATTGGGTTCAAGTTCTGCCAGACGTTCAAAGCGCTGCGCCGTATTGCTGATCGATTTGACCTGGTGCGAAAGGGTCAATATGCGGGCCGCATCGATCAAAGGCATCAGGGCCCGTCTCTTGACGTCGAAAAAATCTTTGTGCGCCCCGTCTTCCTCGACCAAAAAATTTCTAAAAAATCCGGTGGGAGAAGGGTTTTGCAGCGCACCACTTGCCAAATGGGTAAAGAATATAGGATACTTTTCCGTTTCTTTAAAAATATGGGTGGTCAGTTCCTCGACCAAGGCGGCATCCCCAAAAGAAAGGCTGTAGTCAAAAAATATGGCGGATAACAGCACTTCATCCTTACCTGGATTGGTAATCCAATACGATACGCGGTCTTTCCATTCCGAAAGGGACAAACACCATTCGGGGTTCGAGGCCATCATTTCAACGGGACAATACTCGTATCCAATAATCTTTAATCCCTTGTTGACCGCTTTTGAAAGTTTCAGGAAATATTCCCTAGTGGGGGGCAGTTTACTTTCGGAAACATTTTCGAATAAGAAGGGCATTGTCCTGATCCGTGTGCAATAGTTGTTCGCTGCGGCCCTGGCTCCCGAGGGCCATCCAAGCAAATTTGACCGGAGGTGGGTCGTCGATTTCCTTCAGCGCAATTTCTATGGTTCGTTGAATACAAGCGTGATTGAGTTCCGAAATTATCTTCGAGGTAAGGGTTAAGGGTATATTCTGGTCTAAATAGCCTTTTAATAGTCCCGTTACACTGCGACGAATGCTTTTGATACCCTTGAATTTGTTGGCCCTTTGAATAGCTTTCATAAGTACGGCCGGGTTGTTGCCCAGTTCCAGCATTACATCGTGTTTCGATAACATTCCCACGGCCGGGGTATTGGGGGTGCCGTCTTCGGTAAGGCACAAATGGCTGATACCGTTCTTCATCATGGCCATCTGTGCCTGGGCGATTGTCATTTTCTGGGGATAGGTAATCACCGGTGCGTTCATGATATCCTTGGCCTTTGCGGTAATAGGATAGGCACCCGTGGCGATTTTGTTCCGGATGTCCTTATCGGTAATGATACCGATGGGCAATCCGTCTTTTAGAATCAAAAGGGCGCCCACCTTTTTTTGGGTCATTTTAAGGGCTATGCTTTTAATGGTGGCGTTTGTGGGACTGGTGATGAGTTTTTTGGAATAATGAACATGTTGAAGATCCAGCAGGCCTTTATCGGTCTGCGGTCTCGCAGTCGGCGTATCGCCGAACAATTTGCCTTTATAGCTAGTAGAATAGGGGTTTCTGGTATTAGAGGCAAAGCTCTCGATCAAAAAACTGGCGACCGCTTCATATTTTTGGGTATAAGGCTTAAAAGTGCTAATAGGAATGGCATAAAGAATACTCTCTTCATAAGCCTTTGCCTCCAGTTGGTAGTTTTCATTGGCCATCAAAGGCCGCAGTCCGAAGATATCGCCTTCGTCACAAAGGTCCACGATATGGTTCTTAGATTTTTTACGCAGTACGACGGCCCCTTTATGTACTACGTAAAATTGGGAATGCGGCTGTTCCTCTTCCTCGAAGATGAGGCTTTCCTTAGTCTTATAGAGGATGGAAACCTCTTGCGATAAGGACTCCAAATCCTTTGGGGCCATTTCGTTGAACGGCGGATAATTTTTAAGGAAATCGGCTACCCGGGCAGATATGGTATTTTTCATTTAGAAGGTCTTGTTCCTTTTCAAAGATAAAGATCAAAGCGATAGCAAGTGATATCAGATAGTGGATGCGATACCGGTTGCCGTTTTAACTTATGAACTCAAATTTTGGTTTGATAAGTCAAACAATTATCGTATAATTCAATATATTGTCGCAAAATAAGAAATATGGATACCAAAACTGATACTCTAGAACAAGAAGCCATAAATACAGTACGTATTCTTTCTGCGGATGCCGTTCAGAAAGCGGATTCCGGGCATCCCGGAACTCCAATGGCACTCGCCCCCATGGGACATTTGCTTTGGACGGAAGCGATGAATTACAATGCCAAAAACCCGAATTGGGCGAATAGGGACCGTTTTATTCTTTCTGCTGGTCATGCCTGTATGCTACAGTACAGTTTTCTCTACTTGACAGGCTATGGTTTGACTATGGACGATATAAAGAACTTTCGGCAACTGAACAGCAAGACTCCCGGCCATCCGGAACAGGGTCTTACGAAAGGTATAGAAGTGACTACCGGCCCGCTAGGGCAGGGGTTTGCCAATGGCGTAGGTTTTGCCATCACCCAAAAGCACATGGCCGCCCGGTTCAATAAGCCCGATTACGATATTTTTGACTATAAGATCTATGCCATCTGCAGCGATGGCGACCTTATGGAAGGCGTGGCCTCAGAGGCCGCTTCCATAGCCGGCCATCTCAAGCTGGGTAATATGATTTATCTGTATGACGACAACCATATTACCATCGAAGGGGGTACCGAACTTTCCTTTGATGAAAATGTAGGCGAACGTTTTAGGGCCTATGGATGGCATGTACAAGGCGTATCTGACGGTAATGACCTGCAAGCGATGTCGGAAGCTATCGAAAATGCCAAAAAAGAAACGGATAAGCCCTCCCTGATACATGTCCGTACCGAAATTGGTTACGGAAGTCCGAATAAGGTGAACACCTCCGGTGCACATGGTTCTCCATTGGGCCCCGACGAAGTGCGTTTGGTCAAGGAAAATTTTGGTTTTGACCCGGACAAGGATTTTGTTGTTTCCGACGCTGTGAAGGACTTTTACCGAAAAGCAGGCGAAAGGGGAGCGCAAAAAGAAAAGGAATGGAACGATCTTTTTGAGGATTACAAGGAAAAATATCCTGAACTGGCCCAGGAGTATGAATCGGTAACGCAAGGAAAATTGCCCAAAGGCTGGCAAGATAAACTGCCCACATTCAAAACCGGCGATAAAATGGCCACCCGCAAGGCGTCGGGCAAGACCCTGAACGCCATTGCGGAATATCTGCCCAATCTTGTCGGAGGATCGGCGGACTTGGCACCATCTACTTCCACCAATTTAGATGACTATGAATCTTTTTCCGCGAACCATCCCGAAGGCCGTAATTTTCATTTCGGTATTCGCGAACACGCTATGGGTTCCATTTTGAACGGCATGGCCCTCAGCAATTATCTCATTCCCTATGGCGCCACTTTTCTGATATTTTCTGATTATATGCGTCCCCCGATGCGGCTGGCCGCTATAATGAATATTCGGCCCATTTATGTGTTTACCCATGATAGCATTGGACTTGGGGAAGATGGTACCACCCACCAACCCGTAGAACAGCTGGTCGGTCTTCGGTCCGTACCCAACATGACGACCATACGGCCTGCGGATGCCAATGAGACCGCCCATGCTTGGCGCGCTGCCTTGGAGCATCGCGACGGACCTGTAGCTATCATACTGACCCGGCAGGGTCTGCCTATTATCGATCAGGAAAAATACGGTACCGCCGATAATCTCGAAAAAGGGGCCTATATCCTTTCGGATACCGACGGAAAGACCGATATCATCCTTATCGCCACAGGATCTGAAGTGCAGTTGATCTTGGCCGCCCAGGAAAAATTGAAGGAAGAGAACATCAACGCCCGCGTAGTAAGCATGCCTTCATGGGAACTGTTCGAAAAGCAGGATGCGGCCTACAAAGAAAAAGTGCTTTCCGGATCCGTTCGAAAAAGACTGGCCGTCGAAGCCGGTTCTTCCCTAGGATGGCATCGATATGTCACCGATGATGGCGCTGTTATCGGCATCGATAAATTCGGGGAGTCCGCGCCCGGTGGCGAGCTTATGAAGGAATACGGGTTTAGTGTGGAGAATGTAGTGGAGAAGGCGAAAGCCTTATTATAGTAGGCGAGGAAGCCCTTCGAGGAATCTTTATTTTTCCGTTTCCCCTATTACCATTTCCGGGTGGGTAAGGTAGCGGTCGGAATTGGGAATAAGGTACAACGAATAAAGAATACCTTCCTTAATATGAAGTGGCCCCATAGAAGTAGATTGTGGACTCCCTTCAAGATGAAGTTGTACTTCATAAGGCCCGGGGTTTTCCGCTTTAGTATCGCTACTTTCAGGATATCCGTGAGAGCCGATTTCTTTTTGGGTACCGTTTTGCCGCAACCGTAAAGATAAGGGTATCGCACCCGGTGTCAGCTGTGAAACACGAATGCTGCCCTTACCTTTCTCTTTTACGAAGAAATCGTTTTGTACGATCAATTGGGGCAAAAAGTCGTTGGCCGTAAGAGCTTCGGAGCCTTGGGCGATGGCTTTTAATCTTGTCAATACACTCTCTTTGTTCACAGACTGATTTTTTTCGGGAATACCGGTTAGCAAGAAGGTATAACGACCGTTACGTCCCAATCCTATTTTTTTTTCCAACAGCAGTCTCCCATCGGCCCAGACCTTTACGAAATAGGTATTTGCAGGGATAATACGATAGTCCGAAAGGGTGCCGTACTTCAACTTCAAAGAAAATTTTTCCTGATCGTTTTCATAAAGGGCAACAGTGGCCTCGTCCGTAGAGTACAAGAACTGCCCCACCCTGAACCGCGCCGGACGTTCTTCTTTGGGGGTACAGGTTGCAAATACGACCATCAAAGCCATGAGAAATATGAGCTTTCTTCTACCCATTCTTTTTGTCATTTTTAATATGTTGGTTGTGCCGTAGCAGCATCGGTCTTCCGAGAGTAACCAATAGCACAATGAAAATAAGTCCCCCAAAGGCCACGGGTTTGGTTATAGCCACACGGAACAAAAGGGTAAGAGCGGTTAATGCGGCTATGGCTACGCCTATTGCGGGTATCCATTTATTTTGGTTACTTTCCTTATAGCATAACCAATTTACCGTTCCGAAGGTGACAATAAATATCAAACTGCCCGCCTCGACCAAGGCGGTCAGTGAGCCCGCCACGGCCATCAATCCTGCCAACGAACCCAGTAAAATAATAGCCCTATCGGGTACGCCCTTTGAATTGGTGTGCTTGAACCACTGGGGGAGTTCATTTGCCTCGGCGATACTCTTGGCCAGATTGGCTGTCGAAAATAAGGTGGAATTAATGGCCGCCGCCGTGGCAAAGCCCGCCGCAATCGCCATAATGATTACTCCGGTGGTGCCGAAGGCTTTTTGTGCGGTAATCGAAAGCGCGATCGCCTTAAAATCTACCAGCGAGGCGGCGCCTCCAATAAAGGTCGCTCCTAGGGCAACAATGATGTAGAGCAATACCACAAATGCCACTGCACTCAACATCACAGGCATGAAATTTTTCTTCGGATCTTTGATACGGTCATACTCATAGCTCAACAACTGAAAACCTTCGTAGCCCATAAAAATGGCACCACCACCGACCAGCGCAGACCACATGGGCCTCGGTTCGATACCGGCCACCAGTTGCACGCTGTCCCATTGGGTAAGCCCATAGATACCCAAGGCCAACAGCACGCTCAAGTTTACGCCTACTATGGTGATTTCCACTTTGGTCAACTTGCCGACCCCGGCCAGGTTGAGTAAAATTAAGCCGGCGATTATGGCAGCTGCCAGCAAGCGGATGACGATTGCCCCCCCCTGAAAAGCGAAAGAAACATAGTGACCAAAGGCAAATGCATAGACCGAGATGGTAAAAACGTACCCCAAGATAAGCAGCCAGGCCAGATTACCTGCTATCGCGTCATCATCCATTTCCTTTAAAAAGGCAAACACCCCGCCACTATCGTCGAATTTGTTAGAAAGAAAAACGTAACTGTAGCATGCGGTAAGGGCTAGAATTCCAATAATCAGAAATGCAAGCCATGTCCATTGTGCCGAAACAGCGATTACTACGCCCAGCACGGTGTAGATTCCCCCTCCGACCATACCGCCGGCCGCTAACGCCCATACCGACAAGGGGCTCAGTTTGTTTGCCATTTTTTATTAATCTTTAGCGATAGTGGCCCTCAGCATCCACGCCGTTTCTTCGTGCTCCTGTAAGAGACCGGTCAAAAAGTCGCCCGTGCCGAGGTCTTCAAATTCTTCCTCTAACGTGGTGCTATTTTTGCGGATAAAATGAATAATTGCATTGTGGTCTTCGAGGTTGGTTTTCTTGTATCTGCGGTCTAAAACTCGTCCTATAAAGTACAAATTCACCCTGCTTCGTGTTGATGTATTCGATACGAAAATTGTCCGTGTCGATAACTCGTGTTTTGCTAAACCTTTTCCTTATAGTTCGATTCGAAAATGCGGTATTTGAAAAGTCCGACTACCACAGCACCGCCCACCCCGTTTCCCACCAGCGCGAGTACCAGAAACCAAAGGTAGTCCCATACCGAAACCGAATCCGCGTACAGATACGCACCGAAAGCCTCGATATTGCCGACGATACTGTGATGAAACCCTACAAAACCGATTACCCCGGTGATCATAAAAACAATTACCATTCGCGTGAGAGAGGTTTCGGTGCTTTGCAGCAGCCAGGTGAGCAACCCCATCAACCACCCGGCCATAACCGCACTAACAAACAGCAGCCAGGCATCGTAATCCAGAACATGGTGACCAACACTTGCTATTGTATCGAGCGTAAACATACCGAGGTGGGGCGCAATAGTGCCGATCAGCAAAGTGAAAAGGATTCCGCCGATAAGGTTTCCAGAGATGACCAACCCCCAGATACGCAACATTTCCAGGATGGACCGCTGCCCGTTTAGAACGGGCAAAGCCAAAAGGGAAGTCTGTTCGGTATACAAGGCGGATTTCCCCAAAATCACCAAAATGAACCCCACGGGATAAACCAGTCCGAAAACTCTGAATACCGTACTTTCCTCTAAACTACCACCTAGTAAATCGTAGAGCGTACAGATGAGAATATAACTAAAACCTATTTCAAGCCCTGCAATTACCGCGCTAAGAAAGATAGCCATGTTCTTTATCTTGAACATTTCCTCGCCCTCATGAATGACGCGGCTCAGTATATCACTGTATTTCTTGCCACTTTTGACCTTGTTGGATTTCTGTTCCAACTTTTTTTGGTGTTCGGCTTGGTTTTTTTCTTTCTCTTTCACAATCTTCTTCTGTTGTTCTAGTTCTCTTTTAACTGGTAGGGCGTCACTTTCATTTTTTGATTACGATTCTATCCATTCTTTGAATTCGGTGGCCTTGGCCTTGCTGACCACAATTCGGGTATCGGTCACGGGATGTACGATCACGATAAGTTTGCCGTTAAAGTAGGGTTTGATCTTGGTTATGGCATCGCGGCATATAATGAACTGTCGATTGACCCTAAAGAAAAGCTTTGGGTTCAATTCTTTATCGATATCCTCAAGTTTATTTTCGATAGGGAAGAATTTGTTATCGGTTGAAATGGCCTTTACGATGCCCGTATCAATCCTAAAATAGGCGATATTTTCGGTTTTAAGGGGAATCAACTGGTCTCGGTGGCTGACCAAAAAAGTAGTCTTATAAGACTTTTGTTGGGTCTGCACCAATTCGAGTAGCCCTTTAATCTGATGATCATCGATTCTTTTTCCCTTGTGCTGTACCCTAAACTGTTGTAGGGCGTCGGCAAGCTCATCTTTATCTATTGGTTTCAATAGATAATCGATACTGTTGAACTTAAAGGCCTTTAGCGAATATTGGTTGTATGCTGTGGTGAAAATTACCGGAATATCAATGCTTGTCCGTTCAAAGATCTCGAACGAAATACCGTCCGCCAAATGGATGTCCATAAACACCAGTTCGGCATTATGGGGCTGGGAGAAGAAAGCTACAGACGCCTTTACCGAATCCAAGACCTGTACAACTTCAATGCTACTATCGATGGAATGTAACATATAGGTAAGGTTCTCGCTGGCCGCCAACTCGTCTTCTACGATCAATACTTTCATGCTATTTTTTTTAGGGGCAGCTCGACCGCGAAGATATTGTTTTCTGTACGTACTTTAAGCTCTTGCTTTAGAAGGAGCACATAGCGTTTTTTCAGGTTCAACAGTCCGTTTTTCGTACCTTCCTTCAATATGGTCCGAGGTTGTATGCGGTTTTTTACATGAATCGAGCCTTCTTTTGAATAGATATGTACATGTAAAGGGTTGGTTCTCGAGATTTCATTATGTTTTACGGCGTTTTCTACTAGTAGCTGTAGGGCCAACGGTGGTATTTCGCGGTCTAGATACTTGTCGGCTATTTCGATATCGATGCTAAAACGGTCGCGGTAACGGGCACGTATCAAATGGGTATAGCTTTCGGTGAATTTTAATTCTTCCCTGACGGTCACCAGATCGCTTTCACCGCTCTGCAGGATATAGCGGTACATGTGGGATAGTTTTGTTACGAACTGCGTGGCCCTGTCATTATCACGGATAAGGGACGTCAATGAATTGAGGGAGTTAAAGAGAAAATGCGGGTCGATTTGGTTTTTCAGGGCCATAAGCTCGTTCTGCAAGCTCTGCTGTTTAAGGAGTTCATTCTCTATACGGCTCGCCTGTTTGTCGGCCTGCAAACGCAAAATCCTTCCTATAAAAAATAGCGCGATCAGCAAGTTCACATAGGTAAAGTTCAAGAACCCGGTGTCACGCTCCGTCATCTCGACCCCCATAAGTAGCGGGTATAAGAACTTGAACAACACCAGCGCCACGAACAACACGGTAATATTGATCAGGACCATAACGGCCAACCGTGCCCGGGTGGTCAAGTGGAATTTGGCATAACCGATATTCGCATTGAGCTCCAAAATGGCCCAAGAGAACAAGAAGAAAAAAACAAGACGGTAGATCAGGTCCAACATCCATGTCTCGGAAAAACCAAGATGGCCCTGGCTGATCATATCGTAGAGGAATATGGTCTTCGGGAGGGATGCCAATATGGCTATCAAAACGGCGATCTTGACGATTGCGGATTGTTTGACGTGTTTTAAGGCCATATATAGTTATTTTTTGACATCAGTTTCAAATGTACGTTAATTTCGGTTTGGACTAAATGCGTAGGGACTACCTAGAAACAATTAGGCCTCCAAAACAGTTTCTGGAGGCCTAATACAGGTTCAAAATATTTAAACTTATTTGGCTGAGGCGTTAAAGTTATCGGGAAGATAGCTCTGTGCATTAAAGTCCAGTTCGACTTCTTCCACTTCCTCAATATATTCGATGTCGTTCAAATCGATTTCCATGCCTTTATAGGCATCAAAGCCAATGGGCAAATATCGTGCGGGGTCAAAACCTAGGTCGATATCTTCCGTCGGTTCGATATAGGCGATATCTTCTAGATTCGGACGCATACCTTGGTAGGCGTCAAAGCCTTCAGGTAAATACTTTGCCGTATCGAAGTCCAGTTCGACTTCTTCCGTAGGTTCGATATAGGTTATTTCGTCAATAGCCAGGACTTCGCAATTGGTTTTGCAATCCGGCGTACCGGTAAACGACATTAATAAGGTTCCCATTAAGGCGATACCCAATATTGTGCTTGCGTTTTTCATGATTTTTATTTTTAGACGATTCAACTTCGTTTTGATTTCTGAAACAAATATAGGGGCGTATGCCTTCTAAAAGGGGGACTTTTCAAGTGAAACGACAGAATTAGGGAATGAAACGGCTTTTTAAGGCAGTGAAGTTTTCGCCCTTGGCGTGGACTGATCTGCTAAGACCCATCCGCGGACACTTTTTTGGTCCTTCCCAGCCTTTCATTTGGATTGAGGATAACGACATAGGCCGAGTTTAAGGACGGATAAAGTATCACTCAGTTTAATATGCCGTTTTCTTTCTACCTCTCGTATCTTTAAGGCTGAAAAAGCATCCTTTTGGAAACATTTACCAAAAATATTTCTGCCAGTTTTAACGATTTGCTCCAATTTCTCAAGGGCACTTCTTTCGCAAAGGCCATTTTGATCGGCATCTCGATTACGGTACCCATTGTACTCGGTATCTGGTCAGGTCATTTTGAAATCGGATTGGCCCTTTGTTTCGGTGCTTTTTGGAGCTCGCCCAGTGATGTCAGCGGTAGTTACCGACACAAGAAATACGGCATCCTGTTTTCGGCCTTGCTGGCTATGGTGGTCAGTTTTATCGGAGGATATTTGCATTTTGAGACCCTGCTGCTATTGCCTGTTTTAGGTATCTTGGTTTTTGCCATTTCCTTTCTTGCCGTCTATGGATTTCGGGCTTCCTTAATCAGTTTTTCCGGCCTGTTGGCCCTGGTATTGAGTTTTGCCCATACAGCCCAGGAGCTTGAAATCTATCAGTATGCCCTGCTGATCGGGGTAGGCGGACTCTGGTATTTACTTCTATCTACGCTCTGGTACCGGTTGAACCCGAAGGCACAGACGGAGGAGACCCTTTCGGAAACGTTCTTGCTTACGGCCGAATTTCTAGCCATACGTGGTAAATTGATCAAACCAAGTGCCGATCGGGGAGAACTACAATCTCGATTACTGATCGTGCAGGGTGATCTCACCGAGAATCATGAGATTCTACGGGAAATTTTGATCCAGTCCAGAAAAAGCTCAGGAAAGTCCAACTATCAGGGCAAGCGATTATTGGTCTTCGTTGAACTGATCGACATTCTAGAAACGGCCATGGCCAACCCGGTAGAATATAAAAAATTGGATGCCCTGCTCAAAAAGTATCCCGAGTACGTCAAAAGCTTTCAAGACCTGATGTTCGAAATAGCCCGGCAACTGCGGGCTATAGGGGAAGCGGGCCGTAATCCCCAACATTATCCATCCAACGAAAATTTAACTGCCTACTTAGAAAAGGTAAAGCGGCATATCAGGTTCTTTAGCGAAAACAGGGATCATACGGATTACAGGGATTATCTGATACTTCAAAATCTGTTAGAGTATCAGGAAAAGCAATTTGACAAGTTAAAACGGATAAAATGGTTGCTGATCGACCCGGATCCCGATGCCATCGAATTTATAGACAAAAATGTGTCGAAGCGTTTTATAGTAACCCAAGACTACGATCCTAAATTGTTATTGCGCAACCTTAGTTTTAAGTCCACCATTTTTAAGCATTCATTGCGATTGGCGGTAACGGTCATGATAGGCTATGCATTGGGTGACTTTCTTGATTTTCAGAACCCGTATTGGATATTGCTGACCATTATCGTGATCATGCGGCCCAGTTATGGTCTTACCAAGACCCGAACCAAAGACAGGATTATCGGTACGCTAATTGGCGGGGCCGTTGCCTCGGGGCTCGTAGTTCTTATTCAAAATCCTTATGTTTATGGAAGTTTGGGCATTGCTTCTTCAATCGTCGCATTTTCCATGGTACAGAAAAATTATAAGGCCGCGGCCACATTCATCACCTTGGCCGTAGTCTTTATTTATGCCATCATGCGGCCCGATGTGCTGACCGTTATCCAATTTAGGATATTCGATACGCTTATCGGGGCCGCTCTTTCTTTTGCGGCAATGCGTTTTTTATGGCCGGCCTGGGGGTTTTTGAAAATCAGGGAAAATATCGAGAATAGTGTCAAGGCCAATAAAGACTTTCTTCATTGTATCGCCGAATATTATCGGCAAAAAGGGAAGGTATCCACCAACTATAGAATTTCCCGGAAACAAGCCTTTCTGGAAACTTCGAATTTAAGTTCGGCCTTTCAGAGTATGGCACAGGAGCCCCAATCGAAACAGAAAAATCTTGATAAAATCTACGAACTGGTGGTGTTGAACCATACGTTTCTAGCCTCGCTGGCATCTATGAGTACTTATATTCAATATAATAGTACCACCGAAGCTTCGGAAACCTTTTCGACGGAGGCACAAAAAATAGAAGATAATTTAGCAGCGGTGCTTCGGATTCTAGCGGAAGGAAAACCCGATGCGTCATACATTCTTCCAGAGGATGCATCGGTTTCGGCGGAAGCCTCCACGGTGTGGCAGCAAAAGTACGAGCAGTATTCAAATTCCACTTCGGCGACCCAGCGGAACCGCCAAGAAGCCCTGTTGGTCACCGAGCAAATGCAGTGGCTATTTTCGTTAAGTGGGAAGATGATGAGGTTGACGGCAGAAATGGAGTTTTGATACGATGTTGCACTTGATTCACAAAAGCACAGAAATAAAGAAGCTTACCCCTACTATAAAAAAATCGGCCCTATTAATTTTGCCTCCTAGGTAAGGGACTCCGTTAGAATTTTAATTGGGAATGGAAATATTCGCTTCCCGCCGTGCCGGAATGCGAATATTGCCCAAAGAAGACCGTTTTCAATTAGATAGTAGGGCTGCAGGGACCAAAAATGGTAAAACCCGCCTGTATAACGGGCAGAAAGGCAGCCGCAAAATGAGGCTAGAAGAATTCGGAAACAGAAAGAATTTCACTTCCTATCCGAAGTTATCGAATCATTTGATCTAGGCCCGTCCATCCATTATGTTCTACTTTACTTTTTTTCCCTATCCATTTTTTCCCTTGCAATCCGTCTTTCCCGTTTCTTAAAATAACGAATGGTAAAGTAGCCTATGGTCAACAGGACGACGACTACGATAAAATCGGCGCCTTCATTGCTCCAGTTCAGTTCATGTCCGAGCCACTGAGTGTTATAGGCCAAAAGCAGCGTAGCCCCCAGCATCCAAATAAAGGAGGTATTATACTCTTTATAGGCCACTTTTTTTAGATTGAAATCGTTTTCCCGAAATGTTTTTCCGATACCTTTCAGATTGGGAATCCACCGGTTGACCTGGGAGCAGTACACGTCATATCCTTCCCCGTATGAATTCTTCAAATAATTTTCTTCTGCGCGTACGATGGCTTGATAAATAAAAATGAACAGGGGAATCATGACGAAAACCGCAAACAGGGAATTGGATAAAATGCTCATCCCGATAACCAAAAGGATATTACCGACGTACATCGGATTTCGGCAATGGGAGAAAAGGCCATCGGTCACTAGACCTTCCGCATAAATTCGCCTGTTGCGCCCGCCCCTGACGATATAGACCAGCCCGATAGTCAACATCCGTACCAGCTGCCCTATGATGGCTATGGCCAATCCGATAAAAAATACCGTTAGATAATCTTCAGAAATCCGTGCGAACGGCAGAAACAGAAAAACATAGAAGACAGGGAATAGATAGTTGCGTGTTCTGAAGAAAAAATTACCAAGCTGTACCATGCTTATTTGATTGCGATTAGACCTGTGAAATTATACCATTTAAAAAAAACTTCGGTGTAGCGGAAGCCGCAGGCTTTTAACAAAGCTTCATTTTCCGAAAGTTGATAGGGTACGAGTACGTTTTCCAGAGATTCCCGTTTTTTGGCAATTTCAATCTCGTTATAGCCGTTGCGTTTTTTAAATTGGTAGTAATGTTCGATAAAAAGACGGTTGAAAATAGAATGTTCGGTCAATATTTTTTCGATAAGGATGACCGCTCCGTTCTCCGGTAGGCTTTCGGCTATTTTTTTCAGTATTTTTTCGCGGTTGAGCGGTCTTAGAAACTGAAGCGTCAAACAAAAGATTACCACCGACGGATTGCGAAGTATTATATCAGTATTCAAATCCTGGTTTTCGTAAGCTACTTTTCTCTGTACATCGGCCTTCTTCAGATTGGCCTCGCATTTTTTCAACATCTCGTCGGAGTTGTCGATACCCACAAAATGGATATCCTCATGCAGCACCCTGTCCAAATTTATCATGGTGGTGCCCGTTGAACATCCCAAGTCATAGACATTCGTGCCTTTTACGGCAAAGTCTTTGGTAAGCTCGGCAGTCATACGCTGCATTTCTTCGTAAAAGGGTACCGATCGAACGACCATGTCGTCGAAGACGGTAGCTACCTCTTTGTTAAATTTAAAGTCGTAGGCGGGTTTTTGGGCATTCTTGAAAACGTTATCTTTATTCATTTTGAGAGGTGTTTAGATACGGGCGCTAAATATAAGTATTATTTGTACTTTTTAATGAAATAGCCTAGCAAAAAGGGCCTTGGTAATGGAAAACACGGCATGCTTTGCCGCTCATCATTCAAATACCATGATGCACCTCAAAGTTAAACGGAGGTGCTTGATGCAGTCGCCAATCCATTATTCGAGGCCGTGGAACTGGGCCAGTTCCGTTTACAATATGTTCTTCTTCTTTCGGAATGAGGTGGTCCCCACTTGGTATAGGTCCGCATACTAAATCAATTTTTCATAAACGTTTCGGGGCCGGTATGGCATTCGATTCGATTTAATACCATCGATTTCCCGGTCGATTTCGTTGTGTGGATAACTTTGTAAGCATAAAAGACGACGGGCTTGCCTGGCGATACAATTCTCATGTCCTGCAAATGGGCTGTACTCATTGTTTCCCTTTTTTTGACTATTGGTTCCATTTTAAAGCTTGTATTTAAAACCCAGGGAAAAACTATCCGAATCGCTTGCGAACGTAAGTTCCAAATGTTCTTTTTGATAGGGAGTAGTGAAGAGATAGGCACTCCCGATACCCACTACTGCGCCCGCAAGAACGTCCCACCCGTCATGTTTATGGGCCGCAATACGGCTATAACCCGTAAAACCGGCCAATACGTAAGCGGGAATCCCGTATTTCCAGCCGTATCTTTTTTGGATAAAAGCAGCGCTTTGAAAAGTGGTGGAGGTGTGCCCCGAGGGAAAGGCCCTGTACCCATTATTATAGGGTCTTTTTTTATTCGTCGCGTATTTAAGGCCGATAGTTACCGCCTGATTCAACAACGCCCCTTTGGTAAATTGCCAAGTGCCCTTGTAATCTTTTGCTATTAAAGAACCGGTCAGAGCCGTGGCAGGTAAGGTCAATGCCAATACATCACTGGCCGTTTTGAGCGCTTTGTTCTGGCCGAAAGATTTGCCGGTTCCAATAAAAAGGAAAGCGAAAAAGATCACCAAAAGGAACGATCTCACCATATATTTCGCTTTAGGAACCGGATCAAAGGTTGACATGAATTATTTTAAAAGAGGTGGGGCTTTTGTTTAAAAGGAATATGGAACTAAAATTATGAAATTCCAGCCTAAAGTAATACCCAATTCTAAAGAGATTTTAAAGTGCAGGTATTGGGTGCAAAAACGGAATCTTACATTCTAAAGAATATTAAAGGGTATCTAAATCAAAATTTTTCTAAAACCTAAGTGGCCGGAGCAAAAGCTCCGGCCACTTACAACTTACCATTAAATCACAATCTAAAAGGACTAATCGTTATCCTCGTCGCCCTCTTCCTTCATTTCTTTAGTTGCGACCTTACCGTCGGTATCGATGGCCACTTCCATGGATTGTTCCCCTTTTTCAATCCCGAACTCATAAATGGAGCCCTCATCGGTTTCGGAAATTTCGGCCTCCTCGATTTTGTACCCTGCAAATTCCGTATCCAGGGTAGATTTTACATGGGCAGGAATGGCACTCTTTTTAATCTCGTGTTCGGTCTCTTTCCAGGTACCGTCCTCCGTAAAGTTGGCCGAATATTCGGTGCCCTTCATTTTAAACTCCGCTTCCCACTCGGTGGCGTTTTCCTTTTCCCATTTTACCTTTTTCACATTAGGGAATTTTTTAGCAAATGCGCCCTTTACGTTTGTAGGGGCATCGTCGTTTTGGCCACAGGCTTGAATAGCTGTACAGAAAACTAGGGCCAATGCCAAGGTTTCCATAATTTTTACTTTTTTCATGATATCCAGTGTTTTAAAATGATTTGTATGTCCCTCTAAATCATAAAATAAATATAGTACCGAATTCTAAAGATGGTTTAAAGGAAATCTAAAGGGAAGTAATAAACGCATTTAGACTTTTTGTTTGAACCGGAGATTTTCGGCTTTGGTGGCGTAATGAAGTCCTTTTTTAGTTGCATAGCCGTAGCTACGGAACTCTACAATGAGGAAATTAGGGTGCAAAAATGTGAAAATTGCAGATAAAAGTAAAAGTCTAAAGAAGTTCTATTTATAAATACCAGGGAATCATGGGTCAAAACCGATATTTCATTCCTAAACGTATGACCTGGGTCCCGTAGTAGTTTTCATATAGGGCGCTAAAACCTTCCCCGTCAAGCTCTTGCCTAATGCCGAATGTATTAAAGATATCGGTAGCGGCAACGCTCGCTTCGCCTTGGCCGTCCCAAAAGGTTTTTTTGAGTCCGAAATCGACTGAGGAACGGCCCAACTCCTTGCCTTGCGGGATGTTTTTGGACGAATAATAGACCCCCGTTAACTGCGCCGCTATTTTCAGGGAAAGCTTGAACTCGCTCGTGAGTTTGGCATCCCAGGAGGGGTCGGAAGATTCCTCGATTAAAAATGGACGTTCGAACGGGAAAAGCAAGGTGCCTTGATAGGCATCTATCGCATTGATATACCCATTGAAGCTTGCCGACACCTTAAAAGTCTCCGTAACATCCTGACTGAACAAAAGCTCGAGTCCCGTATTGGTGGCACTTCCCGTATTGTGGTAAATACGGTTCACGATGTTGTAATCGGGATTGGAGTCGTCTATACTGAAAACCCGCATATATTGATCTTGAATCATTCTGTGATACAAGGCGGAAAAAATTGAACCCGTGTTCCATGAATATTTATGGGCAAGTTCGAAGGCATCGGTGAACTGGGGACGGAGATAAGGATTGCCGACTTTCAGGAGTTCGGGATCGTCGTATTTGGGGAAAATTCGTAATTCCGGTTCTCCCGGGCGGTCGATTCGGCGATTGTAAAACGCGGATATTTTATTATTGTCGTTCAACTTGTACGTAAAACGGATGCTCGGGAAGAGTTCAAAATAATTGTACTGGTCGTTGTTCGGATAATAGATGTTCACGGGATCTAAATCATAGGCCACCTCGGTCTGTTCGGCCCGCAATCCCCCTTCGATATCATAATTTTCCTTTTCCAGCAGGTAGTTCACATAGCCCGCATACAGGTTCTCGCCCCAATCGGAAAAGGTGCCCAGCCCCGGATAGATGATGGACTCGTTTCCGGGGGTTATGGTATAATCCACCGGTAATCGTCGGATGCGCAACTTGGCCCCCAGTTCGATACGTCCGTTGCTTAAGGGCCTGACATAATCCGTAGAAACGCTCCTAGTATTTTCGATGGCGCGGATGTTGGTCTTGTCCCTTCCGACCCTTACAGCCGAGCTATCGTTCAGCGAGTAGGTCTCGTCTTCTAGACCTTGGGTATATTGCGCATTGGCACTCAAGGTGTGTCCTGCCTGCTCGAAAGAATGCCGATAGTTGATCGCCCCGTTCAGGTAGCGCGTCACTTCTTCTTCCCTCCAATTGTAGAAACGGTTTCGATTTTCCGTATTTAAGTCGATAAAGGCCACCTGGGCGGTATCGATATGCTTTTCGCGGTCGTACAGTCCCGAAAATGTAAAGCTGTTGTTTTCGTCGGGATCGTAGTCGATACCAGCGTTGATAATACTTCGGAACTGCTTTCGGTTCTCGGGCACTTGTGAAACGATATTGCGGCCATCATCATAATTTCGGGTCGTGAACTCGTTGTTGGGTAGCGCTTCCTGAAGGATAAATTCAGATTGGAGAAAATAGTTGATTTTATCCTTCCTGTAGTTCAGGTTGAGGCTGGGAATCAATTTGGGATTAACGGAAAAACTGCCCAGTTCGGTGGGAGTGTCCTCCCTGCGTTTTCCCAAAGCTCCGAGTCCAAAGGATAGTCCGACATCGCCGTTCAATCCTGTTTGCTTTTCCTTTTTATAGATAATATTCACAATACCGGCAAACCCGTTGGCATCGTATTTGGCCGATGGGTTGTTGATAATCTCGATCTTTTCGATGTTGGATGCAGGAATGTTCGCCAGTCCCTTTTGGTTGCCGAAGCCGGTCAAACTGCTCTGTTTGCCGTCGATGAGTACTACGACCTTATCGCTTCCGCGGAGCACGACTTTGCCCTCTTGATCAAAGGCCACGCCCGGCATGGTCTTCATGGCATCGAGCACCGAGCCTCCGGATTGGGCGATATTGTCCTCAAGGCTAAAGGATTTTTTGTTCAGGTCTGCATTGGTCGTAGCCTGTTCGCCCATCACCTCGACTTCCTCCAAAGCTTCCGCCGACGGTACCAGTTCGATCTTTCCCAGATCGAAAACGGTGTTCAGTCCGCCCGCTATCAAATCCTGTTCGGCCGAGGTATATCCTATAAAAGAAAAATACAGTTGATACTTTCCCACGGGAATTTCCAAAATTTCGAACCGGCCGTCATCATCGGTGATCGTACCTGTAATCAATGCATCCGTTTCAAGATTGTGTACCGCGACATTGGCAAAGGCCAACGTCTTTTGGGTCTCGGCATCGAGCAATTGACCGCTGACGGTTATGGTTTCTGCTTCTTGGGCGGAAAGCCCAAGGTTTGATATTACGAAAATTATACAATGTAATATTCGTTGCATTTGATACCTATTTTTAGATAATGAGTTCCAACACATTTTTCGAGGGATAAAATAACATCAAAACCTAAAGCAAATTTTAAGATGACCTAGATTTTGTCCCTTGCCTCTAATTAACGGTAGTTTTTTGAAATCTGATCGTAAAAATATGCAGGTGATCCTCAAAGCGGTAATGTATGGTGAAGCCATAGAGTTCACAGATCCGTTTTACAATGGCCAGGCCGAGACCGGTGGATTTTTCGGTCTCCGATTCCCTATAGAATCGGGAATACAGTTTTTCGGGATGCTCCAATGCATTCTTACCCGAATTGGACACGGAGAGAGTATTTCCTTTAATGGCTATCGCTATTTTTCCGCTCTGGGGATTGTGCTTGATGGCGTTCGATATCAAATTGTTGCAAAGAACCTCCGTGAGATAGGGATCCATATGGGCCGTTATCTCGTTTTCCTGCAGATACTCTATTTTTGCGCTGGAAATTTCGTTGAAGTTTTCAATGGTTGCCTTGATATTTGAGGTCACGTTCACGGGTGCGATCTTTACGAACTGCTTGTTCTCGATCTTGGTCAGCAGTGTCAAACGTTTGTTCATTTGGGTCAATCGCTGGATATCTTTTTGGATGGAAGTCAAATGCCCGAACTGAGTTTCGTTCAAATTGTCCCCGTTGATGATGTTCTCGATCTTGGCTTGAATGATGGCCAAAGGGGTCTGCAGCTCGTGGGAAACGTTTTCGGTAAACTGCTTCAGGTTCAGGTAGTCGGTCCTTACTTTGCCGGTCAATGTCTCTATTTCCCTTTTCAGCTCGTGAAACTCCAATATGTCGCTGTCCATCAATCGAATCGGCTTCTTGGAGGCCAGCGAAAAGTCCTTCATCTGCTCCAAATTGCTAAAGAAAGGATACCAGAGTTTCTGGTTACGGGCCTTGCTGAAATAGAATAGAAAACCAAAGACCGATAAAATGATGACAAGATAGGAGGCTACCACCGCAATCAGTATATCCTCGGATTCAACGATCAGGGAACGTACCGTTATACGGTAGTTTTTATTGTTGATTTCCTGAAAGGATATGAGTTCCCTGAACTCTTCCATCTCACTTTGGGAAGGATCGAAGATTACCGTATCCTTAAGTCTTTGTTCACCGAGCTCGGGCACCTCGGCAATCTCCACCACCGGCGGCAAAGAGAATGGGGGTCTATTTACCTTTAAGGAACGCTCGATACGGTCTTCCGTTGAAAAGAGTTCTTCCTCTATTTCTCTCTGCAAAAGATTGTGGACATAAAAATAGAGTGCAATGGTACTTAGGGCCATCAAGATAAAACTTACCCAAAGAAAGGTTTGGGAAGTCTTGCGGATCAATGGCGATTTTTGGTTTGTCTTGGTCAATCCCCTATGAATTTATAGCCGCTTCCGTAGGCCGTTTTTATATATTTGGCGCCTTCTTCCGTCAATTTCTTGCGCAGGTTGTTAATATGCACGTATATAAAATCAAAATTATCGGCCAGATCGCTATTATCGCCCCATAAATGCTCGGCGATGATCTCTTTGGAAAGTACCCTGCCCTGATTGGTCATAAAAAAGACCAATAGGTCGTATTCCTTGCGGGTCAGGGAGAGCGACTTGCCTTTGATATAGGCGGTTCTCGAATTGGTATCGACCTTGATCTCTTTAAAGACCAGGGTATCGTCGCCCCCATATTTTCCACGGCGCAGAACCGCTTTGATACGGGAGTTCAGCTCGGCCAGATGAAAGGGTTTGGTAATATAATCGTCCGCGCCCATATCGAGGCCGTCCAGTTTATCGTCCAGCGAATTGTTGGCGGAGATGATGATGACTCCGGACTTTTTCTTTTTCTTTTTCAATGCTTTGAGGACATCGAGCCCGCTACCCGAAACCAGATTGACATCCAGAATGATCAGGTCGTAGTCGTAAAGATCTGTTTTATAGGCGGCCTCATGATAATCGGAAGCCGTTTCACAGACGTTTCCGTCCCGTTCCAAATAGGTGACTATGGATTTTTGTAGCTCGGTCTCGTCCTCTGCTATCAAAATTTTCATTAGGGTAAATTTAGAGATAAAATTAGGTTACCATTCTATGGGAATTCTAAAGTTCCAGATGCGGGTACATATAAAGAAACTGACCGTATAGCCCAATGGCGAAATAACTGCCGTATTTATAAGGTCCGAGCTTCCAGTTGTGAGAAACGTTGGCTGTTCCCCCAGGGGGTCCGGGCGTGGAATTTTCGGTTATAGCCAGGTTAGTTCGTTCGCCCCCATCAAAGAGATTACATTAGGATTTTTTTTGCTTCCTGTTCCGAAAGAATTCGATCGCGACGGGTACCAGTGACAAAACGATGATTCCCAAGACCACAATCTCGAAATTGTCCTTAACAAAGGGAAGGTTGCCGAAAAAGTAGCCGACAAAAACAAGAAGCAGTACCCAGGCCGTGGCACCGATGATATTGAAACGGATAAATTTTCCGTAATGCATATCCCCGATGCCCGCAACAAAAGGGGCGAAAGTCCGGATGATCGGTACAAAACGTGCAAGGATAATGGTTTTAGGTCCATGTTTATCAAAGAAATCATGGGTCTTATCGATATTTTTTTGACCGACCAGATGCTTGCCGGCAATTTTCCAGCCCAGCACCTTGAGCCCCACGGTCTTTCCGAGGTAATAATTAAGGCTATCCCCTAAAGCGGCCGCTGCGATAAGCGACACAAGAATGATCCATAGGCTTAGCTGTGCCGTTTCGCCGCTCTCGTTCCGTACCCCGGCGCAGAACGTACCGGCGGCGAACAAAAGGGAATCGCCCGGCAGAAAAGGCATTACTACGAGTCCCGTTTCGATGAAAATGAAACCGAACAATATCCCATATACCCATGGGCCGTAGTCAACGATCATAGTAAACAGGTGGCTATCAAGATGCAACAGAAAGTCTAGAATGCTATTCATTTCAATTTATTCTTTGATTATTTTAAAGATAGTAGGTAATACCACCAACAACAAAGGCAGGGCGAATACCATACCCCCTATGACCGCAATGGCCAAAGGTTGGTGTAACTGTGCCCCGGCGCCGATACCTAATGCCAGTGGCGTGAGCGCCATGATGGCGGCAAAAGCGGTCATCAGTTTGGGCCTTAGCCGGGCCGCGATGGCGTATTCGATTTTTTTCTCGTGCGAAAGTTCCTCATCGACCTCTTGGTACTGCCGGTAGGTAAAGATAGAGTTTTCGCCAATAATCCCTACAATCATTATTATGCCCATATAGCTGCCCACATTGAGAGGTGTGCGTGTCAAAAAAAGGCTCAGCAGACAACCGGCCACTCCAAAAATTGCGATGAAGACAATGGCGGCAGCAATTTTGATCTTCCTGAAAAGAAAGAGGATTACGGCAAAGACCAACAGAAAAGCGGATATCAGAATAATAAGCAACTCGTGAAAAGCTTGTTGCTGCTGCTGGTACGACCCTCCATATTCTATATGGAAGTTGGCGGGAAGACTCAAGTTCTTGTTCAGTCTGCTCTTAATATCGGCATAGGTAGAGCCGAGGTCTCGGTTGTTCAGACGGGCGGTGATGTACCCCACTGTTTTTTCGTTTTCGCGGTCCACCTCGGCCACTCCTTTTTTTAGTATCACTTCGGCCACCTGCGAAATGGGCGCACTGGAGCCGTTGGGGAGCAGTATGGTGGTAGTGCGCAGGTCTTGTATAGAGGTTTCATACGTATCGGGATAGAGCATCCGGATATCGATGATGCGGATATTGTCTATCATGGTGCTGACTACCGTACCGCTAATTTGGGTCTGTAGCTGCAGCTGCAAATCGGCCGGGGTAAGCCCCAGCTGGGCCAGCTCTGGCACGTTGGGTTTCAGCTGGATCTCAGGCCCGGCGATTACAATACCGTCAAAGACATCCGCCGTGCCTTCGACCTGTTCGACCTCTGAGGCGACCTTTTTGGATAGCTCGTGCAGTTTGGTCTTGTCATCGCCAAAGACCTTGATTTGTATGGGCTGTACCGAGCTGGTAAGGTCACCCAGCATATCGGTGATGACCTGTCCGAAATCCGCAGTGAACTGGGGAAGTTTGGCCTCGACCTTGGTACGGATCTCATCGGAGACCTCGTCAGTAGTCTTCGAGCGGGAATCCTTCAGTTTAATGAGGTAATCGCCTCGGTTAGGCTCGGTAATAAAGAAGCCCAATTGGGTGCCGAGGCGCGCTGAAAAAGCTTCGACCTCGGGTTGGTCGCGCAGTATGTCGTTGACAATGGAGAGCATCCTTCCGGTCTCCTCGAGGGTGGTGCCGGGAGGACTGTTGAAATCGAGGATAATGCTGCCTTCGTCCATCTCGGGCAGGAAGCCAGAGGGTAGCTTGGAGGGCAGTATCACAATGATTGCCACACAGATGGCGGCAAAGGCGATTCCTATCCAAGAATTCTCCAGTATGCGGTGTATCCATTGGGTCTTGGGCTCATGGGTGTGCCTTACCGGTCTGTTGCGCGAAAAAAGGATGGCGAGCACAGGCACCATAAACCAGGTCACAAAAAAAGAACAGGCCAGGGCAATGATCATGGTAAAGGCCATCACCTGAAAGTAGGCTCCGGCTACCCCGGTCATCATCACAAAGGGGATAAAGATTACCAGCGTGCTTAACGAAGACCCGACCATAGCCGGGAACAGGTTGGAAATCGCTTCCCGGGCGCACCAGGTAACGTCTTCATCGGGGTTCTCTTCCCGTATTTTATAAATCTGCTCGAGGATGATCACCACATCGTCGATCATCAGTCCGATGGCCGCCGCAATGGCCCCCAAAGTCATAATGTTGAAGGTATATCCTATCGCATCCAACACAATAAAGGTGAGCGAGAGGCTGACGGGAATGGTGAAAAGCACCACCATACTGGAAGAATAGGACCTCAGAAAGACCACCACTACCACAATGGCCAACACAAGGCCTATCCAGAGTACATCCTTGATACTCCTGATGCTGGTATTTACAAAATTAGCCTGCTTGTAATAGGGCACCAGCTTTACCGTTTTGGGCAGGATATGGGCCAGCTGTTCCACTTTTCGCTCAATGCTGTCGTTCACCGCGATCAGGTTCGCGCTGGGTTGTTTTATGACTGCTATAAGGGGTACATCCTTTCCATTGGCGTTGATCTTTACGTACTGCTTGGCGGCATCGACGCTGACATCGGCCACATCCTTGAGCTGGATGAGGCGGGTGGACGAATTTTTGATAACCAGATTCCGAAGGTCTTCGAGCCCCTTGATCGAATTGTCCGTAAGGCTAAGGTACATCCGGTTATAATCGGTAAGATAGCCGTCGCTCTCAATGATGTTCGAGTTCTTCACCGCATTCTGCACGGTAGTGAGGCTGAGGCCCATGTTCTTTAACACCTGGGGCTTTAGGGTAATCCGGTACTCCTTGTCCCTCCCGCCTATAATGGCGATATCGGAGACCCCCGGCGTAGCGCTCAGGTAGGGTCGTATCTGATATTTTGCTATGACTTTGAGGTCCACTTGAGACAGGTCGCCCTCAAGCGAGTAGCCCATGACCGGTAGAATGGAAGGGTTCATCTTCTCCACCGTAAAATGGGTATTCGGGAGGATGTTTCCTTGGGCCTGGTTGATGAACGATTCGATTTGCGAGCGCGCCACATTGATATCCATGTCCCAGTTGAGGAATACCGAAATTTCTGTACTGCCCCTTGAGGTGGTGCTCTTTATATAGTTTAGGCCCTGTGTACGCCGTATAGCATTCTCCAGCGGGATGGTAACGGCCGCCATCATCTTGTCTACCGGCTGCTGGCCTGTCTCGGCAATCACCTTAATTTTGGGAAAGGTAATATTGGGGAAAAGACCGGTATTGAGATTTCGGTAGGCGAAGATCCCGCCTGCGATGAGCAAGATTCCGATGACGAGTAACGGATACTTATAACTGCTGAACGGGTTCTTCATGGCATCGTTATTTTCACCTTCGTTGAATCCTGCATCTGGTAACCCCCTTCGGTGACGACCCTATCGCCCTTCTTTAGGTTCTTTGACCGGATCTGCACTACGGAATCGTTTTGCAGCAACGGGGTCACGTCCTCTTTCACGGCCAGAGTGTCATTAAAGACCTTCATTACCCAAAATTTCGTCAGCAGCTCATTGGTCTGCAGGGCGCTGTGCGGGATGCTGACTGCAGTGCTATCTTGCTTGGCCACCGTTCTCACCTTCACATTGAGTCGTTCAGGCAACTGCTGTTCAGGCAGTGCGATGAGAAAGCCCTGGGTCTGGGTAAGGGAATCGATAACCGGCAGCCTGCCAGTGACCTTGGCGCCTATGGTGTCGCGGTTGGGCACGATAATCTGGCATGGTCTCCCCACTTCCATATCGTTCTCTTCGCCGAAGGGCACGTTGACCTTGACCACCAAGGTCTTGGGCTGGGCGATCACTGCCAGTATATCCCCCTCGGCCACATAGTCGCCCTGAACCACGTTAAGCTTGGTGATAATGCCCGAAGCGTTGGTGGTTATGTGCAGCGGCTTGGCAAACTGCGCCAGCGAACTGTCGATTTTTACTGCGTCCGCAAGGGCGTTCTGCTCCTTGGTGCGTACGGTCGCAAAGGTGCCGCCTTGGTGCACCTGGTCCCCCCGCTCATAGGGCAGGTAGGCTATATAGCCGGTAACGTGGGCGCGCAGACTCTCCTTTTTTTGGTACTGGGTTACCCCATTAAAATCTTGATATTCCTTGATATCCCTGACCTTGACCAGGGTGGTCTTGACGTCGATGGCCGCTTTTGTTTGATCGGCGGTGGTCTTATTGCCGTCCCCGCTGCAGGAAACAAGTACCGTAAGTGCAAAAACTCCCATGAAAGGTAGATATCCCGAAAGTTGAAATGCCTCATATCACCAGTTTATATAGTTATATTGATTTCGGAGCAGCCACAGGTTGGTCTGCATCTGGATTCCCACATTTTCGGCCGTTCTATAATTTTGAATCACGTTCAGGTAGTCGATTACAGAGACCTGGCCCTTGAACAATTTTTCCTTATAAATATCCCTCAAGGCTTCCTGCCTTTTCAGCTGCTGCCGCATAAGTGCCAAATTATCGTCCTGGGCAGCGATCTGATCCAGAAGACTGCGCAAGTTGACCTCCTTTACTTTCTTTTCTTTTTGGAGGGAATGGAGTAGATTTTCCTGTCGAAACCTACTTTTTTGTTCGTTGATCCACTTTTGGTGCCCGTCATAAATGGGCAAGTTGAACTGCAGACCTACGCTGGCACCGATTTTATGATAGATATTCGGTATCTGTATGGCATTCAGGCCCCCATCAACATAAGCGGAGATTTTGGGCTTATACTGGTTATTGAACACCTGCCGATCGGCCTCCACCTGCAGACTGTCGGTATGAAAGCGTTTCTGGTAAAAAAAATCGTCTTTTGTCGGGGTGATCACCAAGCCGGGAAATTGAAGCTTGGCGATTTCATCTAGCGGTAGGGCACTCAGCGCGTAGAGCTGGCGGAGGGTCTCCCGTTGGTTGTTGCGTATCTGCTCTAGGTTTATCTTGGTCTGGTCTATGTTGACCTGTACGAGCAGGTAATCGCTCTGCAGCAAAATACCGTTCTTTACCAGCACTTCGATGACCTTAAGTCGGGTCTCCAGATCGGAGATAAGCCCTTCGTTGAGTTCCTCCTGCATCTGATAACCATAGGCGGTCACATAGAGGCGTGCGATATTGTTCTTCAGGTTATGATAAATCTCGTCATAGCTTAGGGCAAGGCTATCCATTTTCACTTTCTGCCGGAAAATCAGGTTATTGACGATCGCCTGGTTGAAAAGCTGCTGGGTCACCTTGAGTTGGGCAGCGTAAAGTCCCCCATTGGTTACGCCGACATCGTAACCGAAGGCGTTAGGAGAAGGGTTCGTGGTAATATCGATTACCTTTCCGTTGTTGTTAAAATAAGGCGCGACCACCACATTGGCCACGGCTTCTAGCTGCGGGGCCTTGTTCTGTGCTACGATCATTTGCTCCTGAAGTAGCGTGATTTTCTGTAGGATGGACGTGCTATAAAGCGAGTCGTTCGTTTGCTGCGCAGTCTTCAGGAAATAATCCAGTGACACTTCTTGCGCTTTCGCGTGAAAAAGGGAAAGAAGTATGGCAAAAGGCAAAACAATGAATTTCATCCTCTTCAAAAAAAGATTTTTATTAGGATGACGAAATTAGACTTGAAATCTAAAGATAGTTTAAAGTCTGCAAGGGATAACTGATCTCATATAGATTTTACTTTTACTTACGAATTTCAAATTTTAGGCTATATTTCCTCATTGTTGAATATGCGTTCTATGAGGTCTCCGGCCCCGTGAAATATGTAGCCGGTTCATTGTTTCTTCTTGATTTCCCTCAGCAGTTTATTTCTCATCTGAATCAGGGAATTACTTAAGCCCACCTTATAAATGTGCGGAAATTCAAATCGCTTATGTTCGTCGGATAATCGCGCCACTCTTTCCTTTCTATAATCGGAAATTTCCCCGATAGCCTTTTGGTTGATCAGTACTTTTCCATTTTCAAATACTTTTTCAGCAAGGGTTTCCTTTTTCAATCCCTTTACCGATGATTTTTTATCGGGATGGTGCGGATGAAAGAAGGTATCGATAGCATCAGGATTTTCGTCCGCCAATACGATAGCATCCGCATAAAATAGGTCGTTGTCATTAGAGTATCGTATGACCTTCTTTTTTCCCGGTAGGGTCAACTTGGCAGCATCCTCGGAGAGTTTTAGGGTCGGCCTCTGGTTGACTTGGCTCAGCTTGTACACCCCATCGAGTGCCGCATCCGGTTGCCCGGTTATCAGATGGGTCCCAACTCCGAAAATGTCTATTTGCGCCCCTTGGTCGATAAGACTTTTTATCAGATACTCGTCCAATTGGTTGGAAGCGACAATCTTCACCTCCTTAAGCCCGGCGTCGTCCAACATTTTCCGTGCTTTTTTCGATAGATACGCAAGATCTCCGCTGTCTAGTCGGATGCCCGCGAGTCGATGGCCTTTTTCTTGCATCTCCCTGGCGACGGTGATGGCGTTGGGCACCCCGCTGTTCAAGGTATGGTAAGTGTCCACCAACAGAACGCAGCCCTCGGGCCGGGTCTGGGCGAACTTTCTAAAAGCAGTCAGCTCATCATCAAAACTTTGTATCCACGAATGGGCCTGGGTTCCAGAGGACTTTAAAGCGTAGAGGTGGGCACTCAAAACGTTCGAAGTGCTATCAGCGCCGCCGATCACCGCCGCCCTACTGCCGTGAATGGCGGCCCAGCCTTGGGCCCGGCGCATTCCGAATTCCATCACCGTTCGTTCTCCCGCGGATTGACGCAACCGGTTCGCCTTCGTCGCTATCAGCGATTGAAAATTAAGCGTGTTCAAAAGTAGGGTTTCCAACAATTGGGCCTCGATAATGTTTCCCGCTACGCTAAGAACGGGTTCGTTCGGAAAGATCACCTCACCCTCTTTCGGGGCGTAAATGGTTCCCCTGAACCTGAAATCTTTTAAATACTCAAGAAAATCGCTTTGGAATCCGTTTTTGTGCAGGAAATTCAAGGCCTCCTGATCGAACCTAAAATCCTCCATCAGTTCAAAAAGGTCCTGCAATCCCGCAAAGATGGTAAAACCGGAATCGAAAGGATTCTTTCGGAAGAAGTAATCAAAGTTTACCGTATCGTTTCGTCTTCCTGTCAAAAAGTAGCCTTCGGCCATGGATAATTGATAATGGTCCGTGTACAGGCCGGAAAATTTATGGATGGAATTCATGGACATTTCTTATTTTGAACAATTTGAACAAGAGGAATAGGTTCAAAGATATGAAACCGAACGAAGGCTTCTTCAATTAGCCCATAGTAGCGGATACCGAATCGGCATATTGCGAACCACTTCGGGATGGTCGAAATCGGCATCCAGTGATTTCCAAAGCTCTAGATAGGCCTCGTTGTGTAGTGCCAGTCCCCCGAAGAGAAAGGAGGAATGCCTGACGGGCCATTCGTCCCAGTACATGACGTCTTTTTTATAGGGCCATTCGTTTTTGTCCTTTACGTAAGGGTAGAGGAAAGCGAGTCCCTTTGCGATGCTTTTGCCATGGGGTGTAGTGAATTCGAAGAGATCGTCGGTAGGGGTCGAAAGTTCTTGACAGAGAGCGGTCATGGCATCCAAGGTAAAAAGGGAATAGCCATAAGGTTTCGTTCGCTCCAGTTCCAACGGAAAGCTCCCGTTTTCGGCCATCTGGTCGGGCAATAATATCGTCTTGTACATGTTTCGGCAATAGCCCGTAACTTTTTCATTGCCTACCAGTTCCGCAAAAACAGAGGCCTGTAAGGCCCAGCATACACTGTGGTTGTTGCCGTTGTCCCTTTCGGCGATTCCGTACTCGTGGGTAAAGATCCAATTCAGGTAGGTTGCGAACCAATCCTTTAGTTTTTGGAAAACCGAATCTGAAAGGGTTTCGGACTTTTCAATGGCTTCAATAGCTTTGGCGACTTCGATCAGATGTATGGTGTCGATGATGCCGATACCCCTTCCGGTAACCCGGCCCATAATGGCTTGCCCATAGAGCAGATTCGGGTTCATCAGGGTCGCTTCATCCAAGAACCAGGCTTTCAAGTGGGGTAGGAGCGCGACTACATATTTTTCATCGCTCGTAACGAGATAGGCCGATGCCAAGGCCCCGGAAATATCACTTAAGCGAATCATGGCCTCTCGATGTGCGGTAAAGTTATCGGGATTGGTCATCCCGTCCTTTCGGATATATGGGCCAGCGGGATCCTTCGGGTTAGGCCACCAATAATCGCCTTCGGAATAGAAATCGTGGATACCGCCGGTGCTGCGCTCGCTGACTTGATCGGTTACTGTAATCGGCTTTAAATGGATGTATTCTGCGGCTTTTTCAAGTACCCGGGCTCTTTCATCGGAAAAGATGGTGTTGTCAATCGATTTTTGGGTGTCTTTGCAGCCGGCAAAGTAGAGTAAAATTAGTAAAGGGATGAGGTTTTTCATATGGATATGTGGTGGGTCTTCTTACCCTATTTTTTGGTAGAATCCCGCACGATAAGTTGCGGTGCTACCATAATCGTCTTATCGTTTACAATCGTATTCCCGTTCTCAAAACAGTCCATCAGCAGGTTGCAGGCCAATCGGCCGATTTCCGAACCGTACTGGTCAACGGTGGTCAATGAGGGTTCGATGACCTCCGAGGTGGGTTCATTGCTAAAGCCTACGATGGCGATATCTTGGGGGATATTTTTCCCCGCTTTTTTCAGATACTCCATAGCACCTATCGCGGCAAAATCGTTCGCGGAAAAAATGGCATCGATATCATCGTATTTTTCCATGATTTCTTGGGCCAAACGATAGCCATCCTCCTTCAAAAGGCCGGATACGAATACCAATTCTTCTTTATAGGGAAGACCGTGTTTTTCCAATGCGATTTTATAGCCTTTGTGCCTATTTTTATAGATTTCGACGTCTAAGGGAGCGGTAAAATGGGCAATGTTTTGGCATCCCTGTTGTATCAAATGTTCCGTAGCTTTAAAGCCGCCCTGCACATCGTCGATCAAAACCTTGCCCGTCTGCTTCATGCAGGGTACATGGCGGTCAAAAAAGACAAGGGGCATACCGTTCTCGAAACATTCGGTTAGATGGGCACCATCATGGGTTTCCATCGAAACGGATATTAAGATTCCGTCAACACGGTTTGCCATAAGATTACGGACTATTTTCCGCTCCCGGTCCACTTCTTCCAAAGACTGACATATAATCACGTTGTAACCGGACTGATAGGCTCTTTCTTCGATTCCCGCAATGGTGGAGGAAAAGAAATGCCTTGAGATACGGGGTACGACTACGCCGATGGTGTTGCTTTTGTTCCGGCGCAGGTTCGAGGCCAGCATGTTCCGCGTATAGCCCAGTTCTCTAGCTTTGTCCAAAATCCTCTTTTTGGTCTTCGCCTTGACCCGGTCGCTGTCGTTTAAGGCCCGGGAAACCGTTGACCCGTGAATGTTCAGCGCCTTGGCAATTTCATGTATGGTTGCTTTTTTCATGGTGCTTTAGGAGCGAATGGCTTTCAAAGTTAAGGAATTTGGATTTAATGCAATCGATTGTATAAATTTTATTATTTTTGTGAAGGCATGGAGTCTATCTTGCGGATAGGCCATACTACCAAAGTTTTATATTCATCTCTAAATTTTAATATCTAGAACACATGGCAATAGCGTACGAAACACGATATGCTTCCAGTCCGGAAGCCGTTAAAAAAATGGATACCGAGGAATTGCGGAAAGAATTTTTGATTCCGAACCTTATGGAAAAGGGGAAGTTGCATCTGACCTATACCCACTATGACCGGTATATGGCCGGTGGTGTGGTGCCCGATACGCCCATCACTCTGGAAACTATCGATCCCCTGAAATCCGAATACTTTTTGGAACGGCGAGAGCTCGGTATCATCAATGTGGGCAGCAAGGGGGCCGTAGAGGTGGATGGAAAACCCTATGAACTAGGTCATAAAGATGCCCTTTACGTGGGCCAGGGCGCGAAAGAGGTGGTCTTTAAAAGCGATATTCAAGGGAAGCCCGCCATGTTCTATCTGAATTCCGCCCCCGCACATACCAGCTATCCCACTAAAAGAGTGAGCTTGGCGGATGCGAACAAACTGGAACTGGGTTCCCTCGAAACCGCCAACGACCGAACGGTCAACCAAATGATTATTGGCGGTATCGTGACTACCTGCCAATTACAAATGGGTATGACGGAGCTCAAATCCGGGAGTGTGTGGAACACCATGCCGGCGCACGTTCACGACCGTCGTATGGAAGTCTATTTTTATTTGGACATACCCGAGGATCAAGCCGTTTGCCATTTGATGGGTCAACCACAAGAGACTCGGCATATCTGGATGCAGAACCACCAAGCGGTCATTTCTCCCCCATGGTCCATCCACTGCGGGTCCGGAACTAGTAATTACACGTTTATCTGGGGGATGGCCGGTGAAAATCTGGACTATACGGATATGGACGTAGCTAAAATCACAGAACTCAGATGAGACCTATCAATAGTTTGCGACCCAGAAAGCTTGTTTTACTTTTTTTGACCGGATTATTTTTTGTTTCCTGTGCCGAGGAAACTCCTGTACGGAAACAGATTGTCGTCAAGAATACCATGGATAGGGACCGCAATCTTGAAACCGTTTCCGTGCCTATTAAGTCCCTCGATTTAAACGGGACCGACGGAAATAAAGGAGGCATTGTAATTACAAACGATGAAACCCGGAAACCCGTCGTTAGCCAGACCATAGATTCCGATGGTGACGGCACGGACGATACTATCCTGTTTCAACCCGAGGTTAAGGCCCACTCCGAATTGATATTTACTGCTTCACGTTCTGATTCGACGGCAGTCTTCTCCCAAGATAGCATTTCCCGCTGCTATTCCCGATTCGTGCCGGAACGCACCGATGATTATGCCTGGGAAAACAATCGGGTCGCCTTCCGTACCTACGGCCCTACGGCCCAAAAAATGGTGGAGGACGAGGTACAAGGCGGCACTCTCTCCAGTGGAATCGACGCTTGGTTGAAACGGGTAGATTATCCCATTATTAACAAATGGTATAAAAAGGAATTGGAGACCGACGGATCTTACCACAAAGATACAGGTGAAGGTCTCGATAATTACCAGGTGGGCAGCAGTAGGGGAGTAGGGGGCATTGCGGTTAAGGAGGGGGATACCTATTACATTTCCAAAAATTTCACTTCCTGGAAAAGACTTTACAACGGGCCGATTCGCACCAGCTTTGTACTGACCTATGCGGACTGGGATGCCAATGAAAAACAGATATCCGAAGAAAAACATATTTCCTTGGATTATGGCAGCAACCTTTCCAAATTCGAAATACGTGTGAAGGGAACAGATACCATTTCAGCGGGACTCAGCCTGCACGAAAACAAAGGTACTACCGCTTTTCACGAAAAGGAAGGTTGGGTCAGCTATTGGGAGCCCTTGGATGATTCGGAACTGGGCACCGGTATCGTGGTTGCGAACCGTAGTATGGTCGGAAATGAAAAGTACGAAACCGAACCAACCGACCGTAGCAACCTGTATGCGCAGATTAAATTGAACGATGACGGCAAGGCCATTTACTATGCAGGATTTGGATGGAAAAAGAGCGGACAGTTCAAGACCCGGGCCGAATGGGAAGATTATCTAAGACAATTTTCGGAAAAGTTAGAAAATCCGTTAACGGTAGAGGTGCGGTAGTTCGGTTCAGCTTCGTGTCGTTTAAAAGTAAAAAACTCTTATTTCTCGAATACCACCGTTCCCTCGTCCTTCCCCATGATGATGACGTCGGTGGTGTCTAGAAATAGTCCCGTTTCAACCACCCCGGGAATTTTTATGATGGTATCGTTCAAGGTCGCCAAGTCGTCCTGTTCAAAAATATCGACATCGACAATATAATTGTTTTCATCGGTGACGTAGTTATGCGTGGCCTTTTTCCTTATGCTGGGGCGTAGTCCCATTTTATCCAGTTCAGCCACAATATTTGTAGTGGCGAAAGGAACGGTTTCGATGGGTAATTTAAATTTCCCCAAACGCTTTACCTGCTTGTCCGAATCGGCAATAATCAGGTTGAAACGGGAATTGTGGGCGACAATTTTTTCGCGCAAAAGTGCACCACCGCCGCCTTTTATGAGTTGTAATTCGGAGTCGAACTCGTCGGCACCGTCGATGTTGAGGTCCAATGTACCCGCTTCTTCCAAAGAAATCAGGGGGATACCAACTTCCCGGGCGAGCTCGGCGGTCGCATTGGAGGAAGGAACTCCTTTAATTGAAAGTCCGCCGGCCACTTTTTTTCCCAGTTCTCGAATCATATAGGCGGCGGTAGAGCCCGATCCCAATCCGACCAACATTCCTTCCTGTATCCAATCCAACGATTTTGTCGCGGCCAGTTTTTTCTCGTTTTCCAAGCCCAACTTAGTTATTGTGTTTCGACATCAATTCGCGGTATTTTTGCAAATCCTCTTGGGAGTGGTTGCCATAGTCATCGATTATGGCATGATCGATGCTGTTCGCCTTTAGAAAGATAGCAATCCGCTCCAATTTTTCGGGTGTCCCCTTGATCTCGATTTTAGCCATGACGAAATGCTTTAATTAATGCTACCCCTAGAGGCATCGAATGGATTCGAACCATTATATAGGCTCTTGCGGAGCCTAGCCTAGCCATTCAGCCACGATGCCAACCTTTAAATGGTCTTTAAAAATAAACTTTTTTTAGAAAAGCCTCAAATCAAAAAGTGGTTTTTACTGGGTGGAAACCCTTGGACAAGCGATCTTAATATCCGGGATTTTGCTGTATGTTCGGATTTTGGTCGATGACATTCTGGGGTATTGGACCCATATATTGTCTCGGATCGAACTTGGGGGTATATTTTACCTCCGGTTCCACACTATACACCCAGATACCTGAATTGTCAGAAGGTACAGTGTTTCTGATGACCATATTGTGTCGGGGGACACCCATTTTTTCTTCCTGTTGCATGAGGCGTTTATTGTCCCAATATCTTTTATTCTCAAAACTGAGCTCGACCCTCCGTTCCGAGTAGATGGCATTGCGCATCCCGTCTTGCGACAGACCAGGGGGCAGGTCGGGCAATTCGGAACGGTTCCTGATTTTGTTTATCGCCTCGTAAACGGAAGCATCGGGACCCACGGCCTCGTTTTGGGCTTCGGCGTAGTTCAACAAAACTTCGGCATACCGGTAAAAAAGATCGTTCTGTCCGCTGGCATCGTTTCCGGGAGGGGCTGCCGGGTTCAGCCTTTTCTTCTGATAATAGCCAGAATCACCCACATCGGTAGAACCTGCAAGGTCTATTTGATTGGTCTTATCGGGGTTCTCATACGTTTCATCGATACGGGTATAGATCGTATCGGTTGTTGGCATCCAATCCAGCTTATAGGGGGCCCCGTCGTAAACGATAAAATCGTAAAACCGTTTCTCCCTGTTGACATACGGATTTTGTGGATCGTAACCAGATGCGGGATCGGTAATGGGCGTGCCGTCGGCCATGGCGAATTCATCCACTAATTCTTGTGTGGGATTATAATTTCCCCAGGTCATATACTGGCCCAGTACGTAAGTAGGCCCTCCACGTCTTTCGTAGTTGGTACCCATACCATCGATATTAGCCACTATTTGGCGATCCCAAATTACTTCGGAATTGTATTCGTTCGAAGCCCTCCACAAATTGGGCAGGTCGTCAAATAATGCATACACACCACCGTACTCGTCGATAAACTTTTTATTGGTCGCGGCGGCCGTGGCCCACCTGCCGGCATCCGCGGACGCAAAATGTACAAAATTGTCGGGATCGGGAAGATAGCTCGATCCGCTGTTGAACAATGGACTGGCGGCAAACAGTTCTAGCCATCCCTTTAAAGCCAGGGCAGCTCCCAAAGTAGCGCGCCCGGCATCGCCGTCCCCGTTATTGTATTTTATTTGCAGATAATTATTCTCCACTATTTCCCCTAACTCGTCCGTCATGAAGTTGAAAGTCTCCTCAAAGGTGCCCCTTGGAATTAGCATCTCTTCCTCGGTCATCGTGGAGCGGTCCAAAGGAACGGTAAGTATGGGAAGTCCGCCTACTTGCATAAAGAATTCACTGTAGAAATAGGCCCTTAAAAATCGCAGTTCATCTATACGCGCATTGGTATATTCCTCTGGAAAGTTTTCCTTGTTTTCTTTTAGTTTTTGAATGCCGGTATTGCATTTCCTGATCTTTACAAAAAAAGATTCCCAAGTGTAAGCGTTGGTAGGCCCGTAGGTGCCACCCCAGGGGCTATCGTTACTTTGCGCAGGGGCTTGGCAGATACCTGTTCGCCAGTTGGAGGCCGTATAGTAATGGCTTATGTTATAATCGTCGGTATAGTAGTCCAATTGTTCGGCCAGTGTAGAAATTCTAGGAATTTCGCTATACACGTCGTTGATAAATATATCTGCGTTTGCTTCGGATTGCCACTGTGTAGCGTCGGTAAGTTTTGATTTATCCTCGTTCTCAAGAAAGGTTTCGCTTTCACAGGATAAGGAAAGCAATAGTAGCATCGAACAAGCGGGGGTAACCCAATTTTTATTAAATAACCTTTTCATAATGTGCAATTTTATATTAAAAAGAAATATCCATTCCAAAAGCCCAGGACTTCATTACCGGATACGAATTCTCCCGGTCATCGTAACCCAATTCGGGATCAATATGGTCGAGGGAGCTAAAAGTAAGCAGATTCTGGCCGGTCAAATGAAACCCGATGGAGGCTATGTTCAACTTTTCGGTAACACTGTTGGGAAGTCTGTAGCCCAGTGTCGCCGTCTTCAGTCGTAGGTAGTCGGTATCCGCCATCCAAAAATCCGATCCCTGGGTGTTATTGGCGTAGGGCGACGGGGTTGCCCTTGGATATCGGGCATTTTGACGGGCAGGCGTCCATCGATTATCAAAATATTCATAGGCGGTGTTGCTTCCGTTATTTTCGAAGGGTACGGTCATAAACTGTCGAATGTTAATATTCGAGTTGGCGGTGCCTTGAAAAAACAGGGAAAGATCGAATCCCTTATATTGTAGCGAGGTGTTCATACCGTAGGTAATCGCCGGGTAAACCGGGTAACCGATCACCGTTTCATCATTCGAATCGATTATACCGTCAGGTACACCGTCAGGACCGCTTAGGTCCGCATATCTGATATCCCCGGGATGAAGGTCCCCGAATTGCTGGATTTCGTAGCCATCCGCCGCATTGATAATGCCATCGTCGTTCATATCGTCTGAGGTAGAAAATAGGCCTAGTGATTTATAGCCATAGGGGGTGCCAAAAGGTTGTCCTACCCGGGTTCTATTCGGATTGTTCCTTTGGGCATCGGTTTGGAACACTTCTATCATATTGTTCTCGGCATAGCTCAAATTTGCGGAGACACCGAACCGTAAGCCACTGTCCCATACCTTTTGTGTACCAAGGCTTACCTCAAAGCCATTGTTGTTCATCTGTCCTTTATTTTCTTGGGACAGGGCAAGTCCATATTCCACGGGAAGGGTAACCTGCGGGGTAAGCAGCATTCCGGTGCGGTCTTCATGAAAATAATCGAACTCCATATTGAGTAATCCGTTCCACATAGTCAGGTCGAATCCGATATCAAATTTAGTGGAAATTTCCCAGGTAATATTCGGATTGGGCTCATTTTGTATTCGGGAGCCCTGCACGAGCGAACCGTTTCCGAAGGCATAAGCGTTTCCACGTAAATCATAACCGGCCAAATACTGGAAGGCGGCCAGTTGTCCATCTATATAAGGTAGGTTACCCGATTTTCCCCATGAAGACCTTAGCTTTAAATTGTTGATTGCGGTAAGGTTTTCCATAAAGTTTTCTTCGGATATCCTCCATCCGGCCGAAAAGGCGGGAAAATAGCCCCATCTTTCGCCCGGGGCGAAAGAGTAGTGCCCGTCATATCGTCCGGATGCCTCTAGGATATACCTGTTTTTGTAGGTATAACCCAGTCGATAAACGTAGCCGATCTCGCTTCCGGTACTCGATGATCCCGAATTGTCATAATCCGATTTGTCGGAACTGCCGAAACTAAGTTCATCGATTTGAATGGCGAAGTTGTTTCGTCTAGTGGTGAAAAAGTCGTTCTTCGTTTCCCGGGCCTCCGCAACGAAAAGGGCAGAGAAATCATGGTCGCCGAAGGATCGGTCATAGTTGATATACCCCTGATAGGTAAACTTTTTAGACCGGTAATTTTCGAGCTGTAGCCAGGTATAAGGCTGCCCGTTACCTTCTTGCAGGGATACGGCCTCGGTAAAGGTATATGGAGTCTGGGACAGGTCGATGATGTCATATTTAAAAGGAATATGCCACAGTTTGTTGTTCTGTTGGAGGTCATCATAAGCAAACACGCCCTTTACGCTTAAACCTTCGATAAAAGATAGTTTTTGCTCAACGGAAATGGAACTAAGTAAGGTATTATCACCGTCCCTGCGGTATCCGTCGGAACGTAACACGCCAACGGGACTGTTCGCGGAGGATTCTCCCCACCTATCTCCCCCGGGATACAGCAAAGCTTGGGTAGGAACGAATTTATAGAAGCTTCTAAAGAGGTGGGGCATTTGTTCATCGGCATCAATACCATCGGTATTCTCGATAGAACCGTAAAGGGACAAACCTATCTTGGTAGTGGGCGTTACATCAACGTCGAGACTAAGGTCGTACGTATATCGGTTGTATCCGACGGGTTCGAAGATACCTTTTTGGTCATAATACCCCAACCCGGCATGATAGCGTACATTGTCGGTACCCCCGCTAATTTGCAGGTTGTCAATGAGCATGGTACCATTCTTTTTAAAAACGTCCACAAAGTTAGAGTCGGGATATCTGAAGGGGTCTTCGCGGTGCAGTGCGTTATAGTTGGCAACGAGATTGGGGTCGTTGGGGGGCGTCGTTCCGTTGGGGTTTAGATTAAAGTAGCCTTCATTTTGCAGTGACATATAATCTTGGGCATTGAGCATATCGGGAAGATAGGTCGGACTTTGAAATGCAAATGAGGTGCTTAAACTCACCTGGGGCTTTCCCGTATTTCCTTTTTTAGTGGTAATCAATATTACCCCGTTGGCACCGCCGATACCGAAGGGCGCCACTGCGGCGGCGTCCTTAAGTACGGTTACGGTCTCGATGACATTCGGATCTATTTGGCTAATGTTGTCCCGTCTTATACCATCCACGACTATCAAAGGGTTGGTGTTTCCAGTGGACACTACGCCCCGAACATAAATATCGGGATTATCGTTGCCTGGCGTGCCCCCATTGGGCCTCATACTTACCCCTGACATTCGCCCTGCCAGTGATTGGGAGATGTTGGCGGCAGGCACTTCCGCTATGTCCTCTCCCTTTATGGAGCTGATGGATCCCGTAAGGGAAGTTTTTTTCTGGGTACCGTATCCGACCACTACCACTTCCTCGAGCCCTGCGGCATCCATAACCATATTCACTTCTATATCGGTCTGATCCGTAACATCGATTTCCTGAGTCTTGAAACCGATATAGGAAATCACAAGGGTGTTGCTGTCCTCGGGTAGTGCAATTTCGAAGTTCCCATCGAAATCGGAGGTGGTACCTACCGTAGTGCCCTTGGCAACCACGCTTGCACCAGGCAGCGGGGCACCCGTATCATCCATGACCGTGCCTGTAATCGGGGTTTGCTGCGGATGGAATTTTTTTAAAGGGGCAGTTGCCGATAGGTGATTTAGGGCAATGGCAAAAACCAAAAGCGAAAGTTGCCATTTGGATACTTTTTTGAACATGCCGTTTAACAGCTTGAAAAACGAATCCTTTACTTTCATAATTAAAATTTTTTTGGTGGATGTTTTGAGGATGACAATATTAGGCAGTATAACGTTCTCTCATATTCCCGACATTGAAATTACTTGTTTTAGACCGATAAAATGCTGGGAAAACTAATGGTAATCTGTATTATCTGAGTTTCAAACAATAAAGGTTAAATTGTACATTGGGTTACTCTGAAGGTATATGCCCTTCTGTTGGAAGGTCAGCCAAAAATAAGAAGAAACTTTAAATTCATGTTAATATTATTAAGTTTTAATTGATAATATTTCAAAAACTAAGGCAATAAATTGTTAAATATCTGTTTAACAATAATTTTGGTTCGGCGCAATAATTCTCCAATAGATTACCTTAGGCGATGTTGAAACCGCTTGCTAAAAACAAGAAATAAAATTCCGCATAACAGCCAAGCGGGAAGGGTGACGAAGGAGAGAAATACATCGAATTGTATAGAGATAAAATAGAACAATCCAAAACTGATGGCCCAGGACAAAAGTACCGCACGGTTAAATTGTAGGTTGGCGATCTCGGCAAAGTCCTGTGCAATATGCGCTTGGCGGTGAAAAAAATGCTCGAAAACGATTATTGCACCTACCGGGGCCAATATAAATCCGTAAAGGGCCACAAAATCCAATAGTTTCATGGCAAAGGCAGGGAAAAGTCCGGCTAGTGGTGGCGATACTGCCCGCCAATAATGGTCACCCAAAAGGTAGAGGCTTTCGGGATGATAGCCTGAAAGGCCAATCCCGCCCTATAAATAGTGGGATTGGCTGTGGTCCATCCCGCCAGGACGACGGCAATGATCCCAAAGAAACCTATGGTGTTGTAGGCCAAGGGACCGGGTGCAACCGTCGGTGCCTCGCCTTGCGACAGCAGTGCCTGGGCCTCCGGCGTTTTGATGTAAACCGCATAGATCAATGCCGCCGCTATCCATGCCATATAGTGGCCTACATACATGCCGGCAGCGGTTGTCCAACCCGAACTTGCGTTTTTGGCAAAACGGAATACCGATAGGTCCGACATCCCGATGTGCATGGCGGCATTGGCGAACCAAGACCAGAAAAACACATGCCAAAAGGTGTATTTTATCTGTCCCGGAAAAGGGTCGCCGCCTTCGCCCCAGATATCCCAAAATTCCTTGAAACTGCCTACCCCTAATTGTTGCAAGGCCACGATACCGCAGGCCAGAAAAGCAAGTACGATCACCGGCGACATCCAGTTGGCGGCCCTAGAGACCATTTCGTATCCTTTGGAGGCGACCAATGAAATGACCGCACCTATAACCAATACAACCGTAATCCAAGTGATACCGTTGGGGATGGTGTCGGTGAGTTTGGGCATTTCCATATCAAAGGGAATGCCTACCGCAGTTGCGGAAACGGTAATCATGGCACCTGCCAAAAAGCAGAACAACACGCCATTGGCCAAATTATAGCCTATAACGAGTTTTTTACCGCAAATTTTTTCCAGGTGATAATAGAGTGTCAGTCTTCTCTTGACTGCAATTTCTGCCGTTAGAAACCGCCAGCTAAGGACCGCCATTAGGTTTCCGAGCAATAGTCCGATAATCAGGTCAAAGGCACTGACTCCAGTGGTAAGAAATAGCGGGCCAATGACAAATTCGGTGCCTGCGGCGTGTTCTCCCGCGTACATGCCCAAAAAGCTCTTCCAACTTTTTAGTTTCGATGGGGGTACGGGTTCGCGTTCGAATTCCCCGCCCGCTATTTCTTCAATAAGTTCTTCTTCTTGGTGGTTTTGGCTCATGGTTGTTGGTTTAATCTTCAAGGCGCCCCCGTCTGCAGTGGGAACAGCTTGCAGCAAAATTACTACGATATCAAATGCTTCTGCAGGTCATTGACCCACCCGTTGAAAGATACTTTCGAGACCTTTTTAAATTAGTAATCTGATTTTTTTACAAATCTTCAACCCGTCCGTTAGCGCTAGGTATTGGAACCTTTTCACTCGGTAATCAAATGTTTTGGCAAATCTTCGACCCGTTCGCAACAGAGCTGATCCATAACCTGTTTGAACTGTGTCTTTAATATAGATATGGTATGGTCACCTCCTTTATTCCCCAGGGCACCCGCTCCGTACATAAAGGATCGGCCCATAAAGGTGAACTTTGCGCCACAGGCCATGACCCGGGCGATATCGGGACCGGAACGAAGTCCGCTGTCCATCATAATTTCGATCTGGTCGCTATACTTTTTGGCGATTTCCTGCATGGAACGGAGGGTTGACTGCGCGGCATCCAATTGTCTTCCGCCGTGGTTGGAAACGATGATGCCGTCGAAACCCATGCGAATGGCATCTTCGGTATCCTGTTCGGAGGCTACGCCTTTCAACACCAGTTTTCCTTTCCATTTATCCCGGATGGGCTTTATTCTTTCCTCGTTCAGGCGACCGGAAAAAGTTTTGTCCATAAATTGTCCCAGTTGTTTTAGGTTGAGGCCTTCGGGCGTATAGGGTTTTAGGTTTTCAAAGGTAGGCTGCCCATACTTTAAGGTATTGTACGCCCAGGTCGGTTTTCCCAATATCTGCAGGATGTTGGTGAGGGACATCTTCGGGGGCAGCGCCAATCCGTTTTTAAAATCCCGCGGGCGATAGCCAAAAGTCGGTACATCACAGAGTAGGACCAAAACCGGGCAGCCTGCAGCCTCGGCGCGATTCAGGATGTCATTGCGGACTTCATCCTCCACAGGATTGTAGAGTTGAAACCAAGCCTGTCCGTCGGTTATTTCACTGGCCTGTTCGATATCCATCGTTGTCACCGTACTCAAAATGAACGGGATATTATGTTGTTTCGCCGCTTTGGCCAAAATGGCAGGGGAGTTGGGCCACATCAATCCCTGAAGCCCTACCGGGGCAATTCCGAAGGGGGCGTCGAACTCCATGCCCAGCACCTTGGTCTTTGTGGAGCTTATGCCTTGGTTCCTTAGATATCGGGGCTGTAATTTCACCTTTCGTATTTCGGCGGTGTTCCGGGTAATACTCACATCTTCGTTGCATCCTCCGTCGAGATACTCAAAAGCAAACCGCGGAATCCGTTTTTTGGCCCTTGTTCTTAGGTCGTCTACGGAAGGGTAAGCTGAGTTGAAATCCATCGTTTATTAGTTAGTGGGTTAGTGTACAAATAAGTCAATGAGTTAGGATGATGGGTGCGTGTTTTTTTAGGGAATAGTTCTTCTTAAGGAATTCGGAATTCATTTCCCTATCCGCAATCGTGATCGCGGCACCCAGGGCCGAACCTAATGAGGAGTCGGTTGTCCGCAATTCCATATCCCTCAAATAATACGAGAGCAATTTAATATAAACATCGTTATCGCTAAAGCCTCCGTCGATATATAATTTTTCGATGTGTTCATCTCCGGCTGCCATCTTGATGCTTTCTACCTGCAAAAGCACCAATTCTATCATAAGTTGATGGTAGGCCTGTTCGAATCGATTATATTCATAATGTGTCTCCGCGGGCCCGTTTTGTTCTTCAATACTGATCCATCGGAAGGCATATTTAAAATCTTTGATAATTTCAAAAAATATCTTTTCATCGAATTTCATGCTCCTGTGATAGTCATCCGAGACATTAAAATGAGCTGCAAGCTCCTTTACCTGAAGTTTGTATTCATTGCCTAAAAACAGGCGCGATACTTTAACGGGACTTCCATCGATTCGCATGTTGAATAGGGTGTTGTTGCGAATATCCTCCGAAGTCAACATCCCTTTGGTAAACGGATTTATTGAAATGCTCCAAGTTCCCGTCGAAACCAGTACAAAAGGATCTGTGATATTTCGAACGTAGGGCACTAATGCGGAAGAACTGTCATGAATACCAGGGCCGATTTGAATGATCTTAGCCTTATATTTTAGTGGGATTGTTTCTTTGGTGCCAACAATTGGGGGTAATATTTTATCGATACCTTCTTGAAAGACCCAATCATGATACTTATTTTTTTCATAGTTCCAAAGGATGGTATGGCAGCCTATACTTGTACACTCGCTGACCGGGATTCCGGTAAACAAGTAGCTTAGGTATTGGGGAAGGTGCAACGAGTATTTTATTTTCCTAAAAGTTTGGGGTTGGGTGTGTTTCAGCCAATATAGATGCAAGCCCGTGTTCAACATGCCCAATTTGGGCGACCCTGTAACTCTGGAAAACTCGTCTTCCGGGCCATACTTTCCGTAGAAAGCATCATAAATATCATCTGTCAACGGCTTGAGATAATTATATAGCGGGGTAAGTACTTTGCCATTTTCGTCAATATGCACCAAACTGGCCCCATAGCAGGAAAAGTTTAAGGAAACAATATCGAATTTTGGGGACTCGACCATCCGGTAAAAAACGGCTTTTGCCCATTCTTCAAGTGCCGCCAAGTTTTCCGTGGGATAGCCGTCTTCATCGGTAATTTCGTCAAAACAAATATATTCACGATAGACCTCTTGAAAATCCGAATCAAAAAGAAAGAACTTTTTGTTCGTTCTGCCGATATCGAATATGGCGGTTACTTCTTTCATAATCCCGATGCTACTGAATCCGCACCCCGCACATCGATCAATTTTTTTCTTAGCCCCAGCGAACGGTAGGCCTTTAGCGGGTGCAATGCCCCACCGCCGTGCAAACGTGCTTTTTCAAGCAAGGGTCTGACGTCGGTGCGATAGGCATCCTGAATAATTTCTTGGCATTGGGTCACATCGTGGGCCCGTTGTGCGTCGTTCAACAATTTCTGGTCAACCAGCAGGGCCTTTGCGTAGGCTTCCTGTATGGCCTCCAAGGATTGCATTATATCTTCCAAGGGATCTTTAATATTATGGCTGGCGTCTATCATCCAGGCAGGGTAGGGGTTTTGCGGATTGTTTTCCATACCATAAACCAAGGCGTTGAAAATAAGGAAAAGCGCATAGGGTTTGACGCTGCCCACGGTCAGGTCGTCATCGCCATATTTGCTGTCGTTAAAGTGGAAGCCGCCGAGTTTGCCCTTGAGCATCAAGGTGGAGACAATCTGTTCGATGTTCGTGTTGGGCAGATGATGGCCGAGGTCAACGAGGGTGTAGGCTTTTTCGCCACATTCGTTCGCCAACATAAAGGAGGTGCCCCAATCCTGGATGATCGTACTATAGAAATGGGGTTCGTAGGGTTTGTACTCGATAAATAATTTCCAATCTTCTGGCAAGGTGGCATAGATTTCCTGGAGGCTTTTTTGGGTCTGGTTCAAGGCCGTCTGGAAATTTGTCTGCCCCGGAAAGGAGGCGCCGTCCGCCAGCCAAACGGTCAGGCTTTTGGAGCCCAGTTTGTTCCCTATCTTGATAACCTCTTGATTATGTTCGACCGCCTGTTGCCGCACCGCTTCATCGGTATTGCTCAAAGAACCGTATCGATAGCTTTCCGCCGCGTCTTTCTGGTCTTGAAAGGTGTTGGAGTTGACGGCATCGAAAACGATATCATGGGATGCGGCCAATTCCCGGATGGCCTGGTAATCCTCCGGCACGTCCCAGGGAAAATGTAAGGAAATGGATCCCGCCGTTCGGGTCAAGGCGTGCAGGGCGCCCACATCATCGATCTTTTGTTCCAGGGTTCCTGGCTCGCCCTGAAAACCAAAACGCCCGAAACGGGTACCACCGGCCCCCAAGGCCCAACTGGGAATGGCGACTTGAAAATCCGCCAGTTTTTCGACGAGGTTTTCGATGTTGACGCCTTTACGGTTCAATCGGGTGGCCGTATGATCAAAATTTTCTACATGGGTATCGAGTTCCTTTTGGTTGGCGTCCTCTATTTGTTCTCTATCTATTCGCATTGAAGTGTTTTATGGTTAGTCTTACAAGGATTGCTCATTCCCTGCCTATACCCCGCAAGTCGGTCTCATCGTACAAAAGCATTCGCCATACCCCCATCGACATTGATGATATTTCCTGTACTTTTATCGAGTATACCGACCAGTGCAAATACCCCGTTGGCTATATCCTCGGGATAGATGATTTCCTTCAAGAGGTTTCTTTTGGCATAGTGTGCTGGGAGTTCCTCTACGGTGATGCCATAAGCCTTGGCGCGCCCTTCGGCCCATTCGCCTTCCCAAATCTTGCTTCCGACGATCACGCCATCAGGGTTGACGGTATTGACCCGGATCTTATCCCCGGCCAGTTCGGCGGCAAGAAGACGGGCCATGTGCTGTTGCGCCGCTTTCGAGGTGCCGTAGCCCACATTGTTCGGGCCCGATACGAGTCCGTTTTTGCTGGCGATACTGATAAAATCCCCCCCCAGGTTTTGCTTGCGCATAATGGCGACGGCCTGTTTCGCGAGTTCGAATTGGCCTTTCACCAAAACGTTCTGCAGCAAATCCCAATCTTTTTCTGTGGTTTCCTCGAGGGGTTTTGAGATGGCGAGTCCTGCACTGTGCACCACGATATCTATGCCGCCAAAATCGAGACATGCCTTTTTGTAAGCTTCGGCGATGGATTCGCTTTTGGTCACATCGCAAACAGCGTAGGAGGCCGTATCGCTGTCATAAGTTTTCACGGCTTTCTGTAACCGGTCCTCGGCAATATCGGTGAGTACCACATTAGCTCCCTCTTCGGCCAACTTATCCGCAATGGCTTTGCCGATGCCACCGCCACCGCCTGTAATCACGGCCACCTTTCGGGACAAGGGTTTTTCCTTGGGCTGGCGCTGAAGCTTGGCTTCCTCCAATAGCCAATACTCGATATCGAAGGCTTCCTGTCTGGGTAGGGCCGTGTATTCGCTAATGGCTTCCGCGCCGCGCATGACGTTGATGGCGTTGACGTAAAATTCATTGGCAACCCGTGCGGTCTGTTTGTTCTTGGCAAAGCTGAACATGCCCACCCCGGGATAGATGATGATAACGGGACTGGCATCGCGCATAGCGGGACTGTTATTTCTTTTATGGGTTGAGTAATATGTTGCGTATTCCTTTTTGTACTCTTCGAAGGCAGGTTTTAATTTTTGGAGCACCGCTGCGGTGTCCGAAAGGTCTTCACCGGTATCAAGTTCAAGCACTAAAGGCTGTATTTTGGTGCGGAGAAAGTGATCGGGGCAGGAGGTGCCCATGGGGGCCAAGCAGGATAGATCGTTGCTGTTGATGAATTCCAGCACCGTATCGCTATCGTTGAAATGGCCAACCATACGATTCTCCGCAGAACAGAGTCCACGTAGCATGGGCATCAGTTGTGCCGCTTTCTCCGAACGCTCTTTTTCGGGAAGGCTTTCGATTTTCTGTCCCCCGAAAACACTTCCATTTTCCTTGATTTTTTTTGCGATATATTCGGATGCCCTTTCGATGACCTGCAGACTGTTTATGTAACATTCGTAGGATGTATCCCCCCAAGTGAACAGCCCATGACTTCCTAGAACGATACCCCGGATACCGGGATGATCCTCCAGGCATTTTTCGAGTTGCAGCCCCAGGTCGAAACCGGGGCGCTGCCAAGGGACCCATCCCATAGTATCGCCCCAGATTTCTTGGGTTACTTGTTCGCTGTCCTTCGCAGCTGCCACGGCGATCAAGGCATCGGGATGCAGATGGTCGATATGTTTAAAGGGAAGCAATCCATGCAAGGGCGTATCGATCGATGGCGCTCGGCTATCGAGATCGTAGATACAATGATTGAACAATCCGACCATCCGATCTTCATCCTCTAATCCCCTATAAACATTTTTTAAATCCCGTAACCTATCCACATAAAGTCCTGCAATGCCTTTGCGGGTCAAGGTACCGATATCCCCACCGGAACCTTTAATCCACATCACCTCCACCTCCTCATTGGTAAGGGGATCTTTTTCGATGGTCTTGCAGCTCGTGTTTCCGCCACCGTAATTGGTGATGCGCAGATCGGCGCCTAGAATATTGGACCGGTACAAGAACAGTTCGACCTGATCGTCCCCCAGTTCCCCCGCTTTTTTATCGTCCCAGAGATAATCTACATATTTAAATTCTTTGACCGGATCTCCCATAATAATTTTTTTATCATTGTTATTTCCGCTAAAATAAGGTGGGAAAGTTAAGTTTGTATCCTGTACTATACTGGTATGCCAAAAATTACTACTTGTTTTTGTCCCCACCAATTTACTACCTTCCCAAAACTAAAAGTAAAACGATGCAGCTATTCAAGTATGTAGAGATCGACGGCCGATCAAGGATACCGAAATATAAGCAGATTGTGGATTCCATCATCCATAATATTTCAGTCGGAAACTTAAAGATCGACCAAAAGATCCCGTCCATCAATAGTTTTAGTGAAGAGTATTTGCTCTCGAGGGATACCGTTGAAAAAGCCTATTCCATTTTAAAGGATCGGCAAATAATCACCTCCATCAGGGGAAAGGGTTTTTATATATCCCGAACGAAATTGTTATCGAAGGTCAATATCTTGTTCCTGATCAATAAATTAAGTACGTACAAGATGCGTATCTATAACAGTTTTGTCAACAGTATCGGTGGTAATTCGCATATTGATCTTCATATCTACCATTGTGACAATTCGCTATTTCTCAACCTGCTCGAAAAAAATAGGAATGCCTATGATTATTACATCATCATGCCGCATTTCAAGACCGAAGAGCTAAAACACATCAGCTATACGGACGAGGTCGTAAAGGCCATCAACAAAATTCCCAAGAACAAACTGGTGATCATGGACAATAACAAGTTAGCCATCGGGGGTGCCTTCATTGAAATATATCAGGACTTCGAGAACGACATTTACAACGCGCTAAAAGATGGGCTGCCAAAGATTAAGAGATATGATAAATTGTTCTTGGTCTATCCCGAGAATTCGGTCTATCCGTATCCTAGAAGGATTTTACACGGGTTTCGAAAGTTTTGTCTGGAATTCTATCTTGATTTTGAGATACTCGAAGAGATTTACGACGATATCATCCTAAAAAAGGGGGATCTTTTTATCACCATAGAAGAATCGGACCTTGTCAATTTGGTTAACCAGATCCGGGACAAGGAATTTTGCTTGGGGGGCGAGATCGGGGTGATATCCTATAACGACACGCCGTTAAAAGAACTTTTGGGCATTACCGTAATCTCCACCGATTTTAAGATAATGGGCGAGACGGCGGCACAGATGATTTTGGACAAGACGAAAGGAAAGGTCAAGAATCCTTTTAATTTTATTGATAGGGAGTCTCTGTGAACCGTCCTCTTGCCTCTCACCTCCCTCCATTTTATTGTTCCATCTACCCTCTTTCCCATGCAGCACACCACAGGATAGTTAATACATAATCCTTTGGTAGTTTAGCTACATCTCTGTAATTTTTTAAATCCAGCTCATGAAAAAATCCAAGCCGATGGGCACCTGGTGGCTCGCATTATGTACCCTTTTTCTAAGTTTGGGGGCATGGGGGCAAAACGGTCCCTCCCTATCCAAGGAATTTATGAATCCCCCGAATAGCGCCAAACCCAGGGTCTGGTGGCATTGGATGAACGGAAATATTACAAAACATGGTATCCAAAAGGATTTGGAATGGATGGACAGGATCGGGATTGGGGGATTTCAAAACTTCGATGCCAATCTTTTTACTCCCGTAGTGGTAGAAAAAAAATTGGAATTCATGCAGCCGGCCTGGAAGGATGCCTTTCTTTTCGCTACTAAATTGGCAGATAGCCTCGATTTGGAAATGGCGATTGCCGGTTCACCGGGCTGGAGCGTTACGGGGGGTCCCTGGGTCGAGCCGAAGGATGGTATGAAAAAATATGTTTGGACCGAAACGCACGTGCAGGGCGGGAAACCTTTTAAAGGAGCGCTGACCAAACCCTCGGATGTTCCCGGCAATTTTCAAAATGTAGAAATCCCGGAGGAAGGACTTACGGGGGGCTTTATCGGCACCCAGCCTTCTTTCTATAAAGACGCCGCGGTAGTGGCCTATCGGTTGCCGGAAGCGGAGAAAACCTTAAGCGAACTGAATCCCGGAGTATCTTCGAGTGGCGGGGAATTCAATCTTAAAAACCTGACCGACGGCGATTTGAATACCGGAACCTACCTGCCTCCCAAAGAACCGGGCGAGGATATGTGGATCCAGTATGAGTTCGATACCCCCCAGACCTTTAAGGCCCTTTCCGTAGTCGGCGCGGCACACAACAGTATGGAGCAGTTCAGGGGCAGTACGGAAAACAGAAGTTTGCAGGTAAGTGACGATGGGGTGAATTTCAGGAAAGTGGCCCCGATACATGGCAGCATGGTAGCGCAAACAACGGTAAGTTTTCCCCCTACCACCGCCAAATATTTTAGGTTCGTCTATGAAACCTTGCCCGGCCAGGTCAATCAGTTCGCCGCGATGATGGGGGCACCGGCGGAAGCTCCGAAACCCGAAGGGGTGAACGTTGCCGAATTCGTACTGTACAATACCGACCGCATAGATAAAGTAGAGGACAAGGCCGGATTTTCTCCCTGGAAGGAGGATACACCGACCTATCTATCCGATACTGACGACGCGGTCGATATGGATAATATCGTTGATCTGACCTCCAAGATGGATGCCGAGGGTAATTTGGATTGGCAGGTGCCGCCAGGGAATTGGTCCGTTATCCGTTTCGGGTATTCCCTTACGGGCCGTCAAAACCATCCCGCATCGCCCGAGGCGACGGGTCTGGAAGTGGATAAATTGGATACGGAAGCCGTTCGGAGCTACATCCATACCTACCTCGATATGTACAAGGATGCCACGAGCGGAATGATGGGCGATAAAGGCTTGGGGTATATGATTCTGGACAGCTACGAAGCGGGACATATGAACTGGACGAGAAATTTTCCCCAAGAATTTGAAAAAAGACGGGGCTATGATATGAGGCCATGGATTCCGGTCTTGATAGGCCGAGTAGTTAAAAGTACAGAGAACAGTGAAAAATTTCTGTGGGATTTTCGAAAGACCATTGGGGAAATGATCGTTGAAAACCATTATGATGTCATCGGCGAAGAACTGCATAAAAGGGATATGAAACGCTACACGGAATCCCATGAGGGCGGAAGAATTTATTTGGCCGACGGGATGGACGTCAAACGGAATGCCGACATTCCTATGTCCGCCATGTGGGTGCCCGGCAGTTTGGCGGGCGGTGATGACGAGGAAGTCCGCAGTGAGGCCGACATTAGGGAATCCGCTTCGGTCGCCCATATTTACGGCAAGCCCTTTGTGGCCGCCGAGTCCATGACCTCCATAGGCAACGCCTTCAGTTTACATCCCGAAAAACTGAAACGTACCGCCGACCTGGAATTGGCTTCGGGACTGAACCGCTTTGTAATCCACACTTCGGTACACCAACCTTTGGACGATAAGATGCCGGGATTCTCACTGGGCCCTTTCGGACAGTATTTTACCCGCCAGGAAACCTGGGCGGAACCCGCAAAGGCCTGGATCGCCTATCTCACGCGAAGTAGTTATATGCTGCAGCAGGGCGATAATGTGGCCGATGTACTGTATTATTATGGAGAGAACCACAATATTACAGAGATTTCCAAAGACTCGCTACCCGCGGTTCCCCAGGCTTACGAATTCGATTATGTCAATGCCACGGCCTTGCTGAACGCCATTGAAGTTCACGACGGAAAGTTGGTGGCCAACAGCGGGAACACCTACCAGTTGCTTGCATTGGACGAAAGTGCCAAATATATGACCTTGCCCGTTCTCAAAAAGTTCGGCCAGCTGGTAGAAGCAGGGGCAAAGGTTACGGGCACAAAACCGGAAGCCTCGCCAAGCCTTGCCGATGACCGTCGGCAATTTCAAGCACTGGCGGATAAAATTTGGCAGAATAAGAATATCCTCACCGGAACTATAGAAGAGGCCTTGACAAGGCTCGGCGTGGCGAAGGATGTTGAAATCAGCAATACCGACTCGGAAATCCTTTTTCGGCATCGCCGCACACCCCAAGCCGATATCTATTGGCTGAACAACCGAAGTGAAAAGCCGACTTCCGCTACGGTGAGCTTCAGGGTCAGCGGCAAGGCTCCGCAATTGTGGAACCCCCAAAACGGGGAAATCAGGGAAGTATCCTATCATATCACCAACGACCGAACTATCGTTCCGTTGGAATTTGATCCCTGGGACGCCTTCTTCATCGTATTTGGAAAAAATACAAATGCAGAATCCTTGACCCTTCCTAAAATACAGGAAGAGGTAGTATCGAACTATCGAAGGGCCGTGGAAGGTCTCTTTTGAAAAGGAACGCGGAGCCCCGGCAACCGCCCAGTTCGATTCCCTGGTTTCATGGACAGATCATCCGGATAAAGGAATCAAATACTTCTCCGGTACGGCAACGTATAAAACCACTTTTGATGCCCCAAACATTAACGAACATTCCGAATTGGTGCTGGACTTGGGTGCTGTTAAAAACCTAGCGCAAGTATTTTTAAATGGAAAACCCCTGGGTACGGTATGGAAAAAGCCGTTCAAGGTAGAACTTGACGGAGTCCGCCAAGGAGAGAACAGGCTGGAGATAAAGATTACTAATGTTTGGGTAAATCGACTGATCGGAGATGCCCAACCCGGTGTCAAAAATAAAATAACATTTACCACCTTGCCATTTTATCAGAAAGACGACCCTCTTTTGCCCTCCGGACTGATGGGTCCGGTGAAATTAGTAGTACGAAAGAGGGAATAATTCGGGCGGATGTTTCTTGGCTCCAAAGAGTTATATATTTTAACAGGATAGTACAGGATACTCAATTAATGCTTGTCGAATATATTTGAACTTAATCGAATAAATTATTATCCGATTAAAAAGGATTCTTTAACCTAATCACTGAACGCTATTATGAAAAAATTCTACATGAGTTTAAAAACAGTATGCTTTGTTTTTTCCTTACTCCTGTGGCTGCCTGCCCATGCGCAGGACAAGACTATAACAGGCAAGGTTACTGCTGAGGGGGAAACATTGGGCCTACCCGGGGTCAATGTGGTCGAAAAAGGAACTACGAATGGAGTGGTTACCGATTTCGAGGGCGAATACAGCATTACCGTTTCCGGAGATAATGCCACCTTGGTATTCACCTATGTTGGATTTGCGAAGCAGGAGGTGCCGGTTAACGGTAAATCGCAGATTAATGTCGCCATGGCGGAAGATGCCACCGCACTGGACGAGGTGGTGTTGGTGGGGTACGGCACCCAGATCAAGAGACAGGTGACGGGAGCGGTACAGACCATTGACGCCCAAGAGCTGGCAGATATCCCCGTTTCCCAGGTGACCCAGAAATTGCAGGGCAAACTGGCGGGGGTACAGATCAACCAGACGACCGGAAAACCCGGTCAGGGCGTATCGGTGCGGATACGGGGACAATTGTCCGTTTCCGGCGGTAGCGACCCGCTGTATGTAGTGGATGGTTTTCCTATTACAGGTGGAATCGGCGCTATAAATCCGGACGAAATTGAAGATATCTCAGTGCTTAAGGATGCAGCCTCGACTTCGTTGTACGGTTCCCGGGCCGCTAACGGGGTGGTATTAATAACCACTAAAACTGGGGTTCCCGGTGAGACCCACATCAGTTTCAATACCTCTACGGGAATACAGAAAGTACCGGAGCGTGGGAGAATCGATATGATGGATGCCGTCGAATTTGCGCAATTTAAAAAGGAGTACTACCAAGATCAGGGGGATCCGGTGCCTGAAATCTTCCAGAACCCAGCTCAATATGAGGGTAAAACCAATGACTGGTATGGTGCACTGCTGAGAACGGCACCCGTACAGAATTATAATCTAACTATCACTTCGAACAAGGAAAAGCTTCGGAGTTCGGTGGTTGCCGGCTTTTTTAAACAGGACGGGGTTGTTATAAATTCCGATTATCGTCGCTATTCCCTTCGTGCCAATTTGGATTATCGGTTTTCCGATAAAGTACGGATAGGTCTCAATGTGGCGCCTTCGTATATCAAAGACAATACACCGAGAAGCGATGGGGAAAGGGGCACAGGAATTTTGTTCAATGCCTTGCACACGTGGCCCATAATGCCCATTTACAATCCTGATGGCACTTTAACCGAATTTAACCGGTTTCCAGCGGAAACGGGAAATATATTTTCCTATGCCAACTGGGTTACCTCGGCCAAACAGATTGTCAACGAAACTAAGGATGTTAATTTATTGACCAATGCGTTTTTGGAATACGAGCCTATAGACGGCCTGGTGATTAAAACAAGTTTGAACGCCGAACTGTACAACTCACGATTTGAATATTTCAGCCCAACCACGGCTACTTCCAGTATCAATGTGCCCATTCCCACCACTTCGCAGGCGGTTTGGCAAGATACCAACGATTTTTCGTGGTTGAACGAAAACCTGGCTACCTATACCAGAAGTTTTGGAGAACATAATTTTCAGCTTTTAGGCGGTTTTACCTTTCAAAAATTCCGTAGGGATCTTAATAGAGTGGCTGCCAATAATTTTGCGGATGACCGTCTGCCGACCATTCAAGGGGCCGCTAATATCGATAGAGGCGGTACTTACGATAGGGTCCAGGAGTGGAGTTTGGTTTCTTTCCTTTCAAGGCTCACTTATGATTATAAAGGCAGATACCTATTTACAGCCTCCGTCCGTAGCGATGGTTCCTCACGCTTTGGTTCGGAGAACCGTTGGGGTACCTTTCCCTCGGTCTCTGCGGGCTGGATAATTTCCGACGAAAATTTTATGGAAAGTGTCGAGCCGGTATCACTTTTGAAAATTAGGGCCAGTTATGGGGTTACTGGTAATAATAACATTGGTAACTACACCCAATACGCTCTTATAGACAACACGGTCAACGCAGTCTTCGGCAACGACCTCGCACCAGGATCGGCCGTAACTTCCTTGGCAAACCCTAATTTGGGTTGGGAAACGACCAAACAGTTCGATGTCGGCTTAGACCTTAGTCTGTTCAATGATCGAATTTCGTTCTTGTATGATTATTATACCAAGAATACGACCAACTTATTATATAATGTGCAGGTACCCCAGGAATCCGGATTTACTAATTTCAGCGATAATATTGGGGAGATCCACTTTTGGGGGCATGAATTTGCGCTGAACACCATAAACACTACCGGAAAATTTCAGTGGACGACCAACGCCAACATCTCGTTCAATAGAAATAAAGTCGTAGCCTTAGCCGAAGGCATTGATCGGGTATACGGCAGGTTTCACATTACCAAGGTAGGGGAACCCTTCGGGCAGTTCTATGGCCATCTTTCCGATGGGGTGTATTTAAACCAGCAAGATTTGGACAATTCGCCCCAGGTACCAGGCCGTTCGACCGTGGGCAGTATAAAATTATTGGACCTAAACGGCGACGGGATTATCACCAATGGCGGGGACAACGATGACAGGGCCATTATGGGCAGTCCGTTTCCCGATTTTACCTATGGAATAACAAATACCATTAAATACGGAAATTTCGATTTCTCGGTAGTAGGCACAGGTTCCCAAGGCAACCAGTTGTTGATACGCCATTTATATAGTACGGCCAACTTAGATGGTGTTTTTAATTTAGTGGATCGCGTAAAATACCGGTTCAGATCTCCCGAAAATCCAGGTAGGGGCTTTTTTGGTACGACCGTGGGCGGAGGAAATGTTACGGGGATCGAAAGGGACTGGATAAATGATCGGTTCGTAGCCGATGCTTCTTACTTCACTGTGAGAAACGTCACTTTGGGATACACTCTTGACGGAGTAGATCGATTTTTCAAATCCGCCAGACTTTACGCCTCCATTCAAAATGTCTATATTTTTACCAAGTATTGGGGAGGTCCCAACCCTGAAATCAGCGTACAGCCTGATGGACAAGGGGATGGTGGAAACCTGAGCCAAGGCGTTGACATTTCTGGATATCCGGTGCCCCGTATTTTTAGCATTGGCCTTAATCTTCACTTTTAAGGCTTAATGTATCTGTTTGTTGTGTTTCAAAATAAAACCACTGTTATATCATAGTATAAACCAATGAAAATGAAAAATAAATTCCTATTTCTCCTCGTTTTGGGCATCTTTACAATCGGTTGTGAAGACGAGCTGACCGTCTTTCCCGAAGATTCGTTAAGTGAACCCACCTTTTTTAAGACTGCGGAAGATTTCAAACAGGCCATCAATGGTGCCTATGTACCCCTGAGGGAAATCAACAATCGGGCGAAGCCTTATTTGGGCGAGATGCATTCCGACAATACCTATTATGCCCGCAACACCGCTTTTGGTGCTACGGAACAGCAGGAGGATATTGCCGATTTTGCCATTCCAAGCGATAATGGTATTACTTCCAACGTCTGGGTGGAGACTCAATATACCCTTGATTACGAGATTATTGCCCGAGCCAACCAAATACTGGCAACAATCGATGACGCGGAATTTGATCGCGCCACCAAGAGCAATGTAAAGGGGCAGGCACTCTTTCTAAGAGCCTATGCGTATTTTGAACTGGTACGGTTTTTTGAAAGTGTTCCGCTTCATTTGGAACCGGTTACCGCACGTGGAGATGCAGCCCTGCCCTTGTCGCCCAAAGAGGATATCTATGCGCAGATCATTTCAGATTCCCAAGAGGCTATTGGTCTGTTGCCCCCAAAATCGCAACAGGAACCGGGTAGGGTCACTTCCGGGGCGGCCCGTACTTTATTGGGCAATGTGTATATCGTGCAAGAAAACTGGGCGGCCGCCGAAACACAACTTAGAGCAGTTATAGACAGCAACGAATATGCATTGATGCCGGATTATGCGGATGCCTTTTCAGGTACTACGGACAATAAGAACAATATGGAATCGGTATTTGAGGTACAATATAAAGAGGGTCCAGAAGGGCTACAAGGAAGTTTTCTCTATTACTTCCTACCACGCCCTATGACGGCCGACGAAGTAGGTGCCGTTACGGGTACCTCCAATCCGCAGCCGCTCAACGGTGAAGGTAATAATATACCGACACCCGATATCATTGCTGCCTATGAAGAGGGAGATTTACGGGAAGACGCTTCCATTCAATATGTTACAGCCAGTGAAAGTTTTTGGAGGGATGGCGTGTATCCGGTTATCAAAAAATACATCGAACCTCATTCCTTGGATTTCAACCATGGGATGAACTGGCCGGTCTACCGCTATTCCGAGGTGTTGTTGTTTATGGCGGAGGCCCTTGCAGAGCAAGGCGAGGCCGGTGAAGCCGCGATTTATTTAAATCAGGTCCGTGAACGTGCGGGACTTGGAGCTTATACGGGAGACCTGATCGATGCCATATATCGTGAGCGTAGGGTAGAGCTAGCCTTTGAGAACAAGCGCTGGTTCGATCTGGTGCGTACCGATCGTGCCATAGAGGTCATTACGGCTTACGGAAACCGGATCAAGGCCAATCCCAACGATTATTACTATCCGGAGGGCGCCGAGCCCCGCGCCAATGCTTTTACCAATATCAGTAGGTATTACGCCCTTCCGGCATCCGAATCCTCTTTAAACCCAAATTTTTAGTACTTTCGGTGAATCATAAGAAAGAATTAAAAAAAACATCCATAGCATGAACAGAAGACTGCTACTAGTGATAGGTATCGCATTTTTGGCGATTTCCTGCAATACCGATTCCGAATCGAAAAAAGATACCGCCGAAAACCTGCCCCCGAAACTGGCCAAGCTAAAATTGCAACCGGGCTTCAAGGCAGAGCATCTATACAGTCCCGGTGATGCGGGAGAGGGCTCTTGGGTGGCCATGACCTTTGACGACAAGGGCCGTCTTATAACTTCCGATCAATATGGCGCTCTGTACCGTTTAGAGGTACCGGCCATAGGTGCTGAAAACTTGACCCCAACGATCGAAAGACTTAATATACAGACAGGCGATCAAGTGGCCGATTCCGTGATACAGATGGGGTATGCCCAGGGTTTGCTCTATGCCTTCAACAGCCTGTATGTAATGGTCAACCACCGCAGTGACGACGAGTTTGAAAAGGGCAGCGGCCTATACCGCTTGCAAGATACGGACAATGACGACCAATACGACAAAATTACCCTGCTTAAGGAATTGGACGGTGCAGGCGAGCATGGCCCCCATAGTATCGTAATGGCACCGGACCAAAAATCGCTGTATGTTATCGCCGGTAACCATACGGATATGCCCGAAATGGATGCCTATCGGCTGCCCAAGGTATGGGAAAATGATAATCTATTTCCTTTGATCAAAGATCCCCGTGGCCATGCCAACGATCGGGGCGCCCCAGGGGGATGGATCGCGCATATCGACCCCGAAGGGAAGCATTGGGAACAGGTGGCTTCCGGTTTCCGAAATGCCTTCGACATCGCCTTTAATGAATTGGGTGATATGTTTACCTATGATTCCGATATGGAATGGGACTTGGGCATGCCTTGGTATCGGCCTACCCGGATCTGTCATGTACCCAGTGGGGCAGAGTTCGGATGGCGGACCGGTAATCAGAAATGGTCCCCCGCCTATCCCGACAACCTTCCCCCGTTATTAAATATTGGCCAAGGCTCGCCGACCAACGTTTCCTACGGTAAAGATGCTAAATTTCCTGAAAAATATAAGCACAGCCTGTTCGCCTTCGACTGGAGTTTTGGTATTATTTACGCCATCGAACTACAGCCCAATGGGGCTACCTATTCCGGCGAAAAAGAGGAATTTGTATCGGGAATACCCCTTCCCCTGACCGATGGGGTCATCGGTCCCGACGGCGCCTTGTACTTTATGACCGGGGGCCGACGTTTAGAATCGGACCTTTACCGGGTATTCTACGAAGGGGGGGCCGACGGCGAAGAGGCTCAGATGGCTTCCAACTCGGCACCCGAACAGACCGAGGAAAACGCGCTTCGCAAAAAACTGGAAACCTATCATACCGATCCGCAGGAGGGTGCGGTTGATTTTGCGTGGCCTTATTTAAAGCATCCCGACCGTTTTGTGCGTTATGCCGCCCGGATTGCCATAGAGCATCAACCGGTAGCCCAATGGCAAGGGCGGGTATTTAGCGAAAAAAATCCAGAGGCCATGATACAGGGAATGATCGCCCTGGCACGGCATGGAAACAAATCACAGCGAGACCGCATGCTAAAATCCCTGATGGAAATAAATTTCGACGGATTGTCCGCCACCCGACAGGTCGATCTTTTGCGTGCCTTTGAGTTGGTTCTGTCCCGATTCGGAAATCCCAATGGCTCCCTTAACAACCAAGTGGTCGCCTATCTGGAATCTCATTATCCTGCAAAGACGGATGTAATGAATCAGTCCCTTAGCAAAACGCTTGCCTATTTAAATGATCCCAAGGTCGTGGAAAAAACCTTGGCCTTGTTGGAATCTCAAGAGGGTGAGAACGCTTCGGTCATGGCCGGTACAGCTACCGATGCCTCCGATCTTATACTAAGAAACCCCCAGTATGGCATGGATATAGCCCAGACCTTAAAAAATATGCCCCCGGCGCAGCATACCTACTACGGCATCGTTTTAGACGACGTGGATGCCGGATGGACGCCCGAACTGAGGGAAGAATATTTTGAATGGTTCTATAAGGCCTTTTCTTTCAAGGCGGGCCGTAGCTATATCGGGTTTATCGATAAGGCCCGGGAGTCTGCCCTGACGCATGTACCGAAAAGCAAATTTGAGTATTACAATACTATGTCCGGCGATTCATTGGTAGGCAGCTCTGGCAATGATCTGGTGCAAAACGCGGTGCGGCCCGAAGGTCCCGGAAAAAACTGGCAAATGGAGGACGTTAATGAGCTTTTGGCGGACGGCCTCGAAGGAAGTGATTTTGAGGATGGGAAAAATATGTTCGCCGCTACCACCTGCATCACCTGCCATAGCATGAGGGGCGAAGGGGAAAACATTGGTCCCGATCTCACCCAGTTGGGCACCCGTTTTACCCCTGAAGATATGATGCAGGCTATTATAGAACCCAGCAAAACGATTTCTGATCAATACAATTCCACCGAATTTTCTCTCAAAAATGGGCAGACCGTAGTCGGAAGGCTGATCAATGAAGACGATGGAAACTATATCATTTCCCAAAATCCCTATGCCCCCGAACTGACCCGGAAAATTCCGAAAAGCGAGGTGACCGGGCAACACATGTCCAACGTCTCCCTGATGCCCCCTGGATTGATAAACAGACTGAACGCTGATGAGGTCAGGGATCTGTTGGCGTATTTGAAAGCTGGCGGTAATCCTGAGAACCCGATTTATTCCAATGGAGCGGGTGAGGCCCAGGAGGCCCGCTAAAATACCTTGTACATGAAAAGCGCTATTGTTGCCCTATTGTTTCTTGCAATAGCAAATTATGCCGAGGGACAATCGGGGCATGTTCAAGAGAAAGAATATGCGAAGCCCATCCGCTTCACCCACAAAAAAATCGCCTCCGAAAGTTATGAATCCGTCGGAGTGTTCGATGTGAACAACGATCAGGTACCCGATGTCGTTTCAGGGGGATTTTGGTACGAGGGCCCTGAATATTGGAACAGACATCCCATCGGCGCAGCCAAGCGTTATGGCGAGTACTACGATGATTTTTCTACCATCCCGTTAGATGTCAATGGTGATGGACGTACTGATTTTATTACCGGGGGATGGTTCGGAAAGCAGTTGGTCTGGAAGGAAAATCCCGGCAACGAAAACGAATGGGCAGTGCATCCCATCGCCGAGGTAGGGAATATCGAGTCCACCCGATCCTGGGATATTGACGGGGACGGAGTAGTAGAAATCGTTCCGAATACGCCCAATGATTCCCTTATAATCCATAGACTGGTGTTGGATAAAAACGGGAAGGGAACAGGCAAGTTTGAAGAAACGGCCCTATATGGCAAACATGGTCACGGACTGGGATTCGGTGATATCAACGGCGATGGGAGGGGAGACTTGATTATCCCCACTGGCTGGTTGGAAGCTCCCGAAAATCCTTTTTCAGCAGCTTGGAAATTTCATTCCGAATTCGATTTGGGTACGGCCAGTGTTCCCGTTCTGGTGGCGGATGTGAACCAAGACGGACAAAATGATCTTATTGTGGGACAAGGGCACGGCTATGGCCTGCATTGGTATGAACAGCTTTCCGGAGAAAAGTCCAAGGATAAAAAGTGGCAAAAGCATAGTATCGACCCCTTTAACTCTCAATACCACAGCATGGAATGGGAAGATCTGGACGGGGACGGCACTAAGGAACTCATTACCGGCAAACGTTACCGCGCACATAACGGCAATGATCCCGGTGGCAGCGACGAAATCGGCCTGTACTACTTTCGGTGGAACGGGGAGAATTTTAGCAAGCAGGTCATCGATTATGGCTCCTATGGAGAGGGAAAAGGAACAGGGGTCTATTTCAGCGTGGCCGATCTTAACGATGACGGTAGAAACGATATCATTGTGGCAGGCAAAGATGGACTGAGCATATTTTATAATAACGGATCTGAATAATTTCAAAACACTTAAATAATGAGAACACTAAAACATATTGCCCATTGTGCGAATTTTTGCCCTACTACTACTATTCCTAGCCTTTCAAGCCTGCAAGGAAAGCAAATCTGAGAAAGCCGAAAAACAGAACCCAAGAAAGTAATAAGGATGACGACGGTTTTGTAAAGATCTTCGACGGCAAAACCTTAGACGGCTGGAAAGGTGACCCTACCTATTGGAGCGTCAAAAACGGGAATTTGACAGGCGAGGTCACTCCCGAAACGCTGCTTAAGAGCAATACCTTTATTATCTGGCAGGGCGGCCAACCAGACGACTTCGAACTTAAACTGGAGTTTAAAATTGCCGAATCAGGAAATAGCGGGGTCAACTACCGCAGCGAAACGATTGATACCATACCCTCATGCCTTGCGGGGCTATCAGGCCGATATCGACGGAAAAAACACCTATACCGGCCAAAACTATGAAGAGAGAAAAAGAACCACTTTAGCCTATCGCGGGGAGAAAGTCATCATAAATTCGCAAGACCAATCCCGAGGAACCCGGCTCCTTGCGTGCCAACGTAAAGAAAAATTGTTGGCAGAATAGGGAAGTGGTGGCATCCTTGGGAGATTCCGATTCCCTAAAAACAAAGATCAACAGCAAGGACTGGAACAAACTACACCTTATCGTCAAAGGAAACCACCTACAACATTATGTAAATGATGTGCTAATGAGCGATGTTACCGACAACGACAGCATCAACCGAAAATTTTCTGGATATCTGGGGGTTCAGGTGCACGTCGGCCCCCCCATGACCGTCGAGTACCGGAACATTCGATTGAAGAACTTGTAAAACAAAAAAGGGGCAAAAAGTCTTTTTCCGCCCCTTTAAACTAACTAACTCAAACAACATGGAGATTATGAGGCTCCACATCACGATATTACCGCAATTTTTTAAAACCACTATCCTGTACTGTGCTGCAATTGTTCTTTAGAAAGAAAAAATAACAATGGGCAAATTACTCTTAGGTATTGGTTTACTTATGGTATCCGCTATGGTCTGCCAACACAACAAAAGAAAACTCGGAAATCCGCTCCAAAACAGAACACCCCAACGTTCTGATCATCCTCGCCGACCAATGGCGCGCCCAGGCGACGGGCTATGCCGGCGATCCCAACGTACAAACCCCGAATCTTGATAAATTGGCGGCGGGCAGTGTCAATTTTACGAATGCGGTGTCGTCGATGCCGGTATGTACCCCGTTTCGGGCATCCCTCTTAACGGGACAAAGGCCGTTGACCAACGGGGTTTTTATGAACGATGTACAGTTGGATACCCATGCCGTTTCCATGGGCAAGGTCTTTTCCAGGGCGGGTACGATACAGGCTATATCGGCAAATGGCATTTGGACGGTCATGGCCGGTTGTCTTTTATCCCACCGGGAAAAAGAAGACAGGGCTTTGATTTTTGGATGGCCAATGAATGTACGCACGATTACAATAAATCCGTGTATTATAAAAATGACGACCCGACCCGAAGAATATGGAACGGCTATGACGCTTTTTCCGAGACCGATGCCGCCATTGATTATATGGATAAAAGAAAGGAAACGACAAATCCATTTTCTGATGGTGCTATCATGGGGTACGCCCCATGCCCCCTACCATACGGCCCCGGAGAAGTACAGAAAACGCTTCGACCCCGAACAAATAAAGCTCCGTGACAACGTACCGGAGGAGATGAAGGAACAGGTGAGGAAAGATTTGGCAGGCTATTATGCCCATATCGCAGCCTTGGACGATATGATCGGAAAGCTGATGGATCACCTCAAGGAAACCGGCCAATTGGAGAATACTATCATCCTGTTCACCTCCGACCACGGAGATCTGCTCGGCTCACAGGGTGCCTATAAAAAACAGCAGCCCTATGATGAATCCATTAGGGTGCCCATGTTGTACCGCATTCCGGAAGGGATGGACATCGCATCCGGTGAACGGGGTGCCCTGATAGGTTCGGCGGATATTATGCCCACCTCTATTGGAACTTTGCAACATTCCCGTTCCCCGATCTGTGGAAGGTACCGGATACAAACCCTATATGGAGGGAAACCAAAAAGCAGATACGGTAGCGTTGATCTCTTGCGTACAGCCCTTTCGGGCAATGGAACAAGAGTTCAGAACAACGCCCGGGAATATCGAGGTCTGCGAACGCTGAATTATACCTATACCCGTGATTTGAAGGGACCTTGGCTCTTGTTCGACAATAAAAAAGACCCTTATCCAAGAGAACAATGTGGTCCACAATGCCGAGTATAGTGATATAAGATTCAAGCTCGATAAGCTTTTGGCCCAACGTCTCGAAGAAAATGGCGATGAATTTCTTCCCGGGATGGAATATATCAAAAAATGGGGCTATACCGTGGATAGTACGGGTACGGTTCCCTACACGGAGTAATATTCTGGAAAAAATGGATAACTTACGGACGCTAAATCCCGAAAATTTTATGAAGTCATTTTCTTTTTTGTTTTTTTTGATAATTTATGTATTCATTGCTTTACCACTGCAAGTTTACGGTCAAATTCAAAATTCGTCCGACGAACGTCCCAACATCATCTTCATCCTAACCGACGATCAACGCTTCGATGCCCTGGGCTATGCTGGTAACGAACTGGTTTCAACCCCCGAAATGGACAAATTGGCCCAGGAAGGCACCTATTTTAAAAATGCCATGGTCACCACCCCGATTTGTGCCGCAAGTCGGGCCAGCATCTTAACGGGACTCTACGAGCGAACCCATAACTATAATTTCCAAACGGGAAATATCCGTGCCTCCTACATGAAAGATTCCTACCCCACCATTTTAAAGGATAACGGATATAAAACCGCTTTCTTTGGAAAATATGGCGTGAGATACGATAAGCTGGAAAAGCAGTTCGACGACTACGAATCTTACGATCGCAACAACGCCTACGATGATCGAAGGGGATACTACTACCAAACCCTGGATGGCGATACCGTACATTTGACCCGTTATACCGGGCAGCAGGCATTGGATTTTATTGATAAGACCGACGCTTCGCAACCTTTTTGCCTATCCCTTAGCTTCAGTGCGCCGCACGCCCATGATTCCGCCAAGGACCAGTATTTCTGGCAAGACGAATCCGACAAACTCTTACAGGGCACCACCATACCGGACGCCGAACTTGGCGAGGAAAAATACTTCGAAGCCCAACCCAAAATCGTACGAGACGGCTTTAACCGGCTGCGGTGGACCTGGCGCTACGACACCCCGGAAAAATACCAGCACAGTGTCAAAGGCTACTACCGGATGATCTCCGGTATCGATAGGGAAATCGCTAAAATTCGCGCCGCACTTAAGAAAAAGGGACTGGATCAAAATACGGTCCTAATTTTTATGGGCGACAACGGCTATTTTTTAGGGGAGCGGCAATTGGCGGGAAAATGGTTGCTATACGATAATTCTGTTCGGGTGCCCTTGATCGTGTACGATCCTCGTATCGATAAACACAGGGACAGCGAGGAAATGGCCCTGAACATCGATGTGGCTCCCACGATTCTGGATTTGGCGGGATTAAAACCCCCAGAAACTTGGCAAGGAAAGAGCTTGATGCCGATCGTAGCGGGCAAAACAAAGAGTTTGGAACGCGATACCGTTCTTATCGAACATATATGGGAATTTGAGCATATTCCTCCTAGCGAAGGAGTTCGCACGAAGGAATGGAAATATTTTAGATACGTCAACGATCGAGTCCATCGAAGAGCTATACAACTTAAAAAAGGATCCGCAAGAAACCGAAAATCTTGCCGACAATAAAAAATACGCTTCCCAATTGAAGGCCTTCCGGAAGAAAACCGAGGAGCTGATCCAGAAATACAGCGACTCCTATTCCAACGGTCCCGATAACTTGGTGGTGGAATTCATCCGCCAGCCCAAAGAGGTGAAAATTTTGGATTCTGAAACCGGAATACGGGTGGAGGGTTCCCAAAGGATGCCGTTACCCAGTCCGCCTACCAAATCTTGGTCTCATCCACCCAAAAAAACAGCGATAACAATAACGGGGATGTTTGGGACAGTGGACAGGTGCGCAGCAACACATCCACGGAAATAGAGCACTCCGGTCAACCGCTCACAGCCTGGCGAAACCTATTTTTGGAAAGTCCGTATCTGGGACGAAGACAACCGGCTGTCCAAATATTCCGAACCACAAGTCTTTACCATGGCTTCGGAAAAGAAAGAAACCTTGACCACTCCCAATAGTTTTCAGATAGATAGCATCAAGCCTAAGGTGTTCGAAAAACGCGGCGAGGCGTACTTTATGGATTTTGGAAAGGATGCCTTTGCGACGATGGATTTCATTTACGACGCTAAGCAAAAGGAAACCTTGGTGTTTCATGTGGGCGAGCAAATGAACGGCGACCGCCTGAACCGAAAACCTGCCGAAAAAAGCCATATCCGCTACCAGAAAATAGAAGTCCCGGTTACTCCGGACCAAAAGAAGTATCAACTTCCGGTTCACACAGATGAGCGCAATACGCTGCCCAATAAAGCGGTGGCCCTTCCGGATTCATTTCCCGTTCTAATGCCCTTTCGCTATGTGGAACTCGAAAATGCCAAGAACGAGGTGAAGGCAGGAGGATTTTACCCAACTCGCCTTCCATGGTTATTGGGAAGACGATGCCAGCAACTTTCAGTAGTGACAATGACATTCTTGAATCAGGTTTGGGAACTCTGTAAGTACAGTATCGAAGCGACTACGTTTTGCAGGTCTCTATGTGGACGGCGACCGCGAACGAATCCCCTACGAGGCCGATGCCTATCTGAACCAGCTCAGTCATTATACCACCGATCAAGAGTACGCCATCGCACGCCGAACGATCGAATACTTTATGCAGATGCCCACCTGGCCCACCGAATGGCAGCAACACGTCGCCCTGATGTTCTATGCCGACTATAGGTACACCGGTAACACCGAGCTCATCGAAAAATACTATGACGACCTGAAATACAAAACCCTGATGGAACTGGAAGGCGATTACGGGTTGATTACGTCGTCAAAAGTGACTCCCGGTATCATGAAAAATCTGGGTTTCGGGGAAAGGGATGAACAGCTTAAGGATATTGTGGATTGGCCCCCAGAGGGCTGGGGCGGCGACCCCGACGTTATGGGCGAGCGCGACGGCTTTGTTTTTGAGGACTATAATACGGTCATCAATAGTTTATATTACAAAAACATGAAGATCATGGCCGAATTTGCCAAAGTGTTGGGCAAGGATGAAGACAAGTTGGATTTCAGCCTGCGTGCCGCAAAGGCCAGGAAAGCTATCAACGAACACCTGTTCGACAAAAGTAAGGGAGCGTACGTTGATGGAATAGGCACTGAACATTCATCCCTCCACGCCAATATGTTTCCACTGGCCATGGGAGTCGTTCCCGAGGAGCGCCAGGCATCCGTGGTAAAATTTATCAAATCGCGAGGTATGGCGGCCAGCGTCTATGGGGCCCAATATCTAATGGAAGGCCTGTACAACGCCGGGGAAGCCGATTATGCCTTGCAGCTGTTGACCTCCACCTCCGACCGAAGTTGGTACAATATGATCCGTTCGGGAGCTACCATGACCCTGGAAGCTTGGGACATGAAATACAAGCCCAATGCGGACTGGAACCATGCCTGGGGTGCGGTACCGGCCAATATCATCCCGAGGGGACTTTGGGGGATTACACCCAAAACGCCGGGTTTCGAAGTAGCCAGCATAAAACCACAGATGGGCGACCTGAAAAAGAGCAGTATCAAAACCCCTACAATAAAAGGTCCTATAACTGCGGAATATGAATTCGTTAATCCGAGACTTCAACGCTATACCATCGAAATTCCGGCTAATATGGTCGCCGAGTTTTCGCTGGAACCTTCCTCGGATAGAACGATGAAACTTAACGGCGAGAGAGTATATGCCGCCTTTGGAAGCGTTCGTCTGACGCCCGGAAAGCACGTAATCGAGCTGGTCGTCAATTCCTTTTAATACCCCTGAGAGGGCCTTGAAAATTAAATTTTAGACACATCCTCCAAGACAACGAAAAATAAGTGTAACTTAAAACCAAAACTTTTGTGAAATGAAAAAAACCATACAATATACCTTCTTCCTGTTGCCCGTACTGCTGTTAATCGCTTTTTCCACCCCTACTTTAAGAGGACAGGATTTGGACAGCACCGCCATTGAAAAATCCATGGTCAAAGCCATGGAATGGCAAGAACAACATCCCATTTTTACCGCTTCACCGACCGACTGGACCAACGGAGCCTATTATGTAGGGGTTGCCAAGGCGCATGAGGCTACGGGCAACCCCATTTTTTTGGCAGCCCTGAAGACCATGGGGTACCGTAACCAATGGAAGCCCTGGAAGCGATTTTATCATGCCGATGATATGATTATCGCATATTCCTACCTCTATGTCAACAGTGAGCAAAATAATCTGGTAAATTTAGAACCTACGGATAACTTTATCCAAGACCATCTGTACAAGCCCCACGAGTGGAGGACGGGACTAAAGGATAAGGACCAAAGAATTTTGTGGTGGTGGTGCGATGCCCTCTTTATGGCACCCCCGGTACTTACCGTTTATGCGCAACTCAAGCACGATCGAAAATACCTGGATGAAATGCACAAATACTATAAGCAGACCTACGACCTTCTCTATGATCAAGAAGAGCACCTTTTTGCCAGGGACGTGCGATTTGTATGGAATGGCAACACCGATGACCTCAAGGAACGGAACGGAAAGAAAATATTTTGGTCCCGTGGCAACGGCTGGGTCCTGGCGGGGCTCGCCCTGATTCTGGAGGACATGCCCAAAGACTATGAGCATCGCGATTTTTATGTAAAGCTATACAAGGAAATGGCGGCCAAAATCAAGGAACTCCAACCCGCAGACGGACTCTGGAGAACCAGTTTACTCTCCCCAGAATCCTATGACCATGGCGAGGTCAGTGGCAGTGGGTTTTATACGTTTGCCCTCGCCTGGGGCATCAATAACGGAGTATTGGATGCCAAAGAATACCTGCCTGCCGTAAAAAAGGCCTGGAAGGCATTGGAAGCGGCGCAACAGGAGGATGGCAGGGTCGGCTGGGTACAGAACATCGGTGCCAGTCCCGAGCCGGCTACGGCCGATAGCTGGCAGAACTTCGGTACCGGGGCCTTTTTATTGGCGGGAAGCGAGGTGCTGAAATTGGAAAAATAAAACACAACAGCTTCGTTGATAAATCTGAAAAATGAACAAAAAAACTAAAAATCACATGGGAAACTCACGTAGAAAATTCATAACGGATACGGCCCTTTCTTTGGGAGCAATCTCCATCGTCCCCAGGCATGTTTTGGGCAAGGGCTTTACCCCGCCGAGCGATAAAATCAATCTGGGTTACATCGGTCTGGGCAAGCAAGGGGGAATCCTGGCCAATAGGTTTGTCAGCAACACGGAAGCCCAAATTATTGCGGGAAGCGATGTTTGGACATCCAAACGAGACCTGTTCCAGGAAGTCGTCAACGGCGCCTATGCCGAGAAAAGAGGGCAGACCGACTACAATGGAGTACAGACCTATCTGGAGTACCAAAAGCTGCTCGATCGCAAGGATGTCGATGCGGTGGTCATCGCCACCCCCGACCATTGGCATGCAATACAGGCCATAGACGCTATTAACGCAGGTAAGGATGTGTATTGCGAAAAACCGATGTCCCATACCATTGAAGAGGGTAGGGCGATGGTCGATGCCGTTCACAAAAATGGTACGGTATTTCAGACCGGAAGCATGCAGCGCTCTTGGGACCGCTTTAAAAAGGCACAGGAAATCGTCAGCTCTGGAAAATTGGGAAAAATTACCAAAGTACTTGTAAACGTCGGCGACCCGGCCGTGGACTACAACCTTCCCGAAGAGCCCATGCCCAAAGGTATCGATTGGAATTTATGGTGCGGCCCGGCACCCTTATTGGCCTACAATAGTGCTATTGCACCCGAGGTGGTAAAAACGTATCCCGATTGGCGGAACTTTAAGGAAACCGGCGGAGGTATCCTCGCCGATTGGGGCGCCCATATGTTCGATATTGCCCAGTGGTGCCTGGGGATGGATACAACGGGACCGGTAAAGTATATTCCCCCGAAAGACCCCAAGGCCGTAAGGGGACTCCAAATGTTCTATGAAAATGGCATAGAGATGGTACATGAGGATTTTGGAAGAAGTTGGGCCTGTCGATTTATAGGTTCGGAAGGTATTATGGATGTAGGCCGAAGTTTCTTGGAAGCCCTTCCCTTGGATATCGTGTATGAAGAGCCGTTCGAAAATCCTTCCCAAATTTTCGACGACCAGAACAACCACTATCAAGATTGGCTAACGGCCATCAAGACCAGGGGCGAGACCATTTGCCCCGTAGAGGTCGGGCATCATTCGGCCACGGTCTGCAACGTAGCGAACATTGCATACTGGCTGAATAGGCCGTTGGAATGGAATCCGGCAAAAGGAAAGCTTTAAGAATGACGAAGAGGCCAATAATTTGCGAAGCCGTAAACATCGAGAGTACAGCTAAAGCATAACCGACCCATGAAAGATAAGAAGCGACTCGCCTTTACAATGAAACTCGACCCCGGCCAAAAGGAAGCCTACATAAAAAGGCATGATGAAATTTGGCCCGAGCTAAAGAAATTGCTCAAGGATTCGGGAGTATGTGAATATTCCATTTTCCTCGACGAGGAAATCCGGAACGCTCTTTGCCTTTCAAAAAGTTTCGGGAGAGAATGGGTCACAAGATCTGGTGAACCATCCCATCGTTCAAAAATGGTGGGATTTTATGGCCGATATTATGGAAACGAATCCCGACAATTCCCCGGTTTCCCTCCCTTTAAAAGAAGTTTTTTATATGAAATGATAAGGTACGGATTTCAATTTGCCGTTGCCCTCTAGAAATTTCCTGCCACCGGATGTTCCCATCCCTCACGATACGCTCGTTGCAATAATTTTGTAGCCTCGGGGTCGTTGATTATCGAAATCGATTTTGGGTCATAGACCAAGGGTCTCTCCAATGTCATCGCCAAATTGGCCATGATACAACTGGCCGTTGAGGTATGGCCTTCCTGAATGTCCGCTACCGGTTTTGTTCCTTGATCAATGGCGGCCAAAAAATCGAGCATGTGAAGCCGCGTTGCGGGGGCGGCGTTCAGTTCGATATCCTTTTCGGTGAGGTCCTCGGGATATTTCTCCTTCTCGTACAGCACATCGAAATGTATCGGTTTGCCGTTGTTGTCCCCTTCGGGAATAAAATCGGCCTGCATGGTGCTTCCCTTCAAGGTGCCCTTTTCTCCATACAGAACAAAAGACCAGGGATAATCGGGATCGGCGGGGGTGCCCCAGGTCCGATGGTTCCAGACGCAATCCAGCTCGTCGTATTCGAACACGGCTGTTTGGGTATCGGCTATGTTCGATTCCCCGCCTTTCTGCACATAGATGCCCCCGGTGGAACTGATGCGGTTGGGCCACCCCAAATCGAGCATCCATCGGACCGTATCGAGCATATGCACGCACATATCGCCCATGATACCGTTGCCATATTCCATAAAGGTGCGCCACCAACGTCGATGGGGAAGCCCGTCATAGGCGCGCAGAGGAGCGGGGCCCGTCCACATTTCATAATCGAAAAAATCGGGAACGGGTTGTACGGGCGGGTTGCCGTTGGCGCGCATATGGTAATAACAGCACATTTCTACATGGGATATCTTGCCCAACAGCCCGGCATCTACAATCTGCTCTTTGGCGTCGATAAGATGGGGCGTACTCTTACGTTGGGTGCCTACTTGAACGGTTTTTCCATATTTACGGGCGGCGGCGACCATGGCCTCGCCCTCCATCACATCCTTGCTTATGGGTTTTTGTACGTACACATTGGCACCTGCCTTTAAAGCTTCGATACACTGAAGGGCATGCCAATGGTCGGGCGTACCGATAAGCACCACATCCAAATCTTTTTCCCCCAGCATTTTTCGATAGTCGGAGTAGAGCCTAGGTTTTTTGCCGGATTTCTGACGTTGGCTCACCAGTTCGGCCGCCTCCGCCAGCATATGTTGGTCCACATCACAGAGGGAAATAACCTCCACATTGGCCACCTGGATCAACCGGAAAAGATCGCTTTTACCGTACCATCCGGTACCAATGAGACCCACCCGTATCGGTTTTTCACTATGCATTAAATCGATGCCGTAGGCTCCGAAGGAAGAGAGCACCATCGCAGCGGTGGTACCTTTTAGAAAATTTCGTCTGTTGATATTCATGGGTGTACCCCTATTTTTTAAACCTGCCCTAAATATAAACAAATCTTAAAAACCCGCGCCGGATTTCGATAATTATTAGCGATATTTTTCGGTTTATTGGCCGCTCCGCAAGAAAATTCCATGGGTGGGGCAAAAATTGGGGGTTAACGTGTGGAGCCATTAGTTTTAATATGACGAAATACTTTTTCATACAACATGACAACCACTTAGCGATAAAAGCAGCAAATAAACGAAATTATGGGAATCCATAACGGATTTACTCCAATAAGTATAATTTTGCCACCCTACCAGGCCTACTTTTTCTGATTTAAAAATGGCTTATGAAAATACTTTACACTCTCGGGAGCCTACTCCCGTGCCTAATCTTGTCCTTATTTTTCGGAAGGTTTTCCTACGCCCAAAGTTTCAATGCTTCGGGATTGGAGGGCGAAAATCTGGTCAGCCCCACCTCGTTGGATTTCGGCCCCAACGCTAAGCTTTACGTTTCGCAGCAAGACGGCACCCTTTTTGAATACACCGTTTCCCGTGACGGTGCCGATGCGGGTAAGGGCACTTATGCCATTACAGATATCAAAATCCATCGATATCATAAAGACCGGCATCCCGAACCACAATGATGACGGCAGCTATAAATACAAGGAATAAGCGGCAGGTTACAGGGACTTTTGGCTACGGGTACCGCAGAAGTTCCGGTATTGTACGTAAGTTCCTCCGATTCAAGGATCGGCGGTTATCTGAAAGGAGACTCCAATTTGGATACGAATTCGGGGATACTTTCCCGACTGACATGGACGGGATCTTCCTGGGACAAGGTTGATCTGGTTAGGGGCCTTCCCCGATGCGAGGAAAACCACTCCACCAACGGGATGGACATTTTTGAAAGAAATGGCATCACCTATCTGTTATTGCAACAGGGGGGTAACGCTAACAAGGGGGCTCCGGGCAATAATTTTGCGGGTACTTCGGAAACCTCCCTGTCCGCCTCCCTGCTTATTATCAACCTGAGTCAATTGGAGCAAATGGAAGCGGCCAACGGCGGTCCTTACATTGATACCCGCCAAGGAACCACTAAATATATCTACGACTTGCCCACACTCAACGATCCCTCCCGTCCCGATATCACCAATACCAGTCCCGATTTCCCTTACCAGTCCGGTCATCCGCTCTACACCGCCACCATCGACAGGGGCGATCCTTTTGGGGGCAACAACAGTCTGAATCAAGCTTTTGCGGAGCCCGGTGGCCCAGTACAGATTTTTTCCCCGGGATATCGCAACGCCTATGATGTTTTGGTGACCACCGATGGAAGAATATTTGCCAGTGACAATGGGCCTAATGCCAATTGGGGCGGAACGGCAGTGATTTATGATAGCAACGGCAACAAGAAAAGCAATCAGGATAACGGAAGCTATAATGCAGCTGCCGGAGATTATATCACGAACGATTTCAATGAATCGAACAGTGGCGAACATGGCGATATCCTGCACTACGTCGGTACGATAAACGATGCGAACGGCACCTATTACGCGGGGCATCCGGTGCCGATTCGAGCCTTTCCTTCGCGGGCCGGGGTAAAAGTATATACTATAAATGAGAATGAGGTATGGGTCGAAACATCCGACAATAATTTTGGGGATTTGTTGATCGGGGTCTCCGGGTATTTCAAGTCCAGCTTCAACATCTCCGATTTTCCCGATGACCCGAGGCAAGGGGAATACCTAGCTAACGCCGTAAACGATTCACGGGTAAATATATTGGATGTCGTCGGCTTCTCAACGAACGGTATCTGCGAATATACCGCCAGTAATTTCAACGGGCGCTATGCAGGGGGATATCCTGACTGCTTCTTATGCGAACAATGGATATATAAATAGGTACCACCTCGATGCCAGCGGTACGGGATGGGAATCTAAAGACAACAATTTTCTTTCCGGATTCGGGGTACAGCCTCTGGACGTTATCGCACAGGGCGATACGGATCCCTTTCCCGGTACAATATGGGCCGCCACCTACGGCGAAAAGGACAAACCTGCGATAACGGTCTTTGAGCCTACCGATTTTGCGGGCTGCCTTGCCCCTGACCATCCTGGCTATGTCGGCACGGAAGACTATGACTCCGACGGTTTTACCAATGATGATGAGGTGGCCAACGGAACGGATATCTGTTCTGGAGGAAGCAAGCCCAGTGACAATGATGGGGACTTGATATCGGACTTGAACGATTCCGACGACGATAACGACGGCATTGACGATGTAACCGATGCCTTTGCCATTGATGCCGATAACGGTAACAAGACCAACCTGCCCATCACCTATCCTTTTTGGAACAACGACCCGGGAATCGGTCTGTATGGTCTTGGTTTTACTGGGTTAATGCTTGAATCCCAGTCAAAATACCGATTATTTGGACCAATTTGATCCTGGCAATCTCACTTTCGGTGGGGCAGGGGGTAAGGCGACCATTGATGTGGTCGGTGCCGGCGATGCCCGGGGTAGTGCCAATACGCAAGAAAATGGCTTTCAGTTGGGAGTAAATGTGGACAGTAAGTCCGTTCCTTTTACGGTTCAAACTAAAATAGAAAACCTTTCGCCGGTAAGTGGTTTATCCGTCGGTGTATTTATCGGTACGGGCGATCAGGACCATTACCTGAGTGTCGCTGTTACGGAAGGAACAAATAATACGGACGATATCTATGGTTTTGAGGTCTTGACGGAAGACGGTCCGCAGAATGCTCTCTCTCAAAAATATGATGTCCCGGGGGTTTTGGGAAATTCCGGGGTAGAAGTTTATATCAATGTAAATCCGGCCGCCAATACGGCTCAGCCATATTATTCCCATTGACGGTGGGGCAACAATAGTCAAATTGGGAAGTGCCATTACCTTACCGACCAGCTTTTTAGACCCCGATGACAATCAAGGTTTGGCGGTAGGCTTGATTTCCACTTCCGCAGACTCCAGTTCCGAATTTAGCGCCCAATGGGATTTTTTAAATGTTATTGAAGATGGGGAAGCCAATTTGGTTCTATCTGATGATCCGGTCGATTTTGGCGTCCTAAATTCCGGATCGGGCCAAGTAAAATTAGTACCTTCTTTGACCAACCAAGGCGGTCCGGCAGCCGGAGCGGTCGAAGTCACTGCAGTTAATATAACGGGTGCGGATGCTGCACTTTTTGAAAGTATTACGGAATTACCTTTGCTGATCGGTCCCGGAACGGGCAAGAACCTTTCCTTATATTTTAATCCGGACCTTATTGATGGAGCCAAGACCGCGAATTTGGAAATTGTCCATACTGGTACCAATTCTCCCTACGTCGTGCCTTTGAAAGCCATATTAGGCGATACTGGACAGATTAGGGTACAGCCTATTGCCGATCAGTTCAATCAAGTAGGCGATAAGTCCGAACTGGCGGTTAGGGCAGGTGGCGGCGACCCCCAGGAGAACTTCACCTATGCCATTTCGGGCCAACCGGAAGGGATAGGTATTGAACCGACCAACGGGCAGATATTCGGAACCATAATGGAGGACGCACTTCAGGGCGGGCCAAACACGATGGAGTCCATTTCGTCAACATAGAGGTCTCCAGACCCGGATCGGAAACGGCCACAATGGAATTTATATGGACTGTCGCCAATTTAATATGGAACGATAAGGACGAGGCCGAGAACTATACGCCCCGCCACGAATGTTCGTTTGTACAGGCGGGGGACAAATTCTATCTGATGGGCGGTCGCGAGAATGCCACGACCATAGATGTCTATGACTACGCCACTAATAATTGGGAACAGATTCCCGATTCCGCGCCAGTGGAGTTCAACCATTTTCAGGCTACGGAATATGAGGGACTGATCTGGATCATCGGGGCCTTCAAGACCAATGATTATCCCAACGAGCAACCGGCCGAATATGTATGGGCTTTCGACCCGGCAAAAGAGGAGTGGATCCAAGGCCCCGAAATCCCCGAAAACAGAAGAAGGGGTTCGGCGGGTCTGGTCATCCACGACAATAAATTTTATATCTCCGGAGGAAACACGATGGGCCACAATGGAGGATATGTTCCTTATTTCGACATGTACGATCCGGCAACGGGGGTGTGGACCCCCTTGGCCGATGCGCCAAGGGCAAGGGACCATTTCCATGCGGCGGTCATCGGTAATAAAATGTATCTCGCGGGCGGCCGTCTCTCCGGGGGTGAGCAAGGGGTTTTTAAGCCCACCATCTCCGAGTTGGATGTTTACGATTTCAGGTCGGGAATCTTGGAGCAGCCTTCCTGCCGATCAGAACCTTCCTACGCTTCGGGCCGGGGCCGCGGTAGCCAATTTCAGGGACAAACTAGTGGTCATGGGGGGCGAAGTGGAGAACGAGCAAGTTTACGGTGAAACGGTCAGTGGTGCCCTCAAGATAACGGAGCAATACGACCCCGAGACCCAGCAATGGACACGTCTGCCAGATATGAACTATAGCCGGCACGCAACACAGGCTATCGTATCGGGCAATGGTGTTTTCGTGACCGCAGGTTCCAACCAAAAAGGGGGCGCCAATCAAAAGAACATGGAATTCTTGGGCTTGGACGCCCCGGTGGGGTCGCCCAGTATGGCAAGTACCTTGAGCGCTCCTGATGAAGTGACCGTAGCGGCTGGTTCTTCCGAAAATTTTGAATTGAACGTATCGGGCGGAAACGTAGGTATAATTATCCGTTCCATGGAGTTGACCGGCACCGATGCCGCCAATTTCAGTATTGCGGAAGGGGCCTTGGAAAATGCCTTATTGGGCAGTCAAGATTCCCATACGCTGACCCTCTCCCTTGACGATGCCGGCAATGATGCGGAAGCGGTCTTGACCATTAATTATGGTGCCGATGCTTCTCTCGATATCCCACTTAGAAGCCGGGTGGCAGTGCCGACCCTTACCCGACCCGATACGCAGTACAACGTAGAGGGTGACGATGTTTCCCTGCAGATTGCGGCAACGGGTGCAGGCCAAAGTTTGACATATGCCGCCACGGGCCTGCCACCCACATTGACAATCAATTCCGTTACAGGGCTGATCACCGGTACAATCGGTGAAGGGGCAGGGGCCAATAGTCCCTATCAGGTCACGATCAGCACTACAGATGCCGCCCTACCAGAAAATCCCGGTACTGTAGAATTCAGTTGGATCATCGATACTGACAGAAATACTTTGGCGGGGAACAAGGTATTGGTCCTGTACCCAAATCCTGCCTTTTCACAGATGACTTTGGGCTTTGGCAATACTATAAGTCTCAGGGCCGTTCGCATATTCGATAGAGCTGGAAGGTTGATGAAAGATTTGGATCCGAAGGCAATCCTATTCAATGGAAAATATATGATTGACGTATCCATGCTATCGGAAGGACTTTATTTTGTTAACACTGTCGATGACAAGGGGAACAAACGCACTAAACAAATGATAATAAAGCATTGATCATGGGAGTTCAATTAAGGGGTTTCCCTCACGGAAGCCTTTTTAGTTGATACCTTCTTCAGAGGGCCTACTTGACCCCTAGCCCTGAGCGCCGTAGAAAGGTTGATCCTGAATGTCGTATTTTCGTAGGCTAAAATAGCACTATGAAATTTGTTTTTCCGAGGATGCTTTTCCTCTCCTTCCTATTTCTTTTTTCCTGCAAGGAAAATAAGGCACAGCAGGGGGAAACATCTCATAAGTACACCAACGCCCTGGCGCAAGAAACAAGTCCGTACCTGCTGCAGCACGCCCACAATCCAGTAAACTGGAGTCCGTGGAGCCAAGAAGCCTTGGAGGAGGCCAAAAAGGAGAACAAATTGGTATTGGTCAGTATCGGCTATTCCTCTTGCCATTGGTGCCACGTGATGGAAGAAGAAACCTTTGAAGACGAAAAGGTCGCCAAATTCATGAACGAAAACTACGTCAGTATCAAGGTTGACCGTGAAGAGCGTCCCGATATCGATCAAGTTTATATGACCGCATTACAGTTGATTTCCGGAAAAGGGGGATGGCCCTTGAACGTCATTACACTTCCCAATGGAAAACCTCTTTATGGTGGCACCTACCACACCAAGGAGCAGTGGATTCAGGTACTGACCAAAATCAGCGACCTCTACAAAAACGATCCTAAAAAAGCGGCAGAGTATTCCGATATGGTTACTGCCGGAATAGCGGATGCCAATCGCATTCAGCCTACCGAAGATACAGGAGCCCTGACCAAGGAGAACTTGAAGACCAGTGTCGAAAACTGGAAACCGAACTGGGACCGGAAAGAAGGTGGCGAAAAAGGGACTCAGAAGTTTATGGTTCCCACCAATTTGGATTTTTTGTTGGATTATGCCCTTTTGACGGGTGATGATTCCGCAAAGGCACAGGTTAGGACCACGTTGGACAAAATGGCGCTCGGCGGCATCTACGACCATCTAGGGGGCGGATTTTATCGCTACAGTACGGATGCCCATTGGAAAGTCCCCCATTTTGAAAAGATGCTCTACGACAATGCCCAGGTGCTGAGCCTATATTCCAAGGCCTACCAAATTTTTAAAGATCCAACCTACAAAGAAATTATTTTTGAGACCATAGCTTTTCTGGATCGGGAAATGAAATATCCCGCAGGCGGATATTACGCTGCCCTGAACGCCGATAGCGAAGGGGAGGAAGGAAAGTTCTATCTCTGGAACGAAGAAGAGCTAAAATCCATTTTGGGTACTGATTTCGAGCTTTTTGCATCCTATTACAACATAGAGCCAAAAGAAAAATGGGAAGAGGGGAAGTATATTCTCTATAAGTCTATGGAGGATAAGGCCTTTGTGGCCACTCAATCCATTGATCAAAAGCAACTGCAGGCCCAAAAAAGGAAATGGAAGAACAAACTTTTGGCCGCCAGGAACCAAAGGGTGCGGCCGTCAACGGATGACAAGATCATTACCTCTTGGAATGCCCTTTTGATCAAGGGTTTCGTGGATGCCTATAAAACTTTTGGCCAAAAGGAACATTTGGAGCGGGCGAAATCCATTTTCGAGTTTTTAAGGGCGAAATCCTTGAAAGACGACCTCTTGCTTCATACCTATAAGGAAGGAAGCCACCAAAAAGAGGGGTTTCTGGAGGATTATGCCTTTTTGGCGGATGTCTCACTGCAACTCTACGGCACCACCATGGATAGTAAATATCTGGATTTCGCCCAAAAACTGAATCACACAGCGGAAGAGCGATTTTTCGACAAGGCTTCCGGCATGTACCGCTACAATGACGGCGATGAACTGATCGCCAATATCATCAAGACCGATGACGGGGTGCTGCCCTCGCCCAATGCCGTGATGGCGCACAACCTTTTTCGCCTGGGCCATATCGAATCCCGAACCGATTTCACCGAAAGGGCGAAGCAAATGCTTTCCGTCATGATCCCCGCCATTACCGAAACCGCCCCGAGCTATTCGAAATGGAACTCCTTGTTGTTGAACACCACCTATCCCTACTACGAAATAGCCGTAGTGGGCAAAAATGCGGAGCCTTTGGTCAAACAGTTGCATCAAAACTATGTGCCCAATACCCTCGTGGTCGGAAGCACTTTCGCAAGTAGCCTACCCCTTTTCGAAAATCGTTATTTTAACGATGGAACCTTTATATACGTTTGTAAAAATACGACTTGTAAATTGCCTGTGGAGACGGTAGAGAAAGCCTTAGATCAACTACGGAATTTTTGAAACGGAAGGGAGTTTTAGTGGTGAATAGTACAAAGCATCTCTCTTTTCCCACAAGGGGCCTCTCAAAAACATTTTCTTCTGTAGCCATGCTAAACTTTTTTAGCGTTTCACGCATATTATTTTTAAATTGTCGGCCAATAAGAAAAAAATCCAAACTATGCAGATAAAGGAAACTCCCGAGGAATACGATGTGATAATTGTCGGATCCGGGGCGGGTGGTGGTATGGCCACCAAACAATTGGCCGATGCCGGTTATAATGTGGCCGTGGTCGAGGCCGGACCATTTTTCGATCCCGCCGATCCCAAAACCATGACCCAGTTGAAATGGCCTTATGAATCCCCTAGGCGGGGGGCAGGTACCGATCGCCCTTTTGGGGCATGGGACATGGCCTATGGCGGATGGGAAATCGAGGGTGAGCCTTATACCCACGTACCGGGCACGAAGTTTCGATGGTACCGGTCCCACATGCTCGGGGGGCGCACCAACCACTGGGGACGCATTTCCCTGCGTTTTAGTCCAAAGGATTTCAAGCACAAGGATGTGGACGGGTATGGCGAAAACTGGCCGATCAGCTATGACGATGTGAAACCTTATTACGACAAGGTCGATAAATTGATCGGGGTGTTCGGTACCAACGAAGGTCTCGAAGATGATCCCGATGGTTTTTTCCTTCCGCCCCCAAAACCGCGATTGCATGAACTCTTCTATATCAAGGGCGCCGGTAAATCGAATATTCCCGTGATTCCCGGTAGGCTTTCCATGCTGACCAAACGAATCAACAACGACAGGGGGGTATGCTTCTATTGCGGACAATGTTCACGATCCTGTTCCGTGTATGCGGATTTTTCGGCAGGCAGTTGCTTGATATTTCCCGCCCAAAAAAATGGCGGTAAGGTCAAGCTTTTTGTCAACTCCGTCGTTCGGGAGGTGACAACCAATGACGAAGGCAAAGCCACTGGGGTGTCCTACATTAGTAAAGACGACAGAAAGGAATACAAGCTAAAGGGAAAAGTGGTCGTATTGGCCGCATCGGCCTGTAGTTCGGCGCGCATCCTTTTGAATTCCAAGAGCAAACAGCATCCCAACGGTCTCGGCAATAGCAGTGATGTAGTCGGGAAATACCTGCACGATTCCACCGGAAGTAGTGCGGCCGGTTTCATTCCCGATCTGATGAACCGTGATATCACCTATAACGAAGACGGGGTAGGGGGTATGCACGTCTATTCCCCTTGGTGGGGCGATAACTCCAAATTGGACTTCCCCAGGGGGTACCACATCGAGGTATGGGGCGGCATGGGACAGCCTAACTACGGCTTCGGGTTCAATGCCAACCAGTTCAACAAATTTTTCGGGACAAAAGTGGGCGGATATGGCGATCAATTGCGTGACGATGTCAAGAAATATTATGGTTCCGTTATCGGTTTCGGCGGACGCGGGGAAAGTATTGCCCGAAAGGACAACTATTGCGAGATCGACCCGACCACGGTCGATGAGTACGGTATTCCTGTGTTAAAGTTCAACTACACCCACGGCGAGACCGAGATCAAACAGGCCAAGCACATGCAGGATACCTTTGAGGAACTTATACATAACATGGGTGGGGAACCCTTGGGTAAAAAACCGGGTAAGGACGAGGATTACGGACTGTTACCGGGCGGGGAGATCATCCACGAAGTGGGTACCACCCGCATGGGCAATGACCGTAAGACCTCGGTGACGAACAAGTTCAACCAATTGCACGATGCCGATAACGTATTTATCGTAGATGCCGGACCCTTTACCTCACAGGCGGACAAGAACTGTACGTGGACCATTTTGGCCCTTTCGTGGCGAGCATCCGATTATATCATCGAACAGTTGAAACAGCAAAATATCTAGAAAGATGGACAGAAGAAAAAGTTTACAAACGATAATTTTAGGAGCGGGCGCTTCCGCTTTGGCCTTTCATGGCTGTAAGACCGACAATGATGAAAATAAGATAGGCGAAAAAATACCCGCCACCAACGATACAGAATATTTCGGCCGGAGGCCCCAAGAACTGGAGCGTATCAAAAAACTTAAGGAAGAGCAATTGTTCAACGAACACGAGATGGAAACCATCGCCTCCTTGAGCACCGTGATACTCCCCCCTAAAGAACCCCATGGCGGCCCCCTGGAAGCCGATGTTCCCGAATTTATCGAGTTTATGGGGAAGGACATTCCCGAAATGCAGACCACGCTGTTGGGCGGTTTGATGTGGCTCGACCATACCAGTAACACCGAATTCGGAAAGGAATTCAAATCCGCCTCCCTGGAACAACAAAAGCAAATCTGCGATAGAATCTGCTATCATGATATGGAGGTGCCCTTGGATGAACAGCCCTTGGAAATCCAATTTTTCGCCCTGATGCGCAATCTGACCGTCAGCGGCTATTATACCTCCAAAGTCGGTATTGCCGACCTGGGCTACAAAGGCAACCAGCCCAACGTTTGGGACGGCGTACCACAAGAGGTTCTTGACAGGCATGGTATGGCTTACGACCCCGCATGGATCGCCAAATGCGTTGACCAGAGCAAGCGAAACGAGATCGCTGAATGGGACGAGAACGGGAAGCTGCTGACCTAGAAGTTTAAAGTTTCAATCTGTATCAAAGTAGTTTCCATGCTTACACTTTGCGCGGCACACGGGAATAAGTTAAGAGGTCTAAGGTGGCAGATTGTAGGATATTCAAGGTTTAATCGCTACTTCGTAGCTGTTCAAGTTGCAAGAGTTATTTGTTAATCGTAAAATATTAAGATGAAAAAACTATTTATTTTATTAGGGGTTGTTTTATTTACAAGCCCCATTACCGCACAAGAAGTAGGCCTTCAGCTTTACAGCCTGCGAAATCAGTTCAAGGACGATGTGCCGGGCACCTTACAGCTGATCAAGGATTGGGACATCACCAAAATAGAGGGCGGGGGCACGTACGACATGCCTATGAAGGAGTTCGAGGCGCTTTTAAAGAAGAACAATTTGGAAGTGGTAAGCGTGGGCGCCTCTTTTGAGGAGCTGGAGGACAATCCGCAAATGGTCATCGATAATGCCAAGGCCTTTGGAGCGAAATATGTGATGTGCGCCTGGGTGCCCCATGATGATAACAAATGGGATCTGAAGGAGACAAAACATGCTACCCAGGTTTTTAACAAGGCCGGAAAGCTGTTGAAGGAAAACGGAATGACCTTGGCGTATCATGCACACGGGTATGAGTTCCGTCCGTATAAAGACGGCACCCTTTTTGACTATATGGCGCAACATGCCAAAAATTTCACCTTTGAGCTCGATGTGTTTTGGGCGCAGCATGGCGGTGCGGATTCCTTGGCCCTTATGAAAAAATATCCTGACAAGTTCACTTTGCTGCATCTCAAGGATATGGAAAAGGGCGTAAAGGGAAACAACACAGGCCATGAAGACGAGGAGACCAACGTGGTCTTGGGTACGGGGCAGGTCGATATTGCGGGAATCGTGGCCGAAGCTAAAAAATTAGGAATCGAGTATATGTTTATCGAGGACGAGTCTTCAAGTGTGGTCGAACAGGTGCCACAAAGTTTGGAGTATTTGAAGGGATTGGAATATAAATAAGAGTTTGCGCGGGGCTCGTCCATTTTTTAGGCCAATAGTTTTTTACATTTAAGTAAATGAGAATCCTTCAAACATCGCATGTAATGAGAATGATGGCCTTATTTTGCTTTCTCCCTATTTTATTTTCTAGCTGTCATCCAGATCAATCCAAAGGAATTGTTCAGAACAATCCTACCCCCAATATCATTTGGCTGGTCGCCGAGGACCAGTCCCCCCAATGGTTTCCGATGTATGGCGACAGTACGATTTCGCTTCCTAATCTCCAAGCTTTGGCCGAGGATGGAGTGGTGTTCGATAATGCGGTCGCTCCCGTTCCCGTTTGTGCCCCGGCGCGCAGTGCACTGATTACCGGCATGTATCCCACAACGCTCGGAACGCACAATATGCGTACTTATGCGCCATGGCGGGGTGAGGGCGACCGGCCCTATCCAGGATTGGATATTCCAAGTTACTCCCCTGTCGTTCCCCAAGGGGTGAAAATGTTTCCCGAATACCTGCGAAAAGCAGGATACTATACGGCCAATGGTCCCAAGGAAGATTACAATTTCGAAAAGACCGATGCCGCCTGGAACGAAAGCAGCAAGGATCGCCATTGGCGGAAAAGAGCGGAGGGACAGCCCTTTTTCACGGTTTTCAATTTTGCGGTGTGCCACGAATCACAGATTTGGGAGCGGAGCAACGATTCACTCTTCGTTAATCCTGCAGAAGTGTCCGTACCTCCCTATTTTCCAGATACCGAAACCGTCCGGCACGATTTGGCGGTCAATTATAGCAATCTCAAGCGGCTCGACGACCAGATAGGAACCGTGATTGCGGACTTAAGGGAAGACGGACTTTACGAGAACAGCATCATTTTCTTCTACGGCGACCACGGCGGCCCTTTCCCGAGACATAAACGGGCCTTATACGATACCGGGGTGTTGGTGCCCTTGATTATAAAATTTCCTAAAAACGACCGTGCCGGCGAACGCGACGACCGCCTGATCAGTTTCATCGATTATGCTCCGACAGTACTTTCCTTTGCGGGCATCGAACCCCCGAAGGTGATGCAGGGAGTTGCCCAGTTCGGGGAGTTTGAGACAGAGAAAAAGCCGAAATATACCTTTCATTCTTCCGATCGCTTTGATGGAATCTACGACCGCTTGCGGGCCGTACGCTCTAAGAACTACAAATACATCAAAAGCTATAATACCGATATCAGCCATGCCCTGCCGGTAGCCTATCGCGAGCAGATGCCCATGATGCAGGAACTTCGAAAATTGCACAAAGCCGGAAAGTTAAACCCGGTACAAGATTTGTGGCTCAGCCCCGTAAAACCGGAGGAAGAACTCTACGACCTACGGCAAGATCCTTACGAACTGCACAATTTGGCCGGCAACAATGACCTGCAAGATACCTTATTGGCCTATCGGAACATCCTCAACGAATGGATTAAAGATACCAAGGATCTGGGACACTTTCCTGAAAAAGAACTAATCGACAAATGGCTAGTGGAGGGGGCGCCCCCAAAACTACCGCCTTTGGAAATGGAGGAAAAAAACGATAGCATCCGACTGATTTCCAAAAAAGCGGACGCCACTATTGTTTGGAAGCAACCCCAAGATTCCGTTTGGAACGTGTACAGCGAACCATTACCCGCCGATATTCCGTTTCTGGCCAAGGCCGAACGAATCGGATATTCAGATAGTGCGGTCTTGGAATCCGAATGAGGTGGGCGTTTTTCATTCCACCCGATGAAACAGCAATAGCCGGACATCCGCTACTCCTTTCCCGGCGATATCCAGTGCTTTTAAGGTCAGGGTACCCTTTCCTTTTTTCAGCACCATCGTGCCGAAGTCCATCGGCTTAAAATCCTTGACATAGGATTCCTGTCGGGGCACGCGGTCGTTTTCCCTGCCTTTTAAGGGCGGGTCGTTCGCTTTGGTTATCTTTTTAGCGATCTTGCTTTTACCTAAGCTGAGCTCAACAATGGATCCTAGATTTTTTTCGGAGACGGTATAGTACAGTTCGACTTCAAAATGACCGTCCGCCAGTACTTCGACATCCCAGGTAATGGAATCCTTGGTACTTGACCAGTTAGTGAAAAAACTGTCGTTGGGAAATCGGTTACTACGTTCGATAGTGCCGTGGGGGATGCCGTCCCGGGCTGGCAATTGGGTATAAAGAAAACGTGGATGACCTATTGTGAACGGCCGGGCATCGGTTTCCTTCGTTTTTGGATCGACCTCTTTCAGCCAATCTTTTTTTGCCTGTACCAAAGAATCCTTCAGTTGTGGCCGCTGAGCGGAAATATCGGTCTTTTGTCCCCTGTCGTTCTGGATATCGTAGAGCCGGTTTTCAACATCCAGGCGATACTGTTGGGTCCGTAGGCTTGTTTTTCCGTTCCAATGATTATAGATCAACCGGTCGATCCAATGGGGATTTGCCTCGAATAGCAAGGGAGTGAGGTCTTTTCCGTCGATGGGTTTGGCGGTAATCGGTGGCACACCAACTAAATTCACCAGGGTAGGCAGCACATCTATGGCACTGGCGATTTCTGAAATCTTTTTTCCCTGGACAAGCGAATCTTTCCATTGTATGTAAAAAGGAGATCGTACCCCACCTTCGTCGGTATCGCCTTTTTTTCCCTTCATGCCTCCGTTCCATCGAAAACTGTTGGGGCCGTTGTCGGTCATATAGATGACGATGGTGTCGTCTTCCAAATACAGTTTGCGCAGTTTGGCCATGATTCGCCCGATGTTGTAATCGATATTTTCTACCATGGCCAAGGCGGCTTTGGTAAAGTCGATATCCTCGTCATCCTTTTCATCCGAAAAGAGATTTAGCTCTCCGTCCTTAAACCGATTAAAATATTCATCGGGAACTTGCATGGGGCTATGCGGGGTATTAAAGGGCAGATATAGAAAAAACGGATTCCCCTTATTTTTTTCGATGAATTCCAGTCCGTGGTCCGTAAGATCATCCACTAAAAATCCGTTGCCTTTTACGATTTTACCGTTATGCTCCAGCATGGGACTGAAATAATTTCCCCAATGCCCGGATGCAAATCCATAAAAATCGTCGAATCCTTGAGCGTTAGGGTGGTAGGGCGGTTGCATTCCGTTGTGCCATTTTCCATAAGCGGCGGTCCGATATCCCGCTTTCTGCAGTATTTCCGCCAGAGTGGTCTCGTCGTAGTCCATACGCTCCCCACCTGCGGAGGTGGAATAGACCCCGGTGCGGGGAAAATATCTTCCGGTCAAAAGCTCCGCACGGGTCGGAGAGCAGACCGGTTGTACATAGAAGTTCTCGAAAGAGATGCCATTTTTTGCTATGGCGTCGATGTTCGGGGTCTTTAGGTTGGTATTTCCGTTGCTGCCCAGGTCTCCCCATCCTTGGTCATCGGCCAGAATCAGAACGATACTGGGCTTTTTATAAGTCCGGATATCCTCCTTTTGTTCCGACTTTGCTTTTTCTTCTTTACAGCCAATCATTACAATCATTACGGAAATGACCGCGATAATCCAACGAATATTCATGGTATAAGTAGCTTTTGTTCGTAAAAGTGTAAGTCAAAAGGTATTAGGGCCTGCTTACGAGGGTTCAATATAACGATAAAATCGAATACCGAAATGCGGTAAGAGGCCGTTTTCGCAATAAAAAAAATTGCTATCTTAAGGGCGACAAAACCAAACTATTACGAATGTACTATCAAAAATCATATCCTTTTTTGGTGTTGCTCGGTATGCTTATTATGTGGCTTTCGAGCTGTAATACTCCGGAAAAAATCCAAAATTACGTTCTGGAAGGGACCTTAAAAAAATGGCAGCCCCTTACGCTCACCTTTGATGGGCCACAAGTTTCTGAAACCGATTCCATCAATCCTTTCTTGAATTATGCGTTATTGGTGAAATTTCGTAAGGGCACCGATATTTTTACCGTACACGGATATTTTGCCGCTGATGGAGAAGCTGCCGACAGCAGTGCCAAGAGCGGTGATAAATGGCAGGTAAAATTTGCGCCGCATATCGAGGGGCGATGGGAATTCGAGGCCTATCTGGCGGAAGGTACGGATATCGGACTGGCCTTGGATCCCCTGAAGGAAAAGAAAAAAGCCATTTGGAAATCCACTGGAAATTTTGAGATCGCCGCGGTAGATTCCACCGCGACGGGATTCTATAAAACCGGAAAATTGGCCTATGTCGGAAAGCATTATTTAGAGGAATCTGAAACTGGAAAGCCCTTCCTGAAAAATGGGGTCGGCAGCCCCGAAAACTTTTTGGCCTACTCAGGATTCGACGGAACTTTCGACAACGGTGGGGCGGAGACACCTACACTACACGAAGGCCTACATGAGTACCCTTCGCATAAGAACGACTGGAAAAAAGGGGATCCGCTGTGGGGAGATGACAGGGGGGGGTCCATTGTCGGTGCGTTGAACTACTTGGCCGAAAAGGGAATGAACAGCTTGTATTTTATGACGATGAACGTTCACGGCGACGGCGACGATGTATGGCCGTGGACGGATCCAGGAGAATCCAACAAGATACGATGTCAGTAAATTGGCACAGTGGGAAAAGGTATTCACACATATGGACGGCCTCGGCATCGCCATGAACCTTTTTACCCAAGAGACCGAAAACGACACCCTCTTGAACAAAGGCGAACTAGGGCCGGAGCGAAAATTGTATTACAAAGAACTTGTAGCACGGTTCGGCCATCATTTAGGCATTGTTTGGAATCTGGGGGAGGAGACCAACCGGAGCACCGAACAATTGAAAGCGTATGCTTCCTATATTGACGCAATGGATCCATACGAACATCCCATTGCGGTGCACAACCATGTTCGGGTGACCGGCAAAAAGATAGAAGATCGACCCTTGGATCCAATTCAGGAAACCTTTGGGCCTTTGTTGGGCTTTAAAAATTTTGAGATTCCGTCCTTACAGATGTACGATACCACTGAAATACACCAAGAAATCAAAAAATGGCGAGATCAATCCTTGAAAGCAAAGTGGCCTTGGGTCGTATATTTGGATGAGATCGGCCCTTCCCAAATTGGCGTGACCACCGATACAGCGTCCAACAACAATTACAATGCGGTCATGCATACCAGCCTTTGGGGCAGCCTGATGTCAGGGGGGGCGGGCACCTCTTGGTATTATGGAGGTTCCGATATCCCCAATAACGATCTGGGAGCCGAAGATTTTAGGGCACGGGATCAATGGTGGGATATCAGTAATAACGCCAAAACTTTTTTTAACGACTACCTGCCTTTTTGGGAAATGCAGAACCACGACGAATTATTAAGCAATAAAAAGGCCTATTGTTTTGCCCAAAAGGATGAATTTTATCTAGTATATCTTCCCAAAAACGAGACCACCGATCTCCAAATCGGGGATGGGGCGTATATGATCGCCTTCTATGATCCCAAAAAAGGTGGCATGTTGCACGATAAAGAAAACGAGGGGTGGAAGATTACCAAACCCAATAGCGTAGAACTTTCTGCCTATAACGGACAAAGCGATAAAGATTGGGTAATCGTTATAAAGAAGAAAAAGAGTGATGAAACTGGAGCACAGCAAAAACCAACGAATAATCCGTAATGTTTTCATCTTATACCTATCAAGTATTCTTTTCTATGGATGCAAAGAAAACCCATCCCAAGAGAAAAAGCAGGAACGGATAATCGAGAATGGCAGGAAAGAAATAGATTCCATACCTGATAAACAAGGATTCGAGCCCCAAATATCATTTCGTAGTTTTGAAGGCTTGGCCGATACGACCTTCGTTCGCTTGGCCGATTTTAGCGATGGTTTTGCCTATGACATGCGCTATGCCACCAAAAACAATTTTTTAAAGGAAAAGGTCTATGATTGCGCCGAATGCTATACCCGGGTAAAGACCGCTAAAGCATTACTGGCTGCAAATAGGGATTTCCACGATAAAGGAATGAGGATCAAGTTTTTTGACTGTTACCGCCCGAATTCGGTGCAGTATAAAATGTGGGAAATCGTACCCAATCCGCAATACGTAGCCAATCCCAAAAAGGGATCGATACACAACAAAGGTGGGGCGGTCGATATCACCTTGGAAACTTTGGAAGGCAAGGAACTCGATATGGGTACGGATTTCGATTATTTCGGAAAACGCGCTTATCACGATATGGTCGATCTGCCGCAGCAAATATTGGACAACAGAAAACTGCTCAAGGAAACTATGGAAAAAAACGGATTTTGGTCCATCCGAACTGAATGGTGGCATTATAACCTGGGTGCTGCATCGAATGATAAAGTAGCCGATTTTAAATGGCCCTGCAACTGATGTATCAATTTGGCAGCCTCGAAATAGTGGGTGAACCGTTTAGTAGCTTTTTGTATATTTATTCTATCCTATAAACAAAATAACGTCTATCCATGAAATATAAAACCTGTATTGTTTTGTCCACTTTCTTTTTTAGCGCCACTGTTGGGGCCCAAGATACAATTATGCCTCTCTGGCCCCAGGGGAAGATCCCCAATTATGTACAAAGCGATGAAAAGGAAGAACATGTGAGTGAAGATATTGTAAGGATCAGTAAGGTGCAGGAACCCACCATCGAAGTCTATCTGCCGTCCAAAAAAAATGCAACCGGCAAGGCGATGCTGATTTTTCCCGGGGGCGGCTACGGCATCTTGGCCTATGATTGGGAAGGTACCGATATTGCTAAATTCTTGAACGGAAAGGGTATAGCTGGCATTGTGGTCAAATACCGTTTGCCTTCCGACCAATCCCAGAAAGAAAAATGGAACGTGCCACTGATCGATGCACAACGTGCGTTACGATTGGTGCGAAGCAAAGCCGAGGATTTTAACATCCAACCCGACAAAATCGGTATTATCGGCTTTTCCGCAGGGGGACATTTGGCATCGACTTTAGGCACCCATTACGACGAAAAAGTATATGATCCCCTTGATGACATTGACACACATAGTGCCCGTCCTGATTTTATGGCCTTAATCTATCCGGTAATCACCTTCACGCAAACAACGAAACATTCAGGATCCGAAAAAAATCTGTTGGGCGATAATCCGGATCCCGCCCTTGAAAAGCATTTTTCCAACGAGCTCCAAGTAAGCGCCCAGACCCCGCCCACCTTCCTGGTACATGCTGCCGATGATCCCGGCGTACCGGTCGAGAACAGCCTTATTTTCTTTCAGGCCCTAAAGGATAAGGGGGTATCCGCCACGATGCATATCTATCCCAAAGGTGGACACGGATTTTCGTTAGCTCGAAAAGA
>CAVXSA010000007.1:0-44510 GCA_963764285.1 uncultured Flavobacteriaceae bacterium
AAACCCTACTTATAACCGGCGGCACCGGTTCTTTCGGCAACGCCGTGCTCAACCGGTTCTTGGAAACCGATATCAAGGAAATCCGCATCTTTTCGCGCGATGAGAAGAAACAGGATGATATGCGTACCCGGCTCAAGAACGAGAAGGTCAAGTTCTATATCGGTGATGTCCGTGATTTTTCCAGCATCAATAAGGCCATGCACGGCGTGGATTACGTTTTTCACGCGGCGGCCCTTAAACAGGTGCCATCGTGCGAGTTCTTTCCGATCGAGGCTGCCAAGACCAACGTTTTCGGAACACAGAATACCATAGATGCCGCAATTGGCAACAAAGTAAAACGCATCATTTGCCTCAGCACCGATAAGGCCGCCTACCCGATCAACGCCATGGGCATCAGCAAGGCCCTAATGGAAAAGGTCGCCGTTGCCGCTTCAAGGAACATCCCGAACGATGATACCATAGTTTGTCTGACCAGATACGGGAATGTAATGGCCTCCAGGGGATCAGTGATTCCCCTGTTCGTAAAACAGATAGAGGAAAAAACGCCGTTGACCGTTACAGACCCCAACATGACCCGTTTTTTAATGTCCTTGGAAGATGCCGTAGATCTCGTCCTCTTCGCCTTCAAACATGGTAATCAGGGAGACCTATTCGTCAATAAGGCCCCTGCCAGTACCATCGGCGACCTGGCCCAGAGCATTAAAGACATCTTCAAGGCCGATAACGACATCCAGATTATAGGGACCCGTCACGGTGAAAAATTGTACGAAACACTATGTACCCGCGAAGAGATGCAAAAGGCCCAGGATATGGGGGAATTCTATCGGATTCCCGCAGATAATCGCGACCTCAACTACAATCGCTATTTCTCGGAGGGGGAGACCGATATCAGCGCCATCGAGGATTATCATTCCCACAATACCACCCAGCTGACCGATGAGGCCCTGAAAAATACTCTGTTGAACCTCGATTATATCAAAGAACTACTCTAAATGCCCCTACCTCCGCCCATAGAAGGAACTGGTTTTTCGGATGAGCGCGGAAAATTGCTTTTTTTCAATAGCTTTGATATGCGCGAAATCGTGCGGTTTTATGAAATCGCTCCTGCAGATACCCTTACAGTCCGGGCCTGGCAAGCCCACAAAGACGAAAAAAAATGGTTTTATTGCCTTAGGGGATCTTTTACGGTGCACTTGATCAAACCGGATAATCTTAACAATCCCTCCAAGATTATAGGTTCCGAAAAATTTATATTGGATGCCGAAAAACCTAGGATACTTAAAATACCCGGTGGATACGCCAATGGTTTCAAAGGAATGGAAGAAGGTTCAACACTAATGGTTTTCTCCAATTTTTATTTGGACGAATCCAAGGAAGACGATTTTAGGTATCCGATCGAACAGTGGGATGTGGATTGGGGCTGATAAAGGTGAAGGTATTAATTGAAATTTGGAAATATTAGTATTTATGGAACACAAAATAAAAGTTGGAATTACGGGCCAGGCCGGTTTTATGGGATATCATCTCTATACCACCCTAGATTTGGACGAATCGGTAGTACTAGTACCGTTCGAACGTGATTTCTTCGACAATAAGGATGAACTGGAAAAATTCGTTTCCCAATGTGATGTCGTCGTCCACTTAGCTGCCATGAACCGGCATGAAAACCCTCAAGTAATCTACGATACCAACCTGGCCCTGGTCGATAAGCTGATAGCCGCCTGTGAAGCGAAAAAGGCGACCCCGCATATTTTATTTTCCTCATCATCGCAAGAAGAACGGGATAATCTGTACGGCAGATCAAAAAAAGAAGGGAAACAGCACTTTATAGAATGGTCCGGTAACAGCGGAGGAAAGTTCACCTCCCTGACCATTCCCAATGTATTCGGTCCTTTCGGCAAGCCCGATTACAATTCGGTCGTGGCCACATTTTGCCATAAGGTCGCCCATAACGAAGAACCCACCATTATCAAAGACGGCGAGGTAGGCCTGATCTATATCAACGAGTTGGTAGCGCTCTTTATAGCTACGATAAAAGGCCAAGGGAATTCAAAGTCCATCGGAAAAAATAGTTATGAATTGGCCATAGCCCCGACCAGCCATAAAAAAGTGTCTGAAATACTCGGACTACTTCAGGGCTATCAAAAGGATTATATGCAAAACGGGGTTTTCCCGAATTTAGAAGATTCCTTTGAAAAGGCTCTGTTCAACACCTTTCGCTGCTATGTTCCAGAAGACCACTACCCCGTCAAGTACACCCAACATACAGATTCTAGGGGCAGTTTCGTAGAAATAGCAAGAACTCGTACCAGCGGACAATTTTCTTTCTCGACCACCGTTCCTGATATTACCCGGGGCAACCATTTTCACACCCGAAAAGCGGAGCGCTTTGCGGTCATAAGTGGCAAGGCCCTGATCCAATTGCGCAAAATCGGGACCGATCGGGTAATCGACTACTATTTAGACGGAGCAGAACCCGCCTATGTCGATATGCCCGTTTGGACTACCCACAACATAAAAAATATCGGCGACGATGAATTGATAACTCTGTTCTGGATCAACGAGCCGTTCGACCCGGATGATTCAGATACCTATTTTGAAGATGTATAACCCTTAAACCCTTTCTAGCCTTGAAAAAATTAAAAGTCCTTACCGTCGTCGGGACCCGGCCTGAAATCATTCGTCTGTCTTGCGTGCTCAACGCTTTGGACGCCAATGAAGCCATCGACCATATTTTGGTACATACCGGCCAGAATTACGATTACGAGCTGAACGAGATCTTTTTTGAGGACCTCGGCATCCGTAAACCGGACCATTTTCTGAATGCTGCGGGAAAAAACGCAGCGGAAACGGTGGGTAACATCCTCATAAAAATCGATCCCCTGCTCGAAGATATCGCCCCAGATGCCTTTTTGGTGCTGGGCGATACAAATTCATGCCTGTGCGCCATTCCCGCTAAAAAACGGAAGATTCCCGTTTTTCACATGGAGGCGGGTAACCGTTGTTTTGACCAGCGCGTACCGGAGGAGACCAACCGCAAAATTGTTGACCATGTGTCGGACGTGAACCTAACCTATAGCGATATTGCCAGGGAGTACCTACTTCGAGAAGGATTGCCCGCGGATCGGGTAATCAAGACCGGAAGCCCTATGTATGAGGTATTGCAGCAATTTCTCCCCAAAATCAAAGCATCCGATGTGTTGGAGAAATTGGGTCTGGAAAAGGAGAAATATTTCGTGGTCTCATCGCATCGTGAGGAGAATATCGGCAATCCCAAGAATTTCGAAGGACTTATCGAATCCCTAAACCTTATCGCGGAAACTTACGACTACCCCATTATCGTATCTACACATCCCCGAACCCGGAACATGTTAGATTCCAACAAGGTCGAGGCCCATAAGAACATCCAGTTCCTAAAGCCTCTGGGGTTTACCGATTATAACGCGCTACAATACCATTCCTTTGCCGTTCTATCGGACAGCGGAACCATTTCAGAGGAATCGTCCATCCTAAATTTTAGGGCGCTCAACATCCGGGAGGCACATGAAAGGCCCGAAGCCATGGAAGAAGCTTCGGTAATGATGGTCGGACTGCATCCCGAACGTATCATGCAGGCCCTGGCGGCCATGAAAGTACAACAAAGAAACCCCAATCGAAATTTCAGGCAAGTATCCGACTATTCTATGCCCAACGTAAGCGAAAAAGTCGTTCGTATCATCATTTCTTACGTAGATTACGTCAATAGGGTCGTCTGGTCTAAATCGTAACCCACTATGAAAATAATCTTTTTGGCCTTGACCTTTCCTAAAATGGACCGGGAGGGCTACCTTTACAACCAGTTAGTGGCCCGGCTTGACGATCATGGCCATGATATTACAGTAGTCGCCCCCAACCGTGACGGAACGGAATCAGGGCTTCAGATAGAAGACGGCATAAAGGTCATTCGTGTACGTACCCTGCCCCTATTTAGGGTTAATATCATACGAAAGGGCATCGCCAATTTGTTACTTCCCTATTTTTACAAAAAAGCCATAAAAAAGCACAACCTCAGTCTCGATTTTGACCTGATCATCATTCCCACCCCACCGATTACCCTATATGGTGTTGTGGCTTGGCTCAAGGCAAAATCAAGGGCAAAAGTCTATTTGATACTCCGTGATATTTTTCCACAGAACGCAGTGGATTTGGGACTGATGAAGAAAAACGGGTTCGTACATAAGTACTTTAGAAAAAAAGAACAAAATTTATACCATATCTGCGACCGGATAGGCTGTATGTCGGAAGGAAATATTGAATTTATTAAAAGGCATAACCCGAACCTGGCACACCAAAAATTACATTTGTTGCCCAACTGGGGCGATATAGTGCCCCTGGAAACCGAAGAATCGCTTACCCAATTAAAAACCAAGATGGGCCTGGAAAATAAGTTCGTACTTATTTACGGCGGTAACATCGGCCTGCCCCAAAAAATGGAGAATATCGTTGATCTCGCCATCGCCTGTTCGGATATTGAGAATATGGTTTTCGTGATTATCGGGCGCGGCGCGAAAAGCCAGCACCTCGAAGAACTGATAGCAAGGAAAAATGTAAAAAACATTATTTTGAAAGCTTCGATACCATCCAAAGAATACCTAAAACTGGTACAAATGGCAGATGTCGGACTCATATCGCTCAGCGAAAACTTTACTATCCCGAACATTCCGTCAAAAGCACTGTCATATTACAACGCAAAAAAACCCATTTTGGCATCGATCGATACTAACACCGATTTTGGCCAATTATTGGAACAAAAAAAGTCTGGGGTATGGGCCGAGGCGGGCAATACACAGGCATTAAAGAGTAAACTCCTTTTGCTCTACAATGACCCCACCCTAAGAAAGACCATGGGCGAAAACGGGCATCAATACATGAAAGAAAATTTGTCGAGCGAAATTATTTATAACACCATTATTGAAGAAATCCAAAAAGCATAGATTAATCCATTACGGATCGCAAACCGATATAACCGCAAGTTGATCTTTACCTTTACCTCTAAAATTGCAGCAATAAATCGCTGTATTTCGTACAAGCAAATAATTTGAAAATACCCACTTCAGATGTACCAACCCTATATCAAAAGAATACTTGACATATTACTTTCTTTTATAATCTTGGCCCTGTTAAGTCCGCTTCTGGTCTTGACTTTTATCCTGTTGACCGCTGCCAACAAAGGCGAGGCTTTTTTCGTTCAAAAACGCCCTGGTAAAAATGGTAAGATTTTCTCTATCATCAAATTCAAGTCCATGAACGATAAAAAAGGCCCCGACGGCCAACTCTTGCCCGATGGTGAGCGTATAACTAAAATCGGCCATTTCGTACGCAAGACCTCTTTAGACGAAATACCCCAGTTGTTCAACGTGCTAAAGGGCGACATGAGCCTTATCGGTCCCAGACCCCTCTTAATACAATATTTGCCATTGTATAGTGCCGAACAGCGCAAAAGACATGATGTAAGGCCGGGTATCACGGGTTGGGCACAGGTAAAGGGCAGAAACACCGTACCGTGGCCTCGAAGGTTCGAGCTCGACGTATGGTACGTCAACCATATATCGTTTCTACTGGATCTAAAAATTCTATGGCTTACTTTTTTGAAGGTGCTAAAACGCGACGGCATTTCTTCGGAAACCAGTGCAACGATGGAATTCTTCAAAGGAAACAACTAGCCCCATGCAACTAAGTATTGTCATCCCCTGTTATAACATGGAGCATTATCTGCCGGAATGCCTTGACAGCTTGTTGCATCAAAATCTAAATCCCTCGCAATTTGAAATTATCGTGGTGAACGACGAGTCAGAGGACGATACCTTAAAAATTGCCAAAGACTATGCCCAGCAACACCGCCATATCAAAATAATCGACAAAAAAAACGCTGGGGTCGGTGCGGCCCGCAACTCGGGATTTGACATCGCCAGGGGAAAATACCTCTACTTTTTGGACCCCGATGACTATGTAGCGGAAAATACCTTGCCCACCTTGTTGGGACTTATGGAGAACAATAATCTTGACATCTTGACGTTTAATAGTAAATCGATAGTACAGAAACCTTTTCCCTTTTCGGAAAATATTGATGAACCAATTGATACCCTGGAGATTCAAGATGGTATATCTTATATCGCCTCCCGAAAGCACCAAAACGAGATTTGGTGGTTTATTGTTAACAGGAAATTTATGCTATCGACCGGCATCCGATTTATTGAAGGCAGATGGATGGAAGATGCCATCTTGACGTCCGAACTGTTCTGCGCGGCGAAAAGAATGGCCCATGTCAACCTCGACGTGCACCGCTACCGCATCTTGCCCACCTCGGCCATGCGCGATAAAACGCCCGAACACTATAACCAGGTCATCTATGACAATGCGAATGCGGCATACGTCTATGATGGGCTGATTAAAAAAGTGCCCGAAGACCACAAAGATGCCCAAGCCTGTATCAAACGTCTTAAGACCAGGCAGCAATCGTTCGTATTCTTTTTAATGGTTCGATTGATGAAATCGGACATCTCCGTGAAAAAAATTCCTGAAATGCTTGAGGGTTTCGAGAAAATAGACGCCTATCCCCTTAAAAAGTTTTTAGGGGACGATTACCATGGGGTAGGCTATTCGTTGCTGGTATTCGTTTTTAACCGTAAACCATTGATCAATCCGTTCATCAGAATGTTCCGAACTTTTTATAATTTCGCATGATGAATATATTAATCTCTTCTGCCGGTAGACGGGTTTCTTTGGTACGGGCCTTTCAGAAAGAACTGAAAAAGATCTATCCGCAGGGAAAGATATTCGCTTCCGATGCCGACCCTCAACTTTCGGCCGCCTGCCATGTGGCGGATGGGTTTTTTGAGGTGCCCCTAGTGACCCATCCCGACTATCCCGATACGATGATCCGGCAATGTAGGGCGAGAGATATTCGGTTGGTCATACCTACCATCGACGCCGAACTGCTTCCCATGACAAAAAATAAGGCCCTTTTTGAGGAGAACGGAATGACAGCGGTCATCGGATCCGAGGAATTTATTGGAAAGTGTAGGGACAAAAGAAAAACACATGAATATTTTGAAACGGTCGGAATTGCCACCGCTAAGGAATACGATAAAAGTAATTATCGCTTGCCCCTATTCCTTAAACCCTTTGACGGTAGCCGAAGTGTTGACAACTTTCTGATAGAGAAAAAACAAGATCTGACAGAATATCATTTTCAGAACGAAAAGTTGATGTTCCTTGAATATTTGGATCATAATCTTTACGACGAATATACTTGCGACCTCTATTACGGGCGAGATAACGAACTCAAGTGTATCGTTCCGAGAAAGCGCCTGGAAATACGTGATGGAGAGGTCAATAAGGCCCTTACGGTCGATAATGAACTCTTGCCATACCTGATGGAACGACTACCGTTTATCAGGGGTGCCGTAGGATGTTTGACAGCACAATTCTTCATGCACAAAACGGAACCGAAGATTTACGGCATTGAGATCAACCCTAGATTCGGCGGAGGGTTCCCGCTATCATATCTAGCCGGCGCCAACTATCCAGAATGGATTATAAAGGAATTTCTAAGGAATGAAAAAATAGGCCCCCGCTTCGATTGCTGGGAACGCAACCTTTTGATGATCCGCTATGATGATGAAATTTTAGTGCATGGATATCATAGTAAATGAAAAGTCGGTAATGGTTTTTGATCTCGACGATACACTATATAACGAAACGGACTATCTGCGCTCCGCCTTTATCGAAATAGCAAAAAAATTGGAGCGCAGAAATTGGAAGCCCCTTTTGGCAAGAATGATTTCCCTTTATAGAAGCGATGAGGATGTCTTTGGATATATTACTGAAAATTATAAAATAATTAAGGCAGAATTATTTTCTATGTACCGAAATCATAATCCAGTTCTATCTCCATTCCCAGGGGTGCGGAATACCTTTCAGGGGATTAAGGAAAAAAAAGGGCACATAGGTATAATTTCTGACGGCAGCAGTACTATACAACGTAAAAAGTTGGAAACCTTGGGTCTCTCGGACTTTATTGATAAAATCGTTATCTCGGAGGAAACGGGTGCGGAGAAACCTGGAGAAGGAAATTTTAAAATAATTGAAGATCACTTTATGGATTGTACTTATTGTTACGTCGCCGATAACCTCCGAAAGGATTTTATCGCCCCGAACCGATTGGGCTGGAAAACCATAGGTCTGATCGATAACGGCCTCAACGTGCATCATGACGCATATTTACATTTCGACAAATCGAAGATGCCTCAAAATTTTGTGCTGTCATTTGACGAATTTCATGTGGTCTAATGTCATAGGGATGACAGGGTATTCTCACTTTTATGAGCGAACTCTATTTTGTAGTTTTGTCCCTCGAAAAAGTTACGGTCCAAACTACCCCGGCCACCATTAGAAGTTATGAACCTAACAGTGTACTTTTGCAAACCAGTATCTATTCAATGATCGAAATTATCACGGACAGGGAGGAATGGAACAGCTTTATCAAGCTGATAGGTCATTTTGATTTTTACTATACCTATTATTACCATTTCCTTTCTAAAAAGGAGGGTGAAAAACCCGTGCTTTTTGCTTATAGGGAAGGGGATACCATGATAGCCCTTCCCCTATTGGTACGTAAGATAAAGGGTACCAGTTATAGCGATGCCACATCGGTGTACGGGTACGCAGGGCCATTATGCAAGTCTAAGGATGGTAATCCGTCCAATTTCGATAATACCCATTTTAAAGCTGAGCTCCAACGTTTTCTTCTAGACAATAGAATCGTTTCTGTTTTTACGCGATTGCATCCCTATATCGATTACCAATCAAACCTTTTAAAGGACATCGGCACCATCAGCAGCCCCGGTGTGGTGGTGAATATCGACCTGACCCTTCCCCTCGACATCCAAAGGCAGAAATATAGCAGCCGCCTGAAAACTTATATCAACAAGGCCCGGCGACTTTATACTATAGTGGAAGGCACTGAGAATAGTCAGATCGAGGAGTTCATAGAGATGTATTATGAAAATATGCGCAGGGTCGATGCGGAGGATTATTATTTTTTCGACAAACGCTATTTTTACCAACTGATGATCAGTTCCTTCTTTGACGTAGAACTGCTGCTGTGTTCCGATTCTGAAACGGGAGAATTGATCGGCGGCGCCCTTTTCATCAAAACGGACAATATCGTTCAATACCATCTTTCGGGCTGTAAGGAGGAATACCTGCCCCTGAACCCTATAAAATTGCTTATCGACGAGATGCGTATAAGGGCGACCGCAGAAAACTATACCTATTTCAACCTCGGAGGGGGGAAGGGGGTAAAACGCGATTCGCTTTTTGATTTCAAGGCTTCTTTTTCCAAGGACTATAAACCGGCCCATTTTTGGAAATACGTCGTAAACCAGGAGGTTTACGACCAGCTGGTGGCCGAATCCGGGAACCATCCCACCGAAAACCCCGATGACGGAACGGAATTCTTTCCGGCCTATCGCGAAATGATCAAAGACAAGTATTGATTTTCAAACTACCCTTAATCCTTACAGTACCTTGATCCATCACAATCCCTTTCTATCCGAAAGTTTCACCTCTATCTGGATCCGACATTTTTCTTCTGAAAAGGCCGGGCGTAGCTTTAAATTCCTGCCTTCGCTGACCTTTACCAAAAACCGGTTGCTTCCTTTGTTCACCAATGTAGGTAAGACCATGACCAAAGGAATCGATTATAAGCTGGCGCCGGAAGCTTCCGACGATTTCCGGAGAAAAGTGTTCCTCATTTATGATGTCCCCACTTATTTTGAGGTCGGTACAGGCCCTCTCGCTACGGATCTTGCCCTACACCGCACCAAGCAATACCCGGGTTTTCTGATCGACCTCCAAGGCTTTACAAGCTTGAACGATTATTTGCTTACTACCTTCAGTAAGAGCAGCCGGTATAAACTAAAGAAATATAAAAAGCGATTCGAGGCTTCCTTCGAAGTGCGCTATGTCATGTACCGAGGCGAAATAACCAAGGCAACCTACGATCAGGTCTTTCAAAGTTTTAGGGAACTGCTCGAAAAACGTTTCGACGACAAGCAGATCACCAACAACAACCTCGAACCGAAGGAATGGCAGTTCTATTATGAAGTGACCTATCCGATGCTTTTGGAAAATAAAGCCTCGCTGTTCGTCATCTATAACGAAGATATTCCCATAGGGGTCACCTTGAACTTTTTTTCGGAGGATATCCTTTTCGATGCCATCACGGTATTCGATATCGATTACGCCAAGTTCCATTTGGGATCGATAACCATTATGGGGCTCTTGGAGTGGTGCCTTGAAAACAAGATAAGGATTTTTGATTTTTCAAAGGGATATTTCGATTATAAGTCCCGATGGGCCACCGAAACATACGATTTTCAATACCATATCTACTACGATGCACGCTCATTACTCGCCCGAACCATCGCATTTTCACTGAAAAATTTCTTTGACCTTAAACAATGGCTACGGGAAAGGAAGGTCAACGAGAAACTGCACCGGATGACCTACCGGTTCAAGAACAAGACTCCAGCCCTGAGAAAACAAAAGCTATACGTTCGCCGAAATGGAAGATAGCGCACCGATCGCCACTACTCCTGAAATACTTCTAGACGCCCCTGAAAATAGTCATATACGCTTACTGGTCTTCGAATATCTATACCTCCACGATGGGCATTATCGGGACGTTAAAGTATATGCCACCGACGAAACCGATAAATATTATCTCTACTGTAAAACTAAACGGACTTTGGCGACGTTACAGTAAGGACCACCAAACCTGTCACCCTGAGCACAGTCAAAGGGCCAAACCTTAAACAGAACCAAAATTGCTATTTAATTCCCTTGAGTTTTTACTGTTTCTGCCTTTAGTGTTCGTACTCTACTGGTTCGTCTTTAAAAAGAGCCTGAAAGTACAGAACCTATTGATCATAATCGCCAGCTATGTATTCTACGGTTGGTGGGACTGGCGCTTTCTGTTCCTGATCGCCTTCAGTACCGCGCTGGATTTCTACGTGGGGCAGTACATCTATAAAAACCTAGATGATAAGAGAAAAGCCAAAATCTGGCTCTGGGTCAGCGTCATCTGTAATGTCGGGCTGTTGGGCTTTTTTAAATACTACAATTTCTTTGTCGATTCGTTCGTCGATGCCTTCGCCTCGGTGGGCTATCAGATTCAAAAGTGTATGGACACTACGTATCATCCTACCCGTCGGTATTTCGTTCTATACGTTTCAGACTATGTCGTATTCCTTCGACATTTACTATAAAAAGCTGGAACCGACCAAAAATTTCGTCTCCTTCGCCGCATTCGTCGCCTTTTTTCCGCAGTTGGTCGCCGGCCCCATTGAAAGGGCCTCGGACCTGTTGGGCCAGATCAATACCCGAAGGGTATTCACCTACGCCCAAGCCTCCAGGGGACTCCAACTGATCTTATGGGGCTTTTTCAAAAAACTGGTCATCGCCGATTCATTGGCGCCGATCGTGGACGATATTTTTGCGAACTACACCGATTATTCCGCCTCGACCCTAATCCTCGGCGTCACCCTGTTCAGCTTTCAGGTGTACGGCGACTTTAGCGGATACACCGATATCGCCATCGGTACGGCCAAACTGTTCGGGGTCGAGCTGATGTCCAATTTTAAGTTTCCCAATTTTTCAAGGAATATGGCCGAATATTGGCAGCGATGGCACATATCGCTTTCCACTTGGTTTCGGCACTACATCTACATTCCCTTGGGAGGCTCCCGGGTCAGCCGACTGAAATCCGTCCGGAATATCTGTATCATTTTTTTGGTCAGTGGCCTATGGCACGGCGCGAACTGGACGTTTGTGTTCTGGGGCGGCCTACACGCGCTATTGTACATTCCTGTGTTCTTAATGGGCCGCAACCGCCTCTATTCAGATAATGTCATAGGGCAGGATACCTGGTTTCCGACCCTTACTGAAATCTTTCAGGTTCTCTTGACTTTTGCCCTCGTCACTTTTTCGCGGATATTCTTCCGGTCACCTTCCATCAGCGAGGCTTTCGGCTATATTGACCGCATCTTTACGGATTTCAGCTACGAACCTTATGTACATCCCATGGGATACCGTATGCTTGATTTTTTCATCCTCATCGGCGTATTCACCTTTTATGAATATTTGATACGGAAGGATGAACGGAATCCCTTTAGATTCAAATCACGGATAGTGAGGCTTCTCTTGTACGTGCTTGTTGTTTTGGGTATATTATTGTTCTATGACGATGGCGTCAACCGGTCGTTTATTTATTTTCAGTTTTAATAGGATATTCCCGTGAAAAAATTTATTCTAAAATCAATACTCTATATCTTCTTGATCCTTCTTATATTGGAAGGTATTGTGCGGATATTCCATCTCTACACCGAAGACCCGCCGCGGTTTATCGATGAATACGGTGTTGAAAAAAGGGTGCCGAACCACACGGGATATGCGGTAACGGGAAACCGCAACCAGAACTTCTCGGAATTCCATATCAATAAATCGGGATTCAATTCGCATCGTGAATTCGAGCCCGGCAAAGACAAATACGAGGTGGCCTTGATCGGTGACTCGTTTATCGAAGGCTTCCATCAGGATTATGACACTTCTATCGGAAAGAGAATCGAGGGAAAGGTAAAGGGTATAGAGGTTTACAAATACGGGTATGCAGGTTACGATTTTGCCAACCAGATTCATCTGGTACATGCCTATGCGGAAGACTTTAAGCTGATCGACGAGATCATATACTACCTTAATTACGAAAACGATCTGAACCGCGGGAAGTACGAGCCGAACCACGCCCGAATCAAAATGCTCTCCTCTCCCCTGTTCCAACTGCGCGACCACATCAAACTCTTGGCCTACAGCTCCAAAATCGGAATCATCGAACCCCTCAAAAAATTGGCTCAGGGCGGAGATGCCTTCGACGACACCCAAGAGGGTTATAAGACCAATACATTGGAGAAGGAGACCGCCGACGAAAAAAGAAAAAGGGACGACGAACGCATCGCCAATTTTCAAAGCCTTATCGATCTATATGGCTTCGATAAAAGCAAGACCGCCATTTTGCTGGACAGTCGAAAGACACCTCCCCGATTTTTGAACTATTTAAGGGAACACCACATCCATTATATCGATTTTGCCGATCGTTTTAGAAAAGCCAAAAAACCCACCAACCTCGTCTATGACCACCACTGGAATACACGGGGCCGGGAGTTGATTTCGGAAGAAATAGCGGACTATATTCGGAAAGTAAAATAAAAAATCCTACCTGATCCCGGGTCTCTCTATGGCCCCATTTTTAAAGCTTTTTGCCACAAGAACAAGCTATTAACGTCACGAACGAGTGTAGCTAACCGAAATCCTCTCAAAAAACTTCCAACACGTTCGGGGCCCATTAGCAGGCCCCGATACTATATGCAAGTTCCATGGTTGGTTCAGAAAAGAGTGGTGGGCCGAGTTGGGAGTGCCGTGGGGCTCATAGCTTCAACACCTTGAACTCCGACCTCCTGTTAATTTTATGCTTCTCCTCGGGACAATAGGTGTTATCATCGCATTCATTGCGTAGATTTTCTTCGCCGTAGCTCTCTGGTATCAATCTTTCAGAGGCTATGCCCTGTTTGATGAGATAGGCTACCGTATGCTCGACCCGTCGTTTGGAAAGCCAGTCATTATAGTCTGAGGTGCCTCTGGAATCGGTATAGGAGCTGACCTCTAAGGTTACCCCATTATATTCGGTTAAAAGGGTCGCCAGGGCATCCAAAATTTGCTTGGATTCGGAATCAAGGTAGGATGAATTGAAGGCGAAATATACTAAGCCCAAAGCTTCGATTTCGTCTTCTATTTCTTGTTTTCTACGGTTTTCGGCATCTATTTTCGCTTTCTCTACAGCGGCCAAGCGTGCGTTTTCTTTTTCCCGGGCCAATCGCTCGGCCAGGGCAGCGGCTTCCTTGGTGCGGTCTGCCGCGGCGAGGGAGTCTTGTTTCCGCTGTTTTTCGGCTGCCAAGGCTTCGATCAGTGCCAACTTCTCCTCACCTTTTTTAGATAGACCTTTTTCGATGTCGAAACGATAGAGCACACCGGCGGCATGTTGTAGGTGGTTGGAAGCATCGTTGATGTCCATGGCCCATTTTCCGGAAGAGTTTAGGTCGAGTCCCCATCGGTCGGAAAACCAAATCCGGAAGCCAATGATGGCATTATAGGTACCACGGGGCTGGTTATTGGCATCGGTATAGCCTAATCCGACGCCCAAATAGGGGTCGAACCAAGCGGTTTCACCAATAATCTTGTTCAGGTCGTATGACAAACGTGCATCGAGACCGAAATAGTCGGTTGTAACAAGTTGGTTGGCATTATCAATTAATTTGCCGACCTTATATTTATTATAGGTGGCGATACCTTCCACACCGATACCGCTTTTGAAATACCGGCCCATGCTAAGACGGGACGGATAGATAAGCCCGTTCCATTGCTCATCGAACGAAAACAGCTTATCCAACATATCACCGGAATCGTCAACAAAGTTGTAACCCAGGCCGACCATCCATGAACTTTGAACAATACTGTCCTTCGAAGTAAGTTGGAGTTCTTCTTCTTGGGAAAATAAGGAGTTAAGGGAAAGGCATGCCAAAACAAGCACGCATAGCATAGAGGATTTCATAGGTATAAAATTTGGGTGTTCTGACAACAAAGTAAGGGGCAAAGCAGCCGACTATCAAATTTACCCTCTGAACGGTAGGAATTTTCGGTGGAATGCAGGAAAGGCAGGTTCTTTGCCACTTGCTGCTCTTTTGGGCAATCTGTTCACTGGAGGTAAGAAAAACCGGATTGTTTTGCGGACTTCAACGGACCTACAAATCGAGCAACGGATCAGAACATCGTCCATAATCGATTAAATGCTTATCCTAAACCTTTGGGATACATAGTCCGCACGACTATTCTCTCACTACTATCTCCCTCTCTGTCACGGGCATCCGATACAGTGTAAAAGGGGTAGTAATCGCGGAAGAATCGTATTTCTTGTCGGTGTTGCGGATACCTAACACCAACTCCCCCTTAGTTTGGTCTTTTACATAAAGTATGGGCAGGGTGCCGTTATCGGTTTTTCCGCTACACCGAACGATAACTATTTCCTTCGAAAAATCGATTTCAGGTACGGGAAGGCCGGGTTTGCGGCTGCGGTTGATTTGTGAATAAAATTTTTGTAGCCCCTTGGCATCTTTTATAATGAGGGTTTTGGCCTGGTCGGTTCCGCTGTAGGCATCACTGGCGACCCACTTCAACCCGGTTTCGGATGCTTGGCTTTCTTCTTGAGTTGCATTGTCCGTCATTTTCTTTTGGCCATTACAGGTGGCGAAGACCAGCAGCAACAAAAGAAGGCTCTGCTTCATCGATCGTAAACTTTATCGAACCTACTTTTGTAGGCCTTTTCATAAATCGCCTCGTAAAGCGGCACCACTTTTTGGATGTCGAACCGCTGGGCGGAGGCCACCGCGTTTTCCTTGAATCGTTCCAAGGTGACGTCATCACTCAATATCTTCAAGGCATTTTTGGCCATATCCTCCACATCGCCCACATCGCTCAGGAATCCCGTTACGCCCTGTTCGTTCACTTCGGGAATACCGCCGGTATTACTGGAGATGACAGGCACCTTATTGATCATCGCCTCCAAGGCCGCCAGTCCGAAACTTTCGGATTTGGAGGGCAGCAAGAACAGGTCGGAAAAACAAAGTATCCTATCAATCTCGTTGCTGTTGCCCAAGAAAATGACCTTTTTGGAGATACCCAACTTTTCGCACAGACGTTCCGCACCTTCCTTTTCAGGCCCCTCACCTACCATGACCAGTTTAGCAGGAATCTTTTGCTGTATTCTAAAAAATATCTGAATGACATCGGGAATGCGCTTTACCTTTCGAAAATTGCTGATATGGGTGACTATCCTCTCGTCATCATTGGCCATGAGGGAGCGCTGGCAGTCGGTATAGGAGGAGCTGTATTTCTTGCTGTCGATAAAATTAGGTACCACCTCGATATCCCTATGGATATCGAAAAACTCCAAGGTACGCTGTTTTAAGTTTTCCGATACCGAGGTCACCACGTCGGAGTGGTTGATGCTAAAAGTGACCGCCGGCTTATAAAAAGGATGGTTGCCGACCAAGGTGATATCCGTGCCGTGCAAGGTGGTGACCATGGGGATATAGATATCATCTTCCTCCAACATCTTTTTCGTCATGTAGCCTGCATAGGCATGGGGAATGGCGTAATGTACATGCAACAGATCGATATCGTACGTGCGGATGGTATTGACCAGCTTGCTGGAAAGGGCCAATTCATAGGGCTGGTAGTGAAACAACGGATACTCCGGCACATTTACCTCGTGAAAATGGATACGATTGCTCAACAGTTCGAGCCGAACCGGTTGCTTGTAGGTCACAAAATGAACCTCATGGCCCCTACTCGCCAAGGCGATCCCCAATTCCGTGGCCACCACGCCACTACCCCCGAATGTCGGGTAACATACGATTGCTATCTTCATTCATCAAATTTAATGAAATTAGCCTATAAGTCGGGTTTCGAAGGTTTTAATTTCACTCCGGGCAGTTAAGGTTTCGTTAAGGAAATGGTATGCCTACCCGTTCAGCAGGCGGAATTTCGAATAAAATTGGGAAACAGGTGCAGGGCGCACGGACTGTGCTCGCTGTGACAGAATGGGAGGCTTAATTGACGATCGCTTCATAAATTTTCTCCTGAATCCGGGTGCGCAATCCCGATTTGACCAAAAGGGTGTTGGAGGCGGTGGGATAGGTTCGGTTGGATAGGAAAACATATATAAGTTCCTCATCGGGATCGGCCCAGGTGTAAGTGCCCGTAAAACCACTATGGCCGAAGCTTTTTGGGAGACACGCAGCCGCAGGTGGGTCCACCGCCTTCCAACTGGGGCTTATCGAAGCCGACCCCCCGGCGTACATGGTTTTTGCAGAAGTAACAGGTATTGAATTTTTTTATGGTCCGGGAATCCAAAAAACGGGTACCGCCGTAGTAGCCCTCCTGTAGGTACATCTGCATGATCTTGGCGACATCGCCGGCATTGCTGAAGAGACCGGCATGGCCCCCGACCCCGCCCTGCATCGCGGCGCCCATATCGTGAACGTAACCCTGTACCCGTTGGTACCTGAAATAATCGTCTTCCTCGGTGGGCACTATGCGATGTAAGGGAAATTTCTCCAAGGGATTATAACTGGTGTTAAAGGCCCCAATGGGCGCATAGAGAAAATCGTTGGCCAACTTGTCCAACGGCCGCTTTTTCGTGGCTTCGATATACTCCTTCATCACATAATAGGCCACGTCACTATATCGGTAGCGGTTCGATTTCAAGTCTTGCCGGGCGATACGGTCGTAGATGGAATCTTTATAGGCATCGGTCAGGTACAGTTTATCGGTTACCTTAATGTGGAACCCATCCATTGGCGCCTCTCGATAGAATTCTTCCGAGGGTTTGCGGTCTTTGTCCAACGTATCCACATAAAAGGCGATCCAGGCGGGCAGCCGACCATAATGGGAAAGGGCTTTTAAGACCGTCACATCTTTAATTTCGGTATCGGCATATTCGGGTAAAAGTTCCTGAAAGGTCTCATGTAACGAAATATCGCCTTCCTCTTCCATTTCCATCAAAACCGGCAAAGTCGCCAAAATCTTGGTAACGGATGCCAGATCATAAATATTATCGGGCGTAATGCTATCCTTGGAATCATAGGTCGGTTTGCCAAAACCCTTGTTATAGATTACTTTGCCCTTGCGGGCAATCAATACCTGTGCGCCCGGAAACATCAGCGAATCGAGACCGTGCTGCACCAACGTATCTACTTTGGCCAACTTTTGGTCATCGAGCCCTACGCGTTCCGGGTAGCTGTAGCCCAAACGCAAAAGGGACTTCAACTGGATCTGCCGGTTTACCGGAAAATCCCGATGGGCCGTTACGGGCAGTTTCCCTTGTGCGGGAATGGCACCAAAAATCAGTTCCGCCGCCTTTTCTTGGGCCATTTCACTGTTCTGGTAAGCGACTACCACCCCATCAATATTTTTGAACGAGTTCACATCCAACAGTGCATAGGGCTTGGCAAATACCGAAAGGATTAGGTTCGAACTGCGCTCGGCAGCGATATCCTCTAGCCATTGCAGTTCTTTCTGTGAGAATTTATAAGGGGCCCACGGGCTCTCGTTGCTCTTGTGATAGCCGATGATCACCAGATTATAGTCCTTCAACTTATCTTTTAAGGTCGCCACATCCTTGCCATTGACCTGGGTGACGTGGGCATATTGGTTCAAGGCCTTCACAAAAGCATCGCTATTGGCATCGCCGAACTTAACATAGGCGATCTTTTTGTTCTCCAGGTTCTTAATGCCCATCAGGTAGAAGTCGTTCTTAACTACCGTCAGCGCGTTCTCGATGGCATCTTCATAGACCAGGTCGTCTTTTCGGCTGTTGAGGTCCTCATACAGATTTTCGAGTTCCACCGGTCGGTACCGGTTCAGCCCCACCTTGTATTTGGCCATGAGGATTTTTTTGACGGATTCGGATAGGCGTTCCTCCGAAATTTTGCCCTTTTCGTAGGCTTTCTCCAGCTTGCCCTTCGCCTGTTCCACATCGGTAGGCATCAATAGGATGTCGTTTCCGGCCATAAAGGCAGCCAGTTCGGCATCACCGTTCTTGCCGTGTTCGGTTACCCCTTTCATATTAAGCGCGTCGGTAAAAACGAGGCCTTTGAACCCCATCTCCTCTTTCAGGAGACCAGAGATGATCTGCTCGGAAAGGGATGCCGGAAGCTCCTTTTTGATTTCGAGTGCAGGCACTTCTAAGTGGCCGACCATGATACTGCTGAGTCCGTCTTGGATAAGTTTTCGGAAGGGATAGAGTTCAATGCTGTCCAGCCGTTTTTCGCTAAAGTTTAGAAGGGGAAGGGCCTTATGGGAATCGGTTTCCGTATCGCCATGTCCGGGAAAGTGTTTACCGCTTGACAGCACGCCCGCACTTTCCATGCCCTTCATAAAAGCGATGCCCTTTTCGGCAACATTCTCCCGGTCCTCGCCAAAGGAGCGGTTGCCGATAATGGGATTATTGGGATTGGTATTGATATCGATATCCGGGGCAAAATTGATGTGTACCCCCAATCTTTTGGCGTGTTCGCCGATACGGCGGCCGACATCCTGTACAATGGTATTGTCGGTTATCGCCCCCAGCGTCATGTTCCAGGGAAAAGCATAGGTGGAATCGAGGCGCATGGAGAGCCCCCACTCCGCATCCATCCCGATCATCAGCGGCATTTTCGAGGCGGACTGAAAACGGTTCGTCAGTTTCGCCTGCCGCACCGGCCCCCCGGTAGAAAATATTACCCCGCCAATATGTTGCTCCGTGATGAGCGATTCCACCTTATCGATAGCCGCGGGGTCTTGGTCCGAGGCCACCATCACCATAAACAGCTGCCCCAATTTTTCATCTAGGGACATCCCATTGTATTGCGCATCGACCCATTGTTGCTGGTCAAGGCTGTCCCGGGTCACCAAGGGATTCGTTTGGGCGTTTACAGATGAAAAAGCAAGAAAAAGTAAGGGGAAAATAGGGTAAAAACGCATAGTGTTAGAAAGGTCTAGGGGTATAACAGAAAACAGTTGGAAATATTGCATTTCGTCGGATTTTCATACCGACGGCCATTCCACCGCTACTTTAAAAACCTAGCATGCCAACTTTCCGAGGCCGGTACTTCCCAATGCTCTTCGTACTCCTGTTTGTTGTTTACCAGATTGTTGAAGACGATGGTGTTCTTGGATACCGCCTTCTGCTTCGCCATTTTTTTAAAATCCACCAAGGACTTATAGGCAATGTATTCGCCCTGTTTGTAGGATACGTTCATTTTATCAAGCAGCTGAACGTCGTATTTCTTTTCCAAATGTTGGATGAAATGTACCGAGGCATCGATCGAACAGCCCGACGCCCCTGTCTGTGATTGATCCAAGGCAATAATGATAAACCGTTTATAACGTATTTCATAGCCCGCTTTCAATTGGCTGCCATGGGCCGTCCAATCCTTTAAAAAGGCTTCCATTTCCCCTTGGATCTCATCCAGTTCTTCGGCGGTAAAGCTGCGATCTGCCTGATAGATCCAGATGCGGGAGGTTTCGGGTAGGGTGTTGAAGTCTGCTAACATATTATAAAATACAAATTCAAAATCAAATTCCAATGTAAGCCTGCCGGTCGGCACGGCTGACAGGAAGGTCAGGTTATGATGTTTTCGTGCTATTTCAGCTGTTTTAGTGTATCGGGATGTTGTCTGCTATCGCAAAAGGGTAATCATTTCAACTTCCTCTTACCCAAAGGGATTTTTATGGTTAAAAGGGATTTGATTTATATAGATCCCCCAAAAATCCATGGATATAGAGAACTTTCGGGGTATAAGGATAAAATTACGAAAAATTTGAATTCTAAGCCTTTTCGTTTTGCCCTTTCTAGCGGTTACTTTCAAAGATCCTCTGCCGAGGCAATTAGCTCTGCGACGTCCATAACCGCAATCGAGGCTTCTTTCTCCTTGTTCTTTACGCCGTCGGTCATCATGGTGTTGCAGAAGGGGCAGGCGGCTGCGATAATTTCGGCCCCGGTCTCCATGGCCTGTTCGGTGCGGGCGACGTTAATGTCCTCATCCCCTTTTTCGGGCTCCTTGAACATTTGGGCGCCGCCTGCACCGCAACATAATCCCCTTTGCTTACAGCTTTTCATTTCCACGAGTTCGGCATCCAATTTTCGGATCAGATCTCTGGGGGCCTCGTACACTTGGTTTCCCCGGCCGAGATAACAGGGATCGTGGTAGGTGATGCGCTTGCCCTTGTATTTTCCGCCTTCCAAGCTTATTTTCCCCTCTTCCAGCAATTGCCGCAAAAACTGGGTGTGGTGCACTACCTCATAGTTACCTCCCAAGCCAGGGTATTCGTTCTTGATGGTGTTGAAGCAATGGGGACAAGCGGTGACTACTTTTTTCACCTCATAGCCGTTCATTACCTCGATATTGGTCATCGCTTGCATCTGAAATAAAAATTCGTTGCCGGCCCGCTTCGCAGGGTCGCCCGTACAACTTTCCTCAGTGCCCAAAACGGCAAAGGAAACCCCGGCCTTGTGCAGAATTTGCACAAAGGCCTTAGTAATCTTCTTCGCCCGATCGTCAAAACTCCCCGAACACCCGACCCAAAACAATACTTCGGGTTTTTCGCCGGCGGCGGACATTTCTGCCATGGTAGGGACTTTTAATCTTTCTCTTATCCAAAATAGTACGTTTAAAATTTACGCTTGGCCGGCAGGTCGATGATTATTCAACTCTGCGGTTCACAGGGTTTAAAGTTCAATTCTGCCTTCGGCAAATTCAAGGTTCACAGTAAAAAAGCCGCTGCTATTTTCCAGACTTGTGAACTAATTGCTTTGATAAGCTCAACTTGTCATTCCGACGAAGGGGGAATCTTCCCTGAACTCGAAATAACCTCCTTGTGCCTTGAAATTTTGATATTCCAAACAACGTAAATAACAAAATTATAGAGTCTGCAAGTTCCCTCCTGCGTCGGGATGACAGTGAACTGGGTTTAAAATCTTAGCAAACGTCTTTTTCATTATTCCTTGTTCTTTACTCCAATTTTCAAACGTCCTTAAACAGAAATGCGAAGCAGTTTTGAACCCTGTTATTTACTTTTAGCAAATACTTTCACCTCTTACTTATTGCTTTTCACTTTTTACTTATTACTTTTCACTTATTACTTTCCACTGCCTACTGCCTACTGCCAACTGCCCAGTCTGTTCTGCGTACTGCCTACTGCCAACTGTCCACTGCCAACTGTCCACTGCCAACTGCGTACCGCCAACTGTCCACTGCCTCAGCGTACTGTCCTCACTCCCCCTTCGCCCAGTTCAACCGATCCATCTGATTGAACGGCCAAGGAGCGCCGTTGTTCTCCATATTGCCCATCATATTGTTCAGGCCGCTCGGGGCGGCGGATTTTTCCATAACCAGGTACTGTCGCATATCCATAATAATAGAAAGGGGATCTATACTCACCGGGCAGGCCTGCACGCAAGCGTTGCAGGTAGTACAGGCCCAAATTTCCTCAGGCGTAATATAGTCGTTCAGCAACTGTTTGCCATCTTCTTTGAAATGGCCTTGGTTGGCCTCCATGTTTTTTCCGACCTCTTCGAGCCGGTCCCGCGTATCCATCATTATTTTTCGGGGAGACAACTTCTTTCCCGTTTGGTTCGCAGGGCATTCGTCCGTACACCGGCCGCATTCCGTACAGGTATAGGCATTCAATAACTGTACCCAACTCAGGTCCATCACGTCGGACGCCCCGAACTTTGCAGGCTCGCCTTCCGCTTCTCCTTCTGCAGGCGCTGCAAAGGGATCAGCCGAAGGGTCCATCATTAATTCCACCTCTTGGGTGACCGCATCGAGGTTGTTGAACTGGCCCAGGGGTTTTAACTTTCCGTAGTACGTATTCGGAAAGGCCAGCAAGATATGTAGGTGCTTGGAATAGTACAAATAGTTCAAAAAGAACAGAATACCGGTGATATGCAGCCACCAAGCAGTCCGTTCTATCAATATCAGGTTTGCAATGGTCATTCCCTCGAAAAACGGAGCTATCATCTGGCTTACCGGAAAAGGGCCTGCTTGGGTATAATGGGCCGCTTCCATCTGCTGCAATTGATAGTCCGCCCCGTTCATGGTCAGAAATAGCAGCATAAGAATCAGTTCGATATACAGAATCCAGTTGGCATCGGTCTTGGGCCAGCCTTTCATTTCGGGTTTAACGAACCGTCTCAATCGGAGCGCATTCCTACGGATCCAAAAAAGAATTACCGCCACTATAACCAACAGGGCCAGTATTTCAAAGGCGGCAATAAGTACGTCATAAAGCGGACCCAAGGGGGCAAAGATGCGATGGGTGCCGAAAATACCGTCGATGATTATCTCCAGCACTTCAATGTTAATAATAATGAAGCCTAGGTAAACGATGACGTGCAGCGCCCCGGCAATCGGCCGGACCACCATTTTGGTCTGCCCCAGTGCAATCTTGGCCATATTCTTCCAGCGCTGGGAGGGGTTGTCGGAAACATCGACCTCCCTACCCAGCTTTATGTTGCGTCGAAGGCGTTGTACGTTTCGAACAAAGAATCCGATACCGGCCAGCAGCAAGATGAGGAAAAGGATGTTGGGAAGGTATTGCATGTTTTATTTTTGCAGGTCGAATCGGAAAGATTCCCCAAAAAGTGCCTACCGCGATTGCCTACTCAATTCTACGGCTGTTCACTCACTTCTGCGATTGCCTAGTCACTTCCGCGACTGTCCACTGAATACTGCCTACTGAACACTGAACACTCCTACTGATCACTGCCTACTGAACACTGTCCATCGGTCTCGCTGCCGGATCGTCCTCTGGAACCTCATATTCCTTTTGGTTTTTGCCGAATACCGATACATTGACATATCGCTTGGGGTTCAGGCGCAGATCTTGCAGTAGTAAGTCAAGCTCCCGGGAGGCGCTATTGAGATTGGTGTATAGTTTTTCGTCGTTCAGCAGCTTGCCCAGCGTACCGTCGCCATTATCCAATCGGGCCACCAAATTATCGAGATTGGTTATGGTCGATTCCAGTTTGGCAAAGGTTCGGTTCAGTCCCGCATGGTTCAGGGAATCGGAAAGCTGGGCGAAATTGGCCGTAAGAACCTCAAAATTATCGAGGGAGGCGGATAATTTTTCTTCATTTCCGTTTAAGATCCGATTGAGGGCCTCGGCACTTTTTCCAAAACTGGCCACGGTCCTGTTCAGGCCCGCCAAGGTTTCACGTAAATCTTTTCTGGCGCTGGCATCCAACACCTCGTTGACACTTTGCAGCAAGGTATCGGCATTGGTTACCGCACCTTCCACCTTTTTTTGCAAAGGGGTCAATTGGGTCTGCAGTAATTGGGTCAGCCCGGGCTGTATCTGGCTGGGAAGCGTGTCACCGGACTTCGCAATCGCCGCCCCGTCGAAGACCGGTTTGATCTGTATGCCCTTGCCGCCTATGATTCCGGTATCGTAGAGTTCGGCGGGGCTGTTTCTGGAAAAGCCAAAATCGTTCTTTACCGAAAAGCTGACGGCAAGGCGCCCCCCCCGGTCTTTGAACTTAATGCCGTTAACATTGCCTACCACCAATCCGTTTATGGTCACCGGTGTACCTACCTGCAGGCCGCCCACATCTTTGTAAACCGCATAGAGTACCTTTCCGTCTTCGAACACCGGCGAAGATTTCAGATAACTAAAGCCCAATATGAACAAGAGAATACCGCCTACAACGACAATGCCCGTTTTTATTTCCCTGGATAGTTTCAATGGATAGGTTTTTAGGTTTGCAGCAAAATTAGAAATAATTTATGTAAGGCTATGATTTATTTGTCCACACGGCAAAAAGAGTAGGAAATATCGCTATTGGTTATGGAATTTGGAATTCGGAATTTGAAGTGGTTTAAACTTTTTGCTTTCTAGCGAAAATTAGATATTTTTTGGTCATTTGAAGGCTTTTTTGAGTTGCATAGCATCGCTACGGAAGAAAAAAAAGACGATAAATGAGGAAAAAAGGGCAATTTTTTAGCGAATGGAAAAAGTTTAAACCACTTCTTTTAGTACTATAGGAAAATCTATTGCTTCCGGAGGTATTCTTTGCTCTCCTTGAAGGTAATCCGTTCCCCGTTGCGATAGACGACGATAAATGAGGAGGGATAGCCTTTCATATCGGCTTGGGACTTCAACATTTCGGCCTCCCGCAACGATGACGTACTGCCATACACATATCGATAGAGATTTTTAAACGGCTCTTGGGCCACCCGGTTCAATCCGTTGAACGATTCGGGGCGAAGAGGGATATCCTTTGAACTCGCCATAATCTGCACCTTATAAACTATTTGGGATGTATCGCCGGCGGGGGCTTTCCCTGAGCTTGTCGAACCTTCTGTCTTCCCCACTGCCTTAGGCCTAGCGGACACCACCACCTCCGCGGGCTCTTTTTCCGCGGATCTAGAGTCTAGGCCGGACTTCGATCGGGAGTCGGCCTCCTCGATAATCTGCGCCGTTTCTTTGGGGGAGGCGGAACCGGCATCGCGATCGGTCACCTGCGTTTTCTTCCTTTTTCTTTCGGATTTTTGGTTCGAAGCAACGGCAACATCCTCTTTTTTGGCAACCCCATCCCGATCGGCATCCGGCTGGGGCGCTTCTGCCATGTCCTCCTGGCTATAATCGGCTATATTCGCCATGGCGCTTTCCTTATAGGTCATAATGGCCTCCGCGATTGCGGTTCCCATTTGCGATTGGCCTTTTTTGGAATTGAGGAAGGCACCTTCTTCATCGTTGGTAAGAAATCCCGTCTCCACCAGCACACTGGGCATCACGGTCTGGTGCAGCACGATAAAGCCCGCTTGCTTCACCTTTCTATCCACACGCCCCAATTTGTTCGTTAAATTATCCTGTATATCCTTGGCCAAGGCGATGCTCTGGTCCAAAAATTCCTCTTGCATAATGGTCAGTCCGATGACGGATTCGGGAGAATTGATGTCGTAGGCGGCATACCTACTCTTATAATCATCCTCCAAATAAATAACGGAGTTCTCTTTTTTGGCAATCTCGAAATTCTGTTTGTTCGCGTGTAATCCCAATACAAAAGTACCGGCACCATGGGCCTGGGAGGTATGGGAATCGCAGTGTACCGAGACAAACAGGTCGGCATCGGCCTTATTAGCGATCTCGCCCCTGACGTACAGGTCAACGAAAGTGTCGTCTTTGCGGGTATAGATGACCTTGATATCGGGATGCCGACCCAACAGTTCGCCCGCTTTTAGCACGATATTGAGCGCAATATTCTTTTCGAGGTATCCGTTGCCCAGGTTGCCCGGATCATAGCCGCCGTGACCGGCGTCTAGCACGACCGTAAAAGGGTCGGTAGTAGGCGGTTCTTTGGTGTTCTTGTGGAAGGAGGTCAATAACAGGGCCAACAGAATAACCGGAATCCAGAAAAACCTTTCCGCACCTGCCATTATACCGTATTTCCGTGCCTTCATTATGGTTAAATTTGTGGTAACTCCCTATTCGGGGAATAAAAATATATGTAAGTTTGGCCTTTGTATCCCGATTGCCATCGGGACCGCCAACGGATACAAAAATAGGATTTATACCTTGCAATCAAACAAACATCCCTTACTTTTATCCCTGTTGCTATTGTTCGGCGCCTTTTATGCAGTCGCCCAGGAAGACGGTCTGGTACCCCTGCCTATCAAGGCCGAGAAGGATACGATCATCGCACCGCTTTATCCCGTTCCCGCCCGCCCGCCCAACGCACAGGCTCAAAACGATACCTTGGTACCCGGTTCCACGGCCTTGGACTCAGCGGATAGCAAAGAGCCCCTGCTACTCGATAAGATCAAGTACAAGGCAAAGGATTATGTCAAGCTCAGCCAAAAAGACCACAAGATATACCTCTACAACGAAGCCGAGATATACTATCAGGATACCGAGCTGAAGGCGGGCATCATTATTATGGACTACGTAACGAACGAGGTCTCCGCCGGCCGAATAAAGGATTCTTTGGGCAACTATACCCAGCTGCCCTTCTTCAAACAGGGCGATAACGAGGTGCGGCCGGACAGTATCCGCTTTAACTTCGACACCGAAAAGGCCTTGATATTCAATTCCCGTACCGAACAACAGGCAGGGCTGGGCCAGTTGGGCAGCGATGCCATGAAGGTCTATGCGGAGGTCACCAAAAAAGAGAACGATTCGGTCTATTTTATGAGCGAGGCGAAGCTGACTACTTCGAAGGATACCATTAATCCCGATTATTATATCCGCGTGCGCAAGGCCAAATTCGTGCCGAAGAAAAAGGTCATCGCCGGGTTCAGCAACCTTTATATCGCCGATGTGCCAACCCCCATTGGCTTGCCCTTCGCCTATTTCCCCCTGACCGTCGGACGCACGGCGGGACTCATGATGCCCACTTTCGGCAACGATCCCGACCGGGGCTATTTTTTGCAGAACGGGGGCTACTATATTCCCTTTTCCGAGTATGCGGACCTTACTTTTACGGGGGATTTTTATACCAATGGTAGCTATGGTTTCCGCACCCAAAGCGTCTATTCCAAACGGTACCGGTACCGGGGCAACGTCAATTTCAGGTTCGAGAACCTGGTCACCAGCCAAAAGGGATTCGACGATTACAGCAACAGCACGGCCTATAACATCCAGATATCGCATTCACAGGATCAGAAGGCCAGTCCGAATTCCCGCTTTTCGGCATCCGTCAACCTGGGGAGTACCTCCTACTATCAGCAATCGCTGAACCAGGTGAACTTGCCATTGACCCAGAACAACAACCTATCGTCTTCCATATCCTATTCCAAGACCTTTCCCGCGTATCCCTCCGTGAACATGAGCCTTACGGCCAGTCATTCCCAAAATACGAGTCCCTCTGCCCGTGCAAACCCCGATCAAAAGAACATCCAGATGACCTTGCCGACCTTTCAGGCCAGTGTGGAGCGGATTTTTCCCTTTGCCAAACGCGACGGTATCAAGAAGGGGGTCATTCAAAACATCAACTTTCAGTACGATGTCAATGCCCGAAACTCGTTAACTACTAATGATGCGGACTTTTTTACCGCCAGAATGTTCGACGATGCCAAGGTCGGGGCCCGGCACCGCATCCCCATCAGCACCAACTTTAAGGTCGCCAAATTTTTCAGTGTCAGCATGGGCGGTAGTTATGAGGATGTGTGGTCGCTAGAAACCTTTCGCCAGCGCTATGTACGAGGTGTCGATGACGAACGGGGCAGCGTGGTCAGGGATACCCTAGCCGGTTTCGACCGGTACAACACCTACAACCTCAGCGCCAGCATAGGTACCACGGTTTACGGAACCTTTAACTTCGGGGAAGATAAAAAGATACAGGCCATACGCCACGTGATGCGCCCCTCATTAAGCTACGGTTACGCCCCTTCTTTCGATCAATTCTACGACGAATACCTCAACAACGATACCGGCGAAGTGGTGCAGTACAGCCGCTTCGAAGGCACCCTGAACGGAGCACCCAGCCTGGGAAAATCGAACAGCCTCAGTTTTTCGTTGGCCAATACCTTAGAGGCCAAGGTGACGGATAAAGATTCCACGGCCACGGAACCTAAGAAAGTCCCCATTCTAAGTAATTTCAATATATCTACCGGATACAATTTTGAATCCGACTCGCTGAAATTGAGTCCCCTGCGGGTCAACGGCGGCACCAACATCCTCAACAACAAGATGTCCATCAACTTTTCGGCGGGTCTTGATCCGTATGCCATCGATAATAACGGCAGGCGCATCAACACTTTTAATATCGACAATGGCGGAAGCCTTTTCCGCCTAACCGCCGCTAACATTAATATCGGATATTCCATCGATAGCGAGACTTTTGGTAAAAAGGATGAGGATGCCCTAGAAGACGAACCCATCGTCGATGAATACGATTATGTGGCGCAAAGTGGCGGCCGTGACGATGACCTGTTCGGAAGGGCCGACAATTATGACAACCGCCTGATCGATGATGAATACGGGGAGGAAAAGGACGAGGATATCGAGAATCCGCCCTACGCTACGAAAATCCCCTGGAAATTCCGCTTGGCCTATTCCGCCAGCTATTTCAACTCCGCCCGGCAGAATGAATTCAGCAGCCATTCGCTCATGTTCTCCGGCGATATCGAACTGTCGCCCCGGTGGAAAGTGGGCGGCTCTTCAGGCTATGACTTCAAGAACAAGGGCTTTACCCTGACCCAATTGCGCTTTGAACGTGACCTGAAAAGCTTCCGGATGAACTTCAATTGGACGCCCTTCGGCCAATATTCCCGCTGGTACTTTTTTATTGGCATCAAAAGCTCCCTGCTCAGCGACCTGAAATGGGAAAATCGAAGCCAGCCGCCACGACGGCGTTAAGATTTAGGATATAATCGTGACTTTCGGCACCTTTAAGGTTCACAATAGTTGAATCCAACTACGAACTTTTAAAAGTTACGAAGTAGCTAGTGCAGCTCGGACCATCCCCGGTCAACTTTCCATTATAATCCCCCAATCCTATAAAAAAAGAAACTGTACATTTGTACACCGAAGTCCACTGAATTATGGCAGCGAACAAAAACCAGGAAATCGTAAAAAACGTCTTCACCCAATTTTTGGAGGAAAACGGACACCGGAAAACGCCGGAGCGCTACGCCATACTTCAGGAAATCTACGATAGCGACGAGCATTTCGACATCGAATCGCTTTATATCGGCATGAAGAACAAAAATTATAGGGTCAGCCGAGCTACCCTGTACAATACCATCGAATTGCTATTGGAATGCAAATTGGTGAGAAAGCATCAGTTCGGGAAGAACCAGGCGCAGTACGAAAAATCGTATTTTGACCGGCAGCACGATCACGTAATCCTGACCGACACCGGCGAGGTGGTGGAATTCTGCGATCCCCGCATCCACTCCATCAAAAAGACCATTGAAGAGGTATTCGATATCACGATCAACACCCATTCCCTTTATTTCTACGGTACGCGGAATACACCGTTAAAACCCATTCTTGACGAACCTGCGGAAAGGAAGGAGAAACAGGACCCAAAAAAATCCAAAAAACAAACATCCAAAAGCTAACCCGATTTTACCTATGGCAGTAGATTTATTGTTAGGCCTACAGTGGGGCGACGAAGGAAAAGGAAAAATTGTCGATGTCCTCACCAAAAACTATGATATTATCGCCCGTTTTCAGGGCGGCCCGAACGCAGGGCATACCTTGGAATTCGACGGTATCAAGCACGTGCTGCATACTATACCCTCGGGCATTTTCCATAAAGAGGCGATGAATATCGTCGGAAACGGCGTTGTCATCGATCCCGTAATTTTCAAGAAAGAACTCGACGCCCTTCAAAAATTCGATATCGACTTTACATCGAAGCTGTTTATTTCGCGGAAGGCACACCTCATTCTACCCACCCATCGCTTATTGGATGCGGCCTCTGAAACCGCGAAGGGAAAGGCCAAAATCGGTTCCACCCTAAAAGGCATCGGACCTACTTATATGGACAAGACCGGCCGCAACGGCATGCGAATCGGTGATCTGGAACTCGACGACTGGAAAGAAAAATACCGCGCCCTGGCCAATAAGCACGAAGCTATGATCGGGTTCTATGATGTGGATATACAATACAATCTGGCGGAACTGGAAACGGATTTCTTCAAATCCATCGAAAGTCTGCGGCAACTGCGTTTTATCGATAGCGAGGAATATCTGTACCAGGCGCAAAAACAGGGCAAAAAGATTTTGGCTGAAGGTGCACAGGGCTCCCTGTTGGATATCGATTTCGGCACCTACCCCTTTGTCACCTCCAGCAATACCACCGCCGCCGGCGCCTGTACCGGACTAGGGGTGGCCCCCAACCAGATCGGCGACGTCAAGGGCATTTTCAAGGCCTACACCACCCGGGTCGGCAGTGGCCCCTTCCCCACCGAACTTTTTGATCAAGATGGGGAGACCATGGGCCGCGTTGGCAACGAATTCGGTGCCACTACCGGCCGGCCCAGAAGATGTGGGTGGCTTGATCTAGTCGCCCTGAAATATGCCGTACAGATCAACGGCGTCACCGAACTGATGATGATGAAGGCCGATGTGCTAAGCGGGTTCAAAAATGTCAAGGTCTGCACCGCCTACAATTACAAAGGCGATAAAATCACGCACCTGCCCTATACCATCGATGCCGAAAACCTGACCCCCATCTACACCGAAATGAAGGGCTGGCAAAAAGACCTCACCCAAATGACCGAGGCTAAACAGCTGCCTGAGGCGCTTAATGCCTACATCGATTTTCTGGAGGAGGAGCTCGAAACTCCCATTAAGATCGTTTCGGTAGGGCCCGATCGAACGCAGACGATTCATCGGTGACACATTATGCTTTGATCCAGGTGCTTTCGTTTAGGTACCCATCGTCCTAAAACTATCCCAAACCATAATCCTTCCTCCAAAAAAATCCTATTTTTGGTGGAAAATTCAGCCGATTTGCAGCACGCCAAGTACATTCTATTATTTCTGTTTGCCACCAGCGTCTGTTTTTCGCAGAATATCAATTCCGTAGAAAAGGAGGCAAATCCTATTGAAACGGATACCACCGCCAACAAACATATCAACATTGTTTACGGCGCCAACTTTACCAAGGATGAGGCGCAGTTTCCAGGGGCATCCATCTTTAGTAAAGACGATCGGCAGGTACAGTTCGAACACCAGGGTGCAGATTTGTGGTGCGATATTGCTATCTATTACCAAAAAGAAAACAGGTTGAGGGCCTTAGGCCATGTGCGGCTGCAGCAGGGCGATTCCGTGGAACTGACCAGCGGCAAGATCAATTATGACGGGGAGACCCGATTGGCCAAGGCCTATGAAGATGTACTGCTGAAAAACAACAAGATCACCCTGAGTACCGATACGCTCTATTTCGACCGGGAAAAGCAGGAATCATATTATAAGGATTCGGGTACCATTATCGATTCCGTCAACACCTTGACCAGTGCCATCGGTCGCTATTTTATGGAACTGAAAAAGCTGCAGTTCTTGGATAGCGTACACATCAAAAACCCGGACTACATCGTAGATTCGAAGCGGCTTGACTATTATGAGTCCTCCAAAAACGCTTATATGTACGGCCCGTCCACAATTACTGGGGACACTTATAAATTCTATTTTGAACGCGGATTTTACGATACCAAGATCGAGAGCGGTTACGGCATCAAAAATACCCGTATCGACTACAACAACCGTATCGTGGAAGGCGATAGCGTGTATTTCGACAAGGCTACGGAATTCGCCTCGGCGACCAATAACATTACAGTGACCGATACGGTGAACAACGGGGTCATCCGTGCCCATTACGCGGAAGTTTTCAAGGCCAAAGATTCCGTTTTCGCGACCAAAAGAGCGGTTTCCATTAGTCTGGTAGAACAAGACTCGCTCTACATCCACGGCGATACCCTGATGGTAACCGGCAAGCCGGATAACCGTGTCATAAGGGCCTTTCGCAATGCCAAATTTTATAAGACCGATTTGAGCGGCAAATGCGATTCCATCCATTCCGAAGAAAAAACAGGGATTACCCAGTTGATCAACCATCCTGTCATCTGGAACGGAGACAACCAAATGACGGGAGATAGCATCCGCCTCCTCTCCAACAAGAAGACCGAAAAACTGGATTCCCTTAAAGTACTCTCCAACGCCTTTATCATCTCTCAAGATAGTATCAGCAAGACGGGCTATAACCAGGCCAAGGGCGTGGACCTGTTCGGCAAGTTCGTGGACAACGAGCTAAAGATCATCGACCTGATCAAGAACACCGAGGTCATCTACTATATGTACAACGATGATGACGAACTGATCGGTATCGACAAGACCATCTGTAGCAAGATTCGGATCACCATGGCCAACAACGATGTGGAAGACCTCACCTTTATCACCGATCCCGACGGGGATATCTTTCCCGAAAAAGAACTTCCCCCCGACAGCAGAAAGTTGAAAGGTTTCGTATGGCGGGGCGACGAACGAATCATGACCAAGGACGATATTTTCGATGAGGACGATAACAATCTGAAGCTACCCGTAATTCGCGGTATCGATAACCCCATTGATATCGATGCGGAGCAGGAAGAACGGACGCAGAATGCCGGGGATCCCGTGAATAGAATCCCGATACTCCAACGACAAGATTCAAATTCCAAATCCCAGGATTCGAATCCCAAATTACAAGAACCAAATCCCAAATCCCGAAATCCAAAACCACAAGCGGGGGAACGGCCTAAGCTGAATAAAGTGACCACCAGCCCACGCAAATGAGCTATCCCTACAAAGTGTTATTTGCGTTTTTGACGGGCTTCCTTGCAGGTTTGGCCGGAGACCATCGACCATGAAAAAAGACTTCCTAAAATACCAGGCCCAGACCACGCCACATCCATTGGCCATGGAGATATCGCATGCGAAGGGCAGCTATATCTATGATACGGAAGGTAATGCCCATCTTGATTTTGTGGCGGGGGTGTCCGCCTGCAGCTTGGGCCATTGCCATCCAAGAATTGTCGAGGCGGTGCAAAAGCAGGTGGCGGATTATATGCATGTGATGGTCTATGGCGAATATGTGCAAAAACCGGCAGTGGAGTACACAAAACTGTTGGCCTCCCTCCTACCCGAGACGTTGGAAACCACCTATCTGGTCAATTCCGGGACCGAGGCTATCGAAGGTGCCCTAAAACTGGCTCGCCGGGCTACGGGAAGAACCCAGCTGATTGCCGCCCACCGCGCCTATCACGGCAATACTATGGGCAGTTTGAGCATCATGGATTTCGAAGAACGTAAAGCCCCCTTCCGACCGCTGATCCCTGACGTTTCGTTCATCCGTTTCAATGCCGGAGCGGACCTGGAAAAAATAACCGAAAAGACCGCTGCCGTTGTTTTGGAGACCATTCAGGGCGGGGCGGGTTTTATCCTACCTGAAGAAGGATATCTGAAAAAAGTAAGGCATCGCTGCGATGAGACGGGAGCTTTGTTGATCTTGGACGAGATACAGCCCGGTTTCGGCCGTACCGGTTCTCTGTTTGCCTTTGAACACTATGATTGCGTGCCCGATATCCTGGTGATGGGCAAGGCTATGGCATCGGGACTTCCGGTCGGGGCCTTCACGGCATCCCGACAACTCATGGCCTCATTACGGGACAGTCCCAAATTGGGCCATATTACGACCTTCGGCGGAAACCCTGTTATCGCGGCGGCCTGTTTGGCGACCCTTCGGGAGATTACCGAGACCGATCTGATGGCCGAAATAGGGGAAAAGGAAAAACTATTCCGAAAACTATTAAAACATCCGCTTATCGAAGAAGTCAGGGGCAAGGGTCTGATGCTGGCCATCCTCCTTAAAAATCCTGAAATCGCGGATCATTTGGTACTTGCCTGCGCCAAAAAGGGACTTATACTATTTTGGCTTTTGTTCGAGCCCAAGGCGGTGCGAATATCGCCCCCGTTGACCCTCTCCACGGGCGAAATCGAAGACGGCTGCGGCACGATTCTTGAAGTTTTAACGCAGTATGGACAATAAAGTTGTTAACTAATTTGTTAATAATCCATCCCATATGCAGACCAAATGATAGTCCCAAAAGGCTACTTTTAAATCCATAGTAAGACCGCGTCGGGTTTTTCCTTAACCTGCAAATTCGGCTTTTATGCCCTGATAAAGGCTTTAATTCGTTCCATAGCATTAGCTGCGGAACTCGAGAAGACAGGTTCAGGATGTGAAATTTGAAATTTCGGTTTAAAAAGGGCCCTAGGCGAGGTCAGAACCAAAAACCATTCTATGGCACAAGCATCCAATGAAAGTCCCCACCGGCCCATCGACAAGTTCGAGTCGATGCTGAAGACCGATGACATTTATTTCTTCGATGCGGAGGATTTTGAGGATATCATCCACTACTACCTCAACAACGGAAAAATAGCTCTAGCAAAAAAGGCAATAAAAATCGGACTTCAGCAACATCCCACTTCCACGGAACTGAAATTATTGGACGTGGAAGTGCTGGTATTCGAAAACCACCTCGACCGGGCCGAAGAAAGCCTGGACGCCCTGCAGATGGTGGACAGCAGGAATGAGGAGATTTTTATCCAACGGGCCAATATCTGTTCCAAAAAAGACAACCACGAAGCCGCTATCGCCCTGTTGAACGAAGCATTGAGCCTAACGGAGGACAGTTTCGACATCCATTCCCTTTTGGGCATGGAATATCTATTTATGGACGATTTTAAACTCGCCAAGGAAAGTTTTATGCGGTGTGTCGATTATGATGAGCAAGATTATTCCTCGCTCTATAACGTAGTCTATTGTTTCGAATTTTTGGAAGATTATGATGGGGCCATTTATTACCTTAACGATTATTTGGACCGAAACCCCTATTGCGAGGTCGCCTGGCACCAATTGGGCAAACAGTACTATTCTAAGAAAATGTATCCGGAAGCCCTGACCGCTTACGATTTTGCCATCATTTCCGACGATACCTTTATCGGTGCCTATTTCGAAAAAGGGAAGGTGTTAGAAAAAATGGGGAAATATTCCGACGCCATTGAAAATTATGAGATAACCATTCAGATGGAAGATCCCACTTCCCACGCCTATCTACGTATCGGAAAATGCCACGAGAAGCTCGAAAATTTCGAAATGGCCAAATATTATTACTACCACACCGTACACGAAGATCCGTTGCTGGACAAGGGCTGGCTGGCCATTACGGAATTCTATTTTCGCCGCAAGAATTATAAAAAGGCCCTGTACTACATCAACAAGGCCCTGAACATTGATGGTGAGAATCCCCACTATTGGCAAAAGTGTGCCTGCATCAGCGAGGCCCTGGGGAAATATGATCAGGCCGATTTCGCCTACAAGCAGTCCGTAGAGCTCGGTAATTTCGAGCTCTCCACCTGGATGGGCTGGGCCGATGTTGCCCTGAAGAACGAAGATATCCCGGGAGCCGTAGATATTCTGTCACAGGGTTCGGAATTTCATCCCGACAATGCCGCCATTCGATATAAAAAGGTCGGTTTTCTACTCGAAATGAACGACCTGATCAATGCACGTATTTGCCTGATAGACGCCCTCAAGCTCGATTTTGGGAAGCTACCCCTATTCCGGAACGAATTCCCACAATACGCCGATTCGGACTGGGTGCGGAATATCGTTTCGAATGTGGGACAGGCGTTGCGGTGAATGGTAGTCCAATTTAAAAAGCTATTTTTGCATCCATTGAAAGCATAGGAATGGAAAGCAGAAATTTTCTACAATACACTATTATTACGTTGAAAGGAATGGCTATGGGCGCTGCGGATGTGGTGCCCGGCGTATCTGGTGGTACCATTGCCTTCATTTCGGGTATTTATGAAGAGCTGATCACCTCGATCAACAACGTGGACCTCTCCCTTTTAAAAACGTGGAAAAAACACGGATTTAATTCCGCCTGGCAGCAGCTGAACGGTAATTTTTTGGTGGCCCTGTTTCTGGGTATCTTTATCAGCTTATTTTCCTTGGCCACCTTGGTGAGCTGGCTGCTCGAAAATGAGCCCATTTTACTATGGTCGTTCTTTTTCGGACTGGTGGTGGCCAGCATTGTTTTTGTGGGCAAGGAGATTAAAAGGTGGAACGTCGGTACCTTGATATCACTCTTAATCGGTGCCGCGGTGGCCTATTACATCACTACCCTGCCCCCTTCCGCCAATACCGAAAGCCTGCCCTACATTTTCTTCTCCGGTGCCTTGGCCGTTTGTGCCATGATACTTCCCGGCATTTCAGGAGCCTTTATTTTGGTGCTCTTAGGTTCATATAAAACTATACTCGACGCCGTACACGAAAGAAACGTTACGACCATTGCCGTGGTCGCGGTCGGAGCCGTATTCGGTTTACTTAGTTTTGCCAAATTGTTAAAATGGATGTTCAACAACTACAAGAATATCACGCTGGCGGTACTCACCGGTTTTATTCTCGGTTCCCTCAACAAAATATGGCCTTGGAAAAGAGTATTGGATGAGCGGGTCATTGGTGAAAAAACCATTGTTGTGGACGAAAACGTATCACCCTTTGCCTACGCGGGCGACAACCAACTTATCTACGCCTTCGTTGCCGCTATCATCGGCTTTTCACTTATTTTTATCCTGGAGCGTTCCGCTTCGAAAAAATAGGCCCTTCTTCATGTACGACCCGAGAACGTTCAGCGATAAATTCTTTTTGGTCATCAAGGGCCTTTGTATGGGCGCTGCCAATAAGGTACCGGGGGTATCGGGCGGTATCGTCGCTTTCGTAGGCGGATTTTATGAAGAGTTTATCTACTCGTTGCAAAAAATTAATAGGAAAGCGTTCAAGCTATTGTTCAACGGCCGTTTCAAGAGCTTCTACCAGTACGTCAACGGCACTTTTCTCACCCTGTTGGTCTTCGGCATGTTGATAAGCTATTTCAGCGTCTCCCAATTGCTGGATTATTTTTTGGCAAAAAAGGAGCTGTTCGTCTGGGCCGCTTTTTTCGGGATGATCTTGGGTTCGATCTACTACATTTCGAAAGATTTCGAACATTGGAACAAAAAGACGGTCATGGCCGGCCTCATCGGTCTGATGGTCGGTATTTCCATTAGTTTTTTGAATCCCGCCAAGGAGAACGATAACCTATTTTTCGTTTTTCTTTGCGGAATCATCAGCGTTTCGGGGATGACCCTACCGGGCCTATCAGGCTCATTTATCCTGATTTTGCTGGGCAATTACGTGCTGCTTTTGGTCGATTCCGTCAACGCCTTATACGATACCATCGCGGAAGTTTTGCGCGGGGATCTTAGTTTTACCCAAAATGAAGAGCGTTTGAATATTCTGATCATTTTAGCGGTTTTTACGGCGGGATCGGCCACCGGTCTGGTGAGCCTATCGCATCTGTTGGGTTATGTGCTCAAACGTTATCAAACATATCACCACAGCGGTGATCATCGGTTTTATCACGGGATCGCTGGGGGTGGTGTGGCCGTGGAAAGCGACTATATACAAGACCGACCTGTCAGGCAAAATGCTGCACGATTCAATGGGAAAGGAGATAATTGTCAATTACGAACGTTATTTTCCCGATTTCGACACCACGGAAAATTGGTGGGCCCTTTTCTTCGTGGGGCTCGGAATTGTAGTTCTTTTATGGCTGGATTGGTACGGGAAACGGAGAAAGAAATGGTAGCAGGCGGCGGTGGGAATCAACAGTATCGGAATAAATACGATGCCGAGCCGGATTTGCTGATTCTTGGAGATGGTAATTTTATCGTAAGCTAGCCGAGTTTTCGCCTGACGGGTACGTGGGGCTCAGGTTGGATGCTACACGGTAGTGTGAACGATAAAAATTATGGCTTCGTGTTCAAGGTTCGGGGCCGTTGTGCGTATGATCACCATCTGGTGATCGGTAGGTATTAACTGTATTCAAGTTTAAAAACATAACTAGGATGTCAAACAAAAAGTACAGGTTCGGATTGGTGGGAAAGAACATTTCCTATTCGTTTTCCAAGGGATATTTTACGGATAAGTTTTCGGATTTGGGCTTAGATGGATATTCGTATGAAAATTTCGATTTGCAAAGCATAGAAAAATTTCCCGAAATGCTAAGATCGAATCCGGATCTACTGGGTTTAAACGTTACCATTCCCTATAAACGGGAAGTCATGTCGTATTTGGATGGTCTGGATGCCAAAGCCAAGGAGATCGGGGCCGTCAATACCATACAGTTCGACGGTAAGCGCCTTATAGGTCATAATACGGATGCCTATGGATTTCAAAAATCCATCGAACCCTTTTTACAACCACATCACACCCAAGCCCTCATTTTAGGTACGGGCGGCGCATCAAAGGCCATTGCCTTTGTTTTTGGCCAATTGGGAATCGCGGTTAACCTATGTGTCCAGAAATCCCGATCAACAACAAATCGGATATGGCGATCTCGACCGAACACTACTGCAAAACCATCCTATTGTGGTCAACTGCACTCCCCTAGGAACGCATCCGGATATCGTTCGGAAACCTGATATCCCCTACAAGCATCTTACCGACCAACATTTGCTTTTCGATCTTATCTACAATCCCGAAAAGACAGCATTTTTAGAGGAAGGTGAAAGGCGGGGCGCCCAAATCGTCAACGGTCTTCGGATGTTACAGCTTCAAGCGGACAGGGCCTGGGAAATCTGGAAAGGCTAAAGGGATTCAAAACCCGATACATCCTCGTGATAAACAGGCCTGACTTATTGCCAAGGCAAGTTCTTGGCCGGTTCGGAAAAAGGGAAAGAAACATCCTATCCCCTTTGCCGTTAACGCCGTTGTTAGTATCTTGAACCTTCAACCAACGATTATCTACATGGGCGAAGATAAAGAAAAGGCGCTGCCGGACCACCCAGTCCCATCCCAAGAAAAAAACGATCATATTGATGAAATCGACGAAGAGAACGCCGAAGATGCCGAGGATTCCGATAACCAAAACCGACATAGCATTCCGCTGTTGGACTACGAACCGATGTCGATGGAAAATCTGGTCGGGGAATTGCAAAAACTGGTGCGCACCGAAAAGATACAGGCCATTAAAAAGCATGTCGAGGGCATTAAATACGAATTTGACCAAAAATTCGACACCTTCTTAGAGGCCAAAAAGGAGAAATTCTTAGAAAGCGGCGGCAACGAAATTGATTTCAAATACCACTCCAACACCAAAAGACAATTCGACGAAGTCTATAAGGACTATCGTGAAAAACGCAATCAATACTACAAAAATAGGGAGAAAAACCTTAAAGAAAATCTTTCCGAGCGACTGACGATCATCGAAGAGCTGAAAGGGCTCACCAGTGTCGAAGAAGATATGGGCAGCACCTATAAAGCCTTTAAAGCCCTCCAGGACAAATGGCGCGCTGCCGGACCTATACCTCGTGACAGCTATAACAACGTGTGGCGCACCTATAGGCACCACGTCGAGATATTCTACGATTTTTTACACCTGAACCGCGAACTGCGCGACCTTGATTTCAAGCGCAACCTCGAGGAAAAGGAAAAAATCATCGCTAGAGCCGAGGCCCTCGTAGATGAAACCGATATCAACCGAGTATTCCGGGAACTACAGGCCCTGCATAAAATCTGGAAGGAAGAACTCGGCCCCGTAGGCCAAGGCCATCGTGAAGAAATTTGGGAGCGATTCAGCAGGGCCACCAAAAAACTGCACCAAAAACGGCAGGACCACTATAATGAACTTGAAAAAATCTACGAACAAAACCTAGAAAAGAAAAGAGAGATTATTGGCTCGATAGCCCTGCTAGCGGATAATGTCGCTGAAAGCCACAGCGCCCTGCAAAAGCAGATAAAGCAGTTGGAAGATTACCGAACATCCTTTTTTGCCGCCGGGAAGGTACCCAAAAGCCAAAATAAAAAAACCTGGGCCTCTTTTAAGGACGCAGTACGCCGCTTCAATCGAGAAAAGAACTCCTACTATAAAAACCTAAAGCAAGAACAGCAAGAAAACCTCGACAAAAAGCGGGAATTGCTGCGATTGGCAAACTCGTTAAAAGACAGTGAAGACTTCGACTCCACCACCCCGGAAATGAAACGCATACAGGCCGAGTGGAAAAAAACAGGCCATGTACCCCGCAAATATTCCGACAAAATCTGGAAAGAATTCAAAAAAGCCTGTAACCATTATTTCGATAGGCTACAGACCCTAAAGAACAAAGGGCGCCAAGAAGAGGAAGCCAATTTGGGGAAGAAACAGGCTTGCCTGAAAGAATTGGATGTCTTTGCACCATCCGGTAATCGCGAGGAGGACCTAAAAGCCATAAAATCTTTCATAGAGAATTGGAAATCGTTGGGCCGGGTGCCCTTCAAGAAGAAAAACATCGACCAAAAGTTTAACGAACGGCTCGACGCCCTATTCGATAAAATGGACATTGGCCGCAAAGAGGCCGAACTAATGAAATACGGCAACAAGATACAGCGGTTGGCCGAATCCGAGAACGAACGTGCCATAGAGAACGAGCGCAGTTTCATCCGCAAAAAAATCGAGGAAAGCAAAGGGGAGGTCCGCCAGTTGGAGACCAATCTGCAATTCTTCTCCAACGCCTCGGAAGACAACCCCTTGGTGCTCGACGTGGTCAAAAAAGTAGAAGTCCATAAAGAGTCCCTCGCCGTTTGGAAAGCCAAACTAAAGAAGTTGAACATCATGGAGAACCGGCTGAACAGGGAGGCGGAGTCCCATCCGAAGAAAAAGACGAGCACCTCGATGAAATCGACGAAGAGAATGCCGAGGATGCCGAGGATTCCGATAACCAAAACCGGCATAGCATTCCGCTGTTGGACTACGAACCGATGTCGATGGAAAATCTGGTCGGGGAATTGCAAAAACTGGTGCGCACCGAAAAGGTACAGGCCATTAAAAAGCATGTCGAGGGCATTAAATACGAATTTGACCAAAAATTCGACACCTTCTTAGAGGCCAAAAAGGAGAAATTCATAGAAAGCGGCGGCAACGAAATCGATTTCAAATACAACTCCAACACCAAAAGGGAATTCGACGAAGTCTATAAGGACTATCGCGAAAAACGCAATCAATACTACAAAAATAGGGAGAAAGACCTTAAAGAAAATCTGTTCCGAACGACTGGCGATTATCGAAGAGTTGAAGGGGCTTACCAGTGTCGAAGAAGATATGGGCAGCACCTATAAAGCTTTTAAATCCCTTCAGGAAAAATGGCGCGCTGCCGGCCCCATACCTCGTGACAGCTATAACAACGTGTGGCGCACCTATAGGCACCACGTCGAGATATTCTACGATTTTCTGCACCTGAACCGCGAACTGCGCGACCTTGATTTCAAGCACAATCTCGAGGAAAAGGAAAAAATCGTTGCGCGAGCCGAGGCCCTGGTACAAGAACCCGATATCGACCGCGTATTCCGCGAGCTACAAGCCCTGCATAAAATCTGGAAGGAAGAACTTGGCCCCGTTGGCCAAGCGCATCGTGAAGAAATCTGGGAGCGCTTCAGCAAGGCCACCAAAATACTGCACCAAAAGCGGCAGGACCACTATAATGAACTTGAAAAAATCTACGAACAAAACCTAGAAAAGAAAAAAAAGATTATTGATTCGATAGCCCTACTAGCGGACAATGTCGCCAACAGCCACAGGGCCCTGCAAAAGCAGATAAAACAGTTGGAAGACTACCGAACATCCTTTTTTGCCGCGGGGAAGGTACCCAGAAGCCAGAATAAAAAAATCTGGGCCTCTTTTAAGGACGCAGTACGCCGCTTCAATCGAGAAAAGAACTCCTTTTATAAAAACCAAAAGCAAGAACAGCAAGAAAACCTCGACAAAAAGCGGGAGTTGCTGCGATTGGCGACCTCCTTAAAAGACAGTGAAGACTTCGACTCCACCACCCCGGAAATGAAACGCATACAGGCCGAGTGGAAAAAAATAGGCCATGTACCCCGAAAATATTCCGACAAAATCTGGAAAGAATTCAAAAAGGCCTGTAACCATTATTTCGATAGACTGCAGACCCTAAAGAACAAGGGGCGCCAAGAAGAGGAAGCGAATTTGGCGAAGAAACAGGCTTGCCTGAAAGAATTGGATGCCTTTGCACCATCCGGTAATCGCGATGAGGACCTAAATGCCATACAATATTTCATCGAGAATTGGAAATCTTTCGGCCGCGTCCCGTTCAAGAAGAAAACCATCGACCAAAAGTTTAACCAACGGCTCGATGTCCTGCTCGATAAAATGGACATTGGCCACAAAGAGGCCGAACTACTGAAATACGGCAACAAGATACAGCGGTTAGCCGAATCTGAGAACGAACGTGCCATAGAGAACGAACGCAGTTTCATCCGCAAAAAAATCGAGGAAAGCAAAGGGGAGGTCCGCCAGTTGGAGACCAATCTGCAATTCTTCTCCAACGCCTCGGAAGACAACCCCTTGGTTCTCGACGTGGTCAAAAAAGTAGAAGTCCAAAAAGAGTCCCTCGCCGTTTGGAAGGCCAAACTAAAGAAGTTGAACATCATGGAGAACCGGCTGAACAGGGAGGCGGATGAGGCAGATCTGGACCCAGAAACCGAAGATCAAGAAAAACCTAAGGAAGATGAGATCGGGAAATAGGTAAAGCTTACCAAATTCAGAGGGCATAGTGATCAAAAAAAATCAAGAAAAAAATGTTTACAGTAGAGCAAACTAAGTCCGCTCATAGCAAAGTAAAATCAGGTGCAGACTTTCCATCCTACATCAAGGAAATAAAGGCATTAGGCGTTACCCACTATGAAGCTTATGTTACCGAGGGGCATATTGACTATCACGGGGCAAATGATTATACAGCAAAAGTGCCAGCAAAGTACAACCCGATGGTAATTGCTGAAACTTCAAAAGGTGAAGAATGTAAAGCCGAGTTAAATGCTCATCAACAAGGCAAAACAGACTTCCTGACTTCTATTAGAAGGTGCGCAACTTTAGGCATCGAAAATTGGAAAACAGGAATATAGAAAATGACTTGTACCTATTATGATACAGCGGGAAATGAAATTTGGTAGATTCAGGCCCAGAAACCGAAGACCAAGAAAACCCCTAACAAGGATGAGATATGAAAAAAGTAATCCTCACCAAATTCACACATAGAGATCGGGAACAGTTGGGCCTTAAATTCACGTATGACGAAGAGATTAAGACCCACGTGGAAAAACTCCCGGAAGTACGTTGGAGTACCACCTATTCCCTCTATTATATTCCCTTCTCCGTCCAAAACAAAAATAAAGTTTACCAACACTTGCGAAAAAAGCAATTTTTTGTGGACTATAGCGCGCTGCAGCGCCAAGAACCGCGACGCGCCCAAAAATCCCCAAAACCTCAAAAATCCGGAAAGCGCAAATTATCGGAGAACAGCAGGCAAGTTCTTCGTGATTATGTAAAATACCTACGGGGATTGCGATTAAGCGAGAGCACGGTAAAGACCTATTTTACTTTTCTAGCCGATTTTTTCGACTTTTTGCCCGAAAAGCCACTCGCCAAAATCGATAATACCGATGTACGACTTTTTACGGAATTTATAGTAGCCAAAAAGAAGTATAGTATCAGCAGTCACCGGCAGTTGATAAGCGCCATAAAACATTTTTCCGATTTTTGTAAAGAGTGCCAAATAGAGAACCCAGAGCTTAAAAGACCCTCAAAGAGCAAATATCTGCCCTCGGTATTGAGCCAGCGGGAGGTGATAGACCTGTTGCGCGCCACGGCCAACTTAAAACATCGGGCCGTTTTGGCTCTGATCTATTCCGCTGGCCTACGCGTAGGCGAGGCCATAAATTTGGAACTCGCCCATATCGATATCGATCGTCGGCAGCTTTTTATCAAGGACGCCAAGGGCAGAAAAGATCGGTTCGTAGTACTGGCCGAAAGTTTTCTTCCCCTTTTTCACAATTATTTTACGACCTACACCCCAACGAGGTATTTTGTAGAAGGAAGTAAAGGAAAAAAATATAGTGCCGGCAGCATTCGTAGTTTTCTAAAGCGGTCCTGTAAAAAAGCAAGGATACAAAAAAAGGTTACCCCACACACTTTACGGCATTCCTATGCGACCCATCTGATCGAGAACGGAACCGGCCTGCGCCACGTTCAAGAATTGCTGGGGCATTCAAAACCGGAAACCACCATGATTTATACCCACATAGCCAAGAAAGATATGTTAAGCGTAAAGAGTCCGCTTGACACTGCTCTCATGAAACTCGCCCATTCCGATAAAAATAACCCCGATATGTTTTTATCCGGCAATTTGAGGGGATAAATGATTATTTTAATGCGGATATAACCAGT
>CAVXSA010000008.1:0-155664 GCA_963764285.1 uncultured Flavobacteriaceae bacterium
CAATGGGATATATTTTTCCACCCTCAAGAACGGGGTAAAGGCAAAACTCTATCATCGGAAAGAAAACGGAAGCCCCATGGAGCTTAAAATGCCCCAGGAATCCGGGGAAATCGATCTGGAAGTGCTTTCCCCTAAAAAAGATGTGCTTTGGGCCTATGCCTCCGGATGGATCTCGGAATCGTAGCGTTACCGGCTGGATTCGGACAATTCGTTCAGGCCGGATTATTATGATGCTAAGGATGTGTACTCCGAATTTAGCAATTTGGAGGTTATTGAAGGAGAGTATACCTCCGATGATGGTGTTCAGGTGCCAATATCGATAATTAAAAACCCTACATCTCGAAGGGGCGCGCCCAACGATAATGACCACTTATGGCGCTTTCGGGGAGAAGGTCTCACCAAACTTTAGCCCATTATATCTCCCTTGGGTGGCACAAGGCGGACTCTTGGTTTATCCCCGATATCAGGGGAGGCGGTGAAAAAGGGGTCAATTGGTACGAAGCAGGCAAAGAGGATACTAAAAGCAACAGTTGGAAGGACATTATATCCGCGGCCTACTATTGAATCAGAAAAGGCTTGGCCAACACCGACGATATCGTCCCTAATGTCCCCAAGCGGTGGAGGCGTCGCTGGAAGGTATGGCGATAAACGAAGCCCCAGAGCTTTTCGCAGGTTTTATAGGAGAAATGCCAGTTCTGCAACCTGTTCCGGTTGGAACACGGCAATTTCTCCAGCAACTATCATTTGGAGTTCGGCAGATGGCAAAATGCTTCCGAAGCCGAACATCTTTACGCCATGGATCCATTGTTGAATCTGAACCTTGATAACAAGCTTCCGAACGTATTCATCATATCCGCAGGAAATGACGACCGCGTGGACGGGTTTCAAACGTTTAAATACGTAGCTGCATTACAGAAGTTCGATGCTTGCGGAAAGTGCTTATCTTTATAACGATTCCGATGTGGCTACTGTGAGGTGGCAGATATTTATAATGTTTATGGCATGGTTTTTGGTTTTGCGGAGCTTGTTACGAAATAAAGTAGATTGACTCTCGTTTGATTAATTACATCTATCATCACATTGTTACGCTTTTTTAGTTGCCTCCTAGTTGATTGTTTCAATAATCAAAAAAATCTTCCATTTTTTCAAAAAAATCTTTAAATATCTCTTTCGTATTTGCTGACAAATAGTTACTGGAAAGCTCTAAAGTTCGCAATTTCAATTGCATTAGTTCTAATGGTAGTTCTGAGATTCTATTCCCAGAAATAGATAATATTTTCATGCTGTTAAGTTGGCCATCTTTTTGGAAGTTCGGTCAATTGATTGTAAGAGATTAAGAAGGTCTCTAAGTTTTTCAGGCAACCAATTTCTCTTGGAAGTTTAGTTAATCGGTTATGTTGAAGCCTTAATGATTTTAGATTGGATAATTTATGGAGTTCTATTGCATTTAATTTTTGGATAGAGTTATTATCTAAACATAAATATTCTAACCAATTCATTTGAGTTATAAAGTGAGGTATTTCTTTCAAGTTTAATCTCAAATTTAGACTTGAAATATTCTTAAAACTTGCTAAAATTTCTAAATTACTGATTACTGTCGGTTGGTTGATTTCTAAGGAAAAGAAACTTCTGCTTGTTATTAAGTTGACGAAGTATAAGTCCAAATGCTCAATATTACAATTTATGAATGATGCACATAGAAGTCCTCTCGGATTTACAAAGTAATTGAGATTCTGTAATTTACAATCAACAAATTTATAGTGAAAAATTTCGAACGCTTTGTTATTAATGCTTGGATTCGCGACTCATCGGATTTCATAATTATTGATTATCAAGTGGCATATTTTACTCTCTAGATTGTAATCTAAAAATGAGTCTAATTCATCGGAGTTTTTTATTGTCAGAGTAAATTCATGATAAAGTGGATTTACCGCACTATTTATTAGTTGAGTTTCTTTTTGAATAGTATTACTTGGTGCTTGTTTGTATTCTATTCCTTGTTTTTTTTTTGTATTTTTTTGCTCCTAGGATTGACTAGTTTGATAAATTGATAAAATAGGAATATTGAAACTGCGATTATTAGTAAGTATGCATAACCACTTTGAGCAAGTAGAACAATCCCAATGAGGGCTCCAATAATCGTCCAAAAGAGACCATAAGGATGCGATGGTTTGCCCATTTTTAGTATGATGTTTACCCAATGAAGATAACGTTCCCGCTATGAAACGTGTCGCGAAGGGCATGTTTTATCGGTTGTCGGGCAATCGTGCTTTTCTTTCTCCAGTTCATTTAAATTCAACACCAAAGTCTTTTTCCTTGAACCAATTTCTACTTATCTCATTATTGTCACTTTTCGGTTTCGGTTCCGCTTCATTTACTCTAAATGTAGTTGGTAGATTAACTGCATGACCAAATATCAATGCATGCTGTGTCGGTATAGATGGCATTCTTCTTAGTATTGTTTCGGAAATGTGTGGTGTAATTTGTCTAATATGAGATAAATCTTCTGGGTTTTGAATTCGATGAACTATGAAATTGCTGCATTGGGATAAAACAGTCTTTGAAAGCTCACTTGGCCTTTGAGAGGATACGAGTAAGAACATACCGTATTTACGACCCTCTTTAGCAATACGTTCGAAAATTTTGTTCGCATCACCAAATACTTTTCCTGCATATTTTGATATGTACCTGTGAGCTTCTTCCAGAACAAGGTTTACTGGAAACTTATTCCTATCTTTTGCTTGCCTTAGCTTTTCAAATATCAATCTTGAAAGCACACAGGAAATGACTTCTACCATTTCATCATTGGAAGAATTAAGGTCAATTATCACTATTTGGGACTTTTTCTTTTTTGATTCAATACCAAGAAATTGGTTTAAGTATGTGTCTACATCTTCTTTATAATCACCCTTAGTTAGAAAATTGAAATCATCTCTTTCCTTAATGCTCTTATAACGAGTCAACAATGAAGAACAATAATCCCTTATCTGCTTATTGCCATGATACTCTTCATAGAGTATCGCACTATCAAGAGCTTCACCAAGTTGAGAGAATCTAAATTTTTCCGAATTGTACTTTGGATCTATTTCTATATCCTCGATTATATACTCTCGAACCGATTCTTTAAAATCTTCCTCATCAGCACCTCTGAAATTGCCATATTGTGCATTGTACCCTGAAAAATCAATTGGATTTTCAAATCTTGCTTGTTCAATTAATGAAATTATTCTTTGTCTTTTGGCAACAGGACTTTCCCAGTTCTCAAAAACATACATAATGCTGCAAGCAAAAATGTGCTGCCTTGCTTCATCAGTTAAATTTTGAGTAAAGCCAAGAGCATTTCTTAGAATTGGTATTTGGGATTTCTCACTTGCCTTCAAAAGTAATGCCCATTCATCAGTGTTGAGGAACCAATGTGGTAGTTCAAATTTTTGAAGGGTGCTTTCTTTCTCCAATTCATCAATGGTGAAATTTTTAACTTCAATATTAGAATTGACTACTGTAATATTTTCAAACGCTTGTCTGTACTCTCCATTAACATCCAAGAAAATAAAGGTACTACCAGTAGCACTATTTTCCTCAAGTCTATAGAGAGTTTGAAGCATGGAGGCGATGGTACAGGATTTACCGCTACCTGTGTTTCCGAGAATGGCAGAATGACCACCAAAAAATTTGTCTATGTCAATTTTCACCTTATAATCTGGGAAAATGGTTGATTTTCCGATCGGCAATGATGTGTATCGGTATTTGCAAGTGCAATCTGATTTAGAGCATTCAGAATTCTCCTCCAAGCAAACTTTAACCTTTACAGCATTCGTTTTGAAAATAGTATCTAACTCTTCCTCTTTAATGTAAAGAACATCCGAATAAAGAGTTGGGTATACACTTACACCAAATTCAAAATCTAAAGCACCTTCTTTTGATGTTTTAATTGTTCCAATCGGCAAGACTTCCAAAAATTTTCCAGCCTGTACCTTGCTTAATATTTGATCTGTTGGATTTGAAAATGGCACATTAAGGTCTTTTTCCCGAACCCCTGACACTTCTGCAACGATGTAATAATTCTGGTAAGGGACAATGACGTAGCTGTTGAGTTGAGCAAAATAATGTATATCGTCAAATCCGCTTACGTTGAAATTTTCCAATCCACTTAATAGCTCAACAGAAAACCGATCAGAGTTTATAGCCACGACTTTTCCAATACCCCTCTGTTTATCTTCTTTGGTCATTTCAATAAATCTTTAAGGTTCTGGATTGTCTTTTCCATTTTCTTGTCCAAATCTTCAGCGGTCAAATCCGGTAAAACTTGCTCAACAAACCTTTTAAAGAAATGCAGAGGAACATAATTACTTTCTCCTTCAGGCCATTTCTCTCCTATAATCCATATTCTGGAATCGTGCAATTCCAACAACTTGCCAATAGCATTATTTTCTGTCGGTTCACCAATCACAATTAAACGAAATGAAGGAATAGTAAATGCTTGGAAAATCAAGTTATTTATATGTTCATCACTAAAACTATATCCAATAGTGACCAAGATATTATTGTTCTGCATCAGTTTCTTTTGAAACTCACGGAATAAGTCGGAATATGGACTTCCGAGACTTGCATTATATTTCAATGGGGTGGGGTGAATCATTATTGTGGATTCGCCCTCCAAATCCTCAAAAGTTGGTTCCTGAATTTCTTTTACATTGAATAGCTTATTCTCTCCCTCAGCTTGAATCCAATTGACGGAACCGTGGATTTTGTACAAGTAAAAGAAGTTATCAATTACGCTCCATTTGGATTGTGATAAGTCCATTTTTTCGGCAAGAGCGTAATTGAAAATGGCAGGATTAAAGAATTTGCTTATTCCTCCCGTAAACCCGTTTACGTAATGGATTCCCAATAAATCCATAGCCCTTTCTGAATACAGGTCATAATTGGTTGTGAAAATATTGAGCCTTGGAAGAGTAGGGTTTCTGGTAAGGAGTTTCCTGTAAAATTGTTTGTAAAGCTCAATTAAGAGTTGGTCAGCGGGCGACTTGTCATTTTCGGCTTTGACATTGTCTTCGTTTAGGCATTTCTTAAGTAAGAAATTTCTTGCCTTGAGGATAATGGATTCAATCTTTTCAGCTTCATCCATATCCATAAATGACTTTGCCGTTACCGATTCAGAAGATGCTTCATCACCAGCCGCTGCTTCTGCTTCATTTACTGGATTAGTTTTTTTTGAATGATAAAAAGACAGACTATGTAAGGTTGATAAAAATTCTTCAAGATTGGATGCAAAGGTTTTATTATCAACATCAATATTCAAAGTTGACTTTAACCATTCCTTTTCCTCTTTGAAATCAACAGAGTCATAAAACTCCTTGGCAATAGGAGCCATGACAGGAATGCCTATTTCTTTGAATTCACCTTCCGGCTCCTCTGATTTGAAAGAAGAGCAGCCACTGCCCAACAGAAAAGATAGATTCTTATTGTCAAGGGCTTTTAAAAACGAGTCCTGTATTTTTTTCAAATCCGTTTCGGTTGAATTTTCCCCAGGCGATTCCTTTTTGGATTCAAGTATATTTTCGTTGCCCTTGTAAAAGAATATTTCCATGATTTAAGTTATTATCATTTTAGTCTGAAGATTTGCATGTTGCCCAACTTGATTATAACAGCTATAAAAATAGCAATATACTTTCGCTTAATTACGGATAAACGCACCTTAAACTGATTTATATACTCAAGAGAAGGATTTGAAATTTCTTCTATTCATTATTTTGTTGCAAGTGCATCAAAGACTGATGACCCATTCCTGTTTTCTAGCTCGGGGCGTTGTGCGTGGAGCTTAGGTTGACTCTATATCGAGGTAGCCTCCTATCCGAAACCTTTCCTCGCTGGGGTTTTTACCTCAGAATATTTACGGAAACATGACTCTTGAATTTTTTTCGTAATACAGAAATATGAGTACTGACCCTCACAAATCGTATGGTGTGCTGATTAATTGCAAGTCCACGAAAGTGGAATTGTGCCCTCCTGTAAGTTCTGTTAAGCCAAATAATTATTTATAGGTTTTCAGTTGCTAGTTAAAATTCGAGAAAAATAATAGAGATTTATGGATGAATTCCATATTTTTGGATTATATCCTATAATTATGATAATTTATCGCAATTATAATCTTAAGATTATTCGAGAACTTTTAAAGGAAATCGGCAGGCATCGCTACGAACAGGCCTTTGAAAATATGAAAGTGACCCAGAAACCTCTCGGGATGAAGGGATGGTATCTGGAGGCCAGCCAATATTACCTAAAACTCTGCTATCGATACCCAAGCAGGTATGTTCTAATGCTGATGGATGTTGATAGGTACGAGAACGTACCCCGAAACGGCTGGGAACGGATTAAGGTAGAGAAATGATATTATCGCAGCATTTGTAGTTGTACCGGATTGTCCAAAAAAAATTTCAAACAGAGGAATAGCAAAGAATCATTTCAAATTCCTCAACCAGCACTGAAAATCAATACTAAACGTATCTAAAGCTAGATGCGATTATCTATTTTGTATTCAAAGCTGTACAGCTAGCATCAAAAATTATTAAAGTATTGTTAAAAACGAAAAGTTTGCAAAAAGTATGCAAATTTGGAATAAAAAAAGCCCCCGATATCTCGGAGGCCCTTGTTTACTGGCGGTCTGGACGGGACTCGAACCCGCGACCCCCTGCGTGACAGGCAGGTATTCTAACCAACTGAACTACCAGACCAATGATTTTATACGCTTTCGGCGGACTCCCGCAACAGCGGGATTCAAATCTTGTTCATATGCCTTTGGAAAACGTGTCCGCTTTCCGGTAAGCAGGTGCAAATATACGCTGCTATTTCAATTGCACAAACAATTTTTTCTAAATTATACTCCTACCATCTAAAACTCTTGAATTTTTGGATAACGGCTAAATTTCCTCACGTATCAAACAAACTTCTGCCGCTCGGTCATAAAGGTGTTCAACACGCTGGAAAAATCACTGCCGGTATCAACCCCGACATACTTGATACGGTATTGGGCGCATTTCATTTTCAGGGCGTCAAAGTATTGCGCTACCCGATTTTCATAAGCTTCCTTGATGGATTCGGAGTAGAGGTCGATATGTTCCCCGGTTTCCACGTCCAAAAAACGTTTGGGGGTATTTTCAAACTCGAAATGGAGTTCCGTTTCCTTATCCAACAAATGGAACAATACCACCTCGTGCTTGTTGTATTTTAAATGCCGTAGGGCCTCGAAAAGGGTTGAATCGTCCGTTTGGGTCTGGAACATATCGGTAAATAAAAAAATAAGACTTCGACGTTTGATCTTTTCGGCAATCAGGTGCAAATAGGCATAGGTCTCCGTCTGCTGGGCGGGCTTGGTCTCCAAACTTATCTCGCTCAATTTGGCCAACAACATCTGGTGGTGGCGCTCGCTGCCTTTTTCGGGAGCATAATAATCATATGCATCGGAATAGACGCTCAGGCCTACGGCATCCCGTTGTCGCTTTAAGACGTTCATCAGGGCGGCGATGGCCAAGACCCCGAATCCGATTTTGTTCAGGTGGTCGATACCTAGATTTTCTACTTCGGGATAGTACATCGAGGCCGAACTGTCCAAAATCATATGGCACCGTAGATTGGTTTCCTCTTCGTAGCGTTTGGTATAAAGCTTATCGGTCTTGGCGAAGAGCTTCCAGTCTATGTGCTTGGTACTTTCTCCGTTGTTGTAGATTTTATGTTCCGCGAATTCGGCGGAAAAGCCGTGAAACGGACTTTTATGTATCCCACTTATAAATCCCTCCACGACCTGATTTGCCAAAAGCTCAAGATTTTGGAAAAGGGAGGCTTTGTGCAATTCGAATTGAAGATCCATTTCACGAAGATAGGAGTTTTTAGGTGGGATGTTAGGTGTTCGGTGGCTGATAAAAGAAGCCAAACCTCGCAATCGTCTTCCCACTCATCCAAATTAATCATAAAAAAATCCCGCTAACGCAGGATTCTTAGTACTATTGGAATTACCCCAGAGGGATCAACGGATTTACAACACCGCGTCAATCGCATCGGTATAGGCTTTCTTAGGGGATACCCCTACCTGCCTGTTCACGATTTCACCATCTTTAAACACCAATACGGTAGGGATATTCCTTACTCCGTACTTCGCTGCAAATTCTTGGTTCGCATCTACATCGAGCTTACCGACAACGGCCTTGCCTTCGTATTCATCACTGACCTCGTCGATGATAGGACCTACCATTCTACAAGGGCCACACCATGCCGCCCAAAAATCCACTATTACTGGTTTATCGTTTTTAAGGACGACTTCGTCAAAAGTGGCGTCCGTGATTTCTAATGCCATATTATTTACTTTTATTGATTATGCAAACTTAGTCAAATATTCTAGGGTTTTCTTACTCTAAAGGCATTCGTTTTGACTATAACGGTATTGGTTTATACAATCAATTCAGCTTATAGTGTACATCGTTTTCTGCCAAACTCGCCAAAAGCTCGCTCGAAATCTGAATTTTCTGCTTCCGGCTCGAAAGCTTGACCTTTATCTGCTGTTCCATTTCATAGACAACAAAATTCAGGGGATGGACTGCCCTTGTGCAGGACCAGGGTATCCTTCAACCGGTGGATGCCCTCCTCTTTCAATTCATCGATGTTCAGTTTTATGGTCAGTTTTTTGGCATAGGTTTCCATTACTTCCTGCAACAGCATAAAACTGTTGTACTGCATCCTTGGATCTCCTTTTTTACCGGTGTCCCGTTGGGTCCATCCCTCCCTAATAAATACCTTCACATAGGCGAAGGAATTGATCATCAAAAAATGGCGGAACTTGAGATATTCTTCCCCGAAAATTCGGAATTCATGGGAGTCGGAATAATCTTCCATGGTGAACAGGGCCCATCCCTTTCCGTTTTTGGATACCCGGTGCTGTACATCGGTAATCACGCCTGCAAACGAAAGCTCTCGGTTCACAAAGTTTTCCAGTTCATGGACACAGGAAACCTCAGCATTGCAGAACGCATCGATCTCGGTCTTGAAATCGTCCAACGGATGGCCCGAGATATAGATGCCGACCACTTCTTTCTCGCGTCGCAGCTTTTCCATGGTACCCCATTCCTCACAGGGCGGCACACTAGGCTCGGGAATCTGCACTTCGCTGGCATCTCCGAAAAGGCTGACCTGGGCGGAGTTTTCGTTCTCTTGGAACTTGGCCCCATACTTGACCACTTTTTCCAGAAAGCTTACGCCATCGCCTTCATCCTTAAAATATTGGGCGCGATGGGCAGCCCCAAAAGAATCGAAGCCACCTGCCACCGCCAAACTTTCAAAGGCCTTTTTGTTCGCCGCACGCAGATCGATCCGTTTGGCCATGTCGAAAACGGATTTAAAGGGTCCGTCTTTCTTCCGGTTGGCTACGATGGTTTCCACTGCGGAACGCCCGACACCCTTTATGGCACCCATCCCGAAACGGATGGCCCCCGCCTTATTGACGGCAAATTTGTAGTAGGATTCGTTCACATCGGGGCCGAGCACTTCAAGGCCCATCCGCTTACATTCCTCCATAAAGAAGGTCACCTGTTTGATGTCGTTCATATTGTTCGACAGCACCGCGGCCATATATTCCGCGGGATAATGGGCCTTCAGATAGGCGGTCTGGTAGGCGATATACGCATAGCAGGTGGAATGGCTTTTATTGAAGGCATAGGCGGCGAAGGCTTCCCAGTCTTTCCATATTTTCTCCAGGATATCCCTCGGATGTCCCTTTTTCTCGCCCCCGTCCAAGAACTGGGGCTTGAGTTTGGCCAGCAGCGCAAAAATCTTTTTTCCCATCGCCTTTCGTAGGACGTCGGCGTCGCCCTTTGAAAAACCCGCCAGTTTTTGGGACAACAACATCACCTGCTCCTGATAGACGGTGATGCCATAGGTTTCCTGAAGGTATTCCTCCATATCCGGAAGGTCGTAGGCGATTTCTTCGTTCCCATGCTTTCTGCGGATAAAGCTCGGGATGTATTCCATCGGTCCCGGACGGTACAGGGCGTTCATGGCGATCAGATCATCGAAGACGGATGGCTTCAGATCCTTCATGTGCTTCTGCATGCCGGGGGATTCGTACTGGAATATCCCCACCGTATCGCCTTTCTGAAAGAGTTCGTATGTTTTCTCGTCGTCCAACGGAAAGTCATCGGGCACTAAATCGATACCGTGTTTGGCCTTTACGATTTTGACAGTATCTTTTATTAAGGTCAAGGTCTTCAATCCGAGGAAATCCATCTTTAACAATCCCGCGCTTTCCACGACAGAGTTGTCGAATTGGGTCACATAGAGATCGGAATCCTTGGCCGTAGCTACCGGAACAAAATTCGTGATATCATCGGGCGTGATGATGACCCCGCACGCATGGATCCCCGTATTTCGTAGCGAACCCTCCAGTATTCGCGCCATATTGACGGTCTGGCCCTCGAGATCATCTGTTTCGGCGATATTCAAGAGTTGATTGACCTTCTCCAGATCATCGGAACGGAATTTCTTTTTCAGGTCGGCCTCAGGCACTCCAAATATCTTCCCTAATTTGGACATCGTCGGGATCAGCTTGGCGATCCGGTCCGCATCTCCCAAGGGCAAATCCAACACGCGGGCCGTATCACGGATGGAGGATTTTGCGGCCATGGTACCGTAGGTAATAATCTGTGCCACTTGGTTGGCACCATATTTATTGATGACATAGTCCATCACACGCCCCCGGCCCTCGTCATCGAAATCGATATCGATATCGGGCATCGACACCCGATCCGGATTCAAAAACCGCTCAAAAAGCAGATCGTACTTCATCGGGTCGATGTTCGTGATCTTAAGGCAATAGGCCACCACCGATCCGGCAGCGGAACCCCGCCCCGGTCCTACGGAAACATCCATGTTTCGGGCCTCTCGGATAAAATCTTCCGTAATCAAGAAATACCCGGGGTAGCCGGAATTCTTTATGGTGTCCAGTTCAAAATCGATACGCTCACTAATTTCAGGCGTAATCTCGGGGTAGCGTTTTTTTGCACCTTCATAGGTAATATGGCGCAGATAGGCATTTTCTCCACGGTTTCCGCCATCGGCATCGTCTTCCGCAACCTTAAATTCCTCGGGAATGCTGAATTTGGGCAAGAGCACATCACGCGCCAGTTCGAAAGCTTCGATTTTATCGACGATTTCCTGAACGTTCAAGATGGCCTCGGGCACATCCTTGAAGAGCTGCTTCATGGCGTCGGCGGACTTAAAATAATACTCCTGGTTGGGCAATCCGTACCGATATCCCCGGCCTCTGCCGATGGGGGTCGCTTGTTTCTCACCGTCCTTTACGCAGAGCAGAATGTCATGCGCTTCGGCATCCTCCTTGGCACAATAATAGGTGTTATTGGTAGCGACCAGCTTCACCTTATGTTTTTTGGCGAACTGCACCAGTACTTGGTTGACGCGGTCCTCGTCTTCTTGCCCGTGGCGCATCATTTCGATGTAGAGGTCATCGCCGAATCGATCCTTCCACCAGAGCAGGGCTTCCTCGGCCTGTTTTTCGCCTACGTTCAACACTTTGGCGGGCACTTCGCCGTAGAGATTTCCGGTGAGTACAATGATATCGTCCGCATACTTTTCAACGACCTTTTTATCGATACGCGGCACATAGTAAAATCCGTCGGTATAGGCCAGCGACGACATTTTACAGAGGTTGTGGTAACCTTTTTTGTTCTTGGCCAGCATGACGATCTGATAGCCGTAGTCCTTTACGTTTTTATTGGTATGGTCGTCACAGACATAGAATTCGCAGCCGATGATGGGGGTGATTTCAATTTCTGTTGCCGGTTCGCCATTTTCTTCCGCCGCTTGGTTTCTTTCCCGGACGGATTTGTTGTGCGCCCCGATTTCCTTGACAAAATGAAAGGCGCCCATCATGTTGGCATGGTCGGTCAAGGCCACGGCGGGCATGCCGTCGGCGGCGGCGGACTTGATCAGATCCTTAATGTTAATGGTAGATTGCAAAACCGAAAACTGGCTGTGGTTGTGCAGGTGTGCAAATTGACAATCTTCAAGGGTCTTGATATTTTCCTTGATTTCCTCTTTGGATATCACCTCGGTCTCGTGGGACCCCAGTTGCGCAGCAATTTTTTGGGATGCCTTTTTAAGGTTGATGTGCTTTAGGCCGATACGTTGGATTTCCTCTGGATTATTTTCGGTAAAATTTTGGAAATAATCCGGCTGCACCTCCAATTTTTCTATCGGATAGAATTTCAGGCGCACCAATTCTAGGAAGCATCGGCTAGTAGCCTCAACATCGGCCGTGGCGTTATGGGCCTCCGAAAAGGGCTCATGGAAGAGGTGTTCGTAGAGCTCGGTCAAGGTAGGAAGCTTGAACTTGCCTCCCCGTCCGCCGGGAATTTGACAAAGATTTGCCGTTTCCTCGGTACAGGTATCCAAAACCGGCAATTCCTGTAACGGATTTTCAACGCCCATCCGATGAAACTCCGCCCCCATAATATTCAGATCGAACCCGACGTTCTGGCCGACGATGAATTTGGTCTTCGCCATGGCCGCGTTGAACTTTTCGAGCACTTCTGCCAGGGGCACGCCCTGCTGTTCCGCCAATGCCGTGGAAATACCGTGCACCTGCTCCGCATCATAGGGAATATTGAAGCCGTCGGGCCGCACCAGATAGTCCTGATGCTCGATCAGATTGCCCATCGCATCGTGCAACTGCCAGGCGATCTGCACGCAGCGCGGCCAATTGTCCGCGTCGGTGATGGGGGCGTTCCAGCGTTTGGGAAGCCCTGTGGTTTCTGTGTCGAATATTAGGTACATTGCGGGTCGTTTGTTCTTTGTTGGAGGTTCGGACCTGGTGGTTCAAGGTTCCATCGCTACAGCTTAGCTATCCAAATCATTCCGTAAAATTAGACATTCGAATGAGGTTGTGAAAAAGGATTTTTTAAGAGTTATCAACTTTGACTATCTTTTCCTCCTGATAAACTATCAAATATGGACATTATAAACACAATACTTCCGATATCACGGCATCTTTACCTTTTGATTATTTTCCTAGGGATGCACCTCACATCCGCACAAACCCAAGAAAAACGCCCGCCCAATTTCATCATCATTTTCGCCGATGATCTGGGCTATGGCGATCTAGGCGTCTATGGCCATCCGACCATCAAGACCCCCAACCTCGACCGCATGGCCCATGAAGGACAGAAATGGACGAACTTTCTATGTCGGGGCCAGCGTGTGCACCCCGAGCAGGGCGGCCTTGCTTACCGGAAGACTTCCCGTTCGTAGCGGTATGGCCAGCAACAAACAGCGGGTGCTTTTTCCGGATTCAAAAAACGGACTCCCCTCCAGCGAAATTACCTTGGCCGAACAGTTGAAAGAGGTGGGGTACGCCACCGCCTGTATCGGAAAATGGCATTTGGGACATAGGGAACAGTACCTGCCTACCAACAATGGCTTCGACTACTATTTTGGCATCCCCTACTCCAACGATATGGACAAAACCGGAGGCCCCAATTATAAAGAGGCGGCCAAGGAAGGGCCATCCGCCATCAAAATTCAGGATTACAACGTGCCGTTGATGCGAAACACGGAAATTATAGAACGCCCCGCCAACCAGAACACGATTACCAATCGATATTACGAAGAGGCAATTTCCTATATCAAAAAAAATAAGGACCATCCCTTTTTGGTGTATTTGGCGCACAATCTACCGCATATTCCCCTATTCGCCTCCAAAGAATTTTTGGGAAAAAGCGACCGCGGACTCTATGGCGATGTGGTCGCCGAAATCGATGATGGCGTGGGTAAAATCCTGACCACGTTGAAAGAGGAAGGTCTGGTCGAAAACACCCTTGTGGTGTTTACCTCCGACAACGGTCCTTGGCTCCCGTTCAAGACCCACGGCGGCAGTGCCGGACTCCTACGGGCGGGGAAAGGTACCACCTGGGAAGGCGGTATGCGCGAGCCTTGTATTTTTTGGTCTCCCAAAAAAATACGGCCGGCAGTGATAACCGACCTCGGCTCGACTATGGACTTGTTCACGACATTCAGCAAGATGGCCGGTGCGGAAATCCCCAAAGATCGAATTATCGATGGTGTCGATCTCAGTGCCACCCTTTTCGAACAAAAAGAAACTCCCAGAAAAAACATGTTCTATTATCGTGGCACGGATCTCTATGCCGTTCGGCTCGGCGATTACAAAGTCCACTTCATCACTGAAGGTGCCTATGGCCAGTTCGGGGAACGTGAAGAACACGAAACGCCCCTACTATATAATGTAAACGAAGATCCGTCGGAGCAATACGATATTGCCGCGGAGCATCCTGAAATAATCGAGCAAATCAATGCACTGGTGGCGGATCATCGGTCTAAATTGGTAAGGGGTAAAGATCAATTGGCGGAACGGGAATAGCAAGTTTCAATCAATAATTTATCAGGGATATTGCGCATTTAAAGAATTGCAGTATATTTGCACCCGCTTTCACTTCGCCTCCGCTAAGAGGCCGCGAAGCAAAGATAGTTTAGAATTAATAACGAGGGTCGGGCACCCTACAAAAATTAATGTGATATGCCAGTAAAGATTAGACTTCAGAGACACGGTAAAAAAGGTAAACCATTTTATTGGGTCGTTGCGGCCGATAGCCGCGCCAAAAGGGACGGTAAATATTTGGAAAAATTGGGCACCTATAATCCCAATACCAATCCCGCTACTATCAATCTAGACATAGACGGTTCCGTTAAATGGCTTCAGAACGGGGCACAGCCGACCGATACCGCACGGAATATACTTTCCTATAAAGGCGTCATGCTGAAACACCATCTGTTGGGCGGAGTCCGTAAAGGGGCGCTTACCGAGGAACAGGTCGAGGAAAAATTTAACGCCTGGTTAGAGGAAAAAGAGGGTAAAATTGCCGAGAAGGTAAGTGGTCTGGACAAGCAAAAAGAAAAAGAAAGAGCCGAAGCACTTAAGGCCGAAAAGGAAATCAACGAAAAACGTATTGCCGAGACCTCCGAAGCGGAAGCTCCTGAATCCGAAGAAACAGCAGCCGAACCTATAAAGGCCGAAGCCGCTTCCGAGGAAAATGAGGCCGCCGCTACGGAAACCGCATCATCCGATCAAAAGGATGCAAAGCAGGAAACCGAGCCGAAAAAAGACGAATCGGCCGAGAAACCCGAGGAAAAAAAGGAAACCGAAGCAAAAAAGCAGGAATCCTCCGATGAACCGGCAGAAACCCAGAAAGCCGACAAAGGAGAGGCAGCAAAAAAAGAAGAGCCCGCCAATTCCGATGACGCTGATGCCGAAGCCAACGCGGACAAACAGGAGGACTCCAAAGCCGCTACCAAAGAGGTAGTCGAAACGCCAAAAGCCCCGCAACCGGACGAGGAGAATGCAGAGGACAATTTCGCAGCACCAGTCGTTGAAAAAGAAATCTTGAAAGAAACCGAAGGCATTACCGATGCTCCCAGTGTTCAGGAAGTGGTTTCCGATGAGGACTTTGAGAAAAAGGATGCTGACAAGCCCAAGCCTGCCGAGGACGATAAAAAATAAACACTTTGGCAACGATGCGCAAGGAAGACTGTTTCTACCTCGGTAAAATCGTTTCCAAATACAGCTATAAGGGCGAGGTACTTGTAAAAATCGATACCGACGAGCCCGAGATTTACGAAAACATGGAATCAGTGCTTATCGCCATGAAGGGCGGCAACCTGGTTCCATTTTTTATTGATCGCTGCCGGTTACACAAATCACTACTGCTGCGAATCGATTTCGAGGAAATCAAAGACGAACCGGCTGCGGACCGGATAATGGGCCACGAACTCTTTCTTCCCCTGTCGATGTTGCCCAAATTGGAAGGTGATAAGTTCTACTTCCATGAAATTATCGGATTTGCCGTAGAAGATGCCGTGCACGGAAATATCGGAAAAATTACCGGCATAAACGACACTACTTCCCAGGCCATCTTCGAAGTCGAAAAAGAGGGCAAACAACTGTTGATTCCCATGACCGAAGAAATCTTTAGGGGGCTAGACCGCAACCACAAAATTGTTCACGTAAGCACTCCGGACGGGTTGGTGGACTTATATCTAGGATAAAAATTCCGGTCAAGAAGCCTTACGAAAGGACCTTTTCACAGTATTCCAAGCATTTTTTTACTTCCTTGACCGCGTCGGAACCATCCGGTATTTCGTACTCCAATTCTACCGTTGCAGGAAATTTATAGCTTTCGTCCCGCATCATCTGCAGTGCTGCCGTGATAGGGGTGTCTCCACTCCCCCACGGTAGGTTTTCTTTGCCGTGCCCCGGGGTTTGCCTATCCTTAAGGTGCATACTTTTGATGCGGTCGTGTTTTGCCTTGATAATTGCCAAAGGGTCGGAGTTTCCGGCGGCGACGTAATGTCCGAGATCCAGATTCATCATATTGTATTCCGATTGTTCCAAAGCGGTGTCCCACAGGGTCGGTGTTTGTTGCTCATGTCCATGGTAGGCAATAAATATACCATGCTTTTTTGCCATTTCCCCCAACCTTTTGGTCTGGGCATCGTTCCCCGGATGCTCTACGGTCACATGGCTGGCCCCCAGTGCCTTCCCGGCACGCATGCCCCAGGCGATATCGGCATCCGTATTGTCCTTTCCGAAAGTGTCCCTCGGCTTAAAGGCATAGATGTTGACCCCGGCATCATTGTACATTTTCCGAAATTGCACGAACTTGTCCATATTAACCTTTTTGCGCCATTCGGCAACTTGTTTGGCATAGTCTGCTTGTTGCGCTTGCATATCGACGAATTGCTTTTCTTCGTCATCGGTAAGTCCCTCTTCCCTTTTTTTCGACATTAATTTATAAAAGCTCCTACCGTCAACGGGATTTTCCATCCTACCCGCAAAGGTCTCTGCCGGATCTCCGATCAGTTCGATGGCGTTTATGCCGCTATCCAATATATACTTTAAGGTAGCTTCGGCACTTTGATCGGCCATACTGCGGAACGAATAAGTAATTACACCTATTTGCACCCCATTGATAAGGGAATTCGGTTTTTTTACCGATTTTAAAATGGATGGTGCACCAAACACGGATGACCCCATTAAAGTAGTACCCGCCATTAAAGTGGCCGACGTGCCGACAAATTTTCGTCTGGTGATTTTTTTGTTTTTCATAGGTAGTGCTGTTTATTCCCCAATGTAATGGGAGCGTTAATGTACGGATTTTTAGAAATCAACCTCAAACATTTTTAGTTTTATCGCTGTTCTCTCCTTCTTCTTTATAGCTTTTTATTTCTCATAAGACACCTAAGCAGGATACCCCCTTTCCACTTTCCGCCCCTTCCGCTCTATGAAAACAAAACGCATATCCATACCTTGACCGACCAGACCCAGCTTACCACACAACTAACCGACAAAAGAGTGGACTTTATTAACCGCAACAAAGAAAGCCCGTTCTTTCTTTATGTACTACAGGATATCGCGGAGACCAAGAAGGCGGCCGCCGAATCCGTGGAAAATTGTGGAAAAGATTAAGGAACTGACCCAAATATGCGTTTGCGACTGGGCAATTCATTGAAGGATAAGGTAGGGTTCGGAAAATCGTGAATCCGGCCGAATGGAACAAGGCCTAACCATTATATACGAGGGTTTGGAAATATGGTTTGGTTTTAAATGTTAAAGTTTGGAATATCCGCTATATCTTAAAAATACTTCGGGTTAACTTTAAAGCAAACTCCTATATTGTATATAATTATAGTATGGATGGATGTTATGGAAAAGGTTGGGAAATAGGGTAAGGTGTTGACTCTTGCAATTCTCCATCAAAGACTGAATTTTTAATCGTGTGCAAGCCATTTCGTTTCAAACAGTTCACCATCCATCAAGACCGTTGCGCCATGAAAGTGGGTACGGACGGGGTTTTGTTGGGCGCTTGGGCATCCTTGGATAAAACTCCCGATTCTATTTTGGACATCGGTGCGGGAACGGGACTTATCGCTCTGATGCTCGCCCAGCGAAGTGCCGCGGAAAGCATCGATGCCCTGGAAATCGACGAAGCCGCCTACGAACAGTGCGTCGGGAATTTTGAAGCTTCGCCCTGGGGCGACCGTCTGTTTTGCTATCATGCCGGGCTTGACGAATTTGTGGAGGAATGGGAGGATACCTACGATTTAATCGTGTGCAATCCACCGTTTTATCTGGAGGATGTTTCGAGCGGAAACCCTTCCCGGGATACCGCCAGACAAAATGCGTCACTTCCCTACGAAGCGCTGTTGGAGGGAGTGTTAAAATTACTTTCCCCGAAAGGTGTCTTCGCTAGCATCATTCCTTATAATCAAGAGCCAGATTTTATAGAACTCTCCTCAAAAATAGGATTGTTTCCCCAAAAAATAACCCATGTAAGAGGAAATCGAACCTCTCAAATCAAAAGAAGTTTACTGCAATTCGGATTTTCCGCAACCAAGCCCGACATCGAGGAACTTACCATTGAACTGCAACGGCACGAATATACCCCGCAGTACCGGACATTGACCAAGGACTTCTATCTGAAAATGTAACAAACACAAACGCTAATGTTATATTTCATTACTATCTTTAACTAAAATATCATTGGTATGAAACCCGATCTCTTCGAAGCGCCGGACTATTATAATTTGGATGACCTGTTGTCCGAAGAGCACAAACTCGTCCGCGACACGGCCCGACAGTGGGTGAAACGGGATGTGACCCCAATTATCGAAGAATATGCCCAAAAAGCGGAATTCCCGAAACAGATTTTAAACGGCTTGGCCGAAATAGGTGCCTTCGGCCCCTACATTCCCGAGGAATATGGCGGAGCGGGACTCGACCAGATCAGCTACGGCCTCATTATGCAAGAAATCGAACGCGGCGATAGCGGAGTGCGTTCGACAGCTTCCGTACAATCCTCTTTGGTAATGTATCCTATCTATAAGTACGGTACCGAAGAACAGCGCAAAAAATACTTGCCCAAATTGGCGACCGGCGAACTAATGGGCTGTTTTGGGTTGACCGAACCCGACCATGGCTCCAATCCCGGCGGGATGGAAACGAATTTTAAGGACCAAGGTGACCACTATCTTCTGAAAGGGGCCAAACTGTGGATTTCCAACTCTCCTTTTGCCCATATTGCGGTCGTATGGGCGAAAAACGAGGAAGGCCGCATTCATGGTTTGATCGTGGAACGGGGTATGGAAGGGTTTTCTACCCCCGAGACCCATAATAAATGGTCCTTACGAGCCTCCGCTACCGGGGAATTGATTTTTGACAATGTAAAAGTTCCAAAAGAAAACCTACTCCCCAATAAAAGCGGACTCGGGGCACCGTTGGGCTGTTTAGATTCCGCACGCTATGGTATCGCATGGGGGGCCATCGGTGCGGCGATGGACTGCTACGATACCGCCCTCCGCTATGCCAAAGAGCGACAGCAGTTCGGCAAACCCATCGCCGCCTTCCAGTTGCAGCAAAAAAAACTGGCCGAAATGATTACCGAGATAACCAAGGCGCAGTTATTGGCCTTCCGCTTAGGACAGCTTAAAAATATAGGTGAAGCGACCACCGCCCAGATTTCCATGGCGAAGCGCAACAACGTCGATATGGCCTTAAAGGTCGCTCGCGAAGCCCGTCAGGTTTTGGGAGCTATGGGCATAACAGGAGATTACAGCATCATGCGCCACATGATGAACCTCGAAAGCGTGATTACCTATGAGGGCACACACGATATTCATCTCTTGATAACGGGGGCGGATATTACAGGTCATGCCGCTTTTCAATGAAGTGGCTATTTATCTAAATTTAGCGCATTGATATTTCTTCCGATCTGGTATCCTTGTTCAAGTCCCAAATTAATGGATTCCTGATAATGAATGCCCCCGTACAATCTTGATATGGCGGCTTCTTCCGCCAGGGCATAAAAACTGTCGTAAGTTCGGGGGGTTCCGTCCATATCCGTACGCTTTTCGTGGGTATGGTCGGTAAAGTGATAGTTATCCCCAAAGAAATCGGTCATGATTTCGGCCAGGGCACCCGACTGAACGGAATGTCCCGAGGTATATTCCGGAAAGGGCGGGGTAATTAGAACGGGCATCCAGTTAGGGTCAATGTACCGATTAATATAAGTGATCGGCCGAATATAATTGGTTTGATACTTTACCTTCCAGCACGAAATAAATGCATCGGAGATTCCGATACCCAATTTGGCGAAGGCCTCGATAGCAACGTCCAAATTGGTATGGTTCTCTTTGATCAATTGGTTGAGTACGGAAATGGAATGTCCCGGCGGGGTAGCGGTAGTTACGGGATCGTCGGACCAAAATTCGGCAATGATGAGCTGTTCGGGGGTAAGGGTGTTGACCACGTTATACACTTCCAAAGCCCGTTGATAGCAGACCGAATTTTCCTCGACAGAGAACGGAGGCGGGGGCGGGGGAAGTGCATCCCCTTCAAAGTTTTCCTTTAAAAAAGGTCTGTTCGAGCCCCAATATGGCTGTAATGCGGCTTGAAAACCGGGGGCTGTCGGAACCCAAAATTGCTCCCCGGACGGGGGAACATAATCCGTTGGGAAATTATGGAACTGGGCATCCATTCCCCCATCGGTTTCCGACCAGGCGAGTATTTTATCGGCCACATCCTGGCCTAACTTCACGGAAATATCATGCACTTCCGCTGCGTTTTCCTTTAAAAATTCGGTGTTGAATTTTTCTTCCAAAGCGGCAATGGCCATCAAACGGTCTTCGGTGGTATTCGCGTAAAAATATCCGGTCATTTTGGCAAGTACCGCATTGGCCACGGTAGGCCAATGGTAGGTTTTGCCGGGCTCCAATTGTGTATCAAGATGTAAATCGGTCAGCTTTCCCGAAAGGGAAACTTTATTAGGCATTCCCGGTACCACCGCTTCGTAAAGGGCTATGCTGGTATATCCAAAAGCCCGGGCGGCGACCGGCGGTGTGAAGCCGGGCGTTTCGATGGTAAGGGTCTTGATCAGATCGTACCATTGCGTTACTACCTCGGCATCATACGCGCCGGCGGTTGTTTGGTCCAATGGGTTCAAGATCTCGTCGTCATCGTCCGTACAGGAGCCTAAAAATAGAGTTAGACTCAAAAATACCAGATATCCAAATTTACTTCCATGCATAGAATTAGTTTTTGAGGACGTAAAATTATCATTTTTATGGTTCCTCACCAATTTGAAATCCGGATCTCATAATCATTTCGTCCCTTAAACGATTACCTTAATCGATTTTCAATTATTCGCAAAAGATATGCATTCTTCGAAACGGACTGAATGTGTTTGGCTTTTGGTCATAAGCCACAAAAATATATACTTTGACAACAGAATTGAAGGCGTTCACAACAAATAATTTGTAGCGCGCTAAACCTGCGCTATGTTTGTAGGGTAATTAATACGGAGTTAATTTTTTCATTTTCATATAGTGTTCTCGATAAAAGAGTCCGGTCTTCATTGATTGGGCTCTTTTTGGTTAATGAAGATTTTATTCGTCATTTCTGCTAAGGCAGAAATCCGCTTATTTCGTATTTTCAAGGGTGCTAATTATTGCCCAGCATTAATCCTTATAAAATACAACTATGATCACCGAAAAACAGCTCCTTACCTATAGAACGGGATGGGTATCTTCTCCTTAAAAATCTTTTTGATGCCGAGGAAATCGGCCTTCTCAAAAAAGCGGCCTTGGCCGACCGTGAATTGGACAAACGTTCTTACGGACGTGACGATGGTGAAGGGGGAACGGTACGACTTTCCATTTGGAACCATCCTGGTAACAACATTTACGGAGCTTTCGCCCGCAGTGAACGAATGGTCAACGTGGCCGAATCTTTATTGGAAGGGGAAGTCTATCATTATCATTCCAAGATGATCTTAAAGGATGCCAAGGTGGGCGGCGCTTGGACCTGGCATCAGGACTACGGCTATTGGTACAATTTTGGGTTATTGCAACCCCTGCTGACCAGCGTCACCATCGCCGTGGACAAGGCTACCCAAGAAAACGGATGTTTGCAGGTACTCAAGGGTTCCCATAAAATGGGACGGGTCGACCATTCCCTCAAGGGGGATCAGGCAGGTGCCGACCTGGAACGGGTCGAAGAAGCCAAAAAGCGGTTTCCGCTGGTTTATTGCGAAATGGAACCCGGGGATGCCATGTTCTTCGATTGCAACATCCTGCACCGTTCGGACCAGAACCGATCCGACCATTCGCGATGGGCTTTGATCTGTTGCTATAACGCCGCCCGTAACGACCCCTACAAAAAAAGTCAACACGCCAGTTATACGCCCCTGGAAAAAGTGGGTGCCGATGCCATAAAAAATTCGCCGGCCGGTGGGTTCGATGAAGATCCGGAATCTAAATGGGTGAGTCCCGATACGGACGAGACCATTGAAAAGATGAAATCTTAAGTTTTTTACAAGTTTTAATGGGTGGTTTTTTGAACAATATCGCCCGTAGCCTTATGTTTTAAGATGAGTTTTTTATCCCCGTTCGGCAACAGTTCTTCCTTGATCAAATAGTGATCGTTCGTCGTATGAAGCGAATTCCTTTTCGTAGCTATCAGCGGAATCGCCCCGCCAATCCTCCAAAAGTACGGGTTCCCATTGTTTGGTATCGGCTGATTTAAAGGCCGCATCCAAAATGGCGTTAACTATATAACCATCATAAAAAGTCTCTAGCGGCTCGTGGTTTTGCTCAATGGCATCGAACATATCGGTGAACATATGGGGGTAGCCCAGTTCATGTGCCTCGTCTCCCACGGGAAACAGCCATCCTTTGTTACTCTCTGCCTTTTCCGCTACATAGCCATCGCCCTTGCCCGTGGTGAACATTTCAAAACCGGTTCGTAAAAAACTGTTCACCCAGATAGTTCCCTCGGTACCCATTACCTCATCGCGCAGGTCCATACCCGCCCCGGAAGGCCCAGCTCACCTCGAATTGCCCGATGGCCCCGTTAGCATATTTGACCAAACCGATGGCATGGTCTTCCGCCTCTATGGGATGTACCTGAGTGTCGGCCCAGCACATGACCTCCAAAGGTTTTACCTGCTTGCCGATAAAATTTCGGGAGATTTCCACGCAATGGCAGCCCAAATCGATAATCGCACCACCTCCGGATTTTTTAACATCCCAGAACCAATCGCTATGCGGCCCGGGATGGGTCTCCCGCGACTTGGCCCAAAGCACCTTACCGATGCTGCCTTGCTTTATACTTTCCATGGATTTTAGGAATTTTGGGGTATAGCAAAGATCTTCAAGATATCCACCGAAAATTCCCGCTTCCTCTACTCCGTCCACCATACGCTTGGCCTCCGCAGCGGTACGGCCCAGGGGTTTGGTACAGATAACGTGCTTTTTGGCTTCCACACAGGCCTGCACCGCCGATTCGTGCAAGTGGTTGGGCAGGGCGATCAGTACCACATCTACAGCTGGGTGCCTAATGGCTTCTTCCATGGTATCGGTGTGGTGGGATATATCGTAATCGTCCGCAAAACGCCGGGCATTTTTCCGATCTCTGGAATAGACCGTGATAATACGATCGTTTCTTCGTTGTGCGTGGAGCGATTCGGCGTAGAAGCGGGCGATAAAGCCAGAGCCGAGGAGGGCGATGTTCATAGGGATAGGGTTAAAGTTCAAAAAATCAATTTCAATTAACAGCTTAGAGACTGTTTTGGAAATCTGTGATTAGACTTTTTATAGCTCATTTTTATGTCCTTTGTTAGGCAAAATTTTCTAGCATAGCCGTAGCTACGGTAGAAAATTTTAACGATGAGGGGCGTAAAAAGGGGCATAAAAAAATAATCGACAGATTTCATAACAGTCTCTTAATCCAAATGTAAGACATTTGATCTGTGTTTTGCAATTGCCCTTTAAGACCTGTTAACACTAAACGGAAATCATGGGTTTTTTGACGAATTTTTCGGATTTCTAAGCGGTTTTTGCAGAACATCCCGAGCTAGGTTGGCTAAAACGGCCCTAGTTTCATTTTGATCCAGCATCCGCAGAAGCGGATTTCTTCGCCTCGAACACCTTCGTGCTCGTCTTCATATCGGCATAACGGGGATCCTGCACGTAATCTTCCTTTCGCATTTTGATGATCTCGATGCTGAGAAAGCCGAACTCGCTGACCACTTTGCCATAAAAGCGGTAGATGCCTCGGCCGCGAAACCGATATTGGGCGGCCACGGGCGGAAACAGGACGGTATCGAAAACCTGGCCCTGCTGATCGAGCAGCGTAGCGAACTGCATGGGGCTTCCCCTGTGGGTCTTGGTATTCTTTACCGTGACCAGATAGCCGTAGATATCGATATGTCCGTTCAGGTAGCGTTCCAGATCTTGGCTGCCGGTCGTGTTCTTCGGGGGCTCGACCAAGAGGTCGAAGGGGCTGCACAAGGCGAACCCCAGCAGTTCAAGCTGGGTAAAGGCCTTTTCGAGATCGGTGGTATGTAGTTCGGGAATCTCGAAATCTTGATGTTGGGGCCGGAACAACTTGGGGTGGTCGATGGTTGGGGTCTTGCCCAAGAACAGATGTGCCTTCCATAAAAGTTCGTGCTTGTTGGTCCGCGTAAACCGAAAGGCATCGATACGGATGAGGATGCTTACCTGTTCTATGGAGATGGACACCCGATCGAGAAAATCCTCCAAGGAAGCAAAAATTCCATGGGCCGTGCGTTCTTTTAGGATGCGCTCCGCGACCCTATCTTCCAGTTCACGCAGATAGCCAAAACCGAGGTACAGGTTTTTTCCTTGAACGCGGTTGCCGTTGTTACTGGTATTGATACACGGTGGATGGATGGTTGCCCCCAACATACGCGCCTCGTGCACATAGAATTCCGGACGGTAGAATCCGCCGCCGTTATTGAGCACGGCCACCAAATATTCCAAGGGATAATAGGCCCGCAGGAACAAGGTCTGATAGCTCTCTACGGCGTAGGAAGCGGAATGTCCCTTGGCAAAGGCGTAGCCGGCAAAGCTGGCCACCTGGTTCCAGATCTCGAAAATAAGGGTGTCGGCATAGCCTTTTTTACGGCAGTTATCAATGAACTTTTCTTCTACGCGCTGGAATTCCTCCCGCGAACGGAACTTGCCGCTCATGCCCCGACGCAGCACATCGGCCTCGCCCAGGTCGAGGTCCGCAAAATGGTGGGCGACCTTGATCACGTCTTCCTGATAGACCATAACGCCATAGGTCTCGGGCATAATATTCAACATAACAGGATGCGCCCTTTCCTCCGCCCTCCCTTTATTGCGATGCCTCAAAATATACTCCCGCATCATCCCGCTTCTGGCCACGCCCGGCCGGATGATGGAACTGGCGGCGACCAGGCCCAGATAGGTGTCCACTTCCAATTTTTTAAGCAGCATCCGCATGGCAGGAGACTCCACATAAAAACAGCCCATACACTGCGCGGTCTTGACCATGTTATTGATTTTCGGGTCTATTTTAAATGCCTTGATATCGTGGATATCGAATGTGGCGAAGCTGTCGGGGCGGTCGTGCTCCAAAATAGCCAGGGTCTCCTTTATTTTCGACAGGCCCCGCTGCCCGAGGATATCGAATTTGTAGAGACCGACATCTTCAGCGATTACCATATCGTATTGAGTGGTAGGGAAACCCTTGGGCGGCAGGTTGGTCGCCGAAAACCAATGGATCGGTTTTTCGGTGATAAGGATTCCCCCGGCATGGATGCTCAGATAATTGGGCATTCCCTGCAATAGACTAGTATATTTGATGACCAGGGCAGCGACCTTATCGAGCCGGGATGCCTCGAAATCGCCGTCGCAGAGTACATCGATTTCCTCCTTGGGCAGTCCGAATACCTTGCCCAGCTCCCGTACCATGCCCCGCCATTTAAAGGTGACATAAGTACCCAAAAGGGCTACATTTTTAAAACGATCGAAGATATATTGGGTCATTATCGGTCTATCGCGATGCGAAAAATCGATATCGAAATCCGGGGGGTTCGCCCTGTAGAGATTGATGAACCGCTCGAAGTACAAATCCAGTTCCATGGGATCCACATCGGTAATCCGCAGCAGATAGGCCACCATGCTATTGGCTCCGCTGCCCCTGCCTACGTAGAAGAAATTGTGTTTTTGGGCATAGGAAATAATATCCCAATTGATCAGAAAATAGGAGACGAAGCCCATTCCCTTAATCAGTTTCAGCTCTTTTTTTAAGCGTGCGATAATGGCACCGCCACCTTCGGGGTAGCGGTACGGCAAGCCCTCTTGGCATAAGCGTTCGAGCAGGGCCTCGTCTCCCGATCGGCTGCCGGTGTAGGTCTGTAGGTTCTGTGGTTTTCGGCTTTCCGAAAAATCGAAATGGATGGAACAGGTATTCAACAAGCCTTGCGTATTTTCCAAAATAAAAGCATACTCCGAAAAAGCGTCCGTCAAATTTTCGATGGACAACATCTTCTCATCTTCCGAGGCCTGTTCCATCGTCGAAAGCTTACTGAGCAGGGTATTATTATCGATGGCGCGCAGCAGGCGATGGGCATTGAAATCGCGTTTGTTGCGAAAGGTGACCGGTTGTTGTACGACTAATCTATCCTTGAATTTTAGGAGGCCGGAAAATGGAAGCCGTCTCAGGTCATTGATGGAAATCCCTATAAATTCCGTATCCGAAAAGGTCTTTCGCTGTTCCTGCACCACTTTTTCAAAAGGATACACCACATAGGAATTTTGAAATTTTGGGGCAGCGCCCGGAAATTTTTTTTCTTGATGTAGATGCTCTGAAAGGTAATCGTTCAACTCTAGGTATCCTTCGTTGTTTTTGGCAATTCCTATAAAACAGGGCTCGACCCCGTTCCTGAAATCGATGCCTAAAATGGGGGTGATATCATACTCCATGGACTTCCGGACAAAATTGAGTCCCGCCGAGGTATTATTTATATCGGTGAGTGCCAATCGGGTAACCTGGTTCTCCTTGGCCAACTGCAAAAGTTCCAGCTCCGAAAAGGTGCCGTACCGCATGCTGTAATATGTGTGACAGTTTAAATACACATCAAATTTCAAGTCTGAAAAATAGGGTCTTGACCTTGGACGCATAGCAAAGGAGCGGCCTTACTTTTTATCATACAACTTTGCTTCGGGGCAGGCCTTGCGTTTCTACTGGTTCTTATAGCCTATTCGTTTTTCTTAAGGATTGTTCAGGTTTGGACATCAAACGCTGAAGAACTTCATAAATTTCCCCGAACTGTTCCTTGTACTGGGATTCCATTTGCTGTATCTTCTTCATTATTTCTTCGTAGTTGGTGGCCAACTTCCTCAGCTGTACGAACATCTCTATGATCTGGATGCTCATTTTAATGGCGGTCTCGCTGTTCAGTACGCTTGACAACATCAAAATTCCGTGTTCCATATACACATAGGGCGGATATTTCGAGTGCCGCCCCCGCTTTAAGGTCGCAAATTGCGACCTTAAAGAATGGTTCTCCTCGTCGCTCAATTCGAACATAACCGATTCCGGAAACCTATCTAAGTTCCGCCTTACCTGTTCTTTCAATCTTTTTGTCTCAACGTCGTAGAGGGCTGCCAAGTCTCTGTCTAACATAACTTTTTGACCTCGTATGACATATATCTTATTGACAATCAGTTCGTCTGGAATAGTGATTTTTTCATTTTCAAGTTGGTGTTTGGTCTGAAATTAAAGCTCTTACAATTCAAAACTCAAATACAATTCAAATCGACCCGGGATGGTTCAAACTCAAAGTACATCAGTGCCAGTCCGGGTCATTACTGCCTACGATGTGCCAACACCACGGGCGGCAGCCCATTAAAAGGATTCTGCATTCGTCCGATAGTCTTCGCCCCGAGGCCTGAGGCGCGCAGTACGCTTTTATCGCCATAGCGCTTTCTGATGGTATCCATCGCCTGGTACAGGTTCAAGGCCTCTTCGGTATCGTCGAACAGATTGATCTGGTAATTGCCGCTGACCAGATGACTAAAACGGATACCGACCAAGCGCACCAACAACCTGCGGTTATAGAGCGTCTTGAACATCTCCAAAATTTTGGGGATCAAGATATGGTCGGCACTGGTATAGGGAATCCGCAATTGCTTGGTATAGGTATTGAAATCGGAATACCGGATCTTAACGGCGACACAGGCTGTCAACTTTTCGCCCCGCCGCAACTGGTAGGCCAGATTCTCGGTCATCGCAATCAAAATGCCCCTCAATTTTAAAACGTCGATGGTGTCTTTGTTGAAAGTCCGCTCCGTTGAAATGGATTTCCGCTCGCAGAAAGGAATTACAGGGGTGTGGTCAATACCGTTCGCACGCTTCCAAATGATGCCGCCATTTTTGCCCAGAACACGTTGCATGACGTCCATCGGCATTTCCTGTACCGTTCTTACCTGTCGCAACCCCAGGTTCCGCAAAGTCTGATAGGTCTTGTCGCCCACCATGGGAATTTTCTTGATGGACAGCGGTGCCAGAAACGGTTTTTCAAGCCCATAGTCGATTTTTAGCTGATTGTTGGGTTTGGCCTCATTGGTAGCGACTTTGGATACTACTTTATTGGCCGATAGACCAAAGGAAATGGGCAGTCCCGTTTCGTTGATGATTTTTTGGCGTAGTTCCGTTGCATATTTATAGGAACCGAAAAAGCGGTCCATGCCCGTAAGGTCGGCGTAAAATTCGTCGATACTCGATTTCTCGAACAGCGGTACCTGTTCCTTGATGATTTCGGTAACAGTATCGGAATGTTTGCTGTATGTACCTGCATTGCCGCGAATGACGACCGCCTCGGGACAAAGTTCCCGCGCCATTTTCATGGGCATACCGGAGTGTACGCCGAAGCCCCGCGTCTCGTAACTACAGGCCGCCACCACGCCCCGGTCGCCCGTACCGCCTACCAACAAGGGCCTGTTCTGAAGTTCGCGATTAATCAACCGTTCTACGGAAACATAGAAGGTATCCAGATCGATGTGAAGTATTGTTTTGTCCATAGCTATCCTCAAAAAAGGACAGCTAATATATGGAATATATCCAATAAATAGGAATATATCCATATTATAATTTAGGCCAAAGAAGTTTCTCTCCTTCTTAAAACCCACCCGACACTACAACCCAGTGATTTACAGTTTGATCTTTTCTCCCGTCTTAGCCGCCTTATAAACGGCATCAACAATCTTCATATCCTTTACACCTTCTTCGCCATCGACAGGTACGATCGGATGCTCGCCCTCAAAAATAATTCGCGCCATACCGTCCATTTGCAAGGTTTGGTGCATGACGTGGGGTTCGTTCAACGGGCCTTTATGGGTACTGCCTTCAATCGGGCCATAACCGGTAGAGGGCCGCATCTCTACCCATCCGCCATCGCCCGTCATGTAAAAGCGGTCGAGGTGGCTCATGTTATAGGTCGAGAGGCAGTTGGCCACCGCTCCGCTGGGAAAGCCCATTTGAAATTGGATGGTCTCATCGACGCCCTTCTTGAATTTTTCGGGATTCGTTTTGGTCTCTTGGGCCGTCACCCAAACCGGTTCTTCGCCGAGCATGTAGCGCGAACCGTTGACGGAATAAATACCGATGTCCATCATAGACCCGCCACCCGATAGCTCCTTGTTCAACCGCCATTGATTGGGATCGCCGATGACAAAGCCCGATTGGCCCTGAAAGAACTTTGTTTTTCCGAATTCTCCGTCCTTGCGCATTTGGATAACGGAGACCGTGTTCGGCTCAAAGTGCAGACGGTAGCCGATCAGTAGTTTTACGTTGGCCGCCTTACAGGCATCGACCATGGCCTGGCCTTCCTCGGCGTTAACTGCCATGGGTTTTTCGCAGATAACGTGCTTCCCGGCCTTGGCCACGCGGATGGACTGTTCTTTATGGAGTCCGTTCGGAGTAATCACGTACACGGCATCAATATCGGGATTGTCTTTTACAGCATCGAAATTTTCGTAGTTGTAACAGTTTTTTTCGGGGATGTCGTATTTGGCGCTCCAATCCACTATCTTTGACGGCGTACCGCTGATCAGGCCTACAAGTTTTGCCCTTTGGCAATCTTCCATAGCCTTCGCGACCCGGGTCGCGTAACTGCCCAGGCCCATGAGGGCCACTTTTAGGATCGGACCTTGATAGGGTTTGTCCGAGGCGGCAAAGAGGTTTGTCGGATTATACAATAAAGGTAGTCCGACCGCCGAAACGGTGATTTTTTCCAGGAAATTTCTTCTTGATGACATAATGTATTGGTTTTAGTAATGAACTCATTTAGACTTTTTCTTTTACCTACGAATATCACATTTTGAGGCCATATTTCCTCATTTTTGAATATCGTAGCCCTGCTATGCTTTTAAAAAATGACTTCATCTAGCCTCAAAAGCCGATATTCTCGGTTCCAAACAATAAGGCTAAATGAGTTCAATAAAAATACGGATTTTTGAAAACTTGCAATTCACTCTCAAATTGAACTTTCACTCTTAATGTGCAGGCTGCGACTCGCCTTTCAAAAAGGTAAGTTACTTAAACCGACGTTGCCCCCGGAGATGATAATTCCAGTTTTATAGCCCTTGAATTTTTCCTTTTCCCGCAAAACGACCGCCATGGCCACGGCACTTGATGGCTCGATCACGATTTTCATACGTTCCCAGATCAATCGCATGGCATCGACGATTTCTTTTTCCGTTACCCGAATAATGCCATCGACGTATTGCTGCATGATCGGGAAACTTTGGTCGCCGAGTTGGGTCTTGAGTCCGTCAGCGATGGTGTCCGTGGTAGGGTTCGATTCAATCTTGCCGCTTTTTAGGGAACGGTAGGCGTCATCGACCGCAAAAGGCTCCCCGCCGATGACCTGGCAAGCGTTTCCGAAATAATGGGCGGCCAAGGCGGTACCCGCAATGAGACCTCCACCGCCTACGGGTGCAACTACAAAATTCAGGTCCGGCCGATCTTCCAGCAATTCCATACAAGCGGTACCCTGACCGATAATTACATTTTCGTCATTGGATGGGTGTATAAATACAGCTCCCGTTTCCGATTTGATTTTTCGGGCAGCGGCTTCCCTTGCGGCGAGAGTAGGTTCGACATTCGATGATTTCGCCGCCATATTCCAATACGGCATCCTTTTTTATCTGCGGGGCGGTAGAGGGCATTACGATAAAGGCCTTTGTGCCTAAATTCTTGGCGGCCAGGGAAAGGGCCTGCGCGAAATTTCCAGAGGAGTGGGTGAGCACCCCGTTCTTTTTTTGATGGTCGGTCAACTGCAAAATGGCGTGAGTAGCCCCGCGTATTTTATAGGCTCCCCCTTTTTGAAAGTTCTCACATTTGAAATACAGCTCCGCTTCCGCAATTCTATTAATAGATTGTGAAGTAAATACAGGGGTTCTATGAATGGATGGATGGATGCGTTGATAACATTGAAGCAGTGTTTCTTTTTGCATTTTACCGGCCGTGGAATTTCCGTTTAAATCTACGAATAAATCCGGGGGACTGGGGGCCTTTTTGCCGGTGCCATACAAATATGTGGAAGAAAGACATAATAATGGGCTCCCCATCCAACATTTACCCAAAATATACGTTCTTAACATACCGATAATCAGTTCCATGGCAACCAAAAGCTCCCTTTTCGCTATCCTGAATAGATCGACAATCCCTTTTTTTACCGTTTTTTCCTTTTTTTGCCATGCAGCATTCGGGTCGGTGACCCTGCAGTCCCCTGCATCTTTACTTGCCGCCAATGTGCCCCAAGAACCATCCAAACTGCCTTCGAGATTCATCCCTAAATCCTCCATTGAAATATCCGATCCGGGCCCAAGTACCGTATGGGTTGTTTCGCAGCAGGCAAAAATTCAATGGAAAACCGTGAACATCGATACGGTCAAATCGATACGGTTCTTTTTGGCGAAAGACGATATGGTCGTCCAGGAACTGGGCAGTTTCAAGAACAATTCCCTTGCCGAAGGCATAGCCTTGGCCAAAAATGTCGGTTCGGGGGACCAGTATCAAGTGGTGGGCATCGAACTTTTTCCCGACAACAAATTTCAGGTGGCCAAAAACGTCACCCCCTATTTTTCGATCCGCAATCCGATAGCCGATGCCCGGAAAAAAGTGCCCCTCGCAAAAAGGGGGATTCCAGATAAAAACAACGACTCGCGCAATCCCGAAAGTAGGGCAGGAAACATGTTCGAAGGTCGAAAAATATCATACGTCAAGGAATTAACTTTTGCCCACGAAGAAATAATAGTCAGCCTGTGGGACCACGGCCGTCAGGATGGCGATATCGTATCGATCTACCTGAACGGCAAGATCATTATTTCAAAGTATCACCTGACCTATCGTAGAAAAGAGGTCCACTTTAAATTAGATCCCGATAAGGCGAACGACCTGTTTCTGTATGCCCATAATCTGGGGGATTCTCCCCCGAACACCGTATCCCTTGAATTGACAGATGGGTCTACTTCCGAAAAAATCATATTGAATTCCGACCTCAAAAGCTGCGAGGCGGTGCAAATCAAGGTCAGTAAGTAGGATTCTAGCATTCCGCCTTTTGCTAAGTACGAATATCGGCCGCATCCCTTTTTTAACCTTTTCTTCAATAGGTAAATCGTGTTGAGATCTTTAACTTTTGCCACAGGTAAGATAAAAAAAATCGCATTCCATATAAATAAATCGTTACATTAGGGAATAATTCCAATTACAATACGCAAAGAATCAAAGACTAACACTTAATTTCCAAGTTATGCCCATCTACATGGATCGCCATGATGTTTCGGAAGATGTAACCGCGGAAATAGTGGCAGACCTGCACCAAAAGGATTTGAAAATACAGCATAAATTTAAGTGTAAAGGATTGACCTATTGGTTTGATGCCCAAAGAAAAACCGCTTTTTGCTTAGTGGAAGCTCCGGATAAGACTGCCATCAAAGAAATGCACGATCAGGCGCACGGAGCGGTCCCTCACAGAATCATCGAAGTAGATGGCGCAGTAGTCGAATCATTTTTAGGCCGTATTGAAGATCCCAAAAAATCAAAAAAAACAAATTTAAATATCATCAATGATCCCGCTTTCAGGACCATCATGGTTGCAGGAATAAAACTTTTGTCCTTGAAAAATCAACCGGACCATTCTATGGATATAGATGTGGATAACTGCAATAAGGCTATTATTGAATCAGCAACTAAATTTAAAGGAAGGATCGTAAAGCAAAAGAGCGATTATATTTTAGTTTCTTTTGATTCAGTTACTGATGCGGTCTCTTGTGCCTTAGAAATTCCTGAGGGTTATCATCAAAAATGCGACGGGAATGCCTTATCTTCAATACGGGTCAAAATAGGCCTGAGTGCCGGAGTACCAGTAACCCATAAAGAAGGGCTTTTTGAAGACACCGTACAATTGGCCGATCGCTTATGCGATGTGGTCAAGGGAGAAATTGCGATATCATCGGAAGTCAAGGATTTATATGAAAGCGAAAATCTCAATATTTCCATCAATCAGGGAATATATAACCGCACTTGATTCGAAGGATGAAAAATTCCTGAATCTATTAATGGACTATACGGAGAGGGAATGGAGAAATACAGCTTTAAATGTGGATGATTTCAGCAAGGATTTAGGATATAGTAAATCACAACTATATCGAAAGATGATTTCGATAACCGGCCAATCGCCCAATAGTTTTATTAAAGAATATAGGTTGAACAAAGCACTTAAATTATTACATAAAAAAAATGAGAATGTTTCTGAAATTGCATTTGAAACGGGTTTTAATACGCCTGCCTATTTTTCAAAATGCTTTCAGAAAGCGTATGGTACCCTTCCTTCCGTTTATGCCAAAACAATTCACCCCTTCCCCTAAATAAAATGCTTCAAAATCATTCATGAACGGAAATTACTGTTTTTTGAATGAAATGTAGAATGGGTTTCTTTTACCCCTCCCTAATTTTGGATGCTTATAAAAGACTCAAAATTATGGGCAGTTCGTTAAAAAATTTGGATACTTCATTAATTGAAAAATTTGCAACCCAACTTAAAGGGGAGGTTATCATGCCCGCCGATGCCAGATATGGCGAAACCCGAAAGGTATTCAATGGCATGATTGACAAACACCCTGGTATGTTCGCTATCTGTAAGGATGTCGCCGATGTTATGGCCGCAGTCAATTTTGCCCGGGAGAACGATTTAACCGTAGCCATAAGGGGAGGCGGGCATAATGGCGGCGGATTGGGTCTATGCGACGATGGATTGGTAATCGATCTTTCAGGAATCAAATTTATTCGGGTCGATACTTCAAATAATACCGTAAGGGTAGGAGGAGGAAATATTTGGGGCGAAGTTGACCATGCTACGCACGCCTTTGGCCTTGCCGTTCCTTCCGGGATTATTTCGACCACAGGCGTTGGGGGCTTGACCCTTGGTGGGGGCGTCGGCCATTTATCGCGAAAATACGGGCTGACCATAGATAATTTACTGGAAGCCGATATGGTCTTGGCGGACGGATCTTTTGTAACGGTAAACGCTACCCAAAATAAAGACCTGTTCTGGGCGATCCGTGGCGGTGGTGGAAACTTTGGGGTGGTAACTTCCTTTAAATTTCAGGCACATCCGGTAAAGACCGTTTTCGGAGGCCCTACTTTATGGCCTATCGAGAAAACAGAGGAAATAATGGATTGGTACCATGAATTTATCCATAATGCCAACGATGATCTCAATGGATTCATAGCCACAATGATCATTCCCGGCCCTCCGTTTCCAGAACACTTACACCATAAGGAATTTTGCGGGATCGTATGGTGTTACACCGGCGATATGAACAAGGCAAAAGAAGTATTCAAGCCCATACTCGACAAGAATCCATTGTTCGAACATGTAGGCGAAATGCCCTATCCTGCTATGCAAACCTTATTTGACGGGCTTTTCCCTCCAGGGTTGCAATGGTATTGGCGTGCCGATTTTTTCAATGAATTAGGCCCGGAAGTAAGAAAGCAACATTTGAAATTCGGTTCTAAGATTCCCACCCCGCTTTCCCAAATGCATTTGTACCCTATCAGCGGGGTTGCCGGAAGGGTTGGAGCGGAAGAAACGCCCTGGGCGTATCGCGACGCCAAATATGCCGGTGTAATCGTTGGCGTAGATCCAAATCCGGCAAATGCGGATAAGATCACCGAATGGTGCAAAGCCTATTGGGAAGCCTTACACCCTTATTCTGCTGGAGGTGCATATTCCAACTTTATGATGGATGAAGGCCAAGAACGTGTGCAAGCCAGTTATAAACACAATTATAAGCGTCTGGCCGACCTAAAAAAACAATATGATCCGAAAAATTTATTCAGGATCAACCAGAATATAAAACCGAGTGAGATTTCTAATTTTTAAAAACGTGTTATTATGAAAATCAAGAAAGAAGACATGCCTGTAATCATGCAAGGCCCCGAAACTATTATGCGTTCAATACCAGATTGTGGAGGGATAACATTGGGATTCAATGAATTGCCCAAGGGAACGGATTTTACGCCTTTGTTGAAAGGTTTGGAGAACGACAGTTGCCATAGTCCGCATTGGGGCTATGTGCTAGAGGGAAGGATACAAATAATATATGATGACGGGAAAAAAGAAGAGGTAAGCGCAGGAGAGATGTATTATTGGCCGGCAGGGCATACGGCCATCGTTTTGGAGGCTATCAAAATGTTAGAGTTCAGCCCTACTAAAGAATACACCGAAGTCATAACCCATGTCGGTAAAAAAATGGCGGCAATGGGGGGATAAATTTGTAGCCTTCCCTGTCCGAATGAAAGATCAGTTTCTTTGAAGGGGGCCTGTTACCGACGGCCATTTTCCATGCCGCTATCGTGGTGTTCTCGGCGGTCAGGTCGCTGCTTTGCGACCAACCGATCACCTTTCGGTTCGAAAAGGTCCAGGATAACGGTCAGGTAGAGCCATCCCTTGAGCGTCCTTATGTAGGTAATATCTGATACCCACTTTCTGCCCTTGCCGTCCCCGTTAAAGTTCCTCTCCAGTTTGTTTTCCGCCACCGGGAAACCGTGATTCGAATCCGTGGTCGACACGAACTTTTTCGCATGGACGGCCCGTATTTTGTTGCGCTTCATCAACCTGGCGACCCGTGCCCTGGACACATCGAACCCACGGGCCTTCAGCTCATCGGTAATCCGTGGGCTTCCGTAGCTTGCCCCTGCTCTCCCAGGGTATCCGCTGGGTCTCGGAGAGCAACATCCGGTTCTCGTTTGAGGACCTTACACATCTTCCCGACAGGGAACTCCTTTTGATGGTGCTTCATGAACCCGTAGATTTCCTGTCGCTCACGGAGAAGATGCTCACGGCCTTTTTTAGGATGTCCCTTTCCATCTCCACGTCCGCCAGCTTCTTCCTCAGCCTTGCCAGCTCCCTCTGTTCCTCGGTAAGCTGTTTTTTGCCCTTGCCGCCGAAGGCCAGGGAAGGGTTCGCGCCCATTTCCCTCCGCCAGCGGTAGATCAGCTCCGCCCTTATGCCCAGTTCCCGGGCGATCACCTGTACGTTCCCGCGAACGTTGCCCAGTTCGACGGCCTTTTCCTTGAACTCCTTATTGTAGTTCTTCCTTGTTTCTTTCATTTTGTTAAGGTATTTGATTTGGCCATAACTTAGGGTCCGGGTAAATGTAGCAACTCCAATTCTTAGCGAAGCGAAAAGGGTATTTCCCAAAAAATTAAGAACATTTTTAAACCTGCAGGCGCTCATGAATGCTGGTAAAAATCAGAGAGGTGAATTCTTAATGATTTTACCCGATTGACACATACTAGCTCATCGTAAAATGGTTAAGTGTTTTTATGATTTAGTTGGTAAGCTGCTTATTGATATTAGGTACAATTGTTTTATACGCTTCATCGACATCTATGTAACTTTCCAAACTTCTAAGGGAAATAACCTTAAAATGATGCTCCGATAAATACTGCATATATTCTTTGAATAGGTTCGGTGGGGTATTTACCCATGGATGCTCAACATCCGGCACCCCATGAATAGTGAGGATTACAACCTTACCGTTTTGGGCTTCATTAAATGATGCCATTATTTGTTCTTTATTATTGGAATCTGTAGCCCAACTGGGCAATAGAAGCGGATGATCTTTTAGGGGATCATAAGGCCTGCTTCCTCCTGCACGCGCGAATTTATACCCTCTCTCGTGTAAAATTTTTATAACAGGGATATTTAGGTCGTATCCTGGATATGCGAAGTCCGATGGTCTTACCATATCCAATGAGTCACATTTGTTTTCAATATAATTCAGTTCTTTTATAAACTTGGATTTAGGAATCTTGCTAACAGCAACGTGGGTTCGGGTATGATTTGCCACCTCAAACCCCATTTCATCCAATTTTTTTATTTGTTCCCAATTCATATAGGCCGACCTATCCAATGATTTTGTTGGAAATTCACAAACAAAAAAGGTAGCATCAAATCCGAATTGTTTTAACAAAGGAGCCACCAAGGAATATTGGCTTACTGGGGCATCATCGAAGGTAAGTACAACAATTTTGTCCGGAATATTTTGTTTCAGAATTTGAGAGGAACCTAAATAGGGGATTGAAAGCATAAAAATTAATACTAGAATTTTTCCCATAGTAATTAATTTTTACTTCTTCTAGTTCGTGGGGATAGGATAAAGTAAATCGACCAATATGACCGACATTTTTTATGCCAATAAATCTCAATATCTAAAGATATATCCTTGTAGAAAGGGATGTCAGACCCTTTCCATTTTTATCGGATAGGTTTTGTTCGCGTTCCATTGGCATACATAGATATTCTTATCTTCATCGATGCATACATCATGGCAATGCTTAAAAACAGGTTCTTTTTGCAACATTGTTTGTAATTTCCCATTGGTATACTTGGGAGCCGTCCCTCCCGGATTGGAAACAGGTTTATTCTCCTTGTCCAAAATCGTCACAAATCCGGAGTTTGGGTTGTTCTTGCTTGGATGGCTATCCTCTATCCCTTCCAAATATTTTATTGTGGACGACCAACAGACTCCTGAATATAAATTTTCTCCATCGATGACCGGACGGCACACAAACGCTCCGGGAAGCGAAATGGTTTCGAGATATTTCCCATCCAACGAAAATCGCTTAAAGCAATTACCGGCCCGAGAAGTTATCATTAAAGTAGGATTACTTTTATCCCTGTCGTCGATACAAACACCATGGGCCGTCTGGAATTGATCATTGGCCGTGCCTCGGCCATTTCCAATTTTTCGGATAAATTCCCCTTCCTTGGAAAACTGAAGTACGTATTGCGATCCATAGCCATCGGCGAGGTAAATATCCCCGTTGGGGCCAATGGCGGTTTCTGTAGGTTTAAAGTCGTCACCCTTTTCATAGGCCCCGTATTCCGAAGGATGCCCAATGAGCAATAACTCCCGTCCATTCAGGGTCGTTTTAATCATGGTACCGTTGGTGTCGCAGATGAACAGAAAGTCCTCTCCTCCTCCGTTCCATAGAGTAAGACCATGGCCTCCTTTATAGCGGATTCCCCAAGAGTCCAGAAGCTTCCCGGACTTATCATATATTAAGACGTTATTATGGGTATCGTCACCTACCATTATCAATCTGCCTTTGAGTATCCATAATCATCTCGTGGCAATTATTGACGGGAGTTTTGGAAGGATCTAGATTTCCCCATTCCTTGTGTACCTTATATTTAAAATCTCCGTGTCCGATAATTTTTTCGTCCAGTTTGGGTTTTGAGGGATTGATATTGAAATGCGGGACCATTATAACTCCGGCAGTCGCTTTGGCCGTGGTTTCCAAAAATTGTCTTCTTCTATTCTTCATTCCAATTTATATTTTAAGGTGGATAATCCACATATAGGATATTTTGAAAATCTACACTATAAAATCATAAGGCTTATAAAGTGACGCCATACATTTAATAGATTCGACAATAGACATGTCTTAAAAGCTAGGCAAACAAATCAAGTATGGCTTTGCCATGTCCGTCCGGCGTCGTATAGAAAGGCCTTCCTTCGATGGTATATTCCGTTTCCGGGGGGATCCCCAAAGCATGGTATATCGATTGGTGCACCTGATCGATCACAACCGGATTCTCTACGGAAGAACAGGGTCTTTCGTCGGCGGTCTTCCCATAGACCAGTCCTTTTTTGATGCCTCCGCCCCAAAGCAGTATAGAGCCGCCATCGGTAAAGTGTCTGTGCATGCCATAGAATTTTTCATCCTCTATAACATCGGGCTGGTCGACCTGATCCTGTACCTGTTCCCCAGGGCGGCCCTCCAGTATGGCGTCTCGGCTAAACTCGCTGGCCAAAATGATCAGCGTTCGCTCCAAATGGCCGCTTTCATCGAGATCCTTGATCAGCTGCGCTATCGGCCTATCTACAAGCTCCTTCATCTTAACCGTACGTGTATGGCCGTTCTCATGGGTGTCCCAACCAAGAAAAGGCACGTATTCCGTGGAGACACTTATAAACCGGCCCCCGTTCATAGCTAGCCTTTTGGCCAATAGGCATCCCAGACCGAAACGGCCTGTGTTGTAGGTATCATATACTTCCTTGGGTTCTTGGGAGAGGTCAAAGACTTTTGATTCAGGGGAATTTAACAGGCGATAGGATTGTTCCATGGAGCGCATCAGTGATTCGCGTTGATAATCGCTACCGTTTTCCATTATTTTGCTTTTATCGGCCAGCTCCTTGTACAATTTGTATCTGGCCTCAAATCTTTTTAAAGACATCCCGTGCGGCGGGCGCACACTGTCCAATCCACTGGATGGGTCTGGGATAAGAAAGGGGCCATATTCACTGCCTAGAAAACCCGCTGTGTGAAATGCTTTCAATTCCTCGCCTTCACCGACAGTAAATCGCTGGCCCATAGCTATAAAAGGAGGAATTACGGGATTAGCCGGCCCCAGTTCCTTGGCGATCCAGGCCCCGAAATGTGGGGCCTGTACGGACTGTGGCGGTTCATAACAGGTATGCCAATGATATTGGTGCCTTGTGTGCAGGATGTGGCCAAGGTCAGCCGCTTTGTAGGAATGGATGACCGCACCCTTGTCCATCACTTTTCCTATAGATTGCAATCCCTCGGAAAAATCAAGTCCGTCAACAGCGGTCGGTACTTTGGGAAAAGTGCTCAAGACCCTTTTGCTCTCCACGCCTTTATCGAATGGGGCATAGGCCTTAGGGTCAAATGTTTCGGTATGGGCCATTCCTCCAGCCATCCAAAGGAGAATGACGGTATCGGCCGTGGATGGTATTTTGGGTACCGATTTTGAGCATGAACTCAAGAAACTGGCCATGGGAATGGTCGTAGCCGAAGCGGCAAGGCTTGCCGCCCCCATCTTTTTTATAAAATCTCTTCGTGCATTCAACGTTTGTTTTTCAAGTTCCATCATCTTCTAATATATAAATTGAAATTCGGGCAACAGCACCGTGGACCATAAAAGATCCTGTAAAGCTTCCTTCTCTACCTTGTTGCCGCCCAAAGTATTGAGGGCAATGCTCCTTTCTTGTTTTGTCGGCTTCCTCCCGAACGATTTTTGATAAAGCGTTTCCACAATTTCGGCACCGTCTGAATAGCGTTCAATCCACTGGTCTGCCCCTTCGGCAAGTACGGTATTGAAATATTCCCCATTGGTCAGCTCCAATGCCTGTAACAAGGTAGCCTGTTCGTCTCTGGTAGTCGCCACATTTTCCCGGGTGGGACGGCCCAGGGCTTTCATAAATCCATTCTGGCGAACCAGACTGGCCCTTGCGAAATCCGGCTTATCCTTCTCGAAAGAAAAATTGACCAATTGATCCCATTGGCTTGAGCCGTAGTCTCTTGCATTTATCCATTGGCTATCGTTAAAGCCAAGGCCAGTCCAACCTTTTGGCGGTTCGCTGGCGGTACTTTTCCAAGTTTTATCGGCCTGTTTGAGCTCGGTGGTACCATCGGTATAGCTGAGCCTTAAAGCGAACAATATACCTGCGGGGTTTGCTATTTTGCCTTCATTGGTGCCTTCGATAGCGATTACGTTGTTCCCTTCGGAAAGGTTATCCGCTATATCCAATTCGTCCACTTTCTTCCAATCGTCGCCACTGGATATTTTTTTATCGTTCACGTATAAGGTATAGGAATGATCGACGGAAATCAAGGCATCGGCCGTTCGTATTTCTTTTTTGGGAATTGGCAAATTCATACCTAAAATAGCGTTTGCCTGGATCGGGAAGTACGTCACGGTCGAATTTTACTTCCCGATGCCAAATTCGGTTCGAGGACAGCGGGTTTCCGGATGGGTCGTACGCCGTAGCGTAATACATGGGTGAGACTACCTGACTGACCGCATCGGAAAACTGTTCGGCACTCATACGCCTTAACAAAGGTCCGGTAAATACGTACTCCTGGGATTTTATTTCTTCCGGTTTGTCATATTTTACCGTCGGCAATTGATAGGTCTTCGAGGTCATGATGGTGCGAATCAGGTGTTTCAAATCCTCACCGCTTTCGATAAAATCGGCTGCCAACCAATCCAACAGATCAGCGTTCCAAGGTATATTGTCCATTTCATCCATTGGTTCTACAATGCCCCGGCCCATCAACCGTTGCCAGAAGCGATTGGAAATAGTCCGGTACAGTCGTCCGTTTTCCGGTTTTACGATCACTTCCGAAAGTTTTGACAGCCGTTCTTTGACCGATTCCGCTTCCACATTGCCAAGCTCTGGATAAAGGAAGTTTACCGACGCCATCTTCCCCAGGGGCTTGTCACATCGGTTCAGCTCCATGACCGAGTCGGCAAAGATTGAAGCGAAGCCGTAGGTCTGTTCCAAAGTCAGGTTGCTTACAAAACTGTTATGGCACGAGGCGCATTTTACGTTGACGCCCAAAAGGGACTGCCCTATATTCTGGGCCGCTTGCATCTCGGTACGCTGACTGGCATTGACGACACCCCGCCATTCGATACCTTTAATAAACCCCTCGGACGCTTCCGATGGATTGACCAATTCCTTGACCATCACATCGTAGGGTTTGTTCTCTTCTAGGGAAGTGTACAGCCATTCCGTAATCTGTTTTCTTCCACCGGTAATAAAACCAGTGCCTGAATAATCGTTCCGTAGAAGATCGTTCCAAAAACTCAACCAGTTTTGCGTATAGTTGTCGGTATCGTTCAACAAGGTATCGATCAGTTTCCCCCTTTTCCCTGGTGCTTGGTCATTAACGAAGCTTTTTATCTCCTCGGGCTGAGGAAGTAGGCCTATAATGTCTAGATAGGCACGTCTAATAAATGTTCTGTCATCCACGACCTTTGGCCACTCGATTTCGTTTTCCTCAAAATAGGTACCCATAAATTTATCGACGGGATGCTTCTGATCACGCAAATCGGGCAAATCGGGTTTAGAAAGCGCAAGTGGCGCTTCCGGAAAAATTTTCAAGGCCTTATCGGACCAATATGCCCCTTTTTTGATCCACAATTTAATCAATGAGATTTCATGTTTTTTTAAAATCTTTCCTTTTTTGGGCATTACGTCATCATCATCGGGCGACAGCGAAATCCTTCGAAAAAGTTCACTTTCTTCTGGCTTGCCGGCAACGATGATCGCACCCGATTCCCCACCTTTGAAAACCCCCTCCTTATTTTCCAAGACCAGTTCGCCTTTTTTCTTGTTCTCACTATGGCATTTATAACAGTCATGGGCGAAAATTGCCCTAACCCCGAGGTTTAGCCCATCAAGTTGGGTTTGCGTCAGTGAATCCGATTTATTCAATTCGGCAAGCAAGGCCAGGGCATTACCGTCGTCGTAGGAATCATCGTTACCGGGCAGAACACTGGTCAAATAATCCTCTCCATGGGTAAGGTTCGCCCCTAAATGACCGGCCACGGCCAGCAACGCTACAGTGACTATAAGTCCGGAACGATATATACGGTAATCACTCAATTTTCCCCTGAGGGTATTCCGCAACAATAAGGCCGTGATAACACTGAATAAGGCTGTGGCAATACCTACATATTGGTGGTTGGTCACTAAATCTCCACTATAATCGTCATACGTACGAAGCAACCAACCTAGCAAGGCGGCAAACACGCCAAAGGTGGCACCCAAATAGACCATCCAATTAATGCCTTCACGTAGTGCCGGTCGCTTTCCTCCAATGCTAAGTAGCTCGAAGAACAAAGCAACCACCAACAACCCAATGGGGAAATGTACCAATAGGGGGTGAAAACGCCCTAAAAGCTGAAATATCCAATTAAAATCTTCCATATGTTTACAAGTGTTTTTCTATCACCATCAATCTTTATTGCCCGAAACTTGATAACCTGACAGCATTATACCTCAAAAGGCTTAGAAACAATCATACTCATTAAAATAATAATTTTTAAGTACGTATAAAGATTAATACCCATCATTTTGCTCTAAATTAGGATTAACAAGCAATTCTCTTTCCGGTATAGGAAATAAAACCTCAAATGGACTAAACTCATAATCTCCCGCCGAAAACAGTACTGACCCTCTTGGAGTCGTTGGGTTGGCTTTCTCTGACGCTCCGTGAGCATTCAAAAGTGCAACAAGTTCTGAGGTGCTCAAAATACGTCTAAGGTCAAACCAACGGTGATTTTCAAAGGCCAACTCTATCCTTCTTTCATGAAGCAAGACAGATCTGAACTCATCTTGGGAGAGTCCCGAGACAGGGGGTAAACCCGCCCTATCCCTAACTTGGTTCAGATAACCATAAGCCTCTGCGTTTGGGCCGGACTGCTCATTATACGGGATTCCGGAAAAAAATTATCTTACCTAGACAATGACTTTATTAGTTATGTGACACATGTTGATACGAAGTACTATTCATATCGGCGGCAATCAAAAAGAATTCAACGAACTTAATTATAGTCACTATCGTTTTTAATAGTGCTCTTATTCAGCCAGGTAACAGGTTCCATCATCATCCACAAAAAGATCATGATCTCCATTGTTTAAGGCCCCCGCAGGTTTATCATTATTAACGGTTATTTCTGGTTCTGCTTCTTCAACAAATGGTCCTGTGGGTTTTTCTGCTGTAAAAACCCGATATCCGGAAACATTGTCGTATACATTGATCCAAAGTACATAGTTTTTATTCTTTTTATTATAAACCACATGAGGTCGGAAGCAACCATAGGTTTTTCCATCACAGCGAGATTGCCATAGAGGTGTTTGCGCGTCAAACAAAAATCCTTCGTCTTTCCAATTCACCATATCTTTAGAAGAATAAGACTTAAAGCCACAAAATAATGCCTCTTCATTTTGCCACTCAAAGCCACAGTCATAGCTCGTGCCATACAAGTAGTAGGTATCATTAAAATAGGTAATCTCACCATCATGAGCGTCAACTGCATTCCCGAGTTCATCAAAACGAGTAACCTGTTGTCCATCCGTGGTGAAGTTCTTGATTTGCTGAGAATTGCCAACAAAACTCAAAAATAGTCCGAGGTAAAAAAACTTACGAAAGTTCATAATAAGTTAGTTAATCGATTCATTCATTTGTTAAAGTTAGTTTTTTTCTCAGTTTTTTACGCATTGATTCTCTTTTGCTCTCAATCCTCTAAGCATAATGGACCAAACGAAATGGTTCCAAACTCCTACAATCAATTGCAAGGCTATTAGGGCGGACCTTTTGTGGTGCCTATACTCGATAATTACAATAAGCGGGTACCGGTATTTTGTCCGAGAGCTTGATTTCCAATTCCTCCAGTATGGGCAAGTCCGGTTTTTCAAGCCTTTTTATCTGTTCTTGTAAAGCCTCAACCTTTATGGTCTTTAGTATTGTAAAGAGCTTGGCGGTAGAAACCTAGAGAACCGCACCAGAATACCCATAGGGTTTTTGACCTTACCGGTACTTCCATAATGAGCATGTTCTCCCCTGTCGCCTTTCCATTGGCAGGAAGCAATATTAACTCCTGCAGCAAAAAAAGGCATACCAGTAGAATATAACTCCCTATCCGTAAATAGAATTTTCAGTTAGCTACTGATGAAATCGTGCAAAACCTTCTATAAAATGGAAGCGACTTTTTCCGTAATTTCATCCAAAGCGGCATTCTCAAAATCCAAGGGCATATTTCAACTTTAGGATGGATGAAGGCCAAGAACGTGTGCAAGCCAGTTATACAATTATAAGCGTCTGGCCGACATAAAAAAACAATATGATCCGGAAAATTTATTCAGTATCAACTAGAATGTAAAACCATATTTAAATATCACGATCCGTGAAAAATTTTTGTTTAAGAACAAAAAAATTCTGACTTTAACAGGGTCCTAATAGAATAGGGCGGCGGGTCATAGCTAATTTTATGCGTAATAACTTATTTCGGATTCACAGCTCTTCGGCCATAACATAAATTTATGTCGGAGCAAGCCTTGAGGGATATCTAATAATGCACGGATTTCGACTTTTTCTATTCGCTAAAAATTTCCCTTTTTCACCCGTTTTCGCCTTTTTGGACTTCCATAGCTCTGCTATGTAATTCAAAAAAGATGTTCGATAAGTAATCCGGATAAAGCATAGGTTCAAATAAAGGATTCGCTTGAAAATATCAATAGCACTATGAAGACCACATTATATACCGCAGGATCCCGTGGCTATGCAGACCACGGATGGCTCAAAAGCCACCATTCATTTAGCTTTGGAAACTACCATGACGCAAAGCGTATGGGTTTTGGAACCCTTAGGGTGCTCAACGACGACGAGGTGTCGGCCGGAATGGGGTTCGGCACCCACGGGCATAGCAATATGGAGATCATCTCCATTCCATTGGAAGGCGACCTGGAACATAAGGACAGCCTGGGCAATACGACCATTATCCGCAGCGGCGATATTCAGGTAATGAGCGCGGGAACCGGTGTGAAACACAGTGAATACAACCATAGTAAAGAAAATAGGGTCAAATTCCTGCAAATATGGGTCATCCCCAATAAAGTGAACGTAACTCCGAGATATGACCAAGTCACCTTGAAGGAATCCGAAATGATCAATACCCTTTACCAAATCGTATCTCCCAATAAAGAGGATGCGGGGGTCTGGATTCATCAGGACGCCTGGTTCCATTTGGGAACATTCAACGAAAGGAAAGAGATGGCATATATGTTGAAAAACGCTTCCAATGGAGTCTATATCTTCCTATTGGAAGGAAAATGTCTCGTGGGTGGTGAGCGCTTGGAAAAACGGGATGCCCTTGCCATAGAGCAGGCCGCGAAAATAGAATTGACCTTGGAAAAAGGCTCTAAGCTATTAGTGATCGAAGTACCTATGTCAAATTGAAAGGAAGCTTGTTACCCCGATGATTAAAATCGATGTATTAGGGTCTCCATGGCAAATGATGATATCTATCCTTCCAAGGTTGCGGAAATCCCGAAGTAAAAAGAGTCTCTTATCCCTAAAATACCTCCTTGGCATTTATGACCGCTGACTTGGTCAGAAAGAATTAAATACGTGCAGAGTAGCTTTCCAAATTACAATTTGTTCCTTTAAAACACCCTCCCCTCTCCTATTAGTTTTTAGGGGTAACAATTTCGTTGTAGGCCGAGTAAAGAGCTTCTTGTACCATTTCTTTCGGTACTTTGTAGAGATTAAAGGTCGTGGCACCCTTATCTCCCCATTTGTTGGGAACGGGATATACATTTTCCGGATTCATTGTGCAAAAAATCCGTTGTTCCCGAGGTGTTAAAAAAATATTGGCGGTATTATCATCGGCCAAATAGGTAGCAAACATCCGTTTTCCGCTTACCTTAAACCCCATCCTTTGGAAATGGGGCTTTTGTTCGGTGCCTTGGAAGGATAGCGCAATTGCCGTAAACATTTTTCCCGTGATCATAGGACAATTCTATAGTATAATCAAATCGGTTTTAAGACTTTCAACCATTTTGTTACTTGACGTACGTTTTTAAGCAACTTTCTTAATAATCGATTTCACTGTTCATTTCGTAACTCATCCCCTTCAAGCCGAGCAGCTTCCTCATGAGCCCTATTTGCCCCAACAGATAGTCCTCCCTCCCAATGCACATACCGATCACGTTCAATACATTTTCGGGAACAAAGGGAATATTCATTCCAAAAGAAAATTCTTTTGTAAGCTGTTCATCCGTTGCCGCCAACAATTTCTGATAGACTTTTGGTGAGATTTCCTTGAAACTTCTCTTGAGTTCTTCCAAAGTGGGATAGACCAGGTTTTCATCCAACGCCCTCGCCTCTTTAAAGGCTTCGTGGTGGGGGTCCTTTTCTGGCATGCCGAAAATTCCGGCATACCAATAGCGACAATTCACCAGATTGCCCGCCATCCAGACCACGTGATTGGTTTTTCCATTATTTCTTTTCAAGGCGGCTTCTTCGGTTATCCCGTCAAGCGCATTGAAGAAACTTTGGGAATGCATTCGATAAGCGGGAATGATGATCTCCAATTTTTGAGATTGAGGAGTGTCCATATTTTTTTGTTGTAGTTTGACATTTTTCTGAATGGCCAGGTTCTTCCTTGCCATCAAGCTTTTCTATTTCGTTTTCGCTTGTTACCCTATAAGTAGTTAGGGAGGCTTGGATTAAAGATATGGTTGTTTTCTGACAATTCACAGGTGCGATTCCGTCAATGCAACGGGTGGATAACGACAGCCTCTTCCCTTCTCTTTGAATAGGAGATCATATTTACCTCCCTTCTTAGTACCAGAATGCGATAAGAATAACTTTCAACTGCTGAAAGAGTCGGCCGTTTGGGAAAGGCTAGAAATAACCAATGCCGACGCCCAAAACAATTGCTCTACAAATCCATCAGGTCGGGCACCTATCGAGGAAACTTAGTGTTTTCTTGGCCGTTGTCAGGAATTGAATTTGAGAGAAAACATAGAACAGTTCGGTCGCAATCTGCAGACTTCTTTCCCGGTATTTTTCGGCCTGTTGCGGGGTGCCGTCAAATATCTTTGGGTCTTCGTAAGTTATGGGCAGACGTTTTTCGGCTCCCGCAATAAAGGGGCATCCACCATCGGCTTCGGAACAGGTCATTATTGCTGCGAATTCGGATTTTGGGTTGAAATTGTCATCCAGCTTTTTTGAAAATCCGATTATTGGGTGTTCATTTTCAGCGTATTTAATACTGTAAACCGGATTCTCGCCTTCTGAAATCTTTTTAACTTTAAAGCCTGAATACAGAAACGTTTCCGCAACCAGGGGGAAAAGCGCCGTACTTTCTGTGCCTCCTGAATAACAAAAAACATTTTTAATGTTGAAATAGTAAGCCAATGTCTGCGCCCAGACCTGTGATAAGTGACTTCTTCGAGAATTGTGGGTGCAGATAAAAGTTATTCGAATTTCTTGGCTCCCTTCAACTTTGGATTGAATATAATGGGTTAGGGGCTGTAAATGTACTTTACGTTCATCCGAAATAGTTTCAGGAATTAATTTCTTGATAAACTTTTCTATTTCAGGAAATAGGGTCGAGTGGGCTGTTATCATTTTCTCGAAGTTCATATTAGTTTGTTTGGCAATAATTCCCCTCTGACGAACAACAAGTTTCGTCATTCAAGTCGTGTAGTTGCAATATTTTTTTCTCTGGGACTACCACATTCGTCTTTTGCCAAACAGTCGGTCTGTTTTGTGGTCATGAGAAAGTGGGTCCCTTCAAAATCAAGTCCGAATTTCCCGATGGTACCGGTTTCCTTAAAATGCTATCCAATTGATTATAATAGGCTGATTCAAGACGTTATCTTGAATATGCTTCCTCCAAAATCATCACTGACATAAAGTGCGCCATCGGGGCCCTGCGCCAAACCGCAGGGTCGATGTTTTAGTCCCTCTCCTTCCTGTGGGTTTGCCAAATCGATTCCGGCAAAGTTATCCAAGAAAATTTCCCAATCCCCATTCGGCTTCCCATTTTCAAAGGGAACAAAAGCTACAAAAAAGCCCTTTTTAAGCTCGGATGATTGATTATGAAAAGCAATAAAAGCCCCATTTTTATATCTATTGGGGAACATGTCGCCCGTATAGAAAAGCACATCGTTCGGGCCTAAATGTGCCGGAAAAGCCATAATAGGATCAACAAATTTGTCACTACTTTCTTTTTTGCCATCTCCACCGTATTCGGGGGCAATTATTCTCTTTTTCTGAATATGGTCAAAATAGGTATATGGCCATCCGCCGTTATCATTCTCTTTTAGTTCATAAAATGTTTCAGAGGGTAATTCATTGTTTTGTTGTTCGGTATAGAGGTCGGGGTAAAAATTACCCAAACCTCCTCGGCCGTGTTCAGTGGCAAATAACGAATTCGTTTGGGAATTCCATGTAATACCGACCGCATTTTTAATGCCAGTTGCGTATCGACTTCCGTCGGCAAAGGTCTGGTGCAGTTTATTGGCGTTGAATTTCCAAATTCCCCCTGCGGAATCCAATATCGTGCAGGGCATCATTCCCTTTTCCGTTTGTTCATCCCTACAGGCATCGTTCCAAGAGCCTATGGTTACATAGAGGTTATCATCGCCATCGATAGCAAATGACTTTGCATTGTCGCGCCCCATATCGATAAGCCCTTCCACTATTTTTTCGGGGGTATTGATATCAATAATTTCGTGACTATCATTCATTTTATAACGATACACCCCGGAATTTGAAGAAGCGTAGAGGTAATTGTCCTTCGCAAGAATACCGGTGCCGGGAACATTGGAAAATTCCCTTTGTTCATCTATGGTGCCGTCTTTATCTTTATCCCTGAGAAGAATAATACTTTTGCCATCTTTTAGCACAGATCTATTCGCATAGATATCTCCGTTCTCAACAACCGTCAAATGCCGGACAGCTCCCAATTCCTTGCCTATCTCTTTAACGGAAAATCCTTCGGGAGCTATTAAAATGGTTTCGTTGACGGCAACTTTCACCTCCTTTTTGGTTTCGCTTTTACATTGCAAGAAAACGGATGTCAATACAAGAGTGGCGATTAAGAGCGATAAACTTCGGCTAACATGAACTATTTTCATAAAATGCTATTAAAGAGGTTGGTAAGGGTCAAAAGTACTATTTCACTACCATTAATATTACAAAAATTCAAAATTGTCACAAGAAGTTAAATCCAGGATCAATTCTTATTACCCCTAAAGTCAAAATGGAATCCCAATGCATCCTCGGACGGCAATGTTGTTTCTGAAATAAAAAAGCCGAGACATATATCTCGGCCTTCCCTTGTTGTACTCGAGGTGGGAATATCCATTTAATACCAAATGAAACCATATGACACCAAATATCTGTATATCAGCTATTTAAAATGTTAAAAATTTGTTTCACTTTCCTTTTATTTCTTATTTTTAGATGAAAACCGTCACTCAACCGTCACTTTTATGTCAGTACAATTACGCAGCAGAAAGCTAAAATCAGGAGAAAAAAGTTTGTATTTGGATATCCATCATAATGGAGAACGATGGCGAGAATTTCTCAAAATTAGATTATCGCCAAAAGATGCTTCCCGAAATGAAAAGAAAAGAGTCGCCGAGAGGATTCGGGCAAACCGGGAACTTGAAATTCTCTCTGATGAAACCGGTCATGTTCCATTACATTTAAAAAATCAAAATTTCTATCTCTTTGCCGAGCATTATATTAAAAACTATAAATTTAAAGACGTCCGCATTGTGGCAAGTGCGGTGGAAAAGTTCAAACTGGCTATTGACAACCCAAGGTTGAGAATTTCTCAAATCACACCTTCCCTTATGGAAACCTACAAAAACTACCTAATTCATAATGCGGGACTTGCAGGAGAAACAGCTCATAATTACTTTACTAGATTCAAGAAAGTTCTAAGGTCGGCTAAAATCCAAGGATATTTAAAAGTGATGCCTACAGAAGATATTCGGTTTTCAAATCCTAACAAAGAAGATACATTAAGAAAACAAGTGCTCGATGGAGAAGAGTTACAGAAATTGGCCAATACACGGTGTGGTAATCTAGAAGTGAAGAAAGCCTTCTTATTTGCCTGTTATACTTCATTGGGCTTTGCCGAAATCAGGGAATTGACGTGGGGAAACATTAACAAAAGTCGTTTGATAGCATACAGAAAAAAGACCGGTGAGTTGATTAATAATCGATTAAATCAAACAGCTTTAGCTATTCTTGGAACACCTAAGCGGAAAGACGATTTTGTTTTTAATGTGCAAGGCATTAGTGTTAACGGCTTGAATAAAACAATCGGCTACTGGGTCAAACGAGCAGAAATCAACAAACACATTACCTTCTATTGCGCTCGACATACTTTTGCTTGTTTACTGCTAATGAACGGTGCAAACCTAAAAACGGTTGCAGATGCTATGGGGCATAGTTCTACCAAAAGCACGCTAAAATATTTAAACTTCATCAACAAGCTACAAGATGAGGCTATTGATAATCTTCCGTCAATCATAATATGACAATCCGCATTCAATATAGCCGTTCTTCCAATGCATCCTTCCATTGAACAAACCCTTTTCTCTCATCGGAATAATCATGGATAATTCGGCTAAAATTTAACGGTTGGCTTTCCAAATAAGCCTGCCTTCCCTGATTTCTAATCATATTCAAGGCAGAATCGACCGAAACCAGATTTTCTTTTAAGTTCGAACTTTTTTTATTGAAATGCCAAATGTAAGTCGCCTCTTCGGTATCCAAAGTTTCCAGAACGATATGCCATTTTTGGTTTCCGGATAACAGGAAAACAAAGGAAAAGGGATAAAGCACAAATCGAAGCTTTAAAATTGAACGGGCATGATTGTCCGCCAAATAACGTAATTGACGATAATGCCTTACGTTTTTTTTGGAAAGCATGTCTTCCAATAGTTCTTCTTCGGATGGATACAGTTTTTGAATTTCCTCTTCTTGTATTGTGCTGGATTCCCCTTCTGCGATGGCCTTTTTCCGGGAAAAACGCTTCTCTACAAAACTGAATCGCACACTTTCCAAGACTTCTCGATTTATCTTTTCCAAGTCGTTGGAAGTTGCCAATTGTGCCACCAAAATAGCATTTTCAAGTTCAGCGGAAATTTTGATTTCAACGTTTTTGGATCCCAAAACTTTAGCGAAATAAGGTTTTAGCACCTCGAATTCGGGACGGATATAATCATTCTCGATTTCGAATTCCATCCCGTCGGGTATCTTACTGCTTGTGTGGACAAATGCAATGGTACCGAAACGAAAATCGAGCTGTTCGATAGGCACCTTAACCGTGGTGCTTATGGAACTACTATTTTGCACTTCAGGATTTAGGGGGGAGGGATCGTCGAATAGTGTAGCCTGTCTATCCAGATTTCGGTAATAGGTGTTTCTTTTGAGAAAAAGCCGATTAAGGTATTCAATCTTAGCGTCTCTGTAATCGTAAATCAAGGGAGCGATTTCGGGACGCTGTACCCTGCCTATATATTGGACCAGTTTTCCCTTGAAAGAAAAAGGATATACTAAGAACAGGCAAGTTACGTTTTGAAGATCCGTACCTTCCCCAAAGAATTGACCGGTAGTGATCAAGATTTGATAGTTTCCTTCGTTTAGTATTTTCCACTTTGAATTTCTATCGCTGTCGGAGTCATCCCCACTAAGCGCAATAACCTCAAATTTTTGCTTTAAAAACTGATATAGGGTTGTAATATGTTCCTTTCGCTCCGTGATTACCACCACACGTTTACCGGAATTCACTTCTGAGGAAATATCGTCAACTATGCTTTTGTTCCGTGCCGAATCGTGTATCAATACTTTGGACAAGGTCTTGAACGTGTCCGTCTTAGAATTAAAGGGAACATCCAAGTTTGTATTCCGTATAATTACCCGTGCTTTTTTAAAGGTTTCTATATCCTGCGGTTTGATATTGACAATGAGTTCGCCCAAATGGGCAAATATCAGTTTTCCATCGCTATTTTTTCTAAAGGGGGTCGCTGTAAGGCCATATTGGTAATAGGGGGGAAGTTTGGAAATGGTTGCCGCATAGGACTTCGCCGGAATATGGTGACATTCGTCAATGATAATCGTCTTGAATGTTTTAGAAATGTCGGGGTCATTCAATTTTTTGGACAGACTTTGAATCATGGCCACAGTAACCTGTTTTCCTATTTTTGCTTTGCCCTGACCTATTTTCCCGATTTCGGTTCTGGGAATATTCAAAAAAGCTTCTATGGGTTCCACCCATTGACTCAAAAGCTGTTTTCTATGAACGACTATCAACGCGGGCTGGCGTTTGTCGGCAATTATTTTCAGTCCCATTATAGTTTTGCCAGATCCCGGCGGCGCGGTAATTATCCCAAAATCCTTTTTGTGAACAGCGGATAGTACGGTTTTCTGGTGGCCCAGCAACTGAGTGCCAAAAGTAAAATGTATGTCTTTCGATTTTTTTCTTTTGTCCTGGAATTCAAAGTCTATTTTTTGTTTGTTACAAAATCGAAGTAATTGTCCGATAGTTCCTCTCGGTAGAACTACTTTCATTTTTCGCTTCCGAAATAAGACAGAAATACCTATCTGTGTTCAAGGTGTTTCTACCTATCTTCTTCTTTATGAAATAGTCGGGATTGACAACGTTGAATGTATCCTTTATGAAATTGACCAATGGCGCGGTCAAACCTCTCTTATTAATTCGGACTTCATTATCCAAGCGGATGACAAGTGCTTTGTCGGACAAGGGTTCCTGCAATTCGTTCGATTTGTTCTTAACAATCTCATTGTATAAAATATCCAGTTCGGTGGTTTTAAGTCTGGTGATATGCTCTAAAAAACTCCATTGGTTTTCATAAGGAGCGAAAGATTCCGGGTCGATAAAGCAGCTATTTCCCTGTTCTACATTTGTTTTATGCAAGGGTAAGGCAATAAGGTTGCCCAGACCCTTACCCGAAAGAAAATCCTGATTGGGAAATAATCTGTCAAAACTGGAGGTTTTATCGAATATGGAAAATGTTCCGCTTTCTTCTAGAAGTTGTTTGAAAATCGCCCTGCTTTTCACTGCGGGGTAGGGTGCTTCAAAAAATATCCAAACGTGCCCGCCGTTTCCAGAACGGGAACGCTCCAAATATGCCGGTATGTTTTTGGACTCACAAAGCAGGATAAAATCCTTGCATTCCTGTTGCCAGTTGTCCTTGTCAAAATCCGCAGCTATAAACCAAGATGTATTGTCTTGGAGCATAGGGTAAATGCCTATTTGTTGTTCACCTTCTAAATGTTTGAGAACCTGATTGTCTTTTAAGGGCAAAAAAGATTTTTCGGTTAAATCCTTGAATGTTCCTCCGTTAATTTTGTGCAGTTTATATCGATAAGGATCGTAGAAGTATGCGGGCATATAGCCGCTTTTGTTCCCATTTTGCCATCTGATGGCAAAAACATCGTCCCTTCCCCTAAATAAGGACTTAAATAATTGAATACGTTCTTTACTTTCCAACTTCAACGCTATTTTGGATTACGCCGCAATAAAAGTAAAAATAGCAATAATTTAAGCCTATGTCTTACGAACCGCGGGCGTGCAGAACAATGGCATGGAGCGTTTTTCGCGTTTCATGCAGTTATGTGCGGTGCCAAGGGTGATGACGCAGATACATATCGGAAAAAATGGCAAGCAAACATGGACAAAAACGCTTCGATATCGGATAAAGAAATAAAGAAGCTGCTGGACTTCATTTTTCTGGATGCCCAAAACCTGTATAAAAAGCTGGCCCCAAATGGTTGGGAAAACTCGAAATATATACGATTTTTACATCCGACCGCCGGCAACAATTTGAAGAAGATAAAAGTATCACGGAACGTCTCAACAGTTTGACGAAAAAAGCAAGGCCTGATGAATATGAAGGGAGGGATGACTATTTCGGAGTGAGACTCCGAAATCGGTGGCACAATCCGAGGTTCTTCATCACTTTTGGTGAATATATTACCCTGAATTTGCGAGCACCATTTTTCTTAATAGATGATACCCGCCCCGCCCGTACATTTTTCTTTTGATGGTTTTGAGCCTATTCACCTGGCCTTCCACCTGACCATTGCTGATAAAAGAGACCACGGCTTGATTTACTGCTTCAAAGTCCGATTCAATTCCTTTGGCAAACCTTTTCAGTCCCGATTCGCAGGATGTTGCCTTCTCTATCCATTCTCTGAGACTGCCTTCTTTTTTTTCCGCAAAAAGTTCCTTGAATGATTTGGCCAGGATGAATGTCCTGTGGATTTCCGGCGATTTCAACATCAAAAAGTCCATAAAGTTCTGGTCCTCCTCTTTTAATATTCCCCTTTTTGACAATGCCATGAATGCCAGTTTGGATGTGGACCAGGTTTTAACAGGCTTGAGTGCAGGTAAATGTTCCTTATCCCTTGTCTTGGAAGTTTTTCCGTCATTAATGAGCATATTCATCCTTTCACAGAACTGGGTATACTTCCCGTTGAAGCCTAACCCGACTATATGGTCAAAAAGACTCAAAAAGGTTGTTTTTGACGAGTAAAGCCTCTGCAACTCGGATTCGAAACCGCTGAAGTTGGTCAGATTCCTTGATGTTGTCGTTTTCCTGGCTTTGAGACTCTCAGTGGCAATATACTTTCTGATCGTTTTCCTGCCTGCCCCCAGCTGATTGGCAATGGACTTAATACTGTACCCCTTTTGATGCAATTCCTGAGCTTTTTGGAACTTGTATTGTCTTTCCGGACTGACATTCCCCACAAACAGCCCCGTATTCTCATCTTCCGCAGCGGTCGCGCATTTGCCCAGGCCAGGGTTCACATATTGATTATCGGTTAGGGGGCCTTCCGGTTTCCCGCTTTGGGTACTGAAAGCCTGGAAGCTTTCTTTTAAGACCTTTCCGTGTCTGTGCAATGAGTTCTGAAAGGCATCCCGCAGGTTGACCAACAAATGGAATCGGTCAGCCACCTGGATGGCGTGAGGTGCCCCTGTGTGGATGCCCAAAGCGTAAGTACGGGCCCTGTCCCTTGAAACCGTGTGCACTTCAGGGTGGGTCCCAAGCCACTGGGCAAGGGTGCCGGCTTCCCTGTCCGGAAGCAGATCGATCACTTCCCTGCTTTCCAGGTCAACGATGATGGTGCCATAATTCCTGCCCTTTTTATAGGCCCAGTCATCCACACCAATAGTTCCTGAGGTCATAATATTCGGTGGTAGCGGGATCTGCTTTACAATTCTCAGCACAGATGAAGGACTGACCGGATATCCGATTGTCCTGCAGATGGCAGCTCCTTTATTGCCTCCCAATTCCAGGCCCAGTTTGCTTACCAATTTAACGGACCTGTCGAAACACCTATAGTATGGGCGGATCTCTGTAGCATACCTTTCGGTAAAGATTTTTCTTTTGCATTTGCTGTTCTTACAGAAGAATTTCCTTGACACAATGATTACTTTGACCTGTTTTCCCGAAACGGGAAGATCCGAAAGAGTTCTTTCATAACGGCTATGAACGGATTTGCTGCTTTTGTGACAGCATGGGCAGAAAGACCTTTTCCGGGAGGAGATAGCCCTGACTATCAGGGAGGGGCTTTGACAAACAAGGCGGGTTTGGGAAAGTTTGAGGTCTGGCGGGACAATAAATGAAGCGATCATCATATAATACGTTTATTAAATACACAATTAAATTATATATTTAACATCACAAAACCAATTGTTATGGGCAAACCTGTTTTAAGAGTGTTAAGAAAGAATCCCGAGGAGATCCGGGAATTGCTTAACAGCAGTCCAGATTTTTTACTGGCAACCCGACTGAATATGGTATACCATGTGGCTAAAGGGCATTCCAGTAGGGAGGTCGCCAAATGGTACGGTGTAAGCTTCAAACAGGTCGTGAACTGGGTCCATAGGTTTGAGGAAAGCGGTATAGACGGGCTGGAAAACAGGCCCGGAAGAGGAAGGAAATCCTATATAAGGGATGGGGATCTGGAAAAGATAAAAAACATGATACTGGAAAAATCTCCCCATAACTATGGGATAAAAACGCAGAAGTGGTCAGGGCCGATAATATTAAGAATAATTAAAGAGAGGTACGATATAGATTACAAACCGACCCAAGCCTATAAATTGATTGAAAAAATGGGTTTGCAGTTTATAAAGGGAAAAGGAATTGGCATCAAGGAATAATGTGTATTTTAATAATGTTGTTTCACCAAAAGTGATGAAGAACCCAATCCGAACCGAAATAGCCAAGGGAGACTGATTTCGAACAAGAGACGGGGTAAACGGGTACGGGGAGTTCCTTTAGAGGCAGTGGATGGTTCATATCAGACTATTTTAATTCATTTTTTGACGACATGAAACTTGAAAAATATGGTTATCTTGATTTTTATATGGGAAGTCTTTGGATTGAATCCAGAGCCAATCTGCTTCCTTTTTATAGGTTCATTTTTCAAAAAAAAAGAAAAGGTTGTACATGGGAATACTATTTTCCGAAATTATCCATGATCAATTTCAAGAATACTACGGTAAAAAACGAAGAGGATAGTCCGGAGGATTACAATCCGGAAAGTAGTGCTGCAATACATTTAGAAGCATCCAAAAAAGAACGGGAAATTCAAGAGTTTGGGATGAGCTTGACGAGATGCATGAGAAAACCTTTGAGGAGGCAAAATATAAACCGCTGGTTAAAATCGTACAGGCCTATAAAAACATCTATGGCATTTTGCCTGATGGGCACCCGCGAGAGGAGTTGGAGTAATCAAAAATTTATGGTTTCGATTCATTCCCGTCGCTTTAAACGGTGCATAAAAGCCTCGAAAAGAATTGGGGCCTGTTCTTTTAATTGCATGCGGTAGTGGATATTGGCTTTGTCGTGGCGGCTCCCAGAGTTTAACAACTTTTGCACCAAAGGATAACTTTGAAGTGCGTTTTGGTGTATGAGGTTCAGGGGATGGACATCGTCACCGATGGGAACGAAAGGTAGAATTTCGTGAAATCGCCCAAAAACGGGTGCCATTTCCATTCCGTAAGTGCGGACGATTTTTTGTAGTTGTTCGTGCATTATCCGGTTTTTTAGCCTCGGGTCAGGATAATACAACAAGGCACTGGCGTAGTTGCCGCAGGCTTGGGACTTGTTTTTGTTAAACCATTGTGCTTGTGCCAAAAAGTAAAGTAAAAAATATTCTTTTGGCAGTTGCCGTACATAATGAGACGCTAGATTTTCCGAATCGGGGTAGAGTTTAAGGTCAAGCAGCAGATCAAAAATGGTTTCAAATGTATTTAAATCCAATGCGCATTTATGTTGAAAGATGCTGGTCAAGTTTTCTAGTATTTTTTTCTTCAAACCGGTCATTCTAGAATCAAAGGGGTATTTTATGTAGGCTTTCAGAACTTTCGAAACGAATTGGTTGTCATACTCGGAAAGGCTTCCGGTCGCCGATACTTCCGTCGTGGAGTTGAGCAATTTCTGCCAATATAAGCACGTATCGATGGTTGTTTGGATGGAAACCCGGTTTCCGTCCGCGGATAGCAAGGCTTCTTTGAATTGTACGACGGCTTCCTTCAAATTAAAATCCGAAAGCGCTTTATATCCGTTTTCCAGGGCTACATTGTCCCATAATGATGGCTGATATCGACTCATAAGGTTCTCATCTTTTCGAAGAATGAGGTGGGCGGCGTGTAATAGATAATTACAGTTTCAAAGGGCCTTGGGAATTTATTTCTTCGACAATTTAAAACTGTTATTTCAAAGTCCGCTCCAAATAATACTTCCATTTTTTCCAATTCGGCATTTTGCTCTCCAATAGCGTGTAGAATTCCTTGTTATGGTTTGGAACCACAAGATGGCAGAGTTCATGTAATATTACGTATTCGATACATTTTGACGGGGCCTTGATCAATTCGGGATTAAGCGTAACTACTCCGCTACTCGTACAACTGCCCCAGCGGTTTTTCATTCGCTTTATATCCATCCGTTCCGGAACGATGCTTTCTTTTTTGAACTTTAAAATGACTTCGTCGAGTATGGATTGAAATTTTCGCTTGGCATGATGGTAATACCAGGAGGCCATCAAAGCCTTGATTTTGTCAGGGTTAATATCAGGTGTGGCTACATAAAGTCGGCCTCCTTTCAATTTTACCGAGTTATCTTCATTTATAATTACCTTCAATAGATATCTTTTTCCCAAATAATAGTGGGTTTCCCCCGAAACGTACTCACGCACCGGAGTATGGGGCAGAAACTGCTCAAAAAAATGTTGCTGCTTTAAAATCCACCGTCCCCGCTTTACTACTTTTTCTTTGATGTCAGGTAAAGATGCATTTTCAGGAGCAACCAGCTGGACGGTACTGTCGGGGTGCACTTCAATTGCCAGCGTCTTGCGATCGGTCCGGTTAATTTGAAAATCAATGGTTTTTGTACCGTAGGTAACCTGGTGCATCAATAGTTGTTTTTTGCCGTTTTTAGACATTTTACCAAAATGGCATCAATGTCGTCAAAGTTAATTTCCACGCCCAAATCTTTACGGTGTTCCATGAGGTAGTCCTCGATTTCGTTTTCCATCCGGTTTTGGACATCCACATTTTTTTTCCAATCACGGATGGTTAGGTTTTCAATTATTTTGGTGATGTCGATTCCGGCTATGGCTAGTTTTTCAGAGATATCCGTGATTTTTTGCTTGCCATGTGTTTCCGCTAAGACTTGTTTTATTCCACCGAAAACGGCCCTGGCTTCCGGCTTATCCTTTACCAAAGACGGAATGCCTTCTTGGTGGCCTTTATCTAAATCGTCCCGAATGGAATTTATGCGGTCCAGATATCCCTTCTCGTCCAGTCTTCCTTCCTGAAAGGCTGTAATTGTTTCTTCTATCATATCCGAAAACTTTTTGTAATAAGCTTCGTCCTTTTCCAAATTTTCGGTAATGACCTTCTTCATCCTGTGGGCAATAAAATCGGCTTTTGAGGCCGGAGTCGTACCGTAGGTTGCCAAGGCTTCGTTTACCATATTCTGGTCAAAAATATTAACATCCCTATTTATTTCGTACACTTTTTCCGCATGAACATAGGTATTCAACAGTTTTTTGACCCTAGGCTCGTACTCTTTATAGGAGACCTTCTCGGCATATCGGTATTGTACCGAGACCCTGAGGCTTTGAAACTTTTTAAGCTCGGATTTGTAAAAGCCGATTTGCTGCTCCGTATATTCTTCATAGAAACTATCTGAAGCAAAGCATAACTGTAAGGTTCGGGCAAATTGGGAAAGCACTTCATAGAATTCATCGCGGACATCCTTGTCGGCAATGCATCGCTCCAAAGCCTCAATATCGTCCTTGTTCTTAACGGTTTTAAAAATATCCCAAACGGCGGCATGATGGCCCGGTAGTTGGCGGACGGTTTCCGTCATATCGGATACGGCGTTGGTCAGGTCTTCTTCATCAAAGTCTTCCAACGCGCTGTACTCTGTCAGGGCTTCGTCCAATTTTCCGAGGATGCCGACATAATCGATGATATAGCCGTACTCTTTTCCTTTGAACAAGCGGTTTACCCTAGCAATGGCCTGTAATAGGTTATGCCCCTTTAAGGGTTTGGCCAGATAGAGCAAGGTGTTGATGGGCGCATCGAACCCGGTCAGGAGTTTGCTGACCACGATCAGCATCTCGATTTCGGTATCCCCCGGATCTTTGAATTTTTCCGTCACATAGGTTTCGTAAGCTTCCTGATCCCGGAACTGTTCTAATATCCCGTTCCAATATTTCCGGGATTCCGAGCTGGATTCCCTCCAAACGTCATCATTGTCCTTTCTGCTATCGGGCGGGGTGAAGACTACCCTGGTATTGATTGTAAGGGATGGGTCGGTCTGGGTTTCAAAATACTTTTGGTATTTGATGGCTACGTCGATTTTGGGAACCGCCAGCTGTGCCTTTGCCCCGGTTTCTTTCCAGTTTTTGGTGTAGTGCTGGGAAATATCGTAGGCAATTTCCTCGACAACACTATCGGATTCATAAATTTTAGTAATGGACGAAAACTTTCGCTTTAAATCTTTCTGCGCTTCTTCGCTTAGGGGTTTGGCCAAACGTTCGAAACCCTTGTCTATCTGTTTTTTGTTAATGGTCAATTTTGCCGAGCGGCCTTCGTAGAGCAGGGGAAGTACCGCCCCATCCTTTACCGCTTGGTCGATAGTGTATTTATGGATGAAGCCACCGAACTTTCGTGCCGTACTTTTTTCGGTTTTCATCAGTGGTGTTCCCGTAAACCCGATAAACGCCGCATTCGGCAGCATGCGCTTCATGGCGGCATGTGCCGTGCCGTAGTTGCTGCGATGGCTTTCATCGACCAGTACAAAGATGTTCCTGGAAGCGTCCTTGAATTTCGCCCGACTGGTCGCTACATTGAATTTGTCTATGATCGTGGTCATAATCTCATTGCCTTTGTCTTTCAAAAGGTCTATTAGATCGGAACCACTTTTGGCCTTTTTTACCCTTTTGCCACAGTTCAGAAAAGTTTTAAAAATTTGCTTGTCCAGACTTATACGATCGGTTACGATCATTACCCTGGGGTTATCGATTTCGCTATCAAGTGCTAATGCCTTTGAAATCATGACCATGGTCAATGATTTGCCACTCCCTGTAGTATGCCAAATGACCCCGCCCCTACGATTGTTGTCCCTATCGCGCTCCTTTACCCTCGCTATAGTTTCCTGTACGGCAAAAAATTGTTGGTATCGACATATCTTTTTTATGGGACTGTCAAAAACGATGTATTTATAGGCTATGTCCAAAAGCCGTTGCGGCCGGCATAGGGCCAAAAGAGTTTTGTCCTGTTGGGTGGGCATCCTATCTTCCGCTTCCAGCCCGTGGCTGGACTTTTTAATAAGCCGTTGAACCGCTTTTTCATTGTCTTCCTTCCAGACCGACCAGAATTTGGGTTCCGTCGCGGTAGTGCCGTATTTGACCGCGTTGGGCTGCATGGCTAAGAGGAGCTGTGCGTAGTGGAACAGCCTTGGGACACCATTTTCCTTGTTTTGATTTCTTTGGCTTTGCGAGATAGCCTCCTCCAACGACTCGTTCTTGTCCCGCCTTTTATTTTCGATGACCACAAATGGAATCCCGTTAACAAAAAGCACCAAATCGGGCCTGCGCTTGCCCTTTAGACCTTCGACCTCAAATTCTTCCGTAACGTGAAAACTGTTGTTTTCAATGGTGTCCCAATCCATATATTTTAACGTGAAGCCCTTGCTGTCGCCCTGTATGGTCTCGGTAAAGCTTTTGCCCAAAGTGAGTAGATCGTACACCTTTTCGTTGGTGCGCACCAGGCCTTCGTCGGAAACGTTTTTCAGGGCGTTGATGGCGGCTTGGATGTTTCCGGTGGAAAATTTGTAGGTATCTCCCTTATATTCAAAATTGTTTATCTTTTGTAGTTGATCGCTTAGGATGTCTTCGAGCAATACACTTGTAAACATACCGTCCCTTTGCTGCACCGTTTCTTCCGTAGAAATATACTGCCACCCCATTTTTTGCAATAATTGCAAAGCGGGTTTTTGTGAGTCTTGATATTCAGTGTAGTTTGTGGTCATAATTAACTCTTTTCCTTACTGTTTTCAGGCGATGTTATCATGCCAGAATGAAGGCATTATCCTTTTTTGGAGAATTTCATGCTAGTTTTGGGGAATTGAAAACGCATCGGGTTTAGTATTGAAAAAAATCTCCTAAATCTTTGTTAGCCGAATCATCGACTATTTCGGCCACTTTGACATTGAGAGCCCTAATAGCAGTATGTTCTGCTTAATCAGTTCTTTTGGGGAATTTTATGCTGGTTTTGGGGAATTGAGTTATGCATAATTTTTTACCGTTTATCGAAAAATATGTTAATTAGTTGTTTATAACTTAAGTAATTACCTATATTTGTCATGTCATTTCCCAGAGGGAAAAGGACCTGGTTGGCCACAATACCGTAACTTGTGGCTTTTTTTATATACCCTTCTTAAGGAAAGCTTGGTATCTTTCCATATAATATCTTCTGTTTCTATCATCATCAATATAAAAACTCGTTATAATTAGATAATCCGGAGCAATCTCTTCCATGATGACTAGAAAATCTTCCGTTTCATACCAATAATAGTCCCTTACAGAACCTTTACCTTCGAGATGCTGGAAATACAAAATTTCTTCTTCATCCCTAAATTCAAGTATTTGTCTGATCCAATGAATTCTGTTCGCTCTGTTTCGGTCAAAAACCCTATATCCACTTTTACTTTTTCTCGTTATTAAATGAACGAAAGTTTCGGGGTAACTTTCGTAACCATCGACATTTGAATTTTTGGTAATAACTTTAACGTTCAGATTATTTACTTTAAAGGAGTTATCCACAAAATCCCTTTGGAATTCTGCCAGTAATAATTCTAAATCTTCAAGATCGGGCTCAATCCCCAGGCCGAAAATCAGTTCATCAAGACTATGTAAACTCATGTACTAAAGTTTTCTAGGTTGATGATCAAATATGTTAAATTTCGTTTCCCAAGGAACCGTACCTTCGCTTAATGTAAAGCCCGAGACTTCCTCTAGATATGAGATGAACTCTAAACGTCCCGTATTTTTAAAATCTTCTCCTGCTGCCACCCTTGCTTTATAGGTTATTGCACCGATAAAAAAATCCGCAAGTTGAATAAAAACATTATCGTGGGAACGGATATGTTGAAAATGTTTAAAAGGCGACGTGCCTTTGTGGAAATTTTCGAATACCTCGTGAATCTTGTTCAATTTCTCTTTTCCCCGTGTATCCTTGATATCCAAAAAAACGCGATATTGGCTAACCGGTTTGTTGGGTTTCAGTAAATAATAAATCATTTTGTAATAGAAATTGTCATGTGAGCCCTGATTGAAATCCTCGTGTCTTAAACGGTCTTTATATTTGACCAAGACACACCTAAATTCTAAGGGCGAAGCGAAAAAGAGGTCTACCAAGGCCTTGTAGAAAGGTATTCGACTATCGGAAAACTTATTCCATTTTAGTTCGGAGGAAGTCTTGTAATTATTTTTTAAAAGGATTATCTCCTCTCTCAAATCTATGTAATTCTCAGTTGGCACTTTGATGTATCCAATGCACATGACGGATATTCCGTCGTTTTCCAGGTGGCAACTCTCGTCTATGAAAATGTCGTGCATACCATTAATTTTTAATAATTACATCTGCTCTACTCTTTGCTACACAGGTGTCATTAAGTATAGCGTAACATTCTACAAAGTGTTCGCCCAAATACGCGGTCGACTCATTCTTGCTACTTGTATTTTCATGAGTGATCTCTCCCCGTGGTTCCTGACAATCATTATCATTTTTCACCTTCCATTTTAGGGTTGCTTGATTTATTTCATTTGCGACAACCTTAAAATCGATATTATTTTTGATATTTACAACCCCATTAGTCTGGGACAGTCTCGCTCGATATTCTCTATATCCATCCCTCGACTTGATAAAGCCATCTATTTTGAACTCCAGATCTTCATCCTCTAAAACAGGTATTCCAAAATCGAAAAGAAATTTTTCGTTTGGCTTACGATTGTAATAACCGCTATTTACAAGCGATTCAACATTGCCTCTAAATGATTCAAAACCTTTTAAAATTGCATCAACTCCTTCATGAATTAACGCAATTTCCTTATCCGAAAGCTTTTCCACATACTGGTCGATATACTTGCTGGTATCAGCCCTATCAACAATATGTGGCTTCTCGATACTTTCCTTGAGGTTGGAGAGTAGCCCGAATAATGCATCAAATATAGTTAAGCAATTATTTGATTGAAATTGAATCGTAATGAGTTGTTCGAGATGAAAAGATTTCAGCTTGAACTCATCGTTCAACTCCTTACAGCAATTTTTCCAGCCCTTGACGAATTTCACGCTTTTTCTAAAATCATCATTCTCTTTATTAAGATTGGCGGCTACTGTTATGTATCCAAGAGGGTCGGTTTTAATCCATTGAATACTACCGCCCTTTGCCTGAATATCCTCATAAAATTTTTGTCTTTTGGTGTGTGAGGGGTATTTGATGATTTCCGGCACGTAAAAGGTGTCGTCTCCAAATTCGTTTGAGCCCCACTTCATTGCAGGTACAATATCTACCGCAAAAACCTCATCGTCTCCATCCATATATTGAAAGGATATACTATGGGTTTGCACTTTCATAGTTATTCTATAATGGGTCGGATTTTTATAACCTGTTCTTAAACGCGCTGCTAATTCATTCAAGATGTTCTGTGGATTTTTATATTCCTCGTTCCATAGGCCTAGTCTATACAGAATATCCAAATCGTGTAGTGGTCGTACGGCTGTGTATCTTGGAAAGGAACCTATTTGAAGGCAATTGTTGTATCCCATCACATCGGTAAATGATTTGTAGATTTTGGCAACAAACTGAATGTCTTCCATAGTAGGAGATAAATTCTCCTTTATATAATTGCGTAAAGCAGATTCTATTTTACTTTTTTGCATAATTCGTCGTAATCATTGCGGTTAACACATCGTTTAAAAGCCTACCTCTCATATTTACAATAATCGAGTTTCGTTTTTTATTTATGTCATTCAAGATTTCTTTATCTATTAGCCCACTTGCATGGGGTGCATAGACTATTAGAGAATCCTTATCTTTTTTTTGACCAATTATTTGCTCCATGGAGTCTTTAAACTCAGGATAGTTTACAATCATCATAGTATAGTCGCCACCTTTGCTTATTTCCTCATTGCCAACTATGTGGATATTTTTTTCTTTAAAGAGTTTTGAATCCGTCAGCATAGTTTTCAGGCTCAAAGCAGAGGACTCTGCGTAAAGAGCAATTTTTCTATTGTTTAAGCTTTTTCCCAAACGCCAAAGTACAGGCACGAAACCTCTAAAAGTTCCATAAGCCAATGCGACCGCACTAAATACGATTATGGAAGTTGATATTCCCCTGACTATTGAGAAAAACGGTGAATCAAAAAATTGTGCTATATCTTCCATATCATTTATCATTTATTCTTACCCGAACCTCTCCGGTAAGCAACCGCTGCATTAAGCCTTGTTTTTGGTCCTGCAGCTGAACAAGTTTCTGCTTTAGAAATTCGATTTCTTTATCAGCTTCACTTAAAACGGAAGCTATTTTATATTGTTCTTGAGTTGCAGGAAGTTTCAATTTATATATTCCGAATTGTGGTGCTGTCAGCTGCGGGACACCGGGACTTTCTACAAAAATTCGCAGGACATTATTGATAAATTCTGAAACAAAAAATAAACTCACATCGATTTTTGGAGTTAGAACCAATAATCTACCTATAGCCGAAAAGCAATGTCTTCTTGCTTTTGAATAGCCCAGACTTCCTCGCGCGGAAACAGTGATTTTTCCACCATCGAATTGAAAAAAGTCGTAATATCCATAAAGACCTTCATTTGTTAAGGCGTTAGAAAAAACAGGATAGCGATAAACATTTGATTGAGCTTCGCTAAAACTGTCCTTTTTAAGATCCTTACCAGCTTGCATTTTGAAAATATCGCTTACTTTCCTCTCCTCCCACTCTCCCTCAAACCCCTCAAACCGTTTCTTCCCCGTCAACAACACCTGCATCAGCCCTTTTTTAAAGGTTTCCTTGGCGGCGATAAACTGTTCTTGTTTCGCTATGGCGGCGTCCCAAGTGCTTAGGATTTTTGCGATTTTTTGTTGTTCGGGTAAGGTTGGTAAGACAATTTTAAATTTTTCAAGATTTCCTTTTGAAACGCCGTAAACCTTGCTGCCGGTGGCGATTGTCTTTAACGCTTTTTTTACTTGAGGATTTTTGAATATGTAAGATCTAAAACCTTCAACGGTTTTCTCTCCAATATCTCTAAAAGCAAAGGTGTGTAACCCACTCAATGCTTTTTTGCCATTTAGGTTGGTTATTTCAATTGCAGAACCTATGCCCTCATAATCTTCCGAGGCATCAGCAATTATTAAATCCCCGTTTTTTAAAAGATGCATGTTTGCAGGTAGCTTAACGTCGTGGTTTAATCTAGGAATATTGGCGTCTTCATTAAAATCTAAAATTGGCTGTTGATAGGTTGCATGGATATCTCCGTAGTGGATACAAAAAACACCTTTATCGGCATAGTTCATTTTACTTCTCGAAAAAGATGTGGTTTTAAGGAATTTAAAAACTTCAGGAACCATAGGCGTTGACCACTCCTCTGGTATCAACCCCAACTTGGTTTTTTTATAGCCCGGTCTTTCGGCTTGGTCTTGTGGCTCGGTGCTGGTTGTAGTGCTTTCCGTTTGCATTGGCATCAAATCGTTTTTTGGGGTTGGAACAGGGTATGTTCGCCATAGGCCACATAGCCCAATTGGTTGGTCAGCATTCGGGTCTTTCCAATTGTAAATTCGGTGGTGTTATTGTGGTGATGTCCGTAAATCCAGAAGTCCGGCTGAGTTTCGGAAATCAAATCGTAAAGTTCCGTAGCAAAGGCGTCGTTTAGTGGGTCGTTTTTATACTGTTGGGGGTACTGCAGAAAGGTCGGTACGTGATGGGTAACCACTATGGTTTTCTCGGGCACCGCTTCATTAAATTCCGTTTTCAAAAAATCAAGAGATTGTTTGTGTAGGACATTATATGCTGCTACCGTCAATGGCTTGCCATCCAATTTTATGTGATTGAAATCGATGAGGCCGTGAATTACGGCGAATTCATTTTGCACGCTGATTTGCGACCATAAGGTCGAAAAAATAAGACGATATCCTGCGGTTTTTATCGTGCGATTGTTAAGCAGAAAAACATTGTCCCGGATCTTTTCCTCGAAGCTACCGCTTCTCCCAATCAAATCACCACGGTAATATTCATGGTGGCCGGGAATCCAATAGGTAGTTTCAAAATTTTGGGCCAACCCATCAAAAAAATTCCCATGCCCATCCAATTGTACAAAAGGCACAACATCCCCGGCCAATAGCAAAATATCGCCAACAGGTTCAATGGGATTCGCTTCGATGAACCCCTCGTTTCTGGGAAATTCCAAATGAAGGTCGGATGCGTATTGGATTATCATAGATCAAGTTCCTCAAGATACATTGCCATTTCTTTTTGTACTTCTTTCAATTCGTTTTCCAGTCTTTCAATTTCCTTTTTGGTGGCGGCAATATCCACCGGCTCTTCCTCTTCAAAGGTATCCACATACCGAGGAATGTTCAGGTTATAATCGTTCTCCTTTATTTCTTCTAACGTGGCCACATGGCTATACTTTTCAATCTCGGAAAAATTTTGGTACGTGTCCACAATCTTTTGGATATCCTGAAATCGTAGCTTATTTTGCTTTTTGCCATCCTCATAATCCTTACTGGCATCGATAAACAGGGTCTTGGTATCCTTTTTATCCTTGTTGAAAATTAGGATGGCCGCAGGGATGCCGGTTCCGAAGAAAAGATTGGTGGGCAGGCCTATGACCACTTCCAGTAGATTTTCCTCAATCAAGGCTTGCCGAATCTGGCCCTCTTTACTGCCCCGAAACAAAACGCCATGCGGAACGATGACCCCTACCCGTCCTGTAGGCAGCGTGGTCTCGATCATATGGAGGATAAAGGCATAGTCGCCCTTGGACCTTGGCGGGATTCCCCTTAGAAATCTCCTGAACCTATCTGATTCCGCCTTTTCATGCCCCCATTTGTCCAAGGAAAATGGGGGATTGGCCACTACAACATCAAACTTCATCAGTCCGTTCGCCTCTACGAGTTGCGGATTATTCAATGTATCGCACCATTCGATCCGGGCCGCATCCATTCCGTGTAAAAAACAGTTCATCTTGCTCAAAGCCCAAGTGTCGCCATTGCTTTCCTGCCCATAAATGGCAAAATCGTTCGAAGGATTACCCTTTTTGTCCTTTACTTCTTCAGCAACTTGAATCAATAACGAGGCCGATCCACACGTGGGGTCGAAGATTCGCGCCCCTTCTTCGGGAGCAATCAATTTGGCCAATAGTTGGGACACCTCCTTTGGAGTAAAGAATTCCCCGCCTTTTTTGCCCGCTCCCGATGCAAATTTTTCCAAGAGGTACATATAGGCTTCCCCGAGTACATCTTGTTTGCCTTCCCAAAGCGATGGTCGAAAATCAAGTTCCGGTTTGGCAAAGTCGTTGATAAGGTTGAGCAACCTTCGGTTTCGATCCTTGGTCTGGCCCAGTTTTTCGGAGTTAAAACTAATATTCCTGAATACGCCGTTCAGTTTTTCCAGGTTCTGTTCCTCGATCTTGGCCAAACTTTTATCAATGATACCCCCGATATCGGCATCGTTCCTTTTTTCATGGATGTAGTTGAAGCTGCACTTGTCGGGAAGTACAAAACGTTCCCTTTTCAACTTACGTTTTATCAACTCATCATTGTCTCCGTACTGCTCTTTGTATTGATCATAATGGTCTTGCCAAACATCGCTCAAGTATTTAAGGAACATAAATACCAAGATGTAGTTCTTGTATTCCGAAGAATCGAATGCCCCCCTAAAGGTGTCGCATGCGCTCCATAGGGCGTTATTTATCTGTTGCTGTGTTGGTCTTTCTTTGGTTATCATGGGTCTTCGTTATCTTATCGATGTCAATAATTGGGTGCGGATCAATCGGTTTTTAGTCTCGACAAGTCGACTGTACAGTTTTTGTTCTTTCGCTGACAAAGCTGCAATATTCGCTATTTTTTCCTGTCGTGAAAGGGATGGCAATAAAATCGGTATATTTTCGATGGTTTCCCGGTTTATGCTGGTAGTATAGGTTCCCGTTGCTAGGGATTCAAGATACTGTTGTACTTTACTTTGATTGATGTACCAGGACACGAAATTGGCAATTGCCTTCCCTTTATCCAAACGTAACACAAAGAAGGCCGAGGAAGCTACCGATGGATGGCTATCGTGAGCATAAAAAGGAATTGCGTAATTGTTGGATCCCTTTGAAATAAATAGGATATCCCCATCTTTGAGATAATATTTATCATTGACCTGACTTTTGTTTACAAAAATGCAATCATTGCCGATTGTTGTATAACCGTTCTCAATATCCTTAAGCTGAATAACGCGCAAGTCGCCCTCTTTAGTAGCGGTAATTTTACCCCTAAACGAATAACCGGAGAAAATTCCGCTGAACTCCGCTAAAGATTTTAATCTCCTTTGTCTTTGACTCATTTAAAATCACATAATTTTCAGGATGTACAAAGATTGTGTGAAAATTTTGGATTTAGCAAGATATTTTTGCATAATTTTTACGATGCGTCTGGTTGTGAATATAGGCGTGCCGTCCCCAAATCTTACCATAACCTGCCTGCGCGTGGTTCCTGTCCGGTTTTTGTAGCGTTCCGACAGATAAGCGTCAAGCAAAAACCGGATAGGGCGCACCCTACTTTTTGCTTTGGTCTTCCATCCATTTTTGGTAGAGCTTGGCTGCCTCCGGGTCGGCACGCAAGAAGGCCCGAAAATGGGCAACAGCTTTTTCCTCCCCCTTGCCATAGGCATCCTGCCTTATCTGGGCGGTTCGGGAGACTTTATAAACGGAGAAGCCCAACACGAGGAAGATAACCGTTAAGAGGCCCCAGAACATCTTTATCGACCATTTCGGAAACACCATCGATATCTTGATATAGTACACGACATTGCCCATCAATTTATGCTGCTCCTCAGCGGTCTTCTTTTGATGGTCGTTATATCCTTTCAGGATAAAGTCGATGTCCGAGGTGTCGGCCTGTACTTTATACTCCATCAGGAACTTTTTGAGTTGTTCCATTCGGTCGACCGAGTTTTCGAAGCCTTTGATTTCTTCCGTTAGCAATTCCGCTATTTCATCCAATTTTGCCATAGTTTAAATCTCTATTTCAATTCCCATTCCCTTGTCTATCGTTTTCCTGATGGCCAATTTGATTATCTTCTTTGCGATGGTTACCGCCAAGTTGGGTGATATTCCCACGGTCTTGCCCAATAATTTCAGGCTATTGTCCTTGGCCATCTTTTGAGCGACTTTTTTATCGAACCCTATCCGCTCGGCAATCCTGCCCATGGACATGGAACGGTGTACCTCGCTGCCTTTCATATTATGGCCGCTATATTGAAAACGGAAACCCTGTAATCTATTGGACCTGTTAATGCTCGGGATGACCTTTACGCCCTTTTGTTCCATGCATTTGATATACTGATCAAAATCCCTGGGCTTCATTTCGGCAATCACCTTCTCATGGATATGCCTCATTTCCTGTCTGACATTTTTGACCCTGTCTAATTTTTCCTGTTGCACTTCCCGAACCGTGGTCAGTTCCATTTGTTGTGCCACTTTCTCCGCGGCCCGTTGGCTGCGTTTGCCCACATAGCTGTCTTTATATGCCTTTCCGTCAAAACCGATTCGGTTTACGTACAAATGGATATGGACATGGCTCTTGTCCCGATGGACAAAGGCGATGGCCTGCCGTTCCTGTAGTCTCATTTCTTTCACAAACCTTTTTGTAATCTCCGCCAGTTGTTTGTCCTTTAATTTCCTTCCGTCTTCAACGGTAGGGCTTAGGACAAAACTCATGGTGTTCTTTTTGCATCGGTGGTTCTGCGATTGGATTATTCTGAATTCCCGAGTAATTTCCTTGGGATTGTTCCCGGCCAGATGTTGCCTATAGACCACTTTTGCCCCTTTCTCCTCGTTCCAACCGTAGCCCATGGAAGCTCCTGTATGCGAAATCGATTTTCCCTTGCCTATCATTTCTTGAAATTGTACAGGTGTTTTCGGATTTCGTTTGCCAACTGTACGACTTCATCAGCCAATCTCGGATTTCGTTTTCGGAACATGTTCCCGATACGTTTAAAGTTCATTTGATACTTGACCAACATTTTATATACCTCTATTTGTTCTTCGGATAGACGTTCGATAATCCTATCGTCAAAAGCGGCCCGACGGCAATATTCGCTTATGGAAAGTCCGCTCTTTTTAGCCTTGATTTTGAGCAGTTTCTTTTCATAAATGGAACATCTGAATTGTACGAATTCCTTTTTCACTTGTGATATTTCTATGCAAGACCATTTTTATAATGGTTCGCCTCAAAACTCTCTTTTAAATCATACATCGAAAGACCACTTACCAGTGCCTACCCTTTTGCGACCTTCGGGAGCAAAAGCGAGATTTGTCATGACAATGACACATCTCGAATTCTCACTCATACTTAATTATATGATCTGTTTCAATTTCTAGTAGTCATTGAATTTTCGGTTATAATTAATAATATGTTCTGATTTAATTTCCACTCATACTTCATTATCCGTTTTCATTTTTCTACCCGTCCACATCTCATTGACATCTTTGTAATCTTTATATAGATATGATTTATCGATACAGTTTTTATGATTTTGGATAAACAAGTCAGTAACTCTTTTTCCGGCTTTATCATTGTCCAGGTAAAGTTCAATATGACTATATAGTTCCATATATTTCAAGCCCCGATTTGCAAACGACAAGGAGTTCAGGATCAAAAAATCGGCTTCTTCGCCATAGAAGTTTGTGACCGTTAAAAAATCGAAGATCCCTTCCGTTATGATTAATTTACCACCTTCGTTTTGTAAATAGGTAATGTCCTTTGGGGAAGAAGAATTCTTGTAATGTCTGTTACGAAGTTCCCAACCACCGGAATCGTTCTGTAGCCCGATTGCGAAATAGTCGCGGCCCTTACAGGAATAATGGACTTCCTTACAGTATTTTTTAGCCATCTCCAAAGCAATGTTCCGCTCCTTTAGGTAAGCTTCCAGCCCAGGATGCCGGATAGGACTGGCACCGTGGACAACCAAACCATCTTCCGAAAGCTGCACAAAAGGTTGCGGGTGAAAAGAAAAAGAGGGAGGCACGTCCGACAGGAAAAGTAGCGCATCCCGAACGCGGCAACCGTAAAGCCGCATGACCAGATCGATAACGTTCCCGCCAAACCCCGCTCCATGGTCGAACCAAAGGTTCTTGGTTTTGGACACCTTGAAGGAGGCTTTGGTTTCCGGCCGGAACGGACTTAAGAACCAAGCTTCCTTCTCCATCTCTTTTTTCGGAAGGTATCCTGCCTTTGCCATCGTTTTCACGATGCAAACGGTACGGGCTTTTTCGCAGCTTAGGGCTTTCCCTTTCATCTGCGCTTGTTATTAAAGGTGTAGTTCAAGGCCTCCGTTTCGATATCCGACCTTGACTTCCTGCCGTTCTGCAAAAGCCATGTATTGAGTTTGGCCTTTTCAAAGAACAGCATCTTGCCGTTGGGTTTGGAGTGGGGGATTTCCCTCGCTGCGGTCAGCTTGTACAGGTAGCTCCTAGAAATGCCCGTATATTCACAGGCCTCCTCGAATGTGAGTACTTCTTTGTTAGCGACCAACAATCGCTCGATACGGTCGAGCCGTTCTCCTAGTTCCAGATAGTCCATTCACTTATTATTTTAGATTCAACTATGGACAAAATCTTTTGTCCTTTTTGGTAGAATTCTGGTGCTAAACTAAGAAGGGAACCAAAGGGAAACGTCTGCATCTAAGGCAATGCATACGTACTTCTGACAATAGCAAACGAACCTATGTTAAAGGTTGGAGAAGATGGCCTTCAATTCATCGCTTTTCTTGGAAATCGGGGTTCTTGACTTGGCATCCTTTACGGTGGAGTATTTGTAGGGGCTACCATCCTCCCGACGGACGGTATCCGACCTTTTGAAAAAATCGATGATAGTCATCGAGTTTTCGGGAAATGTCGCTTTGAACAGTTCAAAAAATTCCCTGCAACTTGGGGCATCCAGTATAAAATGGATTTTGGATTCGTGGGTCCGCCAATCCTTCTTGAATGCTTTTATAAAGTCGTCCCTTTCGGTCCGCTCCATACTTATCATTCCATAGCGAACCAGTCCATTATAGAGGTTTTCCAGTTGGCCGTTCGTAGCCGAAACGTTGAAATTATTTTTCTTTTTTAGTTTCTCCTTGATTTTTGGGATAAAGACATTTTTAAACTTCTTCGTCCAAGTTATCTGGCTCAAAGCTATTCCCCATAAAAAGATGAAACAATTGGAAATGAAGAAAAAACCGACGGGTTCAGATGCATACCGCAATATGGGAGGATAGCTTGAGTGCATGAGCAAAAGGCCTATCCCATAGAATACCAATCTGGGTTTTTCGATGTATTTATCCCACTGGGTGGGTTCGTTGAACATGTAGCGGGCGAAGAACCCGATGTAAGGGATAAGTAGTCTCACATAAATATATGCGAAACATAAAGGGAGCAGATATTTGATGAGATTATCTTGCATCCTCTAAGTTAACAATTTACAGATGGAGGATTAGGATTCATGGATATAAGGAAGCAATATCCGTTCTAACGAGATTTCAATCGAGAGTAAAAGCTCTTTCTTTATTCCAAAACCAGCATTAGCAGAATAAAATTTATACTTTTAAAGAAATAATATTTGTAGTGAAATTGATTTTGACAACCCAAAACCGTCACTCCCACGTCACTTATTAAAAAATAAAACCCTGAAAATCAAATGATCAACAGGGTTTAAAGTACTCGAGGTGGGAATCGAACCCACACTCCCGAAAGAACTGGATTTTGAATCCAGCGCGTCTACCAGTTCCGCCACTCGAGCATCTCTTACGGACAAAAAACGTTTTAAAAAGGACTGCAAAACTATAAAATATTTTGATTTCTTTACCGAAAATATCAACATTTATCCTTTCCCGACCCGAATAAATTTCTAAATTTGCACCTCCCTTATAAAAACCTATGCTGACTATAGGCTAAGAAGGGACGGCAACAAACTAGCTGACAACAGATTATCCATGCCCTATCAAGTGCCCGAACCTAAAATTTTTGCCTGTACACAAAGTACCGTCCTGGCCGAAAAAATTGCGAAATCATACGGTACTGATCTCGGTAGTGTGTCGTTTTCCAGGTATAGCGATGGGGAGTTCCAGCCGTCTTTTGAGGAGTCGGTTCGCGGGGCACGGATTTTTATCATAGGTTCCACCAACCCCAGTTCGGAAAACCTCATGGAAATGCTGCTGATGCTCGATGCGGCCAAACGCGCCTCGGCAAGACATATCACCGCCGTTATGCCTTATTTTGGCTGGGCAAGGCAAGACAGAAAGGACAAACCGAGGGTGCCGATCGCGGCCAAGTTGATCGCTAAAATGCTAGAGGCTGCCGGGGCGACACGAATTATTACCATGGACCTGCACGCCGACCAGATTCAAGGGTTCTTTGAAAAACCGGTGGACCATCTTTTTGCCTCGACCATGTTCTTGCCCTATTTGAGAAAATTGAACTTGGAAAACCTCACCATTGCCTCTCCGGACATGGGGGGATCGAAAAGGGCGTATGCCTATTCAAAGGCTTTGGAAAGCGATGTAGTCATTTGCTATAAGCAACGCGCCAAGGCCAATGTCATTTCCCGTATGGAACTGATAGGCGATGTACAGGGGAAAAATGTAGTTTTGGTCGACGATATGGTAGATACGGCGGGCACCCTGACCAAAGCGGCCGACTTGATGATGGAGCGTGGCGCATTAAGCGTAAGGGCTATTACGACCCATGGACTCTTGTCGGGCAATGCCTATAAAAAAATAGAAGAATCGAAACTCTTGGAACTGATCATTACAGATTCTATTCCCATAAAAAAAGATAGCGATAAAATAAAAGTACTAAGTTGCGCCGAACTGTTCGCCGACGTCATGCACCGGGTGCATCACAATACCTCGATAGCGTCGAAGTTTTTGATGTGACCCCAAGCGTTTCAATCCTGTTAAATGACCGCGATCAGTAACCAGATTGGAAACAACCTAGGAAAAGCAAGAATAAAGAACAATTAATAATTAGTAATCTATAATTAATCAGTAATTCACATTTCACGAAATGAAGTCAATTAAAGTACAAGGATCAGAAAGAGAAAGCGTGGGCAAAAAGGCAACGAAGGCCCTACGTAATGCTGGAAAGGTCCCTTGCGTCATATACGGAGGGGATAAACCGATACACTTTTCAGCGGACGAGATAGCGTTCAAGGATTTGGTGTATACCCCCGCCGCACATACCGTAAGTGTGGACTTCGGTGGAAAAGTGGGCATTGTCAGGGCGATTATGCAGGACATTCAGTTCCATCCGGTAACGGACAACATCTTACATATCGATTTTTATGAGCTTTTCGACGATAGGGAAGTCACCATGAACATTCCCGTTCGCCTGCAGGGCAATGCGCCCGGGGTTAGAAATGGTGGCCGTTTATTGTTCCGAAAAAGAAAATTGGCAATCAGGGCCTACCCCGATAAATTGCCCGATTTCTTCGATATCGATATCTCGAAACTATTTATCGGAGACAACATCACGGTGGAATCCCTGTTGAACGATGATTTCGAAATACTTCATCCCGAAACAACAGTGGTCGTACAAGTGAAAGAGATGCGGGCCGCCGTTGTCGTTGAGACAGAAGATGAAGATGAAGACCTTGAAGGTGCCGAAGGAGAAGAGGTCGCAGAAGGTGAAGAAGGTGCAGATACTTCAGAAGCTGCCGAAGGCGAAGAAAGCTAAGAATAATTCTTCCCGGAATTGCGAACAAAGCATTCCGAATCCCGAGTAACTCTCGGGATTCGGGATGCTTTTGTACTTTTAGCCAAACCGCTCTCGATGCTACACTTTTTAAAATCCTTGTTAAAAACAGATAAACCCTTTTTAGAAGAACCTGATTCCATGAAGAAATATTTAATTGTAGGACTGGGAAACGTGGGCGAGAAATACGAAGAAACACGCCATAACGTCGGCTTCAAGGTCTTGGACGCCCTCGCTGCCCAAGAAGGTTTCTCGTTTGAAACCGCGAAACTCGGCGATGTGGCCACGTTCAAAGTAAAGGGACGAAGTCTGCTCTGCCTCAAACCTTCGACCTTTATGAACCTCAGCGGAAAGGCCGTAAACTACTGGATGGAAAAGGAAAGCATCGCCTTGGAAAATGTTTTGGTCATCACCGACGACATCAATCTGCCCTTCGGCACGATACGCTTAAAGACCAAGGGAAGTGACGGCGGCCATAATGGTTTAAAGGATATCCAAAACGTTTTGCAGACCTCAAGCTACAACCGTTTCCGGTTTGGCGTGGGGGAGGATTTCGGCCCCGGTAGACAAATCGATTATGTGCTGGGCGAATGGAACGAAGAGGAAAAGGCAGCCCTCCCCGAACGCTTTGAAAAAGCGAGGGAACTTATCAAATCCTTCGTCTTGGCCGGAGTCAAGATTACCATGAACGAATTTAATGGAACTTGATCATAAACTTCAAGTTTCCAATTCCGCAAAAATTCAATACACCTTAAAATCCAAAACCCCGGTATCCGATAGGTTGCCTTCGGCATCTGTGGTAACGACCTTCCAATAATAAACAGTGCCGGAAACTACACTGACCTTCCAGGATGTTTCGTTGGTGCCGGGGGAGGCGATCAGAACCTTCGGAGGCGTTTCCGTCGCAAAGTAAATCTTATAGCCTTCGATGTCGTTGTCGATATCCGCACCAGACCACTGCAGTTCAATTTCGTTGTTGATATCCTTAAAAACGGTGGAACCCACTCTGGGTGAAATTATTTCCGCGGGAAAGGGAGCATGTGCGGTCTGTGAACCTGGATTGAAGAAAAGCCAGGTTGCGCTGGGTACATTAACAGTCGTTTGGCTATTTTTTGAAATCACTGTCCACGAAAAAGCTGTGCCAATTGGCAATGGCAGGGTCTCTGTGGTCTTGGTGGTGCTTATGGTCCGTACCGTATTCGTTGTCAGGTTGGTTACCCGAAGTTCGTAGATTTCGGTATGATCGGCTGGTTTCCATGCAAAACGAACAACATTGACGATGCCGTCCGAACTTTGTACCGGCGTACATTCAGAGTTTTTGGCGGGTTCTTCAAGCCATGCCTTTCCGGGCGGTTCGGGCAAATCTTTTTTGCATCCCGCCAAGAAAATCATTCCCGCCCAAAGCAAATAAAATAGTCTCATCGTTTGATCACTTTGGTCGTTCCCCTACTATTTTCGCCTTCGAACTTGATTATATATACCCCTGGTGGCCATCCTGTAAAATCCAGACCGATCTGATTTCCCTTCGGCGCGTAAACTTCTTTTTGCAAGAGTTGGCCATCCGAAGAAAAAATACCGAGCGTAATTTTTTCTTCCACCGCACCTAAAAACAATTGCGTGAAATTATCTAACGGATTCGGAAATACCGCTGGCCCCTCGGCTATGATAAACCGGTCTTCGTACACACCCTGGCAGGGTAAATCCGTGGACACTTTCAAAATATTGCTACCGGCATTGAGGTCCAACAAAATTTGTGATTCGCCCGTGCGGACGGTTTTTCCGTTCAAGGCCACGGTATAAAAATCGGCACCTTGCAGTGAAAGTTCGACTTGGGTACCATCCGGACTGAATTTCGAAGTGACCCCCAAAGGCTCGGGCTGCACTACCGTTACCTCGAAACAATATTCCGCAAAATCGATTTCTATGCTCGAACCGCCGATACAGACATCGTAGGTGCCAACCGCCAAATTGGTCGCAGTAAACGTATTGACAAAACTATCGGTAATAGATGTAGTATTTCCGGTCACTGTAATATCATATACCATATCGAGTACCCGGTCGGCCTCGACCGTTATTTCTCCATCCCTTTTGTTACGGCAACTCTCGCTTTGGACGGACACCGAAAAATTATCGGCGGGAAAACGATAAACGGGGCATCCCGAAGTATCCACCTCCACGCCTTCGAGCGTATTCAGACAAAGGTCGTCACCATCATCAAAAACCCCGTCCTTATCCATATCGGGCCGAAACTCTCCTTCTACACAGATATCGAGGGAGAAGCCTTTCAAGAACCCCCCGTCGGAGGCGGCATTATCTTTGATTTCGAGGACCCATTCCCCTAAAGTGGACTCGCCATTAAAGGAACTCAATGCCCCTAATGGTTTTACCGTACCCGTAATGGCACTATCGATAGCACTTCCACAGACAAAGTTCGGGGAGTCATCGTCAAAGGTAGCGTTCATATTTTTCAGGTCACCGCACGAATTGGAAATCAGTACGACCGTGGTATTCGAGGGAGAGGTCAGCCTGACCGTCAGATCGGCCAAATAGTTATGTTCAATATCCAAATTCACATTGATATCGGCTACGGAAAGGTCTTCGAACAGCGTAATTTTCGAGATAACGGTAGGCTGGCCAACTTCCGAAATTTCCAAAGGAAGGCCTGAAGCCGGTTTCTCTTCACAATTGAACTTGATGGTTGTAAAGGAAAAGGGTTCGGTGAACGACCCCTCCCCGCAGTTATTCTCAGGCCTCACCCTCCAAAAATAAGCGGTTTGGTTCTTCAGGCCGTTCGGTATATAGCTATTTAAATACACGGTGGCCGTTTCAATAATATTCGTAAAGGCGGCATCGGTGGCTATCTCTATTACGTAGGAAGTATAGGAGGGGTCATCTTGCCAAACCAAGGATACCCTGGTCGAGGCATCGGCCAGTCCGTCGACCGGGGCGTTCAGGATTACCTCCGGAAAATCGATAGCGGAAACGGCCAATTGCAAGGGCACCTCTTTGGTGAGACTTGCGGAAGTGGCGGTCACTAAAAGTTCATAGTTTCCTTCGGGAATGTTTGTGATATTGTTAAGGAGAATATTTACGGGGGTGTTTCCGGAAATAGCGGTTTCCGGTGAGAAAGTGATGTCAAGTCCGGCAGGAGCGCCCGTTAGACTAAAAACGACCTCTTCCTCAAAACCTAAATAGCTTTCATAGGTAAAGGGAATCTCTAGATTTTCAGAAGGACAAACCCCATATTCCAGATCCGAAAAATTAAGCACCACTTCGGAAGCCTCGATACTAAAATCCGATGGGTTTACCGCGAAGAAGACGTTGTCAACGGCCTTAACCATGATACGGGCCTCGCTCGTAGGAAGACCGGGGACCACGATGTCGTAGGATCCGTCGTTGAGAACTCCCTCGGCCAGCACCACGGGGAAGGTAAGTCCGCCATCGGTTGACAACCTAATATCGACGGTTTCGGTGCGTACCGGTGCTATATTGGTGCCGGCAACGTCCCAAACGACCTCGTGCACCTCCCCGGCCGAATAGATCTCATTCGTTCCCTGCGAAAGTACCGCAAAAGGCCCTGCGCTGTTTGTTACGGAAACAGTGGAGAGCTCGGAAACCACCTGTCCGCCACCGGGCGCATTGTCTCTTACCGTAAAGGCAAAGTTCATTTCCCGTTCTATCGTTGAAACGGTCTCCCAAGCAGAATTTACAGCAGGATACTCTTGGGTAAGGTTGCCCGAGACGACGCGCGAAAGGGATGGAAAGTACCGCGTCGGTTCCGTGATAGGAGGGCTTGACCTGAAATTGGCCCCGCTTGGATTCGTCGGCCCAAAAGTGGCCCGGGTGACCACCCCGTTATCGATCTGTTCCCAAGTATAGGTGAGCACATCATCGATATCGGGATCCGTGGCTCTACCTGTCAACACAAAGGCGGTGGATTTTGGTATCACGTAATCATCCAGCGCATCTACGACCGGAGGATTATTGGCTATCGAAATCACCTCACCACAGCTTTTGGTCTTTAGGTTCTCGATAATCTGTTCGATACTGATATAGTGAAAATAATCATCGCCGTTGGGCAGTACATTGTCGTTCTGGGTAATACCGGCATAGCCCATGATGGTACTGCCACTGCCCGGTTCGACTTGTACCAGCGTGCCTTCCGATTCGAAAGACCAGGTGTGGTTGGCACCCAATTGGTGCCCCATTTCGTGAGCCGCAAAATCAAGATCAAAAACGTCGCCTTCGGGCGTTCGGCTCGAAGAATAGGCACTGCCCTTGCGATTATCTACACAGACGGCACCTATAAAACCGGCATTGCCCCCGTTCTCACCTTCATGGAACACATGCCCGATATCGTAATTGGCCTCCCCGATTCCTTCGGTAAGGGCATTTTGTGCCTCATTACCCAGTGCACTCAGGCTTCCGGTGTATGGGTCGGTGTCAACATCGGTAAATATCACCTTGTCGGTATCGTCCACAAGTTCTAGCCTCACCGCCAGATCAGTCTCGAATACCTCGTTGATTCTCGTGACGGTGGCGTTGATAGCGGCCAGGGCATCGGCGACGGTCCCTCCGTGATAGGCCGTGTACTCGGCCGTCGCGGTTATGGCCAATCGGTATTTTCGAAGCACCTGCCCATCGACAGGTTTTGCGGTCGGATTTCCGCCATGTAAAGATATCTTATCCTTAGTCCGGCAAACAAAATCCGTATTGACAAGGTTACCCGAATCCCTTGAATACAAAACATAGGTATCAGTATCTATTTTTTGAATAAACCCGGTAGCGCTGCCGTCGGAATGCACGAACATGGCCTGAACATCTTTCGGCGATACACTGAATCGAACCTTTTCCAGCGGATTTTCAACGCCATAGCCGGTATAGGATTTTATTTGAGGATATTTCTTGGCAAGCGCAGGAGAAAGAACGGGGGTTTCCGCCACGCGATAGGCCGCAAATCCGCCTGCGGAATCCGGAAAACGGAAGACCCCAAAATTCTTGCCTGAAACGGAAACGGATTCTAAGGCCTGTTTGAAAAGGTCTTCCTTAAAAGCGAACACCGCCCCATTTTTCACATCGAAGCGTTTCGCAATCTGTTTCGCAACGGCATTTCCCGCATTCTCCCGCGCCCAAAAACCACCCTGAGCCGAAGCGCAAAAGGAAAAAAATAGTATGGTAATTGAAAAAAGTAGCCGTAATTTTGTGGACATTCGGGGGTTTTTGCACAACCTCAAATATAAGCCTTTTATTACTTGTAGTACGTGGTAACAGTCGAAAGCATCTCCAATTACAATAAAGGCCATTCCACGGCTATTACCATAGGCACTTTCGACGGGGTACACATCGGGCACCGTAAAATATTGGAGCGCCTGATTAAAAATGCAGCCAGTCTGGACCTGAAATCTACCGTACTTACATTCTTTCCGCACCCACGCATGGTGCTGCAAAAAGATGCGGACATCAAACTGCTCAATACTATCGGCGAAAAGACCAAGATCTTACAGGCCATGGGTCTCGATCAATTGATCATCCATCCGTTTACCAAGGAGTTTTCACGACTTTCCGCCACCGAGTTCGTTCGCGACATTCTGGTGAACGACCTGAAGGCAAAGAAAATCATTATCGGCTACGACCACCGGTTCGGCAGAAACCGCAATGCCAATATTACTGATTTAAGGGCCTTCGGAAATACTTTGGATTTTGAGGTAGAGGAAATTCCCGCCCAGGAAATCCACGAGGTATCCGTCAGTTCGACCAAAATCCGAAAAGCCTTGGAAGATGGTGATATTGCTACGGCCAACACCTATCTAGGCTACCCCTATATGCTTACTGGAAAGGTAAAAAGGGGGAAGGGCTTAGGCCGAAAAATCGATTTTCCCACAGCCAACCTCCACATTGGGGAAAATTATAAACTAGTGCCCAAAAACGGGGTCTATACAGTACAGAGCGAGCTTTTCGGCCAAACGGCATACGGCATGATGAACATAGGTCTTAACCCGACCGTACCGGGAAAAGGTTTCAGTATCGAGATCAACTATTTCGACTTTGACCAAGACCTGTACGGAGAGGAAATACGGGTTGACATTCTGCACCGCATTCGCGACGAGCATAAATATAGCTCCATGGAAGCTCTTAAGAAGCAACTCTATAAGGACAGGGAAACTTCGCTGTCCTTAATTTCAAAATAAGATGTTACATCGATTTCTCTTTAGGAAAATCGACAATTCACCCCTGATCGTTTTCCGCATTTTCTTTGGGATTTTAGTTGCATTGGAGTGCTACGGCGCCATTTTGACCGGCTGGGTCAAAAGGACTTTGGTCGAGCCCCGGTTCACCTTTAATTTTATCGGTTTTGACTGGCTGCAGCCGTTGCCCGGCTATGGCATGTACCTCTATTTTTTTATCATGGGCACGCTCGGACTTTTAATTGCGATCGGCTACCGATACCGTTTTAGCATCATTTCGTTTACCTTGTTATGGACGGCCGCTTACCTGATGCAAAAGTCCTCGTACAACAATCACTATTATCTGATGATACTCATCTCGGGGCTCATGTGTTTCTTTCCCGCCCATAGAAGCTATTCCCTGGACGCCAGGCAAAATTCGTCCCTGCGGACCGATGCCATGTATGCTTGGGTTAAATGGACGGTTATACTACAACTGTTGATTGTTTATACTTACGCCGCAATTGCCAAGGTGTACGGCGATTGGCTCGATTTCGGCATCGTGCGGATACTTATGCTTGACAAGGCCCATTATCATATCATCGGTGCCTTGTTACAGCAGGTTTGGGTCCATAAAATAATAGGGGTCGCCGGTATTCTTTTCGATCTGTTTATCGTGCCGGCCCTGCTTTGGAAACGGACCCGTAAAATCGCTTTTTTCGTTTCCATCTTTTTCCATCTGTTCAATTCCATCGTCTTTCAAATCGGCATCTTTCCCTATCTATCCCTCGCGTTCACGGTCTTCTTTTTTGAAACGGAAACCATCCGAAGGGTATTTTTCAAAAGAAAAAATCCGTATCTGTTGAACAAGGTTGACATCCCAACCTATAAAAATCTCTTATATATCCTCGGGGGCACCTATTTTATGGTGCAATTGGCACTGCCCCTGCGCCAGCATTTTATCAAGGACGATGTGCTGTGGACGGAGGAAGGCCATCGGCTGAGCTGGCGAATGATGCTGAGAAGCCGCTATGGAACCCTGCAGTTCAAGGTAGTGGACAAAGCGAACGGAAAATCCGAAATCGTCGAATTGGACGATTATCTCACCAAAAAACAAAAACGGCGCATCGCGGCCTATCCCGATTTTATCTGGCAGTTCGCCCAACACCTTAAAAAGGAATATGCCGAAAAGGGACAGGAGGTCGCTGTATTCGTTACCAATTCAAAAGTCAGTATCAACGGTAGGCCTGCCCGCGCCTTTATCGACCCCAAAATCAACTTGGCCGATGCAAAATGGGATTACTTTGGCCATAACGAGTGGATACTACCGAGCGGGGAGGTAATCTCCAAATCCCAAGCATCTCCCGAAGCTCCAGGACCAAATAGGGAAAAGAGATAGTCTGCTATATTATTTCTGCGTACCTCTCAAGCCGGTGAGTCAATCGCGAGTTTTAGAAGACCAGATTTTATATCAAAACGGTTCCGTCCGCTGACACAATTGTACCCCCACGGGTCACGTAGCATAATGAGATGGCTACCATCTTCTTTTTTGACTTCCTCGACCCATGTGGCCCCTTTTGCCATAAGCCGCTCCTTATCGCCTACCGCGTTTTCAGAAACAAAGGCCAGATGAAAGGTCAGAAAATGTTGCAATTTAAAATCGGTGATGACTTCGTCCGGCCGGTGATAAAGCTCCATCATCACCCGGCCCGAAGAATCCGCCAAAAAAGTCATAAATGGAGGTTCTTTTTGGGCGTTGACGACTTGTAATCCCAAATGGGACGTGTACCATGCCACTACGGCATCCACTTTACTTACATTGAGTGCAAAATGTTCGAAAATCATATTGCTCGGTTTGTTGATATATGCCCTAAATGTATTTATTTTAAACCTAAGAAAACCTAAATTTGTAGCTTAATCTAAAATTGGATGCTACAATTACAATCCCTGCGCGAGAACAAAAACGATATTATCGATGCCCTGAGAAAACGGAATATCGATACGGCCCCGATAATCGACGAAGTTTTACAGCTGGATGAAAACCGCCGTGCCACCCAGACCCAACTGGACAATTTACTCGCGGAAAGCAACCAACTTTCCAAGGATATCGGTGCACTCTACAAGAGCGGGAAACCCCAGGAAGCCGAGAACTTAAAGAAAAAAACGGGAAGCCTGAAAGAGGATTCCAAAAGGCTGGGGGACGAACTTGACGCCACGGCCGAAGCCCTTCAAAAACTGCTATATCAAATTCCGAACGTACCGCATCCGTCCGTGCCCGCCGGTAATTCCGCCGTCGATAATGAAGAGGTTTTCGCGGAAGGTAATATTCCCGGCTTGGAAAACGACGCCCTGCCCCACTGGGAACTGGCCAAAAGATATGATATTATCGACTTTGAGCTGGGGGTAAAAATCACCGGGGCGGGCTTTCCCGTTTATAAGGGAAAAGGGGCGCGGTTGCAGCGTGCCCTCATCAACTACTTTTTGGACAAGAACACCGATGCGGGCTATACCGAAATTCAGGTGCCGCATCTGGTGAACGAAACATCGGCTTACGGCACAGGGCAATTGCCCGACAAAGAGGGCCAAATGTATCACTTACAGGAAGATGCCCTCTACCTGATCCCGACCGCCGAAGTGCCCGTGACCAATATTTTCCGGGACGAAATTCTTGCCGAAGACGATTTTCCGCGCCGTTATACCGCCTATACCCCCTGTTTTAGGAGAGAGGCAGGCAGCTACGGCGCCCACGTGCGGGGCCTGAACCGTCTGCACCAGTTCGACAAAGTGGAAATCGTCCGGGTCGAACATCCCGACCGCTCGTATGCCGCCTTGGACGAAATGGTCGAGCACGTAAAGATCATTCTCCGCGAACTGGAACTCCCCTACCGCATTCTTCGGCTTTGCGGTGGCGATCTGGGCTTTACCGCCGCCCTGACCTATGATTTCGAAGTGTTCAGCACCGCCCAGGACCGTTGGCTAGAAATCAGTTCGGTCTCCAATTTCGAGACCTATCAGGCCAATCGTCTAAAATTGCGCTATAAGGACGAACACGGAAAAAACCGGTTGGCCCATACGCTGAACGGCAGTGCATTGGCGTTACCCCGCATATTGGCAGGGATTTTGGAGAACTATCAAACTGCGGACGGAATCCGTATTCCCAAGGTTTTGGTGCCTTATTGTGGGTTTGAGGTCATCGATTGATAAAGACAAAACTTTTTCGGACGGATCATCCACATTTTAATCCTTAACTTTGCTTAGGAAAATCTTCTAGGAACGCAGCAAAGTGCTAAATTTAAGATCCGCACATGCACAAAATAGTTTTACTTTTTCTTTTGATCGGCCCCTGTTCTCGCCATTGCCCAAGACGACTTCCTCGCCCAGCAATACTTTAACGACGGTGATTACGAAAAAGCCGTGGTCTTTTACGAAAAACTGGTCGAAAAAAACCCTCGGAGAACAGACTATGCCGAAGGCTTGATCGCCACTTACCAGCAACTGGAACGCTATGCGGATGCGGAGAAATTCCTCCTAAAAAAAATCGAGGAAAGCAACGCATACCCGACCCTTCTCATCGAAATGGGTTACAACTACACCTTGCAGAAGATGCCCGAAAAGGCCGAGAAATATTATAATGAGGCCATCGCCAAAATTGACGAAAATCCCAATTTCGGATACGGTGTAGGCTTCCATTTTCAAAAATATTCCTTGCTAGACGAGGCCCTGAAAGCCTATACCAAAGCCATGGAACTCAATCCTCGACTGGACTATAATTACCAGATGGCGCGTATCTACGGAGAGCAGGGTGACATCGCAAAAATGTATGCCTCGTATCTGAAACTCGTTAGCGAGGGTAAGACCACGAAATCCAACGTGCTACGGCAGATTGAGGACTTCGTAACGGCCGATCCAGAGAACGAGAACAACCTTCTGTTTAAACAGGTATTGTTGAAAAACGCACAGAGAAGTCCCGATTTGCTCTGGAACGAGCTGTTGAGCTGGCTATTTGTACAGCAAAAACAGTACGAAAGTGCCTTCCGGCAAGAAAAAGCCATCTACAAACGTATGGAAGCCGCCTCTATGCAACGGCTGGAAGGTCTGGGTAACCTGGCCTTGCAGGATAAAGAAACCGAAACCGCACAAGAAATTTTCGAATATATCGCAGACAACAGCGGCGATGAGCTCACTAAGCTGAACGCCCAACTGAATCTTATCGACATGCAGCTATTGGATGCCGATGAAAAAGACTTGGACGACATTCAAAAGCAGTTCGACGAACTGGTGGAAATCCACGGCTATAAAAACCGAACCTTACAGTTGCAGGTGGCCTACGCCAACTTTCTGACTTTTAAAAGGAATACGCCCGAACCCGCGATCGGCATCCTTAAAAAAAGTCTGGACCTGCCGCTCAACGAACGGGTCAACGCTTTCGTAAAATTGGCTTTGGGCGACATTTTGGTATTCGATAGAAAATTCAATCAGGCGCTGATCTATTTTTCCCAAATACAAAAAAATCTAAAGAACGATGTGCTGGGACAAAACGCCCGCTTCAAGGTGGCACAGACCAGCTTTTATAAAGGGGATTTCGATTGGGCTCTTACCCAATTGAAGGTGTTACGCAGTTCTACCTCTCAACTCATCGCCAACGATGCCATGCAACTGAGCCTTTTGATTTCGGATAATTCCCTGGAAGATTCCACCCAGACCGCCCTCAAAAAATATGCCCGCGCCGATCTTTTGGGCTATCAGAACAAGACAAAGGAAGCCATTTCAGAATTAGATGTCATCCTCAAAGATCATAAAGGCGAAAAAATAGAGGATGAGGCCCTTTTGAAACAGGCAGAGCTTTTGGAGAGCATAAAGGATTATGATGCCGCGGAGTTTAACTATCGCAAGATTACGGAGTTTTACGCCAACGGAATCCTCGCTGACGATGCCCATTTCGCCTTGGCCGAACTCTACAGAAACGTACTTGACGAACCGGAAAAAGCGAAGGAAGAATACGAAAAGATCATCTATAACTATCAAGACAGCTATTACTTTCCACAGGCAAGGAAGAATTTTAGGGTTTTGAGGGGGGATAGTATCAATTAATGTCTGTTCGAAAAACATGCTGATTTACAACGTAACCACCCACATCAACGAAGAAGTTCACGACGAATGGCTGCAATGGATGCAGGACGTCCATATTCCCAAAATCATGGCGACCGGTAAGTTTTTGAACGCCAAAATGAGCAAGGTATTGGTGGAGGAAGAGATGGGCGGTGTCACCTATTCGGTACAGTTCACGACCGTCAATAACGAAACACTGCAAAATTATTATACTAAAGATGCCCCCCTTTTTCGGAAGGATGCCCTAAAAAGGTTCCCGAACCAATTTGTATCCTTTAGAACGGAACTGGAGGTAATAAGCGAACACTGATTCTTGAACAAAACCTACAATATCCATGGAAAAAATCAAATTTCTTTTTACATATGGCACCCTTCAAGATGAACGTCTGCACCATGCCATATTTCAAAAACAAATGGAAGGTTCTTCCGACAAATTAAAAGGATATCGAATATCGGAAGCTAAAGTGGACGGTGTTTACCCCATGGCAGAACATACCGGAAACGAAAAAGACAGTATTGAGGGTATCGTATATGAAATAGTGGAGGAACATCTGAAAGAGGCCGACGATTACGAAGGCGAACTGTACGAAAGAATAAGCGTCACCTTACTTTCCGGAAGAAAAGCATGGGTCTATATCACTGTTTAAAACTCATAGAGGAAAAGGGTTAATATGTCGAAAAGGAGAAACCGAGGAAGAAAGACAAAGCAATTCTCTTCGGAAAAAAGTCCGATAAAGGCTAAGAAATACTTGGGGCAACACTTTTTAAAGGATGAAGGAATCGCCCGCCAAATTTCGGAAACTCTTTCTTTGAACGGCTATAAAAATGTCCTCGAAATCGGTCCTGGTACGGGCGTGCTAACCCAATATCTGCTCTTGCGCGATATCAATTTGATCGCCATGGAGCTCGACCCCGATTCCGTCATCTATCTGAATCACAGTTTTCCTGTGGAACATCCGGCGGTCTTGCAAAGAGAGGGTTCTTTTCAAATCGTCGAGGCAGATTTTTTACATTATAATACGACCTTGCTTTTTGACAGCGAGCCGTTTGCCATTACAGGCAACTTCCCCTATAACATCTCTACCCAAATCGTTTTCAAGATGCTGGAAATGAAAGAGAAAGTTCCCGAATTTTCCGGAATGTTCCAAAAAGAAGTGGCAAACCGGATCTGCGAAAAGGAAGGCAGCAAGGCTTACGGGATATTATCCGTACTCGTACAGGCTTTTTACGAAGCCGAATACCTATTTACCGTGCCTCCTGAGGTATTCGATCCGCCGCCCAAGGTACAGTCTGGCGTACTACGTCTCGTCCGTAAAAAAGATTATAACTTGGATTGCGACGAAAAACTCTTCTTCCGGGTGGTAAAAGCGGCTTTTAACCATCGACGAAAGACCCTCCGAAATAGCCTAAAAATTTTTGATTTATCGGATACTTTGCGGGAAGACCCCGTTTTTGACCTACGGCCGGAGCAACTAAGGGTCGCAGATTTTATCCTATTGACCCAAAAAATACAGGAAGAAGCGGGCTTTTGAAGTCTCAGAACATCCTTCTAAAATAAATTCCTAACACCATAAACACATAAACTTTTCTTTAGCCCTGCCTTGCCAGCACACAGGTTTGCGCTACCTTTATGCCCTTTGCGTGAAACCATTCAGGCCATAGCATGACCCCGTTCAAACTAACAGAAGAGCTCGTCACCGAGATCGAACAGCTGATCGAAAACCAAAGGGATGCCGACCTGGTCGCCCTGATGGAAGATCTGCACTATGCCGATGTCGCGGAGATCATCGACGAGCTAGACGATGAGGAGGCCACTTATATCATCAAACTGCTCGAGAGCGACAAGACCTCCGACGTTCTTACCGAACTTGACGATGATGTCAGGGAAGGTATTCTCAACAACCTTTCCGCCAGGGAAATCGCGGAAGAGCTAGCAGAGCTCGACACGGATGACGCAGCCGATATCGTCGGGGAACTCCCCAGCGAGATCATTCAAGAGGTCATCTCGGAAATAGAGGACAGGGAGCACGCCAAAGATATTGTCGATCTGCTCCGCTACGACGAATATTCCGCTGGGGGACTCATGGCCAAGGAACTGGTAAAGGTAAAGGAAGACTGGAACGTTCTTACCTGCGTCAAGGAAATGCGCGCACAGGCCGAGAACGTCACCCGGGTTCACTCCATTTACGTAGTCGATGCAGAGGATAAGCTAAAGGGACGCCTATCACTTAAAGATTTATTGACCACCTCGACAACGACCCATATTAAGGATATTTTCATTGCGAAAGTAGATCGGGTCGGCGTCAACGAAAAGCCTGAGGAAGTGGCCCGGATCATGCAAAAGTATGACCTGGAAGCCATTCCTGTGGTGGACGAAATCGGCCGGCTGGTGGGCCGCATCACCATCGATGATATCGTTGACGTCATCAGGGAAGAAGCCGATAGGGACTATCAGATGGCCGCCGGTATCTCGCAGGGCGTCGAGGCCGACGACAGTCTGTGGCAACTGACCCGCGCCCGTCTACCTTGGCTTATTATCGGCATGTTCGGCGGCATCGGGGCGGCCAGCATCATCAACAGTTTTCAGACGGTCATGTCCGATTTCCCCATTCTGCTGATATTCGTGCCGCTGATCCAGGCTACGGCCGGGAACGTGGGGGTGCAATCCTCTGCCATTGTAGTACAGGGGCTTGCGAACGATTCCATCAAGGGCGAAATCTTAAAACAGCTTTTGAAAGAGTTTCTTTTGGGCTTGATCAATGGGGCGGTCATCGCTTTTATCGTTCTGATGATCAGCCATTTTGCTTTTCAAACCTCCTATCTTATTTCCGCCACTTTGTGTATTGCCTTGGTGACCGTGATTATTATCGCCGCCATAATAGGTACTTTTATTCCGATATTTTTGGACAAACGCGGTGTGGACCCCGCCGTCGCCACCGGCCCCTTTATCACCACCGGCAACGATATTTTTGGGATTTTAATCTATTTTTCGATCGCTAAGATGGTGTTGGGGATTTAGGTGCTACTATATTGTTCCCTATTTTAGTACCTTCGATCAAACAAACCAGCTTATGCCGCTAGCCATTGTCATTGCCGGAATTATCCTCCTTTTTATCCTGATCGCCTATTTCAAGCTCAATGCCTTTATTTCCTTTCTCATCGTTTCCCTATTGGTCGGGGTTGCGGAGGGTATGGATTTTCTGACCGCCATTGAATCCATACAAAACGGCATAGGCAATACCTTGGGATACCTCATTTTAATCTTGGGCCTGGGCGCCATGCTCGGTAAATTGGTGGCCGATAGTGGGGCCGCCCAACGTATAACCACGCAATTGGTAGAAAAATTCGGTAAAAAGAACATTCAATGGGCCGTTGTATTGACCGGTTTTATCGTCGGAATTCCCATGTTCTATACGGTCGGGTTCGTAATTTTAGTGCCTCTGGTCTTTACCGTTGCGGCGGCCACAGGGCTTCCCCTGATTTACGTCGGTCTGCCCATGCTGGCCTCCCTGTCCGTTACCCACGGTTACCTTCCGCCCCACCCCGCCCCTACGGGCATAGCGATTATGTTCGATGCCAATATTGGCAAGACCCTGCTATACGGACTCATCGTGGCGATTCCTGCGATTATTGTAGCGGGTCCTCTTTTTTCGCGGACCATAAAAAATGTCAAGGCCACGCCGCTGAAGGAGTTTATGAATCCGAAAGTCCTGACCGACGAGGAGATGCCAGGCACCCTAAACAGCATCCTAACGGCTTTGATGCCGGTTATTTTAATCGGGCTGGCATCGGTCGTGGCGCTCGTGCTTCCCGAAGAAAATATCCTCCGAAAAACGACCGATGTGCTGGGAGACCCAGTTATCGCCATGCTAATTTCCGTGTTGGTCGCCATCTATTCCTTGGGGTTGGGCCGTGGCAAAAAAATGAAGGAAGTAATGGATTCGGTAGCGAGCGCCGTCTCGGGCATCACCATGGTATTACTTATTATCGCCGGTGCCGGGGCCTTAAAAGAGGTGCTTATAGATAGCGGGGTAAGTGAATATATCGGCGATATGCTGAAAGGATCTACCATCTCCCCACTGCTCTTGGCTTGGCTTATTGCGACCGTTATCCGTGTTTGCGTGGGCTCGGCGACCGTGGCCGGTCTTACCGCTGCCGGCATAGCACTGCCGTTGGTTCAGGGTACAGGGGTTAGTGCCGAACTAATGGTCTTGGCCATCGGATCGGGAAGTTTGATGCTCTCACACGTCAACGATGGTGGCTTTTGGCTCTATAAAGAATACTTCAACCTCTCGATAAAGGATACCTTGCGCACTTGGACGGTGATGGAAACCACGGTCGGGGTGATGGGATTGATCGGGGTGATTGATTTTGGATACATTCATTTAATAACGATACTATGAGCACTTTACCTTCTGAGAAATTAAAAGCTTTAGGCCTCGATCTTCCGCCCGCCCCTCCACCGGCGGGACTGTACAAGCCCGTACTCGTGGTCGATAATTTTCTATATGTTTCGGGCCAGGGGCCCATGCTGCCCGACGGTTCCTTGTTGAAAGGCAGGGCCGGAGACGATTTGGATATCGAGCAGGCCAAGGCCGGTGCGCGGCAAGTGGGCCTGACCATGCTTTCAACCATCCAGACCCATTTTGGGGACATCGACCGTATAAAACGTCTGGTAAAAACTTTGGGGATGGTCAATTCCGACCCTGGTTTTAAAGACCACCCTTTGGTGATTAACGGATTTAGCGAACTGATGTCCGAAATATTCGGGACCGAAAATGGCGTGGGGGTGCGTAGTGCCGTCGGAATGATGCTTCCCGGCGGGATATCCGTGGAAATCGAGGCGATGTTCGAATTACATCGATAGGCGATGGAACAACATCAACTGGTACGAAATAGCCGATACGGAAGATGTAGTCTCACCCGGCGCTGTTGGTATATCCCGATAGAATACTGCATAACATCCGCACCATGCTCGAAATGGCCGGGGGCGCTGAACATCTTCGTCCGCATATCAAGACCCATAAAACAGCGGAAATCATCGAGATGCAGTTAGCCAAGGACATTCGAAAATTCAAGTGCGCTACTATCGCCGAAGCAGAGCTGCTGGCCCTTTGTAAGGCACCCGACATTCTTTTGGCCATGCAGCCCGTGGGGGCGAATATGGCCCGATTTTTTGGATTAATGTCCAAGTATCCCAAATCAAAATTTTCCGCCCTTGTCGATAATTCCGACACGTTAAAAGCTTTGGCCGAAATGGCACGAGCCCAAGGCGTGGTGATTTCCCTTTGGATGGATATCAACTGTGGGATGGACCGTACGGGAATCGTCCCCGACCAAAATGCCATAGTTCTTTACCGCCAAATGGACGACGACCCTAATGTTGAGGCAAGGGGTTTACATTCCTATGACGGACATATTCGAAATACGGATGTCGCGGAACGGAAAAAAGCCTGCGACCTGGCCTTCGCATCCGTTAGGAACTTAAAAAGCAGTATAGAATCCGAGGGAATTAAAGTCAATGGAATAGTGGCCGGTGGATCCCCCACCTTTCCCTTCCATGCGCAAAGGAACGGGGTCGAGGCCAGTCCCGGTACCACCCTGCTTTGGGATGCGGGCTATGGCGAGCAGTTTCCGGAAATGGATTTTCTGCCCGCGTCCGTACTCCTGACACGGATTATCAGTAAACCCGCAAACCATACGATCTGTCTCGATTTAGGGCATAAGCATCTTGCCCCGGAAATGCCCCTTCCGAGACTGCGGTTTTTGAATATGGAAAACTGCATCCAAAAAGGACAAAGTGAGGAACATTTTGTGCTCGAATGCGAAAATGCCGACAACTATGCGATAGGAGCCGTTTGCTACGCCATACCGGTACATATTTGTCCCACGGTCGCCAAGTACGAAAATTTGCAAGTAGTTTCAGAGGGGCAGATTATCGACACCTGGAAGGTGGCGGCCAGAAATCAGCGTATTACGATATAAGATCATTCACCGGGCCGCAGCAATTGAAAGATTGCCCGTCTGAACGGACGGACACGCTTAGTGCCCCCGAAATTACTAAGCATGTTTATATTCGATGCCCATCTAGATCTCGCCATGAACGCCATGGAGTGGAACCGTGACCTCACCTGGCCGGTTGCCGAAATTCGCAAAAGCGAGACCGGAATGACGGACAAACCCGACCGGGGCCGCAATACCGTATCCTTCCCCGCCATGCGAAAGGGCAACATCGGCCTGTGCATGGCAACGCAAATTGCGCGTTACGTCAAAAAGGAAATTTCCCTTCCCGGTTGGCATTCCCCGCAACAGGCCTGGGCACAGACCCAAGGGCAATTGGCTTGGTACCGGGCCATGGAAGACATGGGAGAGATGGTTCAGATCAAAGACACCCAAGCCCTGACCGGCCATCTAAAACTGTGGGATACAAAGGCCGAAAAGAAACCGATCGGCTACATTTTAAGTCTGGAAGGTGCCGACTCCATACTCTCCATGGCCCATCTTGAAAAATCATACGAACAAGGACTTAGGGCCATCGGTCCGGCACATTATGGCCCCGGCACCTACGCCTTTGGCACAGGTTCCTCCGGCGGTATCGGCAGCAAGGGCAAGGAACTTTTAAAGGAAGTGGCACGCCTGAACCTAATTCTCGACGCCACGCATCTCTGCGACCTCAGTTTTTGGGAAACCATGAACGTGTACCACGGCCCTGTTTGGGCCAGCCATAACAATTGCCGCGCTTTGGTAAACCACAACCGGCAGTTTTCCGACGAACAGATCAAGGAACTTATAACCCGGGATGCTGTTATCGGGGTCGCCTTGGATGCTTGGATGATGGTACCGGATTGGATTCGAGGCCAATCGACTCCCACAACTAAGGGGGTTTCCCTAGAGCAGGCGATAGACAACATCGACCACATCTGCCAAATCGCCGGCAATGCCGAGCATGTCGGCATAGGTACCGACCTTGACGGCGGTTTCGGCACGGAACAATCGCCCATGGACATCGATACTATTGCCGACCTTCAGAAGATTCCGGAATTATTGTACCACAGGGGGTATGCCCAAGAGGATATTTCGAAGATTATGCACCTGAATTTTATACGCTTTCTACAGCGAACATGGAGCTAGGGGATTTATACCATAACGGCAAATACTATTAGCTACAATTTGGCGTTTTAACAATGCCTTAAAACCGCATGGCAGGGTATTTGTTATCTTTATCATACTTTTTTTGATTCATGATTAAAACCTATTGGTTAATACCCATCGCTCTACTTCTGTTTTCCCATGTGGGAACGGCACAGACCGATCTTCCTGCCCAAAAACCATTGGAAATCGATGTGGCGAACAAAATCGACGAGACCAAGGAACCTGAGAAAGGTACCTCCCTAAAAATACCTTCAGTCATAGACAACCATCCCGAGGTCAATTTGGACGTCACGCGAAAAAACCCCGTCAAGATGCTGCCCGACCGCGAGTTGGTACAGGCGGGCACAGGCATGAAAATCGATCCGAAAGCCGGTCCTAGGGCGCCCAAGGAAGGTTCTAAGGAACATTTTTCGGATATGTACCTCGGCGATATCAAGAACAATGGCAAATTCGTGGGTATTGTCTGCCGCGATCATGAATTCGTTGACGGCGACCGCATAAGGATATGGCTCAATGATAAAGTAGTGGATCCCAACACCCTGCTTACCGGCTCTTTCAAGGGAATAAACGTCGATTTGGAAGAAGGTTTCAACCGCTTTGAGTTCGAGGCCTTGAACGTAGGATCTTCCCCGCCCAACACCGCACAATTCGATGTTTACGATGACAAAGGCATATTGATCTATTCGAACAAATGGCTGCTTTCTACGGGATCGAAGGCTACGTTTATTATTACAAAGGAATAGTGGCAGTAAATGTTGAGCAGTAGGCAGTAGCAAAAGCTATTTCTTTTTCAACTCCTGAACCCATAAAGCTGTCTGCTGGGTGAGGCGGACTGCTAAACTTTTTTTACATTTTCAACTTGACCCACTGAAAAATTATTTTCGTTTCCCCGGCCGGTACGTCTCCTCCGCCCTCCTTAGAACATCCTTTTTATAATAGGCAACATTTTTCCACTCTGCCTCGGCGTAGCGTTGGATCTGGTCGTCAAAATGCGGCGAACGGGGATGCCCGCTCTGCCCGCCCACCAAGATACTTTTAGCCTTTACCCTATCGCCAAACTCCACTACCGCTGCAAAACTATTGCCGCGGGTACCATAGATTTTTTTGGTATTGTTATCGTAGCTGACCCCGTAGGCCGCCAAAGCGCCCCAACGGCCGGAGGCGAAACCGATAGGCCTACTGGGTTTGTCGTCATCAAAGGCTTGGCAGATATCGCCGTTCAGGCGTTGATAGCGGTTGACCTCGCCCCAAGGGAGGTTCCAGGTGCCGAAATCGCCGGTCAGTCGGTCAATAACATCTCCGAAAATTTGTACGCCTTCCTTTGAGTTATTCCCCAGCCAGATCATGGTCTCCATATCACTCAGACCTTCCGGCCGTTTGGCTTTTTGCCCCATGGCCGTTGCATAATGATGTGCCAAGGTCATGGCCACGGATTCCTGAGCCGTTTTAAAATCCCATTTTTCCAGAAGTTCTATGGGTTCCCGTAATTTTTGGTTCTTGTCACCCTGTTGATAATAGGCTTTTACAAGGCCGGGAATCAAGGCCTTAAAAGCCGGCAAATAGGGGTGGTGTGCCAGTTTTGTGAGGCTGTCCAACGTATAGCCGCTTCTGCCCGTCAGGAGTTCGATAGCATGCACCCCCCTAAAATTTTCCCGGTCGAGGGACATATAGTTGGGATAATCTTTCTTCTTCGGACTGAACTGCAACGCCGCCGTATAGGGCGTGGAATTGCAGTTCTGGATCCAACCGTTTTTGGGGTTCAGTAATAGGATGTTCTCATCAACGGTATGCAGGCCCTGCCAATCCGTTTTGGGATTACTGCCATTGACCGGCTGAGAGTAATCGAAAATCGTATCCCGCTTCGGGATAAAATTTCCATGAAAATAGGCGATATTCCCCTCCGCGTCGGCATATACCGTATTGTTACTCGAGTTGGTTCGCATATCCATCATCCTTCGAAAACCTTCGTACCCCTCTTGCTTTGTACGGATAAAGGATTGTTCCAAAGCTTTCGGGGGGTTCCACATCATGGCCGTAGCCGTCCATTGACCGTCTTCGAGCTGGGTTATAGGACCGTGGTGCGTCCGGTATGCGGGGAAAATCTTTTCCTTTAGACTATCGCTATCCTTATATTTCAAAATGACTTCGAAAGATTCCACGGGCCGCAGTTCCTCGCCATACTGATACATCAGCTTTCCATCGAGTTTCACTATGTTTTCCTTGAACTCGTCGATGATATCGGTATAAGTGCTAGTATGCATCCAGCCGGTTTTCTCGTTAAATCCCTGATAGACAAAAAACTGCCCCCAAGTAACCGCTCCGTAAGCGTTCAATCCCTCTTCGGAAACCGCATGCACCTCTCCCCGAAAATAGAAGGAGGTATGGGGATTGATCAGCAACATCGCATTCCCCGACTGCGTTAGTTTTCCGGAAATCGCAATACCGTTCGAGCCGTGGGGTTCTGATTCCTTCTTTTGTTTATCAACTTCGAATTTTTTTGCCTGTGGAATTTCCATCCCGCTTTCATAAAACGCCTTTATTTTTTCCGTAGAAATCCGTTCGATATCGCCGCCGATCGAGCCTTCACTAAAGTACATGGGCATCCAGGGTTCGAAACGCGTCAGCAGTTTGGGCCGCACCTCGGGATGGGTGTGCAGGTAATAATTGACCCCATCGGCAAAAGCATCGCAGAGCTTTTTGAGCCAGGTGGGACTTTCACTATAGTATGCCTTGGCCTCTTCCTCCGTCATAAAGAGCTTGGCCCGCAAATCGCTATACAGCGCACTTTGGCCTTCGACCTCGGCCAATCGACCCGTAGCCCAAATGTAGTTACTTTCCACCCGGTTGAAGTCATCCTCACACTGGGCATAAAGCAATCCGAAAACGGCGTCGGCGTCGGTTTTGCCATAGATATGCGGTATTCCAAAATCGTCACGAAAGATGGTCACCCTATTGGCTTGGGATTTCCATTCGGCCACTTCGGTTTCGGACTGCGCCGTAACATGGAAAAAAAATGGAGCCAAGCTGAATACAAAAAATACGAGTTTGTCGAACATAGGATAGAAATCTTTGTTCTGTGAATGTAACAACTTTTGGTAAAACTTTCTATGAGGTATTCCCCTAGGGCCAATTTAAGTAACTTGCAAGCTCTTTTAATAAACCGCCATGCCCGAAAAAAAAGTGAGTATCCTTACCGCCTTTAAAACCATTATTTGGCCTAGGCGCAAATTGGTGTTTATAGGACTGATCTTGATTGTCATCAGTAAGGCCGCGAGTTTTGTAACCCCAATAGCCTCAAAATATTTGATCGACGAGGTTATCGCTAAAAAGGATGTACAAATGCTCAAACTTTTAGTGGCAGGGGTTATCCTTGCCATTCTGGTGCAGGCGGTGACCTCTTTTTTACTGACCAAAATCTTGAGCGTGCAGGCGCAGTTCATGATATCGGAATTGCGTGCCGATGTACAGAAAAAAGTGCTTTCGCTGCCTATCCGGTTTTTCGACAATACCAAGTCCGGCAATTTGGTCTCGCGCATCATGACCGATGTGGAAGGGGTGCGGAATCTGATCGGCACGGGATTGGTACAATTGGTGGGAGGTACGGTTACGGCCATCGTTTCCCTGATCTTGTTGCTCAGTATAAGTCCGACCATGACCCTCTTCACGTTTATCCCTTTGGCCATCTTTTCGGTGATTGCCCTCAAGGCGTTTAAAATAATTCGTCCCATATTTCGTAAACGCGGAAAAATAAATGCGGAGGTAACGGGACGCTTGACCGAAACCTTGGGAGGCATTCGTGTTATTAAGGGCTTCAACGCCGAGGCCCAGGAGAACCGGATCTTTGAGGATGGGGTCGAGGAACTGTTCCAGAATGTCAAGAAGAGTTTGACTACCACCGCCTTTATGACCAGCTCGGCTACTTTTTTAATCGGAATCGCTACAACGGGTGTGATGGGTCTGGGAGGATACAAGATCATTCAGGGCACCCTGACCGTCGGCGACCTTTTGATGTTCACCGTGCTATTGGGCCTAATGGTCGCCCCCATCGTCCAAATGAGCAATATCGGCAGTCAACTGACGGAGGCCTTGGCCGGACTCGATCGTACCGAGGAACTCATGAACATGACCCCCGAAGCCGATGAGACCCAACGTACCATCGTACTGAACGAGGTAAATGGAGATATGACCTTTCAAGACGTTTCCTTCGCCTATGAAGAGGATAAGGAAGTACTGCATAACATCAGTTTTGAGGCGGATTCCGGTTCGGTTGTCGCCCTAGTGGGAAGTTCCGGCTCGGGCAAAACAACCATAGCCGGGCTCGCGGCCAGTTTTTTAAACCCGGATTCGGGAAAGGTTACCATCGATGGAAAGGACCTATCAAAAATCGACCTCAACAGTTTTCGCCAGCATCTGGGTGTCGTCTTACAGGATGACTTTCTTTTCGAGGGTACTATTCGGCAGAATATCATGTTTCCCCGCCCGAACGCCTCGGAAGAAAGGTTGCAACAAGCGGTGAAGGCCGCATATGTCGATGAGTTCACCGACCGTTTTGAAGAAGGTCTGGATACCTTAATCGGCGAAAGAGGCATAAAACTCTCCGGAGGCCAGCGCCAGCGGATCGCTATCGCCAGAGCGGTCTTGGCCAACCCGAAAATCCTTATTCTCGACGAGGCCACCTCCAATCTGGATACCGAGAGCGAGGCGCTGGTCCAGAAAAGTCTGGCCGAACTGACCAAGGGACGCACTACTTTCGTTATCGCCCACCGTTTGAGCACCATCCGTAAAGCGGACAAGATATTGGTTATTGAGAACGGCCGTATTGCGGAGCGGGGCACGCATGATGAATTGATCGCTTCGGAAGGGCGATATTATAATCTGTTCACTTATCAAGCGAGAATTTGAACGGGAACACATACTTGCAGAAGCCATTTTGCGCCGAAGCCATCGGTTTAAACTTCTCGAAGCATGAAACAGATGGCTTCGCTTCGCTTGCGATTATCACAAAAAAAAGGAACCGTGGATACACGATTCCTTTTCCAAAAACCATTTAGGAAAAATCCCAAATCAATTTTTATATTCTTACTGCTGCACGGCGTTACCTTCTTCGTCAACGATAAGGGCACCTGAGGTTCCATCTTCCAAAGAAACTTCTACTTTGTAATTGTTTTCCTCGTTTTTGTGCGCTTTATTGATAGTAGCACCAGGATAGTTAGTTTCGATCATTGAAGTTACCGCTTCGGGTAGCTCTTCAACTGCGATTTCGTTAAAACCATCTTGTGCTGGTGCTTGCGCGGCAGCATCTTGTGTAGCATCAGTTGCCTCGGTGGCTTGCTCCTGAGTTTCAGTAGCAGGGTCTTGGGCTTCAGTGGCCTCGTCAACTTGGGAAAAAGCGGTGAGACTTCCTAATGCGAATACGGCTGTAATAAATAACTTTTTCATAATGTTCTAAATTTAGACCTGCACGCTTGGCAGGTGGGTTTGTAATTAAATTCTCTTTATCTAAAGAAAATATAATACCAAAAAAGCCTTTCGTATCTTAAAATACTGATTATCTAGGTTTTTAGAAAAATAAGGAGATAGGAAGATTGTGTAAATCTGTGAAAAATTCTATGGTTTCGAGTAAAATTTTCACAGTTTAGCTCTCGGGTGCCAGTTCTACCTCTAGGCCATCCAGGTCTTCGGTCATATGAATCTGGCAGCCCAAGCGGCTGTTATCCTCAACATAAAAGGCTTCGGCGAGCATAGCCTCCTCATCATCGGATTTTTCGGGAAGGTCGTGATCTGATTGCACATAGCATTGACAGGAAGCGCACATGGCCATTCCTCCGCATACCCCGATGGTGCCTTCGGGAGCGAGTTCGTAAGAGCGCACTACTTCCATCAGGTTCATGTTCATGTCGGTGGGGGCCTCTACTTCGTGGGTGACGCCCTCGCGGTCGGTAATCTTGATTTTTATATCCAAAGGGAGTTAGGGATTAGTGGGTTAGTGGAAAGTGGGTTAGTGAGTTATTTCGTAGGATTAACGGTTATTTCAGTGACTTTATCAAACAGAGATCATTTTTGATATTTCATTAGAATCACGAATAGGTGATTTTGATTCCTCTTCCATTAAAAAATCTAATCTAGTTCAATAACTCACTACTTCACTTTTTATTTTAATGAATCGCTTTAACGACGGTCTTTGGTGCTTCCTTCTTACTTCCGTCAAAACCGGTTACCCCCCCTACCGTAGTATATTTCATTACATATCGTTTCTCGGGATAAATACGCTGATAGGCACTTTGGCACATGAGGGTGGCCTCGTGGAAGCCGCAGAGAATTAGTTTTAGTTTGCCGGGATAGGTATTGACGTCGCCAATGGCGTAGATTCCGGGCACATTGGTCTGATAATCGAAGGTATTTACCTTGATAGCGTTCTTTTCGATTTCGAGGCCCCAGTCGGCAATGGGACCCAGTTTTGGTGATAACCCGAATAAAGGAATAAAATCATCGACGGATATTTCAATATCCTCTACCGCAGTCGTTTTTTTTCTTACCGTCAGGGATTCCAACCTTCCGTTTCCCTGTAAACCGGTAACCTCAGCGGGCGTAATTAAACGTATTTTCCCATCATTTTTTAAGGTCTGTACTTTCTCCACCGAATCTAAAGCACCCCGGAATTCATTGCGCCGGTGTACCAAAGTAACCTCGGAAGCCACATCGGCCAGAAAGATGCTCCAATCCAAAGCTGAATCGCCTCCTCCGGCAATCACTACTTTTTTATCGCGATACACCTCAGGGTCTTTAATAATGTAGGATATGCCTTTATCCTCATACTTTTTTAGATTTTCCAACAAGGGTTTCCGCGGTTCGAAACTTCCCAACCCACCCGCAATGGCGACAATGGGCGCTTTGTGTTTTGTTCCCTTGTTCGTGGTTACGATAAAGGAACCATCTTCTTCCCTAACTATGGTTTGCGCCCGTTCGCCCAAAGTGAAACCAGGCGCAAAAGGTTTGATCTGTTCCTTAAGGTTATCGACCAGTTCACCCGCAAGGACTTCGGGGAAACCGGGAATATCATAAATCGGTTTTTTGGGATAGATTTCCGAGCACTGCCCGCCCGCTTGGGGCAATGCGTCGATTAAATGGCATTTTAACTGTAATAATCCTGCTTCAAAAACGGTAAAAAGCCCAGTGGGGCCCGCACCGATAATCAAAATGTCCGTAGTAATCATTCAAAAAATATCTTTATGTTCCCCCACATCTTCCATCGTGAAACCTCGCAGGGTTTCCCAACTATCAGGCCACGGGTTGGCCAACATTTACCACCTCTTCGATTTGGGGGGCGTATTTTTTTACTGTCATTTCCACCCCGCTCTTCAAGGTCATCTGATTGACCGTACAGCCAATGCAATTCCCTTCCAGCCTCACCTTTACGGAATTTTCATTGTCTATGGATACCAATGAAATATCGCCTCCGTCACTCTGTAAAAAGGGACGGATTTCCTCCAGGGCCTTTTCAACGTTCTTCTTTAATTCTTCCGGTGTCATGAGTTCTTTCCTTTAACGGCGGAACAGCCCGCCATTGTTGTTATCTTGATCGCTTCCGTCGGGGGAAGGCTTTTGTTTCGGTTCACCAGTTCCTGCACCGTTTTCCGGGTCAGTTCCTCGAAGGCCTCTTCTACGGGAGTGGCCGTTTGTAGGGCGGCCGGTCTTCCAATATCCCCGGATTCCCGTATACTTTGCACCAATGGTATTTCTCCCAAAAACGGCACGTTCAGGTCATGCGCCAGATGCTTTGCCCCTTCCTTTCCAAAGATATAATATTTATTTTCAGGGGAAGTTCCTTAGGTGTAAAATACGCCATATTCTCGATAATCCCCAATACCGGCACGTTAATGGAATCTTGCTGGAACATCGCCACACCTTTGCGGGCATCGGCCAAAGCGACCTCCTGGGGCGTACTCACTACAACGGCACCGGTTACCGGCAAGGCTTGCATGATACTTAAATGAATATCGCCCGTACCGGGGGGGAGGTCCAACAACATAAAATCGAGCTCGCCCCAATGGGCATCGAAAATCATTTGGTTGAGCGCCTTCGAGGCCATGGGCCCCCGCCAGATAACGGCCTGATTAGGCTGGGTAAAAAATCCGATGGACAATAGTTTCACCCCATAATTCTCGACGGGTTTCATTTTTGATTTGCCATCGACATTGACGGCCAAGGGCTTTTCGTGAGTTACGTCGAACATGGTCGGCATGGAGGGACCATAAATATCGGCATCGAGCAGCCCCACCTTAAAGCCCATTTTCGCCAAGGTCACCGCCAAGTTGGCCGTAATGGTAGATTTGCCGACCCCGCCCTTCCCGGAGGCTACAGCAATAATATTCTGTATTCCGGGAATCGGTTTGCCCTTGATCTCATTGGTCTTCGGTTTCGAGGCGGGCCCATCGACCTTGACATTGATCTTGATCTTGGCCTTTTCGTACACTTCCCGATGGATAACCTTGAGGATTTCGACCTCGGTCTTCTTTCGGGCCTGGAGACTGGGATTGCCGATGCTAATATCGACCTCGACCTCATCCCCAAAAATCTGGATGTTCTTCACCGCCCCGCTTTCCACCATATTCTGACCCTCGCCGGGTACAGTGATGTTTTCCAAGGCCTTTAAAACCGCTTTCTTTTCAATCTTCATTAAACTGCTACTTTGCTGCTTTTATATAAAATGATTCTAAACAACAAAGATACGGTTTAGGTGCGAGACGGTAAAAGGGATGGGGATTAAATGTGGCTACACCTTCCTCCCGTCCAATAAGTTGAGGGTGCGCTTACCGTAAGAGGCATTATTCTCGTTATGGGTCGCTTGGATAATTGTCACCCCCTCATCGTTCAACTCCTTGAACAACTCCATAATTTCGGTGCTTTGTTTGGAATTGAGATTACCAGTGGGCTCATCGGCCAAAATCAGTTTGGGCATGGAAATCAAGGCGCGTGCGACACCTACTAACTGTTGTTGCCCTCCACTCAGTTGGGTCGGGAAAAGATCTTTCTTCCCGACGATGCCGAAGCGGTCGAGCATATCGGCTACAAGTGCCTTACGTTCCGAACCTTTGTGCTTTTTATAGAGCAGGGGCATTTCCAGATTTTCATAAACCGTCAGCTCGTCGATCAGATGATAAGCCTGAAATACAAAACCGATGTATTGTTTGTAGAGATTGGCGCGGTGTTTTTCCTTAAGCCGGTGTACAGGCTCGTCCAAGAAGTTATATTCGCCCTCGTCAAAATCGTCGAGCATGCCGATGACGTTCAGCAAGGTGGACTTACCCGAGCCGGATGGGCCCATAATGGAAATAAACTCCCCCTCTTCGACTTCGAGATTGATATCCTTTAGCAGGAAAACCCTTTGGCCGCCCGATTGTACCCATTTAAAGATGTTGTTGAGTTGTAGTAGCATAACTGATCATGGTTTTTGTCATTTCCGCAAAGCCAGAATTCCTTTTAATTTTTATTCTTCTTCTATACCCCCTTTCGTTAGCAGGAGTGGGAGGGACTTTATTCATCCCGCAACGCATCCACAGGATTGCTCGTGGCCGCCCGAAAACTCTGCCAACCTATAGTCGCGAAGGCGATGCCCATGGTAATCAATCCCGCCAAGGCGAAAAGCCACCAATGTATCTCTATTCGATAGGCGAAACCTTGGAGCCATTGGTTCATCAGGTAGTATCCTAAAGGGAAAGCCACTAAAAAGGAGATGCAGACCAGTTTTAGAAAATCGGTGGAGAGCAGGGCCACAACTTGGGTTACCGATGAACCTAAGACCTTCCGGATGCCGATTTCCTTGAACCGACGTTCCGTCGTAAAGGTGACCAGGCCAAACAGGCCGAGGCAGGCAACCAAAATGGTAAGCAGGGCGAACACGTTGAGCACCGTACCCATTTTTCGCTCGGCCAAATAGGTCTGTCGGTACGACTCGTCGAGCAGGGTATAACTAAAGGTCTGATCGGTATTAAAACTGTTCCAAAGCCGCTGGATATCGGTGATCAAGCTCGCCATATTGCCTGTTTGTGCCTTTACAATAAGTCCGCCGTTTGAACCGTAAACCATTATCAGTGGTTCTATGAACTTGTGGAGCGATTCGTGATTAAAATCCTTGACCACGCCTACAACGGTCAAGGTTTCGTTCTGAGGGTCTCCGGCCCGTTCAAAGGTCTTGCCGATGGGGTTCTCGCCCAGGCCAAAAGCCTTGGCCGCACTTTGGTTGATGATGGTGTTGCCTTCCTCCGAGCCGAATTCATCGGAGAAATTTCGGCCTTCTACCAATTGCATGCCCATGACGGAGAGGTAGTTTTCGTCAACCTTGTAAAGCGCGCTCCTACGTTTAAACTTGCCGTCTTTATAGATTCCGTAAACCGCATTATCCGAAGGTCCGGCAGGCACGAACGAGGATTGGGAAACACCCACTACCTTCGGGTTTTTCAGGAGTTCGTTTTTAAGGGTTTCGTTATTATTTCCCAAGAGATAGGAATCCCGCAACACAAGAATTTGGTCCCTGTCATAGCCCAGGTTTTTATTTTGGATGTATTCCATCTGTTGGTCGACCACCAGCACGGCCAATATCAGCCCCGCGGATATCACAAACTGGAATACGACCAATCCGCTTCGGATGCCCTTGCTCTTTCCGAAGCCCAGGAATTTACTTTTTAATGCGGATATCGGTTTAAAGGAGGAAAGGAAGAAGGCCGGATAGCCGCCCGCCAGAAGACTGATGAGTAGCGTGCCTATAAAAATAACGGTCAATACCGAGGGGGTAAACAGATGCTGCAACTGTAGCTCCTTACCGGAAAGATTATTGAAAAAGGGAAGGGAAACCGCCAGAACGACCGCAGCGATAATCATGGCCATCATCGTTGCTATGACTGATTCCGTCAAAAACTGCCTGATCAATTGATTTTTATTGGAGCCTAGCACCTTCCGGATACCTACTTCCTTGGCCCGTTTGGCGGCCGAGGCGGTGGAAAGGTTCATAAAATTGATGCAGGCGATCAACAGCATAAACAGCGCTACCGCGCTAAAAATATAGACGTACTTTATATCGCCGCCCTCCTCTATCGTAGAGGCTTTGGAAAATTCGGGATTGAGGTGGATATCCGTAAGCGGCTGTAGGTACAGGCCCAAGGAATTGTCCTCGTTAAATTCCGCATAGGTAACGCCCAGTTCTTCCTGCAATTGCGGACCCATATTCTGTTTTAGGACTTGCGGCAGTTTAGCTTCCAACTGTGTGTAATCGTAGCCTTTGCGCAATAACAAATAGGTGTAGAAATCGGAATTCATCCACGTGCCGCTTTGGGCAAGTTTATGGCCTCTCATGGAAACGAAGCCTTTAAAATGGAAATGGGAGTTCCGCGGCACTTCTTTTGCCACCGCGGTAACTGTATAAGATTGCTCCTCGTCGTTCAGTTTCAATAGTTTTCCTATAGCTGCATCCGCAGTACCGAAATAACGTTCGGCCTCTTTTTCCGTCAGAACGATGGTATAGGGTCTCTCCAAAGGGTTCGCTTGTTCGCCCGTGACGATCGGTAGTGTAAACACCTCAAAAAAATTAGGGTCCGCCCAAGCATATTTGCTGTTCTTAAAGATCGTATTGTTGTAGGTCACTTTGGGTTCGCCCATCCTTCTCAAGCGTGTGGCGTTTTCCACTTCTGGAAATTCCCGCATTAGGGTTTCGGCCACGGGGGGCATGACCACGGCCTCACGAACATCTTCGTCCTCGATTTCAGCCTTGAAGACGACCCGAAAGATCTCATCCGACTTTACATTGAATTTGTCGTAGCTGAGTTCATCGACTACAAAAAGCATTATAATCAGGCAGGAAGCAATACCCAAAGCAAGTCCCGCAATGTTTAGGGCGAAAATGCCCCTGTTCTTAACGATGTTCCGCCAAGCGATTTTTAGGTTGTTTTTTAGCATAACTATTTTTTATGTTGCCATACCCGTTATGGTAGCCATTTATTCAACTTGATATCTAGATTCCCTTTATCTGGGCGGTGCCCCCCTCCAAGGGAGTTAAATGGGCTACTCCGTCCGCAAACTCTTCACCGGGTTCACTATCGCAGCTTTAATACTTTGATAACTCACGGTCAGTACCGCAATGCCAACGGCCAAACCACCGGCCAAGGCCAACACCCACCACGCTATTTCTATTCGGTATGAAAAATCTTCCAACCACTTATGCATCACGTACCAACCGATTGGTAATGCAATGAGAATACCGATGCCGACCATTTTGAGAAAGTCGGTCGTCAATCGAAAGGTTATTTGGCCGACACTGGCGCCCAGAACTTTTCGTATTCCTATTTCTTTGGTGCGCTTTTGGGCATTAAATGCGGCCAGCCCGAAAAGACCCAGACAGGCAATCAAAATGGACAACATCGTAAATACCATAAAAATGCGACCCAATTTTTGTTCCGCTTCATAGGTGGTATTGAAGGAGTCTTCCATAAAGCGGTAGCTGAAAGCTTGTCCAGGGGCAATTTTGTTCCAAATCGTTTCTATGCTTGTTATAGCGTTTGAAAAATCCCCGGCCTTTAACTTTACGGCCAGCGCACCGGTAGAATTTCCCAGAGTAAGGCTCAGCGCACCAATTTTTTCCCTTAGGGATTCAAAATTGAAATTTTTAACCACTCCTATTACTTTATAGAAGATGGGGTCTTGCTCTCCCAAATCTTGGGAGAGCCTCATTCCAAGGGCTTCTTCGGGTTTTACGCCCAGAATGTTCAAAGCGGATTCGTTTATGATCATCCCCGTTGAGTCGGTTGCGAAACCTTTGTCAAAATCGCGACCAGCCATTAGTTTCATATTTAATGCATTGATATAATCATAATCCACCACCCAATTTTGCATTTGTAAGGCATTTTCCTGTTCCGTTGCCCCTTCCCTAAAAAAGGAACTGCCACTACGGAAGGAAGGCGTGGGAAGATAGCCGGTTAACGAGGCGTTTGCCACTTGGCCCAATTGTTTGACTTCTTCCTTAAAGGCTTGAAGTTGGTTTCCAGCGACAAATACATCCTCTACTATCAAAACCTGATCTTTGGCATACCCGAGATCTTTATTTTGTATAAACTGCAGCTGTTGAAAAACGACCAGGGTGGCCACAATCAAAAAAACGGAAATGGCAAATTGGAAAACGATCAGGGAGTTTCTGATCCTTCCTGAGCCGGATTGGCTTTGCCCGCTTCCCTTAAGGACTTTGGCCGCAACAAATCGGGACATAAAAAACGCAGGATAACTGCCGGAAAAAAGACCCAGCACCAGGCTGCCCGTCAATAAGAGCATCCAGAAATAAGGATTTGCAAACGGAATAGCGATTTCTTTCCCCGAAAGTTCATTGAAAAAGGGAAGGGCCAAGGTGGCGATGACAATCGCCAACAGCAATGAGATAAAGGAAATCAGACCCGATTCTGTCAAAAATTGCCGTACCAAATCCGATTTATTGGAGCCCAAGGTTTTACGGATACCTACTTCCTTGGCCCTTTTTAGCGAATGGGCGGTGGACAGGTTCATGAAGTTTATACTGGCCAGGAGGATGAGAAACAGCCCGATGAACGAAAGGATATATACATTTTGGATACTGCTATTGGCACTCAGCTCCGTATCCCGATTCGAATACAGATGGATATCGGTCAAGGGAATAGTACTGAACCTATAGTAATTGCCCGATGCCGCAAATGATTCTGGGGTGATGCCCGGATAAAAAGCCTGTACATAGGGAAATATATATTTCTCCAACATCGATTGCAGTGAGTTTTGAAAATGTTGAATGTTGGCACCGGGAATCATTTTTACAAAGGTGAAGTAGTTGTGGCTGGTCCACAACATTTGCTGGGCATCGTCGTATCCGGCCATGGCCATGAAAACGCTATGGTCCCTGAGAAAAGAGTTGTTGGGCAGATCGTCGATCACACCGGTGACGGTATATGTCTCCGTATTGTTCACCAATAGATTTTGGCCCAGCGCGTTCTTCACCCCGAAATGCTTTTCAGCGGCCGTCTTGGTCAAGACCAGGGTGTTCGGTTCCGTCAAGGCGGTTGTGGCATTCCCCACAAGCAAATCAATACCAAACATTTTAAAGAAGGTAGAATCGGCAAAGGCCACCTGTGATTCTTTGGTGTTGGCCTCGGTGCCGCTTTTTCTAAGCATTAGGCTCCCTTGGTTCCTGATTCGGGTAGCCATCTCGACTTGGGAAAAGTCCTTTTGCATCGCAGCGGCCATTGGAGCACCCACTTCGGCAGATCTCATCGTTTCACCACCAAATTTAACCTCAGCATTGATTCGGTAAATGCGGTCGGCATCGGGGAACATATTGTCAAAACTCAACTCATCATAGATATATAAGGATATCAACAATCCTCCTGCCATACCGATGGCAAGGCCCAAGGTGTTGAGAAATGTAAAAAAGGCTTGCTTTTTTAGACTTCTCCAAGCGATTATTAGATAGTTTTTGAACATGACTTTGAGTTTTTAATGGTTCTCTGTATTTACCTGCAAGATTTGCCGCCACATGCGGAATCTTACAGGTTTGATGCGTGATTCCGAGAGTCTTACTAAAGGAGGTTGCTTTCGTGACACTCCTTTACAGGTCGCAAGCTTATTCCGTCCGTAAACTTTTAACCGGGTCGGACGTGGCCGCTTTTATGGCCTGAAAACTTACGGTAGTCAAGGCAATCGTAACGGCAATTCCTCCGGAGAGCAAGAACATCCACCATTCCATATCTATACGGTAGGCGAAATTTTGCAACCATCTGTCCATGGCGAACCAGGAGAGGGGGAAAGCGATCAGGGACGCGATGACGACCAATCGACCGAAATCTTTGCTTAACATGAGCGTGACCGAAGTTATGGAAGCTCCCAGCACCTTTCTTACGCCGATTTCCTTCCTGCGCTGTGCGGCCATAAAGATGACGAGCCCTAACAGCCCGAGGCAGCTGATGATAAAGGCCAGAACGGTAAAGATCAGCGATAGTTTTTCTTGTTTTTGTTCGGCTACATATTGTCGGTTGAAATTATCATCGAGAAAATGGACGTCCGCTTGATTTTCGGGGTCAAACTTGTCGAATGTGTTTTTTACAAAAGCGATACCGGCCGCCGCCCTTCCTTTTGCAATCCTTACGTAAAGATTGTCCCGCTTCCCGTCTTCCGGAGGCATCAGCAGTACCATGGGCTCGATTTTACGCAGCAGCGAAGTGGAATGGAAATCCTTGACCACACCGATGACCCTCCGGTTGACCGTGCTATCCCTATCCGTTTTATACCTGATTTTTTTCCCAATGGCATCGGTATATCCAACTGATTTCATCAGGGTCTCATTAATAAGAACGGCATCCACTTTATCTGTTGGCATATCCTTCGAAAAATTCCTGCCCTGTACCAATCGCATCTTATTCGTTGCCAGAAAATCCTCATCTATATCGATAGTGTTCGCAACGTGGGCGGTGGACTGCATGGTTCCATTATTTTCAAAAAAGAAACTATTTTTACCCAAATAGTCGGTGCCGAGGGGGTTCCCTGCCGTGGCCGCACTTTCGATCAAGGGACTTTGTAACAATGCCTGTTTTAAGGCCGGTATTTTGCGGCGCAACTCCATATTGTCGATATGGGATATCAGTATCTGCTCTTTCTCGAAGCCCAAATCTTTTTGGGATACGAACTGCATTTGTCTGTATATAATGTAGGAGCCGCTAATCAGGCAAACCGTAATCACAAACTGTACTACGACCAGCGACTTGCGAAAGATAACGCTCGTGCGCATATTGCCCAACTGGCCTTGAAGCGAGGGGATCATTTTAAAGCGGGACAAAAACAAAGCGGGATAGCTACCGCTAAGGATTCCTGTCAGAAGCGTAAAAATGATAATCGATACGAGGGTATTTAGGATGCCAAAATGCCAGAGACCCAGATCTTTTTCGGCGAGCCGGTTAATGTTCGGTAGAGCCAACTGCACTAGGAAACAAGCAATCAGGGCGGCGATAAAGGTGACCAATAGGGCTTCGGACATAAACAGGCCGATCAGTTGCTTTTTTCCGGAGCCCACCACTTTCCGTATTCCGATTTCTTTTACTCGTAAGTTGGCACGGGCCGTAGAAAGGTTCATATAATTGATGACCGCGATCAACAGCACCAGCAGGCCGATTACGATAAACAGGTACACGCGGTCGATGCTTCCGTTGCTACCCATTTCGTAGTCCAGCTCGGAATGCAAGTGAATGGCGGTCAACGGCTGCAATTCCATCTGAAAATCCGTAACATCCGTACGTTGGGCGAGATTTTTTTCAAGGGGAGCTAGCTTATTTTTAAGGGATGTTATATCGGTGCCTTTTTTTAATAGGATGTAGGTGTACAGGAACACATCGTTCCAATTTTCGCTTGTTAGGTCCTCTTTTTCAAAAGAACGGACTCCGCTGAACTGTAGGTGCGAATTTTGCGGCATGTCTTTTATAACACCGGTTACCTCAACCGGATATTTCTCGCTGCCGAAACCTATGGTCTTGTCAATGGCATTTGCGGGATCGCCAAAAATCTTCCGGGCCAGGCTTTCGGTAATGACAATGGATCCAGGTTCTATCAAAGCGGTGTTCGCATCGCCGTATAAAAAGGGATGGTCAAATAGTTTAAAAAAAGAGTTTTCTGCGTAACAGATATCATCCTGCTTGATGGTCTTATTATCATAATACATTACATCACCGCCCTCGGTACCGATCCTTACGGCCTCCTCTACTTCGGGAAAGTCATTTTTTAAAACGGTCGCAAAGAGTGGGGATGTCAGTGCAATATCCATGCTTCCGCCGTCCCAGTTCGCATGCTGGGCGACCCGGTAGATACGCCCCGCATCGGCAAACGATCGGTCGTAGCTAATTTCATCGGCGACATACAGTGCAATCAACCAAAAAGCTGCCAACCCGATGGCGATACCTCCGATGTTCAGCAGGCTGTAGCTCTTGTGGTGTTTGATGTTCCGCCAGGCGATTTTTAGGTTATTTTTTAGCATTTTTTGCTTTTTTTGTCTCCGCCCCTTGATTTCCAATCAGGATAAACTTCGACGGAAATCGTTTCATTTTTTTCTATTTTTCTTATTACCATAAGGGTCTAGGGTAGTTTACTCCGTCCGCAAACTCTTTACAGGGTTCGCATTGGCCGCCTTGATGGCCTGAAAGCTTACCGTAAGAATGGTAATCGCCAAGGCCCCGACCACGGCAAGGGCAAAAATCCACCAAGATAGAATTACGTGATACGGATAATCCTGTAACCAGCCGTTCATTACAAAGTACGAAATGGGAATGGCAATAAAACACGAGATGACCACCAACTTTAAAAAGTCTTTGGATAGCATGTTCCACACATTGAAAACCGATGCTCCCAGCACCTTTCGAACCCCTATTTCCTTAGTACGTTGCTCCGCAACGAATGAGGTAAGTCCGAACAGGCCAAGACAACTGATTAGAATGGCCAGGGCCGTGAAAATGCCCGATAAGGTGCCGATCCGTTCCTCGGCCGCGAATTTCTCCCCATATTTTTCGTCCACAAAATCGTATTGAAAGGGAATATCCGGAAAATGTGCTGTGAACACCCGTTCAATAACGGCCAAGTTTTGTTTCGCGCTTTGTTTGGGGTTCATCCGTAGATTATAAAAACTCGTGTTCCCGTTTTTATCAAAAACATAGATCCCCTGTTTAACCGGTTCGTATGGGGATTGCGTAATCATATCTTCCACTACACCGATAATTTTTAAAGGATCATCGGGATCTTCCTCGTCATCATCCTTTAAGAATTTGCCGATAGGGTCGGTAAGGCCCATATATTTTACTGCCGTTTGGTTGATAAGCACGGCATTGGAGTCTGTCGCAAAATCCCTTGAAAAATCTCTTCCCCGTACTATTTTCAGGTTCAGCGATTTGGCATATTCGGGGGTAACTTCTGTCCAAGCCAAATCTTCCTGAAAGCCCTCGGGCTTTCCCTCCCACACAAAACCACTTCGGTTGGACCATATTTGTGTGGTAGGACTGCTTGAAGCGGACATTTCAACGACAGCGCCCGAATTCATAAACTCGCTACGCATGAGGTCGTACTTTCCTTCGAAATCTTGGCTCATGGTCGGGATCTGTATCAATCCTTCCTTATCATAGCCGACCGGGCGGTCTTTGGCGTGGTTGATCTGCTGCACTACGATGACCGTTCCGATAATAAAGGCGACCGAGACCGTAAATTGTAAGACTACCAAAATTTTTCTGGGCAATCCCGCATACTTGCCGCCTCTAAAAGTTCCTTTCAATACGTCAACAGGTCTAAAGGAAGATAAATAAAGAGCGGGATAGCTACCGGCCAACAATGAGGTAAACAGGATGAAAACCAATGAAATTAGCCAAAAGGTCAAATTGCCCCAAGGAAAATCGATTTCCTTTTTAGACAGGTCATTGAATCCGTTCAATGAGGTCAGCACAATAATCATGGCCAGGAAAAAAGCAAAGACTACGACCAAAAACGATTCGCTCAAAAATTGATTGATCAATTGGCCCCTTTGCGAGCCTATGGTCTTTCGGATTCCGACCTCTTTGGCCCTCTTTTCCGATCGGGCGGTACTCAGGTTCATGAAGTTGATGCAGGCCAACAACAGCACAAACATGCCAATTATGCCAAATAGCCAAACGTACTTGATTCGTCCACCCGTCTGTTTTCCATTCTCAAAATTGCCGTGTAAATACCATTGGTTCATCGGAAAAAGGAACAGTTGCGGATTGAATTCGGCCGAATCTTCGTTCAAGGTCTTTTTTACATTCTTAATTGTAGTTGTGACCTTGTCCATACTCGTATTATCCGCAATTTGGACGAACATCTGAAACGAGTTATTGCCCCATTGATCAGCGGCATTTTTTACCCACTCCTGTGTAGTGATATATTTTTCCCAGGGCATTAAAAATTGGGCATCGTTGAACGAGTTATTGACGGGAATGTCTTCGTACACCGCGGTCACCATCATATCATACTGGCTGTTCACCTTGATGACCTTTCCGATCGGTGCTTCATCACCGAATAGCGCATCGGCCGCCGATTCTGAAAGCATGACGGAGTTTATTTCCCGGAGACCATCCTTTTCGCCCTTGATTATTTGTAGGTCCAGCAATTCCGGGGCATCCCGCTGCATGAAATTACCCGTTCTTGAAAGGCTTTTTTCCTTATAATTAAGGTATTGGGAAGTATTCCATGAGGACATAACAAGATACTTGAAATTGTCGGCATAGTCGTAACGAAAGGCTTTTTCCAAAGGCCTGGGAAGGGCGGGACCTGTTCCTGTTTGGCCATTAAAGGTCTGCGACTGAAAGACCTGTGCAATCTGGTCGCGGTTTGCGAAATAGTCGTTGTACGTCAGTTCGTCTTCGACCCATAGCCCAATCATAAGGGTCACTGCCATACCCAGGGCCAGTCCGCCAATGTTGATAGCGGAGTAACCTTTGTTCCGCTTTAGGTTTCGCCAGGCGATTTTTAAATAATTTTTGAACATGGTTTTTGTTTTTTGATTTGATGCTTCGACTACGCTCAGCACAAGTTGATGAATAAACTCCCTGTAAACCGGGCCGGCAAGGTTGATTAAACCCTCGCCTCCATCGCCCGATTATGGCTCTCCGTCACAATCTGCCCGTCGAACAGGTTGACGACCCGGTGGGCGAAATGCGAATCGTGATCGGAGTGGGTCACCATCACGATGGTAGTGCCCTCTTGGTTCAGTTCGGTCAGCAGGTTCATGACTTCGAGCCCGTTTTTGGAGTCGAGGTTACCGGTCGGCTCATCCGCAAGGATCAGCTTAGGGTTAGTGACTACCGCCCTTGCAATGGCGACCCGTTGCTGTTGCCCACCGGATAGCTGATGCGGGAAATGCTTTTCGCGATGGGCGATCTTCATCCGCTCCAACACTTTCATCACCTTTTCGCGACGACTGGTCTTATTTTCCTTGAGGTAGATCAGGGGTAGCTCTACGTTCTCGAAAACGGTCAGCTCGTCGATCAGGTTAAAACTCTGGAAGACAAAACCCAAGTTTCCTTTTCGCAATTGGGTGCGCTGGCTTTCCTTGAGTCCTGCTACTTCATTTCCGGCAAAGTTGTAACTGCCCTCCGTGGGGTTGTCCAGCATGCCGATGATGTTCAAGAGGGTGGACTTCCCGCAGCCAGAAGGTCCCATTATGCCCACGAATTCCCCATCCTCCACCTTTAGGTTGACCTTGTGCAGGGCAAGGGTCTCGACTTCTTCCGTTCGGAAGCTTTTTTTTAGATTCTGGATCTGTATCATAATTGATTGGATTTTACCTGTTTATATTAAAGACTACTTCTTTTACGTTTTGTTACAGTTTTATATTTAGCGTGGACTTACCTCACCGCCTGCGAACGTATGCCTTCTCTATTTGCGCTCTTCCGAGCGACGGGTGCACCCTTCGATGTAATCTTCTAAACTAGCCCCATAAATTCTACACTAAAAACCCATAAACTTATTTCAAGCACTATCTTCTCTGCCTCCCCGAACGAATCATAATTGCTGGTAATCACCTTTTCCCCATCCTGCAAACCTTCCAGTACTTCATAGTATCGGGAATTCTGCTTTCCTATGCGGATGCTTCGTTTCAGGGCTTCATCTCCATCCGGGCCGACCACGAAAATCCACTGGCCTCCGGTGCTTTGGAAGAAGCTGCCTTTGGGAAGCAACAAGGCATCGCTGGATTCTCCCAACTGCAATTTGATGTTGTAGCTCTGCCCGGTGCGAATCGTGGCAGGCTTCGTATCGGTAAAGACAAGATCTACCTTAAACTTGCCGTTGCGGACTTCAGGATATACCTTTCGCAGACGCAGCGGATACTCTTCTCCGTTGCGGTCGAGAACGGCGGTCAGATCGCGTACTACCCGGTCGATGTAATGTTCGTCAATGGTCGCCTCGATCTTGTAATCGGTCAGTACGTTGATCTGGCCGATACGTTCGCCCTGTGCGATGCTTTGCCCGATTTCGGCATCCAAAAAGCCCAACTGGCCGTCGGCCGGGGCACGGACGTTCAGGTGGTCGAGACGCTCATAGACCATGGAAAGGGTCTTTTGCATCCGGTTCAGGTCGGTGTCCAATCCGGCTAGGGACGTCTTACGAAGCTTATCGTCTTGCTCGGTCTGTTCTTTTACGATGTCATACTGTTTTTGGGCCAATTCATAGTTTTCCTTGGCTAGAAGATAGTCTTCCTTCGAGATTAGTTCATCCTCGAACAGGGCCTTGTTCTGCTCGTAATTCCGTTCGAAACCTTTCCAGATCGTAACTGGAGGTCGCCAAGGATTTTTTGCCCTCGACCTGGCGCCGGTCGAATTCCAGTTTCGTCGATCGCAAATCGTTTTGTTTCAGGGCCAGGTTGCTCTCGCTCTGCAAAATCTGCTCGTACAGCTGCGAATTCTCCAATTTCAGGATAATGTCTCCCTTTTTGACCATCGCTCCCTCCTCGATAAGTTTTTCGGTCACCCGGCCGCCCTCGTAGGCATCCATATAAATGGTAGCGATCGGAGCCACATTGCCGTTGATAGTAATGTAATCGTCGAACTTGCCCTTGGCCACCTCGGCTATGGTAAGTTTGTCCTTTTCCGTACGGAAGGTGGAGACCGAACTGGCGAATATCAGTTGGTAGCCCGCAAAAAGTACCAGAAGTCCCAGGGCAATATAACCGTAGTGTTTGGGGCGGAGACCTTTTTTCTTTTCTAGTTGTATGTCCATTTTTTTATTTCCTTATTTTAATTCTTGCAGTCATTACGAGCGCAGCGAAGTCATCTGTTCAATCAGGTTACCGTTTCCCATTTAAGTAACTTTTGCAGCTCTCAGCCACTTTTTAAAGTTTGCCACGCTTCGCTCGCGAATGCCGTTACTTCCCATTCTTTTTAGTTTATATCAAAAACCGGCAGTCCCCGGTAAAAATCCAAGGTCCTTTCATTTACTATCACCCGAAGGCGTACGTCCAGATTTTCGTTCTGGGCCGCGGCGAACAGGGTTTTGGCCTCCTGCAAGTCGAGGGAATTGATCAGTCCCTTTTCATATTTTTTCTGCGCGATATCGAAGGCCAGTCGTTGCAACCGCACCTTCTTGGTACTCTGCTCATACTCCACTTGAAACGAATTTTGGTCTTGTACCAGTTGTTGTATGAGCTGGTACAGCTGCTGCCGTTCGATATTCAAGATTATTCTCGGCCCTGAGCCGCTCGATTTTTTGCTGTTTGATTTCGGAATGTCCCGACCATTTATCGCTGATGGGGATGTTCAGGGAAAATCCGAAATATCGCGAAGCATTGTCCGTTATTTGTGTGCTGAAAGGAATGATTCCGCCCAAATCGTCAACGTTCGTTTCAAAATAGCCTGTGCCATAGCCCGCCTGCATCCTGAGTGTCGGAAAAAGTCCTCCCCTGGCGATACCTACTTGCTTTTTGGCCGCTTTGGCCCGTAATTCCCGCGCCTTGATAATAGGTATAAACCCTTCGGCAATCCGGTAAATCGAATCCTGTTCGGTGCTCAGGGTATCGGCTTCCACGCCGATATCTTCCAAGGAGAGCTGGAGCTCGATGGATTTTGCCCCGGTCAGGTTCATTTCCTGAATCAGCTTCAACCGGGCCGCTGCCAAGCTGTTGTTGCTTTGCGTGACCGTCAGCTTATCGGCGAACAATAAGGCTTCCGCCTCATATAGGTCGGCCCCCGCCTTTAGGCCCACCTCGATCTGCCTCTTGACAAGGTCGTAGTTATTTTGTGAAATTTGCTCCTGTTCCTTTGAAATTTTCACCAATCCCTCATAGAACCGGATATTGTAAAAAGCGGTCATTACACGGAAGGCTAACATATATTTTTCCTGTAATACTTCTTCTTGGGTGGCCTCATAAATGAACTTCGTAGCTTTAACGGTATTCCAATTCTGAAAGCCCCTGAACAGATCAATGGAGGAACTCAGCGAATAGGTGTTCGAGAAAAAATCGGTAGTGACGATGCCACTGGTGTTGGGGTCTTCCGACCGACCGTACCTTTTGTTATAATCGGCAAACCCAGCTACCGAAGGTAATAGATTTCTGACGGATTGGCGCTGCCTTTCCCGGTAGGCATTTTCTATGTATTCATAATCCTTAAGCTGTAAATTATTTTCCACGGCATAAGCCACGCACTCTTCCAAGGTCCATTTTTCCTGAGCCTGCAGACGATTCCCCAACAGGATGAGAAGGATAAGGGATATTTTGAAATTTCGGTTCATATACTATAGGTATGCCAAGACCTATGCGATTCGCGTGCCAAGAACATAATCATTGATTTTTAGTGATATAAAAGGTTTGGTTTGATAGGATGGAACAAAAGTGTCAAATAAATGTACAGTGAATGTCAAAAATTTTTACAATTTTAGAGATTGAACGGGAGGGAAATTGTAGATTCGGGGATGCAAAACGCCAAAATATTAGTTATCGACGACAACAAAAGCGTTCTAAGCGCCTTGGAAATCCTTTTGCAGTTCGAATACAAGACGGTGACAACGATTTCAAATCCCAACCAGATTTCTTCTTTTGCCCATTTAGATTCGTACGATATCGTTTTATTGGACATGAATTTTTCGGCCGGTGTGAACACGGGTAATGAGGGCATATACTGGCTCCGGGAAATCCGTAAAAAAGCACCCCAGATTTCAGTGATCATGATGACGGCCTACGGGGCAATCGACCTTGCGGTAAAGGCCCTAAAACAAGGTGCGACGGATTTTGTGCTGAAACCCTGGAACAACGATAAACTGCTGGCCACCGTGAAATCGGCCTACGAACTTCGCAAATCACAGCAGGAAGTCACTCAACTTAAGGAAAAGGAGAACAACCTCAAGCAGGTCATCAACCAGAGTAACAACCATATTATCGGTGCTTCGCAAGCGCTCCACGATGTTCTAAACCTCACGGCCAAAGTCGCCAAAACGGAAGTTAATGTACTGGTGACGGGCGAGAACGGGACCGGAAAGGAACTGATCGCCCGCGAACTACATAAACTGTCGCAGCGTAGCACCGAGGTCTTTATTTCGGTGGATATGGGCTCTATCTCCGAAAACCTGTTCGAAAGCGAACTTTTCGGACATATGAAAGGCGCGTTTACCGATGCCAAGGAAGACCGGGCAGGAAAGTTCGAGGGGGCCAACGGCGGCACCTTGTTCTTGGATGAAATCGGGAATCTTTCCCTACAGGCCCAAGCAAAACTGTTATCAGCCATTCAGAACAAAACCGTCGTTCGTATAGGATCAAACAAACCGATACCCGTGGACATCCGATTGATATGCGCTACCAACGAAAACTTGGATAAAATGGTAACGGCCGGACTTTTCCGGGAAGACCTGCTCTACCGCATCAATACCATCCGAATAGAAGTGCCCCCCTTAAGGGAACGGGAAGACGATATTCTGGTGCTGGCGGATTTCTACCTCCATAAATTTACTGTCAAATACGCCAAACAGGGCCTGCGCATCAACCAAGCGGCCCAAGAAAAGTTAATGGCCTACCCTTGGCCGGGGAATATCCGGGAACTTCTGCATACTTTGGAGCGTGCCGTCATCCTGTCGGAAGGAAATGTGCTGGAACCAGAAGATTTTCTGTTAGAAGCAAAACCATCAAAATCGGGCGCGACAGACCCACAAACCTTAGAAGAAATGGAGCTCTTGATGATTACCAACGCCCTTGACCAAAATGATGGGAATTACAGCGCCGCCGCCGAACAGTTAGGGATTTCGCGGCAGACGCTATATAATAAGATGAAGAAAAAAAAGTAAGCAGTAATTGCGAGCGAAGCGAAGCAATCTGTTGAACATACTACTTGGTTTCAACAGTTTGCCGCGCTGCGTTCATATAACCTTACAGAGGCTTCGCCTCGTTGGTGAAGCATTGGAGTAGGTTCAACAGATTGCTTCACCTCGCCTGCCTGTCGGCAGGAAGGCTCGCAATGACGAAGAAGTAGAAACATGGTAAGCAGACACATCTATTGGCAATTGGTCTTCCGGATACTCCTTATCTCGGCCGCTGCTCTGGGTTCGGGCTTTTTCTTTTTCGATAGGCAGTACTTACTTTCAATTTTGGTATTCAGCTTCCTCGTACTTCAGACCGTTTTCTTGATTCACTATGTCAACCAGACCAACCGGAAGATCGCCTATTTCTTTGATGCCATAAAAAACGAGGATTTCACTTTAAGGTTTCCCGAAAAATTGAGCGTAAAATCACTGGAAGAACTAAACCATAGCCTTAACATGCTCAATGCGATGGTGCAGGACATCCACCTGAAAAAACAGGCGCAAGAGCAGTATTATCAAGAAATATTGAAACAGGCCGATATCGGCATCCTTACCATCAACCCAAAAGGGCACATCCTTTATGCCAATCCGACCGTCGAAAAACTGCTGAACTACCGTCCGTTGAACCACGTCAAGCAACTGAAACAGGTGGACGAAAACCTATACGCACTGTTCGAAGACCTAGCGCCTTTCGAAAGCAAAACCTTTCAGCTGACCAACGAACGCGAGAAAACCCAGCTGGCGTTGAAGTCCACTGCCATTACAGTGGATAGGCAATCCCTGTTATTGGTGGTCGTACAGGACATTCACAAAGAACTCGACGAAAAAGAAACGGATTCCTGGGTAAAGCTGATCCGTGTACTGACCCATGAAATCATGAACACCATTACGCCGATCACCTCGATTTCGGAATCCGTTCTGAAATACTTCAAGAAAGACGGACAGTTGTTGACCCCAGGGGAATTCGTCGAGCACCACATGAAAAGTACCATCAAGGGACTTGAGGTCATCAAGGATCAGGGAAACGACCTAATGGGTTTCGTACAGTCGTACCGCACCTTTCTCAATGTGCCGGAACCGGATAAGGCCCTAATTCATGCCCAAGAACTGTTTGAAAAAGTAACGCTCCTTTTGGGAGAACATGGCGAGGAGGATTCAATTGATATAGAAATCGTCGTCGATCCCGAAGATCTGGAACTTTTTATCGACGAAAAACAGATTACCCAAGTACTGCTGAACCTCGGAAAGAACGCGCAACAAGCCTTGCAAAATGGGGGGGGAACCGCGCCAGAGCAAGATCGAGGCAAAATCCGGTTTTTGGCGGGTATCGACGAAAAAGGGAAAAAAATTGTGAAGGTCTGGGACAACGGCCCCGGTATCTCCCCCGAACATCTCGATGAGATTTTTGTGCCGTTCTTTACCACCAAACACACGGGCACGGGCATTGGCCTCAGCCTTTCTAAACAGATTATGCGCTTGCACGGGGGTAGTATTCAGGTCGCCTCGAAGGAGAATACAGTATTTTCATTGACATTTGATTAAAGAATCGACTCAGCAAGAAATCTGACTAGGGTGTCACATTGGCGGCCTTATTACTCTCTCAATGGTCCAGCTCCCTAAAGGGATCCCAAAAATATTTTTCAAAATTCACTATCTGGTTATCGACCACTTTGAGCCCCTCGTTTTCCAAGAGTTGTTGCATCAGGTTCGTACCGTCGAAGTGGTGTTTTCCGGTCAACAGGCCGATTTTGTTGACTACGCGATGGGCGGGCACTTCCGGCATATTTCCGGCACCGTTCATCGCCCATCCGACCATTCTCGCACTTCGGGCGGCCCCGAGGTATTTGGCAATGGCACCGTAGGAAGTAACCCTGCCCTCGGGAATCTGGCGAGCCACTTCGTACACTTTTTGGAAGAAGTTTTTGTTATCCTGGTTCATGGGAAAGGTTCAATAAAATATCCTAAATAACGTAATCACCAGCAAAACCACCATAAGCCACTTAAAATATAATTGGAATTTTTCGAAAAACGGTTGGTCTTGTTTTCCAGCTTGTTGAAATAGACGGTGTACATGTACAGTACCGAAAAGGTACCCAGTCCGGCGGCAAAAATGAAGATCAAAATATCCCAGACCTTGAACTGAATCCATCCAGAGGCATTCCACATAATGTTGAGGCCACTGTAATAGGGTATTGTGAGCAGATTGACCGCCGCCAGACCCATCCCTCTAAAAAAACTATTTTTTTTGCTGACTTTGACCAATTCCGGGTTCGGCAACTTGTTCCGTTGGGCGGCCCAGAAAAAATATATGGCTAAAAAGGCAAAAACCACTGCTGCGATTTCCAACAGGGCGGCTATGATTTCGGGGTTGTTATCAAAAAATTTGGAGATATAGACCGCAATGGTGGCCTGCAGCATAATCATAGTGGACACCCCGACACTGAAAATTATTCCGTTCGTCTTGCCCTTTTCGACACTTACCTTGGCCGCGTTCATATTCAACAGTCCCGGTGGCACCGTGGCCATAAAGGCTGCCGAAAAAGTGGCGAAGAAAAGTATGAAGAGGTGCTGCATCAATAAATTTATGATATCATCCGATTATCGTAAAAAAAATTCCAAATTCCACTACAGTTTATGTACGAAATTAGGACGTTAGCGTCAAAAGTTTTGCTGCTAGAACTTTTTGTGGTCCGTTTTCTTGATTATGAGACCTTGAACTGAATATAAGTAATCGCCTTGCCCTGTTCAAGATACTGCTTTTCGTAGAAAGTCTGTATGTTCAGAACTTCCTTTGGGCTTCCTTCGTTTTTGTAAACATCGTGGTTGGCGTAGTTAATTTCCAGTCCCAGGCCATGCAAAAGCCCCAAGGTGTAACCGTGCATGAATTCGCTGTCGGTCTTCAAATGCAATAGTCCTCCGGGGCTTAGTATCCTCTTGTACTTTGACAAAAAATCCTGGTTCGTCATCCGGTGCTTAGTCCGCTTGTACTTGATTTGCGGATCGGGGAAAGTTATCCATATTTCGGACACTTCATTTTCAGCGAAAAGATGGTCAACGAGTTCGATCTGGGTACGTAAAAAGGCCACGTTTTCAAGATTTTGTTCCAAGGCGGTCTTTGCTCCGCGCCACAAGCGGGCGCCCTTGATATCTATACCGATGAAATTTTTTCCGGGCGATTGCCTGGCCAATCCTACCGTGTATTCTCCCTTGCCACAGCCAAGTTCGAGCACTATGGGGTGGTCATTACCGAAATGGTCGCTCCAATTTCCTTTTAATGAAAACCCCTCCTTTACCACTTCCCGATGGGGTTGAATGACGTTATCGAAGCCTTCGTTCTCCTTAAACCGTTTTAGCTTGTTCTTGCTTCCCATATCAAATACCTTGAGGCGGCAAAGCTAAGGAAATCTTAGAGGAAGAAATAGCTATCGATTTGCCCTGGTTTCGGTCTTGCTCTTTTCCAAGGTAAACGAAAACTCGGACCCTACTTCGATCTCGCTCTCCACATAGATTTTTTCCTCATGGGCCTCAATGATATGTTTTACGATGGCGAGTCCAAGTCCCGAGCCACCCTCGTTGCGACTGCCACTTTTATCGACCCTGTAAAACCGTTCGAAAAGGCGGTGTATGTGGTGCCTGGGAATGCCCTCGCCATTATCGGTGACCCTGACGATGACCTTATTCTTGATCAGGTTTTCGACACTCACCTCGGTGGTTCCGTCACGGCGGCCGTATTTAATGGAATTGACTAAAAGATTGGTGACCACTTGCTGAATTTTGTCCTTATCGGCATGAACATAGATCGGCTTGCCATATTCCATATCGAAAGTGAGTAGGATGTTCTTTTTTTCCACCTTCATCTCAAGCATATCGAACACGCCTTGGATCAGTTCCACGATGTCGAAATCTTCTTTTTCGAGGTGGAGGTCGCCCACTTCCAATTTGGTGATCAGATCGAGGTCCCTGACGATATAAATCAGCCGTTCGACCCCTTTACTGGCCCGCTGTAGGTATTTCTTGCGGACTTTCTTGTCGTTCAACGCACCATCCAGCAAGGTCTCGATATAGCCTTGAACGGTAAAAAGTGGAGTCTTGAGCTCGTGGGATACGTTTCCCAAAAAATCCTTCCGGTATTCCTCGCGGACCTTTAGCGTATCGATTTCGAATTTTTTGTCCTTGGCGAATTTTTCGATTTCTTCGGTAAGCGTACGCATATCCGTGGTAATCGGACCAGAAGTAAGCGACGAGGATTCCAAAAGAGTCACATCGTCATAAATCTGTTGTATCCTTCTATAAATAAAACGTTCAATACGTATCTGAAGGATGAGAAAAGATACGGCAAAAAGCACTACGATAGACAGCAATAGCATTTTGATATCTAATCCATCCAAAAAAAACAGCAGCGCAAACAGGATGCCGCCGAATAGGATGGTAATCATCAAGGATGAGCGCAGGGCAAACCGATAGGACCGCTTCAATTTAATGGCCATCACAACACAAACTTATATCCCACACCCTTGACGGTCTTGAAATGCTCTTCTCCGATCTTTTCGCGAAGTTTACGGATATGAACGTCTATGGTACGCCCACCGACCACCACCTCGCTGCCCCATACGCGGTCGAGTATCGTCTCGCGCTTGAACACCTTATTGGGCTTGGAGGTCAAAAGGGCCAACAACTCGAACTCTTTTCTAGGCAAAATAAGCTCCTCGCCCTTATTGACGATTTTGTACTCTTCGCGGTTGATCACGATATCGCCCACTTTAAAAATATCGTCTTGGGCGTTGCCGCCTTCCTTCAACCTTCTGAGCAGGGCTTTTACCTTGCTAACCAAGACCTTGGGCCGTATGGGTTTCGTAATATAATCGTCAGCACCGGCGTCGAAACCGGCCACTTGGGAGTAGTCCTCGCCGCGGGCCGTCAGAAAGGTGATAATGGTATTCTCGAGACCCGAAATCGTACGGATTTTTTCACAGGCCTCGATCCCGTCCATTTCAGGCATCATCACATCGAGCATGATCAGGTGCGGTTCCTTCCTTTTTGCCATGGCCACCCCTTCGATTCCGTTTTTTGCCGTAAACACCTGATAGCCTTCCGAAGTGAGGTTATAGCCTACAATCTCCAAAATATCGGGCTCATCGTCAACTAAAAGTATCTTGATGTCCTTCTTTTTCATGGGATGCAATTGTTGGTTAATCGGTCGAAGATAAAGATAATACCGCTACGTCGAAACGGCTTAACATTGATTTAATGTAGTAACGTTTAGGTAACAGTATTGCAATATCTATTTAACATGCAAGTAACTTGACTTTTACAACGGCTCGCTTTATTTGCAGTGTTTAGCAATCGAGCTGTATCCAAACCTTAAATTAGGAATTTTAAAACTAGAGAAATGAAAAAAGTTGTATTTGCTATGATGATTTTAGTGGCGGTCGTATTTTCTTCCTGTAAGAACGACGACCCGCCCGTGATCGAACCTTTGGCCACCTGCGCCGACGGGGTGATGAACCAAGGCGAGACAGGCATTGATTGCGGTGGGCCGAACTGCCAAGCCTGTACTTCGGCTACGGCGACGTGCAACGATGGCATCAAAAACGGCGATGAGACCGATGTCGATTTTGGCGGATCCTGTGCCGAAATCATTACGGTGTCCGGTGAAATAGCCGCCGACACCACTTGGGAGGCCAAGAATATTTATCTGTTGGCGGGCAAGGTGGTCGTAGGCAAGGGAGTGACCCTTACCATTGAACCGGGTACCATTATAAAGGGGAAACCAGGTTCAGGTTCTTTGGCATCCGCCCTTATAGTACAGAGGGATTCGAAGATCATGGCCGAGGGCACTGCCGAAAAACCAATCATTTTTACGGCCGAATCGGATAATATCGCAGTAGGCCAGACCGCTGGCACAAACCTGGATCAAAATACAAGGGGACTCTGGGGCGGTGTTCTCGTTTTAGGAAGGGCTTCTGCGTCACTCAAAGGAGACGTTACCGAAATACAGATCGAGGGTATCCCCGCTACGGATACCTTCGGACTCTATGGCCCTGGGGATGCAATGAACGATGATGATGATTCGGGTGTCTTACAATACGTTTCCATTCGCCACGGCGGAGCCCTGATCGGCGAAGGTAATGAAATCAACGGACTTACCTTGGGTGCCGTAGGTTCGGGAACAACGATCGACAATATCGAAGTAGTCGCGAACGTCGATGATGGTATAGAATTTTTTGGAGGAACGGTCATCGCCACCAATCTTTTTATCTGGGCCCAGGCCGACGACGGGCTTGATATCGACCAGGCGTATTCGGGAACAATTGACAACGGGGTCATTGTTGAGGGTGACGATTCCGACAATGGACTTGAAATCGATGGCCCGGAAGGTTCCCTCAATGGATCCTTTACGGTGAAGAACATCACCCTTTTCGGCAATACGATCACTGCTGGCGGAAAATACGCCGATTATAGAAGCAACGCTATGGGAACTACCGAAAATGTATATGCCCTCGGTTTTCCTGCCGATAAAAAAGTACAGTTGAGCAGCAATCAAGTTGCGCAAAACCTTATGGACGGAATATTGGTATTTAAAGATTGGCAGGTCGTGGGCTTTGACGGTTCTATTTTTGCGGAAGTCCCTGCAGATGGCGAAAGTTCCATTATAGCCAATCCCGATTTACTTACAAGGGCCAATACATGGACCACTATGGTTACGGAAGGCAACCAGACCGTAGGCGCCGATCTGTCCGTCTTTGCCTGGACCTATTCCAACGCAAAAGCCGGACTGGGGCTCTGATCAAGTTACAACATCAAAATTTAGATACATTCGACCCAATTTGCTCGCCAGAATTTCTGGGCGGGCATTTGGTTTATTAAGACCGTAGAGCATTAATTTATGAAATTTAATTTAAGATTATCAGTTTTTGTTTTTGCAGTTGTCCAATTGGCTTTTTCGCAACAAGGCGAGCTGACCGGTAAATTAATAGATGCCGATTTTCAAGATCCCGTGGCTTTTGCCAATGTATTGGTCAAGGGAACCACTACCGGTACCACCTCTGATTTCGATGGAAATTACACCCTGTCCCTAGATGCTGGCACCTATACCATAGTTTATTCCTATTTGGGCTTCAAAACCGTGGAAATAACCAACGTGGAAATCAAGGAGGGGGAGGTGACCACCGTTAACCTTACGATGGAAACCTTGGCGGAAAACCTAGATGAAGTGGTTGTCGCGGTAAGCATTAAGAAAAATACGGAAACCGCCGTATTGGGAATCCAGAAGAAAGCCGTGAACCTTTTAGACGGGCTATCGGCGGAGGCCTTTAAAAAATCGGGTGCCAACAATGCGGCCAGTGCCGTAAAAACTATTCCCGGTGTGTCGGTACAAGGCGGCAAATACGTGTATGTAAGGGGGCTGGGTGACCGGTACACCAAATCCATACTCAACGGCATCGATATTCCCGGATTGGATCCGGACCGGAATACCATTCAATTGGATATCTTTCCTACCAACATCATCGATAATGTACTGGTGTTGAAAACGGCTTCGGCAGACCTGCCGGCGGATTTTACGGGCGGAATCGTAAATATCATTACAAAAGACTATCCCACTCAGAAGGAATATAGCCTTTCAATAAGCGGTGCCTATAATCCCGACATGCATTTTAAAAATAACTATCTCAGTTATAAAGGAAGCGGCACCGACTTCTTGGGATTTGATAATGGTACGCGCGACGTGCCGATAAATAAAAATCAGGACATACCCAATACCTTTGATTACGACCCCAGGCTTACCACTATTACTAAACTGTTCAGCCCGGAGCTCTCCGCCATGCGCGACAAAAGCTTTATGGACTATGGCTTTGGCTTTACCGTAGGCAACCAGTATAACGTCGGCGAGGGCGAGAACAGATTGGGCTTTTTGGGATCGTTTTCCTATAAAAACACTACCGATCTTTATCAAAATGCTGAAAATAATTTTTACAGGCGTGATTCCAATAAATCCGCTTATAATCTGCTGGTGGATAGAACACAGAAAGGCGATATCGGTAGCAGCTACTGTTCTATTGAGTGGACTTTTAGGCACCTCTTTTAAAACGGCAAGATCAAAATACAAATTGAACCTCTTGCATTTACAGAATGGGGAGGCCACTGCGGGGCTTTTCGACCAGACCTTGAATTTTTCCGATTTTATCGAATATAAGAAAGACAACCTCGAATATACCCAAAGATCTATTACCAATGGCCTATTGAACGGTACGCACTCCAATGAGGATGCCTCCTGGATCACAGAATGGTCGTTATCGCCCACGCTTTCAAAGATACAGGATAAAGATATCCGGACCACGGCTTTCAGAATAGACAACGGGGTGTATTCGATCCAGCAGAACAACCAGCCAAAACGGATTTGGCGAGACTTGGAGGAAGTGGATGCCGTGGGCAAATTGGACTTTACCAGAAAATACCAACTGGCAAAAAAAGATGCCAAATTGATGTTTGGCGCCTATGGTTCCTATAAAAATCGTGATTTCAATATTTTTAACTTTGAGATACAAAGCAACAACAATACAACAACCTATAATGGCATTGCCGACAACATCCTAAAGGAAGATAACCTATGGACGGTCGCCAACAATTCGGGGGCATTTATCGATCCCAATGTTTCGATAGCGGAACCTGCAAATACCTATAAAGCGACCCAACAAAACTTGGCGGCCTATGCAAGCAACGAGTTCAAGATAGGAAACAAGTTGAGGACGGTATTGGGCCTTCGCATGGTAAAGTTTATCTCCAAATATACTGGGGAGGACAACAAGGACATCAACGACCCACAAAAAGTAATCTATAACGATCAGACCATTCTCGATAAATTCGACTTTTTTCCGACCGCGAACCTGATCTTTGAAATGACCGATAAAATAAATATACGGGGGTCATATTCAAGAACTACGGCGCGGCCTTCTTTTAAAGAGGCTTCTATCGCCAAGATATTCGACCCCCTGTCTAGCTTTACTTTTATAGGGAATATTGATCTTAAGCCTACCTACATCGATAACTTCGATTTTAGGATGGAATGGTTCGGCGAAGGTGCCGAGATGATAGCCCTAAGCAGCTTTTATAAAAAATTCCAGAATCCCATCGAGCTTACCTATTTTGAAGCCTCTTCGGATAACTTTACTCCCCGAAACCTTGGTAATGCCACGGTGGTGGGATTGGAATTCGAAGTACGCAAAAATTTAGGTTTTGTTTCGGCCGCCTTAAATAATTTAAGCATCAACGCAAACACCTCAATTATAAAATCGTCACAGGTTTACAGTGACAGTGAGCGCAACTTAAGGGAACTAGGCCTACGCGAGGGGGAAACCTTGGGCAATGACAGGGAACTTCAGGGGCAATCACCCTATCTTATAAATGCAGGCGTAAGCTATGAAGGCATTGAAAATGGGCTCCAGATGGGACTGTTCTATAACGTTCAAGGCAAAACTCTACAGGTGGTGGGCAACGGTTTTGTACCCGATGTTTACACTATGCCCTATAACAACCTTAATTTTAATTTGACAAAGTCTTTCGGGGAAAACCGGAATCAAAGTATCAATTTCAAAATCAGCAATATTCTGCACGATGATGTAGAAAGTCAGTACGAATCGTTTAGGGCCATGAACCGAATTTTTTCGATAAGGAGTCCGGGAAGGGAGTTTTCATTAGGATACAGCATCAAGTTTTGAGTGGGAAAATGTATTCGTGTTACCCCATTACTACCTATGGCAAGCGTAGCCATACGTACCCAAACTTAATCTACACTTAACCTTAACTTAAAGCGGGAATGGTTTATTTGCAGTGAAAATAGATCGACCTACTATATGAAGAATTTTTTGTGGATTACCTTCCTAACCATTACAGCCTGTGTAAACGCCCAGAATGGAGGCAAGATCTCGGGAAAAATTACGGATATTGGACTTGGCGACGAGCCGTTGTTGATGGCCAATGTCACTATAAAGAACACCGATATTGCCACACAAACTAATTTAAATGGCAATTTTGAGATTTTGGGCATCGATCCCGGCATGTATGTACTAACCCTAAGTTTTGCGGGATATGACACCGTCGAGATTCCTGTAAACGTATTGGCCGAGACTACGACTAAAATCGAACAAGGCCTTTCACCAAAGAACATACAATGGGATGCGAGCATGTTGGACGAAGTCGAATATCAAAGGCGGGGCGGTCTGACGGCAGAGGCGGAAAAATAATATTCAAAAAGTGGATGGAAGGAGGAGGTTTATCTGCTTACCTAAAAATCCTCCAAGAAGGTTTTTGTTTGTGTTTATACCGTTCAGTCGTTGGTGGTGACTATTCCAGAACTGTTCTCGGTATTTGTCACACTGGCAATAACATTATTGTCGAACTCTACCTCCCGCAAAGTTTTATCTTGGTCCCAAAACAGCCATTTACCTGTTCTAATGCCTTCTTCATAAAATCCTAGGGATGTTTTTTGGCCCGCTTCGTTGAAACTGGCCCACTTACCCTGCAATTTGCCATCCAAATTGAAGGTTCCTTTTTGGCTTATCTGCCCACTATCATAGTAATAGGTTGCCTCTATCAAATTGGTTAACTTGTTAAACTTTAATTCCTTTTTCTTTTGGGAATATCCAAAGGCAGTAGTCAAAACGAAGGCGAGAAGAACGATTACAGATTTCATGGACGTCAGCATTATTATGAGGTTAAAGATAAAAAAATTTACAGTAAAAACATATTTAGTTTACATTAAATTTACATTGGGCATTCTTTCAACGCATTGAGCCCAGACCTTAACCTTAAAAACTTGAAATGCTACGTTGTCAAATACTGAAACAGGTCATTGCACCTCCTTTCGACCCAGTTTCCGTACCATTTAGACCAATCCCGCAACGAACTCCGGTCAAAATTATTATATTTGCGGTACGTTTTTTGTGTAAAAAAAGTATATGAAGCACTTTTACCTCGTCATCGCTTTTCTGTATATTTCCTTTAGCTATGGGCAGAGCACCCCTGCCAACGGAGATATCGATGGGTTTAAAGTGTATCCGAATCCCGTTTCCGACGGCAAGGTGTACATCAGCACCACCGAAAGCGCTCCCAAAAAGATTTTAATCTATGACGTTTTGGGAACCCAGGTGCTCGCAACCACAATTTCAGGCACCGAACTACTGCTCAACGAACTTGATGCCGGGGTGTATGTACTTCGCGTGTACCAGAACAATAAGGTAGCTACGCGAAAATTGATTGTAAAATAGGCTTCCGGGGACAAGCGTTCGATGAACGGCCCGAAAATAGGTCGAACCCCACTTCTCTTTCCTTTCACCTACACTTTATCGCATTTCACAACATTATCCCTCCGAAAGTAAAACCTTTCAGTACTTTTACGTAGCGAACTATTTGTCAAGTTCATTGATTCCCAAATCGATACCTATGCGAACTTTTTACGTCTGCCTGTTCTTGCTTTTTACCGTAGCGCTTTCCGCCCAGGAATTCCTCGATTTTCAGTCAAGGACCAGCAACGAAATTTCGGGGGTAAAGCTGTATCCGAATCCTGCATTCGGCGGTGTGGTTCATATCATTACCCAAGCGAACGCCGATAAACGGATTAGCGTTTACGACGTATTCGGCGAAGTGGTACTGACCGATAAAATATCAGGAAAAACCCTGGATATATCCCGATTGGTATCCGGTGTTTACGTATTGCAGGTCAACGAAGGCCAAAATACAATGACCCGGAAACTGGTGGTCAGATAGTGAAGGGTCGGCAGTTAATAACTCCTAATCATATCAGGGATCTATATCCCAATTTACAAAAAAAAAGCACCCTCGAAAAGGTGCTTTGTACTTTACCGAAAGGCCGGTTCATTATATTATTTCAACCACTTCAAGATCAAAAATCAAATCTTTTCCGGCCAATGGGTGGTTGCCGTCCACTACGATGCTATCCTCTTTAACGTCTTTGACCACTAGGTTAATATCCTGTCCGTTTTGTGTCTTGGACACCAGACCCATTCCCACCTCGGGTTTAATATCTTCCGGCAACTGATTTTTGGGCACCTCCTGTACGAGATCTTCCCTTATCTCTCCGTAGGCCTCTTCCTTGGGTATGTTGATGGTTTTCTTTTCCTTGACCTTCATGTCAAAAATACCTTTTTCGAAGCCGGGAATCAATTGGCCCTGCCCCATCGTAAATTTAAGAGGTTCGCCGCGCTCTACCGAGCTGTCGAATACCTGTCCGTCTTTCAACTTTCCGGTGTAATGTACTTTAACGGTGTCGTCTTTCTTAACTTGACTCATGCTATGATTTTTGTCGAAGCCACACGGACTTCATTTTCTATTCAGGCGTATTTATCTTTAACGCCATTTTTGCAAGGTAAAGGGAAAGAAGTGCACAGACAAATGTGAATGGGATTTGCGCTCTCCTTTAATAAGGATTTACAATAAACTAACCTATCTGTTAAAATAATTAACACTGCTGTGCGGTACGGCTTGGTTTATCAGGTAAAGGATATGGTTACTTTTGCACTGTTTTTCAGATTTATGGATACCGACACCATTTTTGACATCACTACACAGACCGAATTCGAAGAAATGGCTTCGGCAATTTTCAGGATGCAGTATGCGGAAAACGCCGTTTATCGCGAATTCTGTGACTATTTACGGATAAGCCTGGACGACGTCCATCAAGCGAAAGACATTCCCTTTTTGCCCATTTCATTTTTTAAATCCAAGGAAATCATATCCAAAGGGAAAACGCCCGAGACCGTATTCACGAGCAGCGGTACCACCGGAAGTCTTACGAGCCGGCACCCCGTGAGCGATATCCATATATACGAAAAGAGCTTTCGAACAGCCTTTGCCCATTTTTACGGGAACATAGAGGAGTACTGTGTGTTGGCACTTCTCCCCTCTTATCTTGAGAGAAAGGGTTCTTCGCTCATCTATATGGTCGATGACCTCATTAAAAAAAGCCATCATCCGAAAAGCGGGTTTTATCTGAACGACCTCAAGGGATTAAAAGACCAATTGGTGCAACTCGAAGCCAAGGGCACAAAGACGCTTTTGATCGGCGTATCGTTCGCCCTTTTGGATATGGCAGAAAAGCATCCTACCAGATTGGTGCATACGACAATTATGGAAACAGGTGGAATGAAAGGGCGAAGAAAAGAACTGATACGGGAGGAGCTGCACCAAATTTTAAAATCCAGATTCGGGGTTTCCGAAATCCATTCCGAATACGGTATGACCGAACTGTTATCCCAGGCCTACTCCAAAGGCAGTGGACGCTTCCAAACCCCGCCTTGGATGAAAATCCTTATCCGGGACACCGAAGACCCGCTGACCTACCAACCTATGGGAAAGACGGGGGGAATCAACATCATCGACCTGGCCAACATCAACTCCTGCGCTTTTATTGCTACTCAGGATTTGGGCAAAATCCTTCCGGACCGAAGTTTTGAGATTTTGGGACGTTTCGACCATTCCGATGTGCGGGGGTGTAATTTGATGGTACTATAGGACATCCCAATACCCCTTGAAATAAAATCCCCAGGGAAAAATCTTTGTATCTTTGAAATTCCAAAAAATTCAGCGCAGAATGAAACCCATCAACCTAAAAGAAAAGCACTCCGTTTTTAGCAAGCGATGGCATCCGCACCAGATTGCCGTTGTTGACGACATGCAAGTGCTTTTGGCGAAGGTGCAGGGAGAATTTGTCTGGCATGCCCACGAGAAACAAGATGAACTTTTTCAGGTCTTGAAGGGCACGTTATATATGCAGTTCCGCGACCGTACGGAAACGGTGAACGAGGGCGAGATTATCGTCGTGCCCCAAGGTGTCGAGCATTGTCCATCGACCAAAAACGGCGAAGAAGTACAGCTACTTTTGTTCGAAAAATTAGGGACGGCCCATACCGGAGATGTGGAACATGAATTGACCCAAAGCCATTATCCCCAAATTTAATTCCATGAAAGTACTCCACGTTGACAGGAACCACCCCGTGCTCCTCGAGCAGTTCGCCGCCCTCGGCATTCAGAACGATGAGGACTACACTTCGTCAAAAGAGGAAATCGAAAAAAAGATAAGCGATTACGACGGCCTGATTATCCGGAGCCGATTCAGCGTCGATAGCGAATTTCTTGATAAGGCCGAGAACCTCAAATTTATCGGACGTTTGGGAGCAGGCCTCGAAAATATCGATATCCGGCATGCGGAAGCGAACGGTATTTTTTTGGCCGCCGCACCCGAGGGAAACCGTAACGCGGTCGGCGAGCACACGGTGGGCATGCTTCTATCCCTTTTCAACAACCTCAACAAGGCGGACCGGGAGGTACGTTCGGGAAAATGGGACCGCGAGGGCAACCGCGGCGTCGAACTGGAAGGTAAGACCATAGGCATTATCGGCTATGGGAATATGGGAAAGGCCTTCGCCAAAAAGCTAAAAGGTTTCGATGTCAATGAGGTCATCTGCTACGATATTCAAGGTGGCGTCGGCGATGAAAATGCGCGCCAAGTGGGTATTTTGGAACTGCACAACCGTACCGATGTCCTGAGTCTTCACGTGCCGCAAACGGAGAGCACCATCGGTATGATCGACTCTGAATTCATCAACAAGTTCCACCGTTCGATTTGGTTGTTGAACACGGCCCGCGGCAAGTGTGTCATTACCGAAGATCTAGTAGCGTCCCTAAAATCCGGGAAGATTTTGGGAGCGGGACTGGACGTGCTGGAATACGAAAAATCCTCTTTCGAGAATATGTTCAAAGGCTCTGTCACTTCGACCACTTCGACAGCGCCGCTCCCCAGTGATGGCGAAAAGCTCGGCACAGAGTCAGTCGAGGTGCTTCCGGAAGCCTTCCAATATTTGATCCGCGCAGAAAATGTCATCCTCTCTCCCCACGTGGCGGGTTGGACTGTCGAAAGTCTTGAAAAACTGGCACAGACCATTGTAGATAAAATCAAGACGAAATTTTTATGACCCAAATACAACTACGCTATTAGCATTTGGCGTACGGACATCTATTGACAACCACAAGAGAATAAATTGATTAGGTATTTTTTCGCTCCATGAATATTTGCTACATTTAGCTTTAGTAACAACCATCTAAACGCAAAACTATGGCAGACGACAACAAAAAATTCGGCGAGGGCACGGAAGGGACTTTCGATAATCAAAACCAAAGAACGGACGATTTTGGCGAAAATGCGGGGCAGGAGGCCGGGGAGAAAAAAGAATCGTCCAAGGGATTTGCGGACGAGACCAAGAAAGCCGCCAACGAATTCGGGGAAAGCGCCAAAAAAACGGCGAACGAATTTAGCGAGGGGGCCAAGGAAGCTTTTGCCAAAGGGGGAACCGAGAACAAAAAAATATTGGCAGGCATTTTAGCCATTATACTCGGATCCTTAGGAATACACAAATTTATTTTAGGTTATCAAAAAGAAGGTGTCGTATTGTTGATCGCCACTGTAATCGGTTATGCCACGATGTGTGTCGGCATCGGGGCTTTTATAGTTATGGCCACCGGGCTGGTCGGTCTGATCGAGGGCATCATCTACCTGACCAAAACCGATGAGGAATTCTACAATACCTATCAAGTAGGGAACAAGCCTTGGTTCTAAGATCCTGGTTGCTAGGTGCCATAGGTCTTTAGAAGCCTAGACGCAAAGCTACTTCCTAGGATTCCCCGCCATGTTGGTTCGCTTCCATAAATTTCCGCTCCAACTCCGCCTGGAATTCTTCCATAACGGGCTTCACCGTGCTTTCGGGCAAATCGGATATTTTGATGTACATGAGTCCGTCCACGGCATTGTTGAATAGGGGGTCAACGTTAAAGGCTACCACTTTCGCATTTTGTTTGATGTATTTTTTAATCAAGACCGGTAAACGCAAGCTGCCCGGTTCGACCTCGTCGATCATACGGTCGAACTTGTTAAGGTCGGCCTGGGTCTCGTCGAAAACAAATTCTTTGTCGGCATCTTCCAGTTTCACCTTGAACTCTTTTTTGGGGCGGACGTACTGGGCGACGTAGGGGTCCCAATAGTGGCTTTTCATAAACTCGATCATCAGCGATTTCGAGAAATTAGAAAATTGGTTGCTGATACTTACCCCCCCGATCAAATATTTATGCTCCGGATGCCTTAGGGTAGTGTGCACGATGCCCTTCCACAACAAAAAGAGCGGCATGGGTTTTTGCTGGTACTCTTTCATGATGTAGGCGCGGCCCATTTCGATGGACTGCCGCATCATGGGAAAAAGTTCCGGCTCAAATCGAAAAAGGTCTTGCAAGTAAAACCCATCGATCCCGAATTTGGCAAAAATATCGGAACCGAAGCCCATGCGATAGGCACCGGCAATCACCTTTGCTTCGTTATCCCACAGGAACATGTGGTGATAATAGGCATCGAACTTGTCGATATCGATGGAGTTGTTCGTGCCCTCTCCTATTTCCCTGAACGTAACTTCACGCTGGCGACCGATTTCCTGTAGTATAAAGGGCATTTCATCGGCAGGGGCCATAAAAACCTCATAGTTCTTGCTCTGCAGCATGCGCCGGTCTTTTTCGATCAATTTTTCGACCTCGCCCTCGATAAGTTCCGTACGTACGGCCTTGGCAATCTTTCGGGGCTGTTTCGGAAGTTTTAGAGTGCCGGGCAGCTGATCAATCAACCGTCCCTTTTCGTACGCATGGGACAAGATGTAGGTCTTTCGCCGCAGCAGTTCGGTATATTCCTCCAAGGTCTCTTGCTCGCCCTGTGTTTCGACCGAGATAGGCTGCCCGATACGCACCTTAATGGGACGGAATCGCTGGGAATATACCTCCGAGGGTAGTTTTGCCGTTCTAAAAGTATCGCTTATACGCGCCAGCCGGTAGAAAAATTTGCTGTTCCGGGCATGAAAATAGATGGGAACCACCGGTACTTCGGCCTTGCGTATTAGCTTTATCACGGGCTCTTCCCAAGCTTTGTCCACCACAAGCTGACCCTCCTTTCGGGTCGATACCTCACCTGCCGGGAAAATACCCAACGGATGTCCGTTCCGTATGTGCAACATCGCGTTTTTAAACCCGAGCAAACTGCTCTTGGCTTCTTTACGGTTTTCGAACGGATTTACGGGAAATAAGTATTGGGCCAAAGGTTCAAAACGTTGCAGCAGAAAATTGGCCATTATCTTGTAATCCGGGCGGTGGTGCAGCATTAATTTCAACAGTATGATACCGTCCATTCCGCCCAGGGGATGATTGCTGATAGTGATGTAAGGCCCTTCTTTGGGCAGGCGCTTCAAATCTCCGGATGGAATCTCGTATTCGATATTGTACTGTTCCAGAACGGCATCGAGAAAATCCTCGCCTTCAAGATGCCTGGCAGTATCGTACCAGCGGTTCATTTTGGAGATTTTGGATACCCTCAAGAACGACCAGGCCAAAAAGGTACCCAAGACGCCGTATTTGTCGAGTTGGGCAGCCTTGGCCACTTCCTTTGCGGTCACTAGACCCATAGTTTTCTATCGATTAGGTACAGGCGAAGATAGCAAAATGACCAGAGGCGGACCTCATTTTAACATTTACGTGCCAGAGATCCTTATTATTTTACGACCAGTTGCAAGGTTTCCTTTCCGCGCTGTTCCAATAAAATTTCATGTCCGTTTTGAAGGGATGCAATAGCCTTTTCGTCAAAATGGCGGATGGTGTACAATGATACGCCCTCCTGGTAAACCACATTGAAACGGCTTTTTAAAAGTTGTAATAACTCTTGCAACCGACCGAACCGGTTATCGACGCAGACCGAAAAGCTGATGGCGGAATTCTGTATCAGATCGACCTTCATCTTATGTTCATAGAAAAGTTTGAAAAGCGCACTGATACTATCTTCTACAATAAAGGAAAAATCCAAGGAGGATAAGTTCATGAGCACCTGGTTCTTCTTAACAATAAAGCACGGTACTTCGGGTTCTATACCTACGCCTTTCCCTACGGTAGTTCCCGGATCTTCCGGATGAAGGAAGGATTTTACGTGCAGGGGTATTTCTTTTTGCTGCAAGGGCTGAAGGGTCTTCGGATGTATCACCGATGCCCCGTAGAACGCCAATTCAATGGCTTCCCGATAAGAAATTTTATTCAAGAGCCGGGTTTCTTGAAAATACCGGGGATCCGCATTGAGCACGCCCGGAACGTCTTTCCAAATGGTTACCGAAGATGCGTTCAGGCAATAGGCCAGGATGGCGGCCGTGTAATCGGAACCTTCACGCCCCAACGTAGTAGTAAAATTATTATCATCGCTACCCAAAAAACCCTGGGTAATATTCAGCTTTCGTGTATCGATACCTTGGGACACTTTTTCTTGGGTTTTTTCCCAATTCACAGAAACATCACGATAACTGTCATCGGTCTTAATGAAGTCCCGTACATCCAACCAATTGTTGGCAATACCGATTTCGTTAAAATACGCACTGAGAATGGTTGTGGATACCAATTCGCCGTACCCGACCACCTGATCGTACACAAAATTGTATTTAGGGGATTTGTTCCATGCCAAAAACCCCTGCACCTGATCAAAAAGCTCTTTTACCTTACCAAAAATGGGATGGCTTCGATTCTCGAAAAGATCGGATAGGATGGTCTGATGGTAATCGATGGTATCCTGAAAAGCCTCGGGCAGCCTCGCCTTATCCTCAAAATAGGTATTCACCACTGCCTCCATCGCATTGGTGGTCTTGCCCATGGCCGAAACGACCAGTAAAGTATTTTCATGGCCGGTTTCCCGTAAGACCTTCACCACATTCTTTACGCCTTCGGCATCCTTTACCGACGCCCCTCCGAATTTGAATATCCGCATAAAATTGTCTCCTTTTATCGATCATTGCGAGCCCGCTTGCCGACAGGCATGCCAGGCGAAGCAATCAGTTGAGCACTCTAAAATATAAAAGAGAATACTTCGCTCTGTTAAGCGTAGCGGTACGTTAAACAGATGGCTTCGCTGCGCTTGCAATTGTCCTATTGATTACTATTCTTCTTTTTCAAAAATTCCCTCATTCCCTGTTCATCCAACTGCACCACATCCCAATCGCGCAATACCTTTGCGCCTTTGCTTTCGTAAAAATTAATGGCGGGTTCGTTCCAGTCCAATACTTCCCAACATATGCGTTTGACGCCCGTATGATTTCCATAACGCACTACTTCCGCCAACAGCGCGCTACCAAGTCCGCTGCCACGCATCCGTTCCGTGACGATAAGATCTTCAAGATGGATGGCGGGTCCTTTCCAAGTGGAATATCGGGGATAGATCAATGCCATCCCAACGACTTCCCCATCACTTTCGCCGACAAAACAGTGAAAGCGTTTTTTATCCCCGAAACCATCCCTTACCAAATCGTCTACCGTTATCTCGACCGCACCGGCCTCCTTTTCAAAAGCGGCCAGCTCCGTTATGAGAGAATATACCTCTGGCATATCGGTGGCATCGGCAGTCCTTATTTTAAATTGCATAAATGTTATAAATAAAACACAAAGTTATAAATTTAAAAAACGAAAGGGGGCAAAAAATCCCGTAGTGTAACAAAATAGCCGATATTTGTGCGCGAACGAACTTTGGACTCCTCTTGAATCCGGTTTTAACCTCCCTAGACTTGATGCCAAAAAAGAAAAATACTACCCTCGGCGAATTTATTATCGAAAACCAAAACTCCTTTCCCTATTCCACCGGCGAGTTATCCAAATTGATCAATGCCATCCGTTTGGCGGCCAAAGTGGTCAATCACGAGGTCAACAAAGCGGGACTTGTGGACATTATAGGGGCCGTGGGGGAAACCAACGTTCAGGGCGAAGATCAGCAGAAACTGGATGTATTTGCTAACGATACGTTCATCCGTTCCCTCACCAACCGTGAAATCGTCTGCGGAATCGCCTCCGAAGAATCCAAGGACTTTATCAGTATCAACAGCAGCGACGAACGCCACCAGAACAAATACATTGTCTTGATGGATCCTTTGGACGGTTCGTCAAACATCGATGTCAACGCCTCCGTGGGTACCATTTTTTCTATCTATAGACGGATTTCGCCGGTGGGCACACCGGTAACCATAGACGACTTTTTACAGCCCGGTAAAAATCAGGTGGCCGCCGGATACATCGTTTATGGCACCTCTACCATGTTGGTCTATACTACCGGAGACGGGGTGAACGGATTTACCCTGAACCCGGCCCTGGGCACCTTCTATCTTTCGCACCCGAACATGCGATTCCCAGAAACCGGCCACATTTATACGGTTAACGAAGGCCACTACGTGCATTTTCACCAAGGCGTCAAGGATTATATCAAATACTGCCAAAAAGAAGAGGAAGATAGACCCTACACCGCCCGTTATATCGGCTCCCTGGCATCGGATTTTCATCGGAACATGATCAAGGGCGGCATTTATATGTACCCCAAAAGTAGCGTGACCGAAGAGGGAAAGCTCCGCTTATTGTACGAATGCAACCCCATGGCCTTCATTGCGGAACAGGCCAACGGACTCGCTATCGGAGGCCGCAACCGTATAATGGACATACAGCCGAAGGAATTGCACCAACGAATACCCTTCTTTTGCGGAAGTCGAAAAATGGTAGAGAAATTGCAGGAGTTTTTGGAGAAATACCATTGAACTACAAATTCCAAAATTCCAAGCACTAAATTTTAAAGCTATTGCCTCGAGGTAGCCGAGGGGCCAAAGGCTACAATTTCGCCGAACACGATTTGAAACCCATCGTTGAATACTGCGATCACTTTTTACTTTTCACTACCCACTTTTTACTTTTTACTTCCCACTTTCGACTTTTTCACTTTCCACTTCCGACTTTTTCACTTTCCCAGAAGATACAGATAATCCTCGAAATCAATGCGGCCCGAGAAAATCTCGATCGAACGGTTGATGACCTTGTCTGCTTTTTCCCCTGAGAATCCCAAGCCGATGGCATAGCGTTTCAGCAACAGCCGTTCTTCGTGATCGATGGCATGGTCCGAAAAAATAATTCGGAAAAGGTCGAACAAACGCTCCAACCTCTTTTCCGAACTGTTCGGGGGATCAATGGGGTATTTGTTCTCCTTGCGCATGACCTCCTCATATTCCGAATGGGTAATGTCCAATTTATCCGCAAAACCGTCTAGCAGTTTTTTTTCCTCCGTGCTTATTTCCCCATCGACAGAAGCCAAAGTGGCCAAGGCGGCAAAATGCGCCACGTTTCTTCGGTGTTCACCCGTGGTATATAAATCAGCAATTCCCATAATTTTTATTTTTTATCAGGAAGGGATTTAAACTTTCTGCTTTCTAGCGAGAATTAGATATTTTTTGAACATTTGAAGGCTTTTTTGATTGGCATAGCATCGCTACGGAATGAAAAAAGACCATACATAAATAAAAAAAGGCAATTTTTTCGCGAACGGAAAAAGTTTAAATCACTTCCAGGACAAATATAAATTTTTTAAGGGTCAATTTTAAATAACCCATGAACTTTGTTTTCACCTCAAATTCGTAAATTTCGAAAGCTATGAAAAAACCCCTGCTCGAATTTACTGGCAAAGGCATCTATTGCAGTGCCGCCAAGGCGTACCTCGACCCGTGGAAGCCCGTTGACAAAGCCATTATCTCCCACGGCCACGCAGATCACAGCCGTTGGGGCCACAAGAGTTACATCACCCACCATAGGAACGTACCCATCATTTTGCACCGCTTGGGAAACATCAGCGTTACGGGAAAGGAATGGGGCGAGACCTTTAGCATCAACAACGTGAAATTCAGCCTGCATCCCGCCGGACATATCATCGGATCCTCGCAGATCCGGGTCGAGCACAAGGGCGAAGTATGGGTGTTCACGGGCGATTACAAGACGGAGAACGATGGAATCTCGACGCCCTACGAGGTAGTACAATGCGACACCTTTATCACAGAATGTACATTTGGGCTTCCCGCCTTTAAGTGGATTCCCCAAAAGGAGGTTTTCAGGGATATCAACGGATGGTGGGCGGAGAACCGGGCCGAAAAAAGGACCTCTGTTCTCTTTGGATATTCTCTTGGGGAAGGCCCAACGCCTACTGAAATACCTAGACACCGATATTGGAAAAATATATACCCATGGGGCCATAGAAAATATGACGGAAGTCCTCCGCCCCTTGGTCGATTTTCCCCATACCACGCTTATAACCCGCGAAACCAAAAAAGAGGAACTTCTAGGCAACATCGTACTCGCCCCGCCCAGCGCCCACGGTAGCCCTTGGATACGGAAAATGGTGCCTTACGTTACCGCATCCGCAAGTGGTTGGATGACCTTTCGGGGAGCCCGCCGCCGCCGCGCCATCGACAAGGGCTTCGTCTTGAGCGACCATTGCGATTGGAACGGGCTGCTGGAAAGCATAAAGGCAACGGGCGCTTCAACGATCATCTGCACCCATGGATATTCGGACATCTTTTCAAGGTATTTGCGGGAGCAGGGGTACGATGCCCGCACAGAAGAGACGCAGTACGGGGAGGAGGATGCGGAAACGGCGGATGCCAAGAAAGAAATGGCGGGGAATGAATGAAGGCTTAGCTGTGAGCTTCTATTCTTTGCGCACAGCTTAAACCCATCGGCAGAAGCTGATTCAACGGATAGCCGCGCTCAAATTCGAGCCCGTGCTGTTCGCATAGATTTAATCGGAAAGCAGGGGCGGTTCAACAGATTGCCGCGCTGCAATCTACTGAAGTGGATTTTGCTCGCAATTATCGATACTATGAAACACTTTGCACAACTTATAAAAACGCTTGACAGCACGAACAAGACCAGCATCAAGGTACAGGCACTGGCAGATTATTTTAAGGTCGCCCAGGATACGGATAAGGTATGGACCATTGCCATTCTTTCCCATCGGCGCCCTCCGAGGCCCGTAAATACCACCTTATTGCGAGAATGGGCTTCCGAACTGGCGTACATTCCCCTTTGGCTGTTTGAGGAAAGTTATCATATCGTAGGCGATCTGGCGGAAACCATTGCGCTGGTCATCCCTTCAGACCCGGCATCGACCGATAAAAGCCTCACCCAATTCTTAAAGGAAATGATCGCCCTTAAGAAAAAAAAGGATGATGAAAAGAAAGCGTATCTCTTTGAAAACTGGAAAGTGCTCGATTATTATGAACGCTTCGTTTTTACCAAGCTCATTACAGGCAGTTTTCGCATCGGGGTCAGCCAAAAACTGATGACCCGGGCCTTGGCAAAGGCCACTGAAATAGATGAGGATATACTTGCCTATAAGCTGATGGGCAATTGGAATCCCGATAAAATATCCTTTCAGCAACTGATTTTGGAAGAAAACGAGAGCGATTACCTTTCCAAGCCCTATCCTTTTTATCTGGCCTACGCCATTGAAGGCGAAGTGGCGGATTTGGGCGATGTAGAAGATTGGTCCGCAGAACATAAATGGGACGGCATCCGCTCGCAGGTCATCCTTCGAAACGATACGATATTTGTCTGGAGCCGTGGGGAAGAGCTGGTGACCGATAAATATCCGGAATTTCATGATTTAATCGGTAGTATCCCGAACGGCACGGTCATCGACGGCGAGATACTGCCCTATCCCAAAGGCGAAATCGGTACGTTCAACGACCTTCAAAAACGCATCGGAAGAAAAACGGTTTCCAAAAACCTGCTGAAAAAGGTACCTGTAATCTTAAAAGCCTATGATTTGCTGGAATGGGACGGGGAGGATATTCGGGAATGGCCTTTTATTGAAAGGAGAAAACTATTGGAAAAACTCTATAAAGATGTCACTGCGAGCGCAGGTAGAGAAGCCCTTGCACCTTTCCCAAACCATCCACTTCACCTCTTGGGACGCAGCCGCCAAAGAGCGCGAACGTTCGCGGGAAGTCCACAGCGAGGGCCTAATGCTCAAACGCAAGGATTCCCCCTATCTCGTCGGACGAAAAAAAGGGGACTGGTGGAAATGGAAGGTCTCGCCCCTCACCATCGATGCCGTGCTGACCTATGCCATGCGCGGCCACGGAAGGCGTAGCAACCTCTTTACCGATTACACCTTTGCGCTTTGGGACCAGAAAGAGAATGGTGAAAAAGAACTCGTTACCTTCGCCAAGGCTTATTCGGGACTCACCGACGCCGAGTTCCGTAAAGTGGACAATTGGATCAAAAGAAACACCTTGGAACGTTTCGGACCCGTGCGATCGGTAACGCCCCACCATGTTTTTGAGATTGCCTTTGAGGGCATTGCGCTCTCCAAAAGGCATAAAAGCGGGGTGGCGACCCGTTTTCCGAGGATATTGCGGTGGCGACAGGACAAGAGCATTGAGGAAGCGAATACGCTTGATGACCTTAAGGAATTAATTCCAAGCCGTGCCGGCGAAGGCGTGTAAGGCGTGGGAATCTGTTATGAAAGGATACACTTACATTGTCACGAACAAGAATCACACCGTGCTTTACGTGGGGGCAACCAAGGACATCAAAAGGCGCATGAACGAGCATACGCATCGTGTTTAAGCAAACTCCTTTACGAAACGGTACAATTGCGATAGATTGGTGTATTTTTAGGAAGGTGATAGGCTAAAAGATGCTTTTCTGAGGGAGAAGCAATTGAAGGCCGGAAACAGGAAAAAAAAGGAAGACCTGATCAATTCAATAAACCCGGAATGGAAAGACTTGGCGGAGGGGTGGTTTGATGTAGATTTTTTGAAAAAAGGACGGAAGAAATGAAACCTTCGATTTGTGTTGGCCTAAGTGTAGCATAGAATTGATTTAACAATAGAGGCGGGGTCGACAGATTGCTTCGCTGCTCCCGCTAAAGCAGGATTGCTCGCAATTATGACACGAAAAGAACTTTACGAGATAGCTCATTCCTGGTTCCAGCAACAAGGCTGGACACCCTTCAAATTCCAAAAGGACACGTGGAAAGCGTTCTTGCAGGGCAAACATGGCCTGCTAAACGCCCCAACGGGAAGCGGAAAGACCTATGCGCTTTGGTTTCCGATCGTACTGAGCTATATGAAAGACAATCCCGACTACAGAAGCCACCATAAAAAGGGTTTAAAGGCGATCTGGATTACTCCGTTACGTGCGCTGTCCCAAGAAATCCGACAATCGGCGGAGCGGGTCACCGCGGATCTGGGTACGCAAATGACAGTAGGCATAAGAACCGGGGATACTTCCACCAAGGATAGGGCGCAGATGAAAAAACAAATGCCGGATCTGCTGATCACTACCCCTGAAAGCCTGCAGTTATTGCTGGCCACCAAAGGCTACGACATACTGTTTAAAAATTGCTCCGCCATTGTCGTGGACGAGTGGCACGAACTATTGGGCACCAAACGCGGCGTACAAATGGAGCTGGCCCTGTCGCGACTAAAAACGGTGTGCAAAAACCTTCGCATTTGGGGCATATCGGCCACCATCGGTAATTTGGAACAGGCTCGGGAAGTGCTACTAGGCCCAGCAACCCCCGCCTTGGAAAATTCGGTGATGATCAAGGCGAACCTGGACAAAAAAATTACCGTCAGAAGTATCATCCCCCACAAAATGGAAACCTTCCCCTGGCGCGGCCATCTGGGACTGCATTTATTGGAATACGTAGTGCCGATCATCAACAACAGCCGAACCACCTTGCTCTTTACGAACACCCGTAGCCAATGTGAGATCTGGTTCCAAAAAATACTGGCAAAACACCCGGAATATGCCGGAGAAATAGCCATGCACCACGGCAGTATCCACAAAGAGACCCGCAATTGGGTGGAAGAGGCCATCCGCAACGAAAGTCTCAAAGCGGTAGTCTGCACATCCAGCCTAGATCTAGGGGTGGACTTCGCCCCGGTGGAAACGGTCGTTCAAATCGGCGGTCCCAAGGGGGTGGCCCGATTCCTTCAACGTGCCGGCCGCAGCGGGCACCGTCCGGGAAAAGAGAGCGTCATCTATTTTCTGCCGACCCATGCCATTGAACTCATCGAGGCATCCGCATTGCAACAGGCGGTCAAACAGAATGCGGTCGAGGACCGCATCCCCTACCTGAACAGTTTTGATGTACTGTTGCAGTACCTGACCACCTTGGCCGTTTCCGAGGGATTTTATCCCCAGGAAATCTTTCCCGAAATCAAACAGACCTTCTGTTACCAGGCCATCTCGGAAGACCAATGGCAATGGCTACTCAACTTTTTGGTGTTAGGCAGTCAAAGTTTACAGACCTATGACGAATATAAAAAAGTGGAGGTCGAGGACGACGGCAGGTTCAAGGTCAACAATCGAGGTGTCGCCATGCGGCATCGGTTTCAGATCGGCACCATTGTAGGCGATGCCAACATTACCGTCAGATACCAAAAAGGAGGCTACATCGGTACTATTGAGGAAAGTTTCATTTCTAAACTGTCGCCTGGAGACATTTTTACCTTTGCCGGTCGCAACTTGGAATTCATCCGTATCAAGGAAATGCAGGCCCACGTAAAAAAATCCTCTCGAAAAACGGGCAAAGTGCCCAGCTGGATGGGCGGTCGATTGTCTCTCTCCGCACAAATGTCACAATTGCTTCGGCAAGAACTTTACACCGCAAGGCTTGATGCAAAAGAACAATCCGTAGAAATCCGTTCCCTGGCGCATCTGTTCCAACGGCAGCGAAAGGAAAGCATCGTACCCGCTACCGACGAACTGCTCATCGAAACCTTCAAGACCCGCGACGGCTACCACCACATGGTCTATCCATTCGAAGGTCGTTTTGTACACGAGGCCATGGGCAGTCTGTTGGGCTATCGCATTAGCCTGCTATCCCCCATAACTTTTTCGTTGGCCTTCAACGATTATGGTTTCGAACTGCTATCGGACCAGGAAATAGACATACAACAGGTGTTGGATAATAATCTGTTCACCACCGATTTTATGCTTGACGATCTTCAAAAAAGCCTAAACTCCACCGAAATGGCCCGTCGAAAGTTTCGGGATATTGCGGTCATCAGCGGTATGGTGTTTACGGGCTACCCGAAGAAGGGCATCAAAATGAAGCATTTACAAAGTAATTCGCAATTGCTTTTCGATGTGTTTCGCGATTATGAACCTGACAATCTGCTCTACCAACAGGCTTTTCGCGAAACCTTTGAACATCAGCTCGAAGAAGGCCGTTTGCGATTGGCGCTGGAGCGGATAGCCCTCCAAAAAATCATCTGGAAAAAATGCGAAGACCCGACCCCGTTCTCCTTTCCCATCATCACGGACCGTTTGTCGCGCGAAAGACTATCGAGCGAGAAACTGGAGGACAGGATCCAGAGGATGGCGGCGATTTTGATGAGGAAGTAGTGCTGATGGTCGATACGCCTAAAAGATGCTACCACACTAGCCATCCTCTTTCGCAGATATAGGTCGGTATAGGGGAAAGTAACTACCTTTGCCAACAATGAACACCCCATCCCTACACATCCAAAACCAACGCTTCGCCCTTCACCCATCCGGGGCGCTGTTCTGGCAAGAAAAATCCATCCTTTTGATCAGTGATGTACATTTGGGAAAGGTCTCGCATTTCCGAAAGTACGGGGCGGCGGTACCACAAAATGCCATCCAAAAGAATTTCGACTTGATGGACGAGGCCATCAATTTCTTCCAACCGGACATCTTGATTTTTTTGGGAGATCTGTTCCATTCCTCCCTGAACAAAGAATGGGAATTATTCGAAAGATGGACCTTCTCGGTAATATCGGATAATCGTTTTGGTCGCAGGCAACCACGATATCATTTCCCCCTTAAAATATGAGGCCTTAGGCATTCGTGTAGCCTCCGAAATACAATTGGAGGATTTTTTGCTCTCCCACCATCCGGAAGAGCGGGAAGGGTTTTTTAATTTTTCGGGGCATATCCATCCTGCGGTCCGATTGCATGGGATGGGCCGACAATCGCTGAGGCTGCCGTGCTTTTTTAAGTCCGAAAACCAGATGATTTTGCCCGCATTTGGAGCGTTTACGGGTACATATGTATTGCATCCAAAAGAAAAAGATGAGATATTCGCAATTACGGCCGATACCGTATTTAAGGTCGAGCTTGTCGAATCGAAACGACAAAAGAAGTATTCAAAATAGCGGTCGCATAGTGAAAGGGATTCGGAACCCCGGTTTCTCTTTGTAACTTTACAAAAAGAAAGCATGAAAAAAACCTTGGCCATTCTCAATCTGTTGTCGGTTCTATTCGTCATTGCCGTCAATTACTTATCCCAGGCCCTGCGGCTGAACGACACTACCATTGGCGAGGTCAGTAAGAAATACAACAATCTCTTTACGCCCGCAGATTATGCCTTCTCCATCTGGGGACTCATATTTTTAGGATTGCTGGCCTTTGCCATCTTCCAAGTCAAAAGGGCCTTTTTCAGTAAAAAAGAAAGTCCGTTTATCGAACAGGTCGGCTATTGGTTTGCCCTCGCCAACCTACTAAATACCGCTTGGGTCTTCGCTTTCGTGTTCGATTATACGGGATTGTCGGTCTTGATCATGCTGGGCATACTATTTTCACTCCTAAAAATCATTTTGAACACCAATATGGAACGCTGGGACGCGCCCATCGAAATCCTCGCCTTTGTATGGTGGCCCATTTGCCTCTACAGCGGATGGATTGCCGTGGCCACTATCGCCACTATATCCGCCTATCTCACCAAGGTCGGGTGGGACGGTTTCGGCATGGGCGAACAAGAGTGGACCATCATCATGATCGTCATCGCCACCTTGCTCAACATCCTCATGATTTGGAAACGCAACATGCGGGAGTTCGCCGCCGTGGGCATCTGGGCCTTGTTCGCCATTTTTGTCCGTCATCGAGATGCGATAGACCCTTTGGCATACACGGCCTTGGCCGGTAGCATCATTCTCTTGGTAATCACAGCTATCCATGGCTATCGGAACCGGGAGACGAATCCGGCTTTTAAGTTGATGGAAAGACTGAAGCGATAGTTGCCAATCGGATAGCCGTCGGCAGTCAAATCATCAATTTTAAAATGGTCTATAGAATCAAACCATATTCTTGATATCATGTCCCCAACTCGGATAGGTAAAAATCATACGTTTGATATCCATTGCGGTCATTTTATTGTTAATGGCCATTGTAAACAGGTTGATAGTCTCCGCGGCTTCGGGACCGATGAGATGGGCACCGACAATTTCTTCGGTGCGTTCGTTCAAAAGGATTTTGTAAGCATAAACCGGGGCGTTCATACGCTTGGCGTTGAACCAGTCCGGCACCGATTTTTGTTTGACGATTACGTTTTTGTAGCGGTCCTTGGCTTCTTCCTCTGAATAGCCTACACTAGCGATATTGGGTAAAGTAAACACCACGGAAGGAATTACGGGGGTATCCAGTTTCTTTTTGTTGCCGTTGACGAGGTTCTCTCCCACTACATAACCCTGCCTTCCGGACAAGGGGGTCAGCGGTAGGTCATGATCGCTTACGTCGCCACAGGCATAAACGTTTGGGTTGGTCTTGCTCTGAAGATAGTTATTCACCTCAACGCCCTTTTCGTCGAAGGCTACGTTCCCTTTTTCCAGGTCAAGATCGGATATTGAGGGAATTCTGCCTGCCGTATTGAAAATCTGCCGTGCCTTTAGTTTCTCTGGATTTCCCCCCTTTTTCATAGTACAGCTTCAAGTTTTTCATTCCCTTTTTTAATGGATTTCAGTTCTGCCTTGAAAATAAATTCGATACCCAGTTTATTTGGAGTATTCCGTCAGTTCCTTGACCATATCGGTGTCGAAGGGGCCCAGCGGACGATCGGCCAAATCGACGACCGTTACTTTAGAACCCCCGCGGGCGGCCATGTGCGCGAATTCCATTCCGACATATCCCGCACCGATAAATAGGATGCTTTTGGGCAATTTTTTAAGGTTCAGGAAATCGTCGCTCTCCCTCAACAGTTTAGCGCCTTCAAACGGCAATTTTGTGGGTTCGTAACCGGTGGCTATAACAATTTTATCGGCATGTACCGTCTTGCCTTCCACGGAGAGTGATTTTTCATCGAGAAATTGAGGGGATTGGTGGTACAGTTTTATCCCCAATTTCCCCAGGTCCTCTTCCGTTCTTTTGGGAACGGCACCGGTAAATTTTCTTTTGAATTTTTGCAGTTTTTTCCAATTTATTTTGGGCCTTTTTTTGAAGCCCTTGCCTTGCAGATTTTTAGTGACCTCCCAGGCCTCCGTTGCGCCCAGCAATACTTTTTTGGGATCACAGCCGCGGTTGGCACAGGTGCCGCCGTATTCGCGCCGATCGGCGATGGCCGTTTTAAATCCGGCTGCCGCACAGGCTTTGGCCACGGTCTGCCCCGCAATTCCGCTCCCGATTACGAACACGTCGTACTTTTTTCCTGTTATTTTTTCCTTTTTTGCCATGGAAATTTTCTTTAAAATGCTGATTTTACCACTCCGCCGTCCACTTTAAGCGCGGCTCCGTTGGTGGCCGAGGACAGGGGACTAGCGATGTAGGCGACCATATTCGCAACTTCCTGGGGCACTGCGAAACGTTGCAACAAAGAGGTAGGCCTTTTCTCGCTGAAAAACTCAGCTTCGGCCTTTTTTCGAGACTTGTCGTCATCGATGTTCTGTCCTTCCTTGAGGGCATGGGACAGCGTAGGCCCTGGCAAGACCGCATTTACCGTTACATTGGTACCTTTGGTAGTTTCGGCAATTCCCCTTGAAAGAGCCAATTGCGCCGTTTTCGTCATTCCGTAATGTACCATTTCTACGGGAATATTGATGGCGCTTTCACTGGAAATAAAGATAATCCTACCCCAATCCTTTTCCAGCATATACGGTAAAAAAGCCCTCGATAAGCGTACGCCGCTCATCACGTTAACCGCATAGAATTTCTGCCAGTCCGCATCGGGTATATCCAAGAAATCCTTGTTCTCGAAAATCCCGACGTTGTTGATCAGGATATCGATATCCCCACAAGATTTGATAAGTTGGTCAATTTCATCCGGATTGGCAAAGTCACAGGCGACTCCCGAAATATCGGCATCCGGCACATCCTTCTCTATTTCCTGCAAGCCCTTGTCAACGGAATCTTTGGAACGTCCATTGATGATAACCCGGGCGCCTTCCGCGGCCAATGTCCGTGCAATAGCCTTTCCGATGCCTTTTGTGGAACCGGATACAAAGGCATTTTTGTTAGTAAGCTGTAAATCCATCTTCTTGATTTTAAGTGGTTTTCAAAGGATACAAGATGCGATTTTTTTAGGATAATGATGGATGCAGATTCGTTTAAAAAGGATGCAATACATGGAACTTGTATTATAGTAGAGGGATTTAAACTTTTTGCTTTCCAGCGAAAATTAGGCATTTTTTGGTCATTTGAAGGCTTTTTAGAGTTGCATAGGCATCGCTACGGAAGGAAAAATGGACGATAAAGGAGTAAAAAAGGGCAATTTTTTAGTGAAGGGAAAAAATTTAAACCACTTCATTATCTTTGCATTCACAAAAAAGTACGCTTGACCCATTCTTCGATTGCCCAATTGTTAGCACAGTCTCCACAGGCCCGGAAACTGCAAGAGTTTATTGCCTCATCTAAAAATTCTGCCGGCGAAAACATCCCGATTCAAATTAACGGTCTCATAGGTTCGTCGCTTTCCTTTGTGCTTACGGATGCTTTCCAACATTCGGATGCGCCGTTTCTCCTGATCTTCGATGATAAGGAAGAAGCCGCCTATTACCTCAACGACCTAGAGCAACTGGTGGGCGAAAAGGATGTGCTGTTCTATCCCGGCAGCTATCGCAGGCCCTATCAGATCGAGGAGACTGATAACGCCAATATATTGTTACGCGCCGAGGTGCTGAACCGGATCAATTCCCGTAAAAGACCGGCCGTGATCGTTACTTATCCCGATGCACTTTTTGAAAAAGTCGTAACCCGAAAAGAACTGGACAAAAACACCCTGAAAATTAAGCTGGAGGATTCCCTTTCCTTGGATTTTCTGAACGAGGTACTTTTTGAATATAAATTTAAACGAGTCGATTTCGTGACCGAACCGGGGGAATTTTCGGTTCGAGGAGGGATTGTGGACGTATTTTCCTTTTCGAACGACGAGCCCTACCGAATCGAGTTTTTTGGGGATGAAGTGGAAAGCATCCGTACCTTCGATGTCGAGACCCAGCTTTCTACCGACAAAATCAAAAAAATCACCATCGTTCCCAACGTTGCGGATAAGTTCATCCAGGAAAAACGAGAGAGTTTTTTGCAGTACATATCCCCCGAAACCCTTGTATTTGCCAAGAATCTTGATTTTGTTTTTGATCGGTTGGACGATTTCTACGGAAAGGCCGTCTCCGCTTTCAAGACATTATCCAACGACATCAAACATGCCGAGCCGGATGAACTTTTTATGAATTCTGGGCGTTTTAGGATGCAATTGGAAGGCTTTGGGATAATCACAACGGGCGCATCGGCTAATATCGGCGAGCGAGCTTCCGTCACTGAGCGTAGCCGAAGTGACCTCATCGAATTCCACACCAAACCCCAGCCGTCATTCAACAAAAAGTTCGACCTGTTAATCCAGAACCTCAACGGATATAAAGACCAAGGCTACACCAATTATATCTTTTGCGCCAGCGAGACCCAGGCCACACGCTTTCAGGCGATCTTTGAGGATGCGAACGAGCACGTACACTATCAAACGGTCGTTTTTCCGCTGTACCTAGGCTTTATCGACGATGGCCTGAAAATCGTCTGCTATACCGACCACCAGATTTTTGAACGCTACCATAAGTTCCACCTGAAAAACGGCTATGCCAAAAAACAGGCTATCACACTAAAGGAACTCAACAAACTGGAAATCGGCGATTACGTAACCCATATCGACCATGGTATCGGTAAGTTCGGGGGATTGCAAAAAATCGATGTGGAAGGCAAAAAGCAGGAAGCCATTAAACTGATGTACGGCGAGCGCGATATCCTGTATGTAAGCATTCATTCCCTACATAAAATATCTAAGTTTAACGGGAAGGACGGGGCCGTTCCCAAAATCTACAAACTCGGGTCCGCCGCCTGGAAAAAACTCAAGCAGAAAACCAAGACGCGGGTCAAAAAAATTGCGTTCGACCTGATCAAGGTCTATGCGAAACGCCGGTTGGACAAGGGCTTTAAATACGGACCCGACAGCTACTTGCAGAACGAACTTGAGGCCTCCTTCATTTATGAGGATACGCCCGATCAGGGCAAGGCGACCGAAGAGGTGAAGCGCGATATGGAAAGTGAACACCCGATGGACCGTCTCATCTGTGGCGACGTAGGCTTCGGAAAAACGGAGGTCGCCATCCGGGCCGCTTTTAAGGCCATAGACAACGGCAAACAGGTCGCCGTTTTGGTGCCCACGACTATCTTGGCCTTTCAACACGACCGTACCTTCAAGGAGCGGCTGGCCGACATGCCGGTTACCGTTGACTATCTGAATCGCTTCCGCACCGCCAAAGAGCGGCGGGAGACCTTGGAAAACCTAGCTTCAGGAAAGGTCGATATTATCATCGGCACCCACCAGCTTGTCAACAAAAAGGTAAAGTTCAAAGACCTTGGACTCCTCATCGTGGACGAGGAACAAAAATTCGGCGTATCGGTCAAGGACAAGCTGAAGTCCATCAAGGAAAATGTTGACGTGCTCACGCTGACGGCGACCCCCATCCCCCGTACCTTACAATTTAGTTTGATGGCAGCACGGGATCTGTCCGTTATCAATACCCCGCCCCCGAACAGGTATCCGATCGAAAGCCGAGTAATCCGTTTATCCGAAGAGATTATCCGCGATGCCATCAGTTATGAGATCCAGCGCGGCGGGCAGGTGTTCTTCATCCATAATCGTATCGAGAATATCAAGGAAGTGGCCGGCATGATACAGCGCCTAGTGCCCGATGCCAAGGTCGGTATCGGCCATGGGCAGATGGAAGGTAAAAAACTGGAAAGCCTGATGCTCAGCTTTATGAACGGGGAGTTTGACGTACTGGTTTCTACCACCATCGTCGAAAGTGGATTGGATGTCACTAACGCCAATACTATCTTTATTAACAACGCCAACAATTTTGGGCTGAGCGACCTACACCAAATGCGCGGACGTGTAGGACGCAGCAACAAAAAAGCCTTCTGTTATTTTATCACCCCCCCCTACGATGTAATGACCACCGATGCCCGCAAGCGCATCGAGGCCCTCGAACAGTTTACCGAACTCGGCAGCGGTTTTAACATCGCCATGAAAGATCTGGAAATCCGCGGCGCAGGCGATTTGCTCGGCGGCGAACAAAGCGGATTTATTAACGAAATCGGCTTCGAGACCTACCAAAAGATACTGGCCGAGGCCATCGACGAATTAAAGGAAAACGAGTTCAAGGAACTCTACGAAGAAGTCGAGGGCCATCATGAAAAAGTCTTTGTAAAAGAAACGCAACTGGACTCCGACTTTGAACTGCTCTTTCCCGACGACTACATCAATAACATCACCGAACGCCTCAACTTATACACCGAACTCAATCAGGTCAAGGACGAGGAAGGCCTACAAAAATTCGAGACCGAACTCGTCGACCGCTTCGGCGAACTACCGACCCAAGCGGAGGATTTATTAAATTCCGTTCGGATCAAATGGATTGCCAACCGCATCGGACTCGAAAAGATTGTGATGAAAAAGGGCAAGATGATCGGGTACTTTATCTCCGACCAACAGTCCGCTTTCTACCAGACCGACACCTTTACCAAAGTGTTACAGTTCGTACAGTCCCACGCCCAAGTCTGTAAGATAAAGGAAAAACAGACCCGGAAAGGATTGCGTTTGTTGCTGGTTTTTGAAGGAGTCACGAGCGCAGAAGGGGCATTGAAAGCATTGGCCCCATTCGAAATACATGCTCCGGCAGACGCAACCATATCATAATGGGACTTTTTTAGAGGCTGCCGACTTTTCAGTGCTCAGTGCTCAGTGTTCAGTGTTCAGTGTTCAGTGTTCAGTGTTCAGTGTTCAGTGTTCAGTGTTCAGTGTTCAGTGTTCAGTGTTCAGTGTTCAGTGTTCAGTGTATTAAGTAAAGTAAATGCATTAGCTTTCAACGTAAAATTTTACTTTAGCGATAAAACCTTATTACCCGCCAACTGTTTACCGTTCACTGACTACTGCCTACTGTTCACTGCATACAAGTACCGATGGATTTACTACGGCGGTTTCTATAAAACTGCCCACTGTTCACTGCATACTGTTTTACTACATACTGCCAACTGCCCACTGAACACTTTTCACTTATCACTTTATACTTCTTCCTTTCCACTTTTTACTTCTTTCACTAAGCACTTTACACTACTCACCCATCAAACTAGCCTTCTCCTTCAAATCAATGGCATGGTATAACGCCGCAAAAGCTGAAAGGATCCACATAACAGAGACCACCGCCCCGATAATAAAGCAAAGTAATCCAAGAAGAAAGATAGGCACGGCCAGCAGAGCCATACCCAGAATTCGCCAACCGTGGCCTTGCGTCATGGCCCAACTTTTTTCGATGGCGGCGATGGGTTCCATGTTTTTATCCATGACCAAGTAGGATACAAAGACCAACCGGCAGGCCAAAATAATTCCTGGAACAATAAAAAAGATAAACCCGATAATGATGATCGCAGTGGTGATCAGGTGGGCAAGTACGATATTGAAATAGTTCTTTTTAAACCCTATTACCAGTTCGCCGAAGTCCAATTCCTCGTTGCGAATGCCGCGAAGTACCATAAGGTCGCCGCCGTATTTGATGATGGGCAAAAATAAAATGCCATAAGCCATAGCCAATATTTGAAGGAAGTAGTTGACCGGGTTATTTTCCCATTCCATATCACTGATCTTGGAAAAAGGGGAATCAGCAATGCTAACGATCAAAATGATGGCCAGGAAGTATAAAAAATACTTCTTCATCTGCTGCCAGCCGTACGCATAACTTCCCGAAGTGGTGGCCACAGGAATTTTTTCTCCGCTATAGTTTTCCATGGGTGTGTTTTATTTTTGATAAATGTAGGGGAGTACCTTTAATTTTACGTCCAACTTTAGTAGTGAATTGTGAATTCACTACCAAGGTATTGG